>NZ_QYUM01000002.1:1557500-1558539 GCF_003590775.1 Sphingomonas cavernae | reverse complement strand
CGCGCCTCCGTTACTCTTTAGGAGGCGACCGCCCCAGTCAAACTACCCGCCACAGAGGGTCCCCGCACCGGATAACGGTGCTGGGTTAGACATCAGAAAACAACAGGGTGGTATTTCACCTATGGCTCCACCAGGGCTGGCGCCCCGGCTTCAAAGCCTCCCACCTATGCTACACAATTCTTTCCTAATGCCACTCTGAAGCTGCAGTAAAGGTGCACGGGGTCTTTCCGTCTAACCGCGGGTACTCCGCATCTTCACGGAGAATTCAATTTCGCTGAGCATGTACTGGAGACAGTGGGGAAGTCGTTACGCCATTCGTGCAGGTCGGAACTTACCCGACAAGGAATTTCGCTACCTTAGGACCGTTATAGTTACGGCCGCCGTTTACCTGGGCTTCATTTCGGAGCTTGCACCCCTCCACTTAACCTTCAGGCACCGGGCAGGCGTCAGGCCCTATACGTCGTCTTGAAGCCGACTTAGCAGAGCCCTGTGTTTTTGCTAAACAGTCGCTACCCCCTGGCCTGTGCCCCCCACAAAAAGTTGCCTTGATGTGGGGCCTCCTTCTTCCGAAGGTACGGAGGCAATTTGCCGAGTTCCTTCAGTACACTTCTCTCAAGCGCCTTGGTATACTCTACCAGACCACCTGTGTCGGTTTCGGGTACGGTCTATACGGTGGGGCTATTTCCTGGAACCTCTTCGAAGCACGTCCAATCCGTTAAGGACGTACAACATACGAGATCCGTCACACACCACCAGGCCCACGAATATTAACGTGGTTCCCATCGACTACCCCCTTCGGGCTCGTCTTAGGGCCGGCTCACCCTGCTCAGATTAGCTTTAAGCAGGAACCCTTGGTCTTTCGGCGAGAGGGCATCTCACCCTCTTTATCGCTACTCATGTCTGCATTCGCACTTCCGATACCTCCACCGTCGGTTACCCTTCGGCTTCACAGGCTTACGGAACGCTCCGCTACCGCGTGGATAAATCCACACCCTAAGCTTCGGTGCACGTCTTGAGCCCCGTTACATCTTCGCCGCAG
>NZ_QYUM01000002.1:0-1552500 GCF_003590775.1 Sphingomonas cavernae | reverse complement strand
TGCCATCATGGTGATCGCCTTTCTGGTCGGATCGCGCTTTGGGGTCGCGGGGCTCGCCTGGGCGTGGCTCTTCGGCTTTCCGGTGACCACGCTCGCGGCGTGCGCGCTCGCCCTACCCGTCATAGGCGCGCGCTGGCGCGATCTTGCGCGCGCGGTGGCGCCAGGCCTGATCGCCGCCGCGGGGATGGCGCTTGTCGCGTGGGCAGGCGACTCGATGCTGCCCCCGCTCGCCCCTCTGCCGCACCTGCTGGCGCTCATCGCTCTTGGGGGGCTGTCCTACGCGGCGCTACTTCTGCTCTTCGCACGCGCGACGCTCGACGAGCTGCTTCGGCTCGTCTTTCGGCGTCGGCCTGCTGCTGCCTAAACGCTCTGAATATAGTCGCGCATCGCGTTCGCTTCGGCCTCGATCTTGTCGATACGGTATTTGACGAGATCGCCGATCGAGACGAAGCCGACCATACGGCCCCCTCTGACGACGGGGAGATGGCGGATGCGTCGCTGCGTCATCAGCGACAGAGCACCGAGCGCGGTGGTCTCGGGATCGGTCGTCACCGCGGGCGCGGTCATCACCTCCGCCACGGTTTTTGCAAGCGCGGCCGCGCCCTCGCGCTCGAGGCAGTAGATCACGTCACGCTCAGAAAAGATTCCGAGCACCGCGCCGTTTTCGACGACGGGAAGCGCGCCTATGCGCTTCTCTGCGAGAATCGACACCGCGTCCGCGACACTGGTGTCGCCGGTGATGGAAATGACCGTATGCGGGTTCCGCTCAAGTATCGCCTGGATCGTCATAGCTGCGACTCTCCCTTGCTCTTTTATGCCCTGGAGCCTTGATGTTCCCATGACTTGGCCACAAAGGAAAGGGCATGACCGACGACAGGCCGGACCTTTCCGATCCCGAATATGCCCGCTTCGCGTGGCGCCGGTACAGGAAGCTGATGGCGTGGATGGCGTTGGCGGCGATCATCGCGATCGGCGCCGCGCTGGCCTATCTTCGGCTCAGCTATGGGCCGCTTAGCATTCACATGATTATCGCGACGGTGCTGGGCGTCGGGCTTTCGGTGTTGCTCGGCACCGCTTTGATGGGGCTGGTGTTCCTGAGTTCGGGCACCGGCCATGACGAGAAAATCCAGGACTTTTCCAAGGACGAGAACGAATGACCCAGATCGGCAGCGCGCCCCGCGACCCCATATTGCGCGTGGTCCCCGGCCCCAGCGACATCAACTCCAACGGCCATATCTTTGGCGGCTGGATTCTCTCGCAGATGGATATCGCGGGCGGCATCGTTGCCTCGCGCGAGGCGCAGGGCCCTGTTGCAACGGTCGCGATCGAAGCGATGGAGTTCATCGCGCCGATTCTCGTGCGCGACCTCATTTCCATCTATGCGCATGTCGTGCGGCGCGGCCGCACCAGCCTGGCCATCAAGATCGAAGTGATCGCAACGCGCGATCGCGGCGAGACCGAGGTCAAGGTGACCGAGGCGATCTACACCTTCGTTGCGTTGGACGAAAACCACAGGCCGCAGCCGTTGCCGGGACGCGACTGACGGCGCGGACGATCGCTAGTCGCGTGCTTCATTGACGCGATAGTCGAGCCGTGCGGTCCCATTGGCCGGGATTGTGCTTTCCCAGAGCCATTTGCCGTCCTTGCGCCGGACCTTGTGACTGAATCCCGAAAGCCTTTCGCCGTCCCATCCGGTCAGTTCGGCTTCGAAGCGGATCGGCCAGGGATTGGCGTTGGAAACGGTGAGCGCATAGCGATCCCAGTCCTTGCCCGAATCGAGCGTATCGGTTTCGGCGGTGACATTGGGGGTTTCCCCCACCTTGATCTCGACGTCCTCGCCAATCGCCTTGTCATCGAGCGATGACTCGCCCAGCAGAAGATCGCGCCCCGCAGCCTTGTCGTAGATTGCGACCGAACCCTGGGGCAGCGGCAGGCCGAGGCCGTCTGCCTCGCGATTGCGCGCGCGGATGAGGATTTCGGGCTGCTCGGCGTCGCCGCTGGCGACACGGCTGCGATAGACGATCGAGACGGGCACGCGCTTCCTATCGAGCAAGGCCACCTGTTTCTGGCTGTGGGCGGCGACCGTCACCGGCTCGGGCACGCGGTAAAGTTTGAGATCTGCCAGATCCTCCTGCCGGACCCTGTTTGCTGACACGACGATGCAGCTATCGCAATCATCGCCGACCGCCGGGGCTGCCATTGCCATCTCCATCATCGGCGCGGGCGGTGGAGGCGGTGGCGCCGGGGGTGGCGGCGGCATCAGGCCGCTCGTCGTGGTGTGATTGGGCCAGCAGGTGAGATAGGGTTTGTCAGCCGCACTCGGACGATTCTCTTCCTCAACGCGCTGAACGCGTCCCGCGATCGCCATCGCGTGCGCGTTGACAAAGGTGGTTTCATCAGCGCTCGCCAGCGTCACCCAGCCGAACAGGTCGAGCGACTTGCCGTCCTCCCCAAGCGTCGCGACATAATTGGCCTGCCAGTCGAAATTGGCGGCGAGATAAGAAAGCGTGACGGTCGCCGTCAGCGCGCGGTTGCTACGCGTGCGCACCGACAATGTCGGCTTGGCCGAAAGACCTTCGGGCACTTGCGCGAACAGTGTCGCCTCGGACAGCCCCGAACAGCTTACCGCCTCGAAACCCGCTGCACTCTGGATGATGATTGCCCCGCCCCCGGTTCCGGCAGAACGGAGCACCGCGTCGCTCACCGTCACCTTGCCCGTCGCGCGATCGGTGCGGCGGATCGTCACCGGTCGTCCGAGCGTGCCCGAGGCGAGCGCCGCATAGCTCAGCAGATTGGAGTCCTGGTTCTTCTCGAACACACCTTCGGGCAACCCGGTCACGATCGCGCTTTCGGGAAGAATGCCGCCCGCGACACCTTCGAAGCGTATCGCGCCCTCGCCCGCGGGGATCGATACTCGCCGGGTTTCGGTCACGAGTGCGAAGCCCTGAAGCCAATCGAGATCCATCGCCTCGTCAGCACCGCGGTGTGGCGCGCGATAGATGCTCACCGAAACCGCATCGGGGCCGGGCGATGTCACCGTTTCGGCGAGCGCGTGCGTCGCCGACAGCAACAAGAGGGGCGCGAGCCAGCGCATCGCGCCCGCCTCAATAGCGCGTATCGAAGGTCGCGGTCACGACCGCTTCACCGTTGGCGGGCACGGGCACCTTCCACAGCGCCTCATCGGCCGAACGCCGTTCGCTCTTCAGGTTTTCATCGGTGATCCGCGTATCCTGCCACCAATTGTCGAGCCCCGCCTGAATCAGATCGACCGTCACCGCATTGGCGCGCGCATTGGTGAGCGTGTAACGCATCGTCGTGCGCCAGCGATCCTTGCCGAGCTTTTCGCGCATTTCGACCACGGACCGCACTTTCACGTCGAACGCTTCGCCCGTCTTGAGCGCAAGCGAAGACCCCATCGGGGTGTGCCCGATATTGTTCTCGCCGATGAACTGTGGCTGGCCCCGCGCATCGCGGACGTAGACGCGGACCGTGCCCGCCGGCAGCGCATCGCCGAGACCGTCCGATTTGGCGCTCGAGAATTTAAGCACAGTCGCGGCGCTGCGCGCCTCGTCGCTCGTCCCCAGCCAGCCATTGCGATATTCATAAGCCTTGGATGCCGGCGCACCGGAGACGTCGAGAAAGCTGACCTGCTTCTGCTGCGCCTGCGCGATCGTGGTGCGTTCCTTGATCGGATAGAGATAGAAGTCGCCGAGTTGTTCGCGCGCGGCGGTTTCGGTGCCCGGCCGTTCAAGTGCGCCACCTCCGCGGCGCACCGGGCGATAGCCGCCGCCGTCATTCTGCCCCACCGAACCGGCGACGAGCAGCGTCTCGGCATTGCTGTAAGTCGTTCCGGAATTGTTGGTGAGCGTGATCCAGCCCTGGACGTCGATCGCGCCCTTCGCCTCGTCGAACAGCGCGACATAGTCGGCCTTCCAGCCGAGACCGGGTGTCAGATAGCTGAGCGTCAGTGGCCGCGTGCCCGCGCGCCCCGAATCGAGCGACACCGAAAGCGTGGGCCGCGCGCGCAGATTGGGCGGCACACGATCGAAGATCACGCGAACGGGCAGCCCGTCATCGCGCAGCACCTCTATCCTTGGTCCGATCTGAAGCACCACCCCACCATTGACCGCGAGCACTTTGGCCTGCTCGCGCGTCTCGGCTCCCGTGCCCGGATTGGTGCGGACGATCGTCACCACCTGCCCCACCGCTTTTTCCATCAGTGCGGATGGGGACAGCAGATCATAATCGAAATTCTGCTCGACGATGCCGAAATCGGCCCCGGCGAGCGTCACCGTCTCGGCGCGGATTTGCGCGGACACATCGGGAAACTCGATCTTCGCGCGGCCAGCGGGCAACGCAATCTGGCGCACGTCCTGCACCAGAGCGAGATTGTTGTTGTAGATGGTGACCGCAACATCGCCCTGCGCGTTCTGCGCGAGCGACACCGTCGGTGCGACGGCCAGAGCCAAAGCCAACAGCTTACGCATGACATCCCCCTCCGCTTGGAAGGCATGTCATGCCCTATCACTCGCCCGGCGCGAAGCCGGAAAATGTTTCGGGGGCGAACCCGATTCACGCTTTGAGCGGACACGCTTCGCGCCTCCGCCTCAAACGATCGGGTCCTGGGATCAGAATTCGATCTGCGCGCGCAACGCGACCGAATCTGTGCCGTAGCTGCGCTGGTCGACAGGCCGGGTCGATACCGGCACCACCGTCGCAGCCTGCGGACCGCCCTCCACTTCGATGTGCGAATATTGGAGCAGGAAACGCAGATAATCGACGGGGTTCCAGATCAGGCTCATCTCATAGCCGGTCTGCTGGCCGCCATTGATCAGGATCGGCGCGGGGACCAGATCCGAGGCGAAGCGGTCGCTAAGGTCGAGATAGTCGAGCCGCGCATTGAGCTGGATCGCGCCGATGCCGCCCTTGTCGACCGGATTGCTGACCTTCACTCTGTCCCATTTGCCCGCCTTGTAGGCGCGGGTGTCGCCGGTGAAGAAGAAGCCCGCCTCCACATATCCCTGGAAGAAGTCGGGCGCGCTTTCGAGCACCTGTCCCGCGCCGGTGTTGCCGGTGCTGGGCGAATAGCCGTCGGTCCAGAGCTTGCGTGCCTCGCTGGCAAAATGGAACGGGCCGAAGATGCCCGCGAGCTCGACGCCCAGAATATCGTCGCCCCTGACGTTGAGCGTGCCCGTGTCGACGAAACGGACGTCGGTCAACTGGGTGAAGGGCCGCGCGCGATAGCGCGCCTGGGGCGTCATGGTGGTGGCGTTTTCGCGATGCTGATAATTCGCGCCCAGATGGAGTCGGCCATTGTCGCCGATCCAGGGTGCAAAGGTGCCACGGATGCTCGCCTGCCACTGGTTGTCCGAAAAGCTGTTGTTGATCGGACCCTGGAAGATGCCCGCGGTCAGCGTGTAGCGGTCCTTAGGGTCGACAAGGCCCATCGAAGCGCCGATCCGGCGAGCGAAGCCAAACGCATCAGTCGCCTGATCGCGTTCCAGCACAGTGCCGAGCTTGGAGCTGGTCACCGCGTCGAGACCCGAGAGCGGAAACTGATTGCCCAGCGTCACCAGCAACGGGCTGCCCTTGCCCTGCCAGGTCAGGATCACGTCCTCATAGCCCACCTCGCCATTGGCGAAGTTGAATTCGGCCTTGTAGCCGAAGCCGCCGGGCAGGCTGCCCTGCGCACCGAGCACGATTCGGCGTGCGCGCGTGCGATAACCGAGGTTGGTGGTAGCGATCGCGTCATCGGGGTTGCCGACATAGCCCGTATCGAACTGGAAGAAGCCGGTCGGCTTGAAGCTGAAACCCTTGGCCTTGTCCTCGAACTGCGGCGCGCCTTTCCAGCTTGGTGCCGAAGCTTCCGCTGTCTTGACGGGCGCCTGTGCGGCGGGGGCGGCGCTTGCCGCGGCCGCGGTCGCCTTGCTCGCCTGCATCTGTGCCTCAAGTTCAGTGACCTTGGCCTGAAGCGCGTCGATCTGCGCCTTAAGCGCCTGGATATCCGCGGCGCTAGGCGCAGTCTGCGCCTTGGCGGGTGCTGTCAGCGCGGTGGCACCAAGCAACGCGGCCAGAGTGAGAGTCTTCATCGGCTTTGTCTCTTCATCGAATTTCCGGACGCCCGCCCGCTGTTCGGTGACGCCGCTAAGGCACGTTGATGACAGCCACGCGACAGCAGAATGACTGTTTGATGACATTATAGAACGCCCCGCAATGCAAAAGGGGCGGCACCGCATTACGGTACCACCCCTTGATGTCTTGCATTTGACGCGGAGGCCTATCAGCCTCAGGTCAATCAGCTCTCGACGGTCGCCTCGGCTTCAGCCGACTTGCGCGGACGCCGCGTGCGCGGCTTTGGCGCGGGAGCCGGTTCCTCGGTTGCCGCCGACAGTGCGGGCGGCAGGCGATCTGCGCCGAGGCTCAGCTCGGCAGGCGCATCCACGGCATGACCGTTGGTGTCCGGCTTTGCGGCGCGGCGCGGCCGCAGGCCGGCACGCGCACGGGGCGCGGGCTGCGGCGACTGTGCCTCGGATGCCTCGGGCTCCGCCGGCTCATCGCCATATGCGTGATCCTGCGCCTGATACCGTTCGGGAGCATCTTCGCGGTCCTCACGCTGGGGAGCGCGGTCGCGATTGCGGCGCTGGCGACGGAAGTCGTCCTGCTCCGGCCGTTCGCCACCAGCCTCGTCCTGCGCCTCTTCTGCCCGGACATCCTCGCCGATATCCTCATCGTCCTGGATGTCATCGCGTTGGCGGCGATTTTCCTCGAAGCGGGCACGGCCTTCATTGAGCACGCGGAAATAATGATCCGCGAACTGGAAATAATATTCGGCCATGACCCGGTCGCCCTGGGTCTGGGCGTCGCGCGCAAGGTTCTTGTACTTCTCGTGAAGCTGCGCCGCATTGCCGCGAGCACGATTGTCGATGCGATTGCCCTGTTCGGGCCGGCCCGGGCCGGATTGTGCCCGCTGGCCGCCGCGGCCGCGCCTGCGGCCGGACTGACGATTGTTCATCAAGCTGTATGTGTCCTTGACTAGCGTAAAACCTAGACAACGCTCCCGTTAACACGGTTGTCAGCCCCTGTCCGGCCTTGCCGCGCACGCTTTCAAGCGCGCGCGTCGTGCCTTTTGCCTGAGCCACCGGACTTCAGCGACGTCATGACTTTGGGGGCAGGTAACGGCAAATTCAGAGCTACGCTGTCGATTTGCCCGTCCCTGCTTCCTATCTAGCGAGCGACCCGACGCTCGCCAAGGGGAAATGTGCGAAAAAAGCCGCTATCGCTGTTATTGGCGCGAAAGCAGGATCGCGCGGTCGCGACCGCCCAGGTCCCGCTGGCATGTCACCACACAGCCGCTGTCGGCAAAAAACGCTTCCACCTCCGTGCGTTGCGTGGAGCCTATCTCGATTGCGGCAAGCCCCCCCGCGGCGATCAGCGGAGGAATCTGGCACGCCAGTTTTCGATAGCCCGACAGTCCGTCGGGACCCGCAAACAGCGCTTCGTGCGGCTCAAAGCCGCTGACGCCATGCGCGATCTGCTCGCTTTCGGCGATATAGGGCGGGTTGCACAGGATGAGGTCGAAGCGCTCCGCCAGCCCCTTCGCCCAGTCGCCATGCCGAAAAGTCGCGCGGCCCGCCATGCCCAGCCGCGCCGCATTGGCCCGCGCGATATCGAGCGCGATTTCGGATGCATCGATGCCGAGCCCGATCGCCGCGGGCCATTGATCGAGCGCGGCGAGCAGCAGCGTGCCCGGACCGGTGCCGAGATCGAGCACTGTTCGAGGTCCGTCCGAACCGAAATGCGCGACACCCGCTTCGATCAGCGTCTCGCTGTCGGGGCGGGGGATCAGCACTCCGGGGGCAACGCCCAGCGTGATCGTCCAGAAATCGCGCGTGCCCGTGATATAGGCCAGTGGCTCACCTGTCAGGCGGCGCTCGACCAGCGCCTCGAATCGAGCCGGCGCCACCGAACCCGCGCGTCCCAGCAGCACATCTTCTCGCGAAACGCCCAGCGCATGCGCCATCAGTAGCTCGGCGTCGAGCCGCGGCGTATCACTTGCCCCGTCAAGCCGCCCCGCGGCCACGCGGAGCGCCTCAGCTATCGAGATTGGCAAGCCGCTCAGCCTCATCCTCGGCGACCAGTGCGGAGACGAGTTCGTCGAGCTGCCCCTCGAGGATTTCGGGGAGTCGATGCAGCGTCAGGTTGATCCGGTGATCGGTCACGCGTCCCTGCGGGAAATTATAGGTGCGGATGCGCTCCGATCGGTCGCCCGATCCGACCATCGATTTGCGCGCGCCCGCCTGCGCGCTCGCCAGGCGCTCGCGTTCGGCCTCATAAAGGCGTGCGCGCAGCACCTTCATTGCCTTGGCCTTGTTCTTGTGCTGCGACTTTTCGTCCTGCTGGCTGACAACGATGCCCGACGGCAGGTGGGTGATGCGCACCGCGCTGTCGGTGGTGTTGACGTGCTGCCCGCCCGCGCCCGACGAGCGGAAGACGTCGATGCGCAAATCCTTGTCGTCGATGTCGACATCGACTTCTTCAGGCTCGGGGAGCACCGCCACGGTCGCCGCGGAAGTATGGATTCGCCCGCCGCTTTCGGTGACGGGGACGCGCTGAACGCGGTGGACGCCGCTCTCAAACTTCATCCGCGCGAACACGCCCTGGCCCGACAGGCTGGCGACGACTTCCTTGTAGCCGCCAACATCCGAGGGGCTGGCCGAAATCAGCTCGACGCGCCAGCCCTGATTTTCGGCGAAGCGCGAATACATGCGAAAGAGATCGCCCGCGAACAGCGCCGCCTCATCCCCGCCCGTTCCCGCGCGGATTTCGAGCATCGCGGGCCGCTGATCCGCGACGTCCTTCGGCAGCAGCCGCAGCGCGAGATCCCGTTCGGCCTGAGGCAGCTTGTCGCGGATTTCCGCCGCCTCCTCGACCGCCATTTCGCGAATCTCCTGCTCGGCGCTGCTGTCGGTGACCAGCCCGCCCAGCACCTCGAGTTCGGCGCGCAGCCGGCGCACCTCGCCCGCAGCGATCGCGACGGGTTCGATCTCGGCATATTCCTTGGACAGCGCAACGAACTGCTCGGGCGCGAGGTCGCTGCGCGTCATCATCGCCTGCAGCTCGTCGCGCCGCGCCTCGATCGCGGCAATGCGGTCGGCCGAGATCGAGATCATGCCGCCCGGACCGCTTCCACCAGCGTATCCAGCGTCACTTCGGACTGCGCACCCGAAGCGAGATCCTTGACCGCTGCGACGCCCTTCGCGAGTTCATCATCGCCAAGGATGACAGCGAAGCGCGCACCCGCGGTATTCGCCTTCTGCATGCGCTTCTTCATATTGCCGCGATACGCCATATCGGCCGAAACCCCCGCGCGGCGCAGCGCGGCAACGATGCCCTGCGCCGCGGCCTCGGCGGCTGCGCCCATCGGGATCAGCGCGACCTGCGGTCCTTCGGCTGCCGGCGCACCCGCCAGCATCGCCAGCCGTTCGATCCCCGCAGCCCAGCCAACGCCTGGGGTTTCAGGACCGCCGAGCGAGCCGATCAGCCCGTCATAACGCCCGCCCGCAAGCACCGTGCCCTGCGCGCCCAGCCGGTCGGTGACGAACTCGAAGGCGGTGTGGCGATAATAATCAAGCCCGCGCACCAGCGTTTCGTTGCGCGTCCATTTCACGCCCGCGGCGTCTAGCCCCGACGTCACCGCGGCGAAATAGGCCGCAGCTTCCTCGGTCAGGAAGCCGTCGATCCCGGGCGCGCTGTCGGCGATCGGCCGGTCGCGCGGATCCTTGCTGTCGAGAATACGCAGCGGATTGCGCGCGAGCCGATCGAGACTGTCCTCCGACAGTTCGCCGCGGTGCTTCTCGAAATGCGCGATCAGCGCGGCGCGCCAGGCGTCGCGCGTCGGCGCGTCGCCCAACGTGTTGAGCTGAAGCGTCACCTCGTCGGCAATGCCGAGTTCGCGCAAGAGCTGGTCGGCAAAGACGAGCAGCTCAATATCCGCCTGCGGTTCGGCGGCGCCGATGATCTCGGCATCGATCTGGTGGAACTGGCGAAAACGTCCTTTCTGCGGGCGTTCATAGCGAAATACCGGGCCCGAGGCCGCGAGCTTCAGTGGGGCGAACTGCTGCCAGCCCTCGGTCAGATAGGCGCGGCAGATGCCCGCGGTGAATTCGGGGCGCAGCGTCAGCGAATCCCCACCGCGATCGGGAAAGGTATACATCTCCTTCGAGACGACATCGGTGGTCTCGCCGATCGAGCGTGCGAAGACCGCGGTCGCCTCGAACACGGGCACCTCGACGCGCTGGAAGCCGTAGAGCACGCGGACGCGGTCGAACGTGTCGACGACATGCTGATAGGCGCGCTGCGCCTCGCCGAGCATGTCCTGCGTTCCACGGATGCGATTTGGGGTCTGTCCAGCCATAATGCTGCGCTATCTAGTAGAGAGTTTTCAAAATCGCTAGCGTCCGCATCATGACGCAGCCGGAACGCAAGGGTGTGGGCAATCGGATAGCGCCGCCGCGCTTCCTGCTGTTCCTGTTCGTTCTGATCTTCGGCATCCCGACTGCTGCCCAGCTATTTGCACCTGAAGACTGGCGGCTGGCGCTGCTGGCGGCATTTGACGCCGCCGCGCTCTGCTTCCTGATCGCGGCCGCAATGCTGCTCAAACAAGGCGACGCCGACGTGATGCGCAATCATGCGGCTGCGAACGACGCCAACCGGCTGCTCATGCTGGTTATCACCGTCGTCGTCTTGATCGCCATACTCGTGACGATCGGGTCGCTGCTCAGCCCGGGCGAGACGCGCGACGCACGCGATGCGCTTGTCGTGGTCATATCGCTCGCGAGCACCTGGCTGTTCGCCAACACGGTGTTCGCGATGCATTATGCGCATCTCTATTATCTGCCCGACGCCGCGGGCGATTTCGGCGGACTGGAGTTTCCGGGAGACGACACCCCCGATTACTGGGACTTCCTCTATTTCAGCTTCACGCTGGGCATGACCTTCCAGACGTCCGACGTCACCGTTGCGGGCGGACATATGCGGCGAATCGTGCTGCTGCAGAGCATGGCGGCGTTCGTGTTCAACATCGGCATCCTCGCATTCGTCATCAACACGCTGGGTGGAGCATGAATCTTGCGCGCGGGGGTGGACCCCAGCGCGTCGGTCGCCCTAAGAGCATGTAACAATATCGCATGATTCCGGGGGAAATCCTTTCCATGTTCGCACGTCTGATTGTTATGCCGCTGCTGCTCGCGTCCACGTCCGCATTGGCGCAGAACAGCGTTTCACAGCCAGCACCGGTGGCCGACACGATCGCACCGCCGCAAGACATCGCCTATCCCGGCACAATGACGCTCGATGTCGACGCGACCGACGTCCAGCGGGCGATCTACCGCGTGAAGCAGACCATCCCCGTCGCCAAGGCGGGGGCCATGACCTTGCTCTTTTCCGACTGGCTGCCCGGCAAGCATGCGCCGCGTGGCGAGATCGAGAAGCTCGCCGGCCTCAAGATTCGTGCGGCAGGCAAGACGCTCGCATGGCGGCGCGACAATCTGGACGTCCACGCCTTCCATATCGACGTGCCCGAGGGCGCGTCTCAGCTCGACATCAGCTTCGACTTCGTCTCCGCGACCGATGAGGATCAGGGTCGCGTCGTCATCACGCCCGTCATGATGAACCTGCAGTTCGAGCAGGTCTCGCTCTACCCCGCCGGCTATTTCACGCGTCGTATCCCGGTGAAGGCGACGGTGAAATATCCCTCCGGGTGGAAGGCGGCGTCGGGCCTGCCGTCGAGCGCCAATGGCTCGACCTACAACTACGAAACCACCGATTACGAGACGCTCATCGATTCGCCCGTCTTTGCGGGCAGGCATTTCCGCCGCGAGCAACTGACCCCGCGCGTCGGCCTCAACATCGTCGCTGACGAGGCCAAATATCTCGCGGCCAAGCCCGAGCACATTGCGGCGCATCGTCGGCTCGCCGAGCAGGCGGTCAAGCTGTTCGGCGTGCAGCATTACGACAAGTACGAATTCCTGCTGGCGCTGACCGATGAGATGGGCGGGATCGGGCTCGAGCATCACCGTTCCTCCGAAAACGGCGTGAACCGTGAATATTTCACCGAGTGGGACAAGGGCCCCGGCCGCCGCAACCTGCTGCCGCACGAGCTCACGCATAGCTGGAACGGCAAGCATCGCCGTCCTGCGGGCAACTGGACGCCCAATTTCAACGTGCCGATGAACGACGATCTGCTCTGGGTCTATGAAGGGCAGACGCAGTTCTGGGGCTATGTGCTCGGTGCGCGTTCGGGGCTGTTCTCGAAGCAGGAGACGCTGGACGCGCTCGCCTCCATCGCCGCCAGCCTCGACAATCGCGCGGGCCTGCAATGGCGCCCGCTGCGCGACACGACCAACGATCCCGTCATCACGCCGCGCAAGCCCAAGGGCTGGACGAGCTGGCAACGTTCGGAAGACTATTACAATGGCGGCATGCTCGTCTGGCTCGAAGCCGACACGATCATCCGCAGGCAATCGGGCGGCAGGAAGTCGATGGACGATTTCGCGCAAAGCTTCTTCGGCGGCCGCGACGGGGACTGGGGCGTGCGCACCTATGTGTTCGGCGATGTCGTCGCGGCGCTCAACGGCGTCGTCGCCTGGGACTGGGCGGGCTTTCTGACGCAGCGTCTGGCCGAGACCTCGAAGAACGCGCCGCTCAAGGGCTTCACCGATGCTGGCTATCGCCTCGTCTATACCGAGGAGCCGACAAGCTTCATCACCGATGGCGAGCGCCGCGGCAAGAACACCGATCTGAGCTATTCGCTGGGCCTGACGGTCAAGAACAGCGGCGAGGTGAGCCAGGTGATGTGGGACAGCCCGGCATTCGACGCGGGGCTGCGCATCAGCGACAAGATCGTCGCGGTCGCGGGCCACGCCTGGTCGGACGATCGCATCAAGGAGGCGATCACCGCGGCCAAAAGCAACAAGGCGCCCATTCGGCTCCTGATCCAGTCAGGTGATCGCTTCCGCGATGTGGAAATCGCCTATGCGGGCGGTCTGCGCTATCCAAGGCTCGAAAAAGCGGCTAACGGCGCGGCGACTCTCGACCGTCTTCTGGAGCCTAAACCTTGAACATCGACCTTATCCCGGTCGGGGACAACCCGCCCGAGAGCATCAACGTCATCATCGAAGTGCCCGTCGGCGGCGAACCCGTGAAATACGAGTTCGACAAGAAGTCGGGCGCGCTGTTCGTCGATCGCATCCTCCACACGCCGATGCGCTATCCCGCCAATTACGGCTTCATCCCGCACACACTGTCGCCCGACGGCGATCCGCTCGACGCGCTCGTCGTCGCGCGTTCACCCTTCATCCCCGGCTCCGTGGTGAAGGTGCGCCCGATCGCGGTGCTCTATCTGGAAGACGAGGCCGGCGGCGACGAAAAGCTGCTGACGGTGCCCGTCGACAAAACCTTCCCCTATTACACCGATGTCGGCGAGAAGGACGACCTGCCCTCAATCGTGATGGCGCAGATCGAGCACTTCTTCACCCACTATAAGGACCTGGAGTCCGAGAAGTGGGTCCGCGTCGGCACCTGGGGCAATGCGGACGACGCGCGCAAGGTGCTCGAGGAAGCCATCGAGCGCGCCAAGGCCTAAGCAGAAATGGCGAATTGAAGGTCCCGCAGCGACGGGCGAGGGCAGATGCCTTCCGCCTTGTCGGCGCGGGACTTTTGGTTTCTAGCTTGCGGGTACGATGAGAAGCGTTTCCGACACCATATCCGTCCGCCTCTATCACCTCGACGGCGAGGCAGAGGGCGGCGCCGCGACGACGCTGTTCTACGGGCCGCTCTCAGAGGCGATCACAATCGCCGCGCGCCAGCCCACCGAATTGCAGGATGGCCTGTTCATCGCCACGGACAATGATGTGATCACCTATCTCGACCTGATCGAGGAATAAGCCGAACGGGCGACCGATGTCGGCCAGGAGCGGACTGACGGATAGGCTACCGGCCAGTCCGCGACGAAACTCGTAGCAGCTCGAGAGTCAGCCCTGTGGAATTCTGGTCATGTTGGGCAACTGGTGCGCAATGCCCTTGTGGCAGTCGATGCAGGTGTTCTTGCCGGTGCCGAGATAGCGCTGGTGGATCTGCGCGGCGCGGCGCGACTGACGCGTGAGATCCATCGAGTCATATTGATGGCAGTTGCGGCATTCTAGTGAGTCATTTGCCTTCAGCCGTGCCCATTCGTGTTTGGCGAGCTCAAGCCGCTTGTCGAGGAACTTCTCGCGTGTGTTCACGGTGCCGAAGATCTTGCCCCAGACCTCCTTCGACGCCTGCATCTTGCGCGCCATCTTGTCGGTCCAGTTGTGCGGAACGTGGCAGTCCGAGCAGACCGCGCGCACGCCCGAGCGATTATTGTAGTGGATCGTCGTCTTCAGCTCGGCGAACACATTGTCGTGCATCTCGTGGCAGCCCGTGCAGAATTGCTCGGTATTGGTCGCCTCCATCGCGGTGTTGAAGCCACCCCAGAACATGATGCCCGCGATGAAACCGCCGAGCGTCAGGAATCCGAGGCTGAAGTGCACGCTGGGCGAGCTTAGCGCGCTCCAGAAGGGCCGCAGCCACGACCAGACGCCATTCCAGATCGCGCGGATTCGAGCCCCGATCATCTTGCTGCCTCCCCCGTCGAGCTGATCTCGATGCCCTTGAAATTATTGTCCACCAGCGGCGGCGCGTCGGTTTGCACGACATGGCACTGGACACAGAAATAGCGACGCGAGGATATCTGCTCGAGAACCTTCCCCTCGCGCGTGACATAGTGATTTTCGCTGACGGGCGGCGCTTGGAACTTCACGGCGTTGGAGCGCGTGTGGCACAGCATGCACCGGTTGGTGTTGACGGTGAGCTGGTAGTTGTCGATCGCGTGCGGGATCGTCGGCGGCTGCATTTCATAATTCACCGGCCGCGGACGATCGAAATTCTCCACGCGCGCCATCGGGGGCGGACTTGCCTCCTTGTCGATAGGAACGCCGCGGCGCATCGCGTCGATCTGCTGACCCGCATTGGTGATGACGACGGGATCGTCGGGGCTCTTGCCCGGCACCTCTTCATGCCCCGATCCGCATCCGCCCAGGGCTAGCGTGAGGGCCAGGAGCGACGATATGGCAGAACGCATTCTCGATCCCCTTTCAGGCCATCACCACCTTCACCGCGCATTTCTTGAAATCGGTCTGCTTCGAGATCGGACAGGTCGCATCGAGCGTCGACTTGTTGATGAGCTGCCCGGCGTCGAACCAGGGCACGAAGACGAGGCCGCACGGCACGCGATTGCGTCCGCGCGTCTCGACGCGGCTGCGCATCTCTCCGCGGCGCGAGATCACCTTCACCTCGTCACCACGCTTGAGCCCGCGCGCCTTGGCGTCGTCGGGATTCATGAACACGACCGCAGCAGGAAAGGCCTTGTAGAGCTCGGGCACGCGCATCGTCATCGACCCTGAATGCCAGTGCTCCAGCACGCGCCCCGTGACGAGCCAGAGGTCATATTCGGCGTCGGGCGCTTCGGCGGGCGGCTCATAGGGCAGCGCCCAGATCACCGCGCGTCCGTCCTTGTTGCCATAGAACTGCCAGTCGCTGCCGGGCTTCACATAGGGATCGCTGCCTTCCTTGAAGCGCCAGCGCGTCTCACGCCCGTTGACCACGGGCCAGCGCAGGCCGCGCGCCTTGTGATATTGGTCGAAGGGCGCGAGATCGTGACCATGGCCGCGGCCAAACTCGGCATATTCCTCGAACAGCCCCTTTTGCGGGTAAAAGCCGAAGACCTTCGCCTCGTCATTGTCGTATCCCGCCTCGACGTCGCCCACCGGGAAGCGATCGACCTTGCCGTTGCGGAACAGCACGTCGAACAACGTCTTGCCCTTGTACGCCGGATTGGCTGCGAGCAGTTCGGCGGACCAGCATTCGTCGGTGGTGAAGCGCTTGGAGAATTCCATGAGCTGCCATAGGTCGGAGCGCGCCTCGCCCGGAGCCTTGACGAGTTGGTGCCAGAACTGCGTCCGGCGCTCGGCATTGCCATAGGCGCCTTCCTTCTCGACCCACATCGCGGTCGGCAGGATCAGGTCGGCGGCCTGCGCAGTTACGGTCGGATAGGGATCCGAGACGACGATGAAATTGTCGGGGTTGCGATAGCCCGGATAGCCTTCCTCGTTGAGGTTGGCGGCGGCCTGCATGTTGTTGTTGGCCATCACCCAATAGGCGTTGAGCTTTCCATCCTTGAGCATCCGGTTCTGCTCGACGATGTGATAGCCGACCTTGTCTACGATCGTGCCGTGCGGGATCTTCCAGATCTCCTCGGCGTGTCGGCGATGCTCAGGATTGGTGACCACGAGATCCGCGGGCAGGCGGTGCGAGAAGGTGCCCACCTCGCGCGCGGTGCCGCACGCCGAGGGCTGCCCGGTCAGCGAGAAGGGGCTGTTGCCCGGCGTCGAGATCTTACCCGTCAGCAGATGGATGTTGTAGACCATGTTGTTGGCCCAGGTGCCACGCGTGTGCTGGTTGAAGCCCATCGTCCACAGCGACATCACCTTGACCTTGGGGTCCGCGTAGAGCTCGGCGAGATGCCTGAGCCAGCCCTTTTCGACGCCGCTCATCTCGGCGGCGTAGTCAAGTGTGTAGGGCTCCACGAATTTTGCGAACGCATCGAAATCGATCGGCTGGCCGCCGCCGGGATCCTTCGCGTTTCTGGCTTTCACCTCGAGCGGATTGTCGGGTCGCAGGCCATAGCCGATATCGTCGTTCCCGCGCTTGAAGCTCACATGCTTGCGGACGAAATCCTCGTTGACCTTGCCTTCCCGGATGATGTGGTTGGCGATGTAGTTGAGGATGACGAGATCGGTCTGCGGCTTGAAGATGATCGGGATGTCCGCAAGATCGAAGCTGCGATGCTCGAAGGTCGAGAGCACAGCCACCTTCACATGGGGGTGTGAGAGGCGACGATCGGTGACGCGCGTCCAGAGGATCGGGTGCATTTCCGCCATATTCGAGCCCCACAGCACGAAGGCGTCGGCGGCCTCGAAATCGTCATAGCAGCCCATCGGTTCGTCGATGCCGAAGGTACGCATGAAGCCCATCACCGCCAATGCCATGCAATGCCGGGCATTGGGATCGAGGTGATTGCTGCGGAAACCCGCCTTCATCAGCTTGTTCGCGGCATAGCCTTCCCAGACCGTCCATTGGCCCGAGCCCGCCATGCCGATGCCCGTGCCGCCCTTTTCCTTGAGCACGCGCTTGAACTGCGCCGCCATCACATCGAACGCCTCGTCCCAGCTCACCGGCACGAAGTCGCCATCCTTGGAGAACTGCCCGTCCTTCTTGCGCAGCAGCGGAGTCGTCAGCCGATCAGCGCCGTACATGATCTTGGAGAGAAAATAGCCTTTCACGCAGTTGAGCCCGCGATTCACCTCAGCCTCGGGATCGCCGTGCGTCGCCACGACGCGATTGTCCTGCACCGCGACCGACACGCCGCATCCGGTGCCGCAGAAGCGACACGGCGCTTTGCTCCATTTGAGTTCGCCTGGCGTCGCCTGGGCAGCAGCCTCTGCCAGCCGCGGAGGAAGCGTCATGCCCGCCACCGAGGCAGCCGCGCCGACGGCGCTCGCCCGGATGAAATCGCGACGTGTCGTCATGACCGGCCTTCCTGTTCAGCCCGCCGGCACGCACTCCTGGGCGAGCGCGGCGCCGGGCTCGGCATGGTGGTACACAAGATTGATGCTGATCACGCCCGCTATGGCGCGTGCGGCGTCCATGCAGCCAAGCAGTTCGCGCGTGCCGCCACATTCGTGGAGCAGGATCATGCGACCGTCCTCGCGTGCCGCGATTTCCAGCCCCTCCCACTCCGCGGCCAGCCGATCGAGCGCCGTCGCGGCTTCGGGAACATGCCGGACGATGAAGCTCGCGATATGGACTTCGTCATCCATGCGGATTCTCCGGGCGGGCGAGCGATATCGCGGATACCGGGCAGATGCCGACACACGCGCCGCACCCTGTGCAGCGATCGGTATCGAGTTCGGGCGCCGCCCCGCCCTGAGCGGGCCTGAAACGGATCGCCATCTCACCGCACGCATCGCGGCAACTGAAGCAGGTTACGCCGTTCTTCGCGAGGCAGGTCGAAGCGATGCCGGCCTTCAACCTCCAGGCCGGCTGGGCTTGTGTCTTGTCAAGCGCACGCGGGATGCAGGCCGTCACGCAGGCCTCGCAGAACAGGCACTCGCCAAGCATGGGGTCGAAGACCGGATATCCGCCTTCGCTGCGCGCAAGGACATGTTCCGGGCATGCCTCGATGCAAACCCCGCAACCATCGCACGCAACCAGAAAATTGGGCTCGTCGAGCGCCCAAGGCGGCCGCAATGCCGGCTCCGCCTGCACCCCGCCGCGCAGGAACGCGCGCCGTGCGGGCGAGAAGGCCGCCACTCGCGTCATATGCCCGGCGGCCCCATCATGAGCTGCCACATCCAGACGACGAAACCGTATGCCGCGACGATACCGATGGCCAGAAGGGGAAACAGGACAACGGTCAGAAAGAGGAAAAGCTGGAGTTCCCTCCGCTTCGTCGCTGGGCCGAACTCCTGCTTCATTCGCAGCTCCGCAAGGCATGCGGCGCTTGCCGCCAAAGCAGAATATCAAAGACATAGCCCCAAGACCACCGGATAAACTTTGGTTCAGCCGGCACCTCGGCTGCCTATCCCGCACACACTCTTCGAGAATGCCGGCTCGTCGCGATTGCGGCTCGAAGCCGAGGCCATCACCCCGCCTCGAGCACGACCTCGACAAAGGCCTCGCCATAGGCTTCGAGCTTTCGGGTGCCGATGCCCGATATCCCGGCCATCGCGTCAAGGCTGCGGGGACGGCGCTGGGCAATTTCGCGCAGCGTCGAATCGTGGAAGATCACATAGGGCGGGACGTCGGCCTCCTGCGCGAGCTCGCGGCGCTTCGCGCGCAGCGCCTCGAACAGCGGGTCATCAACGGGATTGGCCTCGGCATAGCGGCGGCGGCGTTCGCGCTTTGGCGGCAGGACAAGTTTCACAGCCCGTTCGCCCTTCAAAATAGCGCGCGCCTCGGGGCCGAATTCGAGGCCGCCATGCTCGCTCGTCCTGAGCGCGTCGCGCAGCAGCAGCGCGCGCGAAACGGGCTTGATCAGCGCGGCCTCGTCCCCGTCAACGATGCCGAAGACAGAGAGCGCATCATGCCCGCGCTGGCGCACCTTGTCGTTGGTCTGGCCGGTCAGCACCGCCTCGATATGCCCGACGCCGAAGCTCTGCCCGGTGCGATAGACCGCGGACAGGAACTTGCGCGCGGTCTCGGTCGCGTCGATCGCGGATGGCGGTTGCAAGCAATTGTCGCAATTGCCGCAAGCCTCGGGCGGATTCTCGCCGAAATGGCGGAGCAGGATGCGGCGGCGGCACGTGGCGGTCTCGACCAGCGCGCCCAGCGCCGAAAGCCGCACGCGCTCGCCCGTCTGCCGCGCCGGCTCGACCTCGCCGATGCGCTGGTGCGCGCGCGCGAAATCCTCGGCGCCCCAATAGAGATGCGCAACCGCGGGCTCGCCGTCACGGCCCGCACGGCCGGTTTCCTGATAATAGGCCTCGATCGACTTGGGCAGGCCGGCATGCGCGACGAAGCGGACATCGGGCTTGTCGATGCCCATGCCGAAGGCGATGGTGGCGACCATCACCATATCCTCGCTCGCCACGAAATCATGCTGGTTGCGCGCGCGCGTCGCAGAGTCGAGCCCGGCGTGGTAGATGCGCACGGGCCGTCCCGTGCCCGCGAGCGTCGCCGCCAGCCGCTCGGTCCCGCTGCGCGTCTGCGAATAGACGATGCCCGCGCCCCGGGTTTCCGAAACGAGCGCGGCGATCTGCTGTCCGGTGCCCTGGCGGGGACTGATCGCGTAACGGATGTTGGGGCGGTCGAAGCCCGCAACGATCAGCCCGTCCTCGGGGATGCCGAGCTGAACGAGGATGTCTGCGCGCGTATGCTCGTCGGCGGTCGCGGTCAGCGCGAGGCGCGGCACGTCGGGGAAATCGTCGAGCAGTGGACGCAGCATCCGGTAATCGGGCCGGAAATCATGCCCCCATTCGGACACGCAATGCGCCTCGTCGATCGCGAAGAGTGCGATCGGGCTCTGGCGGAGCAGGTTGCGGAAACTCTCGCCGGAAGCGCGTTCGGGCGCGACATAGAGCAGGTCGAGATCGCCGTTTCTGAAGCGCGCCAGCGTCTCGGCGCGGTTGTCGTCCGCCGAGGTGAGCGTCGCCGCGCGGATGCCGACCGCGGTCGCCGCGCGCAACTGGTCGTGCATCAGCGCGATCAGCGGCGAGACGACGACGCACGTTCCCTCGAGCGCGAGCGCGGGCAATTGATAGCAGAGCGACTTGCCCGCCCCGGTGGGCATCACCGCGAGCGTCCGCTCACGCGCCAGAACGCGGTCGACCACCGCGCGCTGGACGCCGCGAAACGCGGGGAATCCGAATGTATGCTGGAGGATCGCTTCAGGGGACTGCATCGCCGACGACCCATAACCATTGGGCCGCGCTTGTCGAACCCCTTTCGCTCAGGCCTCCTCCATCTCGCGTTCGGACGCCTGGCGCGTCCACATCTCGGCATAAAGCCCCTGTTTGCGCAGTAGCGCACGGTGCGTGCCGCGCTCGACGACGCGCCCGGCTTCGAGCACGACGATCTCGTCGGCGTCGACCACGGTCGAGAGCCGGTGCGCGATCACGATTGTCGTGCGCCTGGCCGCAACCGCGTTCAATGTGCCCTGGATCTCGGCTTCGGTACGACTGTCGAGCGCGCTCGTCGCTTCGTCGAGGATCAGGATCGGCGGATTCTTGAGCAGCGTCCGCGCGATCGCGACGCGCTGCTTCTCGCCACCCGAAAGCTTGAGACCGCGCTCGCCGACGCGCGCCTGATACCCGTCGGGCAAGCTTTCGATGAACCCCGCGATCGACGCGCCGCGCGCGGCGGCCTCGATCTCGGCCTGCCCCGAACCCTCGCGGCCATAGCCGATATTGTAGCCGATCGTGTCGTTGAAGAGCACGGTATCCTGCGGCACGATGCCGATCGCGCCACGCAGCGAGGTCTGCGTCACCTTCGCGATATCCTGGCCGTCGATCAGGATGCGCCCGCCGGTCACGTCGTAAAAGCGGAACAGGAGACGCGCGAGCGTCGACTTGCCTGCCCCCGAAGGCCCCACCACGGCGAGCGTGCCGCCGGGCGCGATCTCGAAGCTCACGCCCTTGAGGATCGGCCGTTCAGCATCATAGGCGAAGGAGACGTCGTCGAAGGTCAGCCGCCCTTCCCCCACCGCAAGCGCGGGCGCGCCCGGCGCGTCGGTGACCTCGGCCGCGGTGTCGACCAGCGCGAACATCGCGTCCATGTCGATCAGCCCCTGACGCACGGTGCGATAAACCATGCCGAGCAGGTCGAGCGGACGGAAGAGCTGCGCGAGCAGCGTGTTGACGAGGACGACGTCGCCCGTGGTGAAGCGCCCCGTGCTCCAGCCCCAGACGGTGTACGCCATTGCGCCCGCCATCATCAGATTGGTGATCAGCGACTGACCGACATTGAGAATCGCGAGCGAGCTCTCGTTCTTGACCGCCGCATTGGCATAGGCCTGCACCGCGCGGCCGTAACGCTCTGCCTCGCGCGCCTCGGCGTTGAAATATTTGACGGTCTCGTAATTGAGCAGCGAATCCACCGCACGCGAGACCGCGCCCGTGTCGAGATCGTTCATCTGTTCGCGGAGCTTGGCGCGCCAGTCGGTGATCGCGCGCGTGAACCAGATATAAGCGATCACCATCGCCAGCGTCGCGGCGACCAGCCCGAAGCCGAACTTCACCTGGAAGATCGCGGTAACCGCAACCAGCTCGATCACCGTCGGCGCGATATTGAACAGCAGAAAATAGAGCATCACGTCGATGCTCTTGGTCCCGCGCTCGACCACCTTGGTCACCGCGCCCGTGCGACGTTCGAGATGGAAGCGCAGCGACAGGCCGTGGAGATGCTCGAAGACATTTGCCGACAGGCGTCGCGTCGCGTCCTGACCGACGCGCTCGAAGATGGCGTTGCGCAGATTGTCGAACAGCACGCCGCCGAAGCGCGCGGCGGCATAGGCCACCACCAGCGCAACCGCGAGCGCGACCGCAGGCTCAAGCCCCGGCGTCATCCGGTCGATCGCTGCCTTGTAGGCAAAGGGCATCAGCAACGTCGCCCCCTTGGCGACGAGCACCAGCAGCAGCGCAAAGACCACGCGCGTCCTGAGTGCGCTATCGCCCTCGGGCCAGAGATAGGGGAGGAAGCGCCGTAACGGCGCGAAACCGGTGGCAGGAAGTGTGGAGTCAGCAATCGGGGGCATGCCCCAATCTAGTAGGCCGCGCCCGAAAACGCCAACTCAGGTGCGATTGAATATGATCGACGAACCGCGGCGGTCGATGTCCTGAGCCGGCAGCGGAAAAATGTGGGGATTGCCGCCGCCGGCCCAGGTACGATCGCGGCGGCAAGCTGCACATTGCCCGGTGGGGATCGGGCTTGGCATTGCAGCGTCGCGCAACCACGCGCATCAGCATCGCGACCCACCCGCTGGGCTGCAGACGTGACCAGAAACGCCTGCCACCGCTGACGCGCGGGAGTTTGATACCGGACCGGAGAAAATACGCCCTCCGACCGACAACGGTTCTTCCACATGCCCGGGGCATGGGGGAGTTTCAGACCGTCTCAAAGCGTTACGTGTGCGATACAGCGCGCGCCAGACGTGCTTCCGGCCGACGCCACCAGGGTGGCACATGGGTCAGGCGGCCGCGGCAAATCGCACGAGTTCCGGCACACCGCTCGAATGGGCGTTAAAAAAGCGCTGCATTTCTATGTGCTTGGTGCGCATCTGGCCAATCATCCGGTCAGCGCCGCCGCGGTGCAGCGATGGGAAGCCGGGATAATGTTGAATATGGTTGCGATTCCGTTCGGCGCGTCCGGTAACGCATGATAAGGCCGCCCATGTAACGTGGCATCGGAAACTGGTTTTACCGTTACATGAAGGGTCTATTGGAATTTTGGGGCGGAAGCGGACCTTTGGGAATCAGCGATGACGCGTGATGGCAAGGCATCAAGCGAGGGCTTTGCGCATGGAAGGGTCCTTGCGGAGCTTGAGGCTATTTTCCAGTCCGCAGAGTTCGAACGCTCTCCGGTCATGCGCCGGCTTCTTGCCTTTCTGGTGCGAACGACGCTGGCGGGTGGCGGAGATGAGCTCAAGGCTTATGCGGTCGCGGTTGACGGGCTTGGCCGCGATCCGGATTTCGATTCCCAGTCGGACAGCTATCCGCGCGTCCAGGTAGGGCGGTTGCGCAAGATGCTCGATAGCTATTATGCGCAAGCGCCTTCCAGCGACGGCGTGCGACTGCATATCAAGCACGGCGGCTATCGCGTCCATTTTACGCAAGCCGAAGGCGAAGGCGTCGCCCGCGCGCAGGCCACCGCCGCAAACCATGGCGAAGCCCGGTCCGCGGCCGCCGCGCCGGCCGTCAAGCCAAAAACCATCATCACAGCACCTTGGCCCGCGCAGCTTACACGCCCCCGTCTGTTCATGGGGCTCGTGGCACTAGCGTTGCTCGCCGCTGCGATCGCCGCGGCATGGTGGCTTGGCGCGGGCGCCGGAAAAACGACAAGGCCGACGCCGGTCCTTGAAATTCGGCGCATAACATCGGTCGGCAGCCCCGATGCGACGGCGCTGGCGCGGCGCGCCGAAGCGATGCTGGGCGTCGCGCTGCATCGCTCATGGATCGTCCGCGTAACGACGCCCGAAACCAAGGGCTTCGGCGCAACGCCGAGTCAACCCAGCTACCGGTTGACCGGCCAGGTGAACGCCGGGCCCGGCTATAACGGCCGGCGGCTCTTCCTTACGCTCTGGGATCTCGAAGAGGGCGCACAGCTCTGGTCGGAGACGGTACAGCTTCCCGACGACGACGGTACGCTCTTGAATGTCATGGGCCCGGTGATTTCGACGCTGATCCAGCCCTTTGGGGTGATCGCCACCGATCAGCGCGCCAAGCGCCCGACGGGCGAGCGTTCGACCTATGCGTGCCTGCTCGATTATGACCGGTATTTTCGCGACCGCGATCCGGCGCTGCAGCAGCGCGTCCGTAGCTGCGTTTCGGATGCCGCCAGGCGCGAGCCGATGAACGCCTCGGTGCTCGCAGCAGCTTCGTTTCTCGAGTTCGACTTTACCCTGGGCGGAGGGACTCCGGAGGCGCATCAGCGCGGCACGGAGCTTGCGCGCCGGGCGGTGGCCACCGACCCCTATAATGCCGACGCGCAGGTTGCCGATGCGCGTGCGGCCTTTATCGCGGGGCAATGCCGCCGCGGCAAGGACATCGGTGCCCGCGCCATCGCGCTCAACCGCTTCAATCCGGACAATCTCGGGCTGCTGGGCTTCCTGCTGTTCCAGTGCGACGATCCCGAGGCGGAGCCACTGCTCGAAAGCGCGCGCGCGCTCGACAACGAATTGCCGCCCTTCTACACGGTCGCGCAACTGCTGGCGCTGATCGAACAGGGGCGCAATGAAGATGCGGTCCGTATAGCCGACACGATCCGTCCGCCGGGACAAGGAATGTCCGGGCAATATGAACTGGTCCGCGTGATCGCCGAGGCTGCGCGCGGTAATATCGATGCTTCACGGCGGCACTGGCAGCGCGTCGTTTCCATCCGCAAGATCAAGTCAGACGCGCCCGACAGCATCCTGAGCCAGTATTTCTACTCGCCCAGGTTCCGCGCGAAGGTGCTCCGCTATCTCGAGCAACAGGGCATAGTCGGGCCCGCCCCGCAACCGAGCTGACGGCGACGCTTGCCGTCGCCGGTGCGACCGAAGCGGCCCCGTCAGACGCTGCCGCGCACCGTGAAAGCGAAAATGGGTCCCCACCCACGCGACCTTTCTTCATAAAAGGCGATCGGTCCGGTGCGCCGGCCGACATGGGCGGTGCGGTACAGGCGTTCGTGTGAATCGAGCAGGTTGGACACCCCTGCGCGCAGGGTGAGGCCTCCTACGTCCTTGTGCTCGACAAAGACGCCCAGATCGCCGGGCGCCGTCAGGAAACGCGAATGCTGATCGAGGCGAAAGCCCGCGGTCTGCCGATAATGTTCGAACTCGGCACCCCATGCCCAATCGGTGCCAGGAACGTCTTGGCGAAAATTGACGATCAGCTCGTGCGCCAAATCCTCGCTGATCGGGCGCTTCTCGCCTGTCAGCGGATCGCGCAGACGGCTGCGCTTGAACGACAGGTCGAGGTCGAGCTTGGCCCCTTTCCATCCAAGCGGATCGAAGTTGAACGTGCTGTTCCAATCGAAGCCGACGACTGTGGCGCTGTCGAGATTGCCTGGCGCCTCACCGGTTGCCCCGATCGGCACCTGGGCGACAACGTCGGTGATCAGCCGTGCATAGCCGCGCGCCTTGAGTGAGCCAAAGGCGCCCAGGCTGCGGTTCAGCTCGATCTCGCCATTCCAGCTCTGGGGCGGACGCAGATCGGGATTGGCGCTGTTCTGCGTCCCGCCGCTGACATTCACCGACGCGGCGAAGTCGTAGAAGTTGAGCTGGCCGACCTCACGTTCGATCCGGGCGCTGATGTCGAGCCGCGGGCTCGCCTTCCATGCGAGCGCGACGAAACCTTTGGGGCGATAAAAGGTGCGCGTCAGCCCGCCCGCACCGCTTTGGATGATCCGCGAATATTCGCCGCCGATCGAGCTTTGCAGCGTCAGGCCCGCCGCGATCGCGCGGCCATAGCTCAGCGCCAGTTCGCCGCGCTTCTCCTCGATCTCCAGCGTGCCGCCCGGCAGCGGCACGGGCTGGAACGCGCCCGATGCGTCGAGCTCCGCCAATGTCGCGACGGTATCGAGCGTGTTGATCGCGCCCTCGGCGGACACCTGCCAGTCGGCGCTGCCGCCACGCCAGCGATATTCGCCGCGCAGGATCGATTCGCCTTCATCAGTGTCGCGGTCAAAGCGCGTGCCGGTGTCGGGCCGGCCATCCGCATAGGCAAGAAACACGCGCTGACTTTGCGGGCTGCGCTCGAAACGCCTGAGGCCGATCAACTTGAAACGACCGCCGCCGAGCGCGAAATCATAGTCGCCGCCAACCTCGTAATTCCACTCGCGCTCCCGGTCGTAAAAGTCGCGCCGGCGATCGACCGTTCCCGGAAAGCTGCGCAGCGATTCCTCATGCGCGCTGAAATAATAGCGCGCATAGGCGAGGTTGAGATTGGCGATCGAACCGCCGGGGGTGACATATTTGAAGGTCGCGGCGGCGCGCGGCGTATCCTGATACCAGGTCAGCGATTCTTCGCGCAGGTCCGCGAGCACGCCATTGCCGTCGAGCGCGAATTCTGGACCGTCATTGCCAAGCCTCGCGGAAAGATTGCTGAGGCTGAACGAATAATCGAGCGCACCGCTGCGGCCCGTCACCGCGATCTCGCCGTCGAGCAGCCGCGATTCGGTCTGGCGCGTGCGGAATTCGGGGCTCCAGCGAAAATTGCCGCTGAGCCCGTCGACCGAGGTGATGATATTGGCGACCTGCCCCGAAAGCCCGGGCACATCGAGCGTCGCGCCGTCGACGACCTCGATCTGCACGACATCACGCGCGTTGATCCGGCCCAACGCGGCCTCGGCGTCATTGGACTTGCCGGAGATGCGCTTGCCATCGATGAGGATATTGCCCGATGCCTGACCGAAGCCGCGACGATCGTCGTCGCTTGCCTGGATGACGAAGCCGGGAATCTCCCGCACCATGTCGAGCGCTGATTTGGGCGCGAAGCGCGCAAAATCCGCTGCGTTATAGATCTGCTTGCCCTCGGCAGGCGGAGTCGCGGCGTCGGCAGCAGCTTCCTGTGCCGGCGCGCGCGTGGGCGCCGCAAGCGCCGCGCCGCACAAGCACGCCATCATCACGCTGCGCCGAATCTGACGGCGATACTCCGTTTTCACACCCGGCCTCCCCGATAGCGCCTCGCTCATCGGCGCTGCCGGGTCGTTTCGCCCGCGTCATTCGACGAGCGCTGAAAATCCGTCGACCAACGTGGCTGTCAGAGGCGGACGGGTCGGGCGGTGTGCGTTGACGACTGCAATGGGACGGCGGTCGTGCGGGTTATTTGAGCAGGCCGATCTCACGCAGCCGCTGAAAGAGATATTCGTCGGCGGTGATCGATTGCGGATAGCGGTCGGGGCGATCGGCGCTGATGCATCCGGGCAGCGTCCGGATCTCGAAATCGGGGCGCAGATGCAGGAAGAAGGGCATTGAATAGCGCGGAAGGCCACGGCGCTCGACCGGCGGATTGACGACGCGGTGCGTCGTCGAGGGCAAGACGTGATTGGTCAGGCGCTGGAGCATGTCACCGACATTGACCACCATTGCGCCCTTTGGCGGCGCGATCGGCAGCCAGCGCCCGTCGCGGTCGAGCAGTTCGAGCCCGGCCTCCTCGGCGCCCAGAAGCAAGGTGATGAGATTGATGTCCTCATGCGCCCCTGCGCGCACCCCCGGCGCGTCGGCCGAAATCGGCGGATAATGCAGCAGTCGCAACACGCTGTTGCCGTTCTCGACCGGATCGACGAACCAGTCTGAGGCTAGCCCCAGATGCCGCGCGATCGCCGAGAGCAGGCGCGCGCCGACGCGGTCGAACTCGGCAAAGAGCGCGGTGAAGGTCTCGCGAAAGCCCTCGGGCCGGTCGGGCCACAGATTGTCGGGCATGGTCGCGCGGTAGCGGTGGCCCGCGGGCAGATCGCGTCCGACATGCCAGAACTCCTTGAGGTCGTGCTCGCTTGCATCCTTGGCGATCTCGAGGCCGAACGGCGTATAGCCCCGCGCGCCCCCCTGGCCGGGAATGTGGAACTGTTTCTTGTACGCGAGCGGTTCATCGAAAAATGCGGCGGTCAGCGCCCAGGCGCGGTCGATCAACGCCTGGTCGATCCCGTGATCGGCGATGACCGCAAAGCCGTACCGCTCGAACGACGCACCGAAATCGCGCGCGAAGCCTTCGGGGTCGCTCTGATCCTCAAGCAGCGACAGCGGGGGAACGGCGGACACGGGAGTATCAAGCATTGGGCGACTCTCTTGTTCGAAAGCCCGTCTTTAACGTCCGCCGACCCGAGCGAACAGGGTTTTGCGCGTGTCGGCGGCGGCAGCAACGATCGCGGCCGGTATCGCTCGGCGATCATCCGCAGCGAAAATCACGCACTTGCAGTAAATGACACCATTAGTTGGGATAATCTCCACGACAATTTCACAAAAAAACACAGTTTTCTGCCGCAAAATCGATTTGGCACGCTTTCTGCAATCCCGGGTTCATCTTCGCCCGATCGTCGGACGAAGGATACAGGGAGTAAGACAAATGACCGCGAAGTTCGAAAATCTGCAGCGTGCGACGCTTTCGGTTCTCGGTGCGCTGATGCTCGCCACCGTGTTCGTCGGCACCGCCGTCGTCCCCGCCGAAGCCGTCACCGCGGCCCAGCCGACGCGCTGAGCCGGACAGGCCGCAACACCACATAGAAGAACAGGGAATTTTTGAAAATGTCCGTTCCTTATGCGCTCGACAAGACCAATGCGAAGATCATGGGCGTGTGCGCGGGCTTTGCGCGCTCGAGTGGCATCGACGTCATGATCGTCCGCATCGCACTGGTGCTTGCGACGGTGTTCGCGCTCGGGCCGATCGCTATCCTCGCCTATCTGCTGGTCGGCTGGATCGCGAACGAAGGCTGATCCATCACGCCCGTTTCCCCGGCCGCCCTCCGTGCGACGGCCGGGCGATGAGTTCATTTGCGCGGCGATCAGCCCAACGACCCCCGAACCACAATGATCCGGAAAGCACCGATTGTAACGGCCGAAATGCGCTCTAAACTGCGCCGACAGAACCCGCCGAGGATATCATGCCATGAGGACACTGTTTCGCGCGTTGACCGTCATTTGCGTGGCGACAGTACTGTCCCCCGCCTCCGCCGCGCTTCCCGTCGGCGCCAAGGCGCCCGCGATCAACACCCAGGCGTCGCTTGCGGGCAAGCCCTTTGCCTTCAGCCTTGCGAGTGCGCTGAAAAAGGGCCCGGTCGTGCTTTATTTCTACCCCGCGGCCTTCACGCAGGGCTGCACGATCGAGGCGCATGAATTTGCGGAAGCGACCGACGATTTTCGCAAGGAAGGCGCAACCGTCATCGGTATTTCGGCCGACAAGATCGATACGCTCAATCGCTTCTCGCGCGAGGCGTGTCGCGACAAGTTCGCGGTCGCCTCGGCCAGCCCCGCGACGATCAAGGCTTATGACGTGGTCTTCGACAAACGCCCCAACCTGTCCGACCGCACTTCCTATGTGATCGCGCCCGACGGAATGATCGTCTATGTGCATTCGGACCTGTCGCCGCAGGATCACGTCAAGAACACGCTCGCCGCGGTGCGTGCGTGGAAGGCAAAACAGCAGCGCCGCTGAACGAAACCCTCCTCCGAGGGCGCGATTCACCATCATCGCTTACGCTTCCGAAACCCAGATCGGTGCATGGAAAATGCACGATCGAGGGAAGGTCCGAACGATGCCCGCAGCTACGAGGATGCCGCCAATCGCCCAGCGCGACGCCCGTCGCGTCCAGCGCGTCAGCGTAAGGATCCAGGCCGGCGTGCGCGAGCAATCGACGCATCGGTTCTCGGCCGATCTGACCGATCTTTCGGTCACGGGCTTTTGCCTTGTCTGCACGAGCGCAATTCCGGTTGGCACGCGCATATTCGTGACGCTGCCCGGATTGGGCGGACAAGAATCGGTCGTCGAATGGCGCGACCGCGACCGTTATGGCTGTTCGCTCATTCAGCCGCTTCATGCCTCCGTCCGCGATCATCTGGCCAGCCGCTACCCCGCCCCGGCCGATGAATAACCGCGTGTAGCGACCAAGCTGCCTAATCTGCGAGCCGCGCGATCAGCGCTTCCGCCGCTGCCGGCGCGCGCACCTTGGCGCCGTTGATCATGAAGACAAAGGCATCGCGACCGTCGCTGGCCCAGCGCGCCGCCTCATTGGCCCAGTGATCGAGCGCCGCGGCGTCGTAGCCTGTCGGTTGATCTTCGCGCGCATCCTGCAGCCGTGCATAGCTGAATCCAGCAGTCTGCTCATCCATCCTCGGATATTCGGGCTTGTCGGCGAAAACCACCGCCGCGCCGGCGTCGCGTGCCATCGTCAAAAACCCGGGATCGACGAAGCTCTCATGCCGGACCTCGAGTGCGTGACGCAGCGCCATGCCATCGCGGGTTGCCGGCAGGAGCTTGAGGAACGCTCCAAAATCGGCCGGATCGAAACGCTTGGTCGGCATGAACTGCCACAATATCGGCCCCAGCTTGTCGCCGAGTTCGGTCAGCCCCTGACCGATGAAGCGCTCGATCGCGTCGCCTGCCTCGCCCAGCAGCTTGCGGTTCGTGCAATAGCGCGACGCCTTGACCGCGAAGACGAAATCCGCGGGCGCGGCGGCCGCCCATTTGCGAAAGCTCTCGGGTTTTTGCAGGCTGTAGTAGGTGCTGTTGATCTCGATCGCACCAAGTCTTCGGGCGGCGTGTTCGAGTTCGCGCGCATGCGGCAAGCCCTCGGGATAGAAGGTCCCGCGCCACGGTTCATAGGTCCAGCCGCCGATGCCGACGCGGATCCTGCCCTTTGTCATGCGTCCTCCCGTGTCGCTACCCGCGTCCTATCATGTCGTCGGGCATCACGCGTGGCAACCTGGCTCCCCCGGCAAGGCCGGGTTGTCCACGCCCGGTACTCCAGGCGAGCCAAGCCAGTCGCCGCCTTCTATCCTATCCAGCCCATCCAGCGGGCGATTCCAGACATAGGCTTGCGCCTCGCGCACGACGCCGGCGCATGTGACGGATATCCACGCCCGGCCATATTCATGGGGCAGCGGATCATCGACACCGCAGTCCTCATATACATCGAGCCAGGCCATGCTCGCGACAGGATTTAGGAGCCGGACCAGATCGCCCAGGACCGTCCCGCCTCCGGCGGAGGGGGCGAGCGCGGGATACCAGTCGACGCGGAAGAGATGGCCGCGCGTGGTGGCCGGTCCGATCCACTGGACATCGCGCGCAAGACGCGCCGCCATCGCGTGCGCGCTGCCGCGGCGCAGCGTTCCATAGACGAAAAGCAGTCCCGGATCGCGCACGGTGATCGCATTGCTGCGTATGGAGCAGGAATCAGTCATGCGCTCGGGCTCCGTCAGGCGTCAGAGCCTAGCATGCGACGGACGCACGGGCATAGTCGACGTCCGGAGCAACACGCGTGCCGCGCCGGCGTTGAGCCTTCAGGCAGATGAGGAGAATGAGCCATGCCCGCACGATCCAAGGCGCAGCAAAAGGCAGCCGGGGCCGCGCTCTCGGCCAAGCGCGGCGACACCAGCAAGGCGGAACTGAAGGGCGCGTCGCGCGAGATGTACGGCTCGATGACGGAAAAGGAACTCGAAGAACTCGCGCGCACGTCGCGCAAGGGTAAACCCGAACACGTGCGCTAGGCCTGCACCTATGCCCTATTTCCACCACTGACGCGTAGCGACGGCGCGTCGCGGGTTACAGGTCCAGAAAGCTTTTGAAGCCGCCGAAGATCATGCGCTTGCCGTCGAAGGGTGGGCTGTCCATGTCCATCTTGAGCCGTTCGTCGGACATGACCTTCTTCATCACCTCGTCGCGCACCTCGCGTGAGGGGTAGGTGATCCACGAGAAGACGGTGGTCTCGCCGTCCTTTTGCTGCACGGCGCGCGGGAAGGACGTAAGTTCGCCATAAGGGACGTCGTCGGCGAGACATTCCACATAACTCGTCGCGCCGTGCTCCATCCAGACATCACCGGCAGTCCTCGCCATCTTTTTGTAGTCATCGATCTTGTCGGTCGGGACGGCGAGCACGAAACCATCGACATAGGGCATTGCTCTCTCCTCTTCAGCCATCGAAGCCTTCCGCATCAATGCGCGAAGCGTGGCACGGTTGCATTGTGCGCTGGTTCTTGCCCATCGTGCATGCCAATGCGGTCGTTCGAGCAAAGGAACGAGCACGATGAGCGGCGACGAAGATTTCGTCTATGACGAAGCGACGGGCGAATGGATCAGCGCGAGCGAGGCAGCCGCCAAGTCTTCGGCAACCGACGAGGATGTTGTCGAGGTGCGTGACGCGGTGGGCAATCTCCTGACCGACGGCGATCAGGTGACGCTGATCAAGGATCTGGTCGTCAAAGGCGCGGGCCAGACGCTGAAACGCGGCACGCTGATCAAGTCGATCCGCCTGACCGGCGATCCGCAGGAGATCGATTGCCGCTACGAGGGCATCAAGGGCCTGGTGCTGCGCGCCGAGTTCGTCAAGAAGCGCTGAGGCGCGTCCGTCCGAGACACTACATGCTCGCCCCGTCAAACTGGGTAACCTTGAGCGTGTCCAGATCAATGCCGTCCACGCAGCGCAGGTTGATCTCGACCATCGCCTTGCCACCGGGCCCGACACCTTCGGCAAAGGGCGCGCAGCCGCAGGTCTTGCAGTGGTGGTGCTTGATGATGTGCTTGTTGAATTCGTAGGTCGCGATGTCGTCGCGCGAGCCCTTCAGCGCGAATTTGTCGGGCGTGGTGAAGTGGTGGAGATTGCCCTTGCGCCGGCAGATCGAGCAGTTGCACGCCATCCCCTCGGCGGGCAGATCCTCGTCGAGCTCATAGGCAATCTTGCCGCAATGGCAGCTTCCGGTGACGGTCATGTGGCATCCTTCCCATCGTGTCGTGTGTCAACGCGGATTCGCACCGAATTTTCCCGATATTCGCGTTTCACAACAGCGCGTATTGGCGTGAACCCCGCAGCCGCCAGCGGCCGAGTACGTCATGGCGGGTGCGCCCGACCAGGCTGTGCACAAGGACCAGCTCGTCCGCCGTCCAGCGGATAGGGTCGATCGCCTGGGTGAACGGCGCGCCATCGCGATAGAGCACCGTGACATGTGGACTGAAGGAATAGTCTGGGCGCGGCGTGAGCCCGGCGCGCTTCACCTCCAGCGCGATCGCCTTGTAGAGCTGGTCGAGCGCGGGGATCCTCCGACGCGGTCTGAGCGCAACCGAGCGCTTGCTGCCCGACACCTGATCGAGGACGATCTCAACGGGTTCCGCGGCGACCGCCTTGCCCGCTTCCATCAACACCTCCGCGAGCCGCTCGGGAAAGGTCGGATGGTCCTCGAAAATTTCGAGTGTGATGTGGAGGTTGTCGGCTCGCACGCGCGTTGCGCCCGGACGAAACCAGATGGCCGACTGTTCGATCTGGCGAGCGAGCGTCAACGGCGGGCGGACCGCGAAGAGTAAACGATGCAGAACAATTGGGCTGTGTTTCATGGCGGGCACTCCGACTCGATACCCTCGTATGTTCATGATATGTTCTTAGTGCCCGATGTCTAGTCCCATTTCGGGAAAAGAAAGCCGTTCCAGTGTGGCGGTGGGGCGCAGGATCGTGCTGCCGATTATGATGTGCTGGGTCGCGCAACGGGCGCTGCGGCACCCGCGATCAGCCCCGTGTTGCGCGCAAAGGCAAGCGAATCGAACATTTCGAGCAGATGCACCGCCTTGCCGTCGTGGAAGCGCCAGATGTCGATCTTGGGCGTCTCCACCTCCTCGCCCGTCGACCGGTAGCGCCAGTGGCAGCGGCCAATCCACACCACGGTGTCGCCGTCGCTGACGACCTGCTCGGTGGGAAAGCCAATCATCTCCCAGTCGCGCGCGAGCGCATCGAAATAACCGCGCGCGGCATCGATGCCGATCGTGGCGCCCGCGATAGGATCAGGCGTATCGGGCGCCATGACGGTGCGCATCTCGATCTCGGGGGCCATCATGTCGAGAAAATCCTGGGCAGTGGCGCCGCGCGATTCGTGCCAGCGCACATAGGCGCCGCGGATCTGATCGGCGACGGAGAGCATGGCGTCCATCGAGTCGCATCCCTTTGCTGGATGCGCGACTATAGCATGACGCACGGTGGAGGCTAAGAGCCGCGAAAGTTGAGAAAATTGCGGCTATGGCTTCTCTTCATGCACCCACGCCGAGAGGGTCGGGTTCACCGGGGCGACACGCAGCGTGCGGAATCGCCCTCCCCATCGCGATGGGATGCATAGCGCAACGGCTATTGCGGCTCGCGCTGTAGCGCATCGGCCAGGTCGATGAAGAGGCTGTCGGCGAACCCGCATTGCATAACTGACGCATCGGCCTAGGCGGCGTGGACGAATTGGTTGACGTGGACGGTGTGGGTTGATTCAAGGCTGCCTTTTGGAGGCAGGTTTGAGCCGGGGCGATCTGAGCGAAGCAGAATGGCGCGTTCTGAAGGGTCTGCTGCCGATCGAGCCAGAGAACCGAGGGCGCGGCCGCAGGCCTGAGCAGAATCTCTCGATAGTCAACGGCATACTCTGGCGGCTGCGCTGTGGGACTGCTTGGCGCGATGTCCCGCCAAAATACGGCAATTGGAACACGATCTACCGGCGGTTCCGTCGTTGGAGCGAGGCCGGGGTCTGGGAGGCCGTGTCGGTGACGCTTGCCGAGATCATGGCCGACACCGGACACTACAGCATCGACAGCACCACCCTTCGCGCCCAGGTCTCGGCAGCGGGCGGAAAAGGGGGACTTGTCGACGCGCTCTTGGCCGCTCGCGGGGCGGGTTCACCAGTAAGCTTCACTGTCTGGCTGATGCCCGAGGACGCCCCGTCGCCTTCCACCTGACTGGTGGTGAAGCCGCCGACTGCACGGCCTATGACACGCTGATCCGCCTGCCGGACCGCGCTCCGGCGGCTCTGCTGGCCGACAAAGGCTACGACACCAACGCCATTCGCGCCGATCTCGCGAGCCGCAGCATACAGGCTGTCATCCCGGCGCGCTCCAATCGCCGAGAAAGGATCGAGCACGATCGGCAGCTCTACAGGCAGCGAAACGGCATTGAGCGAATGTTCGGCAAGCTGAAAATCAATCGTGCCGTCGCCACCCGCTACGATCAAACGCCCTCAAGTTTCCTCGGCATGGTCCATCTCGCTGCCATCCGGCTTTGGATCAAATTCGTCCACGCCGCCTAAGCATCGCGGGGTTGCGTTGCGTCCCATGCAATCGGGCTGCGGCATGCGGGACCTTGTGATGTCCGACGATCGCCGCGGCCGTTGATCGAGGGATACACTCATGAACCCCATCATCGCACTGAACCGTGGCTCATTGGCCGGCATCATGTTGCTCGCTGCAGCCTGCTCGCCCTCCGCCGAAGACCATGCCGCGAACAACGCCGCCGGCGCCGCGCCGCCGACCGAGGCCGAGGCGGCCGCCGCGATCGACAAGGTCGAATCGACCTTCACGTCGGGCAATGCGCAGACGATCATGGCCAATTATGCGCCCGGCGCGGTATTCTTCGATGCGATGGTCGCCGAGCCCACCGACGACCGAGCGACCGCGACCAAATGGACCGAGGGCTTCGTCGCGATGAAGCCCAGCGCCTTCTCGCCTGGCGCGCGCCGGATCCAGGTGCTCGACGCCGATACCTTCATCTCGTCAGGGGTCGGCACGATCGACGCGACCGTCGAGAATCGCCCGGCCAAACTGCAGATGCGCTACACCGACGTGTACCAGAAGCAGGCCGACGGAACGTGGCAGGTGGTGCACGAGCATCTGTCGGTGCCGCCCAAGGGCGAGGCAGCCACCGCCCCCGCGGCGACGTCGGCAGCGCCCGCAGGGAATGCAGCGAATGCCGCGAACGCGTCGACGGGGAACACAGCCGGCGAATAGCGGCAGCGCGTAACGGGGTCGCTGGCTGGGTTCGAGGAGGGCAATATGACGGACGTTGAGGCGGGGCGGCGCCCCTGGCATCTGTGGCTGGTGGGCGCAGCGAGCGCGCTCTGGAACTGCATGGGCGCGTTCGACTATACGATGACGAAGACGCGCAACGCCGACTATGTGGCGGCGTTGACGCCCGAGCAGCATGCGTGGATCGACAGCTTTCCGCTCTGGGCCAATGCGGGCTGGGGGCTGGGCGTCTGGGGTGCGCTGGCGGGGTCGATCCTGCTGTTGTTCGCCAGCCGCTTCGCGGTCTATGCCTTTGCGGTCTCGCTGTTCGGGCTCGCAGTGACGACGGTGTTCCAGTTCGGGGTTTCGCCGATGCCGGGGACGGGGAACAGCGCGGGCGGCATGCTCTTCTCGCTGACGCTGTGGATCGTCGCGATCGCGCTGCTGGTGTACGCGATCCGGATGCGGGCGCGCGGCGTCTTGCGCTCGGCAGGCGACGGCGGGTTCGTTCCCGCGATGTCCGCGCCGCCGCTGTTCCCACCCGCCCCCAAAAGGCCCTATGCAGGGACCGGACTGAAAACGGGACACCGGCATGAGCAAGGACGACGCGGTAAAGCAGGCGGCAGAACGCGTTTTGCAGCTTGAGGCGGAACTCGAGGCCGAGGGCGACGCCCGCACAGGCGGCGACGAACTCGCCTTTGCGCGCGAGGCGCTGCACGCGTGGGTGGATAGCGTGGTGGCTGTGGTCGCCTCGCCCGGCGTGGGCCGCGTCACGCTGATTCACAGCAATGGCCGCGAATCCAGGATCGCCTCGCCCGACCTGCCCTTCCTGCTCTCGAAACCTGCGTCGTTCGAAACCAAGGCGTAGCGGGACGCCAAAGGTCAGCAAGTTCAGCCGCGCGGGGCGTCATTCGAAGAAGCGCGCGAGGTTTTCCAGTGAAGATTGGAGCCCCGCGTCGTGATCGGCCTTTGCGATGCCATGGGGCACGTTCGCGGCGGTGACGGTGACGCGGGTCCCTTCGGGCGCGGCCTCCAACGCCCATGTCATCACCATCACGCCGGCAAAGGCGGGATCACCGGATTCGAATTCGACCGACTGGACGATGCGCGCATCGGGCACGAGTTCGAGGAAGCGGCCCGTGCTGATGTCGGTGCGGTCGCTGGTCTTGGCGACCCCGGCGTCGGGGGTCTGGTTGTAGCTCAGCTCGATCCGGTAGCGCCCGCCCGCATGCGGCTCGAAGATCAGCGCGCGGCCGGTCATGCCCTCGGGCGGGAGCCATGTCATCAGGGAGTGCGCGTCGACAAAGGCGCGGTAGATCGCTTGCGGTGAGGCGCGGATGATGCGCGCGGCGGTGTCGGTGCGAGTTTCGGGCGGGGGTGCTGGCATGGGCCGAGCCTAGCGCCCTCGGGCACGTTGCACGAGACCCGCCAAGACTGCTTCCTTGCGAATTCGGGCGCATCTTCGCGGCAAAGCGCCTAGGCTGTGCGCGGGCGCTCCGCCCGCTTTAAGGAAAAGATCATGGCGAAGAGCCAGAAACGATCGAACCGCGAGATCCGAAAACCCAAGGCCGAAAAGGCGAAGAAGGCCAATGCATCCAATCCGTCGCTCAAACCCGGCGGGCTTGAGATCGTCACGCTGAGGGGCTGAAGGGTCGGGGGGCGGTCACTGATACAGGCGCCGCCTCCTCCCGCAGGCCTGCCTGGCCTGATCGGATAGTCGCCCGGGCCACCGTGCCCCGGAACCGGCCCCTTGACCTGTATTACAAAGACAATACCGTTCCCGGCTTTGCGGGAGGATGGTGATGCGGTTCGGGTTGGCTGTCGCGATGCTGATGCTTACAGGGAGTGTGCCCCTCGCGGCGCAGGCGCCTGCGGCGCCGACTGCGCGGGTAGAGGGCAACGCGGTCGCGCACCCCGGCGATCCGGCGCTCACCATAAGCGTGCCCGAAGGCGCGACCTATGTCGGCAGCGAGCGCTTCATGCTCTACGGCGTCGCCGACTGCGAGATCCATCTGTTCGTCGAGGCGGACGCCGGGCGGCGCGTTCGCCGCTTCTGGTGGGTCCAGTTCGAAGGCTATCTGCCAAGCCGGCCGGAGCTGCGCTACACTTATGGCGAGAAGGACCAGCGGATCGAGCTGTGGGGCGCGCCGATGTGGGAGAGCGCGCGCTTCGGCCCGACCAATACGAGGCCGCGCGCCGGATCGGACGGCGAGCGCGTCCGGATGATGCTCGCCCGCGCGGGCTACACCCGGCCACCCAACATGATGAACGTGCGGCTCGTGCGGCTGCTCGACGATCCGGCGGGCAGCGGATATGGGCGGCGCGAGCTGATGCTGATCTATGCCGAGGACATGGCCCCGGCCGGTACGACGCCCGAGGAATTGACGACCGATGGCGCGCCCAATGCACGCTGGGCGCCGCTGGAGCAGGCGCTGATCGCGCGCGCGGCAAAGTCGTTTCGGGTGGAGGCGCGGTAAGGCGGCGTCGCGACGAAGGGGGTCAGGCGTACTGCACCAGATCCCAGAGATTGCCGTAGAGATCGGCGAAGACCGCGACGGTGCCATAGGGCGCCTCGGCGGGGGGCCGGACGAAGACCACGCCCTTGTCCATCATCGCGCGATAGTCGCGCCAAAAATCGTCGGTTTGCAGGAACAGGAAGACGCGCCCGCCCGCCTGGTCGCCGATGAATCCGGCCTGCTCGGGGGTGGAGGCGCGGGCGAGGAGGATGGTGGTGGCGCCGGCCGGCGCGCCGGGCGGGGCGACGACGACCCAGCGCTTGTCCTGCTCGGGCTGGTAGCTGTCTTCGACGAGCGTGAAGCGGAGGTTCGTGGTGAACCATGCGATGGCTTCGTCATAGTCGCGGACTATAAGGGCTATGTGAGCGAGGGATTGGGTCAATCTACTCCTCTTGTAAGGACTCGATCAAATCGGCCTGCGCCTTTGCCTTGGCGGCTCGCCTGTCAGACGCGGCTTTCGCCTTGTCTCTCCGGATGCCGCTCGCCGCGACCAGATCCAGTTCCTTCTGATCGGCATAGACCAGTTCGCCCTTTTGCATGACGAAGCCGAGCGGGATCTTGGGATTGTTGATGTCCTTGCGGCTGCTCGACCACTTCGCTTCCCACGCCGCAAAATAAGGCTCAAGCTTGTCGGGCGTCATGAAATAGGCGCGACGCATCTCGATGCCTTCATAAACGGCAAAGGTCCAACAGACCTCCCGATACTTGTTGATAATCGGGATATTGATGTGATGGTTGGTCGAAAAGCTGGCGGTGAGCCAGATGTTGACGCTCTTGAGCTCATACTCCCGGCCCAGCGCGTCGACCGCATCATTTCCCTCGCGGCCCGGAATGCCCTGCAGGTTCAGCGCCAGGAGCATCTGGAGGATCTTGCCGCCATTGTCCTGAAAAATGTCATCGATCCCATGTTCGCGCGCAAGGATCTGAAATTCGCGCACCGCAGGCATAAGTGCTTCCAGACGTTCCCAATCAGGATGCGGCGGCATCAACTGGCCACCAGATCGGCAATCGTGACGCCAAGCGACCGCGCTATCCTTTCGAGATTGTCGAGACCGACATTGCGCTCGCGGCGCTCGATTCCGCCAAGATAGTTTCGATGAATGCCCGCCAGATCGGCGAGCGCCTCCTGGCTGAGACCTCGCTCCGAGCGCAGCCGCCGCAAATTGTTTGCGAGCGCTTCCCGAGCCGATAATGGTGTAGCTGCGTTCACGGTCGGAAGATTGATCTCTGACCACTATGAGTCTACACACGATCAGTGTGATTATTTTGGAAAAATCGTTTTGCATCAGATGCTTGCGCATACGGCACCGGCCTATACGACCCCGAATGGAGCCGCATTTTGCGGTGATTCACGCGACCTTCTGCGCCACCTGGACGACAACAGCATCGATCTGGTGATCACCTCTCCGCCATTCGCGCTTCAGCGGCAGAAGGCGTATGGCAACAAGGATCAGGCCGAGTATCTCGACTGGCTGATGGATTTTGCCGCTCTTGTGCACGCCAAGCTCAAGCCTACGGGCAGCTTCGTCATGGACATCGGGGGCGCCTACCAAAAAGGTGTTCCCGCGCGCAGCCTGTACCATTTGCGCGTCCCCATCCGTTTCTGCGACGAGCTTGGTTTTTTCCTCGCGGAGGACTTTTACTGGTTCAATCCGTCAAAACTGCCGTCACCGATTGAATGGGTGAACAAGCGAAAAATTCGCGCCAAGGATTCCGTCAACAATATCTGGTGGTTCTCGAAAACGGAATGGCCCAAGGCCGATGTTTCCAAGGTTCTGTCGCCTTATTCGGACAGAATGCTGAAGCTGATCGAAGATCCCGACAAATTCTACACGCCCAAGGAACGACCTTCCGGGCATGATATCGGGCGGGCATTTTCCAAGAATAACGGCGGGGCCATCCCGTCCAATTTGCTCAAGATTCCCAACACCGAATCCAATGGCGCCTATATTTCCGGCTGCAAGCTCGTCGGCGCCCGACCACACCCCGCCCGCTTTCCGGCAAAGCTGCCGGAATTCTTCGTGCGCTTCCTTACCGATCCGGGTGACGTCGTTCTCGACATTTTCGCCGGCTCGAACACGACCGGACAGGTGGCCGAGGCCGAAGGGCGCCGATGGCTCGCGTTCGACGAACGCCTCGATTACCTTGCGACCAATGTGTTCCGCTTTCTCCCCAAGGAGGCGCCACCCGAGCAGCTTCGGGATGCCCATGCGCGCGTGGAAGCAGGGGAAGCCGTGAACTTGACTGATTATCTGCCCCAAGCCGCGCTGCGCTTCGTACAGGCGGCCGAGTAGGCGCACCTCACTTCCCCCGCTTCGCCACCACCCTGATCTCCGCGATCCCGCTCTCGGGCGCGAGGCGGTCGACGTCGATGGCGGTCCATGCCGGGAAAGGGGCGTGGACATAGCGCGCCTTCACCGCGTCGAAGGCTTCGATCTGGGCGGGGAGGTCGGTGTGGTAGGTGGTGATCTCGATGACATCGTCCCAGCCCGATCCGGCGCGCTCCAATATACCCGCGATCTCCTGAAAGGCGCGGTCGAAGGCGGCGAACTGGTCGGTCTCGCCGGGGTTCAGCCGCGCGACCACGCCCGAGAGCCAGACTGTATCGCCATGGATCACCGCCTCGGCAAAGCCCCACTCTTCATGGGTGGCGCGGCGCTCGGGGTCCTCGGGCATGATGACCTGCGCGGGATCGCGCTTCGCCGCGGCGGGCGCGGCGAGGACGGTGACGGCGATCAGGGCGGCGATGGTGGCGCGGTGCATGCTGACGGCTCCCCCTTTTCCGGCCAATGGGTTGCCGGATGGCGCGGAGCATAGGCTCAGCGCGCGGTCAGGTAAATCTGGTGGCGCTGTTCTTTGAACGCCCTCTCGGGCCATGTCTTTCTCAGCGGCGGCCTCAGCCCTGCCGGCGCACCATCTCGTTGATCCACTCCGGCGCGAAGGGGGAGGTGCAGCCGGGGGACGTGGGATAGTCGCGATAGACGCCAAGCGCCTCGCCTATGCCAAGCGCGCGGGCGCGGTGTTCGGGGTGGTGGATGCCGATATTCGCGAGCGTGTTGTTCATCGTCCATTGCGGCAGGGGATGGGCGGTGGCGAGCCCGGCTTCAATCCGGTCGAGCAGCGCGGGGAGATCGAGCCCGTCCGCGTTCTTGTCAACGCGTTCGGCCGTGAGGCTCCAGCCTGCGCGGGCGGCCATCGGATGGTCGGTTTCCATCCATTGCTGCCTGAGCGCTTCCTTTTCGGGATGCGCCTTGACGACATAGGCGTTGAGCCAGTCGGACACCTGCGGCACCGCGTTCGAGCGCACCAGCCGGTCGAGTTCGTCGGCGGACAGCGCCTTTGGCTTCATCAGCAGGATGGCGAGGAGACGGGCATCGAGATTGCCCGTCTCCCAAAGCTCCAGCGCGAGCGCGTGGTTCGCCTTGATCGCCTTGGCGAGCGCGCGGATGTCGCCCAGCTTCACGCCGAACTGGTTGTCATCCGCGCCGTTCCTGGCGTTCCGCGCCCGGACCGTTTCATCGCCCAGGGCGTTGAGCCTCGCCAGTGCTTCGTTCAACTGCATCGCGACATCCTTCCGGGACCGACCGGCGGGACGCCGCGTCAGTCGTGCTCGCGCCCGCCCGACCCCATATAGAGCTCGCTGCCGGTTTCACGGAAGAGTTCGCTCATCTTCTGCATGCCGGCTTCGGCTTCCTCGGCGGCGATGAAGGTGTCGGCCGGCTGATTCTGCTTGGCCGCGAAGTCCCTCACCTCCTGCGTGATCTTCATCGAGCAGAATTTGGGGCCGCACATCGAGCAGAAATGCGCGGTCTTGGCGCCTTCGGCGGGGAGCGTCTGGTCGTGATACTGCTCCGCGGTGTCGGGATCGAGCGACAGGTTGAACTGGTCGCGCCAGCGGAATTCGAAGCGCGCGCGGGATAGCGCATCGTCGCGCATCTTGGCGGCGGGGTGGCCCTTGGCGAGATCGGCGGCGTGCGCGGCGAGCTTGTAGGTCACCACGCCGACCTTGACGTCGTCGCGGTCGGGCAGGCCGAGATGCTCCTTGGGCGTCACGTAGCAAAGCATCGCGGTGCCGTACCAGCCGATCTGCGCGGCGCCGATGGCCGAGGTGATGTGGTCATAGCCCGGCGCGATGTCGGTGGTGAGCGGCCCCAATGTGTAGAAGGGGGCCTCGCCGCACGCCTCGAGCTGCTTTTCCATATTGGCCTTGATCTTGTGCATGGGCACATGGCCCGGCCCTTCGATCATCACCTGGACATCCTGTGCCCAGGCGCGCTTCGTGAGTTCGCCCAACGTGTAGAGTTCGCTGAACTGCGCTTCGTCATTGGCATCGGCGATCGATCCGGGGCGCAGGCCGTCGCCCAGCGAATAGGCGATGTCATACGCCTTCATGATCTCGGTGATCTCGTCGAAATGCTCGTAGAGGAAGCTCTCCTTGTGGTGCGTCAGGCACCATTTCGCCATGATCGAGCCGCCGCGCGAGACGATGCCCGTCACGCGCTTCGCGGTCATCGGGATATAGGGCAGGCGCACGCCCGCATGGATGGTGAAATAGTCGACGCCCTGCTCGGCCTGCTCGATCAGGGTGTCGCGGAAGATCTCCCAGGTCAGGTCCTCGGCGATGCCGCCGACCTTTTCCAGCGCCTGATAGATGGGCACGGTGCCGATCGGCACGGGGGAGTTGCGGATGATCCATTCGCGCGTGTCGTGGATGTTGCGGCCGGTGGAGAGGTCCATCACGGTGTCCGCGCCCCAGCGGATCGACCAGACCATCTTGTCGACTTCCGAAGCGACGTCCGATGCGACCGCGCTGTTGCCGATATTGGCGTTGATCTTGACGAGAAAGTTGCGGCCGATCGCCATCGGCTCGGATTCGGGGTGGTTGATGTTCGAGGGGATGATGGCGCGGCCGCGGGCGACCTCGTCCCGCACGAATTCGGGGGTAACGAAATCGGGGATCGACGCGCCGAAATCCTCACCGTCGCGGATATGATCGCGGATCTGCTGACGGCCAAGATTCTCGCGGATCGCGACATATTCCATCTCGGAGGTGATGATGCCGCGGCGGGCATAGTGCATCTGCGAGACGTTCATGCCCGGCTTTGCGCGGAGCACCTTGCGGCGGACATTGGGGAAGGGCGCGACGCCGCCCGAACGGTCGGGGCCGAGCTGGCCATTGTCTTCGGGCCTGACCTCGCGCTGCGCGACCTCCTCGACATCGCCGCGGCCGCGGATCCAGTCGCGGCGGAGTTCGGGGAGGCCCGCCATGATGTCGATGGTCGCGGCGGGATCGGTATAGGGGCCCGAGCAGTCATAGACGCGCAAGGGGGGCTCGCCCGATGAGGGCTCGAGGTCGATCTCGCGCATCGCGACCTTGAGCGGGCCGACATGGATCTTGCGGCTGCCTCGGATCGGTCCGGTAGTGACCTTCAGTTCAGTGCGGGCGGGGATATCGGCCATGTCTTGTCTCTCCAAAATGGAAGGAGAGCGGAAAGACTGACCGCGCTCCCTCCCTACGCCGGTGTCAGCCGGATCAGGTTCAGCGGGTCGTGGCCGTATCAGCCACCTCTCAACCCTGTACGCAGGGTCCCCCGGGGATGAAGGCGTTGTAGGAGGTTCGGGGGGCGGCGTCCATCCCCGCAGGAGCGATCAGGCGAGCGCTTCAGCCAACACCTCGGGATGCCGATCATAGGTAATCTCGACACGCTCCGATCGCAGCAGATATGCGGTCCAAAGTGCAGGGTAGAGTGACGCCCGGAGAATAAGGACGGCAACTTCGGGAAGCTTCTCGAGAAATGGAAAACCCGACAACGAGGCAACCGCGACAAGTTCAACGATCAGCAATACCGGCCCGAGAAGCCAGAGCCCCAATATCACGATGCGAATGCTCCGCCACACCCGGACGAAGCGCCTCTACACCAGGATCGCCGTAGAGATCCTGCGCTGTTCGGCCAATTATAATAATGGGTGTTACTACGCCGAGTACAAAAACAAGAAGCGCCAGCCAGCCTGCGACGCCATTCAATTGACGCGGATCATAAGACATGAATTCACCCCCAAGTGCTTCTCGGATATATATCGAAGCACTTGAGAACAAGAAAAATGGCGAAAGCCGTCATTGTCCGGGAATGAGGGCCTACGCGGCCTTGCCCTGGAGCGCCTTTTGGCGGCGACGCTGGACCGAGCTGCCGATGCCCATTGCCTCGCGATATTTGGCGACGGTGCGTCGCGCGATGTCAAAACCTTTGTCGCGGAGCAGATCGACGAGTGTGTCGTCGGAGAGGATCTTGCGCGGATCCTCGGCGGCGATGAGCGCGCGGATATGGCTCTTCACCGCCTCGGCCGAAACCGCGTCGCCGCCGTCGGCGGACTGGATCGCCGAGGTGAAGAAATATTTGAGCTCGTAGAGGCCGCGCGCGCAGCTCAGATATTTGTTGCTGGTCACGCGGCTGACGGTCGATTCGTGCATGCCGATCGCGTCGGCGACAGCTTTGAGAGTGAGCGGGCGGAGATGCGCGACGCCGTGATTGAAGAAGGCCTGTTGCTGCTTCACCAGCTCGGTCGCGACCTTGATGATCGTGCGCTGGCGCTGGTCGAGCGCCTTCACCAGCCAGTTGGCGCTGGCGAGGCACTCGGAGAGCCACGCCTTTGACGCCTTGTCCTGCTTGCCGCCCGACAGTTCGACATAATAGCTGCGGTTGACGAGCAGGCGCGGCAGCGTGGCGCTGTTGATCTCGATCGCCCAGGTGACGCCGCGCTGCGCCACGAAGATGTCGGGGGTGACCGCCTGGATGCGTTCGCCGCCGAAGCGCAGGCCGGGCTTGGGATCATAGTCGCGCAGCTCGCGGATCATGTCCGCCATGTCCTCGTCATCGACGCCGCAGATGCGCTTTAGTTGCGCGAGCTTGCCCGCGCCGAGCAGATCGAGATTGTCGAGCAGGCGCGCCATGCAGGGATCGTAGCGATCGGCCTCCTTCGCCTGCAAAGCCAGGCATTCGGCAAGGCCGCGCGCACCGACCCCGGTGGGATCGAAGCTGTGGATGACGCCAAGCACGCGCTCGACCGCGGCAAGCGGCGCGCCGAGCCGCTGCGCGATGTCGAGCAGATTGGCGCCGAGATAGCCCGCCTCGTCGATCTGGTCGATCAGGTGCGTCGCGATCAGCCAGTCGCCGCCCGAGAGCACCGCGCCCGCCTGCGCGAGCAGATGATCGTGGAGCGAAAGTTCGGATGACGCCATGGCGTCGAAATCGGGACCGTCATCGCCAAAGCCCGCGCCCGCGCTGCCGGTGAGGCCGAGCGCGCCGTCGAGCCCCACGCCGCTGTCGATCGCGCTGTCGTGGTGAAACGTCTCCGCGTCATAGTCGACGTCGAGCGGCGCGTCGGCCGTGGCGTCGCCGGTTTCGAGCAGGCGGTCGGCGGTGACGGGTTCGTCGGCGAAGTCGCCGTCGTCAAAGTCCCCACCCTCGCCGCCGGCATCGTCGGGCGCTTCGGCGGGCGCGCGATCCTCATCGCCATTCGATTCGAGCAGCGGATTCTTCTCGATCTCCTCGGCGATATAGGCCTCGATCTCCAGATTGGAGAGCGCCAGCAGCTTGATCGCCTGCTGGAGCTGCGGCGTCATCACCAGCGATTGCGACTGGCGGAGATCGAGGCGGGGTCCGAGCGCCATCAGGCCGCTACCCCATCGATGTCATTCCCGCGAAAGCGGGAATCCAGACGATGCCGGGCAAGCGCGCGGACGACTCTGGATCCCCGCTTTCGCGGGGATGACACGAAAACGACAAATCACAGCTCGAAGCCCTCGCCGAGATACAGGCGCCGCACATTCTCGTCGGCGACGAGCGCGGCGGGCGATCCCGCGAAGAGCACGCGGCCATCATAGATGATGCAGGCGCGGTCGACGATGTCGAGCGTCTCGCGGACATTGTGATCGGTGATGAGCACGCCGATGTCGCGCCCCTTCAATTCCTTCACCAGATCGCGAATGTCGGCGATCGAGATCGGGTCGATCCCCGCAAAGGGTTCGTCGAGGAGCATGATTGACGGGTTGGCCGCGAGCGCGCGCGCGATCTCGCAGCGGCGGCGTTCGCCACCCGACAGCGCCATCGCGGGCGAATCGCGCAGCCGCGACAGGCTGAATTCCTCAAGCAACTGATCAAGCCGCGCCGCGCGCACCTGCTTGTCCGGTTCAGCCAGTTCGAGCACCGCCATGATGTTCTGCGCGACTGTAAGCCCGCGGAAGATCGAGGTTTCCTGCGGCAGATAGCCGAGCCCGAGTATCGCGCGGCGATACATGGGCAGCCCCGTGATATCGTCGCCGTCGAGCAGGATGCGGCCGCTATCGGGCTTCACCAGCCCCATGATCGAATAGAAGCACGTCGTTTTGCCCGCGCCATTGGGGCCGAGCAGCCCGACGACCTCGCCGCGCGCGACCGAGAGCGAGACATCCGAAAGCACCGAGCGCTTGTCATAGGCCTTGGCGATGGAGACGACCGAAAGCCCGTTCGTCACCGCGCGCGCGGCTTCAGCGCTCATCGGCGCGTCCATGGTGGCGACGTCGTTCATTTCCGCTCCAACTTGTATAGATCCTGATTCACGCTTTCGGCGAAGGCGCGGAGCGCCTCCACCTCAACCGATCAGGCCCCCGTACCGACCGAACTGCCAAGGATCGGTTAGCGAAATGTGAAGTCTAAGCCAATTGGCAAGATTCGTGCATGACAAATTTTCGTGAACCGCGGCGAGACGTGCGCGGCGACGGGATCAGTTGCCGCCCTTGCGCTCAGGAACGGTGAACCGGCCGGTCACGCGACCGCCCGTGCCGCCCGAAACGCCGCTGGCGCCGCCGACCGCGCTGCCGTCCATCACCGATCGCCCCGAATTGAGGTCGATGACGAGGCGACCGCCGCGAAGCTGGTTGCGCCCCTGTTCGAGCGTGACGCCGCCCACCATCGTGATGATCCTGCGATTGAGATCATAGATGGCGACGCTGCCGCGCGCGGTTTCCGACGCGCTGCGCACGACAACCCCGCCCGAGGCGTCAAGCCGCTGGATGTCGAGCCCGCTGCCCGATGAACTGGCATAGGCGACGGTCAGCCGCGCTGCGTCGAGCGCGAGCCCCGCCTGGCGCACCTTCACATTGCCCGAGAATACCGCACGATCGGCGCGATCCTGGACCTCGATCCGATCAGCCTCGACATCGACGGGGGCGTTGGCATTGTGGTTTTTGAGCGCCTGCGCAAGCACGGGCCCGCCAAGCGCAGAGAGCACCACCGCGCCCGCGCCCATCGCGCCAAGGAGAATCCGGTTCATCATCGTCACCCTATCTGACGCCCCCCTGGATGATGCGCAAGCGCGCGCGCCCGTCGAGCGTGACGGTGCGGTTCGCCAGGTCGGCGCGCATCGTCGACGCGCTGAAATTGCCGAGCGGCATGTTGCCCGTCACCGCGCCGGTGCTGGTCACCTGACGCGACTTGAGATCGACCGCGACATTGGTTGTCTCGAGCCGGTAGCCATCGGCCGCGGTGAACAGAATGGGTCCGTCGACCGCCACGGTTTCCTTGTTCATGTCGTAGCGCCCCCGGTCGGCGCGCATCTGCGCGGGGCCGTCGGGCAGCCGGATTTCCGCGGACAGATCGCGTAGCCTGACCACAGGCTCGCGCGAGGTCGCCTGCACTGCCGAGCCCGCATGGAGCGCGAAGGGCTGCCCCTTGCTGTCCTCGCCGCGATAGGTTGCAGCGGTCACGCGCATCCGTTCCTTCGCCACGTCGACCTTATCCTTGGCGAGGACGAAGCTCACCTCATCGCGCATCGCGAGCGGCGCGATCGCGAGAAAGGCGGCGAGTACGCCGATTCCGGACGGCAGCAGCCAGCCCAGGAAGCGAATCAGCCGGTCGTGCGATCCGTGCGGCGCGGCCCAGTGCTGGCGCTCGGATCGGACACGATCTGCGATTTCAGACATGCGCGAAGATATCGATTTCCGGCCAGCCCGCGAGATCGAGCCGTGCGCGGTGAGGAAGGAAATCGAAACAGGCCTGCGCAAGTGTGGCGCGTCCTTCGCGTTCGAGGCGCGGGTCGAGTTCGGCCTTCAGCCGGTGGAGATAACGTACGTCCGAAGCGGCATAATCCTTTTGCGCGTCCGAGAGCACGGCGCCACCCCAATCCGAGGATTGCTGCTGTTTCGAGATTTCGGCGCCGAGCAGTTCGCGCACCAGCTCCTTGAGGCCGTGCCGGTCGGTATAGGTGCGCACGAGCCGCGACGCCGTCTTGGTGCAATAGACGGGTTCGGCCATCACGCCGAGATAATGCTGGATCGCAGCGAGATCGAAACGCGCGAAATGATACAGTTTCAGCCGCGCCGGATCGGCGAGGACGGCGCGCAGATTGGGCGCGGCATAATCGCTGCCGGGCCCGAAGCGCACGAGATGTTCGTCGCCCCGACCGTCCGAGATCTGGAGCAGGCACAGCCGGTCGCGCGGCGTAACCAGCCCCATCGTCTCGGTATCGACAGCAACAGGCCCCGGCGCAAGCACGCCTTCGGGCAGGTCTTCTTCATGAAAATGAACGCTCATCCCCGCGCCTTACGCCTTTCGCGGCCTGCGCTCAATCTCCCCCTTCGCCCATCTGTGCGGTGGCCGCGCGCTTTCTCGCGTGCGCGCGCCGCGAGAAGATGTTGAGCGTCTCCACGAGCGCGGAAAAGGCCATTGCCGCATAGATATAGCCCTTGGGCACGTGCACGCCGAAGCCGTCTGCGATCAGCACCGCGCCGATCATCAGGAGAAAGCCGAGCGCGAGCATGACGACGGTGGGGTTGCGGTTGATGAAGTTGGCAAGCGGGTCGGCGGCGAGCAGCATCACGAGCACCGCGACAACGACCGCGATCACCATCACGGGCAGATGATCGGTCATGCCCACCGCGGTCAGGATCGAATCGACCGAGAAGACCATGTCGAGCAGCAGGATCTGGACGATCGCGCCGCCAAAGTTGAGTGCGGCGGTCGCTTCCTTGTCGAGGATATCATGGTCGCTCGGCACCGGATCCATTGCGTGGTGGATCTCCTTGGTCGCTTTCCACAGCAGGAAGAGGCCGCCCGCGATCAGGATAAGGTCGCGCCACGAGAATTGTGTTTCGAAGGCGGGTTCGCCGTGCGCGCCCGGCGGACCGACGATGCCGAGATCGAAGACCGGCGCGGTGAGCCCGACGATCCACGAGATCATCGAGAGCAGTGCGAGCCGCATGATGAGGGCAAGTGCGATGCCGACGCGGCGCGCCTTTTGTCGCTGATGTTCGGGCAGCTTGTTCGACAGGATCGAAATGAAGATGAGATTGTCGATGCCGAGCACGACCTCCATGACGATGAGCGTGACAAGCGCAGCCAGGACGGCCGGGTCGGAGAAAAGCGTCAGGAGATCGGTCATGGCGGCTCATTTGCCCCAGCGACGCAAAAGCCGCAAGCTGCTCATAGCGCACGATTCGCCGGAGATCTGCAAATGAACGATCCCTCCAGATCCACAGACCGGCCCGTAACGGGATTCGACTTCAATCGACCAACGATCATCGCGCTGCTCTACCTTGCAAGCTTCATCACGGGCATCACCGCGGTGATTGGGATCGTGCTCGCCCATATCTGGGCAAACGAACCCGGCGAGGCCTGGGGGCAAAGCCATTATCGCTACCTGATTCGCACTTTCTGGCTAGCGCTCGCCGCGGGCGCGGTGGGCGTTGTGCTGACAATCGTGCTCGTCGGATTCGCCATCCTGTTCGCGGTCACGCTGTGGGTGGCGGTGCGATCGGTGGTTTCGCTGGTGAAGGCACAGAAACGCGAGCCCCTGGCCGATCCCGCAACTTTGCTGTTCTGAAGGCATTTATCCAAATTGCGGCGCACGCTGATGAAATATGTCGCAGGGGTGAAGAAATTCGGTTATGACGAATCACTGGCCGGTATTGTTTTCCAGCCGAAGTATCTGTGCCCATCGCCCGGTGTGCAGGTTCTGAGATGAATTTTGGGCGACCGGGAAAGACTAACAGGGCATGAGTTTCGACAGAGGACGCCGCGGTGAGCGCGGTGGGCGTGGCAGAGACAAGCGCGACGGTTTCGGCGACGAGAGTTTCGGCGGATTTGAGGACAGGGGCGGCAGCCGGTTCGGCGGCGGTTTCGGTGGAGACCGCGGCGGTTTCGGCGGCGGCGGTGACCGATTCGGCGGCGGTGGCGGTGGCGGCTTCGGCGCGCCCCGCGGCGGTGGCGGCGGCGGTGGAGGCTTCGGTGCTCCCCGTGGCGGCGGCATGCCCGCACAGGTCGTCGGCGAAGGCAAGGGCGTCGTCAAATTTTTCAACAGCCAGAAAGGTTTCGGCTTCGTCGTTCGCGACGATGGCGGCGAAGATGTGTTCGTGCACATCTCTGCGGTCGAGCAGGCGGGCCTGACGGGGCTTGCCGAAGGGCAGCCGCTCGAGTTCACGCTGGTGGACCGTGGCGGACGCGTTTCGGCGACCGACCTGAAGATCGAGGGCGAGCCGCTTCCCGTTGAGGACCGTGGTCCTCCGCGCGACCGCGACGCACCACGCGGTGGTGCCGGCGGCGGCATGGGCGGCCCCCAGCGCCAGCTCACCGGCGAGAAGGCGACGGGCACCGTCAAGTTCTTCAACGCGATGAAGGGCTTCGGCTTCATTCAGCGCGACGACGGCCAGCCCGACGCGTTCGTGCACATCTCGGCGGTAGAACGCGCCGGGATGGGCAGCCTGAACGAGGGCGACCGTCTCGAGTTCGATATCGAAGTCGATCGTCGCGGCAAATATGCCGCGGTGAACCTCGTCCCCAAGCAGGACTGAGGCGCTTCACAGCGACCGAATCAAGGCCCGGCCCGCAGCGATGCAGGCCGGGCCTTTTTCGTTGAACCTCGTTCAGCGCGGCAATGCGCAGCGCAATATGGCGCCGCTCGAGCACTGGAATATTGTTCCTCAGCTCACCATCCGGCGCAGCGTCTCGATCCGGTCGGCCTCAGCGGCAGGCTTGTCGGTGCGGATGCGCGCGATGCGCGGAAAGCGCATCGCGAGCCCCGACTTGTGGCGGCGGCTTTCATGAATCGAATCGAAGGCAACTTCGAGGACGAGCGTCTTTTCCACCTCACGCACGGGACCGAAGCGGTTGAGGGTATGGCCGCGCACGAAGCGGTCGAGCCATTTCAATTCCTCGTCAGTAAAGCCGAAATAGGCCTTGCCGACGGGAAGCAGCTCGCCGCTTTCAGTCCAGCAGCCGAAGGTGAAGTCCGAATAGAAGCTCGATCGCTTGCCCGAGCCGCGCTGCGCATACATCAGCACGCAATCGGCGACGAGCGGGTCGCGCTTCCACTTATACCACAGCCCGACGCGGCGGCCGGTGACATAGGGGCTGTCGCGGCGCTTGAGCATCACTCCCTCGATCGCGGCGTCGCGCGCGCCCGCGCGCAGTTCCTCGAGCGCGGTGAAGCTCTCGGCGGCAATCAGCGCGGACAGGTCGAAGCGTTCGGGATCAAGCCGGGGCATGAACCCCTCCAGACGCGCGCGGCGCTCATGCCAGCCCAGCGCGCGGACATCTTCCGCGCCGTCGAACAATATGTCGTAAAGACGGACAAAGGCGGGATAATCGGCGAGCATTTTCGCCGACACCGCCTTGCGCCCGAGCCTTTGCTGGAGCGCGTTGAAGCTCGCCGCGCCCGCCACATCCAGCCCGCCCGCCTGCGCCTCGCCGCGCACGAGCAGTTCGCCGTCGAGCACGCCCGCGTGAACAAAGGCGGCCGCGACCTCGGGAAAGCTGTGGGTGATGTCGTCGCCCGTGCGGCTGTAGAGCCGCGTCTGTCCCGCGACATGGACGAGCTGGACGCGGATACCATCCCATTTCCACTCGGCCGCGAAATCGTCCATCGACACCTGCTCATCCTCGAGCGGATGCGCAAGCATGAAGGGGCGGAAGACGGGAAGATCGGCGGCGCTGGGCTGATCGCCCCGCCCCTCGGCCCATGCAAAGAGCGCGTCATAGGGCGGCTTTAATCCGTGCCAGACCTCCTCGACCGCCTCAACATCGAGCCCGAAGCCCTGCGCGAGCGCGGTCTTGGCGAGCCGCGCCGAAACGCCGATCCTGAGCGCGCCCGTCGCCATCTTGAGCAGCGCGAAACGCTCCTCGGGCGCCAACCGGTCGAGCAGGTCCGCGAGCACCCCGGGCGCGTCGGAACGCGACAGCGTCGCCAGTCTTTCGATGATGCCCGACAGGCCGAGATCGACGTCGCCCTGCGGCGGCGCGGGCGGGTCGGGCCAGATCAGCGAAACGGTCTCGGCGGTGTCACCGACATAGTCACGGCTCAATCGAAAGAGCACGGGATCGACGCGCTCGTCGACTATAGCGCGGATTATCGCGGGCTTGACCGCGGGGAGATCGAGCGCGCCGGTGAGCGCGGCCATCGCCCAGCCGCGATCGGGATCGGGGGTTGCTTTCAGATAGTCGGCGATCAGCCGAAGCTTCGCGTTACGCGAACGCGTATAGATCAGGCGATCGAGAAGCGCGGCAAAGGCGTGCATGGCGGCGCGAGCATGGCGCATCGCGCCCGGCCCGGCTAGACCGGCCGCCATGAAGCGTCTCGGATATGTCGCGTTAGCCCTGTCGGTTATCGGGATTGCGATCGTCGCGCTCGGCTATCGCAATGCGACAAGCGATCCCGTGGTCAGAATGGCGACGGTCCCCGTCTCCAACTGGCCCGAAGATACTGCCCCCGTTCGCGCGGTGCTGATCAGCGACCTGCACGTGGCCGGGCCCGATATGCCGCCTGCCCGGCTGGCGCGGATCGTGAGCCAGATCAATGCGCTCAAGCCCGATATCGTGCTGATCGCGGGGGATATGGTGAGCGACAAGGCCTTCGCCACGCGGCGCTATAGTGCCGCCGAAGCGGTGGATCCGCTTAAAAGCCTGAAGGCGCCGCTTGGAATCGTCGCGGTACTCGGCAACCATGATCACTGGCGCAACAGCGAAGCCTTTCACAGGGCGGTGCCCGAGGCGGGGGTCACGCTGCTGGTCAACAACGCGATCCGACGCGGCCCGCTCGTCATCGGAGGCGTCGATGACAGCTTCACCGGGCACGCCGACGTGACCAGGACGACTGCGGCGATGGATGCGCTGGCGGGGATACCCATCATCCTGAGCCACAGCCCCGATATCGTTCCGGCCCTGACGCGCCCGGTCAGCGTCGTGCTCGCCGGCCATACGCATTGCGGGCAAATCAGCCTGCCGCTGATCGGACGGTTTGCAACAGCATCGCGCTATGGCGAGCGCTTCGCCTGCGGGCTGATCGTCGATCACGGGCAACGCGTGATAGTAAGCGCGGGACTGGGGACCAGCATTCTGCCGCTGCGATACGGCGTACGGCCCGATCTGTGGCTGATAACGATCGGGCCGGACGCGCGCTGAATTGCAGCGTTATCGCACGCGTCTGCCCGCCATCGCGCCCAGCACCAGCAAGACGACGAACACCGCGATCGCGACGAAGAACAGGATCTTGGCGATCTCGACGAACGCACCACCGATGCCGCCAAAGCCCAGCACCGCCAGCACGAGGCCGGCGACAAGGAAAATGAGTGCCCAACGCAACATAGGAACCTCCTTCATAGCTGGAGAAAGAACCGGCAGCGCTGTGCGAATGTTCCGTCAGGCGAACAGTGCGACCAGCGCCCAGATGCCGATCGCCGCGAAGACAAGCGCCGCACCGATGCGGACCGCCTTCATCGGCACGATGCGCGTGATCCGATCACCGAGAAATACCGCGGGGACATTCGCGACCATCATGCCTGCGGTGGTTCCGGCAGCGACCAGCCCCACCGCCTGATATTGCGCGCCAAGCGCCACGGTCGCGACCTGCGTCTTGTCGCCCATTTCGGCGAGGAAGAAGGCGACGGTGGTAGTGAGGAACGCGCCAAAGCGCCCCGTAGCGCCGTTCTCTTCTTCATCGAGACTGTCGGGCACCAGCGTCCACGCCGCCATGGCGAGGAAGCCGAGCGCAACCGCGAGGCGAAACCAGTAGCCATCGAGCAGCCCCGCAATGCCCGCGCCCGCCCAGGCGGCAAGCGCGTGATTGACTATGGTGGCGGCGAAGATGCCCGCGATGATTGGCAGCGGCTGTTTGAAGCGGCAGGCGAGCACGATGGCGAGCAGCATCGTCTTGTCGCCGATTTCGGCGAGCGCAACGAGCAGCGTTGAAGACAGCAGGATTTCCATGATCGTGAATTCCGGCCGGGCAAAGGCTTGAACCAACGACGCCATGAACCCCCTGCCCGGCAAAGCAGGAGTTCAGGCGTCATCGGTCTTGCCTGGATCGGCCGGAACCGATCCTGATCGCACCATGATCTCTCGACCAAGTATGTTGACGCGATCTCCGCACGACATGCGCGCGGCGGGCTACTCCCCGGGTGACGGGGAGCCCCTATGTCATCGCTGGAATGGGGTCAAGCGGTGCGGCTTGCCTCGAAGAGAAACCACGCTCGCTCCTCGGCAAGATCGGTCCATTCGTCGAGGATGCCCGAGGTGGCGTTGTCCTTGGCCGCGTCGACGATGTCCTTGGCTTCGTGGAATTTCTCGACGAGCTTCAGATTGTCCTCGCGCAGTTCGGAAAGCATTGCGGTCGCCGAGACGAACTCGGCGTCATTGTCCCTGATCGTCTGGCGGCGCGCGATATCTCCGATCGAGCGCAGCGTGGTGTTGCCCGTCTTGCGCACACGCTCGGCGATCTGGTCGGTAGTGCCAAGGATCTGGGTCGCCTGATCGTCGAGCATCAGGTGGTAATCGCGGAAATGCGGGCCCGATACGTGCCAGTGGAAATTCTTGGTCTTGAGGTAGAGCGCATAGCTGTCGGCGAGGATACCGTTCAAGGCATCCGCGACGCTCTTCGTCGCATTGCTGCCGAGATCGGTCGGCGTCTTGAGCTTTTCCTTGCCACCCTTGGCCATTATGTCCTCCGTTGCGGGATTGGAAATTCGAGTCGCAAACATAACGATCAAGCGACGGAAAAGTCGCACGCAATTTCCTGATGCGGTGCAATAATTTTCGCTGTCTGTGATCGATAGGGTCGATCGGCGCGCCCCGTTGGGGATGTCGACTATGGGTGGTGGGTTCAACGGGTCAGCGCAACACACTCCTCGAACTTCTCAGCCGGGGTCTGAAAGAGCAATGTGGTGGGTTCAACGGGTCAGCGCAACACACTCCTCGAACTTCTCAGCCGGGGTCTGAAAGAGCAATGTCTTTCTCGGTCGTTCGTTGAGCTGGCGCGCGATGGCGCTTAGCTGAAGCTGGCTGAAGGCGGATAAGTCGATGCCCTTTGGGAGATACTGGCGTAGCAGGCGGTTGGTGTTTTCATTGGTGCCTCGCTGCCAAGGGCTCCTCGGATCGCAGAAATACACATCGACGTCGGTTGCCAGCGTGAAGCGCTGATGGTCTGCAAGCTCCTTGCCACGGTCCCAGGTCAGCGACTGATAGAGTTCGCGCGGCAATTTGCGCGCCTGCTTGATCAGGGCTGAGACGACGCTGTTGGTATCCTTGTTCGCGACCTTGACGAGGATCACATAGCGCGACTGGCGCTCGACGAGCGTAGCGATGTAGCTGTTGCATGATCCGGCCAGCAGGTCGCCTTCCCAGTGCCCCGGAACTGCGCGATCTTCGACAGACGCGGGGCGCTCGCTTATCGATATGGCGTTCTTCACCTGACCCAGCCCGTCTCGCTTCAGGCTGGCATGTCGAGACCGCCGGATGGTGCGCTTGGCCCTGAGATGTTCGATAAGCTCCTTCTTCAGAACGCCACGGGCCTGAATGAACAGGCTTTTGTAGATCGTCTCATGTGACACGCGATGCTGCTCTTCGTCCGGAAATCTGCGTTTGAGCCAGCCCGCGATCTGCTCTGGCGACCACTTGCGGCACAGTTTGGCTGATACTGTTCGGCGCAGGGAGGCATGGCAAGCCAGCTTGCATGGCTTCGGGCGTCGCGCACGATCCCATGCCGCCTGATCCGATGCCACGGCCCGGTAGCATTCCGTGCCCCCGTTGCGGCCGACCTCCCGGCTGATGGTCGAGGGCGCTCGACCAAGCCGGATAGCAATGGTCCGCAGCGACAAGCCTACTCCGAGCCCTCTGGAAATCTCCTCGCGCTCGCTCAGTCGCAACGCCTGGCTGGGGCGTTTTCGTTCCGGTGGACGGATGCCGCCGGATGGCGACAGCACCGAGAAGATCGACGAAGACTCCCGCTCGAACCGCCGTCCGATCGAACTCATCGACTCACCGCGCCGCCAGCGATCCCAGATTTCGGCCCGCTGTTCCGCCGAGTAGTAAATCCGCCGTCGCTGTTTCATCGCTCCCACTCCATCTTTCCTCAAGATTGAAGTGTTGCGCTGACCCGTTGAACCCACCTGTGGAAAGCGGACGCCAGTTCGAATGAATGATGGTAGAGCTAATCTGTCAAAACTGTCCGCGCGGCCGACAAATATGTCCTGCTGATCGGAACTGCTGTGTCATCAACCAGCCGGGCAATTGCTCGTCCGGGCGTTCTTTCCACCGCGCGAACACCGTCTTTGGCCACCCACCAGCTACGGTGCACGCGAAGGCCCAGCCGGGGATCGATGAGCGCCGCCGCGTCCGCCAGCCGCATCAGGACCAGTGACGAGCCGTGGAGAGTGTGCACGCGCACGTAATGATCCTCGGCTTCAAGTGCGAGTATGTCGCGGCGCAAAGCAGCCGGAAGCTTCGACACGAACTCGGGCGGATATTCGGGAGCGGCGGCTGGCTGTTCCACGGGCGCGGCCACAATCATCTGGTCATCCGGAGATATGACGCGGGCAATCAGCAACTGGACCAACGCCACGTACGGGAACAAGGCGAGCAGTTGAACGGGACTGAACGATCTGCCTGGTCGGACCACCCCGATCGCCCACGCCACAAAGAACGTCATGGGCACCGCGGATGCGGCTGCTACTGCGACGATCCGTATTGCCGTTCTACTGCCCGGCGAAGTGGACGAAAGGACTCGCCCCGCGGCAGCAGCGGCTCCAAAGCCGACGAGTGCGATGACCATCCAGAAAGGATATCGCACGGCTGGGCCGAGAGCGGTTTGCGATCCGAATGGCCCCGTCACTCCAAGCAGGGCGCCAAAAGCGACGGCACTTAGCGGTCCCCGCCACTTCCCCATTATCCGCCATTCACGCATCGCCAACTGCATCGGTCTACCAGTCACGAAATTGCGGAAGCTATTCACGATTTTCCCCATTGTCGACAGGCATCACGACCCGCCAACCGGCCAGCACGAAATGTTGGCATGGAGAAAAAAATGAAACGGATTATCGCTGGCATAGCATTGGCATCTGCAGCTGTTCCGGCGGCGGCAAGCGAGGCCGTAGACCTGCGCTTCGAATGCGGCGCGGCAGCCGCTACGGCGGGCGGCGAGGAGCCGAACCTCCACGGCACCTGGGATTTCCTGATGGATGTCGGAGAAACGCCCAATTTCGGACTTCTGTCGATCGGCTTCGTCGGCGCCGACTATGGCGGATCGCTGTCGCTGTCGATGACCGCGCCCGTTGTCTTTCGCAATATCACCTTGACCGGCAACAACGTCCAGATGACTGTCGCCTCCCCGCAAGGCGATGTGCTGCTCAATGGCACGCTTTCGGCCAAGGGCAACCGGATCTGCGGACTCGTTACCTACCATGACGGCAGCATCTATCCGATGGTGGCGCAGAAGCGGCCTTCAACCTACCAATCGCAGCCTCGATCTCAGCGGGTGCCGGCGCGGTAATCGGCTGAACGGGCGGGCGGCGCCGGGAATATCAGGCGCCGCCGTCTTCGCGCGCCGTCAGCCTGGGCTGCGACACGTCTGAGGCCGCATTTCTAGTTATCCTTTGGATCATCAGGCAGCTCATTCAGTCCTTCCCGGGCTGATGGAGCTCCTCAAGGACGAACTCCGCCATGAGCAATTTCAGTCAGCAGGTCTTCATAATCTCGCTTGTATTCAGCCTGGTCGTCGGTTCCCTTGCGGGCATGTTGCTGCGAGGCACGAAGCAACAAACCTGGCTCCTGCCGTATTGCGTCATTGCGACGCTTGTTCATCTGTCGTGGTTGGCGTGGCCGGTTGTTCCTCCTGCCGCGACAGAACTCACGCGTTGGGCATTTGCCGTCTGGGTAGGCATCGTGCTCGTAGCAACGGCTTTGTTTCCCTTGTTCGCGCTTGCTTACATCATCGCTCGGGTGCGGCGAAAATCGCTTAGTCATCATATTCCCGCTATGTACGCTGGCGTTTGTGTAATGTGCGCCGTCGCACTGTGCGTTGGAGGCGCATCGCTACGCATCCGTGAGGAAACTGTCCTCGTCTCCGACCTCGATCCTCGACTGGACGGATTCCGCGTCGCAAACTTTGGCGACGTCCACGTCGATCGATTTATCGGGCCGACCGACCTGGAGAAAGCGGTGCGCGCCGTAGCGGGCCGCGATGTGGATGTGCTCGCCATCACGGGTGATCTGATCGATGACTTTCGGCTGATTGAGCCAACGCTTGACGCCTTGGATGACCCCCGGATTCCGGCCATCGTCGCGGTCATCGGCAATCACGAGAAGATGGGCAATCTCGCTCCTGTGGTAAACGCCTACAGAAGCAGAAAAGACCGCATCAGCCTGCTTATCGACAGCAGTACGATTGTTGATCACGCGGGCGCCCGCGCGCATTTTGTCGGGGTCGATTATGCGATGGGATCCGACGGAAGCCATATGCTCCCCGAAGCCGAGCAAAAGCAAATGATGGCGCGCCAGGCTGCATCAGCCTTTCCGAAAGCAGGCCCAGGCGAGCTTGTGATTGCACTCTCGCATCACCCGGAGTTTTTTCCGGCCGCCGCTTCGCAAGGCGCTCAACTGACCCTTTCGTCCCACACCCATGGCGGACAAGTGGAGGCGTTTGGTCGCCCCCTCATCACCGCGTACGACTACATGACTGGCAGGTACGAAGCCAACAACAAGCACCTGGATGTGTCAGCGGGCTTTGGACACTGGTTGCCTCTAAGGATGGGCGTTCCTCGAGAGGTCGTGATCGTCACCCTTCGCAGAGCGAAGACAAACATCGCAGGCACAGAGCGCGCGAACTCATCGGCGCAATCGGTTGAAAACAGGGCGGCTCGACCGTGATCTGGCATGAGGACAGTTTCCGGCAGAGGCCGACCAAAGACTGGGGTTGCCTATTCTGGCCCTGCTCGCCCTTGTCAAAGCAAATGCTCCTCATGGTGAGGCTGACGTCGGGCAAGGGGATCAGATCAACCGCAATGCCAGGACCGCGGCCCACAGCCCCAACAATGCGAACAGCACACCGATAGCTCGCCGGACCGAGGTGACGGGCAGCCGCTCCCAAGCCCTGCCCGTGATGACCACCGCGGCACTGATCAGCAGCACACCCGCGGTTGCGCCCGCCATCGTCAGCCAGAAGCTGCCCGAGCGCAGCGCGATGGCGAAGGTGAGGAACTGGGTCTTGTCGCCGAGTTCGAGCACGAAGAAGGCAAGGAAGCTGACGAGAACCGGGCCCAACCGGCTCGTCTGCACGGGTTCGGGCGACGACTGTTTGATCATCGCGCCCCCGCCCGCAAAGAACAGCGCGAGCGCCAGCATCAGCACCGCCGCCTCATGCGTCAGCATCGGCGCGAGCAGCACGCCGGCAAGCGCGGCGAGCGCGCTATTGGCGAGCGCCGCGAGCGCGATCCCCAGCAGCACCGGTGCGATCCGGCGGAAATGCAGCGCGAGCGCGAGCGCCAGAAGCTGAGTCTTGTCCCCGATTTCGGCGAGCAGCGCCGCCATGAAAGCGGGGAAGAATGCGTCCATGAAGCGGCCGGCGTCAGCCGGTCATGCGGACATTGATTGCAGCCAGGTAGGCCGAACCGGCATCGGCATCGAGGCATTCGCAGCCCGCGGCGTCGCGTAGCGTATCGAGCCAGGGCAGCACCATCGCGCCACGCCCCGAATCTGCAAGCGCGGACTCGAGCCCGCGCGCGACCTGGACGACGGGGTCGAGCCCGTAGTCGAGCGCGGTGCGGCGGATATCGTCGATATTGGCGCAAAGCTGGTCGAGGCTCAGATGCGGAAGCTCGGTCGCGATCCGGTCGATCCGGTCGCACAGACCCGATCTTACGCGCAGCAATGCGTCGACGGCGATGCCCATTGGTCTGCTCCCCGAAAGGTCAATGCGGGGAGCATGCGCCGCGTCTGGTTAAGAAGGACTAAAGCAATCAGGCCAGCGGCGCGCCGCTGCAAATCGGCATCGCGCGGATTTCCGCCATGATGTCGCGATTATTGGCCGTGGCGCGCGCGGCATAGTGATCGAAGTGATGCGCAGCGAAACCCGTCAGGGCGAGCGCGGCGACACCGATCAGCGCGCCGCGCCACCGCCTCGTCAGGCGCGAGGCAGCGCCTGACCCGAGAGCTGCGACACCGGCGATACAGCAGAACATGGAGTCCTCCTCACGCCGCGGTCGCGCAGCACGCGCCGGCTTCCATCGGCGTGTCCTCATATTCGTCGTGGAGCTTCACCCAGCGCATCGTCTCGCCCTCCTCGTTGCGGCCCTTGGGCGTCATGTCGAGAAAGGCAAACGCGCCCGCCAACATTTCGTCGCCGCGCGCATAGGTCGAGTAGGTGTGGTAGATCTGGCCGTCATCACCCATCGCGAAAATGCTCGAGCCGTGGATGTCGTCGCCCAGATCGGCCGTAATCCCGTAATTATAGAGCGGCTCGGCCGCCGCAATCTGCTCGGGGGTGAAGGACACGCCGTAATCATAGTTGAAGCTGGTGCCGCCCGACGACACCCATTCAAACCGCCAGCCCATGCGCTTCTTCACGTCCTCGATGCGCGCGAGCGGGGCGCGCGAGATCGCGGCGAAGCTCAGATCGGCGTGCTCGAAATGCTGCCGCGCGCCATCGATATGGTCCGACAGGAAGGAGCAGCCGGGGCAGAGGTGATCGCTGCCGGGCGTCAGCATGAAGTGATAGACGAAGAGTTGCGAGCGCCCGTCGAAAAGATCGGCGAGGCTCTTCGGGCCCGCGCTCGATTGAAAGACATAGTCCTTTTCGACCTTCTCCCAGGGGAGCGCGCGGCGCTCGGCATAGAGCGCGTCGCGCTGGTGCATGAGAGCGCGTTCCTTTTCGAGATGCGCCTTGCGCGCTTTGATCCATTCCTCGCGCGATACGACTGTGTTGGGGGTCATCGTTCGATCTCCTCTGGGAGGAAGGGGTTTTGGCAGGGTCAGTCGTCCCGGCCGTATTCGAGCTTCGGATACCAGTCGGCAGCGCGACCCTCGGGCGTCGAATCGAGAATCGTCCAGATCGGCATAAGGTCGGGCGCGCCACGCGGATCCTGCCCGGGATCGGCGGACTCAAAGCCCATCTCGCCGCTCCAGAAATGCCGGATGCATCCATCTCGGCGCGTGAAAACCGCGAACGCGGCGTCATCGCCGCCATCATTCGTCATGCCATGATAATCGCGACTATAGTCGCCGCTCACGTCCGAATAGAGGCGAAGATGCCGCCAGCCGCGCTTCGCCTTGAACGCCTTGAGCCGCTCGATCGGCGAACGCGCGATCACCACCAGCGACACGCGCTGCCCGACATCCTCAGCCTCGCCGTCCCATGCCGAGAGGAGCGAAGTGCACATCGGGCAAGGCGTCTCACGCTGCGGCCCGAACATATAGCTGTATGCCACGAGCGTCTGCTTGTCGCCGAACAGGTCGGCGAAGCTCGCGGGTCCATCCTCGCCTTCGAAGCGATAATCGCGCGTCACTTCGCCGCCGGGAGGCAACTGGCGGCGCAGCTCGGCGACGCGCTCGATGTGACGGCGAAGCTCGATCTCCTCGGCGAGCAGCGCGGTCCGCGCGCGGCGATATTCCTTGCTCTCGCCGGGGAATCGCATCGTCTCCCTTGCCGCAAGCTCGGCGGCGGGGACCAGTCCGGCATCCATCGTCGTCAGTGTCGCCATCGTCTCTCTCCTGTTTCAGGCGGCGAGCAACGCCTCGAGCTTGTCGAGACATCCGCTCCAGCCTTCATAATGACTGTCGCGCACCTGCTCATCGAACAGCTTCCCGTGGATGAGTGTGAGTTCGGTGCCGCCGCCCATTGCCCTGAGCTCCACGGTCACTAGCGATTCGCGCTCGGGAAAGGTGATCCATTTCCAGGTGAAGACGAGGCGCTCATTTTCGAGCAGCTCGACATATTCGCCATGGACGAAATGCTCCTCGCCGTCGGCGGTGCGGAAACGGATGCCATATTTGCCGCCGGGACGCAGATCGATCTCGGCGCTGAGCGTAGGGCTCGAATCGGGGCCAAACCAGCGCAGCAGCTTTTCGGGATCGGTCCACGCCGCGTAGACCTTGCCGGGCGGCGCCTTGATGTGGCGGGTAATCGTCAGGCTGGGGCGTGTGTCGAGCATCATTCGCCGGACTCCTCAACAAGGGCAGCGAGGCGATCGAGGCTCGCCTCCCAGAATTTCTGGTATCGGACGAGCCACTGCATGGCTTCCTCCATCGGGCCGGCCTCGATCCGGCAGGTGACCGTGCGCCCCGTCTTGATGCGGCTGACCAGCCCAGCATCCGACAACACGTCGAGATGCTTCATCACCGCGGGCAGCGATATCGCGAACGGGCGAGCCAGTTCGCTGACCGAACGCCCCTCCCCCGATTCGAGTTGCATGAGCAGCGCGCGCCGGGTGGGGTCCGCCAGTGCGGCGAAGGTGCGATCGAGCTCGGGCCCTTGATACTTAACCATGAAGTTAAGTTATGCCGGGCGGCCCACAAGAGTCAAGTGGGGCTGGCAACGGGGTTGACAATCGGTAGTCATTGGCGCAATTGCGCGGCCTTGAACGAGCGGCGGCGACGCCGCTTTTGTTTTTCTTGAGAATCGCAAAAAGGGTTTCGGGTCATGGCCAAGCCGACCACCGTCAAGATCAAGCTCGTCAGTTCGGAAGGCACCGGCTTCTTCTACGTCACCAAGAAGAATCCGCGCACCAAGACCGAGAAGCTCAGCTTCCGCAAGTACGATCCCGTCGCGCGCAAGCACGTCGAGTTCAAGGAAGCCAAGATCAAGTAAGCGCTCCGGCGCTTCCTTCCTGACTTGGAGGTTTCAGGCGTGGCGCCCGCAAGGGCTCCGCGCCTTTTGCTGTGCACGTCAGAGCCTGAAACGATCCAGGTCAGAGCAGCGCCCCCACCGAATCGACGAACTTCAGAACCGAGATCGGCTTCGACACATAGGCCTCGGCGCCAAGCGCGCGGATTCGCTCCTCGTCGCCCTTGGCGGCATAGGCAGTCACCGCCATGATCGGGATCGCCTTCAGTTCGTCATCGCCCTTGATCGTCTCGATCAGTTCGAGACCGCTGACATGAGGAAGCTGGATATCCATGATGATGAGGTCGGGCGCAAAGGCGCGCGCGCGGTCAACCGCCTCGCGCCCGTCGCGCACGGGCTCGGCCGCATAGCCGTGCGCGCGCAGCAGGTCGCAGAATAATTTGAGATTGAGTTCGTTGTCCTCGACAACGAGCACCCTTTTTGCCACTTCGCCCCTTTCTCACTGCGACGGACGACGTGTAGGCGATGAAGCCCCTGGAAACAAATCGCGAAGACGCCGAGTCGCTGGCGCTGGCCGCGCTGGTGTGGATCCTGCAGGACGAGGGCCGCGCCGATCGGCTGCTCGCGCTGACCGGGCTCACCGCGGACGACCTGCGCGAGCGCGCGGGCGAACGCAGCGTGCTCGCCGCGATCCTTGGCTTTCTCGAGGCGCATGAGCCCGACCTGCTCGCCTGCGCGCGCGACATCGAAACGACGCCGCTGGCCCTTGTGGACGCGCGTGCGAGGCTCGAAGCATGAGCCGCCCTCTGCTCATCACCGATTGCGACGAAGTCCTGCTCCACATGGTCAGCCATTTTCGCGCTTGGCTCGACGAGGCGCACGATATCGATTTCACCGCCGATGGCGGCGATTTCGCCAACGCGATGAAGCGCCGGATCGACGGCAGCTATCTTTCGCGCACCGAGATGTGGCCGCTGCTCGGAGGCTTCTTCGACACCGAGATGCACCGCCAGACGCTCGTCCCCCATGCGCGCGAGGCGCTGGCCGCGATCGCCGCGTTCGCGGATGTGGTGATCCTCACCAATCTTGAGGATCACCGCCAGACGCACCGCGTCGAGCAGCTTCGGCAGTTCGGCATCGATTATCCCGTCGTCACCAACCAAGGCGGCAAGGGCACGCCCGTCGCTCGGCTGCTCGATCAATATGGGCCCAGCGCGGCGGTGTTCGTCGACGACCTTGCGCATCATCACCAGTCGGTTGCGGAGACCACGCCCGACGTGTGGCGACTGCACATGATTTCCGAGCCGACGCTCGCGCCCAATGTTCCCGCCGCAACGCATGCGCATGCACGGATCGACGATTGGCGCGTGGCGCGGGCGTGGATTGCCGAAAAATTCGCCGTACTCGCTTCCTCCTGAATCCCTTCAAACACGGAGCACGACCCTATGAGCGCCATCACCTCCATCCTTGCCGAACTCGGGCTGAAGCTTCCGCCGGCCGCCGCTCCCGTCGCGGCCTATGTGCCTACCGTAGAGGCGGGCGGGCTGCTGCATGTGTCGGGGCAGCTTCCCTTCAAAAACGGACAGTTGATGACCGGTCGTCTGGGCGAGGATCGCGATGTCGATTATGGCTATGAAGCCGCGCAGAACTGCGCGCTGATGCTCGTGGCGCAGATCGAGAAGGCGCTGGGCTCGCTCGACCGCGTCGAGCGGATCGTCAAGCTGGGCGTCTTCATCAACAGCGACGCGCGCTTCACCGACCAGCCCAAGGTCGCCAACGGCGCGTCGGAGCTGATGGTCAAGCTGTTCGGCGACAATGGCCGTCACGCGCGCAGCGCGGTCGGCGTGCCCGTGCTGCCGCTGGGCGCAGTTGTCGAGGTCGATGCGATCGTGGCTGTAAAGCCCGTTTAGTCAACCTATATTCGCTCGCGATGAGCGAAGGCGATATCGTAGCGCGGATGGCGTCCGGCGTCGCGGCATTCGATGCCGCGGCGTGGGACGCGTGCGCGGGCGCCGACAATCCCTTTGTCAGTCACGCCTTCCTGTCGGCACTGGAGGATTCGGGAAGCGCGACCAGCGAGACGGGCTGGCAGCCAATCCCGATCGCGATAGACCGACCGGGCGGCATGGCGGGCGTGCTCCCCGCCTATGCCAAGAGCCACAGCCAGGGCGAATATGTGTTCGATCACGGCTGGGCCGACGCCTATGAGCGCGCCGGCGGACGCTATTACCCCAAGCTGCAGATCGCGGTGCCCTTTTCGCCCGTACCGGGCCCACGTCTGCTGACGCAGGACGATGAGGTCGCGCTCCAGTTGCTCGCCGCCGCCGAGACGGTGGTGCGGCAGAACGGGTTGAGCTCGGCGCACGCGACCTTCATCGCGCCCGATCAGGTGCCGCTGTTCGAGGCGGCGGGCTGGATGATCCGCGCCGATACGCAATATCACTGGCTCAACCGCGGCTATGGTTGCTTCGACGATTTTCTGGGCGCGCTCGCGTCGCGCAAGCGCAAGGCGGTGCGCAGGGAGCGCGCCGCAGCGGTGCAGGGGCTCGACATCGTGCATCTGCAGGGCGGCGACATCGAGGAGCACCATTGGGACGCGTTCTGGGAATTCTATCAGGACACCGGATCGCGCAAATGGGGCCGGCCCTATCTGACGCGCGCATTCTTCAGCCTGCTCAGCGAACGCATGGCCGACAAGGTTCTGCTGATCATGGCGCTCAGGGACGGGCGACCGATCGCGGGCGCGCTCAACATCATCGGCGCCGACGCGCTCTACGGCCGCTACTGGGGCTGCGTCGAGGAGGTGCCCTTCCTCCATTTCGAGCTGTGCTATTATCAGGCCATCGACGCCGCGATCGCGCGCGGGCTTTCTAGGGTCGAGGCGGGTGCGCAGGGCGAACATAAACTCGCACGCGGTTATGAGCCGATGCCGACCTTCTCGGCGCATTATATCGCGGACAAGGGCTTTCGCGCGGCGATTGCCGATTTTCTGCAGCGCGAACGGCAGGCCGTGGCGCGCGATATCGCGGTGCTTACCGAAATGGGGCCGTTCAGGCGCGACCGATAGGGCAGAATAATCCGCTCATCCTGAGGAGCCGTTGAGCGAAGCCGAAACGGCGTCTCGAAGGACGATCTCGAGCCAGTCCTTCGAGACGAGGCTTCGCCAGGCTCAGCCTCTCCTCAGGATGAGCGGATGAAGCCAAAATGATCGTGCGTGCGCCCCAGGCTCACCCCGCGCTGACGCGCTCGATATCGGCACCGACCGCCTGCAGCTTTTCCTCCAGCCGTTCATAGCCGCGGTCGAGGTGATAGACGCGGTTGACCTGCGTCTCGCCCTCGGCGGCGAGCCCCGCGATGATCAGGCTCATAGAGGCGCGCAGATCGGTCGCCATCACCGGCGCGCCGTTGAGCTTGTCTACCCCGCGCACCACCGCCGCACGGCCGCGCACCTCGATATCGGCGCCCATGCGCGCGAGCTCGGGAACGTGCATGTAGCGGTTCTCGAAAATCGTCTCGGTGAGCAGGCTCGCGCCGTCGGCGATTGCAAGCATCGCCATGAACTGCGCCTGCATGTCGGTGGCGAAGCCGGGAAAGGGCGCGGTGGAGAGCGTCAGCGGACGCAGCTTGCCATCGGCCGAAACATGGATGGAGTCGCGCTTTTCTTCGACAGTGACGCCCGCGTGGCGCAGCGCAGCCAGCGTGGCGCCCATATCCTCGGCGCGCGCCCCGACCAGTTCCACCGATCCGCCCGTGATCGCAGCGGCGCAGGCATAGCTGCCCGCCTCGATACGATCGGGCATGACCTGATAGGTCGCGCCGTGAAGGCGTTCGACTCCCTCGATGATCAGCGTCTCCGTGCCGATGCCGTCGATGCGCGCGCCCATCGCGAGCAGGCAATTGCAGAGATCGACGATCTCGGGCTCGCGCGCAGCGTTTTCGAGGCGCGTCGTGCCCTTCGCGAGCACCGCGGCCATCACGACATTTTCGGTCGCGCCGACCGAGACGACGGGGAATGTGTAGTTACCGCCGGAAAGGCGGCCGCCGGGCGCGGTGGCCTTCACATAGCCCGCGGCCAGCTCGATCTCCGCGCCGATCGCCTCGAGCGCCTTCAGATGCAGGTCGATCGGGCGGTTGCCGATCGCGCAGCCGCCGGGCAGCGACACGGTCGCCTCTCCCGCGCGCGCGACGAGCGGCCCGAGCACGAGGATCGAGGCGCGCATCTTGCGAACAATGTCATAGGGCGCGACGGTCGACGTGACCCGGCCCGCGCGCATCGTCATCACGCGGCCGAAATCCTCGGGTCGTGCGCCCTCAATCATCGTCGAGACGCCCAACTGATTGAGCAGATGGCCGAAACCGTCGACATCCGCGAGGCGGGGAAGATTGCGCAGCGTCAACGGCTCGTCGGTGAGCAATGCGCAAGGCATGAGCGTCAGCGCGGAGTTCTTTGCGCCCGAAATGGGGAGCTTGCCGGAAAGGCGATTGCCGCCGCGGATGATGATGCTGTCCATCTCCGGGCTTCTACTATTTCGTCACGCTTTCGCAAGTTCGAGAGGGAGCGCGCGTTGACGTATGTCCTTGTCGTCATCCCGGACTTGATCCGGGATCCATGAACACGGAATTCCACGGGATTTCTTCGATGCCTGTGTTCATGGATGCTGAAACAAGTTCAGCATGACGCGGGGCGGGGGCGCCAGACCGCCTAATTGCCGCTGCGCCTCCAAATGCCGCCGAACACCTGCGCGAGCACCGCGGGAAGGCCGGGCGCCGCGAACAGCAGGTCGACGATCTCGGGGCCCTGCTCCGCCCCGATCACGCGCTTGTAGCCGCTGTCGCCCGCACCCCAGTCAACCCGCGTCAGCCCGTCCTCGATGCCGCGCATGAGGTTGCGATAATAAAGCAGCTTGCCGGGGCTATGCTTCGCAAAGACGGGGTCATAGCTGTTGGCGATCGCGTATTTGGTGCGGCCCTGATTGAGATCGAACGAGAAGGCGGCCGGCCGGCCGTCGACATAGAGGATCGCGGCCCACATCGCCTCGGCCAGCTCAGGGTCCTCCGTGGCGGCGCGCCAGAAACCGCCATGGCCCGCACGCGTGAACTTCGCGTCCGCGCCGTCGGTGCGTTCGGCGATCCAGCTTTTCTCCTCGATCACGGCGAGATCGTCGAAGATCTCCGGCGTCCAGTCCGCGCCGCTGACGAAGCGCCATTCGAGCGCGCCGTGCTCGCCAAGGTGCTTTTCATGAAAGCGGTTCTTCCGGAGCGTCGAATTGCGCGGCCAGGCACCTTCCCCGCGCGCCGCCTCGATATCGAGCAGATAGCTCGTCGCGATGTGGCGCGAGAGCACGCGCCAGCCAGCGGCCTCGGCGACACTGCGCAGCCGCGCCGCGGCGGGATCGTCGGCATAGACCGGACCGATGCGCAGCAGGCGCGTGTCCGCCGCGAGCAGCGTGAGCGCGGCGGCGAGTTCGTCGTCGCGGGCGTCGCTGGCGAGCGGAAAGCTGCGAAAGGGCCAATAGCAGCCGGGAACAGCCGCAGCGCGCAGCCAGCGCGGGCCGATCGGCGCCAGCGGGAGCGCGAGCGCTGCGCCGTCGCAGGCGCGCACGACGCTGATAGTGGACGCTTCGTCATCGCCGCCATAGCGCGCGAGCGACGCGGCGAACCAGCCGCGCCGCAGGAAGCGATGCGTGTTGGGCGCGACGCGGGCCACGGCGTCGATCGTGGGCGCAAGACCGCGCGTGCGTTCCGCCACGGGATAAGGCGCCGCCCCCGCAAGGGCTTCGGGCATGACCGGCCTGTTCATGGCCGTCGTCTTTAGCCCTGGCGGGTTACCAAGCCGTGAGCCTCTTGACCCGAGCGCCCTCGTCGCGTCTTTTCGGCACATGGAAGTCGCACCCGCCGTCACCACCATTGCGCAGGCAATCCAGCTTTCCGTCGCGCCCGTCTTCCTGCTCGCGGGGATCGGCGCGATCCTCAACCTGCTCGCCTCGCGGCTCTCGCGCGTGATCGATCGATCGCGCCAGCTCGAAATCCTGTATCCGCAGAGCACCGGCGTCGAGCACGAACGCCATGTCTGGGAACTCCGCCTGCTCGACCGGCGAATGATGCTGGTCAACGCCGCGATCTTCCTGATCGTCTCGAGCGCGATCGCGATCTCGCTCGTCGTCGCCGTGCTGTTCGTCGCCGAGCTGACTCACCTCAACATCGGCAATATCGTCGCGATCGCCTTCATCCTCGCGATGCTGCTGTTCGTGGCGGGACTGATCCTGTTCCTGATTGAGACGCGCGTCGCGATCCACGCCTTTCGCATCCGCGAGGAACTGCTCGAACGCGGCGAAAAATGAGCCGGAGCGCTGCCGCGGTACCTGCTGCACGGACTTGACGAACGCCTGGCATCAAGGCCTTAATCGCTGACATCGCGCCGTTTCGCGCGCGATGAATACTGGGGGAATCAATGCTGAAAACCATAGTTGCGCTCGCGCTCGCCGCGATCGCCTTGCCCGCCGACGCCAAGCAGCGTCGGGTCGTCGAACCGCTGCCCGCGGCAATCGTCAACAACAATCATGTCGTCGCGGTCGAGGTTTCGATCAGCCCGCTCGCGCAGGAAAAATTTGCCAAGTTCGAGGCGAAGGCCGCGGAGAAGCGCGCTGAAGCAAGGCTGCAGCCCGTCGCCCTCGACACGCAGTTCGCTGCCCGTCCGGGCGAAGACGAATATGCCACGCTGCCCTTCCAGAAGATGTTCCCGCTGGTGATGGAAGACGTCACGCGCGAATGGGGCCTGAAGGGCGGCCAGCCGATCAAGCTCGTCGTCACGATCGACACGCTCAAGACCGCGAACGCGGCGATGGCGATCCTGCTCGCGCCGAGCGCGGATCAGCTTGCGGGTATCGTCGAGGTTGTCGATCCGGCGACCAATGCGAGCCTGGGTTCCTTCTATGTCGATGTCATAAACAGCCATAGCGGCTGGGGCGGCATGCTGATGCGCGGTGGCGGCGTGCGCGAGAAGCTGGCCGAGGAATTCAGCCTTGAAAGCGCGCGCATTCTGGCGGGCAGCACAAAGAAAGACCTGAAGGCGCGGCAGAAGCAGCGCGAGAAGGAAGCAAAGGAACGCGCCGCAGCCGAGGGCGCAGCAACCACGGGTACGCGGTGACCGGTCGGGTGTTGGCAAGGGCGGCACTTGCCGCCCTTGCGCTCGGCTGCGGCGTGGCCGAGGCGCGCACCGTCGACTATCAGATCGACGCAGCGACGCTAGAAAAGGTGGCCAAGGACCAGCTTGATGGGCCCATGTCGCCCGCGCCCGCACGTGGCGACATGGATCTCGCCTTCGTCGCCGATCCCGCGACCGATCATGTCGCGATATCCGCCGGGATGGGGTGTTCGGCGTGGAAGATCGAGAATCCGGTCGGCCAGATGCTGAAGCCGCTGCTGACGGCATGGGATCGCGACGGCGCGCTCTCCGATGCCGGCACCGCAGGTGTCGTGACGCTTCGGTTGAATCGCGCCAGTTCGCTCAACCGGTGCGTGCAGCTCGAAGAATTCGACGAAACCTGCATAGCGCGGGTCAGGCTGGCTGGGACCATCGCCTATGTCGGCGAGGATGGTGCGACCCGTGAATTGCCGGTTGCCGCCAATATCGAGCGATCGGGCTCCATCGGCGCATTTTGCAGCAATCTCGCGCGCTTCATCGGCATAGTGAGCCGCGAGGCGGGCATCGCGCTGATCGACGACGCACGTACAAAGCTGGCGTCGCTCGAAAACCCGCAAAAATGAAAAGAGGTTGCCGGGCCATGCGGCCCGGCAACCCCCTGACATGGTCAGCGGCCGGAAGTTCCAGCCCGGGAGACCATGATCGCGCTATTAGCGGCGCGTCTCCCGAACGGACTGAACCGACCTCATTGCTGAACCATGAGACATCGGATCACCTCCTTTCGCTATGTTGAAGCTCTCGTACCCGTGGGCACGCATCATGTGTGAATCATCCCGAGTCGCGACACAAGACTTGTAAATTTATTTTTTTCGGGCAATCATTCGCTTTCGTGCCAAGTCGGCCTCAGCCGCGGCAATCCTCCACAACGCGCGCAAATTCCGCCCAGTTCGGCACCACTATATCTTGTGCCCCGTCGAGCTGGACGAGCACGCGCCCGCGGCTGAACGCGATCTTGTCAAGAAAAGGATCCGACGCGGCGACAGTCGCGGCAACGCGCGGGGGCGCACCGCCCGCATCAGAGACGGCATAGGTCGTCGCGCCCTCGGTTGCGCGCAGCGTCAACCGTGCGCTCTTGCCCGGCACGAGCACGCCGGCGCGCGCGAGCGTGATACGTCGCGTCGCGCGGTCACACTGCACCGAAAGCTCAGGCGTCGCACCGAGACGGCCGAAGGTCGCGGACGATCCTCCAGCCCCGGGTCGATAGCTCCAGTCTCCCCCCGTCACCGGCCAGTCACGCCAGTCGCTTGAAAGCGGCGCGGGTGGCGGAGCGGGCGGCGGAGCGACGGGGGCCGGAGGCGGCGCCGGCGGCGGAGCCTTGGGCGCGACGCACGCCGCGGGCAGCATCAGAAGACCCAGAACCGGACCGAGTACCGAACGACGCATGCCACCCCTCGCCAACAAGCCGAAATCGCGCGCAAGCATAGGGATCATCGTCACCGACACAAGCCGCGCCCGTCGCAGCCCCGCGCTTGCCCGTCGCCGGACGCTGCCGCATAAGCCCTTCCAAACAATGGGGGGAAGCATGTCCATCGACGCGAAGCGCCTGAAGTCGATCGTCGGCGGTTCGGCAGGCAATCTGGTCGAATGGTATGACTGGTACGCCTATGCCGCGCTCGCCATCTATTTCGCACCCGTCTTCTTTCCCAAGGGCGATCCCACTGCACAGCTTCTGAGCACCGCCGCGATCTTTGCGGTGGGGTTCCTGATGCGGCCGATCGGCGCGTGGATCATGGGCATCTATGGCGACCGCCATGGCCGCAAGGCGGGGCTTGCGGTTTCGGTGGGGCTGATGTGCGCAGGCTCGCTGCTCATCGCGGTGGCACCCACTTACGCTACTGCCGGGACACTCGCGCCCGCGATCCTCGTTATCGCACGCATGTTGCAGGGGTTGAGCGTCGGCGGCGAATATGGCGCCAGCGCGACCTATCTGTCCGAAATGGCGACACGTGAACGGCGCGGCTTCTGGTCGAGCTTCCAATATGTCACGCTGATCGCGGGGCAGCTTGTCGCGCTGGGCGTCGTGCTGATCCTCCAGATCTTCCTGAGCGAGGCGCAGCTTGAGGCATGGGGCTGGCGCATACCCTTTGCGATCGGCGCGGTGCTGGCGCTCGGCGTCTACATCCTCCGCCGCAAGCTCGCCGAGACCGCGTCGTTCGAAGCGATGAAGCCCGACCGGCGGCAATCCTCGGCCACCAACCTGTGGCGCGACCATCCGCGCGAGTTCGTGCTGGTCGCCGCGATCACCGCGGGCGGCAGCCTCGCCTTCTACGCTTACACGACCTATCTCCAGAAGTTCCTCGTCAACACCAGCGGCTTCGACCGGCAGACCGCAACGGTGGTGATGACCGCGGCGCTGGTGGTGTTCATGCTCGCCCAGCCCGTCTGGGGACACATAGCGGACCGCTTCGGGAGGAAGCCTTCTCTCCTCTTCTTCGGCATTGGCGGCATGATCATCTCGGTGCCCGTCTTCTCGGCGCTCGCGGTGGTGAAGACGCCGATCGCGGCATTCGGACTGGTGCTGATCCCGCTCCTCATCCTCGCCGCCTACACCTCGATCAGCGCGTTGGTGAAGGCCGAGCTCTTTCCCGCGCATATCCGCACACTGGGCGTTGCGCTGCCCTATGCGGTGGGCAACACGCTGTTCGGCGGCACAGCCGAATATGTCGCCCTGTGGTTCAAGGGCGCGGGAGTGGAGAGTGCGTTCTACTGGTATGTCACGATCATCATCGGCGTCGCGACCGCGGCCTTCCTGATGCTGCCCGAAACCAAGCGCACGAGCCTGATCTACGAGGACTGATCAGCCCATCACCGCGCGAGCAATGGCGCGCCACGGTTCGCTATAGCCGATCGCGACCCTGAGCGGCTCGGAGATAAGGAGAAAGCCGCCACCCCAGAGCGTGGCGGGATGCAGCCGGCCGCGCGTCGCAAGATCGTAGGCCACCAGTGCTGCGAGGAACAGGTTGATCAGCACCAGCGCGCCGATGGCATTGGTCACCGGGAGGTGAAGCTGGGTGACGATCCGCGCGAGCGCAGGACCGAGCAGGCTCATCGTGGCCAGCAACATCAGCCGCTTGTGGACACCGGGACGATGGCGGTTCGCGACGCCGATTGCCCCAAACAGCGCAAACATGCCGACCGCCGCGAAGGGGAAGATCAGGAAGACATAGGGATCGGCGAGCGTGCCGGCATTCAGGTCGGTGTGCACGCGGCGCTCGCTATGGATCGCGGTGAAAATGCCCGAAACGAAGATCGCGGCGCCAAGCGCGACACCCGCCATGCCGGTCAGCCGGTGAATGTCTGCGCGGCCCGCTGCGATCAGCCCGGTCTGTGCGACGAGCAGCAGCATCCACGCGGTGCACAGCGCGCCATGCAGGTGAAGGCGCGGCGTAAGCAGAGGCGTGGGCGCGTCGTTCAGCCCGGCGAGATAATAGGTTGGCGCGAAGCCGATAAAGGCGGTGACCGCCATCGCGATCGCCATTCCGGTAAAGAAGCGACGATCGCTCAGCACGCGCGGCGAAGATGCGGTTCGGGTAGCCATCGGATCGCTCCTCGTGCGACGGACGCGACGCTACAGCGTGTGGCTTATAGCCGATTCCCATGACCGAAGGATTGCAAGAAAGCGTCAGAGCGCATCGTGGAAAATGATGCCCAGCGTGAAGCGCTCGCCCGAACGCAGCCGGCTCACCCCATGGCGCATCTGGACACGGTGCCAGCCGCGGCTGCCCTGCACCGGCCGCTCGCGCACGGGGAAGACCACGGCATCGCCCTGCGACAGTGGCACGACCTCGGGGCGCGACTGCATGCGCGGGCGCTGCTCGGTCAGCACGAACTCGCCGCCGGTGAAATCCGCCTGCGGCGCCGAGAGCAGGATCGCGACCTGAAGCGGGAAGACATGCTCGCCATAGAGGTCCTGATGGAGCGCATTCCAGTCCCCCGCGCCATAGCGCAGAATGAGCGGGGTCGGCCGCACCTGCCCCGCGGCGCGGCAGCGTTCGCGAAAGGCGGCGTGCTCGTCCGGATAGTCCACGCCCGTCCCGAGGATCGCCGCCCAGCGATTGGCGATGCGGGCGAGCGGCGGATAGAGCCCGGCGCGAAGCTCTGCGATTGGATCGGGCAGCGGATAGGCCAAATAGCGATAGACCCCGCGCCCGTAGCCGTGCCGCGCCATGTTGACCTCCGAGCGGAAGCTGCCTTCCGACCATAGCGCGCGGGCGGCAACGCAGGCGGCCGCGTCCAGCAGACCGGGCAGCAGCGCGCAGCCATGGGTGTCAAGTTCTGCTGCCTTTTGGGCCCAGTCGATAAGGGATCCGCCGTGTGTCATCCGCCATCCATGACAAAAGGCGGTCACCACGGCGTCTCGCGGCTTGCGCCCAAATTACCGTCCATCGGCCAACGGCTTACCCATAGCTTCAACCTATGGTCGCCCAATCGCTTGCGATACGGCATATCCGCGACCGCGACGCTAGCCTGTGCCATCATAAATGGGAGATCTGCCAATGCTCAACCGCCGTGCATTCCTGCTTGGCTCGGCGGCGGCCGTAGCGCTTTCGTCCACCGCGACCGGCCACGCGTTGGGACGAACGCCGCCGTCCCGGACGCGGCAGCTTAGCACCGAGGGCCTGTACGCGCCGATCGAGATCGTCGACGACCCCTATGGCGTGCCGCATATCCGCGCCCAATTGATCCCCGACGCCTTTTTCGGGCAGGGCTATGTCGTCGCGCGCGACCGGTTGTTCCAGATCGATCTTGCCCATCGGCGCGAGCTGGGGCGGATGGCGGAAGCGTTCGGGCCCGACTTCGCGGTGCATGACGAAACCGCGCGGCTGTTCCATTATCGCGGAGACCTTGATGCGGAGCTGGCGCGCGTGCCCGAGAACATCCTCGCAGCGGCGCGCGGCTACGTCGACGGAATCAATGCGCGCATCGATGAGGTGCTGGCCGACCCTACGCTGCTGCCGCACGAATATGACATATTGAACATCCGGCCGCTGAAATGGGACCTGCGCGATCTGGTGCTGGCGCGCGAGGCGTCGCTCGGTAATGTCGAAGACGAGGTCCGGCGCGCACGGCTCGCGGCGATGGGGCTGCTCGAACTCGACGCGGTGATCGCGCCGCTTCGCCCCCAATGGACGCTGCGCACACCCGAAGGCCTTGATGCCGCTGCGGTGTCTGAGGCGGATCTGGGCGCGCTCCGCCCCGGCAAGCTGCCCTTCGACGCGCTCGCGCCCGCGCCCGATCCCGCGGGCCCATCGACCGCCGCGCTCGACCGCGCCAATGCGGGCAGCAATGCGTGGACCGTGGGGCCCGCGCGCACCGCGACGGGCCGGCCGATCCTCACCAACGATCCGCATCTGGGCATTGGCGGTTTCGGTCCGCGCCATGTCGCGCATTTGACCGCGCCCGGGCTCGACGTGATCGGCGGCGGCGCCCCCGGCCTGCCCGGGATCATGCAGGGGCATACCGAGCGCTTCGCGTTCGGCCGCACCAATTTTCACATCGATCAGGAGGATCTGTTCATCCTCGAACTCCACCCCGAGGATCCCGAGCGCTACCGCCATGGCGATGGCTGGAAGAGCTTCGAACGCGTCGAAATCGCGATCGCGGTGAAGGGAGCGCCGACAAGGACAGTTTCCGCGCGCTACGCGGTGCAGGGCCCCGTGGTCTCGCACGATCCGGCGAAGCGCCGCGCGACCGCGATCGCTGCGATTGACCTCCAGCCCGGTGCATCGGGCGCGTTCGCGATGATCGCGATCAACCTGTCGCGCGACTGGGAAAGCCTGAAGGAAGCGTTCCGCTTCCATCCGTCGCCGACCAATTTCCACTATGCCGATGTCGACGGCAATCACGGCTGGCAGGTGATCGGCTTCGTGCCCGAGCGCCGCAAGGGCGACGGGTTGATGCCCGTGCCCGGTGACGGCCGCTACGACTGGACGGGCATGCGCAATTTTCGCGCGCTACCGAGCGAATACAATCCGGCCAGGGGCTGGTTCGCCTCCGCCAACCAGAACAACCTGCCCACCGACTGGCCGCGCGACCGCATCCCCGCCTTTTCGTTCCGCGACCCCTATCGCTACGAACGCATCGCCGAGGTGCTTTCGGCGCAGCCCAAACACACGGTGGCCGACAGCGTCGCGCTGATGCACGACACCTTGTCGGCGCCGGCGCAGCAACTGATCGCGCTGCTGCCCGCGCGCGGGTCGGCCGCTGCCGGGCCTGCGATCGCGATGCTGCGCGGCTGGGATGCGCGGCTGGAGCGCGACAGCGCGCCCGCGGCGCTGTTCGAAATCGTCTGGCGCGAACTGGGCAAGCGGATGCTGGCGCTGGTCGTGCCCGAACGCGCCCGCGCACTGGTGACGCAGATCGCGCCTTCGGTGCTGCTCGGGCTGCTGGCCCGCCCCGACGCACGGCTTGGCCCCGACCCGGCCGCAGCGCGCGACGCGCTGTTCGACGCGGCGCTCGCCGCGGGATGGGCCACCGCGCGCGAGACGCTCGGCCCCGATCCCGCGGCATGGCGATGGGGGACGCTGCATCAGGTGCGCATCGCGCATCCGCTGTCGAGCATTCCCGCGATCGCCAGAGCCTTTCCCGCTATCGAGGGGGAAGGATCGGGCGGCGATTCCTACACCGTCATGGCGCGCTGGGCGCGCAGCGCACCCGGCTGGGCCGTGAGCGGCGGCGCGAGCTATCTGCAGGTGATCGATGTCGGCGCGTGGGACAATTCGCTGATGCTCAACCTGCCGGGCCAGTCGAACGACCCGCGCTCACCGCATTATCGCGATCTCTACGGCCCTTGGATTCGCGGCGAGATGCAGCCGATGCTGTTCAGCCGCGCCGCGGTCGACGCACGCGCGGTCGGTCGCACGCTGCTCCGGCCGGCGAAGGCGCGCGCTGCCCCGCCCCGGTGAAGCCCGCACGCGGCAGGCGGCACCCGGCGGCTTGTGCGTGAATCGGGAAGGCAAACTTCACACTGCGCCAAACTTCGCAAAGTTCGCGCGTACGAGGAAAAACTTACACGCGCATTCTGTCGCCATCGATCGGGTTGGCCGATCCATGCCAGTGACGACGATCTCAACGGTTCAATGAGCCTGAAGGGCCGTTGGAGCGTGGCAGATTGGGGGCGTGTAGGACAGGGGTTCCCGCGCGATCGCCGACAGGCTAGGGGCTGACGGTCGCGTTCATTCCCGGGCTCCTTTTCGAAGGAACCGGTCGCCCGCATCATGCGTGCCGGGGCGGCCGGCGACGGTGTTGCGGTTTCGGGGATGCGACTCCCGGCGGCAACGTGCGGCCGCCATCCTATCGCAATCGAAGGGCGCTTATATCGGGGTAAGTCGGTAGAGGGCGTGGCGGGCGAGCGCACGACGACGCTGCCGGACAGTCCGCTGAGCGGTCTATTCCCGTGCAGCCTTCTCGCTCTCACCGCACGCCGCGACGGCACGGCGTTCACCATTTTTCGGCTCTGGAATGCGGAGCTTGTCCAAATTCACCGGGCCATCTGCGAGAAATCCCACGAGCCCAGCCGCGACTAGTTGGATGTCCTTCACGCCATGGTGATCAGGAAATATCTCTGCAAATGCCGCTGCAAGCCGTGCGAGATGACGATTGACGATCCGAGCTTCATCTCCGTGAGCAATGGAATTACGAAGCTCGTTGAATAGGAAAAGCGCCTTGCAGAGCTTGTTGCCCGCATCGGCCGGACCGCGCCAAGCAGCATCTAAAACCGAAAGTTTCTGCGAAAACCCCAGACCCCGGAGTTTGTCGGCACGCGGGAGTAGGCGAGCCAAAACGATGTCCATCTCACGCTCCAATGCGGCGTGAAACGTCAAGACGGCTGCAGCCCGCTCGTCTAGCTTTGCACGGGCCTCGCCTAAGCGCTGGAGCCCCGCAAGTGTATCATAATTGATTCGGCCCACATTACCCCCATCGCCGCGAGTTAAGCTACCGCTGCCACTTCTCGTACGAGTTCACGCGTCGGCATCTCGTCCCAAGTACGGCCATCGAGTTCGCGGCCGTGTTTCGACTTTACGGCTCCGCCCCACTGCTTGAAATGAAAAGCGACGCCGTGCTTGAGGCACTGATCACGGATCGACCGCGCCCAATCTGGGTGCATTGGCCTCGCGCCGGGCCCGCTCTCGCCACCGGCAATCACCCAGTCAACTCCGGCAAGGTCCAGATTGTCCAGCGGCCCAATTAATGGTTCGCACGACAAGAACTTAGTTTGCGCATCACAAGCGCGAAGGTGATCGATGCGCCGCGAAACTTCATCATTCTCGACGCTCACGCCCATCCATACGTTTAGCGGCCAGTCCAACTTGGGTGACAGCTCTGCAAGTCTTTCCGCTCGCTTCGTTAGGATTTGATATATGTGACGCGGCGTTTCACGCATGACTTCGAAGACTTCACGGATGAAATCCAGCGGCACAGCTTCGTGGAAAAGGTCGGACATGCTGTTGACGAAGACGTGTCGACCACGCTTCCATGAGTGCGGGGCGGACAGGGCCGCATGGTCTAGAACGATTTTTCCGGTCCATACTCGGCGATTGCCGGACCTGCGTGTGGTGCCAACATACTTAGCTTGACCCATAACCTCCAGCCGAGCCGCCATTCTCATTGCATAACAGTTGGTGCAGCCGGCAGAGAGCACGTTGCAGCCTGCGACTGGATTCCATGTCGCATCAGTCCATTCGATTGATGAAGAGCTACCCATCAAACTGCCTTCGCGGGGAATGTGACCACGGTTTTATCCGAGAACGTGCGCTCCCCTTTTCTCATTGGTCGAGCGCTCGCAGGCGGATTGGCTGTGATCCCTCCGTCAACCTCCATCTGATTCAGCACCTGCTTGTAGTTCTTCTCAACAAAGGGCGTACCAATGTTGTGTGTTTCGAAGATTGTTTTCATGCTCATTGTCCGACCTGCAAAATTTTCGAGCAAACTCCCCGCCAAGGAATCTAGCGGGCGATTAAACGAAAACAGCATGGGACACCGTGCATCGGCGGGCGAGTACTCGAATGAGGGCACGCCTTGATCCTCGGTCGAACTCTCTCCTGCCATTATGCCTTTCATGATTGAATAACCCAAAGGGTGCTTGGTCACAAAAACAAGCGCGTGAGAAGTTCGGCTACCATCCGGTCGGCGAAATCTAAAAGGCAGCATGTATGTTGCGCCCATTTCCTTCAGCGCCTGTGCCAACTCCTCAAGCACAAAGGCTTCGCGTTCTACCGGATTGGTTTTCTGCAAGTGAGCGCGCATCTTCTCGATGCGATCGCTCCCAAACAATGCATCCATGTGATGGCGCACGGCGTCATTGTTGATACCGGCATTTATGCGGCTGTAGTTGAAGAAAAATATGCAATCGCAACCCCATTCTCGGATCACCGATTGAATAATGCCACGTGATAGCCCCTTGTAACCGAATGGGTCAATGAATGAGAAAGTCGGGCACCCGTGTGCCTCCGTAAACATGCTTTGTGCATCAACGCCGATCTCAGTGCAAAGAATGCGCGGCGGGTGCTTTAGTCGATCTACCCCTTCCATGTCGTGTAGGGCTTGCGTCAAAGACTCAACGTTGTCGGGATCGGCGTCATTGAACATTGCAACCAGCCTGGATGCCAGCGCTGGCTCGGCGATTGCGCGTTCGAGAACCATTAGCGGTGTAGATTTGGTCCCATCCTTGTATCGGCCGGGACCGGCAAAAAGGTCGATATATGCGAGACGAGAAATGGGAACGCCCTTGCTGGCATTCGCAATCATGACCCGGCTCCACGCGTCGAAGTACTTAGACACGATCGCCGCCTTCACGAGCGACTGGTCGCGCTGCTCATCAAAGAATGAATGCCCCATACTCACGCGGGCTTAGTGATGGCGGAGCATAGTAGCCTAGAAACAAAAAGTGAACACCATTCGTCGCACGAACGATGTTTTCGCTGCGTTGAGAGTAGCCTAAAAGCTATCAGCCTGCGCTCAGCTATAGAGGGACCGGCAGACGGGAGCCGCTTTTCAGCCCCGCCTAGCCCCCTACCGCCCGAACTTCCGCTGCGTCTTCCCGTACCGCGTCTTGCGTGTCCCCGGCTTGCCCTCGTTGCTGCGGCCCATCGTTGGCGCCTTGTGCTCGGTGTCGGGCAGGCCCAGCTCCTCGCGTTCGAGCGCGCGGATTTCGTCGCGTAGCCTTCCGGCTTCCTCGAATTCGAGGTCGGCGGCGGCCTTGCGCATCTTGGCTTCGAGTTCCTCGATGTATGCGCGGAGGTTGTGGCCGACCATGTGGGGCTTGTCGTCGTCGATCTCGACGGTGACCTGATCCTTGGACGCCACGTGCGAGATGATGTCGCCGATGTTCTTGCGGATCGTCTGCGGGGTGATGCCGTGCTCGGCGTTGAAGGCGAGCTGCTTTTCGCGGCGGCGATCGGTCTCGCGCATCGCGCGCTCCATGCTGCCGGTGATGCGATCGGCGTAGAGGATCACGCGGCCGTCGACATTGCGCGCGGCGCGGCCGATGGTCTGGATCAGCGAGGTTTCGGAGCGCAGGAAGCCTTCCTTGTCGGCGTCGAGGATCGCGACAAGGCCGCATTCGGGGATGTCCAGACCCTCGCGCAGCAGGTTGATGCCGACGAGCACATCGTAGACGCCGAGCCTGAGGTCGCGGATCAGCTCGATGCGCTCCAGCGTCTCGACGTCGGAGTGCATGTAGCGGACCTTGATCCCCGCCTCGTGCATATATTCGGTCAGGTCCTCGGCCATGCGCTTGGTGAGCGTGGTGACGAGCGTGCGGTAGCCGGCCTTGGTGGTTTCGCGGCATTCGTTGATGAGGTCGTCGACCTGATCCTCGATCGGGCGGATGGTGACGGGCGGGTCGATCAGGCCGGTGGGGCGGATCACCTGTTCGCTGAACACGCCGCCGGTCTGCTCCATCTCCCATGAACCCGGGGTCGCCGAGACATAGGTGGTCTGGGGGCGCATCGCCTCCCATTCGTTGAAGCGTAAGGGGCGGTTGTCGATCGCACTGGGCAGGCGGAAGCCATATTCGGCGAGCGTCAGCTTGCGCCTGTGGTCGCCGCGCGACATGCCGTTGATCTGGCCGATGGTGACATGGCTTTCGTCGACGAAGAGCAGCGCGTTTTCAGGGAGATATTCGAACAGCGTCGGCGGCGGCTCGCCGGGGAGGCGGCCGGTGAGGAAGCGGCTGTAATTCTCGATCCCTGCGCAGGAGCCGGTGGCGGCGATCATCTCGAGATCGAAATTGGTGCGCTGTTCGAGGCGCTGCGCTTCGAGGAGGCGGCCTTCGGCGACGAGTTCCTTGAGGCGTTCGGTCAGCTCGTGGCGGATGCCCTCCATCGCCTGTTTGAGCGTGGGGCCGGGGGTGACGTAGTGGCTGTTCGCATAGACGCGGACATAATCGAGGCTTGCGACCTTCTTGCCCGTCAGCGGATCGAATTCGGTGATCTCCTCGATCTCGTCGCCGAAGAATGCGATGCGCCAGGCGGTGTCCTCATAGTGCGAGGGGAAGAGTTCGAGGCTGTCGCCGCGGACGCGGAAATTGCCGCGGACGAAGGCGGCGTCGTTGCGCTTGTATTGCAGTGCGACGAGCTTGCGGATGATCTCGCGCTGGTCGACGACCTGCCCCTTTTTCAGGTCGAAGATCATCGCCGAATAGGTCTCGACCGAGCCGATGCCGTAGAGGCACGAGACCGAGGCAACGATCAGCACGTCGTCGCGCTCGAGCAGCGCGCGCGTGGCGGAGTGGCGCATCCGGTCGATCGCCTCGTTCACCGAGCTTTCCTTCTCGATGTACGTGTCCGAGCGGGGGACATAGGCCTCGGGCTGGTAATAGTCGTAATAGCTGACGAAATATTCGACCGCGTTGTCGGGAAAGAAGCTCTTGAACTCGCCGTAGAGCTGCGCGGCGAGGATCTTGTTGGGCGCCAGCACGAGCGCGGGGCGCTGGAGCGCCTCGACCACCTTGGCCATGGTGAAGGTCTTGCCCGAGCCGGTGACGCCGAGGAGCACCTGATCGCGCTCGCCGCCCTGCGCCTGTTCGACGAGTTCGGCGATCGCGGTGGGCTGGTCGCCCGCGGGCTCATAGTCGGAGACGATCCTGAACGCCTTGCCGCCCTCGGCCTTGGGCGGACGCTCGGGGCGGTGGGGGACGAAGCTCTGCCCCGTCTCGGGCTCTTCGAGCGTGGTGCGGATTTGGATTGCCATATTGTTCCGATATGGGTGATGCTTAGGCAGGTCGCAACGTAGACCGATCCATCCTGAGCGTGAAGGGAATGAAGATGAAACGCGTTGCCATGCTGACATTTCTGGTACTCGCCGCGTGTAGCAAGTCGCCTGAGGAAAAGGCGAAGGACCCTGCCGCGATGAAGAGCGATATGGCCCAAGCCGCCAAGTTCATGGCCGGGCAGTGGGACACCACGGTCGAGATCGTCGAGGCCGATATGCCCGGAATGCCGCCCGAGATGCTCAAGCAGATGACGGGGCGGACCAACAAGATCAGCCACTGCATGACCAGGGAAGAGGCCGACAAGAACGCCGAGGAAATGTTCAAGAAGCAGGGCGACGGCAATTGCAGCTACAAGCGCTTTTCGATGGCGGACGGCAAGATCGACGCGCAGATGAGCTGCACGGGCGGCCAGGGCGGGGGCACTTCGGAAATCACCATGGCGGGCGCCTATTCGGCCGATGCCTATCAGATGGCGACCGAGATGAAGATCTCCAACCCGCAAATGCCGGGCGGCGCGATGACGATGAAGGCCAAGACGACGGGCAAGCGCACGGGCGACTGCGCCTGACGCAGCGTCAAGAACACCAGTGAGAGGATGATACGATGATCGGCTATGCCACGCTTGGCACCAACAACAGCGAAAAGGCGCTCGCCTTCTACGACGCACTGCTCGGCGATCTCGGCGCGAAGCGCGTGATGGAGTTCGAGCAGAACAACTTCACAATGTACGGCGTCGCCTTCGACAAGCCGATGCTCGCGGTGACGCGTCCCTATGACGGCAAGCCGGCGACGATCGGGAATGGCGGCATGGTCGCGCTGGTGGTCGACGAACGCGCCAAGGTCGATGCGCTCCATGCCAGGGCGCTCGAACTCGGCGGGACGTGCGAGGGCAAGCCGGGCCTGCGCGGCGAGGAAGGCCCGCAGGCGTTTTACGGCGCCTATTTCCGCGATCTCGACGGCAACAAGCTCTGCGCGTTTCGCGTCGGGCCAGCTTGAGGCCTTAACTGCCCTCTTCTCCGCGCCTCCGCGTCTCCGCGCGAACATCGCTTTTCTCGCGCGGAGACGCGAAGGCGCGAAGGAAGAAAGGGGTTTTGACTGCAGGGCTGGACGCGAGGGCGCTTGCGTATAATGTCTCCCAAAATCGTTTCGGGGAGATATGAATGCGCCTTCGTTATCTGCTGCTTGCCGCCGCCTGCCTTGCCGCGCCCGCCCACGCCCAGCCCGATTACGCGCCGGCGGTCGAGGCGGATTACAAGGCGTCACTGGGCGCGCTGTTCGACTATTTCCACCGCAATCCCGAACTTGGCTTCCTTGAGACCAAGACCGCGACACGCATGGCCGCCGAGCTCAGGAAGGCGGGCGTGACCGTCACCGAAGGCGTCGGCAGAACGGGCGTGGTCGGCGTGATGAAGAATGGCGACGGCCCCGTAGTGATGATCCGCGCCGATATGGACGGCCTGCCTGTCGAGGAGAAATCGGGCCTGCCCAACGCGTCGAAGGCGCGGCAGACCAATGCGGACGGGGAAGAGGTGCCCGTGATGCACGCCTGCGGCCATGACGTGCACATCACCTCGCTGGTCGGCACCGCCAAGCGCCTCGCCGCGATGAAGGACCGATGGAAGGGCACCGTGATCTTCGTCGCGCAGCCCGCCGAGGAGCCCGTGTCGGGCGCCAAGGCGATGCTCGCCGACGGCATCTACACGCGCTTTCCCAAGCCCGATTATGCGCTGGCCTTTCATGTCAGCTCGGGCCTTGCCACGGGCAAGGTGAGCGCGGCGGAGGGCCTCCAATATTCGTCCGCGGACGCGCTCGATATCATCGTCCATGGCGTAGGGGCGCACGGCGCCGCGCCACATACGGGCAAGGACCCCGTCTATATTGGATCGCAGATCGTGGTGGCGCTGCAATCGATCACCAGCCGCGAGGTGATGCCGCTTTCGCCCGCGGTCATCACGGTCGGTTCGTTCCATGCGGGCACGCGGCCCAACATCATTTCGGATCGCGCGAAGCTGCAGGTGACCGTCCGCGCCAATGACGAGGCGACGCGGGCGCAGTTGGTCAAGGCGGTCGAGCGCGTGGCCAAGGGCGTCGCGCGCACACATGGCATGCCCGAGGACAAGCTGCCCGAAGTGCGCCATGTCGAGGGCACGCCGACGACGATCAACGACGCCGCGCTCGCGGGCCGGCTCAACGCGGTGATGGTGCAGGCGCTGGGCGAGGACGCGGTCGAACCCTTTGTGCAGGAGTCGATGGGCGCCGAGGACTTCGCCTATTTCGTCGAGAAGCAGTACGGCATCCCCGGCTATTATTTCGCGGTCGGCGGAACCCCGCAGGCGGCGTTCGACGCGGAGAAGGCGGGCGGCGCGCCGGTGCCCTCGCACCATTCGCCGCTGTTCAAGATCGATCCCGAACCGTCGGTAACCACGGGCACCGTCGCGATGACCGCAGCGGTGCTCGACCTGTTGAAGCCGGGGACGGGTGTGGCGGCGGCGGGCAACTGAGGCCTCATTCTCGAACACCGCCGGCGCAGAACAGGCGAGGTTCGTGTTCATGGATGCTGAAACAAGTTCAGCATGACGGTGTGGATGGTTGGGCTTTGGCGCGAGCAATAGTCGAATCGGCGCGCGCCATTGCCCCTGCCTCCTCACACGCGCGCATCTCGGCTTCGATCTTTCGCCTCCATTTGGCGCGGAGCATCGTGGGCCGTTCCGGGTAGCGCTCGTCGAGGAACTCGGCGGCGGCGACGCGATCGGCGCGGAAGGTGCGGAAATCGTCGCGCAATTCGCACCAGCCGATGATCGTGCGCCCAGTATCGCGATAGCCGACCGTCACCGGCCAGATCACGCGGACGGTCGCGCGGCCCTCGACGTCGCGATAGTCGAGCGCGATCTTGCGCCCGCCATGGATCGCCGCGCGCACGGCGGCCATGTCGATCGTGTCGGTGGGCTCGCCCCAGATCGGGGGCACGCGCAGCGCGGGATCGTCGATGTGCGGGCGCAGCGTCTCGGGCACAATCGCCTCGATCTTCGCGATCAGGTCGCGCGCCGCACGCGCCAGCGCGGGATCGCCGCGATGCGCGACCCATTGCGCGCCAAGCACCGCGGCCTCGACCTCGTCCGATGTCAGCATCAGCGGCGGCAGGTCGAAGCCGCGTTCGAGGACATAGCCGATCCCCGCCTCGCCGCGCACAGGCACGCGCTGGCCAATCAGCGCGGCGATGTCGCGATAGACGCTGCGCTTCGAGGTCTCGAGTTCGCTGGCGATCGCATCGGCGGTTACGGGCCCGCGCGCACGGCGCAGGATCTGGACGATCTGGAAAAGGCGTTCGGCGCGTCTCATGCTTTCCTCCTACCGCCAGACTGCTGACACCATGTTGGCAGCATAGTGTCAGTATGAGTCTTTCTCAATCAGAGGGAGACGAGCGATGATCATCCTATATGGCAGCAAGCCAAGCTTTGGGCTTCCCGAGACAAGCCCTTACGTGACCAAGACCGAGGTCCAGCTTCTGATGGCAGGACTCCCCTATGAAAAGCGTGCGGCGATACCGCCCGACGCGCCCAAGGGCCAGATCCCCTTCATCGACGATGACGGCACGGTGGTCGCCGATTCGACTTTCATCCGCGAATGGCTTGAAACCAAATATGGCATCGATCTCGACGAAGGGCTGAACGTTGCCGAACGCGCCCAGGCGTGGGTGATCGAGCGCATGATAGAGAACCAGCTCGGTTGGGTGTCGGCGTGGGGCCGCTTCATGATCCCCGAGAATTTCGAGAAGGGGCCGGCGCGCTGGTTCGACTTCCTGCCCGACGATGAGGCGGCCGCCCGCCGTGAGCAGATGCACGCCGTGACTGCCGCAAATCTGCGTGCAGTGGGGATCGGCCGTCATGCACCCAACGAGATCACCTGGCTCGGCGCGCGCTCGATCGCGGCGCTTTCAACGTTGCTCGGAGGCAAACGCCATCTGATGGCGGATCACCCGACGGGGGTCGACGCAATCGCCTTTGCCGTGCTGGCCGGGATCCTGACGCCGTTCTTCGACACGCCGCTGCGCGATCTGACGCTGGGCTATCCCAATCTGGTCGCCTATGTCAGTCGGATGATGGCGCGTTACTATCCGCAGCACCCGTGGGAGATGCCGCTCAGCGTCGCGGCGTGAGCTTGAGCAGCCGTCCGCCGGCGCCGTCTTCGCCATCCTCGAGCAGCCAGACCGCGCCGTCGGGGCCCTGCGCCACGGCGCGGATGCGCTCGCCCATGTCGAAGCGTTCGGCCTCGCGCGCGCTCTCGCCATCGAAGGTGATACGGACAAGCGCTTTCGAGGACAGGCCGCCCGCGAGCGCGCTGCCCTTCCATGCGGGGAACTGGTCGCCCGAATAGAAAATCAGGCTCGAAGGCGAGATCACCGGCGTCCACCAGACCGCGGGCGCGGCGAATTCGGGACGCGTGTCGTGATCGGGGATTGGCTTGCCGTCATAATGATCGCCATTGGAGACGATGGGGTAGCCATAATTCGCGCCGCGCCTGACGAGATTGAGCTCGTCGCCACCCTTGGGCCCCATTTCGATGTCCCAGAGCTTGCCGCTGGCGTCGAAGGCGATGCCGAGGGGATTGCGGTGGCCCAATGACCAGATCTGCGCGGTGACGCCGCCTTCCTTCGCAAAGGGGTTATCCGCGGGCGCGCTGCCATCGTCGTTAAGCCGCAGCACCTTGCCCAGATTGGCCTTCATATCCTGTGCGGGATCGAATTTCTGCCGCTCGCCCGAGGCGATGAACATATGCCCGTCGGGTGCAAAGACGATGCGGTGACCGTAATGGCCCTCGCCGGTGACCTTGGGCTGTTGACGCCAGATCACCTGCAGGCCCTCGAGCCTGGCGCTGTCGTTCGGCGCAATCACGAGCTTCGCGCGCGCAACAGCGGCACCGCGCGTGTTGCCTTCGCCCGGCTCGGCGTAGCTCAGATAGACGAGGCCGTTCTGCGCAAATTGAGGGTGCAGCACGACATCGCCAAAGCCGCCCTGCCCGCCATAGGCGACGTTCGGTACGCCCGCGACGTCGACCGTCGATCCGCCGATCGTGAAGAGCTTGAGCTTGCCCGCCTTTTCCGTGACGAGCAGTTGCTTGCCGCCCGGCAGAAACGCCATCGCCCAGGGCTCGTTAAATTTCGCCACCTCGCTCGCCTCGAACGGGCGCGCACTGGCGGTCTGCGCACTCGGCTGCGCATTGGAACTGTTGCTTGCCGAGCAGGCGGCGAAGATGGCGAGAAAGGCAAGCGGGGCGGTGTTGCGGATCATGGGGAGGCTCCGGCTGAATTGCGTTGGCGATTCAATAGCGCAGTCGCCGATCAGTTCCAGCACGACGTGAATGCGCGAACCAGATTTCCGCTTTCAGCGGTGGGTTCAACGGGTGGTCGCAACACTTCAGTTTTTAACGAGATGGAGTGGAGCGATGAAGCAGCGACGGCGGATTTACTACTCGGCGGAACAGCGGGCCGAAATCTGGGATCGCTGGCGGCGCGGTGAGTCGATGAGTTCGATCGGACGGCGGTTCGAGCGGGAGTCTTCGTCGATCTTCTCGGTGCTGTCGCCATCCGGCGGCATCCGTCCACCGGAACGAAAACGCCCCAGCCAGGCGTTGCGACTGAGCGAGCGCGAGGAGATTTCCAGAGGGCTCGGAGTAGGCTTGTCGCTGCGGACCATTGCTATCCGGCTTGGTCGAGCGCCCTCGACCATCAGCCGGGAGGTCGGCCGCAACGGGGGCACGGAATGCTACCGGGCCGTGGCATCGGATCAGGCGGCATGGGATCGTGCGCGACGCCCGAAGCCATGCAAGCTGGCTTGCCATGCCTCCCTGCGCCGAACAGTATCAGCCAAACTGTGCCGCAAGTGGTCGCCAGAGCAGATCGCAGGCTGGCTCAAACGCAGGTTTCCGGACGAAGAGCAGCATCGGGTGTCACACGAAACGATCTACAAAAGCCTGTTCATTCAAGCCCGTGGTGTCCTGAAGAAGGAGCTTCTTGAGTATCTCAGGGCCAAACGCACGATCCGCCGTTCGCGCCATGCCAGTCTGAAACGGGACGGGCTTGGCCAGGTAAAGAACGCCATATCGATCAGTGACCGGCCGGCGTCGGTCGAAGATCGCGCCGTGCCCGGACATTGGGAAGGCGATCTGCTTGCTGGATCACGCAATAGCTACATCGCCACGCTCGTCGAGCGCCAGTCGCGCTATGTGATCCTGGTCAAGGTTGCGAATAAAGACACCGGCAGTGTCGTCTCGGCCTTGATCAAACAGGCACGCAAATTACCGCGCGAGCTATATCAATCATTGACCTGGGACCGTGGCAAGGAGCTTGCCGACCATCAGCGCTTCACCCTGGCCACCGACGTCGACGTGTATTTTTGCGATCCGAGAAGCCCATGGCAGCGCGGCACCAACGAAAACACCAACCGCCTGCTGCGTCAGTATCTGCCCAAGGGTACGGATCTATCCATCTTCAGCCAGGCCAAGCTGAGCGCCGTGGCGCGTCAGCTCAACGAAAGACCGAGAAAGACATTGCTCTTTAAGACGCCGGCTGAAAAGTTCGCAGAGTGTGTTGCGGCGACCCGTTGAACCCACCACCAATTGCGGACATTGGGGAGCACCCTCCACCCGCATTGCCCCCATGCTCGACACGTTTCCAAACGAGGTGTAACTGTTTGTGCCATCAAAATAGGGAGGCGGCGGATGGCTTCTACAGATGTAGCATTTTCCGGGAGCATTCCTGAAATCTACGATCGCCATCTGGCTGAGCTTCTCTTCGCTCCCTATGCCGAAGACATCGCAGGTCGTGTTGCTACGCTGCGACCGCAATCGGTGCTGGAGACGGCCGCAGGTACCGGCCTGGCGACGTTGCAGATAATCGAGGCAGTTCCAGACGCGCAGGTCCTGGCAACCGACCTTAACCAGGCAATGCTCGATATAGCTGCTCGGAGGATCAGCGCGCCGCGGGTGGAGTTCAGAGCAGCAGACGCGCAGTCACTGCCGTTCGCGAATGCCACCTTTGACGTGGTAGCTTGCCAATTCGGGATGATGTTCCTCCCCGACAGGCCGGCGGGCTACGCCGAAGCGCGAAGAGTGCTGAAGCCCGCGGGCACGTTCATCTTCAATGTCTGGAACCGGCTGAGCGACTCCCCGATTGCCCAAGTCGTTCACGACGCGATGGCAGCCTTGTTCCCAGACGATCCGCCGAGCTTCTTCACCCGAGTACCATGGGGTTATTTCGATACCGAGGAACTGAAGGAAGACGTGCGCCGGTCAGGTTTCTCGCAGGTTGTCATCGAGACAGTCGAGAAGCGCAGCCGGGCGGCCTCTCCCAGTACGGCAGCGATCGGGCTGTGCCAAGGGACACCGCTTCGTGCGGAAATCGAAGCGCGCGGGGATTTGAATGCGGCCACCGAGGCGGCGGCGGATGCCCTGGAGAAGAGATTTGGTTCAGGACCTTTGGATCAGCCCATGTCGGCGCACGTTGTCGTCGCGAGCCTGTGATCGTCCCAGCTTGGCGCTCGTCGGATGCCAATGCCTGCTTTCCACGCCAAAACGGACATAAAACGCGATCTGCGAAATCGCCGCCTATCCCCGCTGCGCGAACAGCCAGAGGCGGATCGCGCTCGCCAGATTGGGCGGATCGTCGGCGGCGATCCGTTCGACGTCTATCCGCGCGATCAGCGCGTTGACGGGCAGCTCGAGCCGCGCCGCCTCGGCGCGCAGCGCGTCCCAGAAGACGGGCTCGAGACTGATCGAGGTCTGATGCCCAGCGATCGTGACCGATCGCTTGACCGGGCCGGAGTAGAGATTTTCGACATTACTCCCCGGCATCCGACACCCTCTCCCAGCTTCGCCTAACCCCGGCTCACGCCGAGGCAAGGCTTCGCAACCCTCCCCCTCCAGGGGGAGGGGGATTGGATCAATACATATGCTGCCCGCCGTTGATCGACAGCGTCGATCCGGTGACGAAGCCCGCTTCGTCCGAGCACAGGAAAGCGACGCCGCGTGCGATTTCGTCGGCATGGCCGAGACGACCCACGGGGATCTTCGCGACGATCTTGCCGAGCACCTCGGCGGGAACCGCGGCGACCATGTCGGTATCGATATAGCCGGGTGCGATCGCGTTGACCGTGACGCCCACCTTCGCGCCTTCCTGTGCAAGCGCCTTGGTGAAGCCGTGGATGCCCGATTTGGCGGCGGCATAGTTGACCTGGCCGTACTGCCCCGCCTGACCGTTGATCGAGCCGATATTGACGATCCGCCCCCAGCCGCGGTCGCGCATGCCGGGGAAGGTCGCCTTGGCCATGTTGAAGCAGCCGCCCAGATTGGTGTCGATCACTTCCTTCCACGCCTCGAAGGTCATCTTGAGCAGCGTGCCATCGCGCGTGATCCCGGCATTGTTGACGACCACATCGACCGCGCCGAGATCGGCCTCCACCGCCTTGACCCCATCGAGGCATGCCTGATGATCGGCGACGTCCCATTTATAGGCGCGAATGCCCGTGCGATCGGTGAACTCACGCGCGCGATCGTCATTGCCCGCATAGGTGGCGGCGACGTTCATGCCCAGTTCCTTGAGCGCCAGGCTGATCGCCTCTCCGATACCGCGCGTTCCGCCGGTGACGATCGCTGTTCTGGTCATGGCACTCGCTCTCCCTGTTGGTGGGTCCTTTGGATTAAACCTATGCGGGCGCGACCCAGCCCGCAAGCTCACGCGCGAGCAAATGCCGCAGCATTGTTACGGATTCGGGACTGGCGTTGAGACAGGGCAGATAGGCGAAGTGCGTGCCACCCGCCGCCATAAAGGTTTCGCGGCCACGGATTGCAAGCTCTTCAAGGGTTTCGAGGCAATCGACGGAAAAGCCGGGCGCGACGATGGCGACCTTCTTCATATCCTTGCCGGGCAACGCGGCGAGCGTGGCATCGGTTGCGGGTTCGAGCCATTTGGCGCGGCCGAAGCGCGACTGGAAGGTGACTTCCAGCGGGCGCCCCAGTGCGTCGCCCAAGAGACGCGCGGTTTTCTGGCACTGGCAATGATAGGGATCGCCGAGATGGAGCGTCCGCTCGGGCATGCCGTGAAAGCTGGCGATGATGATATCGGGCGCAAAGTCGAGCGCCGCGAGGCTGGTTTCGACCGAGGCCTTGAGCGCGGCGATATAGGCGGGATTGTCATGATAGGGCGGCAGCGTACGGATCGCCGGTTGCCACCGCATCCGTGCCAGCGCGCCAAAGGCATGATCATTGGCGGTCGCGGTCGTGGCGGCGCAATATTGCGGATAGAGCGGCGCGATCAGGATACGCTCGCACCCCGCGGCCTTGAGCCTTTCCAGCCGATCGGCGATTGTGGGACTGCCGTAACGCATCGCCCAATCGACCATCACTTGCGCACCGAAGGCACCCTGCAGCGCCTCGCTCTGTGCACGCGTCAAGACAGCGAGCGGCGAGCCGTCCGCGCTCCAGACCTGCGCATAGGCGTGCGCCGACTTTTTGGGGCGTGTCGTGAGGATGAGCCCGCGCAATATGGGCTGCCAGACGAGTTGCGGAATCTCCACCACGCGCGGGTCGGAAAGGAATTCCTTCAGATAGCGACGAACCGCCGCGAGCTCGGGCGCATCGGGCGTGCCCAGATTGACGAGCAGCACGCCGATGTTTGAGGCGGCTATCGAGGGATGCTCGTCAGGCATCATGGACAATCCCGTTCGGGCTGAGCTTGTCGAAGCCCATTCCTGCCTTGAGCGAGAGGCCGAAAAAAAGGGGCTTCGACAAGCTCAGTGGAAATGAAAGCGCAAATGACCATCACACGGCGCCCGGCACGAGCGGCAGCGAGCGCAGGCGCTGGCCATTGGCGGCAGCGATCGCGTTGGCGACCGCGGGCGCGATCGGCGGCACCGCGATCTCGCTGACCCCGCCAGACGGCGCCTGACTTCGGACCAGCTCGATCCCGATCTGCGGCGAATTGGCAAGCACCGGAAATTCGAGCTGCGCGAAGTTGCGCGGCACGACCATGCCATCCTTGATGTCGATGGCCGCGCCCGTCGCCGCGGCTATGCCGAACAGGATGCCGCCCTCGATCTGCTGGCGCACGAGATCGGGATTGATGACGCGCCCGCAATCGACGACCGCAGTCACGCGGTCCACAACCACTTTCTGGCTGCCGTCAACATGGGCCTCGGCGACCAGCGCGACATGGCTGTCCGCCATCGAATGGCACGCAATGCCCTGACCGCTTCCCTGCACGCCGCCCTGCCAGCCGGCGAGCGCGGCGACGGTCGCGAGACAGTGCGCAAGGCGCGGATTGCTGCCCAGAAGCTGCATCCGGAACGACAGCGGCTCGATCCCCGACATCAGCGCAAGCTCATCGATGAAACATTCGGTGAAGAAGGCGGTGTAGCTATGCGCCCCCGAACGCCAATAGCCCGTCGGCACGCCGATCTCGGCGGGATGGTGGTCGACGGCGAAGGCCGGAATGCCATAGGGCGGCAGCGCGCCTGCGACCGCATGAGGATCCGCCGAAGCCGGATCGGGAAGGAATGTGCGCGCCGTGCCGTGCCCCGCGAACATCCGGCGCGCCTGCTCGACCGCGGTCGAGGGCGCAGCGATCTTGGCGAGCCAGCCCTCGATCAGCCCGGTCGGCCCGAACTTTGCGCTCATCCGCGCAAAGGCGGGCGGGCGGAAGCGATCGTGCGTCAGATCCTCCGCGCGCGACCAGGTGAGCTGGACGGGCCGGCTCATCCTGGCGGCAAGGATTGCAACCTGCCCCGCAATTTCGTTCTCAAGCCGATGCCCGAAAGCGCCGCCACCCAACACCGGATGGATGACGACGTCGTTCTCATCCATGCCCAGCGCTCGCGCAGCCTCTGCACGCGCCAGCGCGGGGGTCTGTGTCGCGATCCACAGTTCGAGCGCGCCGCGCTTGAGCCGCGCGGTCGCCGTCATCGTTTCCATCGGCGCGTGCGCCGCCAGTCCCACCGAATAATCGGCGGTGTGGATCGTCTGGCCGCGGTAGACCGCCGCCAGATCGCCCTGCTTCGTAATGCGGACGCCATCGCCGTCCATCGCTTTCTGCAACGTCTCGGTGATCCGCGCGGTCGAGGCGCGAGCGCCGCCGACCGCGAAGCGCGGCTTCATCTCGTCGAGCGCCCGGTTGGCGGCCCACCAGTTGGTCGCGATCGCGGCGACCCAGTGCGGGGTATCGACCACGCCGAGCACCCCGGGCTGGGCGTCGGCGGCCTTGCGATCATATCCGATCAGCCGCGCTTCGCCGAGCGGCCCCTGCCGGATCGCTGCATAGGCCATGTCGGGCAGGCGGACATCCGCCGCGAAGGTCGCAGTGCCGTCGATCTTGGCGGGCAGGTCGAGCCGCGGCAGCGATCGTGCGACCAGACGGTTCTCCCGTCCCGTGCGCAAGGGCACGGGGTCGGGAATTTTGAAGTCGAGCGCCTCCTGCGTGAGTTCGCCGAAGCGGAGCCGCTCCTCGCCACGCACGACGAAGCCCTCGGCGGTGTCACACGCGAGCCAGTCGGCGTCCCAACGCCGTGCGGCCGCCTTGCACAGCAGCACGCGCGCCGCAGCGCCCGCCTCGCGCAGCGGCTTTTCGAAGGCGCGGATCGAGCTCGAAAAGCCCGTCACCATCAGCGACTCGCGCGTCGCGAATTCCTGCACAGCCCAGCGCGAAATCCCCGAAAGCAGCCCCTCGGCCTGCCCCTCGACCGCATCGCCTGCGAGCAGGCGGTTGGCATAGACGGGGCTGATCGGCGCGGCCTCGACCGCGATCGTCCGCCAGTCTGCGCCAAGTTCATCGGCGAGGATCTGGGGGAGCGCGGTGTAGCTGCCCTGCCCGAATTCGCCCTGTGGCACCGCGACGGTGACGCGGCCATCGGCGGCGATCTTGAGAAAGGCGTTGAAGATCGTCTCGGCGGGATTGGCGACAAGGTTGGGCGCATAGGCGCGCGGCCACACCGCCCAGCCGACGACCAGCCCGATGCCGACGCCGCCACCCACCAGAATCTGCCTGCGACTGAGCCCCCCGCCGCGTGCCTTCAGCTCATCCCATAGCGCCATGTGTGCGTGATAGGTTGCGAGTGAAGCTTGGGGAAGGGGGCACGCGCATCATATCGAGCGGCGAGTACCCCGGCGAAGGCCGGGGTCCAGTAGCCCCGCACATTGCGGCCTGCCGCTCTGGACCCCGGCCTTCGCCGGGGTACGTGGCGGCTATTCCACCGCCTCGAACTGTGCGAGCGCGCGATATTTGGCGCGGAGCGACACCTTGTCGATCTTTTCGGTGCCGAGCCGAGGTAGTGGCTCGGCGACGAACCAGACGCGGCAGGGCAGCTTGAAGGCCGCGAGGCGTTCGCCGAGGAATTCGAGCAACTGCGCGATCTCGAGCGTCTCGCCCTTGTGGAGATGGACGACCGCACCGGGCACCTCGCCGAAACGATCGTCGGCAAGCCCGAACACCGCACTTTCGGCGACCGCCGGATGCTCGTAGATCGCGGCCTCGACCTCGACGCACGAGATATTCTCGCCGCCGCGGATGATGATGTCCTTTTTGCGGTCGACAATGAAGAGATAGCCGTCCGCGTCGAGATAGCCGATGTCGCCGGTGCGGAAATAGCCGTCGCTGGTCATCGCCGCGCGCGTCGCTTCCTCGTTGTTCCAGTAGCCGAGGAAGTTGCAGATCGTGCGGATCGAAACCTCGCCGCGCTCGCCTTGCGGCACCGGCCGGCCCGCGTCGTCGAGGATCGCGAGATCAACCAGCGGCTTCGACGCGGGGCCGGTGCTGTTGGGCTTGGCGAGGTAATTTTCGTTCAGATTACCGCAGCCCACCGCGTTGGTTTCGGTGAGGCCGTAGCCCAGGATCGGCTTGCCCCCGCCCATCTCGTCATTGAGGCGCTTCACATGTTCGGGCGGACGCGGCGCGCCGCCCGCCGCAAAATGCGCGACGGTCGAGAGATCATATTTGTGCCTGTTGGGATGGGTCATGATCTCGTAGCTCATCAGCGGCACGCCGACGAAATAGGTCGCCTTTTCACGTTCCATCAGCCGCATCGCTTCTTCGGCATCCCATTTGGGCATGAGCACGAGCTTGCGTCCCATCGCGAAGCTCTGGAGCATCACGGGGATTTCGGCGGTGACGTGAAACAGTGGCACGTTGAGCAAGGTGCAGGGCTGGACCGTCGGCGCGTTGCCGTCCTGCGTCGCGAGATCGAGCATCGCGAGCGTGTTGGCGAGATAGCTGAAAATGCCCTGCACGACGCCGCGGTGGTCCGAATAGGCGCCCTTGGACTGACCCGTCGAGCCCGAGGTGAAAAGGATCGTCGCGAGATCGTCTCCGGTGAGCTGGGGCAACGCGGTCTGGTCGCTGCCGCCCCTGGCGACGATCGGCGCGATGGCCTGTCCGATGGGCAGCCCGACGTCGAGTCCCACGACGGCGGCGCCATGTTCGGGATGCTCGGCCAGGCGCTGCACACGCGCGGCGTCGGCAATGACGAGCTGCGTGCCCGTGTCGCGAATGCCGTCGACCAGCTCATTGCCCTGCCACCAGCCGTTGAGCAGCGTCGCGACTCCACCCGCCATCAGCACGCCCATATAGGTGACGATCCAGGCAGGCGCATTGCGCATCGCGATGCTGACGCGATCGCCACGCTTGAGGCCATATCCGTCGATCAGCGCGGCGGCGACCTGCTTCGCGGCGGCGTAGGTCTGGGCGAAGCTCAGACGCTCGTCGCCCGAGACGAGGAAGGTCGCATCGCCGTGCTGCGCGCAGAAATGCGCGAAATAATAAGAGAGCGCGGGCGGCGCGGCGGCGATCATCGGAAGCTCGACGCCATAGCGTTCGATCATCGTCACGGGCAGCGGTCCGCCGGAACCCGTGACCTTCGCGATCGCCTCGTCGATACGCCGATCGAGTGCGCTCGGCATGAGATGCTCTCCTCTCTTGGTCTTGTCTGTTTCCGCCTATATGAAGGCCCAAATCATCAGGGGTAAAGAGCTTGTTTCTCACCTTTTCGGCTGCCGCTACGGCATACACGCATTTCGACAGCCTCGGGCTTTCGCCAATCGCGCTCGACCTCGGTTTCTTCAAGATCCGCTGGTATTCGCTGGCCTATATCACGGGAATCATTCTCGGCTGGTGGTATCTGCTCAAGCTGATCGCGCAGCCCGGCGCGCCGATGGCGCGGCGGCACGCAGACGACATGGTCTTCTACGCCACGCTGGGCATCATTCTTGGCGGCCGCATCGCCTATGTGCTCTTCTACCAGCCCGCGATCCTCAGCAATCCGCTCGACGTGCTCAAGCTGTGGGAAGGCGGCATGTCCTTCCATGGCGGCACCATCGGCGTATCGCTCGCGATCCTCTACCTGGCGCGCAAGAACGGGCTCAACTGGCTGAGGATCCACGACTATATCGCATGCTGCGTGCCCTTCGGGCTGCTTTTCGGCCGCCTCGCCAATTTCGTGAACGGCGAGCTTTGGGGGCGCACGACAGATGTGCCCTGGGCGATCATCTTTCCCGGTTCGGGCGATAATGAAGCACGGCATCCGAGCCAGCTCTACGAAGCGGGGCTCGAGGGCATCGTGCTGTTCGCGGTGCTGTGGTTCATGTTCTGGAAGACGCAGGCGCGCTACGAACCGGGCAAACTCGTCGGCACCTTCCTGCTCGGTTACGGCCTGTCGCGCTTTGTAGTGGAGTTCTTTCGCCAGCCCGACGCGCAACTGCTCGAATTCGCGGAGCGTACGGGGCTGAGCATGGGCCAATGGCTTACGGTTCCGATGATCGTCGGCGGCATCTACCTGATCGCCACCGCAAGGAAACGCCGCCAGCGCGTCGAGCCCGTTGCGGGAGGACAGAGCGTCGCCTGAGCAGCCCCTTCCCATCACTCCGTTCGTCCCGAGTAGCCATCGAGCTCGTCGAGATGGCATATCGAGGGATCAGTGCGGATGTCTCGATACGGGCTCTCGGCTTCGCTCGATCCCTACTCGACACGAACGGTTCTAGGATCGGCATATGACTCTCAATGCGCCCCTCGCCGCCAAACTGGCGCGCGCCATCGACCATGGCGGGCCGATGCCGGTCGCGCATTTCATGGCGCAGGCGAATGCGCATTATTACGCGGCGCGCGATCCGCTGGGCGCGGCGGGCGACTTCACCACCGCGCCCGAGATCAGCCAGATGTTCGGCGAGCTCGTCGGGCTGTGGCTTGCCGATCTGTGGCTGCGCGCGGGATCACCGCATACAGCGCATTATGTGGAGCTGGGGCCGGGGCGCGGGACGCTCGCCGCCGACGCGATGCGCGCGATGCGCGCGGTGCATCTCGAACCCCCGGTGCATTTCATCGAAACCAGCCCGGTCCTGCGCGCGGCGCAGGCGGAACGCGTCGCGCACGCGCGCTGGCACGATTCGATAGACACATTGCCCGACAGCGGCCCGCTGCTGATCGTCGCCAACGAGTTTTTCGACGCGCTGCCCGTGCGCCAGCTCGTCGCGACCGGCGAGGGCTGGCGCGAACGGGTCGTGGTGAACGAGGGCGAACATTTCGTCGCCGTGCCCGGGCCGCTTCCCATGGACGCAGCGGTGCCGGAAGCGCTGTGGGGCGCGCCCGAAGGGTCGATCTGCGAATCCTCGCCCGCATCGACCGCGATCGCCGCCGACCTCGCTGCGCGGATCGCGGATCAGGGGGGTGCCGCGATCCTGATCGACTATGGCTATTCAGGGCCTGCGATCGGCGAGACGCTGCAGGCGGTGAAAGCCCATGAATATGCCGACCCCTTCGCCGATCCGGGCGAGCGCGACCTGACCGCGCATGTAGATTTCGCCGCACTGGCCGAGGAGGGCCGGGGCGCGGGCCTGCGCGTCTTCGGCCCCGCGCCGCAGGGCGACTGGCTGCGCGGACTAGGGCTGGCGGCGCGCGCGGCGGCGCTCATAAAGGCAGCGCCCGAGCGCGCCGTTGAGATCGCGACCGCGCGCGACCGGCTGGCCAATCCCGCGCAAATGGGGCAATTGTTCAAAACACTGGCGTTCGTCGCGCCCGACTGGCCCGAACCCGAAGGATTCTGAAGTGACCGACGTCGAAGTGATCCGCGCCACCAGTCTTGGCGGCGTTCCGCACGGCTTTCTGGGCCGGCGCGGCGGTGTTTCGACGGGATTGCATGCCGGGCTCAATGTCGGGCTTGGCAGCACCGACGACCGCGAGGCGATCCTGGAGAACCGCTGCCGCGCCGCCGACGCGGTGCTTCCGCAGGCGACGCTCGTCACGGTCTTCCAGGTCCACAGCCCTGATGTGGAGACAGTCACGGCGCCCTTCGCCGAGGATCAGCGCCCGCAGGCCGACGCGCTGGTCACCGACCGGCCCGGGCTGCTGCTGGGCATATTGACCGCAGACTGCGTGCCCGTGCTTTTCGCCGATGCCGAAGCCGGCGTCGTGGGCGCGGCGCATGCCGGGTGGAAGGGCGCGATCAAGGGCGTCACTGACAATACGGTGGCGGCGATGGAGGCGCTGGGCGCCGATCGCGCGCGGATCACCGCCGCAATCGGGCCGTGCATCGCGCGCGCATCCTATGAGGTGAGCGACGATTTCTTCTGGACCTTCGCCGCGGTCGATCCCGAGAATGAGCGCTTCTTCAGCGCGAGCCGGCCTGGGCACCAGCAATTCGACATCGAGGCCTATGTCGCCGCGCGGCTGGCCGCAGCGGGGATCGGGCGCGTCGAGGCGCTGGGGCTCGACACCTATACGCAAGAGGAGCGTTTCTTCAGCTATCGGCGAGCGTGCCACCGTGACGAGCCCGGCTATGGCCGTCAGATCTCGCTGATCGGACTGGCGGGAGCGAGCGGGCAATGACGCCGCGCGAACTGATCGGCACGGCCAGGATCCCCGGCGGCGATGAGCTGCGCCTGTTTCGCCGCGGCAAGGATTTCATGATCGTCCTCGACCGCAACGAGCTGATGAGCACGCGGATGAGCGGGTCCGAAGAGGCGCTGGCGGTCATGACCTGCGAACGGCTGGAAGGACGCAAGGCGCCGCATTTGCTGATCGGCGGCTATGGCATGGGCTTCACCTTGCGCTCGGCATTGGCGGCGCTGCCCCGCGACGCGGAGATAATGGTCGCAGAACTGGTGCCCGAGATCATCGACTGGGCGCGCGGCCCGATGGCCGAGCTGGCGGCGGGGTGCCTCGACGATCCGCGCGTGCGGCTTTTCCAGGGCGATGTGGCGGCGGTGATCGGGAACGCGCGCCAGTCCTATGACGCGATCCTGCTCGACGTCGACAACGGACCCGATGGCCTGACGCGCGAGGGGAATGACGGGCTCTATTCGGTGCGCGGGCTTGCCGCATCAAGGCAGGCGCTCAAGCCCGGGGGGGTGCTGGCGATCTGGTCCGCGGCGCCGGACAATGCGTTTGCGCGCCGGCTGGGCGGAGCCGGGTTCGCGGTCGAGGAAGTCGCGGTGCGCGCACGCTCCAACGGCAAGGGCGCGCGGCACGTGATCTGGTTCGCGCGCAAGCCGGGCTGACAGCACAACCGACCATATGCGCGTTGTCATCGCGCAATTCGCATCTCTCGTCGTCGTGGCATGGATTGTCGGAGCGCGTCTCGATATGATGTAGTCATATTACACGTTTCGGAAAGTTTATTACATGCCCAACAAGCCCGATGAAGCCGACTTGACCGGCACGACTCCCCGCCGCCGGCCCAAGCCCGACGTGATCGAAATAAACGGCAAGAAGCTCAAGCCCTCGACGCTGATGATGGGTCACGGCTTTGACCCCGCGCTCTCCGAAGGCGCGCTGAAGCCGCCGATCTTCCTGACCTCTACCTTCGTCTTCGAGAATGCGGCCGCGGGCAAGCGCCACTTCGAAGGCGTCACGGGCAAGCGCCCCGGCGGTGCCGAGGGCCTCGTCTATTCGCGCTTCAACGGCCCCAATCAGGAGATCGTCGAGGACCGGCTGGGCGTTTGGGAGGATGCCGAGGAGGCGCTGACCTTCTCGTCGGGCATGTCCGCGATCGCGACTGTGCTGCTGACCTTCGTCAAGCCCGGCGACGTCATCGTCCATTCGGCCCCGCTCTATGCCGCGACCGAGACGCTGATCGGCCGCATCCTCGGCAAGTTCGGCGTGACCTGGCTCGATTTCCCCGCGGCCGCGACGAAGAAAGAGATCGAGGCCGTGGTCGAAAAGGCCAAGGCGCAGGGCAATGTCGCGATGATCTATCTCGAAAGCCCCGCCAATCCGACCAACGTCCTTGTCGACGTGCAGGCAGTGAGCGCGGTGCGCGACGCGATGTTCGAGGGTGAGAAGCCCCCGATCGTGATCGACAACACCTTTCTCGGCCCGCTCTGGCTGCATCCGCTCGAGCACGGCGCCGACATCGTCGTCTATTCGCTCACCAAATATGCGGGCGGGCACAGCGACCTCGTCGCGGGCGGCGCGCTGGGTTCGAAGGCGCACATGACGATGGTGCGCGCGATGCGCAACACGATCGGCACGATCCTTGACCCGCACAGCGCCTGGATGCTGCTCCGCAGCCTCGAAACGCTCGAGTTGCGCATGGAACGCGCCGGGCAAAATGCGGAGAAGATCTGCACCTGGCTCAAGGACCATCCGAAGGTGGAGAAGGTCGTCTATCTCGGTTTCCCCGAGACCGAGCGGCAGGCCGACATCTACAACCGTCACTGCAGCGGCGCGGGCTCGACCTTCTCGCTTTACCTCAAGGGCGGCGAAGCTGAGGCGTTCGCGTTCCTCGATGCGCTCAAGATCGCCAAGCTCGCGGTCAGCCTTGGCGGCACCGAGACGCTGGCGAGCCACCCCGCAGCGATGACACACCTGTCGGTGCCCGACGAGCGCAAGAAGGCGCTTGCGATCGGCGACAATATGGTCCGCATCTCGATCGGCGTGGAAGACGCCGACGATCTGATTGCCGATTTCGATCAGGCGTTGGCCGCGATCTGAACGCTTGGGCCCCGATCCGTTGAGGCGGAAGCCTCAACGGATCAGACCCTATTCAAATGGGCAAGACCGAAATCGGGACTATTTCGATTTCGGTGCGCAGCGCGAATGGTCTCCCGCTTTGCATGCAGCGACGTCGGCCTCCCATTTGCGACGCGCATCTTCCGCGGCGCGCACCTCGGCCTCGTGCTTGGCCTTGGCTGTCAGATAGGCCTGCTGCTGATTTTCATAAGCGCGCTGCTGCTCCTGATAGGCGCGCCGTTCGGCGTCGAATTTCTGCCGCTGCGCTTCGGCTGCCCGTAGCTGCTCCGAATTGAGCGCCTGGAGCTCCTCGCTGGCCGCCAGCTCGCTTGCTGCGCGGTCAATGGCGACGGTGCCCTCCACAAAGGCGTCCGGATAGCCCCCGGTAATTTTCAGCGTATAGGGACCCTTCCTGCCAGCGCTCACGCCGAGATAGTAGACGGCGTCCGCGGGCAGTGCGGCGTCAAGCACGGCCCCCTTGCCGCCCGTTGCCGACAGCATCTCGCTGCCTTCGGGAGTGTAGAGCGTGACGCTCGACGGGCCGACGACATCCAGCTTCAGCCGGATGCTCATGCCCTTCAATCCGGGCAGCCGGTAGATATCCGCGGCTTCGCGCAGATCGTGTCGTACGGTGTCTCCGATGTTGATCAGCCTTGCTTCCTGTGCGGTGACGGATGCATGGGCGAACGCGGCTCCAGCCGCGAGCAGGAGCGGAAGAACTCTCGTCATTGCCGGCTTCCCTGTTTACGCATCCACGCCCGCAGGCGCTCCATGGCCGCCTTTTCTTCATCGGCAGATTTTTGCGCGCGGGCGAGTGCCTGCACCTGTCTGCCGGCCTCCTCGCGACTGGCCTCGAGCAGCGCGGCTTGCTGCTTCGCTGTAGCACCGACCGGCGCCGACGGTTCGAGGACAATGGCAGGTTGAGGTGGCGCAGGCCGCCGCGGCGCGGGCGTCGCCTTGCTCGCCAGTGCATAACCGCCCGTCCAGCCAGTCTCGAGCCACTCGAGGTTCGGGCTGTTATATTTGGCGTAATCCAGCCGATCTTCCAAACGGCTCAAACTTGGTTCCTGATCGCAGCTTGAGCTCCAGTTCTCGTCGGCCGGGTCGTTTGCGCGGAGATATTTCTCAAAGGCTGCGTCAATGTCTCGACGCGCTTCCTTGTCCGACCCGATGTCGATGAAAGCAGTCACATAGCTTTTGTTTGAGCTGTGTTTCGTCGCGCTACAATAGAGAATGTCCGCCGACGCCTCCGCCGGGAGCATGGCAGCAAGAACCGCCGATGCAATGACCGCATATCTCAAATTTTCCTCCCCCCGGAGCTGATCCCCTCGATCAGGCGTCAAGCCTAGCCGCCCGGCAAATCCTTGGAAAGGGAGGATCGTTTCGTGGCGGTGAGACGGCGCGCAATGCTGCCCCGGAGTATCTGATAGCGGAGGGTCCCCTCCCCGGGGAATCTGGGGAGGGGGCCCCGCCGGGGCGTCTCAGCCCGGCTTCTTGAAGCGGTACATGATCCGATCGGTCTTGCCGCGGATCGCGGGATCGAAGACGCTCTTGCTGTGATCGTCGGCGGAAATGCGGAGCGCCTGGCTCTCGCCGTCGAAGACGAAACCGGCGCGCTTGAAATCGGCCTTCACCGTCTCGGGATCGATGCGGTGGAGCTTTTCGACAACCGCCCGCGTGTCGCCTGCAGGGCCGACATGGTCGACCACGACGACAGTGCCGCCGGGCTTCATTCCCTTGTAGAGCTCGGCGAGGATCTTCTCGGGGTCGACGCGGGGGAATTTATACTCGGCGCTTTCCCAATACATGTCGTGATAGACGAGATTGAGCAGCGCCACGTCATAGACGCCGGCGGGCTCGGCATATTGGTCGATCGGCGGCGCGGAGACCTTGATATTGCCATTGGCGGCGTGGAGCGCGCGCCAGATCGAGGCCGAGCGCGGATCCTCGTAGAAATTCTTGGGCTCAAAGGCGGTGACCTCTCCCCTGGGGCCGACCGCGCGCGCGAGGATCTGGGTGAAATATCCCTGCCCCGCAAAGAAATCGAGCGCCTTCTGTCCCGGCTTAACCCTCATGAAATCGAGGACCTCGGCGGGCTTGCGGCTTTCGTCGAGCGCCACCTGCTTTTCCGGGCGGCCATCCGGCGCAACGGCGGCGGCATAGTCGGCGGGCGCCATCGCGGCGAGCGGTGCGGCGAAGAAAAGCGGCAGGGCGAGGAGTGCGAGACGGACGCGCATGAGGATATTCCCCTATCTCTGGTCAGGTTGCGAGCCTGACACCTGCCAGCAAAGCGTCAACCGCCTTCGTCGACGCGATTCGCGCGTCGGTCGAACTCAGGCCCCGGCGTGTAGCGCGAAACGCGCGCGGACATGCTCGGGGATCGGCTGCGACCGCCCCGTTCCCAGGTCCACATGGACGTGGATCAGTTCGATCCGCGCACGCAGATCGTCCGCGCCCGCGCCGTGAAGCGCGATCTCGGTCGTCATGCTGCTGTTGCCGAAACGGCTGACGCGCGCGTGCGCATCAACCTCCTCGTCGGCGCGCAGCGGCTTCCTGAAGTCCACGGTGGCGCGCGCGACGTGGAAGTCCAGCGCCTCCTCCGCCGCGAAAGGCATTCCCACCGCGCGCCAGAACTCGGTGATCACCAGGTCGGCATATTCGAGATAGCGCGAATTGAAGACGACCGACTGCGGGTCGAGCTCGGCATAGCGCACGCGGAAACGGTGGGTGAAGGGGAATGCTGGCGCCGTCATGCGATGTTTCATGGCGGATCGGCGCGGGCTCATCAACCGCCACATCATATTAGCAATTCCTTCAACATATGGGCGCAGCCTCGCTTCGTGGGATATCGCCGGGGGGGGAGCCTGCATCAATGTCGAACTTGACCATATTACGCGCTCAGCATGACGAGCTGCTTCGCCAGGCTGGCATATTGAAAGGCTATATCGGGCTGGCTGCCGCGCCCGACACGGTAGAATTGTTCCGGGTCCGCCAATCCTTCGCCAACGCGCTGATCGCGCATCTCGCCGAGGAAGATTGGGTGCTTTATCCGCGCCTGCTCAAGAACAACGACCCCGTCATCGTCGACACGGCACAGGCCTTTGTCGATGAAATGGGCGGATTGCTCGATGCCTTCAGATCCTGGTCGACACGCTGGACCGCTGACTCGATCCGGCGTGAATGGAATGAATTCTGCGTCGAGACCGAAGGTCTTCTGAGCGCGCTCGCAATCCGCATCGAGCGCGAGAACACCCAGCTCTACCCGCTGGCAGATCGCGGTGACGCGATAGCGGCCTGACGCGACGCACCGTTCAGGCGGCGCGGCACGGGGTCCGCGCAATTGCGGACCCCGGTCAGTACGAAGCGGGTCGCTGCTTCAGCCCGTCTTTGCGGGCGTGTTGACCCCCATCGACTGAAGATATTTCTTCACGTTGCGCGCGGCCTGCCGGATGCGCTGCTCGTTCTCTACCATCGCGATGCGGACATAGCCCTCGCCATCCTCGCCATAGCCGACGCCCGGCGCCACCGCGACGCCCGCATGGGTGAGGAGCTGCTTGGAGAATTCGAGGCTGCCGAGATGCGCGAGCGCCGGCGGCAACGGCGCCCAGGCGAACATCGAGGCGCGCGGGGGCGGGATTTCCCAGCCCGCGCGGCCGAAGCTCTCGACCAGCACGTCGCGGCGATGCTTGTAGAGCTGGCGGTTCTTCTCGACGATGTCCTGCGGGCCGTTGATCGCGGCGCACGCCGCGGCCTGGATCGGGGTGAACGCGCCATAATCGAGATAGGATTTCACGCGGCTGAGCGCGGCGATCAACGTCTTGTTGCCGACCGCGAAGCCCATGCGCCAACCCGCCATCGAGTAGGTCTTCGACATCGAGGTGAACTCGATCGCAACGTCCTTGGCGCCGGGCACCTGAAGGATCGAGGGCGTCGGGCAATCGTCGAAATAGATTTCCGAATAAGCGAGGTCGCTGAGCACCCACAGCCCGTGCTCCTTGGCGAAGGCAACGACGCGCTCATAGAAAGCGAGATCGACAACTTCGGCGGTCGGGTTGGATGGATAGCCCATCACCAGCACCTTGGGCTGGGGCACGGTGAACTTCACCGCGCGCTCCAGCGCCTGGAAATAGCGCTCATCGGGGGTGGTGGGCACCGAGCGGATCGACGCGCCCGCGATGATGAAGCCGAAGGTGTGGATCGGATAGCTGGGATTGGGCGCGAGCACGACATCGCCCGGCGCAGTGATCGCCTGTGCGAGGTTGGCGAGGCCTTCCTTCGACCCCATCGTCACGACGACCTCACTCTCGGGATCGACGTCGACGCCGAAGCGGCGGCCATAATAGCCCGCCTGCGCGCGGCGCAGCCCGGGAATGCCCTTGGACTGCGAATAACCGTGCGCGTCGGGCTTCCTCGCCACTTCGCACAGCTTTTCGATCACATGGTCGGGCGGCGGCAGATCGGGGTTGCCCATGCCCAGATCGATGATGTCCTCCCCTGCCGCACGCGCCGCTGCCCGCATCGCATTGACTTCGGCGATGACATAGGGAGGCAGGCGTTTGATGCGGTAGAAGTCTTCAGTCATTGATCTTTCCTTTTGTGGGTGCACCTATGACGCCGACGTGGACATCGCTATGGTGCAAGGGCCGCTATATCCTTTGGGAAGCGGGCATGCCAGCGAAGAGAGGCGGGGCATGGCAGCTTGTGGCGATCGGGAGATATGCGGATGACCGACACGATCCGTGAACAGGCAGCGACGCCGCCGACGCTTGCCGAGATGCAGCACTGGACCTGGGTGCTCGGTCGCGCACAGCAGATGATGCTCGAATTCGGCATCGACATGGTGAAGCAGGCAGCGTCGCAGGCGCCCGCCGCGCCGATGCCCGGCTTTCCCGACATGGGTGGCTTCGCACGCACACAGGCCGATTTCTGGAGCGACAGCCTGAAGCTCTGGCAGCGGTTCATCGCGCCCGAAAGCGCTGAGCCCGTGATCGAAGACCCCCGCCATGCAAAGGACCGACGCTTTTCCGCACCCCAATGGCGCGACAATCCGATGTTCGATCTGGTACGCCAGAGCTATCTGCTGATTTCGGATCATCTGCTGAAGAGCGTCGATGCGATCGACGGAATCGACGCCAGGCAGAAGGAGCGTGTCCGCTTTGCGACGCGCGGTCTGCTCGATGCGATGAGCCCGAGCAACTTCGCGCTGACCAATCCGCTGGTGCTCGAAAAGACGATCGAGACGCAGGGGCAGAACCTGCTCAAGGGGCTCGAGCACATGCTGCGCGACATCGGCAAGGGGCAGGTTACGCATACCGACCCGCAAGCCTATGAACTGGGGCGCAATATCGCGACCACGCCGGGCAAGGTGGTCAAGGAAACCCCGCTTTATCAGCTCATCCAGTACGAGCCGACGACGAAGCATGTCCTCGCCGCCCCGCTCGTCATCTTTCCGCCCTGGATCAACCGCTTCTACATTCTCGATCTGAACCCCGAGAAAAGCTTCATTCGCTGGGCGGTGGAACAGGGCATCAGCGTGTTCGTCGTCTCTTGGAAATCCGCCGATGCGAGCATGAAGGACGTCGTCTGGGACGATTATGTCGTGCGCGGCCAGATCGATGCGATCGACACAGTGCGCGACCTGCTGGACGTCAAATCGGTCCATACCATCGGCTATTGCGTGGCGGGAACGACGCTTGCCGCAACGCTCGCCTATCTTTCGGCGCGCGGTGAGGCCGACAAGGTCAAGAGCGCGACCTTCTTCACCGCGCAGGTCGATTTTTCGCGTTCCGGCGAACTCAACCTGTTCGTGGACGATGAACAGCTTGCGCTGATCGAGAGCCTTTCGAGCGAGGGATTTCTCGACGGACGCTACATGGCCGCGACCTTCAACCTGCTGCGCGGCCGCGACCTGATCTGGAACTATGTCCAGAACAACTATCTGCTCGGGCAGGACTATGCGCCCTTCGATCTGCTCCACTGGAATGGCGACACCACCAACCTTCCCGCCAAGTGGCACAAAGCCTATCTGACCGAGCTCTACCGCGACAACAAGCTGGTCCAGCCCGGCGCAATCAGCATCGCGGGCACGCCGATCGAGCTGAAACGCATCGCGACGCCCGCCTATGTCCAGGCGGGGCGCGAGGATCACATCGCGCCGATGGAGAGCGTCTGGAAGATCACCGAGCATCTGACCGGACCAGTCCGCTTCGTGCTCGCAGGATCGGGGCATATTGCGGGCGTGGTGAACCCGCCGAGCGCGGGCAAATATCAGTATTGGACCAACGAATCGGCGGTCGAATCGCTCGCCGCCTTCGTGGACGGTGCAGCGGAGACCGCGGGAAGCTGGTGGCCCGACTGGCTCGGCTGGCTGACGGCCCAGAGCGCCGACACCGTGCCCGCCAAGGGTGGCCGGATGCCCGGCAAGGGCAAGCTTCCAGCCATCGAGGATGCGCCTGGAAGCTATGTGAAACGCCGCTAAACCGCGAATTTGCTCGGCTCGTCGCACAAGCATGGCACTTTTGTTGCACTGCACAAAAAGCGCTTGCAATTGATCGCTGGCGTCTGTATTTGTGCAGTGCAACATAGATGCATCGGATCTCTTGAGGGACGCCGCCAATGAGCGACACCAGGAAGAAGACTCCGCCGACAAAGGCGACGAAGCTTGTGCCGGCCAAAGACATAGCGCCGAGCATCAGCGCATCGCCGAGCGCGGCCCCGAAGTCCGCCCCGGTCGAGCGTGTGGAGACGAAAATCAGCGAACTGCCGGCCGAGCTTCCAAAGCCCGCCCCGGCCGAGAGCGTGGGGCCGAGTAGCAGCGTATCGCAGGCCGAGCTTCCGAAGCCGATCCCGGCGGAGGACATAGAGCCCAGCATAACCGTAATACAGGCGGAACCGGAATCGGCACCCGCCCCCGAGAAAGGAACGACCGAGACCATGACCGACACCGCGAAAGTCACCGAGAGCGTCAAGAAGGCCGCGACCGAAGCCACCAACCAGGCGCAGGCCGTGTTCGCCGACATCAACGAGCGCACCAAGGCCGCCGTCGAAAAGAGCCAGAAGCTCGCCGAGGAATTCGCCGACTTCCAGAAGGGCAATGTCGAGGCGCTCGTCGCTTCGGCCAAGGTTGCCGCCAAGGGCATCGAGACGCTGGGTCAGGACGCGGCCGAGCTCAGCCGCAAGAATTTCGAGGGTGCGCAGGCCGCGCTCAAGAACTTTGCCGCGGTGAAGTCGCCGACCGAGCTGTTCAAGCTCCAGAGCGATTATGCCAAGTCTTCGTTCGACACCTTTGTCGCCGAAGCCTCGAAGAATACCGAAGCCGCGCTCAAGCTCGCGGGCGATATCTTCCAGCCTTTGTCGAACCGCCTCGCCGTCGCCGCGGAGAAGTTCAAGACCGCAGCGTAGACCTTGATCGTTTCAGGCTGAATCAGCCTGAAACGTGAATCTAGGTCTCAGCCATTTGAATAGAGCCTGATTCACGCTTTCGGCGGAAGCGCACAGCGCTTCCTCCTCAAACGATCAGGCTCCAGGCCCGCCGATTTCAGTAAAGCGTACCGACGGCCGTCCCGCACAGGGGCGGCCGTCTTGCATTGGCCGCACCGAAATTCGTGGATAACGGCGTACCGTCTTCCGATTCACCCCTTGCCCTGCGCCAAGCGCTTGCCATATTCTCGGAACTGCAATGCGACATGATGACCTCCCTTTTCGCCGATTGACGGCTGCCCCCTTCGCAATGGCCGAGCGCAAGGACGGCGGGGACGAAGGCACCGGACTCGGCGTCGCGACGCGCACACGCGCCAAGACCAAGAAGCCCGCACTCTACAAGGTGCTGATGCTGAATGACGACTACACGCCGATGGAGTTCGTTGTGCTCTGCCTGCAGCGATTCTTCCGCATGGACGTCGAAGACGCGACGCGCGTGATGCTCCATGTGCACCAGAAGGGCGTCGGGGTCTGCGGCATCTTCACCTATGAGGTCGCAGAGACAAAAGTATCACAAGTCATTGATTTTGCACGGCAGAATCAGCACCCGCTCCAGTGCACGCTGGAAAAGGCCTGACCCCCTCTCACGCGCTCCAGTCGACGATCAGCCAGCCATGGCCCTTGGCGAGGCTGCGCAGCCTGGGACTTGGATTGACCGCAATCGGGACGTCGGCCCAGTCGAGCACGGGCGCGTCGGAGACATGGTCCGAATAGAAGCGCACGGTGCAATCGGGGCGGTGGAGCCCGCTGGTTTCCATCCACGCCTCGATCTTTCGCAATTTCGCGGGACCGTAGCAATTTTCGCCGTCGATGCGCGCATGGACGCGGCCATCGGGCAGGCAAAAGCTGTCGGTCGCGATCACGTCGTCTAAACCGAGCCTTTCGGCGATCGCGCTCACATAGATGCGGTTGGACGCCGTCGCCATGATCAGCTTGTGACCATTGGCCCGGTCCGCCTCCATCTGGCGGAGCGCGCCGGGATAGATATTGCCCGCGATCATGCGGTCGGCAAAGGAACGCGCCAGCGGCTCGATTTCCGATGACGGAATATGGCCCCCGATCATCAGCGTCTGGACCCATTGCTTCAACTGCGCGCGGCTGATGAGCCTGAGCGCATAGGCCAGCATGATGAGCGGCACGAGCGGCGCGAGAAGCAGCCGCCAGGGCGAGCGCGCCAGCGCGACGTGCAGCAGAAAGGGCGTGAAGGTGCCGGTCCGCGTGATCGTGCGGTCCATGTCGTAGATCGCGAGCATCGTCATTGTGCTCCACGCTTGCCGCGCACGCGATTATGCCGCAAGGAATAAGTGCATGGAGGCACAGGCGGATTTCATCGAGGAGCAGACGGGCTCCGGGCGTGCGCTTCGCTTCACGGGCAATCTCGCGATTGCGCGGCTGGGCGATCTTCCCAAGCGGCTCGAACAACTTAGCGGCCCGATCGAGGAAGTCCGCCTCGACGAGATCGAGCATATCGATACGATCGGCGCATGGATCGTCCATGACTTCGCGCACACGCATTCGGCGCGCATCACGGGCGCGGGCCCCGACGCCACGAAACTGCTCGACCAGTTGGCGCAGGCGGACGACACGATCCGCAGCCGGGTGCACGTCCCCTACACGCCCGCCTTTTTGCGCGTAATGGGCGAAGTCGGCGACGCCACGATGGTTGCGATGCGGACGCTGCTCGGGTTGCTTGGCTTTTTTGGCGCGACCTGCATCGCGATCTGGAGCGTGATACGCCAGCCCTCGCGATTTCGCGCCAACGCGGTGATCCAGCGCTTCGAAGTCGTCGGCGTTTCGGCGCTCGGTATCGTCGGACTGATGAGCTTCCTGATTGGAATCGTCATAGCGCAACAGGGCGCGGTCCAGCTTCGCCAGTTCGGCGCGGAGGTGTTCACGATCAACCTGATCGGGCGGATCACGCTGCGCGAATTGGGCGTGTTGATGACCGCGATCATGGTCGCGGGTCGTTCGGGCAGCGCCTTTGCCGCGCAACTGGGCACGATGAAGCTGACCGAGGAGATCGACGCGATGCGCATCATCGGCGTCTCGCCGATGGAGGCGCTTGTGCTGCCGCGGCTGCTCGCATCGGTGGTGATGATGCCGCTGCTGGGCTTTTATTCCTCGGTCGTCGCAATCATCGGCGGCGGGATCTGGTGCTGGATCGACCTCGGCATCCCTCCGATCACTTTCGTCCAGCGGCTGCGCGAGGTGGTGCCGATGACCGACCTGTGGGTCGGGATCGTCAAGGCGCCTGTCTTTGGTGCGATCATCGCGATGGCGGGCTGCTTTCAAGGTATGCAGGTCAAGGGCGATGCCGAGGAAGTCGGCATGCGCACAACCTCGGCGGTCGTGCAGGCGATCTTCCTCGTGATCGTGCTCGACGCCTTTTTCGCGGTCTTCTTCACGCAGGTCGGCTGGATATGAGCGAGGCGATCGAGGTCGAGCAAGAACTGCCCGAGATCGCAGTGGGCGAAACGCTCATCAGCGTGCGCGGCCTGAAGAACGCCTTTGGCGAGCAGGTAGTGCATGAAGGGCTCGACCTCGACCTTAAGAAGGGCGAAATTCTCGGCGTCGTCGGGGGATCGGGCACGGGCAAATCGGTGCTGATGCGCTCGATCATCGGGCTGCAGACCCCGGTCGAAGGCGAGATCACCGTGTTCGGCGAATCCATGATCGACCGCGACGAGGCTGATGCGGTGGCAGTCCGCAAGCGCTGGGGCGTGCTGTTCCAGGGCGGTGCGCTGTTTTCGACGCTGAGCGTCGCGGAGAACATCCAGGTCCCGCTTCGCGAATTCTACGGCGACACGCTCAATCAGGAGCTTCTGGACGATATCGCGGCGTTCAAGGTGCTGATCAGCGGCCTGTCGGTCGACGCCGGACCCAAATTTCCAGCCGAGCTTTCTGGCGGCATGAAGAAGCGCGCGGGGCTCGCACGCGCGCTCGCGCTCGATCCCGAGCTGCTGTTTCTCGATGAACCGACCGCAGGGCTGGATCCGATCGGTGCGGCCGCTTTCGATGAGCTTATCCATCAGCTTCGGTCGATCCTGGGGCTGACGGTTTTTCTGATAACGCACGATCTGGACACGCTTTATGCTATTTGCGACCGCGTGGCGGTGCTGGCGGACAAGAGGGTGATTGCGGTGGGTACGATCGACGAGTTGCTGGCGACCGACCATCCGTGGATCCAGGAATATTTCAACGGCCCGCGCGGCCGCGCTGCAGTGGCTTCGGCCAAGGCGAACGGCAAGAAGGTCTGATCGTCGATGGAAACGCGTTCCAATCATATTCTTGTCGGCGGTGTCGTGGTGGCACTACTCGCCGCGCTCGCCTTGTTCACCATCTGGCTCGCGCAATTGGGCGCGGGGGGCGAGAAACATTACGATATCTTCTTCAAGCAATCGGTCGAGGGCCTGTCCAAGGGATCCGCGGTCAGCTTTTCGGGCGTTCCCTCCGGGCAGGTAGACGAGATCGCGCTGTGGCCAAAAGATCCGGAGTTCGTCCGCGTGCGCATTCGCGTGAAGGATGAGACGCCGATTCTGCAGGGCACAACCGCGACGATTTCGGGCGTGGGCTTCACGGGCGTTTCGCAGATCAACCTCGATGGCGCGGTCAAGGGTGCACCGCCGATCACCGATATCGGCCCAGCGGGCAAACCGGTCATCCCGACCAAGCCCGGCGCGCTCGGCGAACTGCTTTCCAACGCGCCGCAACTGCTCGAGCGGCTGACGACGCTTTCGGAGCGGCTGACGGAGTTGCTGGGCGACAAGAACCAGGCGTCGATCGCCGGGATCCTCGACAATGTGAACCGGCTGTCGGACTCGCTTGCCGATCGCGGGCCGGAGATCGCGGCGACGCTCGCCGAAACGCGCGTGACGATCCAGAAGGCGGGCGTCGCGGTCGAGGAGATCGGCAAGCTCGCGGACACGACCAACCAGTTGCTTGACGGCGAGGGCCGACCGCTGATGGCCGATCTGCGCAAGACCGTGCAATCGGCCCAGAAGAGCATGGACGCGCTCGACGGCGCAATCACCGATGCGCGCCCCGGACTGCAGGCCTTTTCGAAGCAGACGATCCCCGAAGTCGGGCAGCTCGTCCGCGACCTGCGCGATATGTCCGAGGCGCTGACCGCGGTCGCGGGCCGGCTCGATCGCGGCGGCGCGGGCTCGCTCGTGGGGTCGCCCAAGCTTCCCGATTACGAACCGAAGGGCCGCCAATGAAGACCAGAACGCTCTCCGCGCTTGTCGCTGCCTTCGTGCTGGCCGGCTGCATCAGTTTCGGCGCTGAGCCGCCGCCTTCGTTGCTGAGCCTGACCCCCGAAGCGACCACCGCGGCGGGCACCAGTCGCACGATCGCGCCGGGTGAAGCCATTACCGTGCTGCCGCCGCGCGTGCCTGCCGCGCTCGCCACCAACCGCGTTCCCGTCCAGGCCGACGCCACCAACATCGCCTATGTCAAGGACGCGCAATGGGTGGACAATCCCAATCGACTGTTCCGCGCGCTCCTGTCCGAGACGATTGCTGCCAAGACCGGCCGCGTCGTGATGGACTTCCGGCAGTTCTCTTTCGATCCGGGTGTGCGGATCGGAGGCGAACTCCGGAATTTCGGCGTCGATGCCCAGGCGATGGAAGCAGTCGTGACCTATGACGCGACGCGCACCTTGCCCGGCAGCGACCGGATCGAGGAGCGCCGCTTCGAGGCGCGCGTGCCCGTGACCGAGGTCAGGGCCGGCCCTGTCGGCGTGGCGCTCAATAGCGCTGCGAACAAGGTCGCCGCCGACGTCGCCGCATGGATCGGGGGCTAGGCCCCGCCAATCGATGCGCTATTTCCTCGATACCGAGTTCAACGGTTTTGGCGGCGAGCTGATGAGCATCGCGCTGGTTCCGGAGTTCGGCGACAATGAATTCTACGCGGTGCTGCCGCTGCCCGACACGATCGAACCGTGGGTGGAGCGGCACGTCGTGCCCTATCTCCACATGGTGCCTCAGGGGCTCGACCTGCGGCTCGACGCGGTAAGCGCGGCGCACGAGATTGCCGCCTATCTTGGCACCGACCCCGATCCCGAGATCGTCGCCGACTGGCCCGACGACATTGCGCTGTTCTGCAAGCTGCTGATGGTGGGGCCGGGGGAGATCCCCGATGTTGGCAGCCTGCGCTTCGAGTTTCTGCGCAACCCGGGTTTCAGCACCGCGCGCAACAGTAAGGTGCCGCACAACGCGCTTCACGACGCACGCGCCTTTCGCGACTTCGTGATCGACGGCGAACGTCCCTAGACTCTGAACTTTCAGGCTGATTTGGCCGCCCGGCGGATCAAGAACTCGTCTGGGCGTGCTACCGGCTTGCGGGGCGGTGCGCCTCTGGGGCACAATGCGCATCATGTCTTTTCTACGAAACCGGAACTGTCACGCATGAGCGTCGCCTTTCGCCGCGATGTCGACGAGGAGCACCTCGAGCCGCGTCCCGAGCTGCCGGTGCCGCCCGGGCCCAATCTCGTCACGCCGCGCGGCATGACCTTGATCGAGGCACGCGTCGCCGAGTTCGAAACCGCGCTCACCGCCGCGGCGACCGAGGAAGAAACCAAGGCGATCGAGCGTGATCTTCGTTATTGGCGCGCGCGACGGGCAACCGCGCAGGTGATGCCGGCCTTTGTTGGCGACACGATCCGTTTCGGCGCGCGCGTTACCTATCAGGACGCCGCGGGCAAGACGCACCGCGTCGACCTTGTCGGCGCTGATGAAGCCGGTCCGGCGGAAGGGCGCATCGCCTTCACATCGCCGCTCGCACGCGCACTGATTGGCGCGGCTGAGGGTGATCTGATCGATTTTGGCGGCAAGACCGAAGCACTCGAAGTCGTCTCGATCGGCGCGATCAGCGACTGATCTACAGATCTCGGACGGAGCCTGTTTTCAGGCTCTAAACCTTGATCGTTTGAATAGAGCCTGATTCACGGCATCGGCGGAAGCGCGTAGCGTTTCCACCTCAACCGATCAGGCTCTAGGCGAGGCTCTTCGATGCCTGCTCGAACACGTCCCTGGAAAGCCCCGGCGTGTCGACGATCCGCTGGAGTTGTGCGCGCATCCTGGCAGCGCGGTCCTCGCCGAAGCGACGCCAGCGTCCGAGAGGCGGCACGAGCTTGGCGGCGGTCTGCGGATTGAGCTTGTCGAGCGCAATGATCGTGTCCGCCAGATAGGCGTAGCCGCGACCGTCGGCAGCATGGAAGGCCCGCTGATTGACGGTGAAAGCGCCCGCGAGCGCGCGAACGCGGTTGGGATTGGCCAGCGTGAAGTCGGCGTGCTTCGACAGCGCGATCACCTGATCCACGGTATCATCGCGCGTCGAGATCGCTTGTGTCGTGAACCACTTGTCGAGCACCAGCGCATTGTCGCGATAGCGTTCGTAAAAGGCTTCAAGCGCCTTGGCGCGGAGCGTCGATTCGCCGTTCGCCAGCGTGGTGAGTGCGCCCTGACGGTCGGTCATGTTGTCGGCGCCCTCGAACTGGGTGAAGGCGAGTTCAGAGGCATCGTCGGCGCCGCTGGCGGCGATATAGCCAAGCGCAACCGTGCGGAGGCGACGTGCGCCCTTGGCCTCGGGCGAATATTCGAATCGATTGGCCTGCGTCGCCGCATAGGCGGCGCGCCATTCGCGTTCGAGCATGAGGCCGAGATCATGGCGTAGCGCCTCGCGGGCGCGGTGGATCGCGTCGGGGTCGACCACGAGCATGTGATCGCCGACGAAGCTTTCGGACGGCAGCAGCACCGCCTCGGCGACGAACGCCTTGTCGAGCGCCGGGTCGGTCAGCGTGTTGCGCACCGCCTCGATCACCGGCCCATGATCTAGCTTGCCGCCCGCAACCGATGCGACGAGCGTGTCGACCATGAGCTGTTGCATCGCTTCGTATCGCGCGAAAGGATCGTCGTCATGCGCCGACAGGAAGGCGAGATCGGCGGCCGAGCGATCGGTCTCCACCACGACGGGTGTCGAGAAGCCGCGATTGATCGAGAGCACGGGGCGTTCGACGACATTCTCGAACGTGACCACCTGCTCGGCGGCGTCGAGCAGCACAAGGCGCTCGTCGCCCAGCGGTGCGGCGCTGTTTTCACCGAATAGCCGGACGCGCAGCGGCAGCACCATCGGCAGTTTGTCGGGCTGGCCGGGTGTGGGGGGCACGTTCTGCTCGAGATGGAGCTTCGCCGTCGTGCCGTTGTGGCTGAGTGTCGCCCGGACGCGCGGCGTGCCCGCCTGTTCGTACCAGCGGCGAAACTGCGCAAGATCGATTTCGCCGCCGTCCTCCATGGCCCTGACGAAATCCTCGCAGGTCGCGGCCTCGCCATCATGGCGCTCGAAATAGAGATCGCTGCCTTTGCGGAAACGCTCGCCGCCCAGCATGACCGCCATCATCCGGATGAGTTCGGCGCCCTTGTTGTAGACGGTGGCGGTATAGAAGTTGGATATCTCCATATAGGAATCGGGCCGCACGGGATGCGCGAGCGGACCCGCATCCTCGGGGAACTGCGCCGCGCGCAGCACACGAACATCCTCGATCCGCTTGACCGCGGCCGAGCCCTGATCGGCGGTGAAGCTCTGGTCGCGGAAGACGGTGAAGCCTTCCTTGAGGCTCAACTGGAACCAGTCGCGGCAGGTGACGCGGTTGCCCGACCAGTTGTGGAAATATTCGTGGGCGACGACCCCCGCGATCGCATCATAATCGGCATCGGTCGCGGTGTCTGGATCCGCGAGGATGTAGCGCGAATTGAAGATGTTGAGGCCCTTGTTCTCCATCGCGCCGAAATTGAAATCGGCGACCGCGACGATGTTGAACACGTCGAGATCGTATTCGCGGCCGTAGCTATTTTCGTCCCAGGCCATGGATAGCTTCAGCGCGGTCATGGCATGGTCGGTCTTGGGCAAATCCGCCTTGCGCACCCAGATGCCGAGATCGACCTTGCGCCCCGACATGGTGGTAAAGCTGTCGCGATTGGCGACCAGATCGCCCGCGACCAACGCGAACAGATAGCTCGGCTTGGGAAAGGGATCGTGCCATTCGGCCCACTGGCGGCCATCCGGAAGTTCACCCGCGCCGACCGGATCGCCATTGGCGAGCAACACCGGATAGCGCGTCTTGTCCGCTTCCATCCGCACCGAATAGCGGCTGAGCACATCGGGCCGATCGGGGAAGAAGGTGATGCGGCGGAAGCCTTCCGCCTCGCACTGGGTGCACAGCAGTCCACCCGACGCGTACAGCCCCATGAGCTGGGTGTTCATCTCCGGCGCGATGCGCACTTCGGTCTCGACGACATGCGATGCGCCGGGCAGTTCGATGATCAGATCGCCGTCTTCGAGCCGCCAGCCGCTGCTATCCAACAGCGTGCCGTCGACCATGACGGATTCGGGCGTCAGCCCGTCGCCATCGAGCCTGAGCGGACGATCATGATTGCCGTTGCGCCTGACCTCGAGCTTCGCCCTGACCGTCGTCTTGAGGCTGTCGAGCGAGAAATCGAGCGAAATCTCGGGGACGAACCAGTCGGGCGGACGATAGTCGAGGCGGCGGACAACCGTGGGTGCGGCGGGGGCGGTTTGAACATCGAGCATGGCCGGAAGCATTACGCGTCGCCGCTGGCGCGCGCAATGATCGCTGTTGCGCCGCGCCACGCCGAGCCTAGATAGGCCGATGGCATCGCTCTTCATCTTTGGCATGGGCTATTGCGCCACGCGCATCGCGCGGGCGCTTGTGGCGCAGGGCTGGACGGTCACGGGTACGCAACGCGACGCCGGGCCCGATACGGTCGCCTTTGGCGACGAGCCTCGCGTACTTGCCGCGCTGGGCCACGCCACGCACATCCTTTCGAGCGTACCGCCAGAAGGCGAATCGGATCCGGTGCTTGCACGCTATGGTGCCGCGATCGCGGCGAGCGGCGCTCGCTGGACCTGCTATCTGTCCTCGACCGGCGTCTATGGTGACAGCGGAGGTGCCTGGGTCGACGAAAGCGCGCCCGTTGGCGCCGGGCGACGTTCGGCCCGCGCTGCCGCCGATGCGGCATGGCTGGCGCTGCGGAGCGATGTCCGCGTCTTTCGCCTGCCGGGGATCTACGGCCCCGGACGCTCGGCGCTCGATCGTGTTGGCGCGGGCAAGGCGCACCGCATAGACCTGCCCTGTCAGGTGTTCAGTCGCATCCATGTCGACGACATCGTCGCCGGCGTCATCGCGGGTTTCGACGGCCCGGCGGGCGCCTACAACCTCGCGGACGATCTGCCCGCGCCGCAAAATGCGGTCATCGAGGAAGCCTGCGCGCTGCTCGGCCTGGCCTGCCCGCCGATGCTACCCCTCGAGAATGCCGGATTATCGGCAGCACAGCGCGCCTTTTATGGCGAGAACCGGCGTGTCGCCAATGGCAAGGCGAAGCGATTACTGGGCTGGAAGCCGCTCTATCCCGATTATCGCGCGGGCCTGCGCGCCCTGAGTGCGATCACCAGCCCGGCAAAGGCGAGCGCGCAACCGACAGCGGCGAGCAACGACCAGCGATAGCCCTCGAACAGCGTCGAGAGCAGCATAGCGATCACCGGGATAAGCACGCTCGAATAGGCGGCCTTCGCGGGGCCGATCACGCGGATGACGCCGAAATAGAGGGTGAACGCGACCGCCGATGCGAGCACGCCCAGATAGAGCAGCCCTGCGATATAGCCCCAGCGCAGGTCGATCACAGGCGGACCTGCCGTGCTCCACGCATAGATCGCATTGATCGCGCTACCCCCGAGCATCGCCCAGGCGAGCATCGATGCCATCGGATAGCGCCTCGAAACGTCGCTGGCCTGCATGACGTTGGCCGCCGAAGCGCACAGCACTGCGAGCAATGTCGTGCCGATGCCGATCAGCGTGCTTCCTGCCGCTGCGTCGTCGCGGCGCGCCTCGTGGATGAAGAGCAGCGCGAGGCCCGCAATCGCGATCGCCGATCCGAGCACGAACCGCGCCGACACCTTTTGGCCGAGGAAGATCCGCCCGAAGATCGCATTGGGCACGACGAGCAGCGCGAACACCACCGCGACAAGCCCCGAGGTAATGTAAAGCTCGGCGCGGTAGACGAAGTTGAAGTTGAGCACGAATTGCGACAGCGCCATCCCGAGCGCGAAGGCCACGCCGGCCCGATCAAGCTTCAGGCTGTCGCCGCGCACCACCGCGTAACAGAGCATTGTCAGCCCCGCGATCAGGAAGCGATAGCAGACCGACCAGCTTGGCGGGACGACGCCCAACTGGTCCCGGATCACCAGCCAGGTCGATCCCCAGATCAGCGTGACGATGGCGAAGGGGATGAGGACGCGCGCCTGCATCGCCTGGACGGGTGGCGCGTGGTTCACAGCGCGGCGATGGCGTCGGCGAGCGGGCGGATATGCTCGACATCCTGATTCCAGCTCGTGACCAGCCGGACTTCGCCGGGCGCCCAGTCGTAGAAATCGAAGCCGAGCGCGCGCAGCGACGTTGCCTCTTGGGGCGTGGCGCGCAGGAAGACCTCATTCGCCTGAACGGGATGGACCAACCTGTCCCCGGCTGCCCCAGCGAGCAACCGTGCCCCGGCATTGGCGGCGCGCGCATTGGCGAGCCAGACGTCGTCGTCGAGCATCGCCAGGATCTGCGCCGCGAGATAACGCCCCTTGGAGAGCAGATGGCCCGCCCGCTTGCGGCGATAGTGCGTGGCCTCGGCCAGTTCGGCCTTGAAGAAGACCAGCGCCTCCGCGCCCATGCCACCATTCTTGGTGAAGCCGAAACTCAGCGCATCGACGCCCGCGCGCCAGGTGAGGGCGGCGGGACTGCAGCCGAGATGCGCCACCGCATTGGCAAAACGCGCGCCGTCCATATGAAAGCCCAGGCTGCGCTCGCGGCAGATCGCGCCGAGCGCAGCGACCTGTTCGGGCGTATAGACCTCGCCATATTCGGTGGCATTGGTGATCGAGAGCGCGTGCGGCTGGACCCAGTGCACGCCCGGATTCACGGCATCAAGTGCCGCGGTCACTTGTGCCGGCGAGAGTTTCGCCCCCGCACCTTCGACCAGCATCAGCTTTGCGCCATGCGTGTAGAATTCGGGTGCGCCGCATTCGTCATTCTGGATGTGCGCCTGGGCGTGACAGACCACGCCACCATGTGGCGGGCAGAGCGCGGCAAGCGCAAGCGAATTGGCGGCCGTCCCGGTTGCGACCCACAACACGCGCACCTCGGTCTCGAACAGCGCCGCAAAGCGTGCGTCGAGCGACTGGCTCCAGGCGTCGCCGTCATAGGCGGTGTCGAGCTGGTTCGCGGCGACCAGCGCATCGAGCACGCTTTGGCAGGCGGGTGCGGCATTGTCTGAAAAGAAGCGCATTTCAAAGCAATGCGCATGACGTCCGGTATCCGTCAACGGTCAAGCGGCCGGCAACCGCAGTCGCTTTGACAGGCCGGATCGTCAGATGTGCATGGAACTTGATCGAGGTTATCGCGTCCGGGAAACTTCGGTCATAGCAACCATTGTTAAGCGGCGTCCGGTGGCGTCGTTAAGGTGAATAAAGTGGAAATTCTGAATCTTGCTGCTTGAATACCCTGTATGGGGTAGTATTTCGACGGGACACAGATTGTGAAATGGAGGTCGCCCATGGATCAGTCGCCCGGCCAGGATCACGAAGATCCGGAGGCCATCGGGGGACAAGTCCGCGAACCGCGTACGAGCCGCCTTTTCGTCGGCCAGCTCGCGCTGGAAGACGGCAGCGTCGTCAAGGTTCGCATCCGCAACCTTTCCGAAGGCGGCTTCGGAGGGCGGAGCGACACGTTGCTGCGCGCGGGGCAGCGTGGCCATATCCTGCTCGCGGGCGTCGGCCTCGTGACGGGCTGCGTCGCGTGGACCAACGAAAATCTGTTCGGGCTGCAGTTCGATACAAAGATCGATCCGGCTCTGGCCCGGCTTGCGCCGCCCGCGACCTCTTCCCAGAGTGAATTTGTCGTGCCGCCGCAATTCCGCCCGACCACCGACCATAAGCGGCCGGGCTTTCGCGTGCGTTAAACCTTGCGCTCGAGCATCCTGATGATGCCCGAGAAATCCAGCCCGCCCTGCCCCGCATCGGCGAATTGCTGATAGAGTTCGGCCGCCTTCGCGCCCATCGGCACGTCGGCCGAAACGCCACTCGCCGCCTCCATCGCGAGACGCAGATCCTTGAGCATCAGCGCGGTCGCGAAGCCACCCTGATAGTCCCGGTCCGCGGGCGTGACGGGCCCCACGCCGGGCACGGGACAGTAGCTCGTCATCGACCAGCATTGGCCCGATGCCTTGGAGGCAATATCGAAAAAGGTCTGCGCGTCTAACCCGAGCTTCTGTGCAAGCAGGAAGGTCTCGCAGGTTGCGACCATCGAGGCGCCGAGGAGCATGTTGTTGCAGATCTTGGCCGCCTGCCCCGCGCCATTGGCGCCGGCATGGATCACGGCCTTGCCCATCGCCGCAAGGATCGGCTCGGCACGCGAATAGGCTTCGTTGCTGCCGCCGACCATGAAGGTAAGCGTACCCTCATTCGCCGCCGCAATCCCGCCCGAAACGGGCGCATCAACCGCGACGAGTCCCTTGGCGGCGGCGGCTTCGGCGACGCGCTTTGCAGTCGCGACGTCGATCGTCGAGCAGTCGAGCAGCAACGCGCTCCCCGGCGCGTTGCCGAAGAGCGATTCGGCATAGACCTGTTCGACATGCTTGCCCGCGGGAAGCATCGTCACGATCGCCTCGGCGCCATCAGCCGCCGCCGCCGCGCTGTCGACGGGCAGGCAGCCCGCCTGCTTCGCGCGCGCCAGCGCCTCCCCCGACAGATCGAACGCATGGACGTCATGGCCTGCCTTCGCGAGATTGGCGGCCATCCCGCCGCCCATATTGCCGAGCCCGATGAATCCGATGCGTGCCATGTTCTACTTCCCCGTCCACTTGCCCGGGCGCTTCTCCACGAAGGCCGCCATGCCTTCCTTCTGGTCCTCGGTGCCGAACAGGCCATGGAACAGCCGGCGCTCGAACTGGATGCCCATCTGGAGGTTGGTCTCGTACGCGGCGTTGACCATTTCCTTGTTCGCCTTGACCGCGAGCGGCGCCATCCCGGCGATCGTCGAGGCGGTCCTGACCGCATCCTCGACCAGTTCCGCCGCCGGCACGACCCGCGCGACGAGGCCCGAACGCTCGGCCTCCTCCGCGTCCATCAATCGACCGGTCAGGCACATCTCCATCGCCTTGGCCTTGCCCACCGCGCGCGGCAGGCGCTGCGAGCCGCCCATGCCGGGCGTCACCGCAAGCTTGATCTCGGGTTGGCCGAATTTCGCATTGTCGCCGGCGAGAATGAAGTCGCACATCATCGCAAGCTCGCAGCCGCCGCCCAGCGCATAGCCCGCGACCGCTGCGATGACGGGCTTGCGTGTCGCGGCGACGCGGTCATAGCCCGCGAAGAAGTTGCTGCCATACATGTCGGCGAAGCCCTGTCCCGACATTTCCTTGATGTCGGCGCCCGCGGCGAATGCCTTTTCACTGCCGGTGATCACGGCGCATCCCTGCGCGTCGTCCTTGTCGAAGGCTTCGAGCGCCGCGATCAGCTCGGCAAGCACCTGCGAGTTGAGCGCATTCAATGCCTGGGGGCGGTTGAGTGTGATCAGCGTGACGGGTCCGCGGTTTTCGACGAGCAGCGTTTCGTAGGCGGTCATTCAATATTCCTTCTTTTTCGTCATTCCAGCGAAAGCTGGAATCCATGAACACGACTCTTCCGGAAAATTCCGTGTTCATGGATCCCGGATCAAGTCCGGGATGACGGCTGTGTTCTCAAGCCGGCGTCCACGTCTCATCTTCGGGCAGCGGCGCGAAGATCGTGTCGAGCATATGATCGGTCACATCCTCGGGAGTTGCGGGATTCCACCGCGGCGCATTGTCCTTGTCGACGATCACCGCACGGACGCCCTCGAGGAAATCATGGCGCTGCACGACATGCGCGCCCACCGCATATTCCTGACGCATCTCGTCGGCGAAATTCTGCATCAGCGCGCCTTCGCGGAGCAGGCGGAGCGAGACCTTCATCGTCTGCGGCGATTTCGTCCTGAGCGTCGCGAGCTCCTTCAGCGCCCAGTCGCCGCCATCGGCTTCGAGCGCGGCATAGATGTTCTCGAGACGGTCCGCCGCGAACAGCCGGTCGATTACCGCGCGGTTCTCCTCGATCCTCGCAGCCGGCGGTGTTGCCGAAAGCTGACCCAATATGCCTTCGACGCGCGAGGGATCGGCGGCAATCCGTTCCTTGGCCTCATCGAGCGCCTCGGCGGGCAGATAGTGCGTGGCAAGTCCCAATGACAGGCATTCGGCGCCGTCGATGCGTGCGCCGGTCAGCGCGAGAAACTGCCCGACGCGTCCGGGCAGGCGCGACAGATGCCAGCCACCGCCGACATCGGGGAAGAGTCCGATCCCCGTTTCGGGCATGGCGAAGCGCGTATTCTCGGTCGCGACGCGGTATTTGCACGGCAGCGCGATGCCGACCCCGCCGCCCATGGTGATCCCGTCCATGAGCGCCAGCGTGGGCTTCACATAGCTGAAGAGCCGGTGGTTCATGCGATATTCGGCGTGGAAGAAGGCGCGCGCCTCGACGCCGTCCCTGGCGCCGCTCTCGGCGAGCATGCGGATATCGCCGCCCGCGCAGAAGCCACGTCCTTCGGCATGGTCGAACAGCACGATCTCGACCTCCTCGTCGTCCCGCCACAGTTCGAGCGCGTCGAGAATGCCATTGCACATCTCGGTGGTCAGCGCGTGGATTGCTTTGGGGCGGTTGAGGCTGATTCGGCCTGCCTTGCCCGTCGTACGGATGATGAGTTGGTCGGTCATGCTTCCCCGTTACCTAAAAACGCGCACCATGCCAGCAAGCGATGCGCGCGAAATGCGTCACTGGCGGGTCAGCTCGCGCCCGACGATCATCCGCATGATCTGGTTGGTGCCTTCAAGGATCGAGTGGACGCGCAGGTCGCGCCAGAAGCGCTCGATCGGATAGTCCTGCAGAAAGCCATAGCCGCCATGGAGCTGGAGCGCGTCGTTGACGACCTTTGAGCCCGTGTCGGTCGCAAGGCGCTTGGCCATCGCGGCGAATTTGGTCTTGTCGGGATCATTGGCGGTCACCTTGCACGCCGCGGCATAGAGCAGCGTGCGCGCGGCCTGAAGGTCGGTTTCCATATCGGCCAGCATGAACTGGGTGTTCTGGAAGTCGGCTATAGCCTTGCCGAACTGCTTACGTTCCTTCGTGTATTTCACCGCCTCGTCAAGACAGCGCTGCCCGCCGCCGAGCGAGCAGGCGCCGATGTTGAGCCGACCGCCGTCGAGACCCATCATCGCGATGCGGAAGCCCTCGCCTTCCGCGCCGACGAGATTCTCGACGGGCACGCGAACGCCGTCGAAATTGACCTGCGCGGTCGGTTGCGAATGCCAGCCGAGCTTCTTCTCGTCGGCACCGAAGCTGACGCCGTCCATGTCCTTTTCGATGACGAGGCACGATATGCCCTTGGGGCCATCCTCGCCGGTGCGGACCATCGTCACATAGATTTCGTTCTGGCCGCCGCCCGAAATGAAGGCCTTGGAACCGGTAACGACATAATGATCGCCGTCGCGAACCGCCCTGGTCTTGAGCGCCCCCGCGTCCGAACCCGAACCGGGCTCGGTCAGGCAATAGGATGCGATATTGTCCATGGTGACGAGCCGCGGGAGATATTTCTGCTTTACCGCGGCCGAGCCGAAGCGGTCTATCATCCAGACCGCCATATTGTGGATCGAGATGAAGGCGCTGGTCGAGGGACAGCCATAGGCCATCGCCTCCATGATCAGCGCCGCCTCGAGCCGACCGAGGCCGATGCCGCCCATCTCCTCCGAAACATAGATTGCGCCGAAGCCGAGCTCGGCCGCCTGCTTGATCGTGTCGCGCGGGAAGATGTGTTTTTCGTCCCACTCGGCGGCGTGGGGCGTGATGGCGTCTGCAGTGAACTTGCGCGCAAGCTCCTGGATCGCGCGCTGGTCGTCAGTGAGGTCGAACTGGTTGATCATGGCGAAGCTCTAACTGGGCTGGGGGTCAATGTCAGCGTGATTCAGCGGGGCCGGGCGTCACATGAAGATGCTCAACGCGACGACAGGAGTCACCGACTCCGGCACGGGCCCATTGGCAGGGATGTATCGCACGCCGAAAATCACCCCGTGTTTTGCGGTCCAGCTATATTCGACGGCAGGCGCCACGATGAACGTGTCCGCCGGCTTCGTGGCAAACCGGACCGGCTCCGCGCCGTCGGTGCCGGCAACGCGCGTCCGATTGTCATGGCGATAGCCGAGATCGACCGCGAGTACCCAACTGCGTGACAGGCTGTATTCCCAGCTATTGACGAAAAAGAACGACGCACCCGGCTTCGCGCGGCCGCGAAAGCCCTCTGGCGTACCGTAGACACTGACATCCTCGACCCTGGCATCGCTGGAAAAGGAGCGCTGGAGGTTGATCCGGCCGCGCAGGATGCGGCCATTGGGCATCCAGAACCAGGCCTGCCCGAAGAAGCCGATCGTCGTCGTATAGGCGCCCGAGCCCAGTCCGTCGGCAGGGCGGCTCCCCAAACGATCATATTTGCCGGTTGGGAGTGACTGCTGGATCGAAAGCGCTGTCGTCGGCACCCAGTTGCCCGGCTCATATTTGGAGAGACGCCAGGTTGCCATCAACGTCGTATCGCCGATCCCGACGCCCGAACTGTCGAGGGCGTTGTCGACACGATTGAACCCTGCCGTCGGTATGATGCCCAGCGTCAGCCCTTCGGCGACGCCATATTGCATGAAGGTCAGCGAGTTGAAGCTGTCCCTTTCCTTCGTCTTCACATCGAACAGATAGGATTCGATATAGCCATGGCCCGGTGGCAGCGTGACCGGCGAGTTGGCGATGATCGGGCCCGTCCACCACGCGTCGTCAAGGCTTTGGCGCAAGACTCCGTCCGAGGCCGTGGGCGCCGTGTCCATTGCCACGAGCTCGGCGCCTGCGGGCGCCTGCTGTGCCGAGGCCCGGCCCGCAATCATGCCGCCCGCGGCCAGCAGGCATAGCGTGATGGAGATGCGACCATGCATGGGCGCGTCTTTACTCCCACATATTTCTGATTTTCGTCAGCATCGCAGTTGAGTCCTCCACTCAATCGATCGTCGCAATGATGAAGGCGTCGTTGCAATTGGGCGAGCACCGGCCCGTGAGATCAATCTGATCTGTCACGCCGCTGCCACGACCTCGATTTCAACGAGCCAATCGCTCTCAAGCGTTTGCACAACGATCGCGGTCGTCGGGACACGGCGTTCGCCGAGCGCCCCGCAACGCGCGCGCGCATTTGCCTCGGCATAGCTCGCGTCACGCAGATAGCTCGTCAGCCGTACGATGTTGTCGGTGGTCATCTGCGCGCTGCCGAGGATCGTGCGGATATTGCTCCAGATCAGCTCAAGCTGCGCCTCGAGCGTTGCGCCGGGAACTCCTGCCGGGTCGAGCCCCATGGTGCCGCTGACGAAGAGCAGGCGCTCGGCGCCGCGAACCTCCATCGCATGCACCCAGTCCGGCCCGGTCGGATACACATTCTCGACCGGGTTTCGTACGATCATTTCCATGGCGCTCAGCCCATCGTTGGAATGACGAAGGCGTTGCTACCATCGGGGGAGCCGTCGGGCCAGCGCTGGGTGATCGTCTTGGTCTTGGTCCAGAAGCGGACGCCCTCCATGCCGTGCTGGTTGATGTCGCCGAAGGCCGAGCGCTTCCAGCCGCCGAAGCTATGATAGGCGACGGGCACGGGGATCGGCACGTTGATGCCGACCATGCCGACATTGACGCGCCCGGCGAACTCGCGCGCGGCGTGGCCGTTGCGCGTGAAGATCGCGACGCCATTGCCGTACTGATGCTCGGAAGGAAGCCTGAGCGCCTCTTCGAAGTCGTTCGCGCGGACGATCTGGAGGACGGGGCCGAAAATCTCTTCCTTGTAGCTCTCCATCGTCGGCTTGACATAGTCGAACAGCGACGGGCCGATGAAGAAGCCTTCCTCATGCCCCTGCAGCTTGAAGCCGCGGCCATCGACGACGAGTTCGGCGCCTTCGTCGATGCCGGTCTGGATCCAGTTTTCGACGCGCTGCTTGTGCGCGGCGTTGACCACCGGGCCGTAATGCGCGTCATTGTCGGTCGAGACGCCGACGCGCAGCGCTGCGATCGCGGGGATCAGCTTTTCGCGGAGCGCATTGGCGGTCTTGTCACCCACCGGCACGACCACGGGAAGCGCCATGCAGCGCTCGCCCGCCGAACCGAAGGCCGCGCCCGACAGGTCGTTGACCACCTGATCGAGATCGGCGTCGGGCATGACGATACCGTGATTCTTGGCGCCGCCCATCGCCTGGACGCGCTTGCCCGCCGCGACGCCGCGCGAATAGACATAATGCGCGATATCCGACGAGCCGACAAAGCTCACCGCCGAGATTGCGGGATGATCGAGAATCGCGTCGACCATCTCCTTGTCGCCATGCACGACCTGAAGGATGCCCTCGGGACCACCGGCTTCCTGGAACAGCTCCGCCAGGCGGACGGGCACCGAGGGATCGCGCTCGGAAGGCTTGAGGATGAAGGCGTTGCCGACTGCGACCGCGACGCCGAACATCCACATCGGGATCATCGCGGGGAAGTTGAAGGGCGTGATGCCCGCGCCGATGCCGAGCGGCTGGCGCATCGAATAGACGTCGATACCGGGGCCCGCGCCCTGCGTATATTCGCCCTTGAGCGCGTGCGGGATGCCGCAGCAGAATTCGATGACGTCAAGCCCGCGCTGGATATCGCCCCTGGCGTCGGCGATCACCTTGCCATGCTCTGAGGAGAGCAGGTGCGCGAGTTCGTCCATGTTCTTTTCGACGAGCGCCTTGAAGTTGAACATGACGCGCGCGCGGCGCTGCGGATTGGTCGCTGCCCAGCCGGGCTGGGCGGCCTGCGCGGCGGCGACCGCGGCGTCGAGAACTGCCTGGTCGCCGAGCGCAACCCGCGCCTGAATCTGGCCGCTATTGGGATCGAAGACATCACCGAAGCGCGTCCCCTCAACGCTAAGCGACGTGGCGAGCTTGTGCGCGATCTGACGCATGGGGGCATCCTCTCGATATTATGGAATGAGCATATTCCAGACTCTCATCGGCCATTGTGAATTTGCATTCAAGGCGACATAATTGCAGTTTGTTCATGCAATTTTGCAGCACAGGATTGAGCCGTGTTCGACTGGGACGATCTGCGCGTTTTCCTGGCGGTGGCGCGCGCGCGCCGCATCGCTCCCGCGGCGCGTGCGCTGGGCGTCGATCCGACGACGATCGGACGACGCATGGCGCGACTCTCCGAACAGCTCGGCGCCCAATTGTTCGAGAGCGCGGGCGGCGAGCGGTTGCTGACCGAACGCGGTCAGGCCTTGTTCGCGCGCGCCGAGGCGATCGAGAGCGCCGCGCTTTCGGCGATGGGCGAGGTGACGGGCGATTCGCGGAGCCTTTCGGGGCAGGTGCGCCTGAGCGTGGCCGAGGGTTTCGCGACCTGGGTGCTTGTCCCGGCGCTGCCCGAATTTCACCGCACGCATCCCGATATCCAGCTCGACATCATCACCGCTTCGGGATTTCTCAACCCCTCCAAGCGCGAGGCCGATATCGCGGTCATGCTCGCGCGACCGCGCAGCGGACGGCTCGTCGCAGCCAAGCTCAGCGATTATCGGCTGCGGCTCTACGCGTCGCGGGCCTATCTCGAGGCACACGGCACGCCAACACGCGTCGAGCAACTGAGCCGCCACGCGCTGATCAGCTATATTCCCGAATTCATCTATTCGCCCGAACTCGATTATCTCGGAGAAATTGGTGCGGGGCTCGAACCGGCGCTCAGGAGCACGAGCATCAACATCCAGCACCGGCTGATCGCGGGCGGCACCGGGATCGGCGTGCTGCCCGCCTTTATCGGCGACCGTGACGCGCAACTCGCGCCGATCATGGCGGAGGAGCGCGAGATCAGGCGCAGCTTCTGGCTCGTCACCCATGCCGACACGCGCGGGCTTGCGCGGATCGAGGCGGTGGCGGCGCTGCTGAGGGCATGCACCGCCGGCCTGCCCTGATCAGGGTGCGGCGCGGCGCGTGAAGGTCATGTAGATAAGTTTTTTGAACAGGCCGGTCTTCGCATCCATCACGTCGATCTGGAAGGTGCGGACATCGCCCTTGAACTGCTGCACGATCCGCATCCGCGTCGTCACCCCGTCGGGCTGCATCGTATCGGCTTCCCAGCGGAAGATCCGGCTTTGCAGATCGTAATAGCCGATATCATGGCGCACGAGATGCGTGTCGCTGTCGATCCACACCCCGGTGTAGCGATTGGTGTACGCGTCCCAGCCCCACATGCCCGTGCCTTCATAGGAACCGTCATCATAACGGAACGCGTTGAGCATCGCGTTTCCCTTCGAGGCGAGGCGATTGGTCTGCACACCCTTTTTGCGGATCGGCTGCTTTGCGATATCGCCTACATAGAGCTCGACATCGGCATCCCAAACGCCCTCCTCGGCCTTTAACGGTTCCAGAACCTCGTCGGGGACGTTGACCGGAAAGATCGACTGATATTTGCGCTGGCCCGCGCTCAGCTTGGGTGGCGCCTGGACGGTTGGGCCCGCCTCGGTCTTCGCCGGCTCCTGAGCCCCGCCCGCAGATGCCAATCCCAAGGCAATCAGCACAGCCGCCGCAGATCCATAGCGCATGTCGTCCCTCCCCAATCGGTCGCCACGCGACATAGTGGCTTGCATGCCGTGCGCGCAATCGGTGCGACAAATGGCGACCGCTGCGCGACCAACGCGTGACGACACGCCCCATTCCCAACACCCGATCGGGCTGGCATAGCGGCCGGCCCGACGAGACGGGCGGTTGGCGAGAAAGGCATGCGGGTGCAGGGCGAAGAAAGGCATCGGGGCGCATGGCGGCACGAAGCGGGCGCGATGCTCCGCCTCGCGCTGCCGCTGATCCTCGGCAACCTCGCCTGGTCGGCAATCCACGCCACCGACCTGATCCTTGTCGGCCGGATGGGCGCGGACTCGCTCGCCGCTGCGGCGCTTGGCGTCAATCTCTACAATGCCTTCCTGATCTTCGGCATGGGGCTGGTCATGGCGGCATCGCCGATGATCGCGAGCGAGCGCGGGCGCAGGCTTCATTCGGTGCGCGACATTCGCCGTACCGTCCGCCAAACGATGTGGGCGGCAGCCACGATCTGCGTGCCGATCTGGGTGGTGCTCTGGCACGGCGAGGCGATCCTGCTCGCCATGGGGCAGGATCCCGCGCTCTCCGCGGACGCGGGCAGGTTTCTGCGCGCGCTGCAATGGGCGCTGTTTCCGTTCCTGCTCCACCTGACGCTGAGAAACTATATCTCGGCGCTCGAGAAGCCGATCTGGGGCGTGGTCGTCGTGGTCTCGACCGTGGCGTTCAATCTGCTGGCCTGCTGGATCCTGATTTTCGGCAAGTTCGGTGCGCCCGCATTGGGGCTGGTGGGCGCAGGGATCGGCAGCACGCTTTCGGGCTTCTTCATGTTCTTCGGGATGCTCGCGGTCGTCTATGGCGATCGGCGCTTCCGCCGCTATCACCTGTTCGGCCGCTTCTGGGTACCCGACTGGCCGCGCTACCGTGACGTCTGGAAGCTGGGGCTGCCGATCGCGATCACGCTCGGCCTCGAGGTTACGGTGTTCAACGCAGCGGTGTTCCTGATGGGGCTGATCGACAAGCCGTCATTGGCGGCGCACGCGATTGCGATCCAGATCGCCGCACTGTCCTTCATGGTGCCAATGGGGCTGGCGCAGGCGGGAACGGTGCGCGTCGGCATCGGCCACGGGCGGCGTGACCCCGCCATGATCGCGCGCGCGGGTTGGACGGCGCTGGCGATGGGCGTCGGCTTCATGTGCGCGACCGCGATCCTGTTGATCGCCGCGCCGCGATTGCTGATCGGCATATTCCTCGACCTGGGCGACCCCGCCAATGCGCAGGTTGCCGCGCTCGCGGTTTCGTTCCTTGCGGTCGCTGCGTTGTTCCAGATCGTCGATGGCGCGCAGGTGGTAGGCGCGGGCGTGCTGCGCGGCCTGCAGGACACAAGGGTGCCAATGCTGTTCGCGGCGGTCGGTTATTGGGTAATCGGCATCGGCGTCGGGACGATCATGGCCTTTACGCTGGGCTTTCGCGGGGTCGGGATCTGGCTGGGACTGGCCAGCGGGCTGGCGGCGGTTGCCGTGCTGATGGTGGCGCGCTGGACGCAGCGCGAGCGGCTGGGACTCGTGCCGCACCGCATACCCCCGGGCGCGGCGATGCCATGATTTCTGCAAAATTCGCGACACTGTGCACGTTAGGCTCTGGACAGGCCCCGTTTCCGAAAATATCGGGCGCGCCATGGGTATCAGAAAGTATCTTTGCGGCGTCCTGGGGCACATGCGGTCGCGCGAACGTGCCTTTTCCGACCAGCGCGGTCGCTGGATCAGCGAATGCGTGCACTGCACGACGCGGCTCCATCGCTGCCATGACCGCAAATGGCGGCCGCTCTCCGAAACCGAATAGTCCATAAGCCGCCAGCCATGGGGGTCGACGCCTTGCTGCCCCCGGGGCGGGGCATTTCTATATCGGGAAAATGGTGCTGCCGGTGAGGATTGAACTCACGACCTCAGCCTTACCAAGGATGCGCTCTACCACTGAGCTACGGCAGCACTTTCCGCGGAACCGCGAACAGGAGCGGGCCTATGGCGAATGCGTGGGCGTTCGTCAAGGCGTGCTTGCGGGCATCGCCACGATCTGCTTGGAAATGACCCATGGGCAAGGCGGATGACGAACGCGCGCGGCGATTGGCCGAGGCGCTGAGGCAGAATCTGAGACGCAGAAAGGCGCAGGCGCGCGGCGCGGCCGAAGCGCCCGCGCACGTACGGGCGGCCGAAGACGCAAAGGACAGCGACGACACCGAATAGCGCGTGTCGCCAAGCGCGCAGCGCTGCACTATATGCGCGCCCAACACCCATATTGTCCGAAAGAGCCTTCCCTTGGCACTCACTCATGATTCCGAAACCGCAGCGAACGCCGCTGCACTCTTCGCCGAAATGGGCATCGCGTTTCCCGTTGCGGCGGGCGAGACGATTGTCACCGCCTCTCCGATCGACGGCGACGAACTCGCACGGTTGAGTCGGCACAGCCTGGCCGACGGTCGCGCCGCGATTGCGCGCGCGCAGACGGCCTTTCGTGCATGGCGCGAAGTTCCTGCGCCGCAACGCGGCCAGCTCGTGCGGATCTATGGCGATCTCCTGCGCACGCACAAGGAGCCGCTGGCGCGCATCGTCAGCATGGAGTGCGGCAAGATCCTGACCGAGGCGCGCGGCGAGGTGCAGGAGGTGATCGACATCTGCGAGTTCGCCACCGGCCTGTCGCGCCAGCTCCACGGGCTTGTCATCGCCACCGAGCGCCCGGGGCACAAGCTGCTTGAAAGCTGGCACCCGATGGGCGTGTTCGGCCAGATCACCGCATTCAACTTTCCCGCCGCGGTCTGGGCTTGGGGCACGATGGTGGCGCTGGTCTGCGGCAATGCCGCGATCTGGAAACCGTCTGAAAAGACGCCACTTACCGCGATGGCCTGCACTTTGCTGTTCGAGAAGGCGGTTGCCCAGTTCGGGGCCGCGCCAGACAATCTCGTGCAGACGCTGATTGGCGGCGCCGAACTGGGGGTGCTGCTCGCCGAGAATCCGGGCGTGCCCGTGCTGAGCGCGACGGGGAGCACGCGCATGGGCCGCGACGTCGCGGTGCGCGTCGCGGGCCGCTTCGGTCGGGCGATCCTCGAGCTCGGCGGCAACAACGCCGCGATCGTCGCGCCCTCGGCCGATCTCGACCTGGCTCTCAGGGGTATCGTCTTCGCGGCTGCAGGCACCGCGGGGCAGCGCTGCACCTCGCTTCGACGATTGATCGTGCACGAATCGCTCAAGGATACGCTCGTCACCCAGCTCAAGTCGGCGTTCGGATCGCTGACCATCGGCAGTCCGCTCGACGAAGCCAGCCATGTCGGGCCGCTGATCGATCAACTGGCCTTCACCGCGATGCAGGCTGCGCTCGGCGCGGCACGCGCGCAAGGTGGCACGGTCTGGGGTGGCGAACGCGTCGAGGCGCCGGGCGAAGGATTCTATGTCCGCCCCGCACTGGTCGAGATGCCCGCGCAGAGCGATATCGTCCGCGAAGAGACCTTTGCACCGATCCTCTATGTGCTCAGCTATCGTGAGTTCGAAGAGGCGATCGCGCTTCAGAACGGCGTGCCGCAAGGGCTGTCCTCGGCGATCTTCACGCGCGACGTGCGCGAGGCCGAACTGTTCCAGTCCGCCTGCGGCAGCGACTGCGGGATCGCCAATGTCAATATCGGGACGAGCGGCGCCGAGATCGGCGGCGCGTTCGGCGGCGAGAAGGCCACGGGCGGCGGCCGTGCGGCGGGTTCCGATACCTGGAAAAACTATATGCGCCGCGCGACCAACACCATCAACTATTCGAACGACCTGCCACTTGCGCAGGGGGTGAAGTTCGACATCGGTTGATTGCCGGGGCATGGTGAGCGCTGTTGCTAACAAGCCGCTTATAAAGATGAATCGCGCGTGACACGTGCATTCAGCCACGGCTCAGCGCAGCGGGCCGATAGCTTGCCTTGTCTGCGGTACAAGTCGCGACACGGCAAGGGGATACGGGTCATGCTCAGGAAGATTTCACTTTTCGGTGCGGCGATGGCGATGGCGGTGCCCGCCACGATGGTCGTTCCGATGACCCCGGCGCTTGCCGATGATGATCGCTGGGAAGACGATGATGACGATAATCGTCGCTACCACCGCGGTCGCGACTATCGCGGCGATCGCTATTATGGCCGCGACCGCGGCTATCGCTGCCGCCGCAGCGGCACGACGGGCACGATCGTCGGCGCGGCTGCGGGCGCGCTGCTCGGACGCGAGGTGGTCGGCTATCGCGGCGACCGGACCGCGGGCGCGATCGTAGGCGCGGGCGTCGGCGCGCTCGCGGGCCGCGCGATCGACAAGTCGAGCGGGCGCTGCCGCTGAACCCGGTCTAAGCCGACGCCATGCGCGGTGGCGTCAGCGCGAGCCCCGAATAACGCGGCGCCGGGGCGGGCTGGAGCACGCCTCCCGCCTCGACGAAGGTGGCGCGGGCCGCATTGTGCGGATGCGCCACCGCTTCGTCGAAATCGAGCACGGGGGCGAAGCAGATATCGGTACCCTCCATCAGCGCGCGCCATTCGTCACGCGTGCGCGTCAGGAACAGCGCGGAGAGCTTCGCCTTGAGCGCGGGCCATTGCCGCGGATCGAGCTGCGCGTCGAAATCGGCATCCTCAGCCAGCCCAGCCTTTTCGCGCAGCAGCGCATAGAATTGCGGCTCGATCGACCCGATCGAGATGAATTTTCGGTCCGAGGTCTCGTAGGTGTCGTAGAAATGCGCGCCGGTATCGAGCAGGTTCTCGCCGCGTCCTCCACCCCACATGCCCTGCGCACGAAAGCCCCAGATCATGGCCATCAGCAGCGCAGAGCCGTCGGTCATCGCGCAGTCGACGACCTGCCCTTCGCCTCCGCGCTGGACGTGCAGGAGCGCCGCCAGCATGCCGAAGACGAGCATCATCGCGCCCCCGCCGAAATCGCCGACCATGTTGACCGGGGGCGTCGGCTTGGCACCGCTGCGGCCAAAGGCGTGAAGCGCGCCCGACAGCGCGATATAGTTGATGTCGTGCCCGGCGGCGTGCGCGAGCGGACCCGTCTGACCCCAGCCGGTCATGCGGCCGTAGACAAGCTTCGGATTGTCACGCATCAAAACCTCCGGGCCAAGCCCCAGCCGCTCCATCACGCCGGGTCGAAAACCCTCGATCAGTCCATCCGCAGACCGCACATGTTCGCGCAGTTCGGCGATCCCCTCGGGAGATTTGAGATCGAGCGCGACGATTGTGCGCGAGCGCAGCAGCGGATCACGCGCCGCGCGCGGATCCTTCGCGCCCGCGCGCTCGATACGGATCACCTCGGCGCCATGATCGGCCAGCATCATGCCCGCAAAGGGCCCCGGGCCAATGCCCGCCATCTCGACAATGCGAATTCCGGTAAGCGGTCCCGGCATCGTCTCTCTCCCTTGCGCAATGGGTTTGCTTGCTCTCAGTTGGGCAGAGACTAAGTCGACTGACGCTAACGTCAACGGAAAGAGGGGCGCATGAGGAGTATTTTCGTAGCAGCTATCGTCGTCACGCTCATGATGTCGACGGCGTCAGCCGCCATCGCCGGGACCGTCTATGTCCGCGCGGGCCGACTGGTCGACGTCGAGCACGGCCGCGTGCTCGCCGACCAGCGCATCCGCGTCGACGACGAACGCATCGTCGCGGTCGAACCCTGGTCGCAGCCTCCCGAGGGTGCGAAGATCGTGGACTGGTCGCAAAAGACTGTGCTGCCCGGACTGATCGACATGCACACGCATCTGGCCGACTGGGGGCAGACCGACAATGTCGCCGAGCCGCTGCTCCACTCGGCGCAGGAAGTAGCGCTGGTCGGCGCGGAGAATGCGCGCAAGACGCTGCGGGCGGGCTTTACCACGGTGCATGACGTCGGTTGCTTTCGGGCCTTCACCGATGTCGCGTTGCGCGACGCAATCAATGCCGGGCGTGTCGTCGGACCGCGGATGAATGTCGTGGGCGCCTATATCACGGTGCCGGGTGGTGGCGGCGAAGTGACGGGCTTCGCACCCGATGTCAGCGTGCCCGCGGACATGCGCGTCGGCGTGTATAGCGACGCCAACGATGCCAGGCTCAAGACGCGCTATCTGTTCCAGCACGGCGTCGACAGCATCAAGATGATCGCGACCGGTGCGGTGCTGGCCGAGGGGACCGAGCCCGGCCAGCTCGAAATGACCGCGGACGAGATCCGCGCGGTGACGCAACAGGCAGCGATTCACAAAAGCTATGCCACCGCGCACGCGCACGGTGCCGAGGGCATCAGGACCGCGATCCTGAATGGGGTGCGCTCGATCGAACACGCCTCGCTGATCGATGATGAGGGAATCAAGCTGGCGAAGGCGCGTGGCACATGGCTCGTCATGGATGTCTATAATGGCGACTATATCGACGAGATCGGCCGCAAGGAGGGCTGGCCCGAGGGGCATCTGCGCAAGAATCTGGAAACCACCGAGGCGCAGCGCCAGGGCTTCGCCAAGGCGGTGAAGGCGGGGGTCAAGATTGCCTATGGCACCGATGCCGGGGTTTATCCGCACGGGCTCAACGCGCGTCAGTTCGCCTATATGGTGCGCTTCGGCATGACGCCGATGCAGGCGATCCAGTCCGCCACCAGCGTCGCCGCCGACCTGCTCGGCTGGCAGAAGGACGTCGGTGCGGTTGCCCCCGGGCGCTATGCCGACATGATCGCGGTCGACGGCGATCCGATCGCGAATATCGCGGTGCTCGAAAAACCGCCCCTTGTGATGAAGGGCGGCGTGATCGTCGATTAAGTCGTCGGCGCCGCGGGCGTAGCGGGCACCGGCTGCGGCGCGGGCAACGCCTCGGGCGCAGGAGCCGTCGGCGCCGCGGGCGCGGGCTCTGGCGTGCGGAGGGTACGCGGAGAGAGAATGGCGGCGGTTTCGATCGCGTCGAGCGCACGGCGCGCCTCGATATAACGGCGCGCAGCCGCCATCCAGTTCTCTGCCCTGGCGCGGCCCGGCATGCGCGCGACTTCGGCCAGCGCAGCGTCGACCTGCCCGCCGGCCAGGCGCCGCTTGGCGCGGCTCAGCCGCTCGGTCGGCGCCGGCGAGGGCGTTCCCGCCTTGCGGATGACGAAAAGCTCACTCATCTCGCGACGAAAACCATCCCACCAGCTCGCATCGGCGCCACCGCCTGCAAGTTCGGGGCCGAGTTCGTTGAGGCTGATCTGCAACTCCTCGAGCGTGATTGGCTGGCGCGCGGCCGCGATCACCGTCGCCACTTCGCGCGGCTGGCTGTTGCCGAAGCGATCGCGCAACTGTCCCTCGATATAGCCGAGCGCTACACCGCGATCGAGCGCGCGGCGCGCAGCGAAGGCGACAAGCAGCCCCTCGGCGCGCGCGGCGTTGCCCGACGCCGCTTCGGCACTGACGCTGATCCGCGCCATGCGCTGTTCCAGGTCGCGCACGCGTGCGGTCAGTTCATCAGCCGCCTGCGGATCGACCACCGCCCGCACGGGCGGGCTGGCGACCATCCCCTGCGCATCAATCTTGCGATCGAGTTCGGCGACGGCGTCGGTCTTGGCAGCGGGCGCCTGCCGCCCGAGATAGCCCGCACCGCCATTCCAGCTCTTCAGAAACCACCCCATCGCGACCAGCCCCGCGAGAAAGGCGATGACGACTGCGATGATGACGTTCCGAAAGGCCCGCGCCGGCTTCGCCTCGCCCTCGATCGGCACATAATCCCTGCTCATTGCGGCCCGTCCCTCGAATTGTCGTACTCTTGTTTGCACATGCGCGCGGCAATCGCCAGCAAAGCCTGATCGGTGGGAGCGTCAGCAATGGCAACCGCCCGCCAGCCGATGCCGGACGCCACAGCGGCATTGGCGCTGATCGCGGCGAGCGCGATCTGGCTCCGGTCGGACACGAGCGCCGAGAGGCGCGCCGCGGCGCGTGGCGAATGCGCCATTGCCACGGGCTGGCGTGCAACGGCTTCGGCAAGCCCTGCAGGTTCAGCGATGGCGCGCGCCGCATAGACAGCGACGCGCTCTATCTCGACGCCCTGCGGATCGGGCTCGCGGCGATCCTCGCCGCACAGGTGCAGCACGCGCGAGACACCGTCGCGGACCAGCAGTTCGATCAGCCCGATCGCGTCCCCCGGCCCGACGCGGATATCGCTGAATCCGGCCGCCGCGAGCGTTTCGCCGGTCGCCGCGCTCACCGCATAGACGGGAAGTGCGGCATAGTGTTTCAGCGCTTCACCGCCATGGCGCACTGCATTGGCGCTGGTCACCATCAGCGCGTCGAAATGCGCGGAACCGGGGGCCTGCCATTCAATCGGCACGATCTCGAACAACGGCACCGTGATCGCCTCGAGCCCGAGCGCGTTGGCGCGTGCGATGGTCGCGGCGTTTCCCGGCTCGGGACGCAGCACGAGCAGCGGTCGGCTCATCCCGTGAACAGCGCACGCAGCGCGGGGGGCGAACGATCGAGCAACGACGCCGCGAGTTCCGCCACCGCCGCATCGTCGCCAATCGCGAAATGCGCCTCTCCGGTCACATGCTCGCGGCCATCATTGCTGAGCAGTTCGGCGCGCAGCCAAAGCCCCATCGCCTCGCGCAAGGCGAGCGCGGCGACGGGCGAGCGGCAGTCCGCGCCGAGCTTCTCGAGCAGCAAACGCTCGGCGGCGACGCACATATGTGTCGTCGCATGGTCGATCGCTCCCAAAAAGGCGCGCAGTGCGCCGCGGTCGGCAAGACATTCGATTCCGACCGCCCCCTGTGACGGCGCGGGCAGCATCTGCTCGACGGGGACCGCATGGCCGATCCCCGCCTGGCCCAGCCGGTCTAGCCCTGCTGCGGCGAGCAGCGTCGCGTCAGCCTCGCCACGTTCGAGCTTTTCGAGCCGCGTCGCGACATTGCCGCGAAACAGCACGATCTCCAGATCGGGGCGTGCGCGCAGGATTTGCGCCGATCGCCGCGGCGAGCTGGTTCCGACGCGCCCGCCTGCTGCAATTGCGCTTATGCTCTCGGCGCCGATCAACCGATCGCGCACATCCGCGCGTTCGAGCATCGCCGCGATCGCGATTCCGGAGGGACGAATCGTCTCGACATCCTTCATCGAATGCACCGCGAAATCGATGCGACCGTCCTCCAGCGCGCGGTCGATCTCCTTGGTCCACAGCGCCTTGCCGCCAACCTCCGCGAGCGCGCGGTCCTGAATCTTGTCGCCGCTGGTCTTGATCGGGACGATCTCGATCGCGCGCGGCGCGAGCTTATGGGCTGCAATCAGCGCGTCGCGCACCATATTGGCCTGGGTCATCGCCAGCGGCGATCCGCGTGTGCCGAGCTTCAGTGTATCGGGAAGGGAGGTCATGGCGGGTTGTGCTAGCGATGAACGCCACTAGAGAAAAGGCACAATGGCACTCATCCTCGGCATAGAATCGAGCTGCGACGAGACCGCGGCGGCGGTGATCGCCACCGACCGGCGCATCCTCTCGCACAAGCTCGCGGGGCAGGAGGCCGCGCATCGGCCCTATGGCGGCGTCGTGCCCGAGATCGCGGCACGCGCACATGTCGAGGCGTTGGAGCCGCTTGTCGCCGCTGCACTCGCCGAGGCGGGGGTCGAACTCGAGGATATCGACGCAATCGCCGCGACCGCGGGGCCGGGGCTGATCGGCGGCGTGATGGTCGGGCTTGTCACAGCCAAGGCGCTCGCGCTCGCCGCGGACAAGCCGCTGATTGCGGTCAATCATCTCGAAGGCCATGCACTCTCGCCGCGGCTGGCGGATGCCGAGCTTCAATTTCCCTATCTGCTGCTGCTCGTGTCGGGCGGGCATTGCCAGTTGCTCTTCGTAGAGGGTGTCGGGCGGTATCGCCGGCTGGCAACAACGATCGATGACGCTGCCGGCGAGGCCTATGACAAGACCGCCAAGCTGCTTGGCCTCGGCTTTCCCGGCGGCCCGGCGGTCGAGAAGGCAGCGCTGGATGGCGATCCGAAAGCCGTCCCCCTCCCCCGCCCGCTCCTCGGTACGCCCGAGCCCCATTTCTCCTTTGCCGGCCTCAAGAGCGCGGTGCTGCGCGCGCGCGATGCGGGCACCCACCGCACCGAGGATATCGCGGCCTCGTTCCAGCAGGCGGTGGTCGATTGCCTGGTTGACAGGACTCGCCGGGCGATCGGACGCGCGCCCGGCGCGACCGCGCTCGTCGTCGCGGGTGGGGTTGCGGCCAACAAGGCGGTGCGCGGGGCACTCGAGGCGCTGGCCGCTGAGAACGACCTTCCCTTTTTCGCACCGCCGCTCTGGCTGTGCACCGACAATGCCGCGATGATCGGCTGGGCGGGCGCCGAACACTTTCTTCAGGGCAGGTCCGATCCGCTCGATTTCGCGGCGCGGCCGCGCTGGCCGCTTGATCCGAATGCGGAAAAGGCACGAGGAGCAGGGGTCAAGGCATGAAAATCGGGGTCATTGGGGGCGGAGCCTGGGGCACTGCGCTTGCGCAGGTTGCGGCGGCTGGCGGCGAGGACGTGCTGCTGTGGGCGCTCGAACCCGACGTGGTAGGCTCGATCAATGGCAGTCACACCAATCCGCTTTATTTGCCCGACGTCCCGCTATCGCCCGGGATTCGCGCGACGGGCCTGCTGGCCGACCTGTCCGACAGCGATGCGCTGCTGGTGGTAAGTCCCGCGCAGCATGTGCGCGCCGTGCTTGGCGGCATCGACGCCGACGGCCGCGCGCTGATCCTGTGCGCCAAGGGGATCGAGTCGGGGACGCAGAAGCTCGTCTCCGAGATCGCCGAGGAAATGTGCCCCGAGGCGTCCATCGCGGTGCTTTCCGGACCGACCTTCGCGGCGGAGGTCGCCAAGGGCCTGCCCACGGCGGTCACGCTGGCCTGCGCGGATGCGGCGCTGGGCGAACGCATCGCAGCGCGCCTCGCGCGCCCGCGTTTTCGCACCTATGGATCGGCCGACGTGATCGGCGCCGAGATCGGCGGCGCGGTCAAGAATGTGCTCGCGATAGCGTGCGGCGTCGTCGACGGGCGCGGACTCGGTTTCAACGCACGCTCAGCGCTGATCGCGCGCGGCTTTGCCGAGATGACACGCTTCGGCGTCGCGCGCGGCGCACGCCCTGAAACGCTGGCGGGACTTTCGGGGCTGGGCGACCTCGTCCTCACCTGCTCGTCGACCCAGTCACGCAACTTTTCGCTGGGCAAGGGGCTGGGCGAGGGTCGGAGCGCGGGGGATCTTCTTGCCGATCGCCGTACGGTTGCCGAAGGCGCCTTTACAGCGCCCGTGCTGCAACAGGCCGCGCGCGCCGCAGGGGTCGAGATGCCCGTCGTCGATGCGGTCTGCGCGCTGCTCACGGGCGCAATGACGGTGGACGCGGTGGTCGAGGACCTGCTCTCGCGACCGCTGCGTCCCGAAGCGCACTAGGAGCCGTGGACAATTATCGTCATTCCAGAAGCCGATTTTCTCCAAATCTCTGATTTGGGTAGAAAATCGAGCTATCTGGAACCCACGAACACTGCACCCTGACAGCATGGTTGCTGCGTTCATGGATTCCGGGTTCCAAGTCGAACCAGCGTAAAACCTTCGGTTTTCCGGGTTCGCCTAGGCCCCAGAATGACGATGAAGGACAATTGTCCACGCGCCCTAGCTCGGTTTCTTCGCGAGCCGTTCCTGAAGCTGCGGGCTTGTCAGCGCCTTCAGCGCGTCCTTGCCGACCCAGCGTGGCGTAGGCGCATTCGACGCCGCCAACCGTTCGGCGATCCTGATCGCCTCGTCATTGAGAATCCGCCGCCGACCACCGACGGCGCGCAGCGCCCAGTTGACGCCCTTCTTCACGAAATTGCGATCGTCCTCGGCGGCGGGTTCGATCAGCGTCAGCGCATCCAGAAAGGGGTCGTCGAGCAGGCCCTTGCCATGGAGCGCAACGCTTGCGAGCAGCGCGAACGATGCGCGCTTAACGAACTCCTCGTCGCGCGACGCCCACGCATGAATCCGGTCAAAGGCATGGGGCGTCCGGTCCCACAGCGAAAAGCACAGCGTGTCGCACACCGCCCAATTGTCGAAATCGGCCGCCCAGCGATCCATGCGATCGGGCGTGACCGCCTCGATGTCATCGACATAGGCGCACAACATCCGCGCCTCGTAGCAGCGCGTTGCCCAGAGCGCGTCGGCGAGCGCTTGGCTGCGCCCCAGACTTTTGGCGAGTTTCTGGATCGACGCCATTTTGACGCCATAGGCGTCGTTCGCATGGATGCCGTAGCGCGGCCCCAGGCTGTCACGATAAGCGGGATCGGCCTCTGCCTCGAAGGTGGCAACGGCCAGCCGGACGGCCTGATCCACGGGTAGCTCAACTGATCGTGCCGGCATCGCGCGCCTCCCCCAACCAGAATTGAACGCCGGGGTTGCGACGTCAACCTTGGCGCTTGTGCGCCGCGCTCGATTCGGCAATCTTGGCAGGACCATAGGGGAGAGGGATTTGACGAAGACCGCCTCCGTTCGAGTGCCGTACGGCGTGCCGATCTTCGATCGTCTCCACCCGACCGCGAAAGCAGGAGGAGAGGATCATGGCTGAAGGAAAATCGGGCGCCACGGGCAAGAGCGCGGATTCGGCGACGGATGCGCTGACCGAGGCGGGCAAGAAGGCCGCCGAAAATTCGGGCGCGATCAGCCTCAAGATGATCGATCATGCCGAAACCAACACGCGCGAGGCCTTTGCGGCGATGCGTGCTGCTGCAAAGGCCTCGAGCCTAGCCGAGGTCCTCCGTATCCAGGGCGATTTCATCCGGGATCAAGGCGTCCGCAGCATGACTTTGGCACGCGAGGTGGGTGAGATGATCGTGCAGTTCGGCAAGGAATCGCTCGACCCGTCGGGCAAGGGCTGACGCTGCGATGGCCGGGCTCACGCGTCGGGGGGCGCTGGGCGTTGGCGCTGGCGCGCTCGCCTCATCGGCGCTCGGGGCGCCGCGCGGCGCAGCGCGTCATGACGTGATCGTGGTCGGCGCGGGCGTATTCGGCGCCTGGACAGCCGCCAGGCTGCAGGATCAGGGCAAGCGCGTGCTGCTGCTCGACGCCTGGGGGCCGGCGCATGCGCGCGCGTCCTCGGGTGGCGAATCGCGGATGACGCGGGGCAGCTACGGTGCGGACGCCGTTTATACGCGCATGGCGTGGGACTCGCTCGGCGATTGGCAGGCGCTCTCTGACGCGGCGGGATTGCCGGTATTTCACAAGGCCGGCGTGCTCTTCTTCTTCCCTCGGCAGGATGCTTTTGTCGAAGCGACGCTCAAGGTTCATCGCGAACTGAAGCTGCCAACGCAGTTGCTCGACATCGCCCAAATGCGGTCGCGCTTTCCGCAGATCGACTTCGCGGGGATCGAGCTCGGCCTTTACGAGCCGGCGTTCGGCGCACTGATGGCGCGGCGCGCTGTGCAAACGCTGGTCGACCGGTTCGTGCGCGCGGGCGGCGCCTATCGACAGGCGGCGATCGTGCCGCCCGATCCCGCCGTTGCGCGTCTCGACCGCGTCGTAACGGCGGCGGGCGAGACACTGTCAGCGACGCAGTTCGTCTTCGCGTGCGGCCCGTGGCTGCCGAGGCTTTTTCCCGACATTCTCGGCCGCCGGATATTCCCGACGCGGCAGGAGGTGTTCTTCTTCGCACCGCCCGCGGGCGATGCGCGATTCGGCCCCGCCCAACTCCCCGGCTGGGCCGATTTCAACGATGGCGACATCTATTACGGCTTTCCCGATCTCGAGAATCGCGGCTTCAAGATCGCGCACGACGCACACGGTCTGCCGATCGACCCCGACACGGTCGATCGCACGCCCTCAGCCGCCGCTCTCGCCGATGTCCGCAGCTTCATGGCGCGCCGCTTCCCCGCGCTCGCCAAGGCTCCCCTCAGCGAGGCGCGCGTCTGCCAGTATGAGAACAGCGCCAATGGCGACCTGCTGATCGACCGCCACCCGCGCTGGGCCAATACGGTCCTTGTCGGCGCAGGTTCGGGACACGGGTTCAAGCATGGCCCGGCGGTCGGTCGTTATGCGGCGGCGCTCGTCACTGATACGCTCGACACGACCGAACCGCGCTTCTCGCTCGCGTCCAAGGGCGAGACGCAGGTGCGCGCGGTGCATTGAGGGGAAAAGCATGAATGCAGGCAGAAGTGTCGCGGCGCTTGGACTTGTTTTGGGAACGGCGACGTTGCTGCTCCAGCTTACGCTCACCGTCACGACCTCGATGCAGCAGGGGCGCAGCCTGCCCGGCGCGATCGTATTCTTCTTCAGCTTCTTCACGATCCTGACCAATATCGGGATCGTGCTCGTCTATCTCGCCGAGTTCTGGCAGCGTCCCGCGCTGCACTTCTTCCGCGAGAGCGTGCACCGCGCCGCGCTGGCGGCGTCGATCGTCTTCGTCATGCTCTTCTACCATCTGATGCTCGCGCGGATCTGGGACCCGCAGGGGCTGTTTCGCGTGGCGGATGTCACGCTCCACTATCTGCTTCCTGTCCTCTACCTGCTCTGGTGGCTGGGCTTCGCGGCGCATCGCCATCTCGAATGGGATGCGCTGCCGCGCATGCTCGCCTATCCCGTGATCTACGTGATCTGGGTGATGGCGCGCGGCGCGGTGGTGGACGAATATCCCTATCCGGTGCTCGAAGTAGCGCGGCTGGGCTATGCCCAGGTTCTCGCCAACATCGCCTTTCTGTTTGTGTTGTTCGCGGCGCTGTGCACGGCCTTCATCGCGGTCGACCGGATGATACCGCAGCGATCAGGCGCCCATCGCTAGATCGGGTTGGGTGCGCAGCCGCTGCGCGTCCTGCACGGGTGGCGCACCGAACAGCCGGCGATATTCGCGGCTGAACTGCGACGGGCTGTCATAGCCCACCTCATGCCCCGCACTCGCCGCATCCATGCCGCGCGACAGCATCAGCGTGCGCGCCTCGTGAAGCCGGATTTGCTTCTGGTACTGGAGCGGGCTCATCGCGGTCACAACCTTGAAATGATGATGAGCGCGTGTGAGATTGGCCGGATCAAGCGCGAGCTTGAAACCCAGATATGGAAGCTGCGGGCTCGCCTCGCGAAGCGGATCAGGGCGCGGAAGCGATGCCGCGCGATCTTTCAAGAAACAACTCGATATCGGATGCGTCATGATAAAGGCCGAGCCCGATACGCAGCACGTCGCCGCGCACGTCGACCGTCACCCCGGCCTCTGCAAGCTGACGATACCAGGACTGCGCCTCTTGCGAACGAAGCGCGAGGAAACGCGCATGCGCGCCGCCGTCGGGCGGATTGATCAGTTCGGCGCCGGCAAAACGCGTGCGATCCAGCCGCTCGGCAAGCCGCTGCTGAAGCGCGGCGACATGCGTGGCAATCGCGGCGGTGGTCAGCCCCTCGCGCGCGAGCATCTCGCGCACCGCGACGAAGCGGTAGAGCCCCGACGGATCGAAAGTCGCGCCAAGGAAGCGCCGCGCATCGGGCGCATAGCCGATCGTCCCTGGTGGCAGCGACAGATCGTCAAATTCAGCATACCAGCCGCTGATCTCGGGCCGGGCGCCAAAGCCTGGCGGGCAGTGCATGAAGCCCACGCCCTCGCCCGCCATCGCATATTTGTACCCGCCCGCAACGAAGATCAGTCTGTCGGCGACCGCCGACAGATCGGTCTCCACCGCCATGAAGCCGTGATAGCCGTCGATCGCGACCCAGCAGCCCTCGGGATCGGCCAATGCCGCGAGTTCGGCGAAGCGATCGAACACATGGCCGCTGTTGAAGAAGACCTGGCTGACGAAGATCAGGTCGTGCCGGCGCTCTCGCGCCGCGTCGAGGAAGCGGTCGGCAAAGCTCTCAAAGGGCGCGACGGGCACGGTCTCGAGCGTGATACGTCCCGACTCGACCCAGCGCGCCGCCTGACGGCGAAAGCTGTGGAACTCGCCGTCGCTCGACAGCACGCGCACCGGCTTCTCGGTGCGCGCGGAGAGCAGGCGCAGCATCAGCTCATGCGTGTTGGAGGCGAAAACGATAGTGGAAGGATCGGGCAAATTGAGTTCAGCGGCGACCTGGGCCTGGGCGGCGGGCCAGACTTCGCCCATCACCCTGTCCCATTTGCGGTCGGCAAGGAAGGCGCCGTCCTCCCAGCAGCGGCGCTGGCCCTCGAAGCTCGCATCGGGCCAGAGATGGTGCGAATGCGCCGCCAGATGCAGCCGACCCTCACGTTCCTGTGCGCCAAGCGCCTGCGTAAACAGATGCTTGTGGCTCATAGCGCCGTCCTGAGCGTCCACAGCTCGGGAAAGGCGCGTTTGCCGACGGTCGACTGGAGATACTGGACCCCCGCGGTGCCGCCGGTGCCACGCTTGAAGCCGATCACGCGCTCGACGGTCTGCGCATGCTTGTGTCGCCAGGTCCCGAGCGCGTCATCGAGATCGACCAGCTTCTCAGCGAGCTGGTACAGATTCCAGTAACGCTCGGTGTCGCGATAGACCTCGGTCCACGCCGCCTCGACCGCGGGGTCGGGCTGATAGGGCGTCGCCCAGTCGCGTTCGAGCGCGGTTTCGGGGACCGCGATTCCGGCGCGGGCGAGCGCGCGGTTGGCCTCGTCCCACAGGCTCGGCGCTTCAAGCGCGGCGCGCATCGCGGCCTGCGCGTGCGGGCGGTCTTCCTGATAACGCAGAAAAGCGCCGTCCTTGAGGCCGAGCAGATATTCGACGGTGCGGAACTGGTCGGACTGGAAGCCCGAACTTGTGCCGAGAACATAGCGGAAGCGCGAATAATCGCTGGGCGTCATCGTCGCGAGAATGTCCCAGGACAGTGTCATGACCGCCTGGATGCGCGAGACGCGCGCAAGCCCCTTGTAGACGGGCACCAGCGCGTCGGCGCGGATCTGGTCGAGCGCGAGCTTGAGCTCGGCGATCATCTGCTTGAGCCAGAGCTCCTTGGTCTGGTGGATGATGATGAACAGCAGCTCGTCATGCCGGTCGGAAACCGGATGCTGCGCGGACAGCAGATCGTCGAGCGCGAGATAGCGCGCATAGGTCATGTCTTGGGGGTCGGTCATGCAATGTCTCGAAGCGGATGGGGTGATGCTCTCTGGCGTCAGCCTATCGCGTTCGACGCCGCCCGAAAAGGACCGCGCAATATCATTTCAGAAACGCGCTAGATTCGTTCGGCCTGGCTGACGGCATCGGCGGCACGCAACGCCGCAAGGATGCGCATCAGATGCTGCACGTCCTTCACCTCGAGATCGACGGTGAAGGTGTGGAAGCTGCCGTCGCGATTTTCCATGCGCAGGTTGAGGATGTTCGCCTTGTGCGTGCCGAAGATGCCCGCCATCACCGCGAGTGCGCCGGGTTCGTTCTTGATGACAACGTTCAACCGCGCGGTGCTGCTGTCCGAGGTTTCGCCCCAGGCGAGATCAATCCAGTCGGCGTCGACGCCGTCCGACAGCGTCTCGCAGTCGATGGTATGCACCTCGATGCCTTCATTGGGCCGCCGCAGACCCACGATCCGGTCGCCGCGCACCGGATGGCAGCATTCCGCCAGGCTGAACGCGACCCCCGGGGTCAGGCCGCGGATCGAGATCGCCTCGCGCTGCGCAGGCGCGTGGCCGCCAGGGGCGCTGCTGCCTGCGGAGCCCGGCATGAGCGCCTCCATCACCTCGACATCGGAAATCATCTGCCGCGCGATGGCTTCCATCAGCGAAGCCTCATCGGGCTTTTTCAGCCGCTTCACCGCCTGCGCCAGCGCTTCGGAACCGAGTTGTGCCGGAAGCCGCCGGACGATTTCGTCATAGATCTTGCGGCCGAGCGCGATCGTCTCGTCCCGTTCCTTGTGACGGACATAGCGGCGGATCGCAGCGCGCGCCTTGCCCGTCACGACGAAGTTGAGCCAGCCGGGCTGCGGCTCCTGCCCCTTGGACTTCAGGATCTGAACCTGATCGCCATTTTCGAGTGGCGTCCTGAGCGGCACGACGCGGCCGTTGACCTTGGCGCCCACCGTCTGGTCACCAAGATCGGTATGGACACCATAGGCGAAATCGACGGGGGTTGCGCCCTTGGGAAGCTGATACAGCTCACCCTTGGGCGTGAAGGCGAAGATCCGATCCTGGTACATCGCCATGCGCGTATGTTCGAGCAATTCCTCAGCGCTATCGGCTGTTTCTAGGATCTCGAGCAGGTCGCGGATCCACCCCGCCTGCCCGTCCGCGCGATCGTGCTGCTTGTAGGCCCAGTGCGCCGCGAGTCCGAATTCGGCCTGGGCGTGCATCGCCCGGGAGCGGATCTGGATCTCGATCCGCGTTTCGCCGGCATGGATGATCGTGGTGTGGATAGACTTGTAGCCGTTGCGCTTGGGGGTGGAGATGAAATCCTTGAAGCGCCCCGGCACCATCGGCCAGCGCTGATGGATCACGCCCAATGCACGGTAGCAGGCATCCGAATCCTCGGCGATGACGCGGAACGCCATGATGTCCGACAATTGCTCGAAGCTGATGTGCCGTTCGGCCATCTTCTTCCAGATCGAATAGGGATGCTTCTCGCGCCCCGAAACCTCGACCTCGATACCCGCGCGGGAAAGCAGCAGCTTCAGCCCCGAACTGATCTTGGCGATGCGGTCGCCGCCACCCTCCTGAAGCTGTTCAAGCCGCTTGGTGATCGACGCATAGGCCTCGGGCTCGAGATGCTGGAAGGCGAGCGTCTGCATCTCCTTCATGAACTCGTACATCCCGATCCGCTCGGCGAGCGGTGCGTAGATATCCATCGTCTCCCTGGCGATGCGCCGGCGCTTTTCATCATTCTTGATGAAGTGCAGCGTTCGCATGTTGTGGAGCCGGTCGGCGAGCTTGACGAGCAGCACGCGGATGTCGTCGGACATGGCGAGCAGGAACTTGCGAAGGTTCTCGGCAGCGCGCTCGCTCTCGGTCTGCGCCTCGATCTTGGAGAGCTTGGTCACGCCGTCGACAAGCCGCGCGACATTGGGGCCGAAGATCTTCTCGATCTCCTCCTGTGTCGTCAGCGTATCCTCGATCGTGTCGTGGAGGATCGCGGTGGCAATCGTCTCATCATCGAGGTGAAGATCGGTGAGAATACCCGCCACCTCAATGGGATGGCTAAAATAGGGATCGCCCGATGCGCGCTTCTGGGTCCCGTGCATCTGCATCGAAAACACATAGGCGCGGTTGAGCAGCGCCTCGTCGGCGTTGGGGTCGTAGGACAGGACCCGATCTACAAGTTCATATTGCCTCAGCACGCGACCCATTTGGGGTCGCGCGTGGGTGCATTGCAACAGATTATTGCGGATTTCCGCGATATGTCATGCCTTGGCGTTGCACCTTGCGAGCGCCTCGGCGTCGAACTCCTCGGCGCCGGCGCGAAACGATGCGAGCTGACCGAGTTCCTTTGCCAGCGACTCGCAAACAAAGGCGGCGCGGCTCTTGCCCTTGGTCGCCGACGCGCAGCCATTGCCGTCGCATTTCCAGATCGTGTCGCGCACGACAAGGCTGGTTGCTGTCGACGTGGCGACCGGCTTGGCCGCATAGAAACTGCCATTGGGCTGAGCCGAAGCCGCGGTGGCGGAAAGCAGCAGGAAGGAAGCTGCCGCCGAGGCGAACAGGGGAGCAAAGCGGATCATGGAGTGCGTCCTTGGCAATTTAAGTTGCGAATCACTACCTATCAGGATGAATTGCTAGTTGCAACTTAAAACCTATATAATTTGCATGACAGGAATTTTACGCTAGGTTTGCGCCATGGGATTAAGAGAACCGCTGAAAGATCTGGCGCAGCATGAATGCGGACTTCCGTGCGCGCTTGAGGCGATGGGCGAGAAATGGTCGTTCCTGATCCTGCGCGCGGCCTTCAATCGGATCTGCCATTTCGAAGAATTCCAGTCGGAGCTTGGCATTGCGCGCAACATTCTCGCCAACCGGCTTTCGCGGCTCGTCGAGCATGGCATTTTGATGCGTCAGCCGCTCCCGGAGGATCGTCGCAAGATCGAATATCGTCTCACCGAGAAAGGCGCAGCGCTGCTTCCGGCCATGCTCGCGCTCAGGCAATGGGGCGAACGTTGGGAATCGGGCACGCCGTCCACACCTGTGCTCGTCGACAAGCAGGATCTCCAGCCGATCCGCCCAATCACCATCCGCGCGCACGACGATCGCGAGCTCAAGCTTGAGGATCTGTGCTGGATGCACGCCGAGGAAATCCGCGCGATCGGCGAGACCAAACAGCCGCCGCTCGCCGACAAGGCGGCCTGAACATCCATTCGCCAGAAACGAAAAAGGCCGGGCAAACGCCCGGCCTTTTCGATTTCAGCAGCAGCGCGGCGATCAGCCGTCGTAGTCGCCGCCGATATTCTGGTTGCGCGGGGGTGCTGCCGCGGTCAGGCGCAGCGCCTCGGCAGACTGGCTGAGCGAGCCGATCTCGTCGACGACATCGTCCTCATCGATCTGGACGCGCTGGAGCATCGAGACCACGGCCTCCTTCATGTCGGCGGGATGAATCGTCTCGTCGGCGATCTCGCGCAGCGCAACGACCGGGTTCTTGTCGCGGTCGCGGTCGAGCGTCAGTTCGGCCCCGCCTGAAATCTGCCGCGCGCGCTGGGCCGCGAACAGCACCAGGTCAAACCGGTTGGGCACCTTGTCGACGCAATCTTCAACGGTAACGCGCGCCATAGTCGCTCCACTTGCTGGCAGATATCGGAAAGAAGCCGGCGAGGTAGCGATGCAGAGCCCAAGAGTCAAGGAAATGCCGCTTTTCCCTTGCCCTTTGCCGCACCCGCACTCATTGATCGCGGATGGACGACGCACGCCCCGCGCGACGCGAAGCACCACAGGAGGTCGACGGCCATCGGCTGACTCCGATTGTGGAGGGACCCGCGCGGCTCAAGGCGCTGCTCGCGCTCATCGCGGGCGCACGCGAGCGAATCCGTCTCTATTATTATATGTTTCTACCCGATTCCTCGGGAGTCGCGGTGCGTGAGGCGTTGCTCGACGCGATGAATCGCGGCGTGCGCGTGTCGCTGATCGTCGACGGCTTCGGCAGCAATACCACGCCCCCCGGATTCTTCGCGCCGCTCAACGATGCCGGCTGCGAACTGTGCCAGTTCATTCCACGCTATGGCAGGCGCTATCTTCTAAGAAACCACCAGAAGATCGCGATCGCCGATGACAGGACCGCGATCATCGGCGGCTTCAACATCGGCGACGATTATTTTGCGCCGCCCGAGGCGGGCAAATGGCACGATCTCGGCCTTGAGGTGCGCGGCCCTGCGGTCGGCTGGCTCGTCACCTATTACGACATTCTCGACCGCTGGGTCCGCTCGGACAATGCGAGCTTTCGGGCGCTCAGGCGGATGCTCGCCGAGGCACTCCCTCCCGCGCCCGGCGGCCCGTTGCGGTGGCTCCTGGGTGGCCCCACCCGGCGGCTGAGCCCGTGGGCGCGCACGGTGAAGCACGATCTGGAGCACGCCCGGCGCGCGGACATGATCGAAGCCTATTTCTCGCCCAGCCGCTCGATGTTCAAGCGAACGCGCAACGTCGCAAAGCGTGGCGGCACCCTGCGCCTTATCACCGCGCAGCGATCCGACAATCCCGCGACGGTTGGCGCCGCGCGCCTGCTTTATGGCGGCCTGTTGAAACAGGGGTGCGAGGTCTACGAATATCTGCCCCGCATGCTCCACATGAAGCTGATGGTCATCGACGATATCACTTATGTGGGATCGGCCAATTTCGATATCCGCAGCCTGTTCCTCAACATGGAGCTGATGTTGCGCATCGAGGATGCGGGCTTTGCCGCGCACATGCGCGCCTTTTTCGAAAGCGAACTCGCAGATTGCGAGCGTATCACCCCCGAGTTGCACAACGCGCGCGCAACCTGGCTCAATCGCGTGCGCTGGGCGCTGTCATGGTTCGTCGTGAACGCGATGGACTATACCGTCACGCGCCGGCTGAATTTCGGGCTCGATTAAACCCCGCGTCAGCCCTTCCACGCCCAGTAGAGCTGCGCGGGCGGGATGTTCCAGAATTCGAAGCCATGATCGATCCGCTCGAAATGCGGCGCGATGAAGTCACGAACCTTGGGCGAGAATTGATAGACGAGGAAGGCGCCGCCGGGGCGGAGCGCGGCCTGGGTCTCCTCGGCGATCTTCGGGCCAACGCCTGCAGGCAGCGTCGAAAAAGGAAGGCCGGACAGCACATAATCGGCATGATCATGGCCTTGCTCGGCAACGATCCTGCGCACATCGGCTGCCGAACCCAGTACCGGGATGAACCGCGGGTCGGGGATCTCCTCGGCCAGATACTCGATGAAATCCGGGTTGGTGTCGATCGCGATCAGCTTCGCGTCGGGCGCGAGCCTCTTCAGGATAGGGCGGCAGAATGTGCCCACGCCCGGCCCATATTCGACGAAAACCTTGGTGTTGGCCCAGTCAACACGCGCCAGCATATTGGCGATCAGCATGTCCGACGAGGGGATGACCGATCCTACCATCACCGGATGCTTCAGAAAGCCCTTGAAGAACATCGCCCAGGGACCGGAACGGCGCCGCGCCCATTCGACAAGCCACGCGGGCAGCTTGCGACCGGTCTTTGCGGATGATGCGGGCATGAAATTCCTCGTCGGTGACAGCAAGGTTACGAGCCCTCGCAAATAAGCGGTTCTTATTCAAGTGGAGGTTAACCCGGTAGCGCCGCAGTTTTTCCTTTCGCATGCGCATTGTTCGGGCGTATCGGGTCGGCATGGGCACGAAACCGGATGGAGCGGTCACCGCGAAGGGCATGACGCGCCTGCCATGTCGATATTGAACGCGGAAGAGCGCGCGCGTCGGCGCGATTTCGGACTGCTGTTCCTCGTGATGCTCACCATCGCGGCGGGCAACACCGCAATGCAGTCGGTCCTCCCTGCGCTCGGGCGCTCGCTCAAGGTTCCCGACAGCGCGGTTGCGGCCGCCTTTTCGGTTTCGGCGGCGATCTGGGTCGTCGCGGCACCTTTCTGGGCGAAGCGGCTCGACCAGCACGGCCAGCGCAAGATGGTGGTGACCGGACTTGTGGGCTTCACCGTGTCGACGCTGCTATGCGGGCTGTTCCTGGCCGCGGGAATCCTTGGCTGGATCGCGCCCGCGCTGACATTCGTGGCCTTTGTTGGCGGCCGGATGATCTACGGCGCTTTCGGCGCCGCCACACCACCCGCCGCGCAGGCGATGGTCGCGGCGCGGACAAGCCGTGACGAGCGCACCAAGGCGCTGACGATGCTCGCGTCCGCGTTCGGGCTCGGTACCATCCTCGGCCCGGCACTCGGTCCCTATTTCCTGCTTCCCGTTGTGGGCATGGCCGGCCCCGCTCTGGTCTTCGCGCTGATCGGGCTGATCGTGGTGATTGCGGCATGGCGGCTGCTTCCCGACGACAGTCCGTCCGCCCATCCGCACGGCGCAGCCGCGAGCTATCCCTCGATCGGCGGCCAGTCGACGGGTGCGACCGTGACCGCTGCGATCGCGTCGCACTCGGTCGAAGTGCGGATGCGCGATCCGCGCATCTGGCCCTGGATGCTCTCGGGGCTGGTGATGGGGCACGCACAGGCGATGACGGGCCAGGCGATCGGCTTTCTCGTAATCGACCGTGTGGGCGGCTCGCTCGATGCCGCGCTCCAGGCCACGGGGATCGTGCTGATGATGGGTGCGGGCGCCGCGCTGCTCGTCCAGTGGGGCCTGATCCCGATGCTCGGGCTCAGGCCGCGCGCGCTCGTGCTGATCGGTCTGGTGCTGTCCGCGATCGGATGTGCGCTGACCGGGCTTGCGACCGATCTGTACGGAATCGCGACCGCCTTTGCGCTGTCATCGCTCGGCTTCGGCTTCACCCGGCCTGGCTTTACCGCGGGGTCGTCGCTCGCGGTGGGCGCGAAGGCGCAGGGTTCTGTCGCGGGCAAGGTCACCGCGATCAACGGCGCAGCGTTCGTGCTGGGACCGTCGATCGGGGTCGGCATGTACGAACTGTGGCGGCCGCTGCCCTATTTCACCGCGGCCGCCGCGCTCGTTGCGCTCTTCGCCTATGCCTGGGTCACTCTTGACCCTTCGGACCGCGCGGATGGAGCATCCCCGGCGCGATGAAACCGATCGGGTCGATCTTCATTGCATCCTGCTTGAGCTTCGATGCCATCGCTTCATATTCGCGCTCCATCTCGGGCGTGACCGACGCGCGCGATTCGGTGAGCGCCTTTTCGAAATGGCCCATCGTCACGCGCTTTACGTCGAGCGACTCGCGCAAAGCGAACAGCCCCGCACGACGCACGAGATCCTCGAGGTCGGCACCCGTGAAACGGTCGGTCCGCTTCGCGAGTTCGTCGAGATCCACGTCCTCGTCCAGCGGCATCTTGCCCGTCTGAATCCCCAGGATACGCCGGCGCCCCCCCTCATCGGGCACGCTCACATAGACAAGTTCATCGAAACGGCCGGGGCGCAGCAGCGCCGGGTCGATCAGATTGGGGCGATTGGTCGCGCCGATCACGACGACCGACTGAAGTTCCTCGAGCCCGTCCATTTCGGCCAGTATCGTGTTGACCACGCGCTCGGTGACCTGCGGTTCACCCATGCCGCCGCCACGCGCGGGGACAAGGCTGTCGAGTTCGTCGATGAAGATCACGCAAGGCGCGACCTGCCGCGCGCGCGCAAAGAGCCGCGCGATCTGCTGTTCGCTTTCGCCATACCATTTGGAGAGGAGATCGCTCGACTTGGTGGCGATGAAGTTCGCCTCGGCCTCGCGCGCCACCGCCTTGGCCAGCAGCGTCTTGCCCGTGCCCGGCGGGCCATAGAGCAGAAAGCCCTTGGCCGGACGGATGCCGAGCCGACGGAACGCATCGGGATCCTTGAGCGGCAGTTCGACGCCTTCGCGCAATCGCATCTGCGCATCATCGAGGCCACCGATATCGTCCCAACTGACATTGGGCGCCTGCACCATCACCTCGCGCATCGCGGAGGGCTGGACGCGCTTGATCGCGGCGAGGAAATCCTCGCGCGTGACCGACAATGTGTCCAGCACCTCGGGCGGGATCGTGCCCGCGGCCAGATCAAGCTTGGGCATGATTCGCCGCACCGCTTCGATCGCCGCCTCGCGCGCGAGCGCGGCAAGATCGGCGCCGACAAAGCCATAGGTTGTCCGCGCCAGCTCGGCGAGGTCGACCTTGTCGCCCAGCGGCATGCCGCGCGTATGGATGCCCAGGATCTCGCGACGGCCGCGCTCGTCGGGCACGCCGACGATGATCTCGCGATCGAAACGCCCCGGACGCCTGAGCGCCTCGTCAATCGCCTCGGGCCGGTTGGTCGCGGCGATGACGACAAGGTTGGTGCGCGATTCGAGCCCGTCCATGAGCGTGAGCAACTGGGCCACGAGTCTCTTTTCGGTCTCGCCCTGCACCTGTCCACGCTTGGGCGCGATCGAATCGATCTCGTCGATGAACAGGATCGAGGGCGCGGCCTTTTGCGCCGCCTCGAAGATTTCACGCAGCTTCTTCTCGCTCTCGCCGTACGCAGAGCCCATGATCTCGGGCCCGTTGATCAGGAAGAATTCGGCGTCGCTCTCATTCGCGACCGCGCGCGCGAGCCGGGTCTTGCCGGTACCTGGCGGACCGTGGAGCAGAACGCCACGCGGCGGATCGACGCCCAGACGCTGGAATAGTTCAGGGTAGCGCAGCGGCAGCTCGACCATTTCGCGAAGCTGATCGATGGTGGAGGCCATGCCGCCGATATCGTCATAAGTGACGTCGGCGCGGCGCGCTTCCTTTGGTTCGGTATATTCGGGCAGCAGCTCGATCTCGGTGTCCGCATCGATATGGACGATGCCCTTCGGACTGGTCGAAACCACCGCGAGCCGGATCTCCTGAAGCGCATAGGCGGGCGCGGCGAGCATCTGGCGCAACTGTTGCGGCATCTCGCCCCGATCCACCTGCTGCTGGCCAACGGTTGCGATCACGTCGCCTGCCGAGACCGGGCGCCCGGCAAAGGTGCGCTGAAGCGCCTGACGTGAACCCTGGAGACGCAGATTTTGTTGTGCGGGTGCGAAGACGACGCGCTGTGCCGGCTTGGTTTCGATCTTGCGGATTTCGACGAAATCGCCCGAGCCGACGCCGGCATTGGCGCGCTGGAGGCCATCGAGCCGTACGAGCTCAAGCCCTTCATCCTCCTGATAGGGCAGCACCGCGCGTGCGCCGGTCGATCGCTTGCCGACGATTTCGACGATATCGCCCTCGGCAAGGCCAAGTGTTTGCATCGTTGCACGCGAAAGCCGGGCAAGCCCCCGACCGCTATCCTCGGCGCGCGCGTTCGCGACTTGCAATCGCCGCCCCTGGGTTTCCTCGTCAGCCATTGGCTATTTGCTCCGCTATCAACGACAGCGGCAAGATAGGGCGCGCGTGGACCCCTTTCGACCCCGGACCAAAAAAAAGGGCCGATCCCGAAGGACCGGCCTTGAAAGTTTTTAGGAGAGGATGCCTGAAAGGCCCGCTCTATGTGCAGTGCAGCAAAGAATGTTGCAAGTGCGAAAAGCCTCTTGCCGATTGCATATATTGCAATCATAAAAGTGTCACGGACAATCAATAGTGAAGCGAGACGCGGCTAGCACCGCCCCAAATGCGTACGAGGAGAATTGATGCGGCGTTTGCCCCCACTCACCGCGATCGAGGCTTTTGTCCAGGTTGCGCGGCTCGGCTCGATCAAGGCCGCGGCGGAGGAGCTTGCGCTGTCTTCGCCGGCGCTAAGTCGCCGCGTCCAGGCGCTCGAACGCTTCCTTGGCCGCGCATTGTTCAGCCGGCGCCATCAGGCATTGGTGCTTACCGAAGACGGCGAAAGGCTGCTCCGCCAGATCGCGCCCGCGATCGACATGCTGTCGCTGGCGATCGACGATCTGTCGACCAATCAAGACGTTCTTCGTTTGCGGCTCGGCATCCTGCCGCTCTTCGCGTCGCAAAAACTGATGCCGCATTTGCCGGCGCTGCGCGCCAGACATCCCGAACTGCATCTCGACATCGACACCGCCGCGCATAGCCTTTCACGGCTGGGCGAAGGCCTCGATGTCGCGATCCCGCTCGCACGCGAGATCGACCCCGCCCTGTATTCGCGGCGTCTGGGGCGGAACCGTGTCTATCCCATTGCGGGACGCAAGCTGACCGAGGGCCCCAATGCGATCCGCACGCCCGAGGATCTGGCGCGCACCACGGTGCTGATCCATCGCGACATGCCCGAGACTTTCGACGTGTTTCGCAACGCGCTGGGACTGAAGAGCCTTGAGCCGATCGCGATCGATCATTTCGATTCGGGCCAATTGATGCTCGAGGCCGCAGCGGGCGGACTCGGCGTCGCCTTCATGCTCGACAGCCATCTGGAGGATGCCGACGATCCGCGGCTCGTCCGCCTGTTCGATGTCGAGGTGGAGAGTCCCTACAGCTATTGGTTCGCGTGCCGCCCGCGCGCACTGGAAGCGCGCCCGGTACGGCTGTTTCACGACTGGCTGGTGCCGCTGTTCGAGACTTGAGGGGCAGCCCATTTCAACCCGCTCATCCTGAGTAGAGACCGAGCTTGGCGAGGGCTCGTATCGAAGGACGCACTCGAACGGTCCTTCGATACGCCATTTCGCCAAGCTCAATGGCTACTCAGGATGAGCGGATACATGAACGCCCGCCTCAGCTCGTGCGCGCGGTGACAATCTTGCCGGGGTTCGCCGGGGGCTCGCCCTTGGGGAGCGCGTCGACATGCTCCATGCCCGAGGTCACTTCACCCCAGACAGTGTACTGACCGTCGAGAAAACGGGCATCGTCGAAACAGATGAAGAACTGGCTGTTGGCGCTGTTGGGGTTCTGCGCGCGCGCCATCGAGCAAACGCCGCGGACGTGCGGTTCGCGGTTGAATTCGGCGGCGAGGTCGGGAAGTTTCGAGCCACCCATGCCCGTGCCGGTGGGATCCCCGCCCTGCGCCATGAAGCCGTCGATCACGCGGTGGAAGATCACGCCGTCGTAAAAGCCTTCATCGGCGAGCTCGGAGATCCGGGCGACGTGGCCGGGTGCGAGGTCGGGGCGCAGCTTGATGACGACGTCGCCGCCATTGTCGAGGGTCAGGGTAAGAGTGTCCGCCATGATCGGCTCCCGGCAAATAGGGTTGCAAAACTGCCGCCCCATATAGCGATCCTTGGCGGCAGGGAAAGTCCGCGCGCGGTGAGGGGGACAAGAGGCGGAGACAGCGCGGGTCGCGTGTACGCTGTCTCCGCCGGGCTTGTGCCAAGCCTGGACGGTTTATAGCCAAGAGCCTCCGCGGAAACATCCCTTTTGACAGCCATTCCACGGATTGCCTGTGCCGTTTCGAGAGCCTAGAGCCTTTCCCGGCAAGGCGGAATCGCCTTGCCGGACAAGAAAGGCTCTCGACTCAATATCTGGAGCACTTCCTGACCGAAAAACCGGTTCCCACTTTTCCGGGAAGTGCTCTAGAGCAACAATCTTGCTGGGGGCCGTGTTTCACGAGGGGAGGCAGCGATGACCGAGACCGAGCTGAAACATGTGCCTGAGGATGTATCGGTCGTTGCCGAACCCAGTCATGACGCCGAGGACCGGCTGACCCCCGAATTCGTGACGGGCGTGCTCGAACGCGTCGATTCGGGTGACGCGGAGGGTGCGCGCGCGCTCGTTGAGCCTCTGCACCCCGCCGACATCGCGGATCTCTTCGAGCTCACCCCGTCCGATCGACGCCAGGCGCTCGCCGCCGCGCTATCCGACCTGCTCGATGGCGACGTTCTCGCCGAGATGAACGATTATGTTCGCGAGGACCTGATCGACGCGCTCGAGCCGCATCAGGTCGCCGAAATCGCGGGCGAACTCGATACCGACGACGCCGTCGCGATCATCGAGGACATGGAGGAAGACGACCAGCGCGCCGTTCTCCGCGCACTGGCCCCCGACGACCGTGCCGCGATCGAAGAGGCGCTGTCCTACCCCGAGGAATCGGCCGGCCGCCTGATGCAGCGCGACCTCATCGCGGTGCCCGAGCATTGGACGGTGGGCGACGTGCTCGACTATTTGCGCGGCAACGAGGATCTGACCACCGATTTCTGGGAAGTCTATGTCGTCGACGCGGCGCACCATCCGGTGGGCTGTTGCGCGCTGAGCTGGGTGCTGCGCACGCCGCGTTCGATCGCAATTTCGGACGTAATGGCGCGCGAGCAGACGCTGATACCGGTCGACATGGATCAGGAAGAGGCAGCGCTGAAGTTCCAGAAATATGCGCTGATCTCGGCGGCGGTGGTCGACCAGTCGGGCCGCCTGGTCGGCATGATCACCGTCGACGACATCGTCCACATCATCCAGGAGGAAGCGGGCGAGGACATCCTCAAGCTTTCGGGCGCGGGCGAAGGCGACATCAACGAGCCCGTGATGGACAGCTACAAGAGCCGCGTGCGCTGGCTGATCGCCAATCTCGCCACCGCGCTCGTTGCCTCCACGATCATCGGGCTGTTCGAAGGCACGATCGCGCAAATGGTGACGCTTGCCGCGCTGATGCCAATCGTTGCGGGGGTCGGCGGCAATGCGGGCACGCAGACCATGGCAGTCACCGTGCGCGCGCTCGCCACCAATCAGCTCACCCAATCCAACACCTGGCGCACGATCCGGCGTGAAATTCGGGTCGCACTGCTCAATGGCGCGACCGTGGCGGTGGTGATCGGAATCGGCGTCGCACTCGCCTTCACCAATCCGCAGCTCGGTGCCGTGATAGCCGCGGCGATGATGACCAACATCCTGATAGCGGGCATGGCCGGCGTGCTCGTGCCGCTGACGCTCGAGCGCTATGGCGCCGACCCTGCGGTCGCGTCCTCGGTCTTCGTCACCATGACGACCGATTCGATGGGCTTCTTTGTCTTTCTGGGGCTCGCGGCCGCAACGGGGCTGACGGGATAGCTTGATCCTGGCAGCGGAGGCGCCCAATTGGGGACATGGCCGAACTCAATCTCACCAAGGTCGCCGTGGGCTGCCCCTCGCTCGAGATTCTCGCGCAGCGGATCGCCGCGCGCAGCAAGAACGAGGTCGCCGAAGTGACGACACGTTATCGCCCGACGCGCCACGAAGAGCTGATCGGCGGGTCGCTCTACTGGATCATCAAGCACAAGCTTGCCGCGCGACAGACGATTCTCGGTTTCGAGGAGATGGAAAGCGAGAAGCGCTGGATCATCCGGCTCGATTCGCACGTGGTTGCCGTCCAACCGCGCCCACGACGCGCACATCAGGGCTGGCGCTATCTCAAGACGAGCGATGCCCCTTCGGATCTCGGCGCTCTCGGCGACGCCGACGAACTGCCGCCCGAGATGCTGGGCGAACTCTCCTCGCTCGCGCTCCTCTGAGTCTGATCGGTTGCAGTGGGAATCAAGGTCTGGGAATTGGCAGTTCATTAACCAAATCGTGAGGGCTTTGCCCTAACCATCCCCGCCTGAGAAATGTCAGCCGGAGTGAATATGGCCCTGTCTCCGCTCAGTGCGGCCAAAGCGACGCCCCCGGGCGCACCGCTCGATATCCTCGTCGTCGACGACAGCCGGACCAACCTGCAGGTCATCGGCCGCAGGCTGTCGCAGATGGGATATCGCTGCTGTCTGTGCGCGAGCGGCGCCGAGGCGCTCGACCGCATCCAGGGGCGCAACTTCGATCTCGTGCTGCTCGACATGGTTATGCCCGGCATGTCGGGAATGACGGTTCTGCGCGAGATCCGGGGCATGCAGCACCGCCGCCACACACCCGTACTGATGATCACCGCGCGGAGCGATCCGGGCGCCGTGGTCGAGGCGCTGGGCGGCGGCGCCGACGATCACGTTGCCAAGCCCTTCGAATTCGAGGTGCTCGATGCGCGGATGCGCAGGCTGATCGAGCGCGCGCAGGAAATCGAGGAACTGCGCCGTTCCAACGAATCGCTCGATGCGCGTATCGCGCACCGTGCGATCGAGATCGGCGAGCTCCGCTCCAAGGTCCACGACATGCTGGCCGATCGCCAGAGACTTGCCGATTCGCTTCAGGCGCTTCAGCAGCAGGTAGACCAGCTCGGCAGCTAGGCGCTGCTGCTTACGCCTCATCCCGCCGGGTCAAGAATATGGAAAGGCCCGCGGGCAACGGCTCCGACGGCGCCGCTATGACACGCGCGGCGTCCGCCCGGATGCGTGCGAGGATTGCGGCGGAAACATCAGGCGCGTGGAATATTGTGTCCGCCTGACCCAATAGCCGCGCCTCGCGCAGGCTGAGATCATCGGGATCGTCCGAACGCAGCACCATCGTGACGAGCCCGGCATCGAACCTGATGTCGGGCGCGGCGAGCCAGCGCGCCACGGCGTCGCCGTCCTGCGCGCGCAACGGATCGAGCGGACCTTCAAGCGCCGCATCGATCGCGCGACGCCGCTGATCGGGCTGGGTCCAGCGGGCACGGATCGCGCCCCGCGCCGAATGAAGCCCCGTCGCCAGCTTGCCCAGCGAAGCCGGCAGCAGCGCCTCGATCCGCTGGCGTAGCACCTTGGCCAGCCCTGCCGACGCGCCGCCCGTCCCGATCGCGACCAACACCGGATCGCGATCGACGATCGCGGGCAATGTGAAATCGCACAGCGCGGGTCGGTCCACCGCATTGACCAGTATCCCACGCGCCTTCAGCCGCGCGACCGCGGCCACCGCCAGATCCTCATCCTCGATCGCGACGATCGCAAGCGCTGCTGCGTCCCCCTCTCCCACGATGATGGCGCCGGCGCGCTGGAGCAGCCGCGCCTTGGCGTCGCGCACGGCACCCTCGCCAAGCAGGATGACCGGGCGCGCCTTCAGGCGCAGGAATATGGGCAGGCTGTGCATTGGCATGCCTTGTCGCGCTTGGCGGCGCGATTGCCAAGTCGCGCCTCAGCCACCCAACCAGTCGGGCATCGAATCGGCGGCGATCAGCGCCTCAAGCGGCTGGCGTGCGCGCACCACCGCCCACCGATCGCCCGAGACCAGCACCTCGGGGGTCAACGCGCGGCTGTTGTACGTGCTTGCCATCGTCGCGCCATAAGCGCCCGCGGTCATGAACGCGATCAGGTCGTTCGCCGCCACGGCGTCCATCTCTCGCGCGATCGCGAAGGTGTCACCCGTCTCGCAGACCGGCCCCACCACATTGGCAGTGAAGCGATGGCCCGATGGAGTCACCGCGCGGATCTCGTGCCAGGCGTCGTAGAGGCTGGGGCGAAGCAGATCGTTCATCGCGGCGTCGGCGATCACCCAGGGATGCGTCACGCCGTCCTTGACGCGGATCACGCGCGAAAGCAGCACGCCGGCATTGGCCACGATCAGCCGACCGGGCTCGAACGCCACGCGCACGTCCCAACCGGCGGTCACGCGGCGGACCATCGCGCCATAATCGGCGGGACTTGGCGGCACCGGCAATGCGGGGTCGTAGGGCACGCCCAGTCCGCCCCCCAGGTCGGCGATGGTGATGTCATGCCCCGCTGCGCGCAATTCGCGGACCAGCGCGCCGATCTTGGTGAAAGCCGCCTCGAGCGGTTCGAGCGCGGTCAACTGACTGCCGATATGCACCGCGACGCCCTGCAGCTTCAGCCCGGGCATCGCGCCGGCGCGAGCATAGGCTGCGAGCGCGGTGTCAATGGGAATGCCGAACTTGTTTTCGGACTTGCCCGTCGAGATCTTGGCATGCGTGCCCGCATCGACGTCGGGATTGACGCGATAGGCAACGCGCGCCTCGACCTCGAGCTCGCTCGCGACTGCCGACAGCATCTCGGCCTCGGGCTCGGACTCCAGGTTGAACTGGCCGATACCGTGCGCGAGCGCGAGGCGCATCTCGTCGGCGGTCTTGCCGACGCCAGAAAAGATGATCTTGTCGGCCGGAATTCCCGCGGCGATTGCGCGGATCAACTCGCCCGCCGACACGACATCGGCGCCGAAGCCCTGCCCCGCGAGCACCGAAAGCACCGCGCGGTTGGGGTTGGCCTTGACCGCGAAGGAAATCCACGGCTCGCCACGCCCGGCGCCCGACACCGCCTCGCGAAACACGCGCGCGTGACGCTCTATGGTTGCCTGCGAATAGACGTAGACGGGCGTGCCGACCGCCTCGGCGATCGCTTCCAGCGCCACGTCCTCGGCGTGCAGCCTGCCGCTGCGAAGATCGAAATGGTCCATGGCTCAGGTCGTCGGCGGAAGGTCGAACTTGTCGTCCTCACGCTCTTCGGATTGCTTGAGAATTTCGTCCTGACGCTCGGGTCGCGCCTGATCGTCGGGGGTGATCAACTCCTCCGATGTCGGAGCGGTCCTTGCGAGCGCGGGTGCGGGGGGGACCTCGTCACCCGCGACGCGCGTCAGCGGCTTCTTGCTGCCGCATCCGGCAAGCACCGTCGCGAGCGCCGCAACGATGAGCAGTTTTCTCATGCACCCATTCCCAATCCAACTTTCGCTTCGATGATGCGCTTCAATACTTCGGACGGCGCCGTGCCGCCATGGCTCGTCCGGCTCGCGACCGAAGCGTCGACCCCCAATAGGCCAAAACAGTCCTGCGTGATACGCGGATCCACTGACTGAAGCACGTCTAGCGGCAGCTCGCCCAAGGTCACGCCACGTTCCTCGGCCAACTTGACGACGCGCCCGGTCACATGATGCGCCTCGCGGAAAGGCAGCCCGCCCGAACGCACCAGCCAATCGGCAAGATCTGTTGCGGTGGCAAAGCCCGATTCCGCAAGCGCGCGCATGCGATCCGTGCGGAAAGTCGCGCTTTCGACCATCCCCGACATCGCCGCGATCGAAAGGCCGAGCAGGTCGTGCGCTTCGAACACGGGTGGCTTGTCGTCCTGCATGTCCTTCGAATAGGCGAGCGGCAGCCCCTTCATCGTCATGGTGAGCGCCACCATGCACCCCGCGATCCGCCCCGAATGGCCGCGCACCAGCTCGGCCGCGTCGGGATTGCGCTTCTGCGGCATGATCGAAGAGCCCGTCGACCATTGGTCGGACAAGGAGACGAAGCCGAAGGGCTGGCTCGCCCAGATGATGAACTCCTCGGCCAGCCGCGACAGGTGAACGGCGCACTGGGTCGCGGCCATCAGATAGTCGAGCGCGAAATCGCGGTCCGAGACCGAATCGAGCGAATTGTCGGTGGGCCGGTCGAAACCAAGCGCCGCGGCGGTCGCGTGCCGGTCGATCGCATAGCCCGTGCCCGCGAGCGCGGCCGCCCCCAGCGGGCACTGGTTCAGACGCCGGCGCGCATCGGCGAAGCGCGAGCGATCGCGTCCGATCATCTCGTAATAGGCCATCAGGTGATGCCCCAGCGTCACCGGCTGCGCCGATTGCAGGTGGGTGAAGCCGGGCATCACGCTTGCGACATGGTCTTCGGCGCGTGCAACGAGGGCGCGCTGCAGCGTCGCCAGTGCGGGTTCGACCATGTCGATCGCGTCGCGCACCCAAAGCCGAAAATCGGTGGCCACCTGATCGTTGCGCGAGCGCGCGGTGTGCAGCCGTCCCGCGGCGGGACCGATGATCTCTGCAAGCCGGCTCTCGGTCACCATATGGATGTCCTCGAGCGTCAGATCCTCGGGAACGCCATTGGCCTCATATTCGCCCGCGATGGCTTCTAGGCCCTGCGTGATCGCCGCGACATCCGCCGTGTCGACGATGCCTTGCGCCCCCAGCATCGCGACATGCGCCTTCGAACCGGCGATGTCCTGCCGCCACAGGCGCTTGTCGAAGGGGATCGAGGCGTTTATCTCGCGCATGACAGCGGCGGGACCTTCCTCGAAACGCCCACCCCACATCGCATTGGAGCCCTTGGTGCGGTCTTCGCTCATTCTACTCCTCGGCCTGGCAGCACTTGGCGGCTGCGATAGGCAATCCGAACCCGCCCCGCAAGCGAACGTCGCCGCGGAAGGCGTGCAGCCCGAACAATTCACGGGCACGCTCGAAATTTCCGGGCGCGGCACGCCGATGCCCAAGGACGCCTTCACCGCGCCCGACGGCAGCGAGGTCACGCTCGAAAAGTTCAGGGGCAAGGCCGTGCTCGTTAATCTTTGGGCGACGTGGTGCGGCCCCTGCATCAAGGAAATGCCCGCGCTCGACGCGCTCGCCAAACGCGAAGAGGGTCGGCTGAAGGTCCTCACCATTTCGCAGGATTCGAAGGGCAAGGAGGTCGTGGCGCCTTGGTTCGAGAAGAACCGCTTCGACAAGCTCGAAGCCTATCTCGACCCCGAGAACCGGCTGGGCCTCAACTATGCCAGCGGCATGCTGCCCACCACCGTCCTCTACGACGCCGAAGGCAAGGAGGTCTGGCGCGTGATCGGCGGAATGGACTGGAACGGCCCGCGCGCCAACACGCTGCTCGCCGAAACGCTGGGCAAGGACGCCAAGGGGGCCGCCACGCCCAGAAGGCCCTTTACCCCTTCGGGCTGACGTAAACTAAATCCGCCCCCTGTCAGTGCTCCGGGCTTGACCCGGAGCCCATGTCCGAAGCGACGATGCGCCTGCGGATATGGGCTCCTGCTTGCGCAGGAGCACTGACGCAGATGCTTCACGTCCCCTAGACACGCGGCAGAAATGCCACATATCGCAAATCCTCGTCCTACAGGCCTGTCCTACATGCACGCCTTTCGTCACCGTGCCTCGCGATGCGTTCGGCCGCGTCGCTTCCGGAGGGCGAATCAAGATGCGCGTTTGTGGGAAGTTTGCGAAGTTAAGCGGCCGGGGCGTCGCCTTATCCGCCCGCCCCTGCGGCGCCGCTCGCGGCATGGGCGAGGTCGTGGAGCGCCTTCATCCGCGCGAAGCTCACCACCTGGCCCGCCAGGATATCGAGCTGCTGGACGATCGCGGGATCGCTCACCTCTCCCTCGGGGTTGAAGACCGGCATCATCGAATTGATCGCGACCGCCATCGGCGTCGACCAGCCCCTGAGTGCGTGCGTGATCGAGCGCAAAGTGGCGAGCGTCGTGCCCGTCGCCTGCCAGCCCGCCGCCACCGCGATCAGCCCGACCGCCCGCCCTTCGAAATAGACGCGCTCGTCGGCCGCCATGTCCTGCACATAGTCGAGCGCATTCTTGATCAGCCCCGAAACGGTGCCGTGATAGCCCGGCGAGGCGATGACGATGCCATCGGCACGGCGCAGACCATCGATCAGCGCGCGCGCCTTGTCGGTGCGCTCGATGATCTCGGGCGCGTACATCGGCATGTCGAGCGACGGCCCGTCGAACAGCAGCGTCTCGGCGCCATCCGCCTCGCAGCGCTTGAGCACGTGGCGCAGCGCGCGCTCGCTCGCGCTGCATTGCTTGGCGGTTCCGCCAAGACCAACGATGAGCGGCGTGCGGGTTTCAAGGCTCGACATGCGCGCCGCTATCGAAGAAATCTCGGGGGCGGGCAAGCCGCTTGTCCGCAAGCAAGGGAGATACGCATGGCGAATGGGCGGATCGAAGCGCATGTGAGCGAGACCGGCGACAGCCCGTTCGCGGTGCGTATCGACGTGTCAGGTCATGTGCTGACGGGCGATGAGCCCGAGGATGTCGGCGGCGCGGATCTTGGCCCTGCACCCTATGACCTGCTGCTCTCGGCGCTCGGCGAATGCACAGCGATGACGGTCAGGCTCTATGCGCGGCAAAAGGGCTGGCCGCTCGATCATGTCTCGGTCAGCCTCACGCACCGCAAGGGCGGCATCGAAGGCCAGCCCGCATGGACCGACAATTTCACCAAGACCGTCCACATCCATGGCGACGAGCTGTCCGACGAGCAGCGCGCGCGGCTGATCGAGGTCGCGGGCAAATGCCCGGTCCACCGGACGCTCGAGAACACGCCCGTGATAGCGACGATCGCGGGCGATCCGCGCGGCGGGCGCTAATCATTTGGAAAACGCTGGTGGCTCTGCAACAAGGTTGGCAATCAAAGTTTAGGGGGGTCCTCATGGCGCTTCGCATTCGCCGCATGTCTGCATCATTACTGCTGGCCGTACTGATTGGCGCAAGCGCGCCCGCCGCACCCGAATATGACCTGCTGATCCGCGGCGGCACGCTCTATGACGGGTCGGGCGACGCCGGCGTGGTGGGCGACATCGCGGTCAAAGGTGATCGGATCGTCCATCTGGGGGGCAAGGCGCCGGGCAGCGCGAAGCAGACGATTGACGCCAAGGGCCTGGCGGTCGCCCCCGGCTTCATCAACATGCTGAGCTGGGCGAACGATTCACTGATCGAGGATGGAAAAGCGCAAAGCGACATTCGGCAAGGGGTTACGCTCGAGGTGATGGGTGAGGGCACGAGCAGCGGGCCGCTCACCCCCGAGATGAAGAAGCGTGCGGTCGAGCGCCAGGGCGACATTCGCTATCCGATCACCTGGACGTCGCTCGGCGAATATCTCGAATTTCTGACGAAGAAGGGCGTCTCGCCCAACGTCGCATCGTTCGTCGGCGCAGCGACCGTGCGGATCAACGTGCTCGGCGAAGGCGACGTCGATCCAAACGCTGACCAGCTTGCGCAGATGCGCAGTATCGTGCGGACCGCGATGCGTGAAGGCGCGATGGGGGTGGGGTCCTCGCTGATCTATGCGCCCGCCTCCTATGCCGAAACGCCCGAACTGATCGCGCTGACCAGCGAGGCCGCGCGGTGTGGCGGCATGTATATCAGCCATATGCGTTCGGAGGGCGACCGGCTGATCGAGGCGATCGACGAGCTCATCGCGATCTCGAAGGCGAGCGGCGCGCCCGCCGAGATCTATCACCTGAAACAGGCGGGACAGGACAATTGGGGCAAGCTCGACGCCGCGATCGCGCGGATCGAGGCTGCCCGCGCCGACGGTCTGCGGATCACCGCCAACATGTATCCCTATGCGATCGCAGGAACCGGCCTCGACGCCTCGATGCCCACCTGGGTGCAGGCGGGCGGGGTCGAGGCGTGGATCGAGCGGCTGCGCGACCCGCAGGTACGGGCACGCGTGATTGCGGAGATGAAGGCTCCCGGAAAAGGCTGGGAGAATCTCTACCGCGCAGCGGGCGGAGCCGAAAATCTCATCGTTGTCGGCTTCAAGAATCCGGCGCTCAAGCCACTCACCGGCAAGACGCTGGCCGAGGTCGCGAAGGCGCGCGGCAAGAGCCCCGAGGACACCGCGATCGACCTCGTCATCGAGGATGGATCGCGCGTCGGCACGCTTTATCGGCTGATGTCGGAAGACAATGTCCGTCGCCAGATCGGCCTTCCCTGGATGAGCTTCGGGTCGGACGAGGAGGCCGCGGCCACCGAGGGCGTCTTCCTGAAATACAACAACCACCCGCGCGCCTATGGCACCTTCGCGCGTGTGCTCGGCCATTATGTCCGCGACCAGAAGGCCGCGACACTGCCCGACGCGATCCATCGGCTCACCGCGCTTCCCGCCCGGAATCTCGGGTTGAAGGAGCGTGGTCGGCTCGCTGCGGGCAATTATGCCGATATTGTGGTTTTTGACCCCGCGAAAATAGCGGACCACGCTACCGTTTCGAAGCCCGCGCAATATGCGACCGGCATGCGGCATGTCGTCGTCAACGGCGTGCAGGTGCTGAAGGACGGCGAACACACCGGCGCAACGCCGGGCCGCGTCGTCCGCGGCGCGGGCTGGACGGGTTGGCCGGGCGGCGGCCAATGCAAGTGACCGATGATCAACATGTCCACGCGTAGTCTGCCGCAAGGCGCCGATCTCTATGGCGATCTCGAGCCTGCACCGCGGGTAACCCCGGTCCATTATCTCCCCGGCCTCGGCGTCGCGGTGCTCGCAACGCTCGCTGCGGGCTATCTGTCGGATCACTATGGCGCGCCGCTGACGCTGATGGCGCTCCTTATCGGGCTCTCGCTCAACTTTCTCAGCGCCGATGCGCGGCTGGCACCGGGACTTGCCTTTGCCTCGCGCACGCTGCTCCGACTGGGCATCGTTCTGGTCGGCCTGCGTGTCACCATAGCGCAGGTCGCCGATCTCGGCCCTTGGGCGTTGGTCGCGCTGCTGCTCATAGTCGCCGCCACGATCGGCGCGGGCGTGGTCGCCGCGCGCACGCTCGGGCTGGGTGCAGCGTTCGGCACGCTCGCGGGAGGCGCGGTCGCGATCTGCGGCGCTTCGGCGGCGCTCGCGCTCGCCGCGGTGCTCGGCGAGCGCCGCGCGAGCCAGGCGCAGCTCACGCTCGTCCTCGTGATCGTTTCGGCGCTCAGCTCGTTCGCGATGTTCCTTTATCCGATCGTCGCGCACCTGATGCGGCTCGATGATACCGGTGCGGGCTTCCTGATCGGCGCCTCGATCCATGATGTCGCGCAGGCGCTGGGCGCGGGCTATTCCTTCTCGCCGGGTGCGGGCGAGACCGCGGCGATCGTGAAACTCGCGCGTGTCGCGCTGCTCGCGCCGGTGCTCGCGCTGGCCGCGCTCTATTTCCCGACCGAAGGCGCAAAACGGACCGCATATTTTCGCCTGCCCTGGTTCGTCATTGGCTTCTTCGCGCTGGCCGCGCTCAATTCCGCCATCACGATTCCGGCGATGGTTGGCGACATCGCCCAACAGACGGCAAGCGCCATGCTCGCTTGCGCGGTCGCCGCCACGGGCATGCGCTCACCGATGAACACGCTGCTCGACAGCGGCCCCCGACCGATGCTTGCGGTGGTGATCCCCACGGTGGTCGCGCTGGCGCTCGCCGCGATGGCTGCAGCGCTGCTAAGCTAACCCTCCGGCTATGCGTTCGATGATCGGGCAGTCGGGTCGGTCATCGCCATGGCAGCGCACGGCGAGATCCATCAGCGTCCGCCGCATCGCATCGAGCGCCTCGGCCTTGTGCTTCAGGTCCTCGGCGCGTGCCAGCGCGATGGCCTTGACTTCGCTGCTCGCGCGGCCCGCGTCGGACCATAAGCCGAGCAGCGAGCGGATTTCCCCGATCGGGAAACCGAGGTCGCGCGCATTGGCGATGAAACGCAGCCGGTGCGCATCGGCTTCCGAATAGTCGCGATAGCCCGAATCGCGACGCGCGGGCGTCGCGATCAGCCCGATCGCCTCATAGTGCCGGATCATCCGCTGCGAGACGCCCGATGCCTTCGAAACCGCACCAATCTTCATAGCTTCACCCGATTCAGCCTGAGAGCGTTCAATATGACGGTGAAGGAGGAAAGCGCCATCGCGGCGCCCGCGAACATGGGCGACATGAGAATACCCGTCACAGGATAGAGCACACCCGCCGCCACAGGCACGCCGATACCGTTGAACACAAAGGAGAAGAACAGGTTCTGACGGATGTTGCGCATCGTCGCCCGGGCAAGCCGTCGCGCGCGGACGATCGCTGAAAGATCGCCGTGCGTCAGCGTGATCCCCGCACTCTCGATCGCGACATCGGTGCCCGTGCCCATGGCCAGCCCGACATCGGCCGCAGCCAGCGCGGGCGCATCGTTGACCCCGTCGCCCGCCATCGCGACGCGCGCGCCGCCCGCCTTGAGCTCGGTTATGATCCGCGCCTTGTCCTCGGGGCGAAGTTCGGCGCAGACTTCATCAAGCCCACCCACCGCGCGCGCGACGGCTTCGGCGGTCCTCGGATTGTCGCCGGTGAGCATGACGACGCGCAGCCCTTCGCCACGCAGCGCCGTGATTGCTTCCGCCGCGCCCGGACGCACCGGATCCGCAACCGCCAGCAGTCCGGCGAGCGCGCCGTCGACCGCGACGAGCATCACGCCACCGCCATTGGCCCGGTGGGCGTCGGCGGCATTTTCGAGTGGTGCCGGATCAACGCCGATCCGCCGCATCTGCGCGGCATTGCCAATCGCCACCGAACGTCGGTTGACGCGCGCGCTGACGCCAAGACCCGTCTGTGAAGCAAAATCCTCGACCTGAGCGAACTCCACCCCGGCTTCCTCGGCGGCAGTGGTGATCGCATGCGCAAGGGGGTGTTCGGATTGCGCCTCGACGGCCGCTACGAGCCGCAGCAGCTCCTCTTCCGCGATCGCGCCCGTGGCTTCGATTGCGATCAGCCGCGGCTTGCCTTCGGTCAGCGTGCCAGTCTTGTCGATGACGAGCGTATCGACCGTCTCAAAGGCCTGGAGCGCTTCGGCATTCTTGATAAGCACACCCGCATGCGCGCCGCGCCCCGCGCCGACCATCACCGACATTGGGGTGGCGAGGCCAAGCGCGCAGGGGCAGGCGATGATCAGGACCGCAATCGCGTTAAGCAGCGCGTGGCCGAGGCGGGGTTCGGGCCCGACGAGATACCAGACGCCAAAGGCTGCGATCGCGATCAGCACGACCAGCGGCACGAACCAGCCCGATATCCGGTCGGCAACCGCCTGGATCGGTGCCCGGCTGCGCTGCGCTTCCGCAACCATCCGAACGATCCGCGCCAGCATCGTGTCGGCGCCGACCGCGCGCGCTTCGATGACGAGGCTGCCGGTGCCATTGACGGTGCCCCCCGTCACCGCGTCGCCCGCCTGCTTGGCGATGGGCAGGGGTTCGCCCGTCAGCATCGACTCGTCGACGGCCGATCGCCCGTCGATCACGACGCCGTCGACGGACACCGCCTCGCCGGGGCGCACGCGCAGGCGCTCGCCCACCACGATCTCGGCGAGCGGAACCTCCTCCTCGGCGCCATCCGCTCCGATCCTCCGCGCGGTCCGCGGCGCAAGATCCATCAGCGCGCGAATGGCGCGGCCCGTTGCAGCGCGCGCGCGCAACTCGAGCACCTGGCCCAGCAGCACGAGCGTCACCACCACGCCCGCCGCTTCGTAATAGACTGGCACCATGCCCCCGTGCATGCGGAAGGCTGGCGGGAACAGGCCGGGCGCGAATGTCGCGACCAGACTGTAGGCGAAGGCGGCGCCAACGCCGATGGCGATCAGCGTGAACATGTTGAGATGGCGCGTTTTGAGCGACATCCAGCCGCGCTCGAAAAAGGGCCAGCCCGCCCAGAGCACGATCGGTGCGGTCAGCGCGAGCTGCAGCCACGGCGAAGCCTTCGCGCTCACCAGATGCAGCCCGAACATATCCGCGCCCATCGACACGAGCAGCAGCGGCACCGCCAGCACCGCGGACACCCGCAAGCGCCGCGTGAAATCCACCAGTTCAGGATTGGGGGCATCGTCGAGCGAAGGCTCCTCGGGCTCGAGCGCCATGCCGCAGATCGGGCACGTCCCAGACCCTTGCTGCCGAATTTCGGGATGCATCGGACATGTCCAGATCGCGCCCGGCGGTGCTTCGGGCGCCTCACGCTGCGCGCCCGAAAGATAGCGTTCGGGATCGGCCAGGAACTTTGTCCGACACCCCGCGCTGCAGAAATGAAAATCTTGTCCCCCATGATAGACATGGTGCGGCGTTGCTTGCGGATCGACGCTCATGCCGCATACCGGATCGCGCGTGCTGCGGGCCTCTTCGGGGCCGACAGCGTTGCTTGAACAATGTGCGTGATGGGCGTGATTCATCGTGTGCTCCTTATCGACGCCCCATGATATAAAGTTTGCCATCATGTCAGAGTCAAGCTCCCCGACTTGCCGGTCCCGGATCGGACAGGTATCTCGGGCGCCATGATCCCAAAGCGCGGCATTGCACGGCTGTTACCGACGCGGTCCATTCTGCTGGCCATGCTCGGTGTGCTGTTGTTGGGGCGCATGGGTCTTGGATGCGACGCTGCGTTTGCAACGCCCGCCCTGCCCGCGCCCATGGATATGAGTGCGGAAGCTTTGCATTGCAGCCCGGACTCGAATCCCGCGCCATCGTCACCGCAATCGGCGCCGACGTGCCTTGCCGCATGCACATTCGCGCTTCCCGCAATCCCGGTCGTATCCGCAGGCGTCGCCTGGCCGGAATCGCCGCCCCAGATCGGCGCGGTGCACGCGCTTTCAGGCGTTGTCCCCGCTCCCGCCGATCCGCCACCGCGCGCCGCGTGATCGCTTTTTTGCTGAATCACTTTCGACGGAGACTTGCATGAAGACGTTCATTTTCGGCCTCGCGGTTGCGATGGCCCTCCCCATTGCCGCGCATGCGGCGGAGCCGACGCATAAGGACCACGCGCACGGCGAAAAGAAGGATTGCTGCTGCTGCGACAAGGGCGCAGCGGACAAGCAATCCTGCTGCGACAAGATGAAGGCGAAGCCGGGCGAGACCGCCAAGGACCCGCACGCCGGCCGCGACATGTCGGAGAAGGCTCCGAAATAGCCGATCCGGAGGAGCCGGCGGCCGATCCCGTCGGCTCCTCCCTTTAAGGCGTCTCGACCAGCCTGATGCATGGCATCATGATCCGGTTCCGACGGACAAGGAATTTCGCGTGATCAGGAAACAAACCTTTCTTCGTGCCGCGCTGGGCGTTCTGGCGCTGACGTCGACCGCTGCGCTGGCCGCGGGCGACATCACGATGCACCGCGATCCCGGATGCGGATGCTGCTCGCAATGGGCGGCGCAGGTGGCCAGGCAGCTCGGGCGCAAGGTCAAGGTCGTCGACAATGCCGATCGGCCCGCGCTGCAGAAGAAACTCGGCGTGCCCGCCGAGCTTTCGTCCTGCCACACCGCGATCGTCGATGGCATGGCGTTCGAGGGGCATGTCCCCATCGCCGACATGAGACGCCTGCTCGCTGGGCGCCCCAAGGGCGTCCGTGGGCTCGCGGTTCCGGGCATGCCGATCGGCTCGCCCGGCATGAAGGTGCCCGGGTCAAGCCACAGCGTTATGCGGTGATTGCCTTTGGCGCGGGTGGCCATACGGTCTTTGCGCGCCACTGAGCCGGGCGCCCGGCCGCGCGGACGGGGTCAGATGAACAGCGCCACGCTCTGCATGCCGCTCGCCACGGGCACGCCATCGGCATTCCAGATCGCCATGCTCTGGCTCGAACAGCCATTGCGTGCGTAGTCGGTGCGCGAGTGAAGCAGCCACCAGCCATCGCGCGTCTCGGGCTTGGCGGTCAGCATGTTGACCAGCCATGTCATCGAACTGATCGGTCCGCGCTGCGTGGCAAGACCCATTGCCGCGGGCGGCAGCGCATCGGCGACCGCCATCAGTGCGACCATTGGATCGAGCCCGTCACGCGCCTTCAGCCGCACCCAGCGCACATAGTCTGCGGCTTCGAAATCGCCTGCGGCTTCGACATATTCAAAATTCTGAAAGAAATACTCGACCTTTTCGCTCGAGCGCGGTGCCGGGAACGGATCGGGAAAGGCCAACGGCGCAGGCAGCGCGACGTGATCGATATGCGAAGGCTGATCGCCCATGAAAACGAAGGTCGCGCCAAGTCCAAGACCAGTCTCGCCCTGCACATTGGCACTGACAAAAGCGGCGGTACGCCCGCGCCTCAGCGTCTTCGTCGGGACCTCGACCGCGCCCGCGAGCGGCCCGACGAACGAAATCTGCGCGGTGCGCAGCGGCGGCAAATCCGCCGCGGTGGCTTGCGCCGCGTGGAGCGCCAGCGCGCTCGAAAGGCCACCATAGGCCGTTCGCCCCTGCATCCAGGTCGGCGGAATATCGAACCGAAGCCCGGCCTCGCCCGGTCTCGCGCCCGCGATGATGTCGGCCAGCGTCGTCATGTATTTCTCTCCATCATCGTTATGGATAGGGTGCATCGTATCCGCGATACAAGACCGACTGTTCGAGCAAGGCGCAAATTGCTAGCTATTCCGCTATGACCAGCGATACCGCGACCACGAACCGACCCGAGACCGCGCGTTTCCAGCGCAAGCGCGAGCTGATCCTCGACGCGGCGGCGGCCGAGATCAACGAGAATGGCGCGCGGGGCATGACCCTGGCCGATGTTGCCGCGGTGGTCGGGCTCAACACGACCAGCGTCACCTATTATTTCAAGCGCAAGGAAGTGCTCGCCGCCGCCTGTTATGACCGCTCGCTCGATCGCATAGAGGCGATCGTTGCCACAGCCGAACGCGCGACCGATCCACGATCGCGCGTGCGCGCCTATGTCGAGGAGAGCTTCGCGCAGCGCGCGCGGATACGACAAGGCGAAGAACCGCATTTTACGGTGCTGTCCGACCTGCGCGCGATGGACGGACCCGAGCGCGACGCCCTGGCGGACCGGTATCGCGGTCTGTTGCGCCGGATCCGCGGTTTTTTCGGCGCGACCAGCGACGATCGGGCCAAGGCGTTGCTGACCGCGCGCACGCATGTTCTGGTCGAGACGATCTTCTGGCTGCCCGGCTGGGTGCAGCACTATGCCACCGACGAGTTTCCGCGCCTTGCCGGGCGAATGTTCGAACTGTTCGACAAGGGGCTCGCGCCCCAAGACGCCGTCTGGACGCCGGTGCGGACGCTCCTTGCGCAGGACACGCCGCTTGAGGGCCCGGAACTCGCACGGCGCAGCTTCCTCAAGGCGGCAACGCGGCTGATCAATGAGCGCGGCTATCGCGGCGCGTCGGTGGACCGGATCGCCTCCGAACTCAACGTCACCAAAGGCAGCTTCTATCATCATCTCGATGCCAAGGACGAGCTGGTCGTCGATTGCTTTGCGCACAGCTTCGAAACGCTCTCGCAGGCACAGCGCGCGGCCGACCGCGCCGGTGGCAGCCAGTGGGAACGGATCTGCTCCGCGATCGCGATGATCCTCGATGTCCAGTTCTCGGAGCGCGGGCCGCTGCTCAGGACGACCGCACTGCAGGCGCTTCCGCCACGCGTGCGCGGTGCGATGGTCGAGCGCTCGGACCATGTCGCGCGACGCTTTGCGGGCATGATGATCGACGGCATCAGCGAAGGATCGGTGCGCGCCGTGGATCCGCTGGTCGCGAGCCAGACCCTGGTCTCGATGCTCAACGCCGCCTATGAGCTGCATAACTGGGCCGACGCCCTCGCCCCCGCGGACGCGATCGACCTCTACGCATCGACGCTCGCTTTCGGGCTGTTTGACGATCGGATGCTCGGCTGAGAGCTGCGTATTTGGCAATCTCGGCGGACCTGTCGAGCCTGCCCGCCGATGCGCGACCATCCATGCAGATCTGTCTGTTCGAAGCCGCGCGCCAGATCGGCGCAACGGCGGGCACGCGGCTCAGATTCGACCGACTGGCCCATATCGAGCCGGGCAACGGCGGATGGCGCTTCCGCGCCGAGACCACCGCGACCTATCTCGATGGCGACCGGGCATCCCGATCCATTGCCGGGCAACGCCCACCACCGTCGTTCAGCTCGATTTCACGAGCTGAACCGTCCGGTATGCTAGCGCCGCTCCCCCGACTCAGATGTGGAGCGGCGATGCCATAGAGATTATGCCCCCATCGGCGAAGGGCAGGCTGGTGTCGCAGAATGCGCATTGTGCCGACAAGCGCCCGATGTGCCAGTTGCTGTTACCGCAGCCAGGGCAATGATTTGCCTCTTCGCGGTGATACATGATCCGGTATCCCATGAGGCCCGGTTCGATGGCTCGGGTGTGTTCGGCAGGCAAGACACGCATGCTACTTCCCCTTTCAGTGGCACTATACATACCACGAACTCACGACAGGGCGTTAGGTTTCGTAGACGAGCCGTGGGTTTTTACGTAGTCGCCATGCGGGACAATGAAAAAGGACGGGACGCCAATGGCATCCCGCCCTCTTGAATTGTCGCCGATGTCAGCGGCAGCGACGCTTGCTGTCGACTTCCTTGCCGATCAGCGCGCCCGCGGCAGCGCCGAGCACGGTGCCCGTTGTCCGCTCGCCGCGCGTGTCGATGGCGCGGCCCAGCAGCGCCCCGCCCGCGGCACCGACGATCAGGCCCGTCGTGCCATCGGACTTGCGGCAATAGGTCCGGCCGTCGCGGCCACGCCATTCCTTGTACTTGTAATTGTTCCGCGCCTCAGCTTTTTCGGTCGGCAGCGCCATAGTGGCGGGAATGACAAGCGACGCGGCGCCCAGAGCAAGAAACAAACTACGCATAACAAAGTCCCTTTTATTGATTTTGATCAATGACCCTTACTCAACGCGCCCATCATGTCGCCGGTTGCATGAACCTGATACAACAACATAACGCATTGATTTATAGTAATAATTTTATTACATGACGTCATTACACCATTCAGCGCGCGCTCCTCAAGCCATGGCGCTGGCTCCCATGCAACGGGCCGAGGTCCGCATCAGGTCAAAAGGCGTCGAAGCGCCCATTTTCATGGACGAGCCGTCCAGACGGCGTGGCGGCGCCGTGGCGGCCGGCCCCCATCGGCGCCATTTCCGGGTTGCACGCGGAGCGTCCAAATGGCACTGGGCGCTCAACGATCGAGCGCCGCGCCGCTTATCCCCGATATCCCCATTATCCACAGGCCAAAGGCTTGATTTTGCGCATTGCGCGACTCAGTCCGTCGTGGAAATCTCGCCCTGTAGCCGAAGTGGCCCGACGGAAACGGGAGGCAGGACGCGGCGACAGGAGACTGAAGAAGAACGGTTTTTCTTGGGAAAAATCATTTGGAAACAGTCGCCAGGGCAATCGATGAGTTGTCGCGAGGCGAACGCCAAGGCGGAAACCGAACGAAAAGTCATAACGAAGCCCATGCAATGTCGGAGCGCTCAGGCGCAAAGGCAGGGCAAAACGCCAGGGATCGGGGCGGCCGCCGCAAGGTGGCGATATCCGGACCCGGCGCAGTGGGGGCTGGCAGCGATGCCAGCCCCCATTCGTGTGCGCGAAACCGCGTGCTTTTTTTGGACGCGAAAATCGGCGGCGCATGTTGTCCGCCGCTTCTCCCCGATATCCCCGTTATCCACAGGTAAAGCGACCCGCTTTCGCCTTTGCGCGACTCGACGCGCCATGAAAGCATCCGCCCGGCCGAAAAGCGCTGGGCGGATACGAGCGGGGCTTTTGCGGCGCCGCCGCCGGACAAGGATTTTCCTTGGCAATCGCGGTGGCCGGGCAATCGACGATGATATTCGCAAAGGCTCCGCGAAAGCGCCCGCCGCGCGATATCGTCAGAGAATCGCCGTGCGGGACAGGGTCATTCGACAAGGATCCCGCGAGGATGCCTGAGGATGGGTCGTCGGTCGCAAATCTGGGCGATCCGGGCTTGGCGCGTGGGGGCTGGCAGCGATGCCAGCCCCCGTTCGCCATTTGGGCCATCCGCCATCCTCCCCGGCTCGCTTGGAGAGCTTGTGGCGGGGCGGGCGTTGGCCGCACTTTCATGCTATAAGCGCAGGGTCGAGGGTCGCGGGCCGAGAGGCGTCGAGAAATGGAGGTGCGCGGTGTCGATCGACCGGAAACAGGTGGAGAAGGAATTCCGCGACGCCGCGGGACAAGGAACGCCGCTGGCCTCGCGTGTCGACGGCAAGCGCGTCGACGGCGCCTGGATCAAGGACGATTATGACGAGAAGCAGCGAGCGCAGATGCTCGAGGTCGAGAGCGAGGGGCCCGCAAAGGGCCTGATCCAGACCGATCTGGTCCCCGATCTCGGCGGCGATGCCGATGCCGACGAGATCGAGGATGACGAGGATGCGCTGGGCGGCACGGTCGACACCAACCGCCCGCGCGGCCGGCGCGACGATCAGCCCTGAACCGCCGGCGCGGCGCGCACGTCGCTGCTATTTCAGCTTGAGTTCGCGCAGCAGCATGCTGCCCGTCACGCGCCGCATCTTGCCGCGCGCACCGAACTCGCTGTCGAGCACGCGCGCATCCTTCTTCATGTGCGCCTCGAACTCCTTTTGCTGACGGAGTTGTTCGGGCGTGTCGTAGATCTTCTTGAAGACGGTGATGAGGTAGAGATCGGGTTCGTCCTCGCGGTTGTTGTTGTTGGCGAGCACGTGATAGTCCTGAATATAGCCCTTGCTCTTGGCGAACTCCTGCGTCGCCTTCCATTCGCGCGCGAGATAGTCGGCATAATTCTCGCCCTGCCCGTCCTCGACGTCGATCATCGCCACCTCCCAATATACATCGGGGGTGTAGGAGCTTTCCTGCGCCGCCACAGGCGCGACGCAGAGCACGGCAAAGGCAAGCGCGGCGGGCACCAGGCCCGCGATCCGATCGATTGTGGTCATGATCAGTATTCCCAGTCATGGCCGCGGGGCGCGCGGACATGCACGCAGCGCGGCGCGTTGGACGGACAGGAACGCTACATCGCAGTGCGGATCGCGGCGCGACCTCTTGGTTGAGACTCACGAAGCGCGGGTAGGGGGAAGCTATCACAGCTCGCCGCACATTGGAACGCGAGCGTTCCGAGCTTACGATCGGCGGCGCTTGCCCCCGTGGACCGGCGCGGGCAGCATGATGCTTCGGAACATAGCCAAAGGGGGGTTCGCGATGGTAAAATGGTTCGAGCGGATTGCGCAGCGGGTGGCGCATTGGGCGGGACAACCGGTCACCTTTTCGATCGCGCTCGCGATTGTCATCCTGTGGGGCGCGAGCGGCCCCATATTCGGCTGGTCCGATACCTGGCAGCTCGTGATCAACACCGGGACGACGATCGTCACCTTCCTGATGGTGTTCCTGATCCAGAACGCGCAGAACCGCGATGCGAGCGCGATACAGGCCAAGCTCGACGAGTTGATCCGTGCGGTACGCGGCGCGCGCGACGAGTTCATCGGCATCGAGCATCTGGGCGAGCAGGAACTCGAGGCGATCCGCCAGGCGCTCGAGAGCGAATTCGGCAAGAGCACGCCGCACCACCTGCCGATCAAGCGCCTGATCGGACGCCGTTGAGCGCTCGCGCTATTGCTTCGGGTCGAGCTGGTGGAGCACGATCGAATTGCCGTCGGGATCGAGGCAGACCATCATCCGGCAATGCGGTCCCTTGACGAGATCGCCGACGAGGGTCACCTCGCGCGACTTGAGACCGGCGACGAGCGCATCGAGATCCGCGACCTCAAAGGCAATCGTGCCGCCCGCGCTGGCGCTGGGAGCCTCGGCGGTGACCGTGGTGATCGCCAGGCACCCGCCTTCGGGCAGGTCATATTCGACCCAGGGACTGGTTTCGGGCCAACCTGACGAGAGGCCGAGCGCGCCTTCGTAGAAGGCGCGTGCGCGCGGCATGTTGGAGACGGGGTACATGGTGAAGGCGACCTTGCGGATCATGATCGTTCTCCCGAATCGACAGCACGGCGGGCCAGCACGCCCCCGACCCACGCGCAGGGCAAAGTCACCGCGACGAGCGCGATCGGATACCAGAGCGGCCCCAGATCCATGTTCGCCGCCGCGACCGCGCCGAGGCTGCTCAGCACGAAGCCGATGCCGCCGAGGATCATCGCGTGACGCATCGGCGCCCAGGGCGCGAGCCGACCCGCGACATAGCATGAGACGACCGCGATGACGACGCGGTAGGACAGCGCGAGCGCATTGTCTCCGGGTTCGTTCATCGGCTCGCCCCAGGGCGGATAGACGTCCAGTTCGTGGAAGAGCTGATCGAGCCCCAGCGCCACGACGAAGTTGATGAGCAGCCCGACGCCGATCGCGAGGAGCGTGCGGCCAAGGCGGCGCGATGGCGCCGCCTGCGTGGCCTGCGCGTTCACTGCGCCTCCTCCTTGGCAAGCCGTTCGGCGAAGATCGCATCGAGCCGCGCATAGCCCGTCTCCATCCCGCCGGCCATTCCACTCCTGAGCGCGGCGTCGCGCGCCGCGGTCGAGGAATAGATGACCGTGGTGACGAGCGTGGTGCACGCGCCTGCCTCGACAAACTCCTGCGTGCAGAGCGTCTCGCCCCCGGTCCAGTCCTCGTCGAACAGCTCGGTGTGGACGATGCGTTCGGGGACGACGATCTCGCGGAAGGTGCCGCCCATGCCCATCGTGCGGCCATCGGCGTTGAGCCATTCATAGCGATAATGGCCGCCGACGCTGAGATTGATCTCGCACACGGGCATGCTCCAGCCTTCGGGACCGAGCAGCCAGCGGCGGACGAGCGCAGGGACGGTCATCGCCTCGAAGACAAGATGGCGGGGCGCATCGAACTGACGCGTGATGACGATTTCGGTATCGCCTTTGTTGGTGATGGTAAGGGCGTTGCTCATTGCGGCTTTCCTTTCCTTGCCCGGTCCTCCAGTGCTTTCATTTCGGCGAGCAGCGCATCGAGACGCTGATAATTGCGCTCCCAGAGCTGCCGATACTCCTCCAGCCAGCCCGACGCTTCGGCAAGCGGGGCGGCCTCGATCCGGCGAGGACGACGCTGCGCCGCGACCCCCGACGAGACGAGACCCGCGCGCTCGAGCATCTTCAGATGCTTGGAGATTGCGGGCTGGCTCATCGCGAAGGGCTCGGCGAGCTCAGCCACCGAAGCCTCGCCTTCGGCAAGCCGCGCCAGGATCGCGCGCCGCGTGGGATCGGCGAGCGCGGTGAAGATGGCATCGAGGCGTTCGGACTGGCTCATTCCACAACTCATTAGTTCAATAACTATATGGTTATATTAAAGCGAAGCCGCCGTCAAGCGGTGCGCCGGCGTGTCCGGCTTGCCCCGGCGAACACTTGCGGCTAGGGATCGCCGCGTCATGCAAGCGCATCTTCCCTACGGTCGATTTTGGTATCGCTGGTACATCCTGGCGGTTCCCGGCCTGCGCGACTGACGCAAGACTGAAAACGGAAAGCCGCCTGAGCTCAGGCGGCGTGCGGCTTTTCACAGACAGGCACTTCCCGCTTCCGCGCCAGACGGCCTCCCCAACCAAGGAGGCAATTATGATCGGCAGTTTCGATTTCGACGTAGTCACCGGCCCTTCGGGCGCCGATGCATCCAAAGCGGCTGCGCCAGCCACGCCCGATGCAAAGGCGACCGGCGAGCAGGGCGCGACGCCGCTCTCTCGGCCACCCCACGCGCTCGCGCGTCGCGTGGCAAGCGAATGATTTGACGCGTGGGGGGCTTGGGCGTGTAATGCGCGCGCAAGGGCGGAGAAGCGCATGGCCAGGAAAGACAAGACCGCGAAGGGCGGGAAGACCGTCAAGGGAAAGAAGGCCGACAGGCTGCCAAAGGAAATCGGCGGGATGAAAATTCCGAAGACACTGCGCAAGGACGGCGAGAAGCTGATTGCGCTGCTCAAGCATCCGCTTGTCGCCGAGATGGCGGCGGCGGGGCTGATGGCCTTTGCCAGGGAAATGCGCGCCGGCAAGGACGGCGAAGGCGGCCAGTCGGGCAGTGGCGCGCCCGCCGAAGAGGCCAGGGTGGCGCGCAAGAGCGCGGGCAAGACGCTGGGCGACCTCGCGCAGGTGGCGGCGATCCTCGGCACTGTGCTCGCGGCGCGGACGGGCGGCAATACGCGACACTGACGCGCGATCTCCGTGCTCAAAGGCATTGAGATCTTCCATCAGTCATGACCGCGACCGCGCTCGCAGGGAGGGCGAAAGTCTCGAGAACTGCCCCCCTTCGTGAAAAGCGCTTTGTTAACCGCGCACTGCGAGGGTCCGATGGCAGGTGAATTCGGGAGGATATTGGGACATGCGGGCGGTGTTTGTTGCTTTCGCCTTGGGGGTGGTGATCGCGGGTGGGCTCGCGGCGGCGCTCTGGGCGGGCGTGGAGAGGCCCAAGCCGGCGGCCGAGGCATCGCCGAAGGAGGCCGAGAACGCGGCACTGCCGGCCGCGCGCGTCATCAGCTATGATCCCGCCGACGACCGCGATGCGTTGCTTGGTTTTGAACGTACATCGCCTTCCGATCCGGTATCGCTGGTCGTCATGGTCGGTGACCGCCGCGCGGGAACGATTGCGCTGGTCCCGCCGCTCGCCGGGACGCGCGACCGGTGGCGGCTGGACGCGCAGGTTTCTATAAGCGAACGCGCCGGCATTGTGCGACTGTACGAGACCGGACGCAGCGAGGAACGGATGAGGGAGCTGGAGTTCAGGCAATGGGCGAACGGCGAGCCGGGCTCTCCCGGAAGCTCAGGACGGTCACCGCGCGCCTGGCAGAGCGAGCGCATGCGTGAAAGCGCCCGCAGAGCCGCATCGCGCCCGATGATCGACTCCAACCGGCCGCCGCCGGTCTTCTCGCCAGTGCCGATCGTCAGGAGCCAGCGATGAGCGTTCAGGGAAGCTGCCACTGCGGGCGGGTGCGCTTTTCGGTGCCGGAGATGCCGCGCGAGGTTAAGTCATGCGGATGCTCGATCTGTCGCAAGCTCGGCAATCTGACGGCCTATTGCCACCCCGACGACTTCAAGCTGGCGCCGGAGAGCGAGGCGGCGCTGTCGCGCTACAGCCATGGCGACCGGATGATCGCCTTGTGCTTCTGCGCGACCTGCGGATGCAGCACGCACTGGCACGCACTGCCCGAGCGGTTCGCGGACTGCTTCCCCGAGGGCGAAGCGCCGCGGCTGGGGTTCAACGCACGGCTGCTCGACGGCTTCGATGCAGGGGCGGTGCAAGTGATCGTGACGGGCGGTCGGGAGGGGTGAGGCTTTGCTGGAAAAAGGTTAGGGAAAGTTAGGCCAGGAACGACTTCCCAACGCGCGGATGAGAGCGGCGCCTTTACCGGCACTGTCATCACGGCGTCCCGGAAGTCGCATCGCGCGCCGTGATCCCAATGCTAATCCGTTTTCAGACGGTGGAAGGCAGCGCGAAAACGAAAAGCCCGGCGCTACAACGGCTTGCCTTTGCCGGGCTGACCGACGAGATACGGCACGGGCTTTATCTGGGGGGATAGCAATGAAGCGTGTTGCACTGGCGTTGACGTGTTCGGTGGCGATGTCGGGCGCCGCCTCGGCGGGGGTTATCGCCAATATCAAGCTGAGCCGAGAGGTGCCCGACATGGTGGCTGAAGCCGCCTGGGACCCGCCGGTGATTGACACGGGCTCGGCGAGCGCACCCTCGGCGACGCCCAAGGCAGTGCTGTGGGAATCCTCGGTCACGCTGACGCAAAGGGCGGGCAAGCCGACCGCGCCGTTCGATGTGGACGGCGCCTTGCCCGCGCATGTCCCCGCGGGTGCGCTGTTCACGGGCTGGCGGCTCGCCGACGGATCGAAGGTGTACTGCACCCAGTCCGCCGAGGCGCCCGGCGCCCCGGGCAAGGCCGCGCTATCGGTGTGCATGACACGCGACGGCACCGCGACGGTGCGCAAGAACGGCAAGCGCTATGCCGAAGCGGTGACGGGCACCCTCGCCGCCCCGCCCGCCTTTCAACCGGGTATCGCCGACGCCAACAATGTGAAGACGCGGCCCTGGGCCGGGCCGGTGCTGTTCTTCAGCTACAAACAGGCGGGCGAGAAGGCGGCGCTGCTGCTCGAGCCAACCAATCACGGAAGCATCATGGCGGTGGGCCAGTTGCGCGTGGGCCACCGCATCGTGCTCGGCGCGATCAAGGGCAATGCGGTGACGCTCGAGCATCGCAGCTTCGCGCTCGACGACTATACCAACCCGCTCTCCACCCGGAAGGATTCGGGGCACAAGGAGGCCGAGGCGACGGTGGACCTGGCGGGCGGCGTGCAGCAGACCGTGACGCTGGGCGGCGGCAGCTTCCGCGTCTCGCGCACGGCGGAGGGAATGGTGGCGGTCGAGGCGCTGAGCGCAATCCCGCAGGACTGGGCGATCGACCCCGCGACGGGCCGGTTGCTGCTCAAGGGTTATCCCTATGTACTGGGGGCGCAGGAGATCTGACTTCCCTTTCCCGGCCGCGGGAACGGGTGGGCTCGGAGGCGACTAATGCGGGACGCTGTAGCGGGCCGGACGCGACCGCGCGCCCGGGGCGCGGTGACGCCGCGCTCGCCGCTTTCGGCGCTCAGCGTGCGCGCATTCTTCTGCATGAGCGCCTCGAACTGCTTGTCGCGGCGATCCTCCTCCTTGGGGTCGGGGACGCTGGCATAGGGTTGGCGTTCCGCTGGCCGGCAAGATAGTCGGATAGAGCTCTTCCTTGCCGTCGACGGGATCTGCCTGGCATGTTCGTTGCCCTCGGGAAATGATCCCCGGCAAGCGGGAGCCCGAGCGCGAAACGCCGACAACAGGCAGTACCCCCAACGCGCCTTCGCCTTCGCAACCCCGATCGCATAGCTTCGCGCGCGCAAGCGCTGGCCGCCAAAATGGTCAGCCCCAGGGGACATGGCGATGATGTACCTCATCAACGAATTCGACGTGCAGCTCGATCACAATGGTCAGGCCAGCCTGCAGATCGCCTTGCCCGAGCCCGTGGCCTATGCCCACGCAGGTCAGGCGCTCGTCCTGATCGAACGCCTTGGGCCCGACGGCGAAGGGCAGGCGGTGGGCGGGGTTCCGATCGCGCCGATGGTCGATGGCATCAACGCGCAGAATATCTCGACCCTGCCCGATGTCGCGGTCTACGCGGGCGCGATGCATCAGGGCGCGCAAGCGCTGCTCGTCGGCGTCACGGGACAGGTGGGCGAGCGCTTTCGCATATTCGTCGGCTGGGCGCGGCGGCAGATCAATGAAGCGCGCGCCGACCTGTCCTGCAAGCTTTGCCGAAAGGCGCTGAAGGCGGCGATCAACGCCGCGCTGGCGGCGGTGGGCATACCGATGCCGGGCGATATCCTCGGCGATGTGCTCGGCGCGCTGCTCGACGGGCTGGCGCTCGACGGAATCGCGGCCTTCCTCAAGGAGCTGTTCGGCGAGCAGATCATCGATTGGCTGAGCGACCAGCTCAACAAACTGCTCGGCCTGTTCCGGGCGATCGACGCGCTTTGCCGCAGACTGTGCGAAGAACTGGACTTCTGCCAGCCATAGCGCGGCGGCGGGGAAGCGAAGCGCGTCGGGCGGGACCGACGGACGTCCGCATCAGGACTTTTCCGGTCCCAACTCAGGTGGAAGCCCGATACCGCGCGCGCGGCATTGCGCCTAATCCTGAACGGCCTTCGGCATTGGGCCGCGATGCGGATCAGCCGATGAAGACAGGAGACCGATCATGCGAAAGCTGGCCCTTGCGCTGCTCATCGCCGCCTGCACCGCCTCGCCTGCGAGCGCGAAAGTGACGACCGACGCCGACCCCGCGGCGAACTTCAGCGCCTACAAGACATATTATTGGGCGATGAAGCCCGAAGGCGGCTCTCCGCTGATGCAGCAACGCATCGTCGACAGCGTCAACGCGCGGCTGCAGGCCAAGGGCTGGACGCTCGCGGCCGACAAGGGCGATGTCGCCGTCGCCGCGCATGTTTCAACCTCCGAGAAGCAGTCGCTCGACACCTTTTACACAGGCGGCCCTATGGGCGGCTGGGGCTGGCGCGGCTGGGGCGGAATGGGCATGGGAAGCGCCACGACCACCGTTCACAGCTATGCCGTCGGAACGCTCATCGTCGACATGTTCGATGCGAGGACGCAGCAAGCCGTGTGGAGAGGGACCGCCACGGGCACGCTCCCCTCGTCGCCCGACAAGGCGACCAAGACGCTCAACAAGGATCTCGACAAGATGTTCGCCAAGTTCCCGCCGGGCAGCGCCCCCGCCCGCTGAGCGGGCGCCCCGTACGGTGGCACGACCGGTGCGGGCGGGCGTTCCTGACGCTGTGGCGGTTCCTGCAGCGCGAAGCCCCGCGGCAGCGGCGGGCCGGAACTAAGCGATCCAGGGGATGCTGTGCCCGCCCATCGCAAAGTCGGTCAGCGTCGGCGCCGTGAAGGTGAAGACAATATGCCATGGGTGGGACTGGGCCCAGGGCAGCGCCGGTCCGACGAACTCCACGCCTTCCACCGTCGTCCCGGGCGCGAAAGCGGTGTCAACGATCGGCGGCAGCGGGGCGTCGCGAAACAGGATGATGTCGGGATTCCCCGTGTACGGAATCACCATCGACCAGGTCCACCACACCCGGGGGAGGACAAACAGGAGGGGCGTCGCCGGCGGCACAAACAGCACTGGGAACCAGACGACCCAGAGCGTGCCCTCCCCCTCGGTCGGCCGCAGATAGACGGTGACGGCGTCCTTCAGATTGTCGGGCGTGGCGGGGGGCTTGTGGTCGCGCAGCGTGAGGATGTCGTCGAGCGATGGCGCGTCGAACCTGCGATCCCCGATATGCTTTTTGAGGAAGCGCTTCGACATCGCCTCGGCCTGCTCTACGGGGGCGCCCGGCGCGATCTCGATCTCGAAATCGGATTTCTCGAAGACCTCCTCGATCGCCGCGCCCGGCCCGGTGATCGAAAGCTCATAATGTGTGTTGCCCTTCACATCCGCAATCGGAGAGGACCAGACGGGGCGCTCCTCTCCCGCGCGCTTCAGATCGGCGAGTTTCATGGTCCACCTCCGGCAGCACCGAGCGCGTGAGTCGCGGCTCACGCGACCGCGGATTATATACGAGCTTCCTGCAACTGGCCCCGCTGTGATTTCGACCGCGTAATTTCCCCCGCGGATGCGGGGCGGCGGCGATGCTATGCTGCGATGGCAAAATCGCGGCAACATTGTCGAGGCGGAGGTTGGCATGCAACTTCGGACAGGCGCCTGGGAAGCGAATATCGATGGCGTCGAGGCCACGCTGTCAATCGTATCGGTGGATCCGGCGGGAATCGTGACGGGCCAGCTCGTGAATTATTCAGACCCCACCATCGTCATAAACGGTCTTTGGGACGACACCGCGCAGCGACTGACCTTCCTGACCAATGCGACCGCCGCCGGCGGCGGGGGCTCGCCGTCGCGCGAGTTCTTCGAGGCGTATCTGATCTCCACGCCGCAGCGCCCCGCGCCCGGTCAGGACATCGTCTGGACCCTGGCCGGATCGGTGCAGAGCATAGGCCATGGCAGCCTTGGCACACACCTATCCAACGCACGCCGCAGCCGCTTCGGCTGGTTCGCGCAGATCAGCGAGGTTTCCTGAGGCCGGGCCCGACGGCCGACGAAGCGCTGCGGCTTGCGCGCCGCGCGTTCCGCGCTAGTCTTTTTGCGCGCATCGGAGGCGCCGCAAGGGGAGCGGGGGCATGACGCCATTCGAATTCGTCTTCGCACTGTTCGGGCTGGTGCTCGGACTATCGATCGCCGAGGTGCTGGGCGGGCTGGCGCGCGCGATCAAGCTCAGCACTGCAAGCGCCGGCGGCGGCCGCGCGCGCGCGGCATTGCGGATCGGCTGGCTGACCCCGCTGTTCGGCGTGCTCGTACTGGTGAGCCTCACGACCTTCTGGCGCGGTGCCTGGGCGTTTCGCGACAGCGAGGCGCCCACGCTCTGGGGGTTGCTGCTGACGCTGGGCCTGAGCGGCGCCTATTATCTGGCGGCGGCGCTGGTCTTTCCCGATCCGGGCAAGGAGGGGCGCGATCTCGACGCGCATTTCATGGCGAACCGCCGCGCCGCGATCGGCGCGATCATCGCCTGCAACCTTGCGGGCATGACGATCAGCGCTATCGCGGCGCCCGGCATGCCCGACGCCGCCTTCTGGATCATCAACCTGCTCTATCTGGCGCTGCTCGCGGCGACGGCGCTCGCGCCGGGTAAGCGCTGGAGCCTTGCGGGGCTGATCGTGCTGCTCGGCATCCACGCGGTGGTGGTGGCGATGACAGTGTTCGTGGGGGACACACTGTAGCGGAGAAGCAACAGGGGCCGGGGTGCTTTCGCTCCCGGTCCCCTCGGCTCAACTGGGCTAGAAGCGGTAAGTGGCGCCCAGCAGCACTTGCTGTGGTTTGTACCAGCCGTCGAAGTCTTTGTAGCGATACTCGCCGCGCAGCGTGACATTGGGCGCCAGCGCATGCTCAATGCCACCGCCGACAACGAGGCCGTTCGACCACTCGCTGCCCGCCACCCCGACAGCGGCGCCCGTAGCCGTGTCAGAATAGCTCCTGCGCAGGCGCTCGGCCCCATAGCCGCCACGCACGTAGGCGAGCGTCCTGTCGCCGAGCACATAACCTGCGCGCGCGGTCCCCTCGTAGTTCCATTTTGGCTTGATTGTTACGGTGAGGCCGTAAATGTCCTCGCGCATTGCCGTGCCTCCCGACCCGATGCCCGCTTCGACGCCGAGGACGACATTGCCGATCCGCACGTCATAGCCAGCAAAAGCGCCATAATCGAAGCTGTCCCCGCTGAAATTGAACTCGTCGACAAGCTGGGTGCCGACGTACAGCCGCGAGCCATCGGTGCGATGGCCCCAACCAGCCTGAGCGCCGAGAAAAAGGCCGTCGAATGCCTTTAGCTCATCGTTCTGCGCGAAGGCCGCAGTCGGGATCATCGCGAAAATCGCGATGGCGAGACTCTTACGAAACATGGATACAATTCCCCCGTTACATGGTCGCGCCCGAATGGCCCCCGCCACGCGGCGCGCGATGCCAGCTAGCGCGCGATGATTGTTGCGGCAAGCGCAGGAGTTCACGTAATTTTCCCCCGCGAGCATGGGCCGGTTCGATGCTATGCTGGTGCGCGCGGGATCAGCCGAGGAGGCGCGCATGCTCCAGAATCTCGATACGGCCTGGCTCTATTGCTTCTCGTCGACGCCGGGCACGCACCACAAGACCTATTTCACGCTGTTCGTCGACCGTGCGGGGTCGAACGGGCGCGAGATACTGGCGACGATCTCGCTCTCCTACCTCTTCACCGACCGGGGCGGCGCGGGGGCGATGGTCAAGAGCTACACCCCGCCCTTTGGCACACCGTTCGAGCACAAGGATTTCGCGGTCAACTCGCTCTGGGCTCCCGATGCCATTGCGGTGACGTACTTTCTGTCGGTCAATGGCGCCGAGGCCTATGCGCAGGCCAATCTCTTCTATCTCTAGCTGAGGAGCGTGCGATGCAGGAAGCGACGCAGGATAGCGACCAGAAGCGCGAGCCCGGCCCCGGCGGCATCCCGCCGCAGGCGGCGGTGATCCTCTATGAGCAAGAGGGCGGCACGATCGTCGCCACCCACTATTTCGCGGCGACCGGACGCGGCGAACTGCCCCCGCCCGAGGCGCTGGAAAAAGCCGCCTTCGCGCAGGCGGCGTCGGACGGGATTGGTGAAGCGGGGGCGCTGGCGGCGCTCCATGTGCGGCCCGAGGCGATCGAGCGGGGGAAGGTGTATCGGGTGGATCCCAAGACGGGCACGCTCGAAGAGGCGAGACCGGAAGCGCCGGGGAAGTGACCGGAGGCCAGATCGATCAGAGCGCGGTGGCGAGGGTGATCGCGCCGAGCAGCGCGCCAAGGAGGTTGGCGACGATGGTGCCCGCAAATACGGTCAAACAAGGCAACGGGCCAATGCTGTCCCGCCGCTGCGAATACCTGCTATCGTGCTTTCTTGTTCATGCTCTCAACCAGGTCATCGAAGAAATCTAGTTGATTATCATTTTTTCTCGGGATGGCCTCAGGAAACGCTCTATAGAAACCTCGTTCGAAATGAACTCGGTCCGTCGCAGATTCGCCAATTCCAACCACTTGCCACAAGTGCTGTCTAAATGACGACATTCCAATTTCGTTGGTTAAGTACTGAAAAAACTTGAACCGACGCCCGCCGGAATCATATACGACTGGATTTTTTTCCTCAAGCTGCTCCAAAATGGCGCCGTTACTATTGGCAAGTGGATAATATATAAATTTTCTAATGAAATGTCCAAAAAATTGAGGGTGTTTACTTGAGTCAGGCTTTTGCCTTTTCAAGCCATATAGCCTGTAAATCATATCGAAAAATTTATCAGGGAACTCTCTTTCCCACTGTCTAAACTCTTCCCGTATAAAACTCTCAAACAGTTTTCTATATTCGTCCCGTGTTTTATCGACGTACCCAGTCGCCTCGTCAACAAGAGCTATAATTCCTAACTTTGCTGCTGATCTGAATATAATCTCTGCTTGGATGGACAAGAAAAATTGCGAAGCTGCAAGCTTACCCCGATTTCTGGCTTCAATTAGCGCGTCGCAGATTTCAATAAGTGTTTCTGCATCATACCCATCGGCTAACTCTCCCCTCACGGTATAGAATGCGATTGGTCGTTCTATTTTGGTAGCAAGCTCAGAGCTAATTACTGCCTGAATTCCTTTTCGCGACATCGTTCGCATAAATGCGTTTCCGCCCTCCGACTTAAGGTGGAGTGCTCGCGCCATTGCTTTCTTACTGATCACCCGTCGTCGATCGTCCAGCACGAAGACGTCCAAGCCTACGTCGCCGACTTTCAATATGCCGTCCGTTTCCGCGGACGGTATTCGAGTCTGATCATGTGCACGCTGCCATCTCGCTTTAGCCGCTTGGACGGCAATTACGCGGCGCTCTTCACTAGAAAGTCGCTCGGCTCGCGCCACGCCACCAAGGCTTTGGGGTGTTGTCATGAGCATACCTTAATCATGCTTGCTGGATGATCTTAACATTATGCTTGCAATGCTCGTTTTGTGCAAGCATTAAGTGAGTCGTATGTGAGCCATGCTTGCTTCGAAAGAGACCGCCCATGAGCCAGTCAACCCTACCGATTGAATTGCCAAAGCAGTTGATTCGCCTCCCGGCCGATCAGCTTCTGGATCAGTTTGGTGCCGGGGGACATTCACCAGGATCTGGTAGTGCGGCGGCTTTAATGGGCTTGCTCTCCGCCCAGTTGATCGCAACTGTCTGCAAGATCTCCAAGGCGGGCGATGGGCAAAGTGTCCAAGAGTTCGAGTTTGTTCTCGGTCGAATAGAGACGCGCGTTATCCCCGAATTGAAAGCGCTGTTTCAGAGAGATGCAGAAGATTTTGACAGGGTTATCAGGGCAAGGGTGCAGCGGGATAACGAAACCGATCCTGCAGCCAAGCGAAGATACCGAGAACAGGCTCTAAGACTTCTTGAAGAATCTACCGATATTATCTTTACGATATCGAGGCAATGCCTCTCCTTAGTTGACTATGCCTTGATCGTTTTTGACGGGGGGTCAAAAAAAGTCCGCGGCGATTCCGGCGCGGCGATAAGTGCAGCGATAGCCGGCGCAATGTCTGGACTATTCATCATAAATCTCAACCTGCGATCGTTTCAATCGGGACGATGGGCGATCGGCCGCAAACGCGAGGCCGAAAATTTGCATGCGGAGATTATCCGAAAGCAGGAAGACGCGTTTACGCGAATTGTAACACTTCAGCCTGAAGAAGTCAGCGAAATCCAGCCTTCGCTATTCGATTAGTTACTCCACCGCGTGTGGTGCGCTGACAAGCCCCCGGCATGTCATGCTCCCACACCCTCAAGCGCCAGCTCCGTAGCCGGAGCCTTCTTCCCCCGCTCCAGCAGTGGCTTGAGATACCCCCCCGTGAAGCTCCGCGGATTGTCTGCGACCTTCTCGGGCGTGCCCTCGGCGACCACCTCGCCGCCCTTGACGCCGCCTTCGGGGCCGAGGTCGATGATCCAGTCGGCGGTCTTGACGATGTCGAGATTGTACTCGATCACCACCACCGAATTGCCCTGCTCGACGAGCGCGTGGAGAACTTCGAGGAGCTTGCGCACATCCTCGAATAAGGTGCCTACCAGCGCTTGCCGGTGGCCTCTATGGCGGCGAGGAGCGCGCGCTTGCTTTCGGTACGGCGCCTGCCGCTGTTGCGGGGCATTTCCACTTCGCCAAGCGCTTCGCGACGGCGCGCGAGATCGCGCCCGAAAGCTTCGAGCGAAATCGCCGCGCGGCTAGTCTTTGAGGTCGGCAACGCCATATTCGTCCGCAGTCTCTTCCCGAATGCGCCTTTCCATATAACGCACGTCCAGATCTTGAGAAAGGGCGAACAGGGTTCGGGCCTGCCGGAGCATTTCGGGCGCGGCGCCCGAAGCGAACTGACCTAAGCGATCGGCAAGGAGATCTTCGATCGCGATCGCGGCAAACCGGCGGCCGCCAACTTCAAAGAGCGGGACCCGGTCATGATCGGCATGGCCGTCCAGCAGCGTCGAGCCGACAACCTCGAAACCCATGCCAAGATCGGGATGCACCCATCCGCCCGCGACATGGCCAAGGCCCGATCGCGTGAACCCATGCGCCTGCAAGGCGGCTTCGAAAACATCCTGTCGCGTGGTGACGATATCGAAGTCGCCCGTCGCGATCGCGCTACCTTAATAGAGCTCGACCGCCGCGCCTCCGACGAGAACCGGCCTCGGGAAACCCGAGATCGCGACATCATCGCTGATCTGTGCGAACAATCGCAACGCCGTCTCGAACTCGGGGCGGAATATGCTCACTCCGCCGCAGCCTCGTCGAACTGCAACTCCTTCGCGGGCGCCTTCTTCCCGCGCTCGAGCAGCGGCTTCAAATACCCGCCCGTGAAGCTCCGTGGATTATCAGCCACCTTCTCGGGCGTGCCCTCGGCCACCACCTCGCCGCCCTTGACGCCGCCTTCGGGGCCGAGGTCGATGATCCAGTCGGCGGTCTTGATGACGTCGAGATTGTGCTCGATCACCACCACCGAATTGCCTTGCTCGACGAGCGCGTGGAGGACTTCGAGGAGCTTGCGGACGTCCTCGAAATGGAGGCCCGTGGTGGGCTCGTCGAGGATGTAGAGCGTGTTGCCCGTCGCGCGCCTGCTCAGTTCCTTGGCGAGCTTGACCCTCTGCGCCTCGCCGCCCGAGAGCGTCGTCGCCTGCTGGCCGACCTTGACATAGCCGAGGCCGACTTCGGCGAGCATCGCCATCTTGTCGCGGATCGGGGGGACGGCCTTGAAGAACTCGACCGCGTCCTCGACCGTCATGTCGAGCACGTCGGCGATGCTCTTGCCCTTGAACTTCACTTCCAAAGTTTCACGGTTATAGCGCTGGCCGTGGCAGACGTCGCAGGTGACGTAGACGTCGGGGAGGAAGTGCATCTCGATCTTGAGCACGCCGTCGCCCTGGCACGCCTCGCAGCGGCCGCCCTTGACGTTGAAGGAGAAGCGGCCGGGCTTGTAGCCGCGCGCGCCCGATTCGGGGAGGCCCGCGAACCAGTCGCGGATATTGGTGAAGGCGCCGGTATAGGTGGCGGGGTTCGAGCGCGGGGTGCGGCCGATCGGCGACTGATCGATGTCGATCACCTTGTCGAGATGCTCGAGCCCGGTGATCTTCTCGTGCTTGCCCGCGATCATCCGCGCGCCGTTGAGCGCGCGCGCCGAGGCGGCGTAGAGCGTGTCGACGGTGAAGCTCGACTTGCCCGAGCCCGAGACCCCCGTGATGCAGGTGAAGGTGCCGAGCGGGATGCTCGCGGTGACATTCTGCAGGTTGTTCGCGGTAGCGTTGTGGACCGTCAGCTTCCTGCCCGAACCCTTGCGGCGTTTCGCGGGGACGGGAACCTCGCGGCGGCCGGTCAGATAGTCTGCGGTGATGCTCGCGGGGTTGGCGAGCACCTCTTCCAGCGTGCCCTCGGCGACGATCTCGCCGCCATGGACGCCCGCGCCCGGCCCCATATCGATGATGTAATCGGCGTGGCGGATCGCATCCTCGTCATGCTCGACGACGAGCACGGTGTTGCCGAGGTCGCGGAGGCGCTTGAGGGTTTCGAGAAGCCGGTCATTGTCGCGCTGGTGGAGGCCGATGCTCGGCTCATCCAATACGTACAAAACGCCGGACAGTCCAGAACCTATCTGGCTCGCGAGGCGGATGCGCTGGCTCTCGCCCCCCGAGAGCGTGCCCGAGGTGCGATCGAGGTTCAGATAGTCGAGCCCGACATTGTTCAAGAAGCCGATGCGTTCGACGATCTCTTTCAGGATGCGTTCGGCGATCGCGTTCTGCTGGGTCGTCAGGTGGTTGGGGAGATCGAGGAACCATGGGAGCGCGTCCGCCACCGACATGCGCGTGGTGGTGCTGATGTCGGTCATCGCGATCTTCACCGCGAGCGCCTCGGGTTTGAGGCGCGCGCCACCGCAGGTCTCGCAGGGGTGCGCGGCCTGGTATTTGCTCAGCTCCTCGCGCATCCACGCGCTCTCGGTCTGGAGCATGCGGCGGTTGAGGTTGCCGATAACGCCCTCGAAGGGCTTTTTGACGTCATAACTCTTGCGGCCGTCGACGAAGGTGAGCGTCACGGGCTTGCCGCCGGTGCCGTGGAGTATGATCAGCCGCACCTCGCCGGGCAGGTCCTTCCACGGCGTGTCGAGGCTGAAGCCGAACTCGCGCGCGAGGGAGGCGAGCACCTGCATATAATAGGGGCTGGGCGGGTTGGACTTGGCCCAGGGGACGACCGCGCCCTTTTTGAGGCTGAGGTCGTGATTGGGTACGACGAGATCCTCGTCGAAGAGCAGCTTTTCGCCAAGCCCGTCGCACGCGGGGCACGCACCCTGCGGCGCGTTGAACGAGAAGAGCCGCGGCTCGATCTCGGCGATGGTGAAGCCCGAGACGGGGCAGGCGAATTTCTCGGAGAAGACGATGCGGTTGTCGGGGACGCCGGCGCCCTTCATCGCGCCGCCCGTCACATTCTTTCCGTTCGTGTCGAGCGAAGTCGAGACACGTCCCTCGACTTCGCTCGGGACGAACGGTGTGCTCTGGGTCAGTTCGGCAACCGTTCCATCCGCCAGATCTGCATAGGCCAACCCCTCGGCGAGCTTCAATGCGGTCTCGAAGCTGTCGGCGAGGCGGGTTTCGATGCCTTCGCGGACCGCGATGCGGTCGACTACCACCTCGATGTCGTGCTTGTACTTCTTGTCGAGCGCGGGGGCTTCCTCGATCTCGTAAAACTCGCCGTCGATGCGGACGCGCGTGAAGCCCGCCTTCTGCCACTCGGCGAGCTCCTTGCGATACTCGCCCTTGCGGCCGCGCACAACGGGGGCGAGCAGGTAGAAGCGCGTGCCCTCGGGGAGCTGCATGACGCGGTCGACCATCTGGCTGACGGTCTGCGCAGCGATGGGAAGGCCCGTGGCGGGGCTGTAGGGAATGCCGACGCGCGCCCAGAGCAGGCGCATATAATCGTAGATCTCGGTGACCGTCGCGACGGTCGAGCGCGGGTTACGGCTCGTCGTCTTCTGCTCGATCGAGATCGCGGGGCTCAGCCCCTCGATATGGTCGACATCGGGCTTCTGCATCAGCTCCAGGAACTGGCGCGCATAGGCCGAGAGCGACTCGACATAGCGGCGCTGCCCCTCGGCATAGATGGTGTCGAAGGCGAGGCTCGACTTGCCCGAGCCCGACAGGCCAGTGATCACCGTCAGCGTATCGCGCGGAATCTCGACGTCCACGCCCTTGAGGTTGTGCTCGCGCGCACCGCGCACTGAAATATGGGTCAGCATTCGGAACACCGACGCTTCGTTATGTGTGGCAGCATGGTGGCATCTGTTCCAGATTTGTTCGCGAGTCGCAAGCACGGGCGCGGCGGAGCGCGCGATGCTACTGCCAGATAGTGTCAGCAGGACGAAGGGCAAGGCCGGCATCCTTGCGCGGGTTCAAGAGGCCACTCCACACCGCGCGACGTGCGCCAACTTCCTGGAATCGAAGCATGCTTTCAAAATGAGAGCGAATCCTTTCCGGGCTTCGCAATGCGGCTTTGAAAATCAGCGGTGCAACGCGTTACGCTCGTCGCCATTGGAAGCGGGAGGGCTTCCAGTGCAACCGCGCTTCGGGGCGCGACCTGTGTGGGGGCACAGGTCAGGGATGGGCGTTGCACCGCCGGGACGCAATCGACGCCGCAGGGGGTGGGCACAACACCACGCTTCGCGGCGCGACCATGGGGCGGGTGACGAACATCAACCGAGCGGTCGACGCGGACGCAACGGCGCTGGAGCGCGCCGGCGTCCGCGTCGACCCTTTTTTCGGCGAAACCCCGCCAGAGTCGCGCGTCAGGCCCAGTCGGCGCCGCCCACCACCGAATCGCGGATGGCGAGCCAGGCATCGAACAGCGCTTCGATGCGCATGCATCCCGCGGGAGTGAGGTGGACGATGCTGCGCCGGCGGTCGCGACGGTCGCCCGATAGCGTGACGAGGCCGTCGCGCTGCAGCGTCTGGAGCCAGCGATGCGCGGTCGCGGGCGGGACCAGCGACGCGACATAGGCATCGTTCTGATAGACTACACGCCCCTGGCGATGACACACATAGAGATCGAGCAGCATGTCGAACGCCGCCTCGCCGAAATATTCGCGGTTGAAAAGCTCGAGACGAAGCTGGCGCATATGGAGCAATCCGCGCGCGAGATGGAGACGCGCCTCCGCCTTTGGGGATGCCCCCGTCCCAGAAATCTCGGTCAATGCGTCGGTCATTACCGCGCGCGTCAGTTCTTCGCCGTCCATGGGGCCAATTTCGCCCAGAAAACCGCGCGCGACAATCCGCCAAAATGGTGAATCCGCCGGCGCGATTGGTCCATCGCAACGCCCTGAAAACACTGACCGCGGCGCGAGTCACAACGTGCCGTAGCTCGCGTAAAAGCTGTAGAAATCATTGTCTGCGGCAAAATTGGTGAAGGACATCCCGATTGTGACGTCGCGTGCCTCGACATGGTGCCACCAGCCGACGGGTATGAAAAGCGCCTCCCCCGGCGCTATGTCGCATTCGAGCACGGCTGGACGGCCGTCGACGGCGGGCCCGGGCGGCAACTCCTCGCCCGTCCATTCGCTGAAACAGTGACGATGGTTGCGCATCAATGGCGTGTCGTGGCTGGCGACGAGGCGGACACGCTTGGTGCCGCGGATCTGGAGCAGCAGGTTGTTGGTGAGGTCATGGTGCCATGGCGTGATCGTGCCGCGCGGACCAATCCACAGGAAGCCATCGCGGTCGGGCTGTTCCGCAAGATAGCCCGGTATGTCGCCGACATCGTCCCACAGCTCGGCGAGCGCGCGGCGGTTATGGTCGTTGTTGTTCGCGGTCATGTAGAAATCGTTGCTCGGTTCGGGCTGGCGCAGTCGTGCAATAAACTCCGAGAAACGTCGCGTCGCGGAGAGCGTGGTGGAGTTGATCTCGTAGTCTTTGTTTGATTCCCGCCCCCATTGCACATGGACCTGGCGATCCCCGAAACGCTGGTCGAAATCGTCGAGCGACCAGCGCTGCATCGCCGGCCAATGGTCGATAAGACCGGCGAGCAGAACCGGGCGATGCGCATGGTAATGATCGCCGTAGAATTGCGCGGCATCGGGCGCGTGTAGCCGGGGAACCCGATCGGCATCGACGCGCTGCGCGGCGAGCCGCGCATAGCTGGCCAGCACCCAGTCGCGCTTGGCAAGCTGCGCGCTGAGCCGCGCCGAACCCGCCATATAGGGACTCCTGACGGCACGCTCGACCTCTGCCACGGCAAGCCCGTGCGCGACACCGCGTCCTGCGAGACGCTGCGCCAGCCGGTCGGGCTCGACCCCGAACACCAGTGCCTCGGCGATCTCGCGCCGCAGGTCATCATTGACAACCGCCGCGGCATTGCCGCCGCCACGCATTTTCTTCCTGTTTGCCATCAATATCCCAAGTCTTGCGATGCTGCCTTCCTATGACGGCGATACGGCAGAATTGTTACGATTGGCGGCGCGGCGAAAGCTGGGGCGACGTAAGATGTTTCCATTCAGGTGAAGCGGACTTCAGCGTGCCGGGCTCCTCCGCCATGCATCCAGGCTCTGGGGCTGCACGAAAAAGCCGTTCCCACTTTTCGGGTAACTGCTTTAGGTCTGCGGAGACATTCGGAAGCGACGGGGGAGCCGCATGCCGCAGGCGTGGCGAATTTTGATTGGATTGCTGGCGGGGCTCGCGCTCGGTGCGGGCGCGGTATGGGCGGGATTTGACAATCTCGACCGCATCACCGCGATCGCGGGGCCGATCGGCGGGCTGTGGCTCGACGCGCTCAAGATGACGATCATTCCGCTGGTGGTGGCGCTGCTCATTACCGGCATCGCGCGGACCGCGGACAGCGCGCGCGGTGGCGGACTGGCGCTAAAATCGGTGGCGCTGTTCGTCGGCCTGCTCTGGCTCTCGACCGCGATCGCCGCTGTACTGATCCCGAGCCTGCTCGCGCTTTGGCCAATGCCGCAGGACGCCGCACAGGCGCTGCGCGCCGCGCTCGGCCAGCAGCATATCGAGGTCGGCGCGCCGCCGGGCTTCGCGGATTTCCTAGGCTCGATCGTGCCGACCAATCCGATCGCGGCGGCGGCGGCCGACGCGATGCTGCCGCTGATCCTGTTCACTACGCTGTTCGCGATTGCGATCACGCGGCTGCCCGCCGCGCAGCGCGAGCCGTTGACCGGCTTTTTCGCGGCAATTGCGGACGCGATGCTCGTCATGGTCGGCTGGGTATTGTGGCTTGCGCCGATCGGCGTGTTCGCGCTCGCGCTGGTGGTCGGGATTCAGGCGGGCACCTCGGCGATCGGCGCGTTGCTGCACTATATCGTCATCGTCTCATGCGCGGGGCTCGTCGCCTGGGCGCTCGCCTATCCGATGGCGGTGTTTGGCGGTCGGCTGCGGCTGGGCGCCTTCGTGCGCGCGGTCGCCCCCGCGCAGGCGGTCGCGCTCAGCACCCAGTCCTCGCTCGCCTCGCTTCCGCCGATGCTCAAGAGCTGCGAGACGCTGGGAGTGCCCGCCAGCGTGGCGAGCGTATCGCTGCCGATCGCGGTCGCCATTTTTCGCGTGACGAGCCCCGCGATGAACCTGGCCGTGGCGATCTATGTCGCGCACTGGTTCGGCATGTCGCTCGACCCTGCAACCATCGCGACGGGCGCGGTGGTGGCGGCGGTCACGACAATGGGATCGGTGAGCCTGCCCGGGCAGGTCAGCTTCCTGACCTCGGTCACCCCCATTGCCGTCGCGATGGGGGTGCCGCTCGAGCCGCTCGCGCTGCTCGTCGCGGTCGAGATGATCCCCGACCTCGTACGCACCGTCGGCAATGTCACGATGGACGTGGCCGCGACGAGCGCGATCGCGCGGCACGCCGATGTGGCGGACGAGTCGCCCGCGCCCGCGCCATAGAGTCGTAACAAACGCAACGATTCTGCCATTTCTGACGAAATATTCAGAAAAACGGGATGCGCTCGTCGATATGGATATGTCGTTCGTCGCACTGCGAGCCGTTCGCAGAGCCTTCCGCGCCGCCTGTCGAAGCGGGCGTGAAGCGCTGTCGGGACAATTGTAATCAATAGTTGCGCGGCGGATCGACGGCGTTCCCAGAGCCGACCCGATCCGCCCGCACCCCGCGCCGCCTACCCCCCTTGCGGCGGCGCCGACGACCCGAAGGTTTCAGGAAGGACCAGACAATGTATGTAAAGACATGTGCGGCCATCGCGGCCGCGCTGGCCGGCGCCACATTGCTTCATGCGACCGCCTTCGCCGGCGAGCCAGAACCGATGGTTGCCACCGCCCCGCCGAGCGACGCGCGTTCGATCGCGGTAAGCTATGCCGATCTCGATCTGACCGAGGACAAGAGCGTCGACAGGCTCAACACCCGCGTCCGCCACGCGGCGCGCACGATTTGCGAGGTTGGCGGGATCAAGCCCGTAAAAATGATGCAGCTTTCGGGCGAATGTTATGACGGTGCGATGGATCGCGCGACCCGCGACATCGAGATCGCGGTGGCCTCCGCGCGGAGCGGCGACCAGCTTGCCAGCAACGTGGGCGCGACCGGCCATATCGGAGTCAGCCGCCAATAATCTCTGGTCGGGGTTGTACCGCGCTTCGTCATCCCCGACCCGCTGCCCCCGCCCATAAGGGCAGATCGACGCCTCCGGCCTTCCCTTGGGCCGGGGGCGTCACTTTTTACGCTCCTGTTTGCATTCCGCTGAGCAAGGCGATGGACGGCATCGTCGCTGCATCAGGCCCGTATGTCGTGTTCGTCAACCTCGCGGCCGACTCCGAAAGCGCGCCGAAGCAGTAACGATCGGGCGTATCGAAACGGCGTCCGCTGTGAGGGGGAAGCTGCCATTTGAGATCCTCCCGAAGCTCGCTTGGGGAGGGTGACCGCCCGAAGGGCGGTGGAGGGGCAAGCGCCGAGCCATACCCCTCCACCATGCTTCGCATGGTCCCCCTCCTCGAGCAAAGCTCGGGGAGGATCTCTAGGTCCGCTATTTGGTCGAAAGCTGCAACGCGGGCAGAGCCTAGCGCCCAGCGATCGACTTTGCGGCGGCGAGATAGGTGCGGCCGATGCGGACCTCGCCCTCGTCGCCCATGTCGGCGAACCACACGCCGCAGCCGTCGTGGCGGAGCCGCGCGATGCGATCGCGCCGGACGATCGTCGAGCGATGGAGGCGGATGAACCTGTTCGGATCGAGCCGCGCTTCGAGCGAGGCGATCGTCTGATGCAGCAGGAAGCTGCGACCGCCGACATGCAGGCGCATATAGTCGCGCTCGGCGTCGATCCGGTCGATATCGTCGGCGGCGATGCGGACGAGTTCGGCGCGGTGCGGCACCCAGAATTCGGTGGCGAAATGCGTATCGTCTTCGGGCGTCGCTTCGCGCGCGACGCCGCGGCGCTCGGCGACGCGCTTGACCGCGCGCACCAGCCGGTCGGGTGCGACGGGCTTGAGCACATAATCGACCGCCTCGATGTCGAAAGCCTCGACCGCAAAACTGTCGAACGCGGTCACGAAGATGATTGCGGGGGCGCCGCTCTGGCGCGCGAGCGCGCGCGCAACGCCGATGCCGTCCAGCTCGGGCATCGCGATGTCGAGCAGCAACAGGTCGGGCTTGAGCGCCTCTGCAAGCCGCAGCGCCGCGGCGCCGTCGGAGGCGGTGCCGATGACCTCGATCATCGGTTCCCTGGCACAGATCAGTTGGAGCCGCTCGATCGCGAGCGGCTCGTCATCGACGATAAGGGTTCGCATCGGCGCTGCTTGTAGCGCTTCTTCAATATCCACGATAGACCTCGGGCATCGTCAGCCGGACAACGAAACCACCGTCTTCAGGCGCAAGCCATTCGATCCGCGCGGAATCCCCGAAGCGCGCGGCGAGCCGGTCGCGGACATTGGCGAGGCCGATGCCATTGCCCTGGATATCTTCGTTAGCATCTGCGCCATTGCCGTTGTCGGCGACGGTGAGGACGAGCTCGCCATTTTCCGAACGCGCGGTGATCGAAACGGTGACGGGGCGACTGGCGCGCGAAACGCCGTATTTGATCGCGTTCTCGACGAGCGGCTGGAGGATCATGCCCGGCAGGCAGGCGCTGAGCAGATTGTCGGGTATCTCGATCCGTGTCCTCAGACGCTGCGGGAAGCGGACGCCCTCGATATCGAGATAGAGCCGCTGGAGGCGAACCTCCTCCTCGAGCGTGACGTCGTCCAGCGGATCGCCCGACAGCGATGTGCGATAGAAGGTCGAGAGGTTCATGATCATCGTCTCGGCCTCGGCGCGGCTGTCCTTCATCACGAGCGAACTGAGCGAGTTCAACGTGTTGAACAGGAAGTGCGGATTGACCTGGTAGCGCAGCGAACGGAGCTCGGCCTGTTGCGCGGCGCGCGCAAACTTGGCGGCGCGGCGTTCGGCGACGCGCACCTCTCCCGCATAGGAGATGGCGAGATACAGCGCGGCCCAGGCCGAGAAGAAGAAGAAGCGCGAGAGGCCCTGTTCGGCGATTTCCTGCCACACCGTCCAGCCCTCGGCCTTCATCGCGAGATCGGCCTCGTCGAACATGCTCTGGGGATCGTAGACGTTGAAGACATAATAATTGAACGCTGCGACCGCGATCGCGCACGGGATTGCGCCGAGAAAGGCGGTGGAGATGCGAATCCACAGCGGCTGGTGACAGAACTGGCGAAGCAGCAAATAGAGCAGCCAGGTGAGCATGATGCCCGCCGCGGTCACTATCATCCGGCGTTCGGCCATTTCGGCCTGCGCCGGAAAGTCCATGACCATCGCGCGCAGGCTGACGATAAGTGCGTAGAACAGCCAGAAGCCGATTATCGAGTAGAAGGCGATGATCGGGCGAACGGTGAGGCGCGGCTGTTCCTGTGCATGCGTTTCGAATTCCATGCACCCTTGTAGCGCGCAAAGGCTGAAAAACGCCATTGTTCCTATGTCGTCCGTCGAAACGCTCTCGGATTTGGTCGAAAGGGGAACCGCAAATGCGGATCGCCCGTTGTTCCGGGGAGGAAACAAAGTGGACTGCGAGATCAACATGGGCAAGGCGAAGAACAAGCCGCGCGGCGACGCCGGGACCGACAAGGCGATCGCCGGGCGGCTGAAGCGACACCCCGAGGATGTCGATGCGCGTCTCGACGCCGCGCTCGATGAATCGATGGACGCATCGGACCCGCCCGCGCTCACGCGTGCGCGCGGGCCGCGTGACAGCTCGAAGGCGCCCGACGCCGATACAAAGCGATGATTCCGCAGCGCGGAATCCAGACTGTTGCAGAATGGTCACGACAGAATGTCAATTATTGTGCGGCGCACCCAATTCGTCGCAAGATTCTTGCCCAGGCGCCGTATCTCTGATTCCATGCTGAACGGGGACGATATGCGCCGTTAAAGCCACGTCAACCATATGAGGCGCATGATCGGATCCAGGGCAAAAGGTCTGGAGAAAGGACATGAGCATCAGGGCACGGCCGGCGGACGGGGCGCTGACATTGGCCGAATTGAAGGAGTTTGCGAGCTTTCCCGCAGCCACGCAGCGTTATATCCGGCGCTCGCTCGACGTCGGGCTTGAACGCCACGACGCGATCGAACTCTGGTCGCGCGACGTGGTGGAAGCCGCGAGCATCAACGCCCAGACACGCATCTACGAACGCCTTCCCGAAATCCGCGCGCTCGTGCCCGACGATAGCGGGCTCGACGCGATGGAACCGTTGATGGCGCCGCTGGTGACCGTCTCGGCCTTCGATCTCGGACAGGACCGGCTGGTGAGCTTCGGCGCCTATCGCTTCCTCTATGAACGGCTGATCGGGGCAAGCGTGCGTCCCTGGCTTCCCGGCGCGTTCTGCGCGGCCGCGGCGCTGCCGCACCTCCATCCCGACAAGCGGCGGCTGCTGCTGCAGTCGATCAGCGAGGCCGCAGCCACCGCGATCGGCTGGTCGAGCCGCGAGCCGTCCTTCTATCCCGAGTGGGTGGACAAGGTGGAAGCGGGCGCGCTGCCCAATTGAAGGAGCGGCGGCATCGTCGTGCGTTGCGGGTTTAATCCGCGCGCATATGGGTCGAAGATGGGTTGGACGCATTCGGGGGTGCGGCGCTTTGCCCGTCAAACGCCCGGCTCTAAGGCCGCGCTTCTCGCCAGAGCATGAGAGCCAGTCCGGCCGCGATTATCACGCCCACCACGCTTGCCCATTGCGGCAGTGCGCTTCCGCTCAGGACGACATCGAACGGTCGGATCAAACGGTAGAGATGCGCCAGTGCTATCAGTACGGAAACGACGATGGCGAGTCTGGTGAACGGTTTCATAGCCCAATCCTCGAACCGATCAGGAGCGTGGCGCGTAATCAGCGGCGATCTCGCCCTGGCTTCTGTCGCGGACATTCGAGAAACGCCGATCGATGCCCAAAACAGGTAAGCCCCGTCGCTTTCGCGGCGGGGCTCCCTAGACGGCTCTTTCCGTAAAGGTCGGAGCCAGTCATATCGCTCTTTCTTTCGATCGAGCTCAGTACCAACGGGCGGGGCGAGGGATGGTTCCCGCGCCGTCAAAAAAATTTCACGAAAATGTCAGCCAAGCGTCTTCAGCCGCACGACCCCGTTCGCCATGAAGGGCGCTAGGATGCGGCGGATGCGTTCGGCGCGCTCGGAGACGACCGCGAGGTTGAACACCGAATTGGCGATGACGTCGGCGATCTGGACGCCCGCCGAGCGCCGGCTGTCCTCGAGCCGCGCGCGGCCGCAGGTGCCGAGCAGCGCCGCGATGTCCTGCCGCACCAGCGCCAATGTCGCGGCATCGTAGCGGCCATCATCGATGATCACGTCGGCGCAGCCCGCGGTCTCGGGCAGCCATGCTTCCACCACTTCTTCGAGCAGCGCGGCATAGGCCTTGAGGTCGCGGTCCTTCTCGCCGGGCACACCGGGGACCTGCTTCGCGGGAAGCTGGGCGACGATCGCGCGACCCCCGAAGCGCTCGAGCAGCTCGAAAAACAGTCCGCGCTCGACGAGCGAGATGCGGCTGCCCTTCATCTCGCCGCGGGCCGCGGTCACTTGCTTGAAGCGCGCGAGCAGCCGGTCGGCGGCCTCCGCCTCTATTGCAACACCCGCGAACACCATCGCGCCCGCCGAGGTTCCACCACTTTCATCACAATAGATTGGCATCATCCCTCCCCGTTCGCCGTGGGTGCCCGCGCCGCTGCGCGCCTGCGTCGCCAACCGAGCCCTTTTTGCCAGCCTTTCCAGATGCCGCGTGTGGCGAGCGGCTCGAAAAACCCGTCGGCTGTTTCTGGATCGAGCAATTCGTTGTCGGCGATGAATTCCTCGAGCGGGCCCGGCTTCTCCATATCGAGCAGTTCCAGATGCCGGCCCCGACCATTGAGCGCGTCGATCACAGCGACCAGCGATCCGGTGCGCGCGAATTCTGCAGCAACCGATGTGGGATCGCTGTCCAGATGCTCGGCCATCAGGCGGTTGCGCAACGCCACGATCTGCGGTTCGACGTCGTGGTTGTGCGGCAGCGCGGCATCGATGATCAGGTCGCACTCGCTGTCGAGACCTTGCGAACGGTTGTTGAGGTTGGACGAGCCGACGCGGAGAAGGCGATCGTCGACGATCGCCACCTTGGCATGGACATAGATGTCGGTGCCACCGGGCGTGACGGGAACATAGATGCGAAATCGGTTGCGGCGATCGACCTTGCCTATGGCGCGTGCAAGCCGGATGCGCGCGGCATCCATCGCCTTCTGCTCCAGCCAGCCATCGGCGACGCGCGGCATGACCAGAACGAACTCGGGGGGATCCTCCTCCTCCATCCGCGCGGCGATCGCCGCCGCGATCTTGCCCGATGTGAGATACTGGTTCTCGATATAGGCAAAGCGCCGGGTCGCCGCGATCATGTCGAGCCAGAGCGCCTCGATTTCGCCCACCTGCTCGACCTCCTGATAGGCGGCGCGCGTGCGCGCGATCGCGATGTCGACGTCATCGAACATCGATTCAAGCGCGGCGGGCCATAACGAGGCGCGGCTGTCGGCAGCGCCCGGATCGACGCCCGTGGCCAGACGCCAGCGATCGCGGCCCAGTTCGGCGAGCGCCGAGGCGGTGCTCCCCTCGACGATCATCGTCGCATCGTGCCACGGCCGATAGGGCTTGCCCGTCGGCAGCGTCCGTCGCGGATCATCGTCCTGATGCCGGCTGGTGTCCCAGCGCGCGTTCGAGATGTCGATCCCGCCGCACACTGCAAGGTGATCGTCGACGACGACGATCTTCTGGTGGTGACTGCAGCCGGGCGGGTGCGCGCTGTCCAGGCGAAAGTCGATCGCCCGCGTGCGGTACCAGCGCCAGAGCATCACCACCGCCGCAGGGTGGGCGAGCTGTTTCAGCGCGCCGAAATTCCATTTGAGCACGTCGATCGTCCGTGCGGGCTGCTCGCGCGCCAGCCTGAGGAAGAAGCGGCCAAGCGTTTCGCCCTTGCCATTCTCATCTGGCTCGAGCGCGATCCGCGTGTCAAAATCCCAGCCGATGATGAGGATTCGGCGTCGTGCGCGCTCCATGACGCCCTTGATGAGCCGGTAATAGTCGGCGGCGTCGACGATAACCGCAGCGCGGCGAGCGCGCTCTATGCGCCAGCAGTTGCGGCCTGCGACAACGATGGGCGTGGGTACCGCGTTTTCCATAGGCTCCCCGCTTCGATCCGGCTCCGTCAGATGACGGGGCAGGTTAGACGACGGTTCAGAAGGGGCAAGGATAGCGCTTCTTCATCATCGCGTAATAGACCGACTTGACGTCCGTCGTAGCGCGAAGCTCGACGGGCACCTGGTTGAGATCGGCCATCAGATTCGACGACGTAAGACCCGAACGGTCCGGAGGGCAGCTATGCGCGGGTTGCCCCGCCGCCTTCTGCCGGGCGAGGTCCGCGCGATAGGCGCGCGTGATTGCCGCGACCTCCGCCTTGATCGCCGCGAATTCGGGCGACGCAGCGGCAGCATCACCCAGCTTTCTGACCGCTTGGGCGCGCGCAAGGAAATCAGCGACGCTGGCGCCAGTGGCAGGGGCGGTAACGGTGGGTGGCGCCGCCTGCACGAGCAGGAGCAGCGCCAGCAATCCCCCCAGGATCACGCGTCAGGCGCCCTGGGGCGCCGGGCCGCCGAAACCGCCGCTGGGACGCCGGGTCTTGGGGATGGACGAACCGCCAGTGCCCAGTGATGCCGGCTTGTGGGCGTTGCCGTCGTCGCGGCCGATATCCTCGCCCGCAATCGCGCGCTTGGATTCCTCGCCCGACAGCGTCTCATATTCGAGCAGCGCCTCGGCCAGCTTGTGGAGCTGGTTAAGATTGTCGGTGAGCACCTGACGCGCGACGGACTCGCCTTCCTCGACAAGGCGGCGAACCTCCTCGTCGATCATGCGCGCGGTCTGCTCGGACATATGCTGGCTGCGCGATACCGAGTGGCCGAGGAACACCTCGTCCTGGTTGTCGCGGTAGCGCAGCCAGCCGAGCTTTTCGCTCATGCCGTATTCCATGACCATCGCGCGCGCCATGTCGGTCGCCTGCTGGATGTCGTTGGACGCGCCGGTGTTGAGCGAATCCTCGCCATAGATGAGCTGTTCGGCGATGCGGCCGCCAAAGCAGAGCGCAAGCTTCGCCTTCATCTGCTTCATCGACATCGAATAACGGTCGCGATCGGGGAGGTTCCACGTCACGCCCAGCGCACGGCCGCGCGGGATGATCGTGACCTTGTGCAGCGGATCGCAGCCGGGGACGTGGAGCGAGACGAGCGCGTGGCCGGCCTCGTGATAGGCGGTCGCCTTTTTCTCGTCCTCGGTCATGACCATCGATTTGCGCTCGGCGCCCATCATGACCTTGTCCTTGGCCTCCTCGAACTCGGACATGGCGACGAGGCGCTTGCCCTTGCGCGCCGCGAGCAGCGCGGCCTCGTTGACGAGGTTGGCGAGATCGGCGCCCGAGAAGCCCGGCGTGCCGCGCGCGATCGTGCGCGCGCTGACGTCGGGCGCCAGCGGCACCTTTTTCATGTGCACTTCGAGAATCTTCACGCGGCCGTCGATATCGGGGCGCGGCACGACGACCTGACGGTCGAAGCGGCCCGGACGCAACAGCGCGGGATCGAGCACATCGGGACGGTTGGTCGCCGCGATGATGATGATGCCTTCATTGGCCTCGAAACCGTCCATCTCGACGAGGAGCTGGTTCAGCGTCTGCTCGCGCTCGTCATTGCCGTTGCCGAGGCCAGCGCCACGGTGACGGCCGACGGCGTCGATCTCGTCGATAAAGACGATGCAGGGCGCGTTCTTCTTGGCCTGTTCGAACATGTCGCGGACACGGCTCGCGCCGACGCCGACGAACATCTCGACAAAGTCCGAACCCGAGATGGTGAAGAACGGAACATTGGCCTCGCCCGCAATCGCTCGGGCGAGCAGCGTCTTGCCGGTGCCCGGCGAACCCACAAGCAGCGCGCCCTTGGGGATCTTGCCGCCGAGACGCGCGAATTTGGTCGGATCCTTGAGGAAGTCGACGATTTCCTGCAGTTCCTCGCGCGCTTCGTCGATGCCCGCGACATCGTCGAACGTGACGCGGCCTTCCTTCTGGGTGAGCATGCGCGCGCGCGACTTGCCAAAGCCCATCGCGCCCGAACCCGCATTTTTCTGCATCTGTCGCATGATGAAGAAGGCGATGCCGATGATCAGGATGAAGGGCAGCGACTGATACAGGATGACGAGCCAGATCGAGGGCTGCTCCTCGGGCTTGGCCGCGAAGTTGACGCCCTTTTCCTTCAGCCGCTCGATCAGCATGGGATCGTTGGGGGCGTAGGTGCGAAACGCCTTGTCGTTCGAAAGCGTGCCCGAGACGACATCGCCTGCGATCTCGACCTTCTTGACGGTGCCTTCGTCGATGCGCTGGAGGAATTCGGAATAGGAAATGCCGTCCGCTGCGGCGGCGCGCGTGCGGCCGTCAAACATCGCAACGAAAAGCGCCAGCCCGACGAGAATGCCTACCCATATGAGCAGGCTCTTCATCCAGGGGTTGGTTTCGGGCTGCTTGTTGTCGTCGTCGTTCATCTAGGTGTCCGGAGAGATTCGTCCCGATCCTAAGATAGGGCAGGAATGCTTAAAGACAATGCAACCCTGCGCATTTCGGCGGATGGCGCCTTCAAATCGCCGTGCGGCGAGGCGGAGCGGTTGAAATTTGCCACAATTTGCCGCCGCGCACGAGCAGTCCGCCCAGGCTGATCTGGCCGCCTCGCGCGATTTCGGCCAATGCGCGGTCAAGTTCGGGCCCGGAGGGCTCGAGGCCGGGCTCACGGCGCTTGAGCGCGATCCGGAGCAGGCGCCGCACCAGCTCGGCGGGAAGCCCGGCGGGATCGAGCGCGATACCGGTTTCGGTCTCGACGATGCGTTCGGCGGCGATTTCATCGGCCATCCAGCCCAGCGCGGCCTCGGCGTCGGCGAGATGCGCTGCGCTTCGCGCCAGCGCCTGCGGGTCGATCCACGGCGCATCCGCCAGATGGCGGCGAAAACGCGCGCGATCAAAGCGCATATCCTCATTCGATGGATCGCGCAGCGCGGCCAGCTCCTCGGCCTCTACGATCGCCTGAAGCTCGGCGCGGCGCCAGCCGAGCAATGGGCGGAGAATGTGACGATTGACCGCGCGAATACCCGCCAGCCCGCCAACTCCCGCGCCGCGATTCAGGCGCATCAGCAGCGTTTCGGCCTGATCGTCAGCATGATGCGCGGTCATCACCCAGGCCACGCCCTGCTCCAGCCGCCAGGCATCGAGCAGCGCATAGCGCGCGCGCCGCGCCTCGGCCTGAAGCGAACCCGTGATCGGCGTTTCGGGGGTCAGCGTGCTGTGGGGAACCCCGCGCGCCGCGCAAAGATCGGCGACCCAGCGCGCCTCGGCGGCGGATTCGGGACGCAGACCGTGATCGACGGTCGCGGCGCGCACGCGGCCGGGCCACGCGGCCTCGGCGAGCAACAGCAAGGCGAGGCTGTCGGGCCCACCCGATACCGCGACCCCGACAATGTCGTCGTCGAGCGCGGGAAGCCCCTTGAGGAAGCGGGCGAGCGTTTCAGGAGGCACGGTCATCGTCCTCCCATACCGTCATGCTGAACTTGTTTCAGCATCCATGAACACCTGAGTGTCCGCTTCTGCAAGAACCGTGTTCATGGACCCTGAAACAAGTTCAGGGTGACGTGCCCGGACATGGTCCGCCTCACGCCTTGCACTTCGCCTCGGCTCTGCCCTTGGCGACCTGCGCCTTGAGTCCCGCCGAAGCGGTGGCGCCGTAAACCTGATCGAACTCCTCATAGACCTTGCAGGCATCCGCGGTCTTCTTGAGGCGCGTCAGCGAGACGCCCAGATAATAGAGGCTTTCGGGGGCGCGCTCGCCCTTGGGCAGCTTCTGGTAATTGTCGTAGAAGGCGACCGACGCGAGCGCTGGCTTGCCCTCGTCGAGATAAGCGCGGCCGAGCAGATTGTTCGCGTAGCTGACGCGCTTATGCTTCGGATATTTCTCGACAAAAGCCTTCAATTGTGCCTGCGCCTGCGGATAGAATTTGGCTTCCCACAGCCGGTAGCCATAGAGATAGGCGTCCTCGCCCGCATCGCCTGTCGCGGGCTTCTGAATCGCGTCGAGCGCGGCGGCGCGCTCGGTGCTGAGCGCGGGCGTCGCCGCGGTCGGCCGGGCGACGGGCGGCTTGACCGAACCCGACGCCGCGGCGGGCGGCGTTGCGGGCGCCGCACCACCCTCCAGCGCGGTGAGGCGGCCATCGACCTCGGCCTTGTATTTGGTCATCGCCTCTTCGAGCTGCCGCACCCTGAAGGCGTTCTGTTCGGATTGTTCGGTAAGCGTGCGCAGCTCGGTTTCGAGCGCGCTCACGCGCGAGGTAAGATCGGCAAGCGGGGTCGACGCGGGGGCGCCGGCAGGATCGACGACCTGCGCGGGCGCTGCGATTTCGGGCTCAAAATAGCCAGGCGCGCCGCCCGGGAAGACCTTGCGCTGGACCGCCTTCATTTCCTTTTCGAGCTTGTCGACGCGCGGGGTGAGATTGGCCCCGCTCTGCGCCGCAAGCGGCTGCGCGGCGATGCCGCCAAGAAGGATCGCCAGAAACAGCGTTCTACGCATGGTATTCGTCCCGCTCACAAGATGGTTCAGACGCCTTATAGGGACAGCGGCCCCCCCGCCTCAAGGGCGGAGCGCTTGTTGCCTCACGGCCGGGCGGCGCCCGGGGGCGTCTGGGCGTTGGAGGCCGATGGCGTGCCCATAGGCGCCGTCCCTGGCGCCGCGGGGGTCGTGGGCGCTGCTGCTGCAGCGCGCGCGGCAAGCGCGGCGGCGCTCACGCCGACATCAGCGATCGTTTTTTCGGGCGGCCCGAGCGGCGCGACCTCGCGCCCGCCCACGGTGACCCGCAGCGCGTCGGGACGGCCGGTCAGGATTTGCGGATTGGTCGCGTCTTCGGGCACCTGATAGGTTTCGCCCGTCACCATCGTCTTTTCGAAGAGCCGCTTGCCGCCTGCCTCATAGATGCGCAACCAGACATCCTGGGTGGCGGTGAGGACGACCGCGCCAGTGGCAACAGGCGCGGCTGTCGGCGCGGCGGGCGCTGCGCCATTGGTTGCGACGAGCGCCTCGTTGCCCTCGGCTTCGAGCGTCTCGGTGCCCGCGGCGACCGAGGCGGGATCGCGTCCGCCAAGCCCGTCGAGCAGACCTCCGCGGAAGATCACAAAACCGCCGATGACGAGCAGCGCGAGCAGCGCGGCTGTCCAAGCAAGCGCGCGCGTCGGCACGCGTGCGGGATCGGCGGCCTCGAAATACTGCGGCTCGTGCGTGATGCCGCGATAATCCTCGAGCTCGACGCGAACGTCGCGCCCGAACGCGACCTCATCAAGCCCCAGCGCGCGCGCATAGGCCTTGGTGAAACCGCTGCAATAGGTGATCGCGGGAAGGTCGTTATAGCGCCCCTCCTCGATCGCCTCGAGATGGCGCTGCGGGATCCGGGTGCGCGTTGCGATGTCGGCGAGATCGAGACCGGCGGCCTTGCGCGCCTCGGCAAGCCGCTCCCCAACTTTCTTGGAGGACGCGTACGCCCCCTCGGCTTCGGTTTGATCCGTCATCCCATCCGTGACTTGTCAGATTTTCGACCCAGCGCCCATGTCACATTTGCACGCGCGCAATGTCAATGCGTCGCGCCCACAATTGCCAAGCTTTTTTCGGGTGTTCAGGCAAGCTCGACGCCGTGTTGCTCCGCCCATCCCGAAAGCGCGGCGCGCATGCTCGGCGGCGGCGTGTCGAGCCAGGCCGAAAGCGCAGTCTGCAGGGCGCCCCGATCGAGCGAGCGCAGCATCGCCTTGACCGGGCCGATCGCCGCGGGCGTGATCGATAACCGCTCGATCCCGAGCCCGATCAGCGCCATCGCCTCGAGCGTCCGTCCGCCCATCTCGCCACACACCGCGATGGGTACGCCCGCGGCCTTGGTGGGCGCCACGACGCGGCGGAGGAAGCGGAGGATCGCTGGCGAAAGCCAGTCATAGCGTTCCGCGAGCTTGGGATGTGCGCGGTCCGCTGCAAACAGGAACTGGGTCAGATCGTTGGTGCCGATTGAGAGGAAATCGATCCGGGGCAGCAGGATGTCGAGACTCTCGGCGAGCGCGGGCACCTCGAGCATCGCACCGTAACGGATCGCGCTCGGCAGCATCCGCCCGCGCGAGGCGACCCAGTCGCGTTGCTTCTCGAACAGCGCCTTGGCCTCGTCGAACTCCCAGGGTTCGGACACCATCGGGAACATGATGTGGAGCGTACGCCCCGCCCCCGCCTCGATAAGCGCGCGCGCCTGCGCCTTCATCAGCCCGTTGCGATCGAGCGCGACGCGCAGCGCACGCCAGCCCATAGCCGGGTTTTCCTCATGCTCGCCGTCATGACGCATATAGGGGAGCGCCTTGTCGCCGCCGATATCGACGGTACGGAAGATGACGGGGCGGTCGCCCGCGGCCTCGAGCACGTCGCGGTAGAGCCGCTGCTGGCGCTCGCGCTGCGGCAGCGTCGCCGAAACGAGGAACTGGAACTCGGTGCGGAACAGCCCGATGCCCTCGGCGCCCGTGATGTCCAGCGCAGCGACGTCGTCGCGCAGGCCGGCATTGACCATCAGCGCGATGTGCGCGCCGTCCTTCGTCACCGAGGGTTCGGTCTTGAGCGCGGCAAAGGCGGCACGGCGCTTCTGGCTGACGTCGAGCTTGCCCTCGAAGGCATCTTCCATCGAGGGTGATGGGCGGACGAAGACCGCGCTCTGGCTCGCGTCGAGCAGGACAAGATCGCCCTCGCCGATCGTGCGGCGGACGTTGGTGACGCGGCCGAGCACGGGCACGCCCATCGCACGCGCGACGATGATGACGTGCGCGGTCAATGACCCTTCCTCGAGGATCACGCCCTTCAGGCGACGGCGGTCATATTCAAGCAGCTCGGCAGGGCCGAGGTTGCGCGCGATCAGGATCGTGTCCTGCCTGAGCCCGAGCTGCGCGGCCGAGCCGAGCTGGCCGGAGACGATGCGGAGCAGCCGATTGGAGAGATCCTCCAGATCGTGCATCCGGTCGGCGAGGAGCGGGTCGTCGATCTGGCGCATGCGCATGCGGGTGCGCTGCTGGACACGCTCGATCGCCGCTTCGGCGGTCAGCCCGCTGTCGATCGCCTCGTTGATCCGGCGCGACCAGCCCTCGTCATAGGCGAACATCTTGTACATCTCGAGCACTTCCTGGTGCTCGCCGCCACCGAACTCGGCCTGGCTCGCCATGCGGTCGATCTGTTCGCGCATCTTGTCGAAGGCCGAATAGACGCGGTGCCGTTCCGCCTCGATGTCCTCGGCGACGGTGTGTTCGATCGTGATGCGCGGCTGGTGATATACCGCGAAACCACGCGCCATGCCGTCGACGAGCTTGAGGCCCGTGAGCCGCACCGGATCGGTATTGTGCACGCGGCCCGCGGCGGCCGCCTTTTCGTCGATCAGCCCGGCATTGGCGATCAGTTCGGAGAGCACCATCGCGACGGTCTGGAGCGCCTCGATCACCAGATCGTCATATTTGCGTGGCTCGGCATGCTGGATCGAAAGGACGCCAACCGCCTCTTCGCGCCGAACGATCGGCACGCCCGCAAAGCTGTGGAACAGCTCCTCGCCCGTCTCGGGCTTGTAGGCGAAATCGGGGTGCGCCGCGGCTTCGTCGAGATTGAGCATCTCGACATTTTCCGCGATCGTGCCGACCAGACCCTCACCGAACGCCAGCTTGGTGACGTGAACCGCCTCCTGCTTCAGCCCGCGTGTCGCGAACAGCTCGAGCACGCCGTCGCGCAGCAGATAGATCGAACAGACCTCACTATCGAGCGCCTCGCCGACGATGTTGGTGACCTGGTTGAGCTTGGCCTGCGCTCCGGTGCGCGCCGCCATCACATCGTGGAGGCGGGTGAGAATTTCGCGCGCGGAGGCGACAGCGGATGTGGTCGGTGCGGATGAGGCCATTGTAAAAAAGGGCTATCAGAAAGTCGCCGCGCTTTCCAATGTCCTTGCTCAGGCTTTTCCCGCTTTTTCGCGCAGTGGATAGATGGCTTCGCCGCGCACGAGCATCGCGACGAATTTTTCGATCCGCGCAGCACGCGTTTCCGCCTTCTTCGCGTCGTGGACACGGTGAAGCACGGCATAGCGGTTGGTGGCGTCGAGTCGCTCGAAAAACGCCGCGGCGGCGGGTGAAGCGGCGAACGCGGCGGCCAGATCATCGGCTATGGTTGCGCTGCTTTGCGGTGCATAGGCGGCCGCCCAGCGACCATCAGCCCTGGCACGTTCGATCTCGGCGAGACCGCCCGGGGCGATGCGCCCATCTGCCAAAAGCGCCTCAGCGCGCTTGCGGTTTCTTTCCGACCATTTGCTGCGCGGTTTTCGCGGGGTGAAGCGGATCAGTCAGTGATCAGCGTCATATTTGTCGAGCTGCCCGTCGATCCAGCCATGACAGAGCGCGGCGTCGATCGCTTCCTGCTTCGAGACGCTGGCGATCCCCGTATGCGCCTTGGCGAACTTGATCCAGAGGCCGGACGCGTCCGCGGGTTGCGCGGCAAGCCACGCCTCCCACGCCGCGAGATTCTCGAAAGCGATGATCGGAAGCCCGGCCCTTTCGGTTTCCATCCAGCCCCTCCCAATGCGTCATGCCAGCGAAAGCTGGCATCTCCTGACCAGTTCGCGCCATATTCCTTGGCAGACCGACGCAGAAAACGTCAGTGCGCGCGCGTCTCCAGCGCCTCGGCGGCTTCGGCCATCAGCGCCGCGATGATATCGGCGACGGGCTCCTCGGCCTTGACCATGCCGACCGACTGGCCCGCCATTACCGAGCCCGTTTCGACATCGCCGTCGATCACCGCGCGGCGCAGCGCGCCCGCCCAGTAATGCTCGATCTCGAGCTGCGCCGCGCCCATGTCGACCTTGCCGTCGTCGAGCTTCTGGGCAACCTCGCGCTGCTTGGCGGCGAATGCCTCCATCTCGGCATTGCGGAGCGCGCGCACGGGGATCACGGGCAGGCGCGGATCGATCTGGACGCTGGCGATCGCATCGCGCGCCGAAGCGCGGATAAAGGCTTTTTTGAAATTGGGATGCGCGATGCATTCGGTCGCGCAGACGAAGCGCGTGCCGAGTTGGACGCCCGCGGCGCCCATTTCCAGATAGCCCGCAATAAGCTGACCCTTGCCGATGCCGCCTGCGACGAAGACGGGAAGCTGATCGGCGATCTCGGGGAGCATTTCCTGTGCAAGCACCGAGGTCGACACGGGGCCGATATGGCCGCCCGCCTCCATCCCCTCGATCACCAGTGCGTCGACGCCCGAACGGATCAGCTTTTTCGCCAGCGCGAGCGCGGGCGCGAAGCAGATGACCTTTGCCCCGCTGGCCTTGATCGCATCGAGCCCGCCCGCCGGCGGCAGCCCGCCCGCGAGCACCACATGGCTGACCTTGTGCCGGGCGCAGACCTCGATCAGGTCGAAAAGCTGCGGATGCATGGTGATGAGATTGACGCCGAACGGCTTGTCGGTCCGCTTCTTCGTCTCGGCAATCTCGGTGTCGAGCAGCTCCGGGCTCATCGCGCCGCACGCGATCACGCCGAAGCCGCCGGCATTGGAAATCGCCGAAACGAGATGACGCTCCGAAATCCAGCTCATCGCGCCGCCGAGGATCGCGATGTCGCAACCGAGAAACTCGGCGCCGCGCGCCATGCGGCGCGCGAGGCGTTCCTGACCGATGCTCACGCTTCCAGGGGCTCCGGGCCGTCGAGGCCGTAAGCCGTGTGCAGCACGCGCACCGCGAGCTCGGCATAATCCTCCTCGATCAGGACCGAGACCTTGATCTCCGACGTCGCGATCGCCTGGATGTTGATGCCGCGATCGGCCAGCGCCTTGAACATCGTCGAGGCGACGCCCGCATGGCTGCGCATGCCGACGCCGACGATCGAGACCTTGCAGATCTTGGTGTCGTGCTTCAGCTCGGCATAGCCGATCGTGTTCTTCGCCTTTTCGAGCGCGTCGATCGCGCGCGCCAGCTCGGCGCCGGGGACCGTAAAGGTAACATCGGTCGAGCCCGTCTCATGCGCGATATTCTGCACGATCACGTCGACATTGATGTTGGCATCGGCGAGCGGGCCGAAGATCGAGGCGACCGCACCGGGCCGGTCGGGCACATCGGTGAGCGTGATCTTGGCCTCGTTCTTGTCGAGCGCGATGCCGGTGATGCGTTGGCGTTCCATCTCGTTTTCCTCAATTTCGTCATCGCCGACGATCATCGTCCCCGGCAGTTCGTCATCGGTCGGATCCTCGAAGGAGGAGAGCACCTGAACGCGCACCTTCTCCTTCATCGCGAGCCCGACAGAACGCGTCTGGAGCACCTTGGCGCCGACGCTCGCAAGCTCGAGCATTTCCTCGTAGGTGACCTTTTTCAGCTTGCGCGCGCGCGGCACGATGCGCGGATCGGTGGTGTAGACGCCGTCGACATCGGTGTAGATATCGCAGCGATCGGCCTTGACCGCCGCGGCCACCGCAACCGCCGATGTGTCCGATCCGCCGCGGCCGAGCGTGGTCACGCGGCCGTCGCCGGCCATGCCCTGAAAACCCGGAATGACCGCGACCTGTCCGCCCGCCATTGCGGCGATCAGCGCCTCGGTATCGATCGTCTCGATGCGGGCAGAAGCATGCGCATCATTGGTGCGGATGGGCAACTGCCAGCCGAGCCAGCTCCGTGCGCGGACTCCAAGCGCCTCGAGCGTGATCGCGAGTAGCCCGCTTGTCACCTGCTCGCCCGCTGCGACCACGACGTCATATTCGCGCGTGTCGTAAAGCGAGCTCGCCTCGCGGCAGAAATTGACGAGCCGGTCGGTCTCGCCCGCCATCGCCGAGACGACGACGGCGACCTCGTTGCCCGCGTCAACCTCGTGTTTCACGCGCTGCGCGACGTTGCGAATCCTTTCGATGCCCGCCATCGAGGTTCCGCCGAATTTCATTACAATACGGGCCATTGAGACTTCCCGGAAATTCCCTGAAAAGCCCTTTGGTCAAAGGGCGCGGCCCTGATAGGGTCGAGATATGGCAAACGCAACTACGATCGACCCGAAAGAGGCCGCTCATTTCGGGCAGATGGCGGCCGAATGGTGGGATCCCAAGGGCTCCTCGGCGATGCTCCACCGGATGAACCCGGTGCGCCTTCACTATATCCGCGACATGGCCGACTGGCACTGGCAGCTCGACGAGCATGACCGGCGGCCTCTTGCTGGCAAGACCGCGCTCGACATGGGATGCGGCGCGGGGCTGTTGTGCGAGCCGCTGGCGCGACTGGGCGCGGCAGTGACGGGGATCGACGCGGCCGCCGAAAATGTCGCGGTGGCGCGGCATCATGCCGACCGGTCGGGGCTTGCCGTGGCTTATGAACAGGGCGGGATAGAAACGCTCGGCGTGCGCCGCTTCGACCTCATCACCTCGCTTGAGGTGATCGAGCATGTGACCGATCCCAGGGCGTTTGTAGAGGGGCTCGCCGGCGCGCTGGCGCCAGGCGGACTGATGATCCTGTCCACCCCGAACCGAACGAGCCTGTCGCACCTCGCGATGATCACGATTGCCGAGGGGACGGGGCGGATTCCCAGGGGCACGCACGACTGGGGCAAGTTCCTGACCCCCGAAGAGCTGACCGGGCTGGTCGAGGCGGCGGGGCTCAAGGTGATCGACGTGACAGGCATGAGCTTTTCGCCGACGCACGGTTTCAAGCTGAGCGAGAACAAGGCGCTCGATTATTTCGTGACGGCTGTGCACGCCGGGTGACGATGATACGGGGCTATCGCGCGGAGGATCGCGCAATGTGCCTCACGCTGTTCGACGGCAATGTCCCGGAATATTTCCATGTCAGCGAACGCGCAGATTTCGAGGCATTTCTCGACGATCTGCCCGAACGCTATCTGGTCGTGGAAGATCGCGGCACGATCGTCGGATGCGGCGGATTCGCGATCATACCGGAGAAACGGCTGGCCGAATTCTGCTGGGGCATGGTGGCGCGCGACAGGCATCGCGCCGGATTCGGCCGTATGCTCGCCGAAGAACGCATAGCGCGCATAGCGGCGACGGGCGCAGCGGACACGATCAGCCTTGAGACGACGCAACACAGCGCAGGTTTCTTCGAACGGCTCGGCTTCCGCACGCAGTCGATCCGGCCCGCGGGATTCGCGCCGGGGATGGACCTGTATCTCATGACGCGAGCGGTGGTCGTCGTTGATAAGTAAGAAAAAAGATCCGCTCGATCAGACCTTGATCGTTAGAATTGCCTGTTCTGCGTCAATCGGGAAATTTCGCCGAGCATTCGAGCTCGACCGCGGCGCCCAACGCAAGACCGTTGGCGCCGAACGCGCTGCGCGCGGGCAGTCGGCCGGGCTTGAAATAATTGATGTAAACCGCATTGAACTCGGCCCAGCGCGTGATGTCGGCGAGCATGACGGTGCACTTGAAGACATCGTCGAAGCCGAGGCCGCGCTTGCGGAGCTTGGCGCCGATATTCTCCATTACCTGCCTGGCCTCGCCCGGCAGCCCGCCGGAGGCGAGCGCGCCGCTCTCGGTGGTACCGATCTCGCCTGAGAGGTAGAGAATGTCGTCGACGCGGACGGCTTCCGAGAAGGGACGCGCAGAAGGCGGCGCACCCGTCGGGTAATATTCGACCGGACCTGCCCATGCGCCGGCGCTCAGGCCGAGTGCGCCGACCAGCGCCGCCATCCTGAAACCCGATACAAGCCTCGCCATCACTATGCTCCCCGCTGTTCGGCTGCAACCTAGCCGAGCGGCCTCAGAAGTCGACCTTGTCGTAATGCTCGGGGGGCTTGATGACCTCCATCCGCTCGGAGAGCAGCGGGCGGAAGCTGGGGCGCGATTTCAGGCCCGCATACCAGCGCTTGACCAGTTCATGCCCCTTGAAGTCGATCCCGCCCAGATAATCGGCGACCGAGATATGCGCCGCCGCCGCCAGATCGGCGAGGCTGAGCGTCGCGCCCGCGAGCCATGTGCGGTGGTCGAGCAGATAGTCGAGATAGTCAAAATGGCTGTGCGCGTTCTTCATCGCCTCGCGCAGGATGCGCGCGTCGGGCGCGGCGCGGTCGACGAGGCGCTTTTTCATGCGCTCGTGCATCAGCGGGGCGACGACGTCGCCGTAAAACTGGTGATCGAACCATGACACCAGCCGGCGCACCTCGGCGCGGTTGGCGGCGGTGCCGCCGATGAGTTGCGCCTTGTCCGTCGTTTCCTCGAAATATTCGCAGATCGCCGAGGAATCGATCAGGATCAGGTCGCGGTCGGCCTGCGTCATCACCGGAGTTTGCCCCGTGGGGTTCATGTCGATGAATTCGTCGCGGCGCTGCCACGGGGATTCGCGCACGAGTTCATAGCCGACCCCCTTCTCACCGAGAAGAAGACGGACCTTGCGCGAAAAGGGACAGAGCGGGAACTGGAAGAGATGCCACATGGAGGCGCGACTTTAGCGTGGCGGGCGAGTCCGTCCACCCTTTGATGCGGCGCAGCAGGAATTTAGCAGTCACTGTCGCCCCAGCGCAGGCTGGGGCCCAAGCGGTGCTGGTTACATCGACGAGATCGGAAATATCGTCTGGGCCCCAGCCTGCGCTGGGGCGACGGCAAGAGACGTCAGTCGTCCCAGTCGTCTTCGTAATCAGGGATCGACACGGTGCTGCCGATATCGGCCATGCGGCCAGCCATTTCCGCCATCATCCTGCGAAACTCGGGCATCATCACCGCCATCTGCGTAGCCATCGCGCCCATCGTTCCAGTCATTGCGCGCGTGCGACCTACCATCCGCTCCTCGAAATACGGGTCGTCGCGTTCCGCCCGGTCGCGCAGCGTCTCGTCGCGCGGCGTGGGCGAACTCGGGTCGATCGCGCGCTCGATTTCTCCGATGCGCATATCGAGCACCGCGCCCATTACGCCCAACATCGCGCCCGCGACGCGATCCTGCATCACCGGATCGTTCATCTTCTCGGCGATTTCCGCTTCGGGCGCACGATCATGGTCGCGCGCCTGGACGGGCGCGGTGAAGGCCAGCGCAACAAGGCCGAGCACGAAATAACGCATCGCAATCCTCCAGACGCGCGGAGCACGCGCGGGTACAGCCTGGACACCTACAGAGTGTAAAATGAGTCCAGGCTGAACGGGTTCCGTGCCTATTCCGCCGCAACCTCCGCTGGCGCATCGCTGAGCGGATAGTCGAGCCGCGACAGCATTTCCTTCGGACACACCTGCCAGAACTGGTGCCGCCTGCGATCCCAGTCGTCGAGGATCGCGTTAGACCATTTGCTGTCGGTCGCGACCGCATGCTCGGCGATGAGCGACTTGAGCTTGGCTTCCCAATAGGCCGAGTCGACGCTCTGCCAGACGATGCTGTCGGGGTTGGCGCGGCGTTCGAAATGACCGTCCTCGTCGAGGATGAAGGCCATGCCGCCCGTCATGCCCGCACCGAAATTGGCGCCGACCTTGCCGAGAATGACGGCGACGCCGCCCGTCATATATTCGCAGCCATTGGCGCCGCAGCCCTCGACCACGACCTCCGCGCCCGAATTGCGGACCGCGAAGCGCTCGCCCGCCTGCCCCGCCGCGAACAGCTTGCCCGAGGTTGCTCCGTAAAGGACGGTGTTGCCGATGATCGTATTGGCGTGGCTGTCGAGCGGCGAGCTGACCGTGGGGCGCACCGTGACGATGCCGCCCGAAAGCCCCTTGCCCACATAGTCGTTGGCGTCCCCGAACACCTCGAGCGTGATGCCCTTGCACAGGAACGCGCCAAGCGACTGACCCGCCGAGCCGCGCAGCCGGACATGCACGTGCCCGTCATTGACCGCGGACATGCCGTAGAGCCGCGTGATCTCCGCCGAGAAGCGCGTGCCCACCGCACGGTGCGTGTTGCGGACATTGTAGGTGAGTTGCATCTTCTCGCGACGCTCGAACACCGCCTTGGCATCGGCGATCATCTGCGCGTCAAGGCTGTCGGGCACCTCGTTGCGGAATGTGGGCAGGTTGAAGCGGCGCAGATTGTCGTCCGCGTCGACCTTGGCGAGGATCGGGTTGAGATCGAGATCGTCGAGATGCTCGGCGCCGCGGCTGACCTGCCGGAGCAGCTCGGTGCGGCCGATGATCTCGTCGAGCGAGCGATAACCCAGCCGCGCCAGGATCTCGCGCACTTCCTCGGCGATGAAGGTCATCAGGTTGATGACCTTTTCGGGCGTGCCGACGAACTTCTGCCGAAGCTTCTCGTCCTGCGTGCAGACGCCGACGGGGCAGGTGTTCGAATGGCACTGGCGCACCATGATGCAGCCCATCGCGACCAGCGAAAGCGTGCCGATGCCGAATTCCTCGGCGCCGAGGATCGCGGCGACAACGATGTCGCGCCCGGTCTTGAGGCCGCCATCGGTGCGAAGCTTCACGCGGTGGCGAAGCCCGTTGAGCGTCAGCACCTGATTGACCTCGGAGAGGCCCATTTCCCAAGGCGTGCCCGCATATTTGACCGAGGTCTGGGGCGAAGCGCCGGTGCCACCGACATGGCCCGCGACGAGGATGACGTCGGCATGGGCTTTTGCGACGCCCGCGGCCACCGTGCCAATGCCCGCGGAGGAGACGAGCTTGACGCAGACGCGCGCGCGCGGGTTGATCTGCTTGAGGTCGTAGATGAGCTGCGCCAGATCCTCGATCGAATAGATGTCGTGATGCGGCGGCGGCGAGATCAGCGTCACGCCCGGCGTCGCATGGCGCAGCTTGGCGATGAACTCGGTGACCTTGAAGCCGGGGAGCTGCCCGCCCTCGCCGGGCTTGGCGCCCTGCGCCACCTTGATCTCGATCTCCTCGCATGCGCCCAGATATTCGGCGGTGACGCCGAAGCGGCCCGACGCGATCTGCTTGATGACCGAATTGGCGTTGTCGCCATTCGCATAGGGCTTGTAGCGCGCCGAATCCTCGCCGCCCTCGCCCGAGACGGCCTTGGCGCCGATGCGGTTCATCGCGATCGCCAGCGTCTCGTGTGCCTCGGGAGAGAGCGCACCGAGCGACATGCCGGGGGTGACGAAGCGCTTGCGGATCTCGGTGATCGCCTCGACGCTGTCGATCGCCACGGGCTCGTTGGTGAAGTTGAACTCGAGCAGATCGCGCAGGTAGACGGGCGGCAGATCGCGCACGCCGCGCGCGAACTGGAGATAGGTCGAATAGCTGTCGGTCGAGACCGCGGTCTGGAGCAGGTGCATGAGCTGGGCCGAATAGGCATGCGTCTCGCCGCCATTGCGCTGGCGATAGAAGCCGCCGATCGGCAGCGTCACCACTGCCTTGTCGTACGCCGCCTGGTGGCGCATCATCGCGTTGAGGTGGAGCGACGAATACCCCTCGCCCGAAATCTTGGCGGGCATGCCCGGGAAGAAATCGTTGACCAGCGCGCGCGACAGGCCGACGGCCTCGAAGTTGTAGCCGCCGCGATAGCTCGAGATCACCGCGATCCCCATCTTCGACATGATCTTCAAAAGGCCGTCGTCGACCGCCTTTTTGTGGCGCTTGAGGCATTGCTCGAGGCTGTAGTCGCCGAACAGGCCGCGCGCCTGACGATCCGCGATCGCGGCCTCGGCCAGATAGGCGTTCACCGTGGTCGCGCCGACGCCGATCAGCACCGCATAATAATGCGTGTCAAGGCATTCGGCGGTGCGGACGTTGACCGAGGCGTAGGAGCGCAGCCCCTTGCGCACGAGGTGCGTGTGGACCGCCGCGACGGCGAGGACGCCCGCGATTGCGACACGATCGGGCCCGACATTCTCGTCGGTCAGGAAGATTTCCGAACGCCCCTCGCGCACCGCCTGTTCAGCCTCGGCGCGGATTCGCGCGATTGCCGCGCGCAGACTTTCCTGCCCGCCGCCGGTTTCGAAGGTGCAGTCGATCTCGGCGGTCTGTGCACCGAAATGCGCCCTCAACCTGTGCCACTCGGCACATGTGAGGACGGGCGAGTCGAGCACGAGCACGCCGTCATTCTGCGCCTCGCGGTCGAGAATGTTGGCAAGGTTGCCGAAGCGCGTCTTGAGGCTCATCACCTGCGTTTCGCGCAGGCTGTCGATCGGCGGGTTGGTGACTTGGCTGAAGTTCTGGCGGAAGAACTGGCTGATCAGACGCGGCTTGTCCGAGATGACGGCAAGCGGCGTGTCATCGCCCATCGAGCCCACCGCCTCCTTGGCGTCCTCGACCATCGGCGAGAGGATCAGCTCCATGTCCTCGAGCGTCTGCCCCGCCGCGACCTGACGGCGTGTGAGTTCGGCGCGATCCCATTGCGGCGTGGCGTGGGCGGGCGCGGGCAGATCCTCGATGCTCAGGAAGTTGCCGACCATCTGCGCATAGGGCAGCTCACCCGAGATCCGGTCCTTGACCGCGAGATCCTCGAGCAGAACCCCCGCATCGAGATCGACCGCGATCATCTGGCCGGGGCCGAGGCGGCCCTTCTGGACCACCGAGCTTTCGGGCACGACGACCATGCCCGCCTCGGAACCGACGATCAGCAGATTGTCGATCGTGCGCGTGAAGCGCAGCGGACGGAGCGCGTTGCGGTCCATGCCCGCGACCACCCAGCGGCCGTCGGTCATCGCCAGCGCGGCGGGGCCGTCCCACGGCTCCATCACACTTGCCAGATACTGGTACATCGAGCGATGCGTTTCGGGCATCTCGGGGTCGTGCTGCCACGCCTCGGGGACGAGCATCAGCTTGGCGGTCGGCGCGTCGCGGCCCGAGCGGCAGATCGCCTCGAACACCGCATCGAGCGCGGCGGTATCCGACGCTCCGGCGGGGATGACGGGCTTGATGTCCTCGCTATGCTCGCCGAACGCGATCGAGGCCATCTTGATCTCGTGGCTCTTCATCCAGTTCTTGTTGCCGCGGATCGTGTTGATCTCGCCATTATGCGCAAGGCAGCGGAAGGGCTGCGCCAGCCACCATTGCGGGAAGGTATTGGTCGAATAGCGCTGGTGGAAGATCGCGACGCGGCTCTCGAAACGCTCGTCAACGAGGTCGGGATAGAAGACCGACAGCGATTCCGCGAGAAACAGCCCCTTGTAGATGATCGACTGGCACGACAGCGAACAGATATAGAAGCCCGAAATCTGCGCCTCGATCACCTTCTTCTCGATGCGGCGGCGCACGAGATAGAGATTCTTCTCGAACTCGGCGGCGTCGACCGCGTCGGGCAACGGGCCTGCGATCATGATCTGCTCGATCTCGGGGCGCGTTTCCTGCGCCTTGCGGCCGATCACCGAGACGTCGACGGGAACCTGGCGCCAGCCATAGATGGTGTAGCCCGCGTCGATGACCTCGCTCTCGACGATCGTGCGACAGGTCTCCTGCGCGGAGAGGTCGGTGCGCGGCAGGAAGATCATGCCGACCGCAAGACGGTTGGGCATGGGCTTGTGCCCGCCATCGACGATCGCGTCGTCGAAGAAGCGCGCGGGGATGTCGACATGGAGGCCCGCGCCGTCGCCGGTCTTGCCATCGGCGTCTACGGCACCGCGGTGCCAAACCGCTTTCAGCGCGTCAATCGCCGAGGCGACGACGCGCCGCGAGGGCTTGCCATCGGTCGCGGCGACAAGGCCGACGCCGCAGGCATCGGATTCGAATTCGGGGCGGTACATGCCCTCGCGGGCGATGCGTTCGCGCTCGGATTCCATGGCGTACGTCATGACTTGTCACTCTCATTGGGTTGGCGCGCTTGCCACGATTCTATGGTCTCGGCGATCTTCGCTTTCAGCTCAACCTGACGGGCAGCCGCCGTCTTGAGGCCGATTTGCATGAGCTCCGGCATCATTCGGCGCGTGACCTGTTGCACCTTCTTCATCACAGGATGCGATTGAAGCGCCATCAGTTCGTTGATCTCGGCCGCCGTGAAATAACGGGCATAAATGGCGGCGGCATCGTTCAGCGCAGTCTTCTTCATCTCTTCGACCAGATCGCGCGTATTGTTGAGGATCACCAGCCTGATCTCGTCTACGAGATCCGCGGGAAGCGCCGAACCCTCTTGCGCATAGTGTTCAAACATCGTGTCGAAGCTGGCGTTCGCGCTGCGCAATGCCGCTTCTTCCATTTGCTTTTCATAGTCTTGCGACCTGAGCAGCCGCACAGCGGCTTCCACGGCTGCAAAATCCTGCGTCGGTTCTGCCTTGCTCGCCACCTGGGGCGCGGCAATGGGAGCCTCGCTCGCGGTTGCCGCAGTCGATGCGAGAAGAGCGAGCCAGATCATGCCGCCTCCAGAGCTTTCGCAGGCGCGACCTTGCCTTTCGCCTTCAGATAGCTGTGCATATGATCGGCCACGTCGCGGCCGTCGCGGATCGCCCATACGACGAGGCTGGCGCCGCGCACGATGTCGCCCGCGGCGAAAACGCCGTCCATGTTGGTCATCATGCTCTTGTGATCGACGCGCAGCGTGCCCCAGCGCGTGACCGAAAGGTCCGCCGCACCGAAAAGTCTGGGCAGTTCCTCGGGGTCGAAGCCAAGCGCCTTGATGACGAGATCGGCGTCGAGGCGGAACTCGCTGCCGGGATCGGGCTCGGGAGCCCGCCTGCCCGAGGCGTCGGCCTGACCGAGACGCATTTTCGTCGCGCGGACGCCCGAGACGGCCTCGGTGCCGTCGAACGCCTCGGGGGCGGAGAGCCAGACGAACTCGACGCCCTCTTCCTCGGCGTTCTTCACCTCGTTCTGCGAGCCCGGCATGTTGGCGCGGTCGCGGCGGTAGAGGCATTTCACTGACTTCGCGCCTTGGCGGACCGCGGTGCGGACGCAGTCCATCGCGGTGTCGCCGCCGCCGATGACGACGACATTCTTGCCCGCGGCATTGAGCGCGCCGCTTTCGAATTCGGGGACGGCGTCGCCGAAGCTCTTGCGATTGGAGGCGATCAGATAGTCGAGCGATTCGACCACGCCCGGCGCGCCGACGCCGGGCGCCTTGATCGCGCGCGCCTTGTAGACGCCCGTCGCGATCAGCAGCGCGTCGTGGCGTTCGCGGAGCTGCTCGAGCGTCGCGTCGCGGCTGACCTCGAAGCCGCGGTGGAAGACGATGCCGCCGTCCTCGAGCCGCTTGATGCGGCGCTTGACGATCGGCTTTTCGAGCTTGAAGCCGGGGATGCCGTAGACGAGCAGTCCGCCCATGCGGTCGTGCCGGTCATAGACATGCACCTCATGCCCCGCAGCGCGCAGATATTCGGCGGCCGTGAGCCCCGCAGGCCCTGCGCCGATCACGCCGATCGACTGGCCGGTGGCCTTGCCGGCGACGAGCGGCTCGACCCAGCCTTCTTCCCAGGCGGTGTCGGTGATGAACTTTTCGACCGAGCCGATCGTGACCGCGCCGTGGCCCGAGAATTCGATGACGCAATTACCCTCGCACAGCCGGTCCTGCGGGCAGATACGGCCGCAGATCTCGGGCATGGTCGAGGTGGAGTTGGACAGCTCGAACGCCTCGCGCAGCCGGCCTTCGGCGGTGAGGCGCAGCCAGTCGGGAATATGGTTGTGCAGCGGGCAATGCACCGAGCAATAGGGCACGCCGCACTGCGAGCAGCGCGAGGCCTGTTCCTCCGCCTTCGCGGTCTCGTAGCGCTTCGCAATTTCCTCGAAATCCTCGGCGCGCAGCTCGGCCGCACGCTTTTCGGGATAGGCTTGCCCCGTTCCCACGAATTTCAGCATCGCCTGCTCGGCCATCGTCACCCTCCGTTGCACAAGGTTCCGATAGCCGAAGAAACCGCAGAGTCACGTGGATTCTGCAATTTAAGACAACAATACTGACGTTCTTTACCGTGTTTTTGGCTCGCCCGGAGGGAAATTAGGCTTGAGCGTTAGAATATTACGGCCGATACGGTTCTATCTCATCAAAAGCCAGACGAAGGCGATGCTGCCAAGGACGATTCGGTACCAGGCGAACGGCGCAAAACCGTAGCGCGAGACGACCGCGACAAAGGCTTTGACGATCGCGAGCGCGACCAGGAAGGCGCAGGTGAAGCCGATCGCGATCGCGCCCAGATCATCGACACTGAGCAGCGCGCGATCCTTCCATAGCGCATAGACGGTCGCGCCGAGCATCGTCGGCACCGCGAGGAAGAAGCTGAACTCGGCGGCGGTCTTGCGCTCGACCCCCATCAGCAGCGCGCCCATGATCGTCGCGCCCGAGCGGCTGACGCCCGGCACCATGGCAAGGCACTGGACTAGGCCGATCCGTATCGCGGTCCAGGTCGGCATTGCCTCGACGCTGTCGAAGCGAACGTGCTTTACCATCCGCTCGATCATGAGGATCGCAATGCCGCCGAGCACCAGCATGACCGCAACGATGATCGGCGTCTGGATCGCAGCGCGGATCGCATCATAGGCGACGACGCCGATCGCCATCGCGGGCAGGAAGCCGATGATGATGTTGCGCGTGAACGCGACCGCGCCCTTGTCCGCGACCAGCAGCCCCTTGCCGATATTCCAGAAGCGCCCCCAATAGGCGACGAGCACCGCGAGGATCGCGCCGAGCTGGATCGCGATCTTGAACGCGACCGAGGATTCGCCCTCGAAGCCCAATAGCGCGCTGGCGAGGATCAGGTGACCGGTCGAAGAAACGGGGAGGAACTCGGTCAACCCCTCGATGATGCCGAGCAGGATATAGGTCAGGATTTCGGAGGAGGTCATGGGGCGCTACGCTTTCACTCTGCCGCTCGCCCTGAGCCTGTCGAAGGGCTTTCGTTCTTTTTTTGCGGGAACGAAGGAAGGAAAGGGCTTCGACAGGCTCAGCCCGAACGGATGTGGCGCTGTCAGGCCGCGCCCTTCACGCCCGCGAAACGGCCGTGGCGACGATATTGGACGAGCCAGCCCGGCGCGACCGCGGCAAGCGGCGTGGGGGTGATGCCGAAGGCACCCAGCCCCTCGGCCGTATCCGCGGCGACATTGTCCTTCTGCAGCATAAGCCACTGATCCCAGGTAATCGGCGCGCCCGGCAGCCAGCCGGCGAACCGCGCCATGGCTCCAGCCAGCGCATCGGGCACGTCCGCCACCAGCGGATGGCGGCCGGTTTCCTTCGCGATCCAGGCATTGAGCTCGCCCATGGTGAGCACATGCGGCCCGCCAAGTTCATAGGCCTTGCCGGCATGCCCGTCCTCAAGCAGCGCCTTCGCCGCTGCCCGCGCGATATCGCCCGCATAGACCGGCTGGAACTTCGCCTGGCTCCGAATCACCGGCAGCACGGGCAGCGCGCGGATGAGCCCCGCGAAGCGGTTGATGAAATTGTCCTCGCGCCCGAAGACGATCGAGGGGCGCAGGATCGTCGCGGCCGGGAAGGCCTTGCGCACCGCTTCCTCGCCCAGTCCCTTGGTGCGGCCATAGGCCGATTCGGCTTGTGCGCTCGCACCGATCGCCGACATATGGACGAACGTCGCGACCCCCGCGGCAGCCGCGGCCTCGGCGACATTGCGCGCGCCCTCGACATGTACCTTGTCGAACTTGCCCGACAGGATTCCGACCAGATTGATCACCGCATCGGCGCCCTGCACTGCGCGCGCGACGCTGTCCTTGTGCGTCACGTCGGCGGCGACGAACTGCGTTTGTCCCAGATTTCCGAGCGGCTTCAGATACCAGGCGCGCCTGGGGTCGCGCTCGGCAAAGCGCACGCGTGCGCCGCTGCCAAGCAGCTCCTGCGCGATATAGCGGCCGAGAAAGCCGCTGCCGCCGAACATCACAACCAGCCGGTCCATCACTCACGTCCTCAGGGTTTATTTTGCTGTCGCGGCAATGCCCCCTAAACCCCGTGTTGACAAGCATCGATAACCCCGTCTATCCGCGCCGCCTACCCCGTGCCCAGATGGCGGAATTGGTAGACGCACCAGCTTCAGGTGCTGGCGCTCGCAAGGGCGTGGAGGTTCGAGTCCTCTTCTGGGCACCAGTCACCTTTCCGGCAATGTTCGGAAACGAGCGAAGCTCTGGCGGATGGCTGTGATAACTGTCCACACCATCTAGCGCGGACCTAGGCTGTCCAGGTAACGCTCATTGCCCACCATGCCGAGCCGCGTGATCCCCGCCTGCTTCACCGTCGCCAGCGTGCGGTCGAAGATTTCGTAGCGCGCCGCCCCGTCCGCCGCGACGTGCAGCACAGGGCCCGCGGGATCGCGCGTCAGCGCTGAAAGCCGGGCTGGAAGCGCGGCCTCGCTGACGGGTTGACCGTCCCACAGCAGCGTATTGCCCGCCGTGATCTCGAGCCGGTGGATGGGACGCGCGGCGTCGGTGCCCTTGCCCGATGGCAGTTCGACAGGAACCTTATGCAGTTGAATCGGGATGACCATGATGAACATCACGAGCAGCACGAGCATCACGTCGATCAGCGGCGTCGTGTTGAGATCCTTCATCAGCGGCGGTTGAGCGGGAGCGGCAAAGACGGTGCGACGACGCGTGGCATCCTCCTTATGATGATACATCATTACATATCCTGCTTTTGTTACGATGCCAATATGGCCGCGACAGCTCCGCGCTGTCCCGTTTTCGTACAGAGGTCATCGTAACGCGCCGAAATTAACCAGTTTTCGCTGTTCTTTCTTTACTCTCGCCCGGCGTAAGCTCGCATCAGAACGAGGATCAATGCCGATGACCCGAATTACGCTTTCCACGTCAACGCTCCTGCTGGCCGCGCTGCTGGCGCTTGGCGCATGCAATGACGAGCCCGATCAGGCCGAGCTTGCGAAGCTCGACAACAGCCTGGCGGGCAATGTCACCGACCCCGCGCTCGCGGGCGCGCTCAAGGATCAGATCGTGGTCGATCCCAGGCGCGCCGGCGCGGTGGCCGTGCCGGGGCCCAGACCCAGCGCCGCCGAACTCGGAACGCTCAAGCGCGCGCCCGCGGCCAAGGCCACCCCCGATCCGGTGGCGCCTGCGACGCTCGCCGCCGCGAAAGCCGATGGCGGCAAGGCGGGGTGCATGTCGGGGCTTGGCTATAATGCGGCATGGGCGGCGAAGCTGCCCGCCGACCTCCCGCTCTTTCCGCAGGCGCGCGTCAGCGAGGCCGCGGGCAAGGACGCCGCGGGTTGCCGCGCGCGCGCCATCACCTTCGCAACCGCGGCGGACATCGGCCAGGTGATCGACTTTTACTATACCCGCGCGACCGCCGCCGGCTTCACCGCCGAACATGTCCGCGAGGGGCAGGAGCACATTCTCGGCGGCACGCGCGACCGCGACGGCGGCGCCTATTATCTCCTCGCCCGCGCGCTGCCCAAGGGCGGCACCGAGGTCGATCTGATCGCCAATATCGGCCGCTGAGGCGCGCCGCGATACAATAGGTGCAATCACGGGCGCTTTTCGGCTAAGGGCGCCCCATGCGGAATCTCCTTCTTGTCATGCTCGGCGGCGCGCTCGGCAGCGCGGCGCGCTTTGGCGTCGGCCGGCTGACGCTCCAGCAGTTCGGTCCTCATTATCCCTGGGGCACGCTGATCGTGAACCTTGTCGGTGGCTTCGCCATGGGGCTGCTTGCCGGCCTGCTCGCGCGCTTCGGGCAGGGGGCAGAGGGATATCGGTATCTGATCGGCATCGGGCTGCTCGGCGGCTTCACCACCTTTTCCGCGTTCAGCCTTGACGCCGCGAACATGATCGAGCGTGGCGCGCTTGCCGGAGCGACGATTTATGCGCTCGTTTCGGTGATTGGTTCGATCGTTGCTCTGTTTGCGGGGCTCTGGATGGTAAGGGCGTTCGCATGACCAATAATATTCCCACCGATGTCCGCCAGTTCACCGTCGCGCATGACGATGACGGCATCCGGCTCGACCGCTGGTTCAAGCGCCACATGCCCGATGTCAGCTTCAATCTGGTTTCGCGCTGGGCGCGCACGGGGCAGCTCCGCATCGACGGCAAGCGCGCCACGCCGGGTGACCGGATCGAGGCGGGGCAGGTGCTGCGCGTGCCCCCGGCCGAACCCGCCAAGGCCGAGACCGCGAAGCCCAAAACCAGGCGCGAGCGCCCCGAGCTCAGCGAAGACCAGATGGCCTATGCCCAGTCGCTCGTCATCCACAAGGATCGTTCGGCGCTGGTGATCAACAAGCCGCCGGGCCTCGCGACACAGGGCGGCACCAAGACCGACGAGCATGTCGACGGACTGCTCGACGCGCTCGCCTTCGAGGCCGAGGGGCGCCCCAAGCTCGTCCACCGGCTCGACAAGGATACGAGCGGCGCCTTGCTGCTCGCGCGTTCGTCACGCGCCGCGGCCAGTTTCGCCAAGAGCTTTTCGAGCCGCACCGCGCGCAAGGTCTATTGGGCGCTCGTGGTCGGCGTGCCCGATATCGATGACGGCATGATCGAACTGCCGCTCGCCAAGCAGCCCGGAACGGGCGGCGAAAAAATGCACGTCGACGAGAAAGAGGGGCTGCCCGCGCGCACGCGCTACCGCGTGATCGAGCGCGCCGGCAATCGCGCGGCCTGGATCGAACTCCAGCCCTTCACGGGCCGCACGCATCAGCTCCGAGTCCACATGGCGGCGATCGGCCATCCGATCGTCGGCGACGGCAAATATGGCGGCAAGGAAGCCTTCCTCACGGGCGGGGTCAGCCGCAAGATGCATCTGCACGCGCGCCGTATCCGCATCGATCACCCCGATGGCGGTCAGGTCGATGTCACCGCGGAGCTGCCGCGGCATTTCGCCGAGAGCATCGACACGCTCGGCTTCGATCCCGTGCTCGCCGAGGCACTGACGATCGACGAGGTCAAATTCTCCGAAACGCCCGAGGGCAAGCGCCGCAAGGCGGCCGCCATCGCAAAGGACAAGCGCAAGGAACGCAAGGGCGAGAGGCGCGGACGGGGGCGCGACTGATGCACCCCAATCCGCAATTTCGCTGGGAGGACCGCGACGCGCTGCGCGGCTTCGTGACCGAGATCGGGTTTGGCGCATTGTTCGCGGCTACCCCCGATGGTCCGCGCGTCGCGCATGTCCCCACCGTCTTCCTCGACGACGCGACGCTGGGCTTTCACGTCGCGCGCGGCAACGGCATTGCGCGCCATCTTGACGGCGCGACCGCGCTGTATGTGGTGCAGGGTCCCGAGGCTTATATCAGCCCCGACTGGTACGGGATGGAAGATCAGGTGCCGACCTGGAATTATCTGGCGGTCGAGCTCGAAGGCCAGGTCCGCAAGATGGAGCGCGAGCAGCTTGTCGAGCAGATAGACAGGCTCTCGGGCGTGCATGAGGCCCGGCTCGCGCCGAAACCCACATGGACCCCAGCCAAGATGACACCGGGGCTGGTCGACAAGATGCTTGGTGCCATCACCGGCTATACGCTTGAGATCACCGCGTGGCGCGGGACCAAGAAACTCGGGCAGAACAAGCCCGCGGCTGCGCGCAACGCTGCGGCGGATGCGCTCGAGATGGCTGGCAATCGCGCGATGGCGCATCTCATGCGTGAGATGCCACTGTGATCAACCGCCTCGCGCTCTTCGATTGTGACGGCACGCTCGTCGACAGCCAGGCCAATATCTGCGTGGCGATGGAACATTGCTTCGACCAGGCGCGGCTTATCCCCCCCGATCGCGCCGCGATCCGCCGCATCGTCGGGTTGAGCCTGCCTCAGGCGCTTGCTGAACTGCTGCCCGATGCCGATGCCGCGCTCCATCATGCGCTGGCCGACGATTACAAGCGCGCCTTCCACGCGCTCAGGGGCAAGGGTCTCGTGGACGAGCCGTTGTTCGAGGGCATAGCCGAGGCGATCGAGGCGCTCGATGCTGACGGCTGGTTGCTTGGCGTCGCCACGGGCAAGTCCGATCGCGGCCTCGCGCTCTGCCTCGAGCATCACGGATTGAAGCATCGCTTCGTGACGCTCCAGACCGCCGATCGCCACCCCTCCAAACCCCATCCCGCGATGATCGAGGCGGCAATCGCCGAAGCCGGCGCCTCGCCCGAGACGACGGTGATGATCGGCGACACGAGCTTCGACATGCTCATGGGCCGCGCGGCCGAGGCGCATGCATTGGGGGTCGCCTGGGGTTATCACGCACCCGAAGAGCTGAGCGTCGCGGGTGCGCACCGGATCGCGCATGAGCCCGCGGCGATCCCGATGCATCTCAAGGAGTTCGCATGACATCCGACCAGGCCGAGGCGCTGGCGCGCACGCGCTACTTCATCATGACCTTCGCCCGGATTGCCGGCGCGCTGATGGTCTTTTTCGGCATCGTCGTCACCGCGGGCCGGTTCGAGAACATTCCACCTTTAATCGGCTATGTGCTGGTCGTGGTCGGGCTGGTCGATATCGTGCTTGTCCCGCGCGCGCTGGCGCGCCGCTGGCGGACGCCCCCTGCGCAATGAAGCGGTTCTACAAACAGGCATCGGTGATTGATGCGGAGGGCGGGTTCGGCATCGTGCTCGACGGTCGTCCGGTGCGGACGCCGGGTCGCGCCGCTCTGACGGTGCCGACGCGCGCGCTCGCCGACGCGATTACGTGCGAATGGATGGAACAGGGCGACGATATCGACCCGCGCGTAATGCGGTTCACGGGTTTGTCCAATGCCGCGATCGACCGGATCGCCCCCGATGCTTCCGGCTTTGCGGCAGGGCTGTCGATCTATGGCGAGAGCGACCTGCTCTGTTACCGCGCCGAAGGCCCCGCGCCGCTCGTGGCGCGCCAGACTGATGCGTGGGATCCGCTCCTCGACTGGGCGGCCAACCGGTACGACATTGTCTTTGCCGTCGCGACGGGGATCATCCACACGCCCCAGCCCGCGGCAACGCTCGAACGGCTCGCTGCCGCCACCCGGGCGCGCAGCGCCTTTCATCTGGCAGGCTTGTCGCCGCTGGTGACGATCACCGGATCACTGGTCGCCGCGCTCGCGCTCGCCGAAGGCGCGGTGAGCGCCGATGCGGTCTGGCAGGCTGTCACCGTCGATGAACGCTGGCAGGCCGAACAATGGGGCGAGGACGCGCTCGCGCTTCAGGCGCAGGAAGCGCGCCGGGCCGAATTCATGGCCGCGGCGCGCTTCCTCGCTCTGTTAGGCTGAAGCCTGGGCGCCGGCGCGCGCAAAGGGGTAGTCGATATAGCCCTCGGCTCCCTGGCTGTACCAGGTCGTCATCTCGTCGCTGTTAAGCGGCAGTTTCTCGGCAAGCCTCAGCGGCAGGTCGGGATTGGCGATGAAGGTGCGCCCGAACGAGATCGCATCGGCGAGGTTCGCGTCCAGCGCCGCCTGCGCCCCGGCGAGCCCGAAGTCCGAATTGAGCACCAGCGGACCTTTGAACACCGGCCGGATGGCGGGCGAGACCCTGGGCTGATCAGTACGCCCGAAAGTGCCTTCGGGGCCGGGCTCGCGCAGTTCGAGAAAGGCGATGCCGATATCGCTCAGCAGCTTTGCGGCGGGCACAAAGACGCTTTCCGGATCGCTGTCCTGAACGCCCTGCGTGTCGCCATTGGGTGAGAGCCGGATTGCCGTGCGGCCGGCGCCGATTTCGCCCGCGACGGCCTCGGTAACCTCGCGCAGAAGGCGGATGCGGTTTTCAGGTGCGCCGCCATATTCATCGTCGCGGTGGTTGCTGTTGTCGCGCAGGAACTGGTCGATCAGATAGCCGTTCGCCGCGTGGATCTGGACGCCGTCAAAGCCCGCTGCGCGCGCGTTGCGTGCGGCGCGGACATAGTCGGCGACGATCTCCGGAATCTCGGCAAGCGCGAGCGGACGGGCCTGCTCATAAGGCTGGCGCCCGTCATAGGTGTGCGCATTGCCCGGTGCCGTGGTCGCCGAAGCCGAGACGCCGACCGCGCCATTGTTGAAGCTCGAATGGACGACGCGCCCCATATGCCAGAGCTGGGCGAAGATATGTCCGCCCGCCTGATGCACCGCTTCGGTCACGGGCTTCCAGCCTTCGGTCTGCTCGGCATTCCACAGTCCCGGCGCATAAGGCCAGCCAAGGCCTTGCTGGCTGATCCCGGTCGCTTCCGAGATGATGAGCCCGGCGCTCGCGCGCTGCGCATAATAGGTCTTCATGATCTCGGTCGGCACGTGCGCGCGCGTCGCACGGGCGCGCGTCAGCGGCGCCATGAGGATGCGGTTGGGCGCGGCGACCGCGCCGAGATTTATGGGATCGAAAAGACTTGGCATGAAATTCAGTCCTTCTTTGAAACGCGACTGGACGGAGATAGGACGCTAGGCGGCGTGGACGAATTGGTTGACGTGGACGGTGTGGGTTGATTCAAGGCTGCCTTTTGGAGGCAGGTTTGAGCCGGGGCGATCTGAGCGAAGCAGAATGGCGCGTTCTGAAGGGTCTGCTGCCGATCGAGCCAGAGAACCGAGGGCGCGGCCGCAGGCCTGAGCAGAATCTCTCGATAGTCAACGGCATACTCTGGCGGCTGCGCTGTGGGACTGCTTGGCGCGATGTCCCGCCAAAATACGGCAATTGGAACACGATCTACCGGCGGTTCCGTCGTTGGAGCGAGGCCGGGGTCTGGGAGGCCGTGTCGGTGACGCTTGCCGAGATCATGGCCGACACCGGACACTACAGCATCGACAGCACCACCCTTCGCGCCCATGTCTCGGCAGCGGGCGGAAAAGGGGGACTTGTCGACGCGCTCTTGGCCGCTCGCGGGGCGGGTTCACCAGTAAGCTTCACTGTCTGGCTGATGCCCGAGGACGCCCCGTCGCCTTCCACCTGACTGGTGGTGAAGCCGCCGACTGCACGGCCTATGACACGCTGATCCGCCTGCCGGACCGCGCTCCGGCGGCTCTGCTGGCCGACAAAGGCTACGACACCAACGCCATTCGCGCCGATCTCGCGAGCCGCAGCATACAGGCTGTCATCCCGGCGCGCTCCAATCGCCGAGAAAGGATCGAGCACGATCGGCAGCTCTACAGGCAGCGAAACGGCATTGAGCGAATGTTCGGCAAGCTGAAAATCAATCGTGCCGTCGCCACCCGCTACGATCAAACGCCCTCAAGTTTCCTCGGCATGGTCCATCTCGCTGCCATCCGGCTTTGGATCAAATTCGTCCACGCCGCCTAAGGCGGGCTATGCACGAGTCGACGCCCAAAAGTTTTTCTTCCACCGTTGCAAAACAAGTTGGGGCGCCGCGTCGCGCCTTTGCTGCGCTGATGCTTTCCAACATCTGTCTGGCCTTCGGGCCGTGGTTCGTCCGCCTCGCCGATGTCGGGCCTACCGCTTCGGCCTTCTGGCGGCTGACGCTCGCGGTGCCCTTTCTGCTTGTCGCGATGCGTATGCTCGACGAACGCGTGCCGCGCATGGGGCTGGCGCTCTGGGGCACGATGGCGCTTTCGGGGCTGTTCTTCGCAGGCGATCTGGCAAGCTGGCACTTCGGCATTCTTCAGACCAAGCTCGCCAATGCGACGCTGTTCGGCAACTCGACCAGCCTGATGTTCCCGATCTACGGATTCCTCGTCGCGCGCGCCTGGCCCAATCGCTCGCAGGCCGTGGCCCTGTTTCTCGCCGCCTTCGGCGCGGCACTGCTGATGGGGCGATCCTATGAACTGTCGTCCCGGAATCTGATCGGCGATCTGCTCTGCCTTTTTGCGGGCGTGCTCTATACCTTCTACTTCATCGCGATGACGCGCGCGCGGATGGTCATGGGGCCGGTGACGGCGCTGACATTTTCAACGATCGGGGGTATCGCGCCCTTGCTGCTTTTCGCGGTGCTTTTCGGCGAGGCGATCTGGCCGCACGACTGGAGCCCGCTGATCGGGCTCGCGATCGTCAGTCAGGTGATCGGTCAGGGACTCGTGATCTATGCGCTCGGCCATCTCTCGCCGCTCATCATCGGCCTTGCGCTGCTGATCCAGCCCGTCATCACCGCAACGATCGGCTGGCTCGCCTATGGCGAGCGGCTTGGGACGCTCGATCTGATGGGGGCGATCGCGGTTGCGATCGCGCTGGTGCTGGTCAGGCGGCCCGACAAGCGCGCCGCCTGACGATAGCGATTAGAAGCCCGATTCTGCGGTGATCATGCAGTAAAGCATCGGGATCGAGAGCAGCGTGTTGGTCCGCGAGAACATCATCGCGGTCGTCGCTGCCTTCGCCTTGGTCGCGTCATCGGCCTCGACCAGTCCAAGCGCCTTCTTCTGATTGGGCCAGATGATAACCCATACGTTGAAGGCCATGATCAGCGCCAGCCACATGCCGATGCCGATCGTGCGGAAGGGCGATTGCAGCGTGAAGGCCTGGTGCGCATAGCCCGCCTGGATCATGACGATGATCCCCGTCACGACCGTCGCCACCGCACCCCAGCGGAACCAGAACAAGGCTGCGGGCGCGATATATTTCGACACGCCCGGCTTCAGCTCTGCGGGCACCTTGGGCATGGTCGGGATCTGGGTGAAGTTGAAATAATAGAGATGCCCGATCCACATGACCCCCGAAATCACATGGAGGAAGCGGAAAAAGGCATTGTTGTCGTACATGCCCTGCACGCCGAACAGCACGGCCAGCAGCGCGAGCACGCCCACGCCCAGCACCGCGTTCAGATTTCCGAAAAATTTCGCCATATTGACCCTCCCTTGTTGCACGCTCGTAACGCTTTTCCGAACGCCTATCATGCGCCGCAAGGGGTGTCACGGCCTTGCGGCATGGGCGTCGAGCGCGCATAGATCGGCCGATGATTGGAGACGCGCCGCACATGTCCGCCCAGCCGCCCGCCCTGCCCGCCGATCCGACGCTCGATGAGATCCGGGCCGCGCTAGCGCCGCGCGTTGCCGCGCATGCCAGCTTCGACGGCTGGAACGCGGTCGCGCTTGCGCGTGCCGCCGGGGAGCTTGGCGTCGATGCCGATATAGCGCGGCTCGCCTTTCCCGGTGGCGGGGTCGAGATGATCGACGCGTGGTTTGCGGCGATCGATCGCGCGATGGAGATGGCGCTCCCCCCCGAGAAGCTCGGAGCGATGAAGGTCCGCGAAAAGATCACCGCGCTGGTGCTCGCGCGCATCGACGCCGCGACCCCGCACCGCGAGGCGCTGCGCCGTGCGCTCGCGATCCTCGCCATGCCCCAGAATGCCGCGACCGCGCTCAGGCTCGGCTGGCGCGCGGCGGATCATATGTGGCGTCTCGCGGGCGACACCGCGACCGATTACAATCATTACAGCAAGCGCGCGATCCTCTCGGGCGTCTATGGCGCGACGCTGATGGTGTTCCTCAACGACGAGAGCGCGGGCCTCGCCGAAACGCGCGGTTTCCTCTCGCGGCGTATCGACGGCGTGATGCGCTTCGAAAAGACCAAGGCGCAGTTCCTTGCGCGGCGCGAGCGCATGCCCAGCCTCTCGCGCTTCATCGGACGCCTGCGCTATCCCGCGCTATGAAACCAGTGCTGGCTATTCCCCGGCGTTATTGATAATCAGTCGCAGAAATATGGATAGAATCAACGGAAACACGGTGCGGCTTGATCAATTGCCCCTGCGCCAGACGGCGCAGATCGCGGAAATCGACTGGAACATGCTCGCGCCCAACGAGGCGCGCCGGCTTCGCGAGCTCGGCTTTGGCGAAGGCGTGGCGGTCGAGGTCCGGCATCATAGCGGGCTCTTTCGCACCGGCCCGATCGCATGCAAGGTTGGGCGGATGACGGTCGCGCTGCGCCGCAGCCATGCCGCGGCGATCCTGGTCACGATTTCGGCCATAGCATCATGACCCCTGCACCGATGATCGCGCTGGTCGGCAATCCCAATGCCGGCAAAAGCGCCCTTTTCAACGCGCTCACCGGCGCCCGGCAGAAGGTCGGCAACTATCCCGGCGTCACCGTCGAACGCAAGTCGGGGCGCATGGCGCTGTCCGATGGCCGCCCCGTCGAGCTGGTCGACCTGCCCGGCGCCTATAGCCTCGATCCCGGCAGCCCCGACGAGGCGGTGACACGCGATGTCGTGCTGGGCCATCAGACGGGCGAGAAGCGGCCATCGGCGCTTATCGTCGTCGTTGACGCGGGCAATCTCGACAATCATCTGCGCTTCACGCTCCAGCTTATCGCGCTCGACCTGCCGGTGGTGGTCGCGCTCAACATGGTCGATCTTGCCGAGCGCGACGGGCTGAAACTGGATGCGAACGTGCTCGCGCGCGAACTCGGCGTGCCCGTCGTCCCGACCGTCGCGGTGCGTCGCCGCGGGCTCGACGAACTCAAGGCCGCGCTCGAGACGCTTGTCGGCGACGGCAGCGCGGCGCCGCACGTCGCGGCACCCTCGCCCGAGGACATCACGCATCTCCAGCGCCGCGCGCGCGCGATCTCGGTCGCGGCGACGGTTTCCGAAACCCCGGTCCGGCAGGTGACGCACCTGCTCGATTCGGTGCTGCTGCACCCCGTCGGCGGCCTGCTCATCCTGCTCGCGCTGTTCTTCGTCATGTTCCAGGCGGTGTTTGCCTGGTCGGAGGCGCCCATCGGCTGGATCGAAGGCGGTTTCGCGGCGCTTCAGTCGGTCATTGCCGATGTGCTGCCCGACGGCGTCTTCCGATCGTTCCTCGTCGACGGCGTGATCGCCGGCGTCGGTTCGGTCGTCGTCTTCCTGCCGCAGATCCTCATCCTCTTCTTCTTCATCCTGCTGCTCGAAGCCTCCGGATATATGGCGCGCGCCGCCTTTCTGATGGACCGGCTGATGGCGCGCGTGGGGCTCAATGGCCGCGCTTTCATTCCGCTCCTGAGCTCCTTTGCCTGCGCGATCCCCGGCATCATGGCGACCCGCACGATCGACGATCCCAAGCAGCGACTGACCACGATCCTGATCGCGCCGCTGATGACCTGTTCAGCGCGTCTTCCGGTCTACGGCGTGATTATCGGCGCTTTCATCCCCGCGCGCGACCTTGGCTATGGCGTCGGACTGCAGGGCGCCGTCTGGTTCGGCCTCTATCTTGTCGGGATTCTCGGCGCGATGCTCGTCGCCTTCGTGCTGCGCAGCACCATCGCGCGCGGCGGCACGAGCGGTTTCATGATGGAGCTGCCAAAATATCAGATGCCGCGATTGAGCGACATCGCGATCGGACTGTGGCAGCGCGCCTGGATCTTCCTGCGCCGCGCGGGCACGATCATCATGATGGTAACCGTCGTGCTCTGGGCGCTGCTCTCCTTCCCGCAGGCGCCCGCGGGCCAGAACCAGGTCGAACAGTCAATCGCCGGCCGTATCGCCTCGGGGCTCGAGGTCGTGGTCAAACCCATCGGCTTCAACCATGAAATGGCGCTCGCGATCATCCCCGCAATGGCGGCGCGCGAGGTCGCGGTTTCAGCGCTCGCCACGGTCTATTCGATCGAAAGTGATGACGAGGACGAGACCGCGCGCTCGCTGGGCACGCAGCTTCAGGGCCGCTGGTCGCTGCCCACCGCGCTCGCCTTCCTGATGTGGTTCGTCTTTGCGCCACAATGCCTTTCGACGATCGCGGTCATGCGGCGCGAGACCAATGGCTGGAAGTGGCCATCATTCGCCTTGGCATATCTCTTCGGACTCGCTTATGTCGCAGCAGGCGCCACCTTCTGGGGCGCGACGGCATTGGGACTTTAGAAGGGATAAGGGCGTGGCTGGCTCGGTGAACAAGGTGATTTTGGTCGGCAATCTGGGCGCCGACCCGGAAGCGCGCTCGCTCAACAATGGCGGCGAGGTCGTGAACCTCTCGATCGCCACGTCGGAGCGCTGGAACGACCGCGAAGGCAACAAGCAGGAGCGGACCGAATGGCACCGCGTCGTGATCTTCAACGAGAATCTGGCGAAGGTCGCGAAGCAGTATCTGCGCAAGGGCTCGAGCGTCTATCTCGAAGGTCAGCTCCAGACGCGCAAATGGCAGGACAATAACGGCCAGGACAAATATTCGACCGAGGTCGTTCTCCAGCGTTTCCGTGGCGAGCTCGTCATGCTCGGCGGCCGCGACGAAGGTGCGGGCGGCGGTCGCTCCAATGAGGGCTGGAGCGGCGGCGGCAATGACTATGGCCGTTCGTCGGGTGGCGGCAACGATTTCGGCCGCGCTTCGGGCAGCGGCGGTGGACGACCCGCAGCACCGGCTGCTTTCGACAGCGATCTCGACGACGACGTTCCGTTCTAGGATACACCTGCAGCGATCTGTTGCGCTAGGTCCTCTAACGCGCTGTTTTAAGGCGGAATAAGCTGAATTTGCCGGGCTCAACATTGAGATAGAAGCCCGGCATATATTCCACCTTCAGGTCGGTTGCGAATTAGATCTGATTCACCGTGGGTTCTCGGCCTTGATTTGCGGTAAGCGGTCCGACCGCTTTCCGGGACGAGAAAGCAGGTTCAAGACGTCAATTCGTGCCAAGACACATATTATGGTCGGATGGTCGACGTTGCGCTGCCAAGGGCCAAATTCACAACCAGCTTCCGGACGGAAAGGCCGTATCAGCGCCGCAGCAACTTGTTGATCAAGGCCACCAGTTGGCCTTCGCGGGACACCTCGCATTTCCGGAATATACTCTTCATCTGCGCGTTCACGGTGGCCGTCGCGGCTCCCCGGCGGTGCGCGATCTCCTCGCGCGCGACGCCTTGAGCGGCGAGCAGGCTTACCTCCGCCTCGGCGGGGGACAGGCCCAGGATTTGTGCCAGCATGCGGTGGTGGGGCTCGCCCAGATCGGCAGGCTCACGCAGGATGACGAGCAGACGCGGCTCGAAGCCGAAGCTCCATTCGCGCTGGGGCAGCGAGAAAATCTCGCAGATTTGGCCCGAGAGCGGTCCGTCCTTGCCGCGGAGCCACAGCCGGGCATCGGCGGTTCCCCCATCGGCCCGCAGCGCATGACCGAGCGCGCGCTGAAACTCCCGGTCCTCGTCGGACCTGCGCGCGAAAAGCATGCCGCGATCAAGCCGCAGCCCGCGCCGTGCGCTCAGCAACGCCTCCGCGGCGGCGGTCAGCGCGCCGACCTGGCCGCGCCGATCGCAGATGAACGCCGCGGCATTCATCGCCTCGAGCGCCCCCGCGATCAGCCTGGCACCCTGATGCTCCATGGCCTGCTGCATTCGCGCAGCCGCCAGAGCATAGGGCGCGGCATCGGCGAAGATCAGGCGCTGGGCCGCAGTCGTCCACCCGTCGGCATGCGTTCTCAGCGTGGAGAGGCCGAGAAAGGCCCCGGCTTCTCGCAGGAGAACGGTCTGACAACCATTCGGCATTTCGAAGCGCTCGGCAAACTCGTCGTAAACCTCGCTTTTTAGTCGTTTGCGCGCGCTGTCATAGTCGGCCTCGCTCGCGACCTCGAAAGGCAAACCGGCACAGGCGACGCGCCAGTTCACATCGGCGCTGCCGCCACCGATGGCGACAGCTTCCTCGGTACAGCCCTCGATTGGATCGGTCATCCAGTTGAACGGGATCGTGTGCGCCCCACCGAACGCGATCAATTGCGCGCGCGCGGAGCCGGTTTGACGCGCAAGCTCGCGAAGGGCGTTGTCCCATCCGTCCTTTTCGAGCGGAGCCGACAGAAATACCTCGCCAAGCGCGGCCGAACGCTTCGCCACTGCCATTACCCCCCAACACAATTCACCGAACCGGCGTCGCCAACTCGGTTCCCCCTAAGCCCGCAGCGATAGAAGCCCGGCCCGCGCGCCGTCAATCCCGCCATACCATGATCAGGGGATGATGCGCTTGGCGTACAACGATATGCGCAGTCCAGCCTGCGGGACGCGACCCCTGCAGGCAACATATTCCGGGGGGAATCGATCACAATGGCGAAGTTCAAGACGCGTTGCATGTTTACGTCCGCACTGGTGGCGGCGACGGGATTTCCGTTTGGCGGGGCCGTTCAGGCCGCCGACTATGGACTCCACCTGACGCAGAATGAACTGGTGTCGGTCGAATATCCCGAGACCGAGACCGTCGAAGGCGACCGGATCGGCATCTTTGCCGAAGCGGCCACGCTCACGTTGGACAATGAAGGCACGATCCGCGGCAACGGCGGCTATGACGGCTTTGCCGGCCCGATCGAGGGCGGGATCACGGCCGCAGGCGGCCCTCTGACGGTGACCAATTCGGGTGAGATCAGCGGCGCCGGGCACGGCATTTCGACCGCCTATTTCTATAATTCAGCCACCGGCCAGCTTCTCGGTCGCGCGATCGGCAATAGCATCACCAACACCAGCACGGGCACGATCCGCGGCGAGAGCAATGACGGCGTGCGGCTGATCGGCGGCGGCACGGTGACCAACAGCGGCGATATCATCGGCACGGGCGCGGCGGGGGCCGACGGCATCTCGATGTTCGCCTATCAGGGCCCGGCGGCAACGGGCGCCAACAGCGTCGCGCAGGATCTGACCGGAATCACCTCGATCGGCACCGTCGACAATCTGGCGGGCGGCACGATTTCGGGCCAACGTTTCGGGATCATCTCGTCCAACGGCGGCACCGTGCACAATGCTGGCGAGATTTCGGGCGGCGTGGCGGGCATTAGCGTGCGCTCATTCGTGCCGGGCATGGTCGGCGAGGTCACGAACGGCGGCACGGTCGCGGGCGGAACCGGCGTGATCTTTGGAGACGCTGTCGGCGTGGGATCGCTCGCCAGCGCATCGCTCGACAATGATGGCGATATCACTGGCAGCGCCAGCTACGGCATCGTGAACCATATGGACAGCCTGCTGACAGTGACCAATGGGGCGGACGGCACGATCACCGGCGCACTCAGCGGCATCATGTCGGAATTCGGGACAATCGAAGTCACCAATGCCGGCGATATTCGCGGGGGCGGCACCGCGGACAGCATCGCCGCACTGCCCGATGCGGGCATCGTGATCGGGCAGCCGGGCTCGCGCGTGGTCAACACCGGTATGATCTCGGGCGCCAATGCGGGCATCACCACTACCGCAGCCTATAATCGTACCACTGGGGCAACTGTGGGCGTCGCGCGCAACACAATCGTCGAGAACAGCGGCACGATCATCGGCGACAGCAATGACGGCGTGCGACTGATCGGCGGCGGCACCGTCACCAACAGCGGGACGATCGAGGGACGAGTCGATGGTGCGCGCGCCGATGGCGTCAGCACCAACGCCTTTACCGGACAGGACATCAGCGGCCCCGATCCGATCGGCACGGTCATCAACCGGACGGGCGGCACGATCTCGGGTGCGCGCGGGGGTGTCTTCCACTTAGCGGGAGGCGTTGTCGAAAATGCGGGCGCGATCACCGGCGGCGCAGTGGGTGTTCAGATCCAGAATACCAACCCGACGCTGGTCGAAGCGAAGGTTGCCAATAGCGGTACAATCACGGGTCCCGACGGAGTCGTGGTCCTCCGTAACATCAGCAGCAGCACGGTAACCAATAGCGGCACGATCACGGGCACGGCGGGCAATGGCGTCTATCAGGGCGGATCGGGGGCGATGACGCTCACCAACGCCGCAACCGGCACGATCACCGGTACGACATCCGCGGTGCTCGCAGACCTTGGCGCGATCCATATCGACAATGCAGGCAAGATCCGGGGCACGGGCAGTTATGACGGCTTCGCGGCACTTCCCGACGGCGGCGTGACGCTCGTCACCGGGCAATCGACGATCACCAACAGCGGCGAAATCTCGGGCGCGGGGCATGGCATCTCGACCGCCTATTTCAACAATGCCGCAACGAGCCAGCTCGAAGGGCGCGCGCTCAATACCCAGATCACCAACACCGGCACGGGCACGATCCGCGGCGAGAGCAATGACGGCATCCGCCTGATCGGCGGCGGCACGGTCACCAATAGCGGCGCGATCATCGGGACTGGAGGGCCGCTTGCCGACGGCATCTCGATGTTTGCCTATCAGGGGCCGGCGGCGACGGGCGCCAACAGCGTCGCGCAGGATCTGACCGGCATCACCTCGATCGGCACCGTCAACAATCTGGCGGGCGGCACGATCAAGGGCGATCGCTACGGCATCATCTCGTCCAACGGCGGCACCGTGAACAATGTGGGCGAAATCTCGGGCCTGACGGGCGGCGTGCGCATCCAGTCCCCTGTGGCGGGTCTCATCGGCACCGTCGACAATGGCGGCACCATAACGGGCGGACATGGTGTCATCTTTAGCCAGGCGCTTGCTTCGGGTTCGCTCCGGAACAGCGGCACCATCGCGGGCACCACAGGACGCGGCGTCTTCAACGATATGGCCGCGCCGCTCACTGTCGAAAACCGGGCAGGCGGCACGATCACCGGCGTCACAAGCGGCATCCTGTCCGAACTTGGCGTGTTGACGATCACCAATGCGGGCACGATCCGCGGCGACGGCACTGCCGACAGCCCTACCGCGCTGCCCGATGCGGGTGTAGTGATCGGACAGCCGGGCTCGCGCGTGGTCAACAGCGGCCTGATCTCGGGCGCCAATACGGGCATCACCACCACCGCGGCGTATAATCCCGCGACGAACGCGATCGCAGGGGTGGCGCGCAATACCGTTGTCGAGAACAGCGGCACCATCCGCGGCGACAATAATGACGCCGTAAGGCTGTTCGGCGGCGGCAGCGTCATCAACAGCGGCACGATCCAGGGCGTCGCGGGCGCGACAACCGATGGCATCACGATCCAGGCCTTTAGCGGTCAGGACACCAGCGGCCAGACCGCCATTGGCACCGTGACCAACCAGGCCAGTGGCGTCATCTCGGGCGCGCGCTATGGCGTGCTGATCGCGAGCGGCGGCGTCGTGGACAATGCCGGCACCATCACCGGGACGCTGAACGGTCTCGTCATCGGCAAGCAGAACACGGCTGGCAAGACGGCCGCGCTGACCAATAGCGGGACGATCAACGGCGGCGTGCATCTCGACGTCGATAGCGCGACCGCGACCAACAGCGGCACGATCCGCAGCGGCACCGGCGTTGCGTTCTCCTCGCTCGGGGCGGTGACACTCACCAATAGCGGTGCGCTGACGGGTGGAGCAGGAACTGCCGCTACGCTGAGCGGATTCGACGACAGCCTGATCCTCAAGACAGGCTCGGTCATCACCGGCGCCGTTGACGGCGGTGCGGGCGTCGACAGCGTGACGCTTGACGGAACCAGCGCCGCAGCAACGGCGGCGCAGTCACTCACGCAGATGGACGGGTTCGAGAAGCTGTCGGTCGACCGGGGCTATTGGAATACCGCGGGCGCCGTCGGCGCGTTCGATCAGGTGACGATCGGCGCCAATGCGACGCTTCGGCTGAACGAAGTGGCCGCGCCCGCTGGCGCGGCGAGCCCGATCGCGACGACGTCGGTGGTCAATAACGGCCTGCTGGTCTTCAACTTCGCCGATGGCAGCGCGCTCGACGACGCCGACGCGCTCGTCATCTCAGGGAGCGGCGGCGTCCGGCTCGAGGGCGAGGCGATCATCACCGTCGACACCGGCGCGCTCGCCTATACGGGCCTCACCGACATCGCGAATGGCGGGCTGATCCTGACGGGAAGCCTTGGCAGCGACGTGGTCACGTCGGGCGACGGCATTTTCCAACTGGGCGACGGCGGCACGACGGGCAGCTTCACGGGCGACCTCGTCAACAATGGCAGCTTCGTTTTCAACCGCTCGGACGATTATGATTTCCTCGGCGATTTCTCGGGCACCGGCGACTTCGCCAAGATGGGCGCCGGCACGCTGACCTTTGCGGGCGGCTACAGCTACACGGGCGTCACGCGTATCCTCGGCGGCACGGTGCGGCTTGCGGGCCAGATCGATCCCGAGACCGAGATCGACCTCGGCGCGGGCACCTTTGACATCAGCGGCACCTCCCAGACGATCGCCTCGCTTTCGGGCACGTCACAGAGCGACGTCGTGATCGATGACAGCACGCTGACCGTCGATCAGGACAGCAACACCGAATATGCGGGCGAGATCACCGGCGACGGATCGCTGGTGCTCACCGGCGACGGGCGGCTCAACCTGACAGGCAACAGCACCTATACCGGCCCGACCACGGTTGAGGGCGGCACGCTGTCGGTCAACGGCTCGATCGTTTCGACCGTCACGGTCGACGACGGCGGCACGCTCGGCGGCAACGGCACCGTGGGCGGCGTGGTCGCCGTGTCCAACGGCACCGTGGCGCCGGGCAACTCGATCGGCCGGCTCCAGGTCGCGGGCAATGTCAGCTTCGCGGCGGGATCGGTCTATGAGGTCGAGGTCGAGGCCAGCGGCGCTGCGGATCGTATCGACGCAACGGGCACCGCAACGCTGAGCGGCGGCACCGTCGAGGTGCTCGCGGCGAACGGCCAGTATCGCGGCCGCACCGATTACACGATCCTGACCGCGGCGCAGGGCGTCAACGGCCGGTTCGGCACGGTGACGTCCAACCTTGCCTTCCTAACCCCAAGCCTCGGCTATTCGGCCAATGCGGTGACGCTGACGCTGCTGCGCAACGACATCGACTTCGCTGCGGTCGCCGCGACGTCCAACCAGACGAGCACTGCGAACGCAGTCGAAGCGCTGGGCGTGGGCAACACCCTGTTCGAGGCGGTTTTGGTTCAGAATGCTACGGGTGCGCGAACGGCCTATGACGCGCTGTCGGGCGAGATCCACGCAAGCGTCGCGTCGGGCCTGATCAACGACAGTCGCCATGTGCGCGATGCGTTGCTCGCCAATGGCGGTGGTGAAGGCGTTTCGATCTGGGGGCAGGGGCTGGCGAGCTGGGGCCAGGCCGACGCGCAGAACGGCACAGCCAAGGTCTCGACCGACCAGCGCGGGCTGATCGCGGGCGTCAATTGGGGCGGCAACGGCTTCAGTGTCGGACTGGCGGGCGGCATCGGCAACGCCGATTACCGCGCCGACGCCCGCTCGAGCGACGCGGATGCAGACAGCAGTTTTGTCGGCGGCCAGGCCGGTTACACGGCCGGGCGTTTCTCGATCCGCGCGGGTGCGGCCTTCGGCTGGCACGATATCAAGACCACGCGCTCGGTGATTTTCCCCGGCTTCAACGAAACTGCTGCCGCCAGCTACGATGCTACCAGCCGGCAGTTCTTCGGTGAGATTGCCCATGCGTTCGATACGGGTCCGGTCGCCATCGCGCCCTTCGCGCGCTTTGCGCATGTCCGTACGCATACCGAAGGCTTCACCGAAGCTGGCGGCGCGTCGGCGCTCACGGTTGAGGATGATGCCCGCAAGGTCGATTTCCTTTCGCTCGGCCTCAAGCTGGACGGCGCGGTCGAGCTCGGCGGCGGCGCCCGCTTCCTGCCGCGGCTGACCGCCGCCTGGCAGCATGGCTGGGGCGATCTCGAAGGCCGCGCCGGCTTGCGCTTCGCCGCTTCCACCAACGTCTTTACGGTCGTCGGCGCGCAATTACCGCGCAACGCGGTGATGATCGATGGCGGCTTCGCGGTCGAGTTCGGCGCATTCAGCATCGGCGCTGCCTATGTCGGATCTGCCGCCGAGCATTGGGCCGATCACGGCGGGAAGCTGAGCTTCGGCTGGCGCTTCTGATCTGATGGATTGGCGGCGGACCCGAGCCCGGGCCGCCGCCATGCCCCAGTCCGTGCCAGTGGAAAGGGCGTAGCGATACCCTTCAAATCATCAATTCTCTCAGCGGTTTGTTGGTTTCGAGGCTTTCGGTCCCCCAGCGATCGACCGCAACGCCCATCGCCTGCTGCAGCGTCAGCCCCACGCGGCTGACGGGGGTTCCCTCGCCGGCTATGTGCAGCCCGGTGCGGACACGCCCGCCGCCCGAACCGGCTGTCATCATCGGGATGTTGTCGATCGTGTGGAACTTGGCGAACTCGGTCTCGCTGTGCGCGAAGACCAGCGTGTTATCGAGCAGCGTCCGGTCGCCCTCCTTCACCGCGTCGAGCGCCTTGATGAAATAGACCCACGCCTCCATGCACTTGTTGACGAAGAAGGTCGCTTCGGGCTGGTAGCCCAGTCGGTTGTCGAGAACTTCCTCGTGCGTGAGTTGGTGATGCGTGATCGTGCTGCCGATCCGCGTCAGCGACGACGCGCCATTGTTGAAGTTCATGTTGAAGACACGGGTGTTGTCGCAGGCCATCGCCATGACGAGCAGGTCCGCCATGATTTCGTGGTTGCGCATCACATTCTCGATTTCGGCATTGACCGGCAGCTCGGGCACCTTGCCCGGCACCACGCAGCCCTGCATCGGCTCAGGTTTGGTGAGCTGGACGTCGAGCTGCTTTTCGAGCTGGCGCAGCGAAGTGAAATACTGGTCGAGCCGCTGGCGATCCGAGGCGCCCAGCCGCGATTCAATCGCCTGACGCTGTTCGGTGACGCCTGAAAGTACGCTGCGCCGCGCGAGCACCGCCGGGTCTGGCGTGAAGCTTGCGCTGTTGGGATCTCGAAAGCCGGGGCCGAAGATCCGCGTATAGAGCGCGGCGGGCGACACTTCCGCGGGATTGAGGTTGCCGTTGCCGCGCCCCGACAGCGAGTTGCGCGGATCGCCGGTCGCCGAAATCTCAAGCGAGCGGAAGCGCGTGCGCGTGCCGATCACGTCGCCGATCGAGACGTCGAAGGATGTTCCCGGCAGGCCGCGATCGGACGCGATCGCCATGCCCGTGCGGATGCCGATGCCACCGCTGATGTGCGGCAGGTTGGGTTTGCCGTCGAGCGGAAGCGTGAAATCGCTTAGGATATTGATCTTGTTCTTGAAGGGCTCGATCGGTGCGAGTTCTTCCTTGAGGTCGTAGTCCGCGCCGATCTTGCTGGGAAACCAGCGCGGCGGGTTGACGCCCAGCCCCCAGAACCATGTCCCGAAGCGGACGGGCACCGGCGCGCCCGTCGCCGCCATCGCCTCGCCATTGACGTCGAGGAATATGTCGAGAAGCGGCAGGCCGATGGCGACGGCCATGCCGTTGACTGCGCCTCTCAGCGCGGTCCTCCGATCGAGCGTGAAGGTCATGGCTTGGCTCCCGTCTTGCTGCGGTTGGGGGACATCATCGCTATCGTCGTGCTGCCGATCGGGCCGGACGTGATCCGATAGGCTTCGGGCATGGTGGCGACGCGCAGGAAAAGCGCCTGGATGCGATAGCCATCCGCCTCGAAACCCTGCTCGATCGCGCCAGCCAGCGCGCCTTCATCCTCGGGCACGCGCCCGGTCGCATACTGGAACGCGCGGCCGGCCACGCATTCGGTGGTGGATTTGCTCGCGGCCATTGCCTTGCCGAGGCCGGTATTGCCCTGGAATGCCGCGCCCTCGAATACGCCGCCGGTGTCGATGACGGCGCCGTTCTCGCGCGGACGAAAGGCGCCGATGCCGTCAAAGCGTTCGAGGGGAAGGCCGAGCGGGTCGGTTATCTTGTGGCAGGCGGCGCAGACCGGATCGGTGTTGTGCGCATCGAGCCGGATTCGCGCTGTCGGCATTGCCTTGCTGTGCACTTCCTGCACGGCGGTGAAATTGACGTTGCCGGGTGGATTGGGAACGGGCTGGCAGAGCAGCAGCTCCCGGATCGCGCGTCCACGCAACGTGGGTGAGCTCCGCCCCGAATGCGAATAGAGCGCAAGGAACCCGGCCTGACCCAGCAGGCCGGCGCGATCGTCATCGGCGTCCAGCTCAAGCGGCACCCAACCCTGTGAGGCGCTGACCTGCGTCTGGTAGAGCGGCCCCAATGCGCGATTGATGAAGGTCTTTCGCGTCGTGAACAGCTCGCGATAATCGCCCTGCCGCGCGACCAGATGGTCTACTATCGTCCGCAGCATCTGTTCGGGCATCGCCGCCGCGACATCGCCGTTGAATCGCGGATAGACGACCTGGTCCTTCGCCATCTCGTCGAACTTCTCGAACAGCAGCATGTCCGCGAAGAAGGCACGCACGCCGTCTTCCAGCCGGGGCGACCGAACCATGCGTTCGGCAACCCTTGCAAGTTCGGCCTGATCGGTAAGTCGCCCCTCTGCCGCCGCCTGAAGCAGCGCCTCATTGGGTGTCGTGTTCCACAACAGGAAGCTCAGCCGGGCAGCGCGCGCGTAGTTGTCGAGGCGAAGGTTGCCGGGGCTCGTCGGATCGGGTTCGGCGCTTTCGATGACATAGAGGAAATTGGGCGACACGAGCATCGCCGCGAGCGCGAGCTCCAGCCCCTTGTGGAACGACCCGGCGGGGGCGACCGCATCGCCTGCGATCTTCACATAGCCCGCGACCTCGCTTTCGGTAAGCGGCCTGCGGAACAGATAGCGACCGATCGGGACGAGGACCCGGGCGGCGCAATCGGGATCGGGCGCCGTCGCGTCCCTCGGCGTGCAGGCCATGAACTGCGCGCGATTTTCCTCCGCGAAGACCTGTAACGCGATGTTGCGTGCCATCGCGTCGAACTGCTCGAGGCCGGCGGGCGAGATCGTGGAGGCCGCGGCTCCCGTGGCGATCAGTTCGTGGACGGGCCGCACAATGGGCTCAAAGCGCCCGGCGACCGTGATGTCCGGGCCGAAGATGTCGGCGATGCTGTTGCGATACTGCGCCTCGGTCAGCCTCCGCATCGCCACGATCTGCCCGAGTGGGTCCTTGAGCGCGGCGAGCCATGGCTCGGTGGCTGCAACTTGCGGGGTATTTTCGGCGGTACAGGCCGCCAGCGCGAACGCTATGAGAAGTGCGCCGCGCGCGCGTTTGAAGCGAGTGAGCGTCATTTGCGCGCCACCTTCGCTTCGGGCAGCCGGTCGTTGACGAAGGCGGGGACCGCGGTCGCCTCCAATCCGCTGGAAATCGTCGTGCACTGGCCGGTGTTTGGATCGCGGTCGCCATCGGCCATGTTGCGGAGCGCCGCGTACATTGCCGCGCAGTCATAGCCTGCGGTCGTTGCCGCCCCTATGCCACCGATCGAGGCGCTGGCCATCACGTTCCAGAAAGGCTGGTAGCCGCCCACCAGCCCCTTGAGCGTCCCGTCGGGCTGGAAAGCGAGGCGAAGACGTCCGCGCCGCAGGTCCCATTCAGTACGCATGCCCCTTATATCGCGCGCCGATCCCTGACCCCAGGTCTGCCGCAGTCGGATGTCGGTGGGCTCGGTCATCAGCACGCCCTTCGCGATCCGCCCACGCAACACGTTGCGATGGCGCGCATTCCCGGTGACGGTGTAGCTGGCGCCGAAGATGAATTTCTGGCGCGAATCGACGATCGCGCGATCCTCGCTATTGGCGTAGATCACCTCGACATCAGGATCGTCGGTCAGGCTGTCGACACCACGCAGCAGCAGCACTTGCGTGTGCTCGCCACTCACCAGGAACTGGTCGAGCCCGCGGACGATATCTCCGCCCATGCCGTCGACCCCGCGCCAGGTGCGCACGCAGCCCATGGCGCGCCACATCTGGTTGTCTATTCCCGCTTCGCCCGCGGGGCTGGTGAAATTGTCGTGCGCGCAGCCCCCGGCATTCCCACCGCCATTCGCGCCGTCATTGCCGGTGTCGTCATCGAGGTTCAGCCCATAAGCCACTTTGCCCCGGACCGTGCGCTGTGGCGGCCGATCGAACTTGTCGGGATGCGAGCAGATGTTGAGCCCATCGGGACCGAATGCGGTGCGCTGCCAGTTGCTGGTCAGCTCCTTTTCGTTCGCCTTGTCGAGCAACCGCGTGCGCTCGGCCGGGGCGACGGTCTGCAGATAATTGTCGCGCAGCGTGCCGGCGAGCCCTTCGGGACAGTCGCCCTCGCCCTGATGGACGGCGGGGGCGAAATGGGTGACGATGAAGCCCATCTCGCCATTGGCGGGCGGCGCGGGCAAGGCCGGCGCGGCGGCGTGCGCGGACGTCGTCAATTCACCGCCGCCCGATCCGGGCGAGAGCGCAATCACCGCCACCGGGAACACGCCCAGCGCGATAGCTCCTTGCAGTTTCCTTCGCCGTTGCATCTCTTGCCATCCTCTTCGTTACTGTCGCCGCTTGCGGCGCTGTTCTGCGGGCGGTGCTTCAGGGATTGAGCAACACGGCTTCGGCAGGGATGTCAGCCAGGTTGCTACTCCTGATCCGGTAGACGGGCTTGCCGCCATACACCCATTGGGCATGGTCCTCGCCTTGCCGCACGGCCCATTCACCCATGCCCCGGCGCGCCATGCCCGATGCGAAGACCAGCCAGCCGGCGCATGGCTCGGCGCATGATTTCGCTTTGGGGCTGAAGAGCAGATTGCCTTGCGTATCGGCCAGAACATAGGCACCGTCGATGAAGCGCGCCTCGACATTCGGCGGTGCTGCAAACTCGGGCACGGGCGGAACATATTTCAGCGTGTTCCACGTATAGCTGTCATCGCCGTCATGCGCGGTTGAACCCGGCCGGTCGCCCTTGCGCGTGAAGACCAGATGGACGCGCTTGTAAGTCCATTGCGGTCCTGCGGGCCCCGGCATGACCGTCCAGTCACCGCCATCGCTCGCTTTTTGGGCGTCCTCTCCACCCGGAGCGATGCGCGATCCGCCGAATTCGGGAGACACGGGCGCTTGCGTTGATCCGGGCGGCGCCAGCAATGGCTGCCATTCGTCAAGGCACGGCCCCGAACAATAGACAAAGGGCTTGCCGGTGCGGCCGGTGACGGCGCGAACGTCCATGCCGTAGAGCGTCAGGCCCCGACGATCGACATAAACGCTGTCACCCTCGACTGCCTTCACCGATATGCCCTCGGGAAAGCGATCCGAGGCGGCCGCCAAAATGTCCATGTCCGACGCCTGCCCCCAAAGCTGGGCGGGCTGCGCGGCCATGGCGACCACCGCCAGACAATTGCGGATATTCTTCATCACGCGTCTCCTTCCTGCCCGACCGCGTCGATCAGCGCCGTTCCTCGATCCGGAAGCTGCGATGACAAACGGTGCAGGTTTGCCCCAGCGCCTTGGCCTGCGCGCGCATCCTGGCGACGTCGCCACTCGCGGCGACCGTCGCAAAGGCATTGGCCTGCTTCGCAAAACCGTCCTGCGCGGTCTTGAACGCCGCCGCCTGGCTCCAGATTTCGGGCTTGGCGGCGGTCTTCACACCCGGCTTTGAGCCGCTGCCCGCCGGAAACCAGCCATAATGCTGGCGCGCATAGTCCCTGATCTGGCGCGCCGAGAGCTGGATCACATATTTTTGCGGTGTGCTCGACTTCAACTCGTCATTAATGTTCTTGAACGCCGCGCCGACCTCCCGGAACCCCGCAACACGCATCGCCACGATATCGTTCGGTGCAGCAAGCAATGGTGCAGCCAACGCACAGATCACGACGAGAGCGCCCGCTTTCCAACCCGGTTTCATGCCTGCCGCCATTCGTCTCTTCCTTGTTTAACTTACTATTCTTGTTCGCATGCCCGGCCCGAGGCAGGCCGGTCCGCGCCACGTTCAGAAAGCGGGATCCGCAAATATCCACCAGGCAGCCGCGCCCGCCAGCGTCAGCGAGCAGAGCAACTGGACGACACCGCCACGACGAACGGGTACGGCTGGTTGCAAGGCAGCCTTGGTGCCCGTCAGCATCGGCCCGACCAGATTTTGGCGACGCACGAGGAGATAGAAGACGACCGCCGCGACGTGCAGCGCAATGAGCGCGAGCAGGATATTGAAGCTCGTGTCGTGAATCGCCGAGGCCAGCCGGCCCTGCTCGAAGTCGACAAGGTGGGAAAGCGGCCCGGACTCGATCCCGTCGATATCGACAGCGAACAGGCCGGTGACGACCTGCGCACCGAGCGCGAGAAGCATCGCGACCACGCTCCACCCGCCCAGCGGGTTGTGTCCGATTTGCTCCGGCGCGGACTGGTCCCCCTTCCACCACGCCCGGATTGCGCGGGGTCCTTTCAGGAAATGCCTGAAGCGCGCGGTCTGCGTGCCCAAAATTCCCCAGATTACCCGGAAAATGAGGAGAAACAGCACCGCCTGTCCCGACAGACGATGCCAGTCCATCCGGTAGTTTTCCGCGCTCCACCATGAGAAGGCCAGCAGTCCGACCAGCGACCAGTGAAAGATGCGGATCGGAATGTCCCAGACAAATTGCCGGTGCGGATCTGGCATGGCGATCAGCCTTTCGCCGCCCATGAATCGCACACCGCATCAGGCGACACGACGCCGCCGCTCAGCAACGCGCATTTGCCGCAGCCATTGCCCGACGCGGTAAAGAAGGAGCACGCGCCGCATTTCTTTTTCGGGTCGGGCGACGGCGCCTTGAAGCCGAGCGATTTGCGCATGCTTTTCTGCGCCGCGGAGAGCGTGGCTTGGTTGACGCAATCCGCCGCCCGAGCTGCCCCGGAAAGGCCGGCAAATCCCAGCGGCAGGCAAGCGAACAGCGTGAGCGCGGATCGGCGCGTCCACGACGCATTCGGGTCGCGCGGTGCTGCGTGCGGCTGATTTGTCATGGCTTGTCGTCCCATCGCCAACCTGTCCTTATTTGGCGGGCAGCTTGGCGAGTTCGACGTCGATCTTCGCGAGGACCATGTCGCTCAGATCCTCGGGCGCATAGCTTTGCAGCGCCTTGAGCGGCATCGATCGCACGGCATCGATCTGGGTGCTCGATGTGATCCGCGGCGCGTGTTTCGCAAGGATTTGTCGGGCGGCCGGATTGTCCAGCAGGTCGCCGACGGGGGTTTCTGCGGTCGAGTATCTGGCTGGCTGCTCATGCGGCGCGGCCTGTTGCGCAAGGACGGGGGACGGCGCCGCCATCATGGCCATAAGCGTTGCGAGAACGAGCTTGCGCATATCATCTCCCATATTCCTCCAGCCCATTTATTCGGGTCGGGACAAGCACGACCTTGGGCCTGCTAGCGCCGACTTTGACGGACTGGCTTGTTGGAGTGATATAGCAGCAACCTCGCTGATTTTTTTGTCGGCGCCGACACGAAACCCCGGAAATCTGGGGGAGCTCCGCCCATATGGGCTGGCAGCCTTGGCGACGGGCAGAGGTCGGCCGGCGCAATCGGGCCATCGCGCCATCATTTTGCATCAATTGTGTCAGCATTGGCAAAGAACGACAAACCGTTGCCGCTAAAGTCGCTATCATGTCCTGATGGAGAGGCGCGCTTGAACCGTAACCAGCCTTTTGCCGATTGTCCGTGGGCATGGCCGGGCCATGCCGAAGCGTGGCGCGGACCGGAAATATGAGCAATGCAGTTGGATGCCATGGATGAACCCCTCAGCACTGGCGGGCAGGAGCTGTTTCAGCCCAACATCCTGATCGTCGATGACGATCCTTCGCTGCGATCGCTTGTACGCAATTTCCTGGTCGATCAGGGTTATGCGGTTCTGGAAGCCGAAGATGCGCCTTCGATGCGCCGGGTTCTGGCGCAGTCGGAAGTGCACATCATCATTCTCGACGTGATGATGCCCGGGGAGGATGGCCTTTCGGTCGCCCGCTCGCTCGTGCAAAAGGGCGACCTCGGCATCATCATGGTTTCCGCGCTGGGCAGCGAGACCGATCGTATAATCGGCCTCGAGGTGGGGGCCGACGATTATCTGCCCAAACCCGTCTCGCCGCGCGAACTGCTCGCACGAATACGCGCGCTCCAGCGCCGTCGGCGCGCCTCCGCGGGTGCTCAATCGGCCGCTGTCCATTACTGCTTCGAAGGATGGCGGCTTGATCCGGTCAGACGCGTTTTGCGTGATCCCGGCGGCGTGATCATCAGCCTTTCGGAAGGCGAGTTCGGCCTGTTGCTTGCATTGGTCGAGCGCCCCCAACGGGTTTTGAGCCGCGACCAGCTTCTGGAGTTGTCGCGCGGCGATGATTCCGACGCCTTCGACCGTGCGGTCGACACGCAGGTCAGCCGCCTCCGCCGCAAGCTCGCGACACGGATGCATGGCGAAATCATCCGCACGGTCCGAAGCGAGGGCTATATGTTTCTGCCGTCGGTCAGCCGCGGATGATGGGCCGGATCGGCGGCTGGTTCGAGCGCTTCGCGCTGTGGATGAACTCTATCCAGGCATATATCCTGGCGCTCGTCCTTGGTGCGATAGTGGTGCTTACCGCGCTGAGCCTTTCCATCATGTTTTACGTGACGCCCGAAGTTGGTGCGCCGATTTCGGTCTATGAAATGTCTCGCATGGTTCGCGGTCAGCCGCTTGCGCAGGACACGCCTTCGATCCGCTCGCGGATACAGGCTGTTGAGCCGCGGCGATCGGACGACGATGCTGAAAAGCTGATCGCTGCCGCGTTGGCCCATCGGCTTGGAGTGTCTGGCGGCGACGTCCGCGTTTATCTCAACGACGGGGATCGCGGTCGTCACGACCTCATGGCGCGCGAGATGGCGTTATATGGTGGGGAAGGCGCCGCCGATCCGATCGTGTTGGGCAGCTTCACCATAGCGGTCAGAACATCATCGGGGCAGTGGCGGATGATTACGCGCGAGGCGCGCAACCCCGATACGCTCTGGCAGCATATCGGCCGGAATTCGGTCCCTATCGGGCTGCTGCTGATCCTTCCCTTGAGCCTTTGGGTCAGCGCCCTGCTGACGCGTCCCATCCGCGCCTTCGCCGCTTCGGCCGAAAGACTCGGCGCGGGGATCGAGGAAAGTCCGGTGCCCGTAGAGGGCCCGACCGAAATCCGTATGGCGGCGCGTTCGCTAAACGAGATGCAATCGCGCATCTCGCGCTACATACGCGAACGCACCTCTGTCGTCGGCGCGATCGCGCACGATTTGCGAACGCCTCTCGCCCGGCTTCACTTCCATCTCGCCTCGGCGCCCGAACATGTCCGCAAGGCGGCGGAAGAAGAAATCCGGCAGATGGAGCAGCTCATCGGCACCACGCTCGATTTTGTCGACAATGAAAGCAGGCCAAGGGTGATGGAACCGCTGGAGCTCGGCCTGCTGGTCGAAGGCGTCGTCGACGATTTCGCCGACATGCAGCACGATGTCGCCATCAAGCATGCAGAGCCCATCACGATCGACGGGGACATGATCCTGCTCAAGCGCCTGTTCACCAACCTCATCGACAATGCGGTGAAATATGGCGACGCCGCCAGCGTCTCCGTGCGACGCGAGGGTGAGGCCGCCATAGTCGAGATCGCCGACAAAGGTGCCGGCATGACCGACGAGCATATCGCGCGCGCCTTCGAACCCTTTTTTCGCGGCGAGCCCTCGCGCAACCGGAAGACGGGAGGAGCAGGCCTCGGCCTTTCTATCGTGCAGTCCGCGACCGAGGCGCATGGCGGGACGGTGGAACTGAAGAGGCTTGCCACAGGGGGCATGTGCGCGCGGATCGCCCTGCCGATTCCGGCGCAATCCCGCGAACGCGCCTGACGCGCGGCATCGCTGCGCCGGGGCGATCCATTCTGACCATCGGGCCAGCCGCCTGCCGGTTTTCGCGATACCTGACCGCCGGATCCGGTCGGCTCCCGGCAATTCGTTGCTGGCCGCTTCCCCCCGCGCGAATCCCTTGCTAAGGCCCCGCCCGACTCTCGCATTCGCGCGAACTTGACGGCATGGGCAAGCTCCCGGCTTCTCCCCAGTCCATGCCAGCCATTGGAAGGAGCCAAGACATGACCGCCATCGGCCAGGACACCCTCGCCACCCGTTCCGCGCTCAGCGTGGGCGGCAAGACCGTGCATTATTATTCGCTGGCCAAGGCGGCCGCCAAGATCGGCGATGTCTCGCGCCTGCCCTTCTCGATGAAGGTGCTGCTCGAAAACCTGCTCCGCTTCGAGGATGGCGTCACCGTGACGGTCGACGACATCAAGGCGATCGCCGACTGGCAGAAGGATCCCAGCGCCACCCGCGAGATCCAGTATCGCCCCGCGCGCGTGCTGATGCAGGATTTCACGGGCGTTCCCTGCGTCGTCGATCTGGCGGCGATGCGCGACGCGATGAACAATCTCGGCGGCGATGCGCAGAAGATCAATCCGCTCGTCCCCGTCCATCTCGTCATCGATCACTCGGTAATGGTCGACGAATTCGGTTCGCCCAAGGCCTTCCAGGATAACGTCGATCTCGAATATCAGCGCAACAATGAGCGCTATGAATTCCTCAAATGGGGTTCGAAGGCGCTCGACAATTTCAAGGTCGTCCCCCCGGGCACGGGCATCTGCCACCAGGTGAACCTTGAAAACATCGCGCAGGCGGTGTGGACCTCGGTCGATGTGAATGGCGAAACCGTCGCCTATCCCGACACCTGCGTCGGCACCGACAGCCACACCACGATGGTCAACGGCCTCGGCGTGCTCGGCTGGGGCGTCGGCGGCATCGAGGCCGAGGCCGCGATGCTCGGCCAGCCCGTCTCGATGCTCATCCCCGAAGTCGTCGGCTTCAAGCTGACGGGCACGCTGGGCGAAGGCATCACCGCCACCGACCTCGTGCTCACCGTCACGCAGATGCTTCGTGCGAAAGGTGTTGTCGGCCGCTTCGTCGAATTCTTCGGCCCCGGCCTCGACGCGCTCTCGCTCGCCGACCGCGCGACGATCGCCAATATGGCGCCCGAATATGGCGCGACCTGCGGCTTTTTCGGCATCGACGACGCGACGCTCGACTATATGCGCCTCACCGGCCGATCGGACGAGCAGGTCGCGCTCACCGAAGCCTATGCCAAGGAGCAGGGCTTCTGGCGTCATGCGGGCGCGCCCGACCCCGTCTTCACCGACACACTCGAACTCGACATGGCGAGCGTCAGGCCGTCGCTCGCGGGACCCAAGCGCCCGCAGGACAAGGTCGTGCTCGATCAGGTCGACGACGTGTTCAACGCCGATCTGCTTTCGGTCTACAAGAAGGCCGCCCCCGCGCGCGTCGCGGTCGAGGGCAAAAGCCACGACATCGGCGACGGTGACGTCGTCATCGCCGCGATCACGAGCTGCACCAACACCTCGAACCCCAGCGTTCTGGTCGCCGCGGGCCTCGTCGCGCGCAAGGCGCATGCGCTTGGCCTCACCCCCAAGCCCTGGGTCAAGACCTCGCTCGCGCCGGGTTCGCAGGTCGTCACCGACTATCTCGACAAGGCGGGGCTGACCGCGGATCTGAACGCCATCGGCTTCAACCTCGTCGGTTATGGCTGCACCACGTGCATCGGCAATTCGGGTCCGCTCGCGCCGACGATCTCGTCGGCGATCAACGGCAACGACATCGTCGCGGCCTCGGTGCTCTCGGGCAACCGCAACTTCGAGGGCCGCGTCTCGCCCGACGTCCGCGCCAACTTCCTCGCCTCGCCCCCGCTCGTCGTCGCCTATGCGCTGAAGGGCACCGTGACCGAGGACATCACCACCACCCCGCTCGGTCAGGGTTCGGACGGGCAGGACGTGTTCCTCAAGGACGTCTGGCCCTCCAATGCCGAAATCCGCGCGGTGATGGACGCCAATATCGACCGTGGCATGTTCCAGTCGCGCTACGCGCACGTCTTCACCGGCGACGAGAAGTGGCAGGCGATCAGCGTCGAGGGTTCGGACACCTATAGCTGGCGCGCGGGCAGCACCTATGTCGCCAATCCGCCCTATTTCGAGGGGATGACGATGACCCCGGCGCCGACCGCGGACATCATCGAGGCCAAGCCGCTCGCGATCTTCGCCGATTCGATCACCACCGATCACATCAGCCCCGCGGGCAGCATCAAGGCGGACAGCCCCGCCGGCCTCTACCTCCAGAACCATCAGGTCTCGAAGGCCGACTTCAACAGCTACGGCGCGCGTCGCGGCAACCACGAAGTCATGATGCGCGGCACCTTCGCCAATATCCGCATCAAGAACGAGATGCTGCCGGGCGTCGAGGGCGGCTATTCGGCCTATAAGGGCGAGCAGATGGCGATCTACGACGCCGCGATGCGCTACAAGGCCGACGGCACGCCGCTGGTCGTCATCGCGGGCAAGGAATATGGCACCGGCTCGTCGCGCGACTGGGCGGCGAAGGGCACCAACCTGCTCGGCGTCCGCGCCGTCATCGCCGAAAGCTTCGAGCGTATCCACCGCTCGAACCTCGTCGGCATGGGCGTGCTCCCGCTGCAGTTCGCCGAAGGCGTCGACCGCAAGACGCTCAAGCTCGACGGCTCCGAGACCTTCACGATCGACAATGTCGCGGGCCTGAAACCCCGGCAGACCGTCAGCGTGAAGCTCACCCGCGCCGACGGCTCGAGCGAAACCTTCGAGACGCTCTGCCGGATCGATACGATCAACGAGTTCGAATATTTCCTCAACGGCGGCATCCTGCAGTACGTGCTCAGGAAGCTGGCGGCTTGATCTCTAGATCCTCCCCGAGCTTGCTCGGGGAGGGGGACCGCCCGAAGGGCGGTGGAGGGGTCTGGCACCGAACTACCCCTCCACCACCCCGGTTGGGGGACCTTTACTGTCCGATGATGATCCCGTTCTCGCTGATTTGAACGTCAATTCCGTACGTCAGATTTGCCACTCGCGCAGCAGCCTTCAGGCGCTGTACGACTTGCTCCTTTGAAAGATTTGTGTCGACGTACCAACCGGCGATCAGTTCTCGCGCGTGATCCTTCGCGAGTTGGGGCGACTTATCATACAGCGCGCTCGGATCCTTCGATACATAGCGCCGACTTCGAGATCGCTCTTCGGCGAAACGCGCCAGAAAGCCGCTGTCATCATTGGCGAGCGCCAACAGCAGAGAGCGATAAGCATCTATCATATTAGCGGCTGCGCCCCTTTTTCCCTTATAAGTAATCTCCCAGTTGCCGCGCGATCGCTGGACAGCGGTAGAATCCGTGCTTAGCTTTATAGTGACATCCGGCTTGGCCACCGCCGAAGATGCAGGCGACGCCAGTAAGCGCTTTAGAATATCGTTTTCCGTTTCGGAGAAGGCTATACGCTGCCCTTCAATGATCCGATAGACGTCGACATCAATCTGAATTTGCTTATATTTTGCCATATCAGCTTCCTTATAAGATACTTCCTTATAAGGAAGCTGACGCCCCCGCGTCAAGGAGCGATGGTCATGCGCAAACCCCAAAGCGTCGACGCCCTCAGCAATTTCGGCCGCGTCCGGCTCTCCAGGAGCTTCTTCATGCGCGATTTCCTCTATTCGGAGATCGCGCAGATCCACGGCCTTCCCAACATCCCCGACGATCCCGACCTCGCCATCGCGGCGGGTACGCGGCTGTGCGAGGAATTGCTCGAACCCTTGCAGGACGCATTCGGCCGGATCGCGGTGCGCGGCTCGCTGCGCTCGGCCGAGGTCAACGGCCTCGGCAACCAGATGATGCGCAAAGGCGGCAAGGGCTATAATTGCTCAATGAACGAGAGCAGCGCCGCGGGGCATATCTGGGACCGTCGCGACGCACTGGGCTTCATGGGCGCCACCGCCTGCGTCATCGTTCCGGGCTTTATCGACCGTTATCGCGAGCCCGGCGACTGGCAGAAGCTCGCCTGGTGGATCCACGACCACCTCAACTATTCGAGCCTGTGTTTCTTCCCGATCAATTGGGCGTTCAACATCACATGGCACGAAATGCCCGTGCGCCGCATCGACAGCTTCGTCGCCCCGCGCGGCTGCCTCACCAAGCCCGGCATGGCCAACCATGAAGGGAGCCATGAGGAACATTGGGCGGGGATTATGGAGCGCTGAGGCGCAGCGTCGCCCCCTGAAGGCGGAATCCGATGCCAGCGCGATCGCTATCCGTGCTCCGGGCTTGACCCGGAGCCCATGTTCGGAGCGATTGTGCGCCGCCGATATGGGCTCCTGCTTTCGCAGGAGCGCTGATTCGGACCCCCTGTCCTACACGCAATGTTCCTGTCATGTTCCCCGCAAGCGCCGGTTGCCACGCCGCGCCGGGAGGCCAAATCAACATGGACGTTTGTGGGAAGTTTGCGAAGTTAAGCCTGTCCCGAGCATCGTCGAGGGGTGAAGCTAAGGCCTCACCGCCGCCCCGCCGCGCTCTTGTCGCGGATATCCTTGAACTCCGATCCGGCCTTCCACTCGGGCCAGCGGTTCGAATTGGCGAGTTCGCTCGCCATCGAACGCACCAGCTCCATGTCCATCACCGCGCCGTCGAGGTTCCAGTCGGGGCTCCACGCATCGCACGCCTGATGATAGCAATTGGTCGTATAATCGCTGACCCATTTTTCGCCCGCGGCGCGGCCGCCCTCCACGAGATCGGCGCCGCCTGCCAAGCCCATCATCAGCAGCACGGGCACGCCGCGCTTCGCCAGCGGGAAATGATCGGCGCGGTAGAAGAGCCCGCGTTCGGGCGCGGCATCGGGGGTGATCGTCCGCCCCTGCTTCGCCGCGAAACGCGCCAGATCGTCCTCGAGCGTGTTCTGCCCCTTGCCGATCAGGATCACGTCCTTTGCGCGCCCCGCGGTCTGGAGCACGTCGACGGTCAGATTGGCGACGGTCTTCTCATGGGCATAGACGGGGTTGGCGGCATAGGTCTCCGAGCCCAGCAGCCCGCGCTCCTCGGCCGACCACATGCCGAACACGATCGTCCGCTCAGGCTTCGGCCCCGCCCTGAACAGTCGCGCCATCTCCAGCAGCGCGGCGACACCGATGCCGTCGTCATTCGCGCCCGCGCGGATCGTGCGGCCCTGCGCGTCGGGCTTGCCCACGCCGTAAGCGTCCCAGTGCGCGCCCAGCATCACCACCTCTTGCGGACGCTTGGCGCCGCTGATCTTTCCAAGCACGTTGCGGCTCTGGACCACCTCGCGCGTCACCGGGATATCGGCAGAGAAGGTGACGCCCGAAAGCGGCACGGGCCTGAAGTCCCTGGTTCTTGCCTGCACGCGGAGCGCCGCGAGATCGAGCCCCGCTTCCTTGAACAGCGCGGTTGCGGCCTCGCCACTCAGCCAGCCCTGCAGCGCGACGCTGGTGATCTTGTCGGCAGGCCGCACCATGTCGTAATTCTCGCCGCCCGGGCTCAACACGACATTCCAGCCATAGCCAGCGCCGGGCGTGTCGTGGACGATCAGCGCGCCGATCGCACCCTGCCGCGCCGCCTCCTCGAACTTGTAGGTCCAGCGGCCATAATAGGTCATCGTCCGGCCACCGAAGCTGTCCTTGACCGCCTCGCCCTCCTTCGCCTCGAAATCGGGATCGTTGATCAGGAAGACCGCGACCTTGCCCTTGAGGTCGACACCCTTCAGGTCGTCCCAGCCGCGCTCGGGCGCCTTCACGCCATAGCCGACGAACACCATCGGCGCGTTCGCGATCACCGCGCGGTCCCTGGGCTGCAGCGTGCTGAGATAGATGTCCTTGCCCGTATCAAGCGGCTGCGCCGCGCCGCCGCGCGCCACCTCCAGCTTCGCGGGTGTACCGAGCCTGGTGTGGAGCAACGGTACCGGCTGCGTCCACTGGCCGTCTGGCCCGCCGGGCTCGAGCCCAAGCGCCTTGAACTGCGCGACCAGCCACGCGATCGTCTTCTCCTCGCCCGGCGTTCCCGGCGCGCGGCCCTCGAACTCGTCGGCGGTGATCGCCTTGACCGTCGCCTCGATATGCTTGGGATCGATGCTGTCCCTGGGCGCGGCAAGAGCGGGCTGCGCCAGCATCAGGGCGGCAGAGGCGAACAGGGCGATACGCGAGACCACGGCAAAACTCCGGCAGCGGGAAGGATGCGCCACCCTAGCCCCATGGCCGGAGTGCGCCAACTATTGCACGGGCTGTTCGGCGAGCGCGTCGGCCAGCCAGTCGGGCAGGGTGAGACTACCAAGATCCTCGACGCGGCGATGCTCGACCGAGAGGCCGAGCTCGGGATAGGCGATGCGCTGGCGGCTGGGATCGGCCTGCGCCAGCGGCACCACGACGAGCCGGCGGTTGACCTTCTGCCGCCAGTTCATCCGCGCGGTGTTTTCCTGGCCCACATAGCAGCCCTTGGCGAAGCTCACGCCGTTCAATTCGGCGGCATTGCATTCCAGCCAGAGCGTCTTGTCCTGCCCCAGTTCGGCCGCACCCTCGGTCACGCCGAGCGCAAGGCGATGCGCAAGCCACCCCTGCGCCGGCTCGGTCGACGCAACGATCCAGCGCTTGCCAAGCGCGGCAAGGCGCGGGTCGTCGATGCCTTCGCCTTCAAGCGCCCAATGCACCGCCAGCGTCTCGTCGCGCGCGATCGTGATCGGCCGGCGCAGGCGATAGAGTGTCAGCCGTTTCGCCAGCGCATCGGCCTGTTCCGCCTCGCAATCGACCAGCACATCCTCGCCATCCGCCCAGATAATGAAGTCGAACAGCGCCTTGCCCTGCGCGGTCAGCAGCGCCGCCCAGACGGGGAGTACGCCGGTCACGTCATTGGTCACAAGGCCTTGGAGAAATCCGCGGACATCCTCTCCCGAGAGGCGAATCACGGCACGGTCGACAAGGGTGGTGTTGCTCATGCCGAACAGTTAGGGATGCCAGCGCCGAATCCCAAGCCGGAGCTTGCATGACCTCGACCGAAATCACGCGACTGGAGATCAGGCGTCCCGACGACTGGCACGTCCATCTGCGCGACGGCGAGATGCTGGCGCGCGTCGCGCCCTACACCGCGCGCCAGTTCGCGCGCGCGATCGTGATGCCCAACCTCAATCCCCCGGTGACAACCGTCGAGGCGGCAAGCGCCTATCGCGAGCGCATCCTCGCAGCATTGCCTTCGGGCACCGCGTTCACGCCGCTCATGACGAGCTACCTCACCGACCGAACGGATCCCGCCGATCTCGAGCGCGGCCATGCCGAGGGCGTCTACACCGCCGCCAAGCTCTATCCGGCGCACGCCACCACCGGCGCCGCGCATGGCGTGACCGATGTGAAGAACATCTATCCCGCGCTCGAGGCGATGCAGCGGATAGGCATGCCGCTGCTCGTGCACGGCGAGGACACCGATCCGCAAGTCGACGTTTTCGACCGCGAGGCGGTGTTCATCGAGAAGACGCTGACCGGCCTCGTTCGTGATTTCCCCGCGCTCAAGATCGTGTTCGAGCATATCACCACCGAGGACGCCGCCGATTTCGTGCGCGACGGCGGCCCCAATATCGGCGCGACGATCACGCCGCAGCACCTGATCATCAACCGCAATGCGATCTTCGCGGGCGGCATCCGCCCCCACGCCTATTGCCTGCCGATCGCCAAGCGCGAGCGCCACAGGCTCGCGCTGCGCCGCGCCGCGACCTCGGGCTCGCCCAAATTCTTCCTCGGCACCGACACCGCGCCGCATGCGGTGAGCGCCAAGGAGAATGCCTGTGGCTGCGCGGGCATCTTCAACGCCCCCTTCGCGCTCGAAAGCTACGTCAAGGTGTTCGACGAAGAGGGCGCGCTCGACCGGTTCGAGGCCTTCGCCTCCGAAAACGGCCCGCGCTTCTACGGACTGCCGCTCAACGAGGATCGCGTCGTGATAGAGCGTGCCGAAACCGTGGTGCCCGAGCGTCTGGGCGAGGGCGGCGCGGCGCTGGTGCCCTTCCATGCCGGCGAGACATTGGGATGGCAGTTCGCGCCGGCGTCAGGCTGAACGGATCGACGACTTTCGGCTGGCTGGCGCGCGATTTGGGCGACATTGCCATTGTTTGCACAAATTCTGCTTTTATGTGACCACCCCATGACACCGGCATCCGTGCACAGAGCGGAGCCGTCAGTGGAGACCTGAAACGGCTTTCCATCAGGGGGACAAAATGGCCAAGCCTCAGCAATTCAAAACCAATTCCGCGTTTCTTTTCCGTGCGGGCGCCTCGGCGTTCGCCCTCGTGCTCGCCGCTGGCACCGCCCATGCGCAGACGCCCGATTCGCAGCAGCCGCAGGCCGAAGAGGATGCCGGGCTCGACGTCATCGTCGTCACCGCGCAGCGCCGCGAGGAAAATCTGCAGGACGTGCCCATCTCGGTTACCGCGGTCGGCGGCGAGAAGCTCGACGTGATCTCGTCGGGCGGCGCGGACATCCGCTTCCTGTCGGCGCGTGTTCCCAGCCTGGTGGTCGAATCGTCGTTCGGCCGAACCTTTCCGCGCTTCTACATCCGCGGCCTCGGCAACACCGATTTCGATTTCAACGCGTCGCAGCCGGTCAGCCTCGTCTATGACGACGTCGTTCTCGAAAACCCGATCCTGAAGGGATTCCCCGTGTTCGACCTCGACCGGGTCGAGGTGCTGCGCGGACCGCAGGGCACGCTGTTCGGGCGCAACACGCCCGCGGGCATCGTCAAGTTCGATTCGGTGAAGCCGGGGCAGGACCTCAACGGCTATGCCGAGCTCAGCTATGGCAGCCACAATGCAGTGACCGCACAGGGCGCGGTCGGCGGCCTGCTCGCGGGCGATGCGGTGTCGGCGCGCCTTTCGGTGCTCTATCAGCGTCAGGACGACTGGGTCGACAACACCAATCCCAGTGCGCCCGAAAAGGACGCGCTTGAGGGGTATGACGAGTTCGCGGCGCGCCTGCAGTTCCTGTTCAGGCCAAGCGACGATCTCGACATCCTGCTGTCGGGCCAGCTTCGCTCGCTCGACGGCACCGCGCGCGTGTTCCGCGCCAATGTCTTCGAGCGCGGGCAGAAGGGGCTGCGGCCTGGTTTCAAGCGCGGCGAGGTCGCGACCGACGGCCAGAACGAGCAGGAGGTCAACACCTATAACCTGTCGGCTAACATCACCTATGATTTCGGCCCGCTGTCACTGATCTCGGTGACCAGCTATTGGGAAGGCGACGCCACTTCGGTCGGCGACGTCGATGGCGGCTTCGGCGCATCGTTCCTGCCGCCCGCGCTCACCGGCCCCGGCTTCATCCCCTTCACCGCCGAGACGCGCGACAGCGTCCCTAATCTTCAGCAGTTCACGCAGGAAATCCGCATCGCCAGCAATGGCAACGGCCCGCTCAGCTATCAGGCTGGGTTCTTCTATTTCGACGAGGATCTCGACATCGTCAGCGAGAACTACTCGACGCTGGGCGATCCGCTGAATCCGCCGGGCGGGGTCAACATCGCGGTCGACCAGCACCAGAACAGCAAGGCCTACGGCATTTTCGGGTCGGTCACCTACAGGTTCACCGACCAGTTCAGCCTGACGGGGGGCATGCGCTACAACAATGACGAGCGCGACTATGTCGTGAACCGCACGCGCGATACGCAGTTCCCGGCGTTCCTGCAGAACCCGCTCGGCACGGTCACGCGCCATGTCGAGGACGACAATCTGACCTGGGACATCAGTGCGACGTTCGAGGCCAGCGATGACGTCAACCTCTATGCGCGCGTCGCCAAGGGCTATCGCGCGCCAAGTATCCAGGGGCGCATCCTTTTCGCACCGGCCACGCCGACGCCGCTCGAATCGGGCGTCACGGTCGGCGATTCGGAGACGATCCAGTCGTATGAGGCTGGCATCAAGGCTACCTTCCTTGACGGCAGAGGCCGCTTCAACCTCAATGGCTTCTATTATGACCTCAACGACGCGCAGCTCACCGCGGTGGGCGGCGGGGTCAATGCCAACCGGCTGATCAACGCGGACAATGTGCGGGGCTATGGCTTCGAGATGGACGCCGAACTGAAGCCGATACCCGAATTGCTGCTCACCGTCGGCCTCAGCTACAACAATACCGAGATTCAGGACTCCGACCTGACTACCGCGGCGTGCGGTGCGGTGCGCACCGACACCTTCCCCAATGTATCGCTGTGCACCCCGCTCGATCCGATCGTGGTTCCGGCGGCGCCGTTCTCGCCCGCGATCGTCTCGATCGACGGCAACAGCCTGCCGCAGAGCCCGCGCTGGATCGCCAACTGGACCGCGCGCTACGCGATCCCGATCGGAGACGGCGAAATCTACGCCTATACCGACTGGGCCTATCGCTCGAAGATCAACTTCTTCCTCTACGAGTCGGTCGAGTTCCAGGATTCGAGCATGCTCGAGGGCGGGCTTCGCATCGGCTACAAGACCGATAGCTGGGAGATTGCGGGTTATGTCCGCAATATCACCAACGACGCTTCGGCGGTCAGCGGCATCGACTTCAACAATCTGACGGGAATGGTGAACGAACCGCGCATCTACGGCATTTCAGGCCGGATCACCTTCTGATGCAGAGGGCCGGCGGATCGCTCCGCCGGCCCGTTTCTTCTGAAATGTAACCCGTTCAGAAGGGCAGCCAGCGGCCCTTTTCGCTGAACTTCATATAGCCGACATTGGCCCCCAGCCTGAGCCCCGCGCCAAGCCGCACGGGGATTAGCACCACGTCCCCGCGGCGCAGATAGCTCGCGCTGAATCCGCCGACGAAATAGCCCGCGCCCTCGCCTTGCGGATAGCGGCGGTAGAGGTCCTGGCTGTCGTGGAGATTATAGACGAGCACGAAGCTCTTGGATGCATTGGCGCCCGCGTCGAAGCCGATCGACGGGCCTGTCCAATAGACCGGGCGGTTGCCCTCGATCTTGTGGTGGAGCGTGCCCGATCCGTAGCGCAGCCCGACGACGAACGCGCCCGAGGCCTCTTCGCCCGTGATATAGGCGTTGGGTTCGCCCTGATCCTTGAGGATGTTCTCGATCAGCCCGGCGAGCCCCTCGGCGCCCTTGCCGAACACGCCCTCGGCCGCGCCGATCAGGTCGCCCCTCTCATAGGTTTCCTGTTGCTGCGCGGTGCGCGACGTCGTGGCGGCGGGGGGTGCGGGTGTAGCGGTGGCCGGGGGTAGCGGATCGCTGTTGACCGGCAGTCCGGAATCGGGCGTCGCGGAATTGTTCGGGGTGGCGGGTGTCGAATCACCCTGCTGCACGCCATCCTGTTGCACGGGCGCGAGGTCGGCGTCGATCGCCTCATTGGGATCGATCGAGCGGATCTGAGCGGCCGCGGGCAATGCCCCCGTCGAGAGCGCTGCGGCGAGCAAAATGCCCTTGAATGCATGAATCCTGATCATATCGACCCCCGGCAATGACTTGCCTGAATAGCGCTTCGTCGCATGAGCCTGCAATGAACGGCGCGGCGACCCGAGTCGATCTTGCGGCCATCCGAGTCGCTTGCTGCAAAAAACCATATGCTGAATCGCAATAGCGCTGTTGATATGCCCCGATTCGCCCGCTATAGCCGCGCTTCGCCGAACATCCGGAGACGTGGGTGAGTGGCTGAAACCAACGGTTTGCTAAACCGTCGTACGGGTAAATCCTGTACCGAGGGTTCGAATCCCTCCGTCTCCGCCATGGCTTTTCCAAGCCTTATGAAAGCCGCTGTCGACGGGCAGGCATTCATTCATGCGCGTGCCGCATCGCATATCGAAAGACCCGAACCGATCCGCACCGCTGCGTTGGGTTGACGCGCTCCCCGCAAGGTCGGCCGGTTGACTTGCGAAATCTCAAAATAGCGAGGTAACTCCAATGCGTAGCAAATGAATGCGCGCAGCTCGCGTTACAGTTTCGTCATGAATCGAGCGCAGCGAAGCAACACCCTGGACAACAAGGCACAGGCTCAGGTTCCCGGCACGGGACTTTTGGGTCTGGCCCGCGACGCGCTCATGCTCATGCGGGTTCATCACTGGCAAAAGAACATCCTCGTCTTTGTGCCGATGCTGGTCAGTCGCGAATTCGGCATGGCATCACTCGGGGCGTCGATCACGGCCTTCCTCGCTTTCTCGCTCGCGGCGTCGAGCGCCTATGTGCTTAACGATCTGATCGATGCCGAGGCGGATCGACTGCACCAGTTCAAGCGTGAGCGGCCTATCGCGCGCGGCGCGATCAGCCGCGCCGTGGCAATCGGGCTGATCCTTGGCCTTGCCGTCGCCGCCTTTGCCGTTGCGGCCCTCCTGCCGATCGAATTCGTCGTGGTTCTCGGCGTCTATTATTGCGCAACCTGCCTGTATTCGGTGATCGTGAAGCGCATGCTTGGCCTTGACGTCGTGGTCCTGGCGCTCCTCTACACGCTGCGCGTGATCGCCGGAGACGAAGCGATCGGGTCCGATTCCTCCGAATGGATCATCGCTTTCTCGCTGTTCTTCTTCCTCGCCCTGGCGCTGGTGAAGCGCTTCACCGAATTGTCCTATCTGCTCGATGCAGGGGGCACGCGCGCGCCCAGCCGCGCCTACCGGGTCGAGGATCTGCGCGTGATGGTTCCGCTTGCGGCTGCCTCGGGCTTCAGCGCGATCACAATCTTCACGCGGTTCATTGGCTCTGAAGACGTCCTGCTCACCTACAGCCATCCAGAAAGGCTGTGGTACATTGCGCCTGTCCTGATCTATTGGCTGATCCGGCTGATGCTGCTGGCCAATCGGCTCAAGGTGAGGGACGATCCCGTCGTCTACGCGACCGGCGATCTCAAGAGCCTGTTGTGCGGCGGAGCCGTGGCCGGGATCCTGGTCTGGGCGTGGTAGGGTCGGTCGCGCCAGCGCCGCCGCCTGGTCGGTGGCCGGTACCGCGCGACAAGGGGACGGGCGCAGGCGCGGTCGACATGCGCGCCGTTCTCTGCGCGCTCGTGCTGATGGCCGCGATATTCTGCCTGTCCTTCACAAGACTTGAGTTCAGCCGTGAGGCGATCGGGACAAACAACTGCGTCCTCGGCGCGGACACTGCCAGTTATGCAAGGGCGTTGGCGCACCAGAAATATTCGGGGCTCAAGCCGCGCAAGCACCCGCTTGCGGTGGCGCTGGTCTCCGGCATCGCGAGGCCCCTGATAGCTATGGGCATGTCGGCGGCGAGCGCGGCTTCGGTCGCGCTCGCACTGATCCAGGCGATCGCCGCGGGCCTGATCTTCGCCTTTCTGCGGCGTCTGCATGCGGGCAGCGTCATGGCGATGCTGCTCGCCGGCCTTGCCCTGTCCGCGTTCGGGACGATTACGATCTTTGGCGTCGTCGAGACGTACGGCGTGACGATCATGGCTGTGGCGCTGGCGTGTCTGGTGTTCACGATGCTCGCTCCGCACGTGACGCGCGCACCGTGGCTCACCGCTGCGGGAGCAGGGGCAGCGGGCGCGGTCGTCGGGCTGGCAAATCCGCCGGCGCTGGCCTTCCTGCTGGTCCATACCGGGATGGCATGGCGCCACGCGCGCGGCTCCTGGATCAGGCGGCTGGGTTTGACGCTGCTGGTCCCTGCGGCGATTGCGTCGATCTGTGCGATGCTTCCCGCCATCGTTTTCGATCCTGTGTCGGGTCTGCTATGGCAGGAGCAATATCTGCAGCGCTATGCCGCGCTCTCGAATTTCACCGATCCCCGCATCCTCCAGGATTATCTCGCGAGCTTCTTCCTGTTCGCGTTCGTCGCGCCGATCGAGCATGTGCAGTGTCGCTATGTCGCTGCGGATGCCGCGGCGCTGTTCGCCGATCCGATGCGGGCGGCGGCACTGGTCGGCAGCTACGCGATATACCTGACGGGCATCGTTCGCGGGCTGGCGGGCGCGCAACGTCCCCTGGTTCTGGCTTCGCTTGGCTGTGTCGCAGTGCTGTTCGTGTTCTATCTTTTCTTCAATCCCGACGAAGCGCTGCTCTATAGTTCGCAATGGACGCTCGCGCTGCCGATCGCGGCTGCCCCCGGGCTGGTGGCGGGCGGGCGGGGCTCCGCCGCGATCGCAGTCGCGCTTGCCCTCAGCCTCGCCGTCAACCTCGCGCCGCTCCACGATCGCGCCAGCGCTGATCGCGGCGCGTGCTGTCCCGCACCGCCCGCCACGATGCTGGACCGCGAGCATCCCTTGCGGCAGCCCTTGGCAGGCGCCGGCCAGTCGACGCAGAGCCGAGCGGTCTGTGGCCCCCTGAAGGCACGGGCAGGACCATGACGGCCGATGCGCTCTCACCCGCAATGGCCCGCGATCCGGTCGCAGCGCAGCCGGCGGACGCGACATATGTCGGCTATCTGGATCTCTTGCGCGGCGTCGCGATCCTGCTGATCGTGATGCTGCACGCCGGTAACGCGTTTCTTCTACAGGGTGTCGGCGCACTCACACCGTCATCGACCGCGGCACTGGCGATCAACCACATCCTCTTTCATGATTCGACGCTCTATTTCAGCATTATATCGGGCGTGCTTTACGGCCATCTGTTCTGGCGGCGCGCGCATTGGCCGTTCTTCAGGGCGCGGTTGCTGAATATCGGATCACCTTATGTCGTCGTGTCGTTCGTGCTGACCGCGATTGCCTGGGCGCTGGCGGTCCGTCGCGGCGACGAGGCAACGGGCCTGACCGCTTTCGCGCGAGAACTCGGCTTCAACATCGCGACGGGAGATGCGTGGAATACGCTGTGGTATATTCCGGTCATCCTTGGCCTCTACGCGATCAGCCCGCTGCTTTCGAGGCTGGCGCGGTCGAGGCGATGGCGGTGGGCCGTCGTGGCGATCATTCTGCTGCCATTGCTGATCTCACGCACCGGAACCGTGCTGACGCCCTCGATCTTCGTCTATTTCGGCGGAGCATATATGTTCGGCCTCGTGCTGGGCATCCAGCTTGACCGGTCGCTCGATCTTCTGACGCGCTGCATGCCCTGGCTCTGCGGAGTTGCGCTGCTTGCCACGGCGGCGCTTGCGATGCTGCATATCGCCGGGATCGACAGGATCGGATTTACCTCGCTGCGCGAAACCTTCTTCTACATTCAGCGCCTCGGCATCGCATCGATGCTGCTCGTCGCGCTGCGCGCCTGGTCGGGGCGGCCCGCGTCGGTATGGCGTTCGATGCTTGCCGTCGCAGCGTCCGCGTCTTTCGGGATCTATTTCGTCCATGGCCCGATATTGCGGCCGATCGCGCGGCTGGTCGGGGGAATGGTCCCGCCCGATCAGCCATGGTGGGCGCTTCTCGCGGGCGTAGTTGCGACCTTTCTGGCGGGTTTTGCGCTGTCGCTGGCGATTATCGCGCTGGTTCGACGGGCGCTTGGCAAGCGATCGCGGCTCGTAATCGGATCCTGACGGTTTATCCTGGTCTAGCCGCGCGGCGCTTCCTCGGAGGTCAACGGCTGATTCCTCGTCCCCTTCGCGATGCTCGGCGAGCCACCGTCGCTGCCGCGCTGAAAGGCGCGCCGAAACATAACGTGCAGCACGATGATCCAGAGTGTGGCCATGATGAGGTGCGCCAAATTGGCGCCCATGGGACCCATCCGGGGGATCAGGAGAATCGCCGAGGCGTGGAATATCGGCACCACGACCAGTACGGCGACGAACAGTTGTCTCGCCTGGCCCATCGACATCAGCGCTGCGCGCTTGATCGAGCTGGTGAGTGCCAGCGTCACCGCAAACATCTGGACGATCAGCAGCGGTGCCGCCGCCGCGAACTCGGGTCCTACAAAGGCCCTGATCAGCGGCCCGGCAAACAGGGCGATGAAGGCCCAGGCGGCAAGTCCGAATGCGGCCAGCATGAACTCGGATTGGAGCACCACGCGGCGAAACTCGCCGAGCTTGTCGGTATTCCAGAGACGCGCGATCTCCGGATAGACCACCGCCTGCAACTGTGCGCCGGCCTGAAGGAAGGTTTTGCTGATGCGTTTTGCGATGTGATAAAGGCCCGCCCCCGCCGGGTCGGCGAGCGCACCAACAAGCAGCGTGTCTAGCTGCTGCGCGCTCGACCAGAGCGTCAGCGAGAAATTTGTCGACCAGGTGAAACCCCAGATACCCGGAAATCGCTCGGTTATCCCGGCGACCCGTGCATGGAAGACACGCTTGAGGCCCCGTCGCGCCAGCTCGCGCAGCGATGTCGCGATAAGCAGCAGCGACCCCAGTATCTGTGTGCTCGCCCAGATCAGGACGAATGTCAGCATTCCGGCGCCCTGGAGGAAGGCGACAACACAGAGTGAAAGCCGTACCGCCATGCTCACGGCCTGGAGATAGGCGACCGAGCGGAACCGCCCCGTCAGGCGCAATATCCCTACCGGAGCACCGTTGACCTTGAAGAGCAGCGTGGCCGAGTAGATGAGGATGAGCGTGTAGATCTCGCCCGACCAGCCATAGAATTGTCCTGCGGCCAGCATCAGCGCCAGCGCCACGATCCAGCTTGCGGCTGCAGCGCTGAAATCGAGCAGGAAACCGAATTTGCAGAGCGCCGCGAAATCGTCGTCGCGCCCCGCCTCTTCGAGCCCGGCGCCGAAGCGGATCACGGGCTGCCATGTCTGGAAGCTGACGAGCATCTCCATCGCCTGCGCAAAGCTGATGATCAGGGCGAGCATGCCGTATTGGGTAGGGCCGAGGGTTCGCGCGGTCAGCGCCACCGCGCCGAAGCTCAGGACCAGCGTCACCATGTTGCCCGACAGCAGGTGCCCGACATTGACGAAACGCTGGCGTGCGGGTCCCGCAGCGAAAATCTGGAAGACCCCTCTCACATCGGTCAGCCGCATCGACGATCAATCCGCGCTTCGCGCTGGCTACTCATGTTCTGCTCATCCGCGCCGTTTCCACTGCCCCGTGAGCCGCCATTGTCGTGCAAAAATGCGCCCAGGGCGCGCCGGTCACCGGGCGTACCTCGAAATTCCCAGACGCGGCCGCGGAAGCTTGTCCGGCTTTCGGTCAGTACATGGCGCGTCCGCAGTTATAGGCGGGGATGGAGCCGGTGGCGTTGGCGGCGAAGCCTGAATAGCGGGCGTCGTCCTGGGCGAGGGCGTTGAGATATTCCTCGATATTGGGATAGCCGTCGCCGTCCTTGTCGTCATTGGCGTCCCAGACATTGGGATTGGTGTTGGTGAAGCGCTTCTCCCAGTCGTCGGGCATGCCGTCATTGTCGGTGTCGGCCTTGGACGCACCCGGGGAGAGCTGCGCCCAGCCGCCGAGATCGGCGATCGAGCCCGGCCAGTCGGCCTCGAACAGATAAGGCGATTTGTCGCAGGTGCGGACATCGTCGATATAGCGCGCATCGACATTGTCGCGGCAGGTGCCGTCGCGGCAGCGATCGGCGCCGGCATAGGCGAGCACCGCGCGCAGCGCCTGTTCGGGTGCGACGAGGCGCGCGGGGTCGAAGCTGAGCGCCTTGCCCGGGGCGATCGCGTAACCGAGATTCTGCACGACGCCGAGCCCCGCGCGCGCGCAGTCCTTGGCGCCGACAGGGGTGACGCCGCAGATCGTCGAGGCCACGACATGCGCCATGAAGCCCGCGGCCTGGACGAAGGGATCGGAGACGCTCTGCCCGAACTGCCCCGCGACGCGCGTGCGCGGCGTCACATTGTCCTTGGCATAGATGTTGAAGCCATAGTTGAGCGCGCCGCCCGGGGTGTAGAGCCCGATCAGGTAGTTGCCGTCGCTGGCATTGTAGCGCGGGCCCCTCAGCGCGACATTGCCGACATAATTGGCATAGACGCTGCCGAACTGGTTGGAGACCAGCCCCGTCTCGGAGACGAAATTGTAGAAGACGTTGCTGATGATGTCGGCCTGGCCGACGGTGCCCGCGGCCGCGGGTGCGGTGCCCACCGCGATGTTGATGCCGCGCTGCTCGCCATGCTGCGAGAGGTTGTGCGCGATGGTGATGTTGGAGGCGGGCTTGAGGAAGAAGCTCTTGCAGTGGAGCGACGAGGTGTGGCCGCCATTGCGGCACAGATTGGGCCCGACGATCGACCATTGCAGCGTACAGTTGGTGCAGCCCATGTCGAGGCTCTCGTCGGTGCCGAACATCGTCGAGACATGGTCGAGGATCTGGTTGTTGGTCCCCGACATGCGAATGGGATCGCCGTTCAGCGAGCTGCGTCCGGGATGCGGGCCGGTGCGCGTGCGGACATGGCGCAGGATCATGTCGTTGCCGCCCGAGCGCGTGTCGATCAGCGAATCGACGGGGTTGTAGTTGGCGCCGAGGCGGAACTCGATACCCCCCGGCGAGGTCTGGCCCGCGATATAGATTTTGGGCGTCCTGATATAGGCGGCCGACTGGATCTCGATCGCGCCCGAGACATCGAACACGCAGTAGCGCGGACGCCCCGCGGGGATGCTGTACGGGCTGGTCACCTGCAGCGCGAGCGCGCATTCGCGGTAGGTGATCTTGCCGTCGCCGGGGACGGCTGTGTCCTCGAGCGAGTTGATCTTGTAGACGACCGCATTGGGGCCACGCACGCTCGTGTTCTTGCCGAAGCCGATCGCGGTGGGAAAGGCGATGGGATGCTGCGCGCGATCGGGGATCGCGCCGTTATCGGGATTGCCGAACGCACCCGACGCACCACCGCCGCCCGGCGTTGCATCGACGGTCACCGTCGCGCTGGCCGTCAACGGCGCGCCAGAAAAGCTGCATTCGAGCTCGTAGCTCGTCGTCGCGACGGGCGTCACCACCGCCGAACCGGTTGTGGCCTTGCTGCCCGCGAACTGCCCGTCCCCGCTGGCCACGCAATTGGCCGCGCCCGAAGATGCACTCCAGTTCAACGTGCTCGATCCGCCCGTAGAGATCGTGGCGGGGGATGCGCTCAGGCTCACCGTCGGGGTGGGGGTTGGGGTGGGCGCGCCGCCGGGCACATTGGGCGCGGGCGTCGAGCCACCGTCGCCGCCACAGCCAGACAATGCCAGTAACGCCAAGAAATATATGCGAAATTTTGGACGTGCGTCAAAAGATGCGCCACAGATCATCGCGACCCCCCTGTCTGGGCTATGATCGCGCCAATCAGTGAAATTCAGGTTTCGGTCAACTGCAATCCACGTAATTTACTCTACGATCTGGCGCGTTTGCAGAACGTTTCACCTGCGAGATGACAAAATATTTATTGGTTATTGTGCACGATCAATATGTTAGTCATTTTGACTTGGCGATGACTGAATCTTGGCGGTCAGCTCTGGACCGCGAACAACGCCACACCCGCATATTTCTCGGCGTCCGCGTCAAAGCCCGGCTCGGGCGCAAAGGGTTCGTCGTCGAGCGCGAGGTCGCTCAACCCGGACACCTTGAAAGTGCCGATCTTGATCTCGCGTGGCGGTTTGCCATCGCGCGAGACGGTGACGGCATCGATGAACAGCTCGTCATGGCGCGTGTAGAGGATATGCGGCGCCAGCTTGACGGTTCCGCGATTATAGGTGGCCGTAACGCATTTCCTGAGCGCGATGGCCTCGAGCAGCAGCTTGTTGGAACTCATGGCCGCCAAGATGGCCAGCGATCATGTGTCGCGCAACGATTTTGTGCGTCGCAGCATCACTTTCCGTCCATCCTGCGCGAAATGTTGCGCGCCCCTTGCGCCGCCCGCCCGGCTTTTGCACTGTCGCGCAACAGGGAGGAATGGTTTGATGATCATACGTTTGATGGGCGTTGCCGCGCTCGCTATCGCCGCGCCAGCCTATGCCGAGACTCAGGTCATCCATGCAGGCCGCGTGATCACTGCGGCGGGCAGCGCGCCGCTCGGCGAATCGACGATCACGGTTACCGACGGGCGGATCGTCTCGGTCACGCCGGGGCGTGTGCCCGCGCCCGCGGGCGCGACCGAGATCGACCTTTCAGGCAAGACCGTGCTGCCCGGCCTGGTCGACATGCACGTTCACCTGTCGGGCGATCCCGGCGGAGATTTCTGGAAGGAAGCGGTCGAGCCCGACGAATGGGGCGTCGTCGTCGGTGCGAAAAACGCGCTCGTCACCGCGCGCGCGGGCTTTACGACAGTGCGCGACCTCGGCTCGGCGCGCGACGTCGGCTTCGTGCTCCGCCGCGGCACCGCCGAAGGCATGATCCCGGGGCCGCGGATCATATCGTCAGGGCCCGCAATCTCGATCATCGGCGGGCACGGCGACGTCTCGGGCTTTCGTCCCGAGGTCAACGCGGTGCTCGACGCGGGCAATACCTGCACCGGTCCCGAACAATGCGCGGCGCGCGTGCGCGAAGCATCGAAGAACGGCGCAAACGTCATCAAGATCACCGCCACCGGGGGCGTGCTGTCGCAGCAGGGCAGAGGGCTCGGCCAGCATTTCACCGATCCCGAGATGAAGGCGATCGCGGACACCGCGCACGGCCTTGGCCTGCGCGTCGCGGCGCACGCACATGGCGCACGCGGCATCGAGGGCGCGGCGCGCGCGGGGATCGACACGATCGAGCACGGCACCTTCGCCGACGCCGCGGCGATCAAGGCGATGAAGGAAAAGGGCACCGCCTATGTGCCCACACTGATGGCGTTCACCGGCATCCGCGACCGGCTGGGCAAGGGCGTCTATACGCCGACCGTCGAGGCCAAGGTGCGTGAGACGCTTGGCACCATCGGCAAGGCGCTGAACGCCGCGCACGAGGCCGGGGTCACGATTGTCTTCGGCACCGATGCCGGCGTGTTCGAGCATGGCCGCAATGCCGAGGAATTTGCGCAGATGGTGGAACTCGGGGGAATGACGCCGACCGAGGCGCTCGCGAGCGCGACGACCACCGCTGCGAAGCTGCTCGATATGGAAAATGAGATCGGCCGGATTGCGCCGGGCTATTCGGCGGATATCATCGCGGTTTCGGGCGATCCGCTGGCCGATATCCGCACGCTCGAAAAGGTCGATTTCGTGATGGTGCGGGGAAAGCGCATTCCGTGACCGGGGCGGCCGAGGACGATGATTACGAGGCGGGGCCACCCTCGCAGCGGCTCGCACAGATCGGCGAGATCGTGGCCGCGCGGCTGACCGCGGCGCAAGGCGTGCAGACGATACCCGTCGATGGGATCGAGATGTTCGTGCGCCCCGATTTTCTGACCGTCGAGGAATGTGCGCGGCTGATCGCAATGATCGACACCGACAGCCAGCCCTCTTCACTCTTCTCCGAAGGCGCGGACAACAGCTTTCGCACGAGCCATAGCTGCAATCTCGATCGCTGGGACGAAGAAGTCGAGGCGATCGACATCAGGGTCTGCGAGCTCATGGGTATCGACCCAAGTCACGGCGAGACACTTCAGGGGCAGCGTTACCGGATGGGGCAGGAGTTCAAGCCGCATCACGATTTCTTCCACATCAACCAGTCCTATTGGGCCGACATGGAGGCCACGGGCGGACAGCGAAGCTGGACCGCGATGATCTATCTCAACATGCCCGAAGCAGGCGGCGCCACCGATTTTCCGATGGCGGGCATCTCGGTAAACCCGCGCTCCGGCCTGCTGTTGGCGTGGAACAACATGGGCCCCAATGGCGCACCCAATCTGCGAACGCTGCATGCGGGCGCGCCGGTAATCGCGGGCACCAAATACATCGTCACCAAATGGTTCCGCGAGCGGCCGTGGATCTAGAGCGGTTGATTCAACCGGAAACGATCAAGGTCTAGCCCGGCGGCAGCCGCTCGATCTTCACCTTGTCGGGATAAAAAGCGAGATGTCCCGCGATCGCTGCTACTGCGGTATTGGGCGTCTCATAACTCCACACCGCATTCTTTATTTCACCAATATCGAAATAGCTGGCCTCACCCTTGTACGGGCAGGTCGTGTGATGGCTCGACGGCGTCAGCGAGGCCATGTGCGTATCGCCGCGTGGGACGTAGAGCACCGGCGGATAGTCAGCCTCGGCGAGCGACAGCGCGTGGCTCGTATCGACGATCACATTGCCGTCGGCGACCACGCGGACGCGCCCGGCAAATGGGGTGATGGTGATCGGGTGGTCGGGTCCGGGCTCTTTCATCGCCGCGCTCCTTCGCGTGAGCCCATGATATAGGTGCCTGTTCCCTCGTTACAATTTGCGACACAGGCTTTCATATCGCTGACGAAACCGTTCGTCCGCGATTCAGGACGAATCGGCCATCCCTTCTCCTGCCGGCGCACATGGTTTTTGCCGGGCGAGTCAGGAGTTCGATTATGCGCAGTTTCATTATTGCCGCACTGATGGCCGCGACGATCATGCCATCGGCAGCGATGGCCCAGTCGCAGGGCGAACTGCGGCGTGATCGCCAGGATATCCGACAGGAACAGCGCGAACGAAATCGTGCGATCGATCGCGGCGCGCCGCGCTACGAAGTCCGCGATCAGCAGCGCGATGTGCGCGACGCAAAGCGCGAGTATCGCGAGGATCTGCGCGACCGCAACTGGAGCCGCAATGACTGGCGCGCCTGGCGCAACGACCATCGCGCGCTCTATTCCCGCGGTAACTGGAAGGCACCTTATCGCTACCAGAGCTTCCGCCCGGGTGCGCGGATCAAGCCGGTCCATTACACGCAGCGCTACTGGATCGCCGATCCCTGGCGTTACCGGCTGCCCAAGGCCAGCGGCTATCAGCGGTGGGTGCGCAACTATGACGATCTGATGCTCGTCGACATCCGGCGCGGCGTCGTCATCGATGTGATCCGCAACTTCTACTGGTAAGCCCCGGCCGAGCGGGCGCAGCAGCCCCGGCGCAGTCCATGTGCCGGGGCTGCTTGTTTTATCCAGGGCGGCGCTATACTCCAGTAATACAGATGATATCGGAGACCCCCATGACGCTTTCGAAGACGGTTCGCGCGGCGCTTTTCCTGTCGGCAGCCGCGCTGGTTCCACTGATGCCCGCCGCCGCGCAGCAGGCGACGCCCGCCGCCGCCGCCGCCGCCAACAGCGCCCATGCCCAACTTCACAAGCTCTTCGCCGACAGCGATGAAGCGAGCCTCAAGCGCAACCCGATCAGTGCGCTTTTCCGGGGCGACATGCGCTATGCCGATCGCTTGGGCGACTATGTCAGCGATGCCTATTTCGATGCCGAACGCACGGCTGCCGAGGCCGATCTCAAGGGGCTGCACGCGGTCGACCGCAACAAGCTCAATGCCACCGACCAGATCGCCTATGACGTCTTCGAGTGGCAGACCAGGCTGACGCTCAAGAACCTCACACCCGAAATGCTCGCGCTCACCGCGGTGCGCCCGATCGACCATTTCACGGGCTTTCACACCTTCTACCCCAGCTTCGCCTCGGGCAAGGGCGCCGCGCCGTTCAAGACGCTCGCCGACTATGAGAATAATCTGAAACGTCACAAGGACTATGTCCTCCTCCTCGATCGCTCGATCGGTCGCTTCCGCGAGGGCATGAAATCAGGCGTCGTCCAGTCGAAGATGACGGTCAACAACATGATCGGCCAGCTCGACAATCTGATCGCGCAGGGCGTCGAGGGCTCGGTTTTCTACGGACCGGTCCAGAAGTTTCCCGAGGGCATTTCGACGGCCGATCAGACGCGCCTGAAGGCCGCCTACGCCGCCGCGATCCGCGACGAGTTGCTCCCTGCGCACACGCGCCTGCGCGACTTCCTCAAGAACGAGTATCTGCCCGTTGCACGCGAACAGGTCGGTATCTCGGCGATGAAGGGCGGCGCCAAGGTCTATCAGGCCGCGATCGAACAGCTCACCACGCTGCCGCTCACCCCCGATTATGCCCACAATCTGGGGCTCAGCGAAGTCGCTCGGATCAAGGGCGAGATGGAGAAGATCAAGGACCAGGTCGGCTTCAAGGGCACGCTCACCGAGTTCTTCGAGTATCTCCGCACCGACCCGAAGTTCAAGCCGGCGACGAAACAGGCACTGGTCGACGGCTATTATGCGGTGGGCAAGAAGGTCGATGCGCGCATCGGCGAGCAGTTCTCGACCATCCCCAAGACGCCGCTTGAGATCCGCTTCTATGAGCCCTGGCGCGAAAAGACGCAGGCGGGCGGCTCCTACGAACCCGGTCTCTACGACCCCAAGAACCCGTCGCAGAACCGGCCGGGCATCTTCTACTTCAACACCTATGACCTCCCGTCGCGCACGACGCCGGGCATGGAAACGCTTTACCTGCACGAAGGCGCGCCGGGACACCATTTCCAGATCAGCCTTGCGCAGGAGAATGACGCGCTGCCTTCGTTCATGCGCTATGGCGGGAACACCGCCTACTCCGAAGGCTGGGGCCTCTATGCGGAGACGCTCTGGAAGGAATTGGGCATGGAAACCGATCCCTATCAGCGCTTCGGCGGTCTCGACGACGAGATGCTGCGCGCGATGCGGCTGGTGGTCGACAGCGGCATCCATGCCAAGGGTTGGACCCGCGAACAGGCGATCCAGTACATGCTGGACAATTCGAGCATGGGTAAGACCGACGCCACCGCCGAGGTCGAACGCTATATCGCATGGCCGGGCCAGGCGCTTGCGTACAAGGTCGGCCAGCTCAAGATCTCCGAGCTGAAAAAGCGCGCGCAGGACAAGCTCGGTGCGAAGTTCGATCCGCGCGAATTCCACGCGCAGGTGCTGATGACGGGCGCGCTGCCGCTCACCGTGCTCGACAAGAAGATCGACGACTGGATCGCATCGAAGCAGTGATGCTGGCTATGGCGCCGGCCGGAGATCGTTTCGGCCGGCGTCGCGTTTCGTCGCACCTCGTTGGCCGTTGATGGAAAATCGGCGGCGTGCGGCGCAGGGCTTCGGCATCGCGAATCGGTAACATGTAACGCATCAATCGAAAGGATGCCGATGCGCTTCGCTTTGCCATTTGCTCTCTCCGTCGCCGCGCTGTCGAGCGGCGCACTCTTTGCCCAGGCCGAGACCGCGAAAGCCGAGGCTCCGTCGCCGGTGCCGACTGCGTCCGAGGCGCGCGCGCTTGCCGAGGAGTTCGCCAGGAAGCTCGAAGACAATTTTGTCTTCCCCGAAACAGGCAAGCGTTACGCGGCCGCGCTGCGCGTCAAGGCTGCGGCAGGCGGCTATGACAAGACCATCAGTCGCGAAGCGTTGGCCGAGATGATGACCGCCGACGTCCAGGCGATCGCGCCCGATGGACATCTGCGGGTCTTTGCGAGCCCGCCCGATCTTTCGCGCCCCGCTGTGCAGCCGGGTTCCACGCCGCCGTCTGCGGTCGAAAAGGCGCGTTGGGTTGCGCCCGGCGTAGCGTTTATCCGCTTCAACGGCTTTCCCGGCTCCGAGGAGTCGGTCGCCGCGAGCAGGCAGTTCGTGCGCGACTATGCGACGGCCAAGACGCTCATCATCGATGTCCGCACGCATCGCGGCGGCGGGCTCGACGAAATGGACGTAATGTTCCCGCTGCTGTTCGCCCAATCGACCCAGCTCGTTGCGATGGAGACGCGCGCAGCGGTGGTTGCTGCGGGCAACGAGCCGCTGGACGATCGCGCAACGCTCAAACGCGTCGCATCGGCGCCGGAAGTCGTCCGCCAGGATCACTGGGCATTGGCCGCAAGCCCCGCGAGCCCGCTCGCCTCGGCCAAGATCTACGTGCTGACCTCGGGCGGCAGCGCCTCAGCCGCCGAGCATTTCGCGTTGACGATGAAGCGCACGCATCGCGCCACGCTGATAGGTCAGCCGACCGCGGGCGCGGGGCATTATGGGGGCATGGTGCCGCTGCCCTCCGGCTTCACCGCCTTCATTCCCGTCGGCCGCACGTACGACCCCGACACCGGCCAGGGATGGGAAGGCCCCGGCGTTGCGCCCGATGTCGAGGTTCCGGCTGAGCAGGCGCTGGTCGAGGCGCTGAAGCGCGCAGGCATCGCATCCGCCGACGCTGAGCGGCTGTCCGCCGAACTCGCGCCGCAGGGCCGAATGCACCGCCGCGTGCGCGCGGCTTCGCGGTAGAACCTAGCCGAGCCTTTTATAGAAGAAGGTCGTCGGGCAGAGGGCGCCGTCGGGATACAGCGCGAAATCGGGGATCTCACCCACGCGCTGCCAGCCAAGGCCCACATAAAGGGCTTCGGCGGCGCTGCCCGTCACCGTGTCGAGCACGAGCAAAGTGAGCCCCATGGCGCGCGCCTCGCGCTCGGCCGTCTCCATCAGCAGCCGCGCCACGCCGCGCCTGCGCGCGCGGCTATGGACGAGCATCTTGGCGACATCGCCGCGGTGCGGCTGATTGTCGGGCCCCGCGCGCGCAACGGTGACCGTGCCGAGCATAGCGCCGTCCGCTTCGGCCGCGAGCAGGCGGATATCGTCGCGCGCGACCCCCTCGGCCTTGCTCCGCCAGAAATCCTCGGCGCGTTCGCGCGTCAGGTCGGCCATGAAGCTGACCGACGCTCCGCCCGCCACGCAATCGAGCAGGATCGCGCCGAGCGCTTCGGCGTGCGCGTCGATGTCGTCCGCGGCGAGGCGCGCGACGCGGATCGTCATGCCGCGGCCAGCGCCCCGGCGATCAGCTTGCGGCTGTTCTCGACACCATAGAGCGCGATGAAACTTCCCATGCGAGGCCCCTGTTCCTGGCCCAGCAGTGTCTCGTAGAGCGCCTTGAACCAGTCGCGCAGCGATTCGAACCCATAGCTCTCGACCTTGCCGACCGCATAGACCTCATTCTGGATTGCTTCGGCATCGGCATCGACGGGCAGGCCCGCCAGCCGTGCGTCGAGATCCTTGAGCGCCTCGGCTTCGGACGCGGTTGGCGCGCGGCGCTTGAGCGTGGGCGCGATGAAGTCGCGGTGATAGGCGAGCGCATAGCCGATCAACCGGTCGAGCGCGGGGTATTTCACAGGGTCGGCATCAGGCACATAATTGGCCAGATAACCCCAGACCTGCGTCTTGTTCGCCTCACCCATAACGCCGACCAGATTGAGCAGCAGCCCGAAGGTCACGGGCAGCGACTCCTCGGGCACCTCGCCATCATGGATATGATGCACGGGGTTGCCGAGCCGCTCCTTGAGCGCCTGGTCCTTCCAGTTGCCGCGGAACTGCCAGTAATCGTCGATCGCGCGCGGGATCACGCCCATGTGGAGCGACTTGGCCTTTTTGGGTTCACGATAGGCGTAGAATGCCAGGCTCTCCTCGGGGCCGTAGGTCAGCCACTGTTCCATCGACAGGCCGTTGCCTTTGGACTTGGAGATCTTCTCGCCCTTTTCGTCGAGGAACATCTCGTAGTTGAAGCCCTCGGGCGGGCGGGCGCCCAGCGCGCGGCAGATCTTCGACGACTGCGTCACCGAATCGATCAGATCCTTGCCCGACATTTCATAGTCGACGCCCAGCGCGACCCAGCGCATCGCCCAGTCGACCTTCCATTGCAGCTTGGCCGCGCCCGACAGGATCGACTGCTCGACGGTCTCGCCTTCATCCTCGAAGCGGACGACGCCCGCATCGGCATCGACCACGGTGACGGGCACCTGCAGCACGATCCCCGATTTCCTGGAGATCGGCAGCACAGGCGAATAGGTCGCCTGACGCTCCTTCCTGAGCGTAGGCAGCATGATGCCCATGATGTCGTCATAGTGCTTGAGGACGAGCTTGAGCGCCGCGTCGAAGCGGCCCGAATGATAGCATTCGGTCGCCGAGAGGAACTCGTATTCGAAGCCATAGCGATCGAGGAAATCGCGCAAAATCGAGTTGTTGTGGTGTGCGAAGCTCTCGAACTTGCCGAAGGGGTCGGGGATCTGCGTCAGCGGCTTGCCGAGATGCCCGGCCAGCATTTCCTTGTTGGGAACGTTGTCGGGAACCTTGCGCAGCCCGTCCATGTCATCCGAAAAGGCGATCAGCCGCGTCGGAATGTCCGACAGCGCCTCGAACGCCTGACGCACCATCGTCGTGCGCAGCACCTCGTTGAACGTGCCGATATGCGGCAGCCCCGATGGGCCATAGCCCGTCTCGAACAGCACATGGCCTTTCTCAGGCGCGCCATTGGCGTAGCGTTTGAGCAGCTTGCGCGCTTCCTCGAAAGGCCAGGCCTTTGATTCCATCGCGGTTGCGCGCAGTTCGCTCACGTACGTTGCCCTTTCGTTCTTCATCTCATAGAACCGGCCCGCCCCGATGCGCTCGCCCTGAGCTTGTCGAAGGGTTTTTGAAAGGCTTCGACAGGCTCAGCCTGAGCGCCAAGGAAGCAGTAGACCGAGTTCGTGGCCGCCTCATTGCCCTATCCCGCGCTCTATGCAAGCCATGGCGGCATCTGGATCGCCACGCCCGACGGCGAAACCCGGGGTCTCGGGCGAGGCGAGGCGATTGCGTGCGCCGCCGAAACCCCGCTGATCGTGCTCAACGCACCCCTGATTGGACAGCGGCTGGGGTATCCCGAGCTTTCGGGGCTCGATCTGCTCGAACTCTTCGCCTTCATCCATCCCGCGCGCTTCGCGGTGCCGACGCCCAAGGGCCTGGCGCGTGCGATCGGGCTGGCACCGCCCGAGCAGGATTCGGAAGTCGCCGACTTCCTGCGCAGCGCCGCTGGTGCATTGCTCGCGCGCGCCGATGATCCACACTGGGCCGAGCGCGAGGGCGCTTGGACTGCGGCGCAGACGCTCACGCGGATGCGCTGGCCGTGGGCGGCGGCGCTGGTCGATCGCCTTGACGCGCCCGCGCGCGCCGAGCGCTGGCTGTTTTCCAGATTGCCCGAATGGGAGGACGCGCCACCGCGCACGCCGCCGCGCGCAATCTCGCTCGATCCTGCAGACGTTGCGCAGCGGCTTGACGACCTCACCGGCCACGGCGCCGAGATTCGCCCCGGCCAGCAGGACTATGCCGCCGCCGTGTTACAGGCCTTCGCGCCGCGAACGCGCGTGGATGAGCCGCAACTGATCCTCGCCGAGGCGGGAACCGGGATCGGCAAGACGCTTGGCTATCTGTCGCCCGCGTCGCTCTGGGCCGAGCGCGCCGACGGCCCGGTGTGGATATCGACCTATACCAAGACGCTGCAGCGCCAGCTCAGCCGCGAAAGCGAGCGACTCTTTCCCGATGCGCGTGTGCGGCGAAAGAAGGTCGTGCTCCGCAAGGGGCGCGAGAACTATCTCTGCCTGCTCAATCTCGAGGATGCGCTTCAGGGCGGTTTCGCCGGGCGCGCCGCGATCCTTGCACAGCTCGTGGCGCGCTGGGCCGCATATAGCGCCGACGGTGACATGGTGGGGGGCGACCTTCCCGGCTGGCTGCCCACGCTCTTCCGCCGCGCGGGCGCGACCGCGCTCACCGACCGGCGCGGCGAATGCATCTATGCGGGCTGCCCGCATTACCGCAAATGCTTCATCGAGCGCGCGAGCCGCGCCAGCGCTGATGCGGATATCGTCATCGCCAACCACGCACTCGTAATGGTCAATGCAGCGCGCGGGCGCGAGGCCGCGAACCGCCCGACGCGGCTGGTCTTCGACGAGGGGCATCACCTGTTCGACGCCGCCGACTCGATGTTCGCGACCGCGCTCACCGGGCAGGAAGCGATCGAGCTCCGCCGCTGGGTGACGGGCCCCGAGGGAAAGTCGCGCGGGCGACGGCGCGGGCTTTCGGCGCGCTTGTCGGATGTCGCGAGCTACGACATGGAGGGCGGGCTGGCGATCGCCGAAGCGACCAACGCCGCGCAGGCGCTCCCTTCGGACGGTTGGCTCCAGCGGCTGGGCGAAGGCGCACCCTTCGGCCCCATAGAAGTGCTGCTCGCCGCGGTCCGCGGCACCACCTATGCACGCGGCGCGGGAGAGGATGCGGGCTATGGCCTCGAAACGGAGATGGCCGAACTCGATGGCGCGCTCGTCTCTGCCGCGCAGCCTGCGGCCGAGGCGCTCGATGCGCTGCTGCGCCCGCTGGTCAGGCTTGGACGAAGGCTCGAGGCGCTGATCGAGGACGGTCCCGACTGGCTCGACGGACAGGCGCGTGCGCGTGTCGAGGGCGCGATCGCAAGTCTTAGCTGGCGGACCGATGCCTTGTCGGGCTGGCTGGCGCTGCTCTCACGCATCGGCGGGCCCGCCGATCCCGATTTCGTCGACTGGCTCGCCGTCGACCGAATCGAGGGACGCGACTATGACGTCGGCCTGCACCGCCACTGGCTCGATCCGACGCGCCCCGTCGCGCAAATCGTACTCAAGCCGGCGCACGGCGTGCTTGTCACCTCTGCAACGCTCAAGGGCGGTGGCGACTGGCATGTCGCCGAGGCGCGCAGCGGCGCGCTGCACCTGGCGCAGCCCGCGACGCGCTTCGAGGCGCCCAGCCCCTTCGACTATGCCGCTCAAGCCGAGGTGCTGATCGTCACCGACGTCAAAAAGGGCGACATCGCCGCACTCGCCGGGGCCTATGGCCGGCTGGTCATGGCGGCGGAGGGCGGAACGCTCGGCCTGTTCACCGCGATCCGGCGGCTGCGCGCGGTCCATGCCCGGATCGCCGACCGGCTGGCGCGCGAGGGCCTGCCGCTCTACGCGCAGCACGTCGATCCGATGGATACCGGGACGCTCGTCGACATCTTCCGCGACGATCCGCGCGCCTCGCTGCTCGGCACCGATGCGCTGCGCGACGGCGTCGACGTCCCCGGCCATTCGCTGCGGCTCGTGCTGATGGAGGGCGTGCCCTGGCCCAAGCCCTCGGTGCTCCACGCCGCACGGCGGCTCGCGGGGGGCGGTGGCGCCTATGACGACCAGATCATCCGCGCGCGACTGGCGCAGGCGTTCGGGCGCTTGATCCGGCGGGCCGATGACCGCGGTCTTTTCGTCATGCTCTCCGCAGCCATGCCCTCGCGGCTGCTCTCCGCCTTTCCGTCGGGGACGCCCGTTCACCGCGTCACGCTGGACGAAGCGGTCGCGCACGTTAAAGACCGTCTTGGTCCTGTCATCGAACCGCGGCAGGAGACCGCCGGGATCGCGCCAACGGAGAAGGCATGAAGACGCTGACATTGCTGCGCCACGCCAAATCAAGTTGGGATGATCCCGTCGCGCGCGATTTCGATCGTCCGCTCAATGCGCGCGGGATCCGGGGGGCGAAGCGCATGGGCCGCTACCTGCGCGATGAGGGGCTGCAATATGATCATCTCGTCTCCTCGCCCGCGATCCGCTGCACTGAGACGCTCGATTATCTCTGGGAAGGGATGGGCCGCAGCGTGACGCCGAGCTGGGATCGACGCATCTATCTCGCTTCAGCGGCAACGCTGCTGGATGTGGTCCACGATGCGCCCGACAGTGCGAAGGCGGTGCTGATGTGCGGCCATAATCCCGGCTTCGAGGACCTGATCCTGATGCTCGTGCCCGATCGGCAGGGCGACCCCTTGCGCGATGCGGTCGAGGAAAAGTTCCCGACCGCTGCGCTGGCGGCGATCGAGTTTGATGTTGAACACTGGAGCGACGTCAAAGGCGACAGCGGCCGGTTCGTCCGCCTCATGCGCCCGCGCGATCTCGATGCCGAGCTTGGCCCCGTGCCGCATGGTCATTGACGGGCTGATCCGCCGTGAGTTGTCGAAACCTCGCGTGCTGGCGCGACAGCTAGCCCGAGGTCAGGCGCTGGCGAGCGCGTCTGCAAGCTGAGCGCGTATGCGCCGCAACGCACCGATATCGGTGAAGGAACCCGTTTCGGCCGGTGCGGGCGCGGGCGCCGCCGTGGCGGTCGCGCCGTTTGCCTTGTTGCCCAACAGTTTCTGCACGCCCTTGATCGTATAACCTTCCTGGTTGAGCAGGCTGTGGATCTTTCGGGCGAGCGCGACGTCTTCGGGCCGGTAGTAGCGTCGCTTGCCTGCGCGCTGGAGCGGGCGGAGCTGCGGGAACCGCGACTCCCAATAGCGTAGTATATGCTGCGGCAGGCCGAGGTCATCGGCAAGCTCGCTGATCGTCAGAAACGCCCCCTCGGCCTTGTCCGCCATGCGGCGGTCAGCCCGCCTTGACGATTTGATCGCGCAGCATCTGGCTGGCGCGGAAAGTCAGCACGCGTCTGGGTGCGATCGGAACCTCGACGCCGGTCTTGGGATTGCGACCGATGCGCTGCCCCTTGTCGCGCAACACGAAACTGCCGAATCCCGAGATTTTGACGTTCTGCCCTTCGGCAAGCGCGTCGCACATATGGTCGAGTATCTGCTCCACCAGCTTCGACGATTCGGCGCGCGAAAGCCCGATCTCGCGGTGTACCGAATCGGCCAGATCGGCGCGGGTCAATGTAGGTGCGGAAGCCATATTCATCCCCTTCTCTACGGCTTTGAAATCATTCTATCGTTTCGCGGCCGAAGATTCAATTGACGGAGATCAATAGCGTACCACGGCCGCCCCCCACGTAAAGCCGCCGCCCATGGCCTCGAGCACCACTATATCGTCCTTTTTGATCCGTCCGTCGCGGACGGCCTGATCGAGTGCGAGCGGCACCGACGCAGCCGACGTGTTGGCGTGCTGGTCCACGGTGACGACGACCTTGACCGGGTCAAGGCCGAGCTTGCGTGCGGTGGCGTCAAGGATTCGCGCATTGGCCTGATGCGGGACGAGCCAGTCGATATCATCGGGGGCCAGTCCCGCAGCCTCCAGCGTCTCGCCGAGCACATTGGCGAGGTTAACCACCGCATGGCGGAACACCTCACGTCCCTTCATCCGGATCTTGCCGATCGTGCCTGTGGTTGAGACGCCGCCGTCGACATAGAGCAGCTCGTTGTGACGGCCATCGGCGTGGAGCCTGGCGGAAAGCACGCCCTGTTCGCCGTCCCGCGCCGCGAGCACAATCGCGCCCGCGCCGTCGCCGAAGAGCACGCAGGTGTTGCGGTCTTCCCAGTCGAGGATTCGCGTCATCGTCTCGGCGCCGATCACCAGAGCATTGGTCGCCGCACCCGAACGAATCATGCTGTCGGCGACGGAGAGCGCATAGAGGAAGCCCGAACAGACCGCCTGGACATCGAAAGCGACGCAGTCGTTGATGCCTAGCGCAGCCTGCACGCGCGTTGCGGTCGCAGGAAAGGTTTGATCGGGCGTGGCGGTCGCAAGGACGATCAGGTCGATATCGCGCGCGTCCATGCCCGCGGCGTCAAGCGCATGCTGCGCTGCCGCCGTGGCGAGCGTAGAGGTCGTTTCGTCGGGACCGGCGACATGACGGAAGCGGATGCCGGTGCGCTCGACGATCCACTCGTCCGACGTGTCGACCTGGGCTGCCAGCTCATGATTGCTCATGCGGCGCGCCGGAAGAGCAGAACCCGTACCCAAAATCGCCGCGCGACGCGTCATGCCTCAGCTACCTCTGGCCCGATATGGGCCTTGAAATTGTCCAGATCCTCGGTGATTCGCCGCGCCAGATCTGCGCGCACCATCTTGGCCGCGACACCGATCGCGTTGGCGACGCCGACTTCATTGGCGCTGCCATGGCTTTTCACCACAAGCCCGTTGAGACCAAGGAAGACCGCGCCATTGTGGTTGTTCGGATCGAGATGATGCTTGAGCAGCTCGGTCGCTGGGCGCGAGATCAGGAAGCCGATCTTGGAGCGCAGCGAACTGGTGAAGGCGCGCTTGAGCAGGTCGCCCACGAAGCGCGCGGTGCCTTCAGCGGTCTTGAGCGCGATATTGCCCGAGAAGCCGTCGCAGACGATGACGTCGACCTCGCCGCGCGAGATGCGGTCGCCCTCGATAAAGCCGTTGAACTGCATGGGCAGATAGGTCGCCGTGCGCAGTGCGGTGGAGGCGTCCTTGATCTCGTCGGTGCCCTTGAGTTCTTCGGTGCCGATGTTGAGCAGCGCAACGCGCGGGCGGTCGAGTTCGAGCACGGTGCGCGCATAGGCCGCGCCCATCACCGCGAACTGGATCAGGTTCTGCGCGTCGCACTCGGTATTGGCGCCGAGATCGAGCATGACCAGATCGTTCTCGCCAAGGCTGGGCAACAGCGCGGCGAGCGCGGGACGATCGATCCCCGGCATGGTGCGCAGCGAGAGCTTGGACATGGCCATCAGCGCGCCGGTATTGCCCGCAGACACGGCAGCGGCGGCGTCGCCGCGTTTCACCGCGTCGATCGCGAGCCCCATCGAGGTCGTCTTGGCACGCCGGATCGCCTGACTGGGCTTGTCGGTGGCGGTCACCACTTCGGGCGCGTGCAGGATTTCGGAGGCTGCGCTCAGATTGGGGTGTTTCTCGAGCCCCGCCCTGATCTGTGCCTCGTCACCGACGAGCAGGAAGCGCATGCCGTCATTCTGGCGGCGCGCACGCGCGACGCCAGCCAGCATGACCGCCAGGCCCTCATCGCCGCCCATCGCGTCGACTGCGATCCGCGGCGAACTGCCCACCGGTCCCGACTCCTCGGAAAGCGCTTGTGTCAGCCTTCGGCCGAAACGATCTCGCGGCCGTTATAATGGCCGCAGGCCGGGCACAGATTGTGCGGGCGCTTCAGTTCGCCGCAGTTCGGGCATTCCTGAAAGCTCTCGACGCTGAGCGCGTCATGGCTGCGGCGCATGCCGCGCTTGGACGGCGTGGTTTTTCTCTTGGGGACAGCCATTCCGGCACCTGTTCCAGTTCTTCAAAAATACAAATCTGCGGTTACGCCCTTGATGCCATGCTGGCAACCGACAGCCTGGTAAGGCCGCGGACCATCGCGGCCGGGCTCATCGCGAGCGAAGCCGGGCGTATAGCGATTCTCCGACGAGTTGCAAGGCCGTTGCTTGGGGCGATCAGGCATGACAGTTTCCCACCGCCACGAAATATGGGGGAACGTCATGATTTTACCGATCACGCTTACAATTGCGGGTGCCGCCGCGATCGTCAACATCTGGCTTGCGATGCGCGTCGGGCGCGTGCGCACTGCCGAAAAAGTGTCGATCGGCGATGGCGGAAATCCCCGGCTTACCGCCCGAATGCGCGCGCACGCCAATTTCGTCGAATACACGCCCTTCGTCCTGATCCTGATCGGCCTGATCGAATTCGCGCAGGGGACTTCGCTCTGGCTGTGGATCGTCGGCGCGCTTTATATACTGGCGCGCGTCGCGCACGGCTTTGGCATGGATGGCGTCGGCAAGGCACGGATGGCAGGCACGCTGGTCACGATGCTGACGCTGCTCGGCCTCGGCCTCTATGCGATCGCGATTCCCTATCTGGCGGGGAACGCCGACCCGATCGTCACCGATATCCAGGCCGTCGGCTGAACGAAAGGACGCGCCATGCCTGTGCTCAAGATCACATTGCTCTACGCCGCGATCCTCGCGATCATCAATCTCTGGCTGTCGTGGCGCGCGGGCAAGATCCGCGTCGCGGACAAGATCATGATCGGGGACGGCGGCAATGAGTTGCTCCGCGCCCGCATGCGCGCCCACGCCAATTTCAGCGAATATGTGCCGCTCGCGCTGATTCTGATGGGGCTGATCGAAGTCCATGCGGGCGCGGCGCTGGGATTGTGGGTGCTCGGCGGCCTGCTCGCGGTAGCGCGGTTGGCCCACCCCTTCGGCATGGAGCGTCCCGCGCCCAATGCGCTGCGCGGGGGCGGCATCCTTGTGACCTATCTGGTGACGATCGCGCTGATCGTCTGGGCGATCTACGTCGTCTTCACCCCCGCGGGGCAGCCGATCGATCCACGCTTCGCCTGAACGCGACGGCGCATTTCCATTGGTATCCGCAACCTCAACCGTCACCCTGAACTTGTTTCAGGGTCTATGGTGCCGCTTGCGGAATATGAGCGGCTTCAGCCTGGATGCTGAAACAAGTTCAGCATGACCGCAAAAAACGCACTTGGGGTAGCCGTCAAGCGCGCTCAGCCGCCAGCCATCGCCTGATCGCTCACGAAGGGGTTGGTCCGGCGCTCGTGCGCGAAATTGCTCATCGGGCCGTGTCCGGGCACGAAGGCGGTGTCGTCGCCCAGCGGCCAGAGCTTCTGCGTGATCGCGTCGAGCAGGTCCTGATGATTGCCCATCGGAAAATCGGTCCGTCCGATCGAGCCCTGGAAGAGCACGTCGCCGACGATCGCGAGCTTTGATTCGGGGTGATGAAACACGACATGGCCCGGCGTGTGGCCAGGGCAGTGGATCACGTCGAAGGTGAGATTGCCCACAGTGCAGGTATCGCCGTCCTCCAGCCAGCGGTCGGGCTCGAACACCCTGCCGTCGACGCCATATTTGCGGCCGTCATCCTCGAGCCGCGCAATCCAGAAGCGGTCGGCCTCATGCGGCCCCTCGATCGGCACGCCCAGTTCCTTCGCGAGGGTGCCCGCCTGCCCGCAATGGTCGATATGGCCATGGGTAACGAGGATCTTCTCGATCTCGACGCCCGTTTGCCGCATCGCATCCTTGAGCTTGTCGAGGTCGCCGCCGGGATCGACAAAGGCGCCCTTGTTGGTCTCGGTGCACCAGAGCAGCGTGCAGTTCTGCTGCAACGGAGTGACCGGAATGATCGCGGCTTTCAGAGGGGGCGTGGGCTTGTCCATGGCGCTGGACATGGCGGCGCGGACGGGGAGATGCAAGCCCGGCACGGAGATGTGCTGCTGGCGCATGCCGACAGACCGCTTTTCGAATGGCGAACCGCTGGCTAGTGAACGGTGATGAGGATGAAAGGCGCACCAAGATGATCATCGCCCCTGACGCGGAGATCCTGCCGCCGCCCCCGCCCGCAAAGCCATGGTATGCGCAGCTCTATTTGCAGGTGCTGGTCGCGATCGCCGCGGGCGTGCTGCTCGGCCATTTTGCGCCCGCGACGGGCGAGGCGCTGAAGCCGTTGGGCGACGCCTTCATCAAGCTGGTCAAGATGGTGATCGCGCCCGTCATCTTCCTGACGATCGTCACCGGCATCGCGGGGATGCGCGACCTCGCCGCCGTCGGCCGCGTGGCTGGCAAGGCCTTTGCCTATTTCCTGTTCTTCTCGACGCTGGCGCTGGTCATCGGCCTGGTCGTCGGCAATGTCGTGCGTCCCGGCGCGGGGCTCAACATCGACCCAGCGACGCTCGACGGCTCCAAGGTCAGCGAGTTCGCGGCCAAGGCGCATGACAGCACGATCACGGGCTTCCTGAGCTCGATCATCCCCGACACCTTCCTGTCGGCGATGACCGGGGGCAACCTCCTCCAGGTGCTGTTCGTGTCGATCCTGTTCGGGATCAGCCTCGCGCTGATCGGCGATCGTGGAACCAAGCTGCTCGATCTGCTCGAAGACGTCTCGATCGCCTTCTTCAAGCTCGTCGCGATCGTGATGAGGGTCGCGCCGATCGGCGCGTTCGGCGCGATGGCCTTCACCATCGGCAAATATGGCGTCGGCACGCTCGCCAATCTCGCGGCACTGGTCGGCACTTTCTACCTCACCTCGCTGCTGTTCGTGATCGTCGTGCTCGGCCTTGTCGCGAAGCTGTGCGGCTTCTCGATCTTCAAGCTGATCGCGTACCTGAAGGCCGAGCTGTTGCTCGTGCTGGGCACTTCTTCGTCGGAAAGCGCGCTGCCAAGCCTGATCGAGAAGATGGAGCGCGCGGGCTGCCCCAAGTCGATCGTCGGGCTCGTCGTCCCCACGGGCTACAGCTTCAATCTCGACGGCACCAATATCTACATGACGCTCGCCGCGCTGTTCATCGCGCAGGCATGCGATGTCGAACTGACGATCGGCCAGCAACTGCTGCTGCTCGGCGTTGCCATGCTCTCGTCCAAGGGCGCGGCGGGGGTGACGGGCGCGGGCTTCATCACGCTCGCAGCCACGCTCTCGATCGTGCCCTCGATCCCGGTGGCGGGCATGGCGCTGATCCTCGGCATCGACCGCTTCATGTCCGAATGCCGCAGCCTCACCAACTTCATCGGGAACGCGGTGGCGACGGTGGTGGTCTCCAAATGGGAGGGTGTGCTCGACAAGCCGCAGTTCGATGCGGCGCTCGCGGGCAAGATGCCGCGCGTCGAGGATCTGCCGAAGGGGATTGTGGCGGCGGAGTGAGGCGAGGGCGGCGGCGTGCTGGACAGGGCGACGCAAGCTGTGGGAAGCATGTGTGATGCGACTTTCGGGGGAGGGACGCCATGGGATTGTTCGGGCCGAAATTGCCGATCGACGCCGACGAGTTCGAATGGCAACTCGCCTGCTTCAAATGGATGCTCGAGGATTTCGAACAGGTCGGGCGTCATCGCCAGACGCCGCTTGTCACGCCGACGATCGATTATTTTCCCGACAGCCGACTGACCGGCCACGCCCGAGCGCGCGAGCTTTTCGATCAGGTCCGGTCACACGCCGGGCTTGAAGATGTTGCCTTCAGGCTGGAAGCCGGAGCCGCCAATCGCCCGGACCGCGTTCAGCCCGGCTTCGGGCTTCGGCACGAAGCCGCGCCCCCGCTCGGCACGTATCACCTCGAAGATCGCGGGCAGGGGCAATACGAACCCGTCATCACCTACAATCCTTCGTCGCTTGCGGATCCCGCGCGGCTTGTGGGCACTTTTGCACATGAGCTGGCGCATTACGTGATCGACGGTGCGAGGCGTCTGCCACCCGGCGGTGCGGACCTCCATGAACTCGCAACCGATCTGGCCGCGGCGTTCATGGGCTTCGGCGTCTTTCTGGCCAATGGGGCAAAGACCTTCGAGGCCTTCAATTCCTTCGACTCGATGGGCTGGTCATCGAGCCAGTCGGGCTATCTCAGCGAAAAGGCGCTGGTGACCGCCCTCGCCGTTACCCAGCGGCTCGCAGGTCGCGATCCGCTGGATGCCGCGCGCTGGCTCAAGCCGCATCTGGCTTCGGACCTCAGGAGGGCAGCTTCCTATCTCGTCAAACGACACCCCGATATAGAGGCCGACATCATGGCCATCGATCTGGGCGACTACGGCATGGAGCCGGCTTAGGGCGCCGTCCTGAGCGGGTGCGCGCCTGCGAGAATCAGCGCGAACATGTTATCGGCGTCGGTCCATTCGCGAAGTGGCGTCCAGCCGCCCGCTCGGAGCAGGAGGCGCGCGTCGCGCTGGCCGTATTTGTGGCTGTTTTCGGTATGGATCGTCTCGCCCCTGCGCATCGAGAAGCTCGCACCCTCTATGCCGAAGGTGACGTCGCAGGTCGCCTCCAAATGCATCTCGACCCGCGCATAGAGATCGTTCCAGATCGCGCGGTGGCGGAAGGCCTCGACGGGGATCGTGCCGCCCAGCTCGCGATTGATGCGGTGGAGCAGGTTGAGATTGAAGCGCGCGGTGACGCCCGCGGCATCGTCATAGGCGCGCACGAGGATCGCGGGATCCTTCACCCGGTCCATCCCGATCAGCAACAGCGATCCGACCCCAAGCGATTCGCGCATTGCGCGCAGCAAATCGACCGAGGTGCGCGCGATCATGTTGCCGATAGTGGAGCCCGGAAAGAAGCCGAGCTTGGGCAGCTCGCCCACGCTCATCGGCAGGTCGATCGGGTGCATGAAATCGGCCTCGACGGGCTCGACCTTTACCCCCGGAAAGTCCGCGGCCAGCGCGGCGGCGGATTCTCGCAGAAAATCCCCCGATATGTCGATCGGGACATAGGCTGCGGGGTTCACCGCGCGGAGCAGATGCGGCGTCTTGATCGAAGATCCCGATCCGAACTCGACCACCGCGCGTCCCGGCCCCGCAATTTCGGCCACCTCGGACGAATGCCTTGCAAGCAACGCGGTCTCGACACGCGTCGGGTAATATTCGGGGAGCTGCGTGATCTCCTCGAACAGCTCGGAGCCCGTCTTGTCGTAGAACCAGCGCGCGGGGATCGCGCGCCTGCGCGTATCGGCGAAACCCTTCAGCACGTCGGCGCGGAAGGCGGGATCCGCCTCTTCGGCGGGGAGCGGCGGCGCATCCTGTTCGAGCAGCATCTCAGAGGTCCTTTGCCAGCCGGAGTCCGGTGAACTGCCAGCGCTGATGCGGGTAGAAGAAATTGCGGTAGCTGGCGCGCGCATGGCCGCGCGGCGTTGCGCAGCTCGCGCCCTTGAGGACGAACTGGCCGCTCATGAACTTGCCATTATATTCGCCCACCGCGCCCGGTGCGGGGCGGAAGCCGGGATAGGCGAGATAGGCGCTCGCGGTCCATTCCCAGACATCGCCGAACATCTGGCGTAAACCCTCGCCGTTGGTCGCGGCGCGCGGGCGCGCCGGGCCCGCGGTATCGAGCTGATTGCCCCCCAGTGGATCGAGCGTCGCCGCAGCGCTTTCCCATTCGGCCTCGGTCGGCAGCCGCGCGCCCGCCCAGCGCGCAAAGGCATCGGCCTCATAATAGCTGATATGCGTGACGGGTGCGGCAGGCCGAACCGGATGCAGGCCGTCGAGCGCAAATTGCGCCCATTCTCCGTCCGGCTGGTGACGCCAGTAGAGCGGCGCCTCGATCCCCTCGCGCTGCACCCAGGTCCAGCCGTCCGAAAGCCAGAAATCGGGGCGTTCATAGCCGCCGTCGTCGATGAAGCCGCGCCACTCGGCATTGGTCACCAATCGATCGCCCAGCGCATGGCGCGGCAGCAGCACGGGATGGCGCGGCCCCTCGCAATCGAAGCCGAAACCTGCATTCACGTCTGTGCCATCATGGCCGATTTCCACGATGCCGTGCGCGCCCTCGATCCAGCGCAGCGGGGCGGGCGCCGGGGCGGGCGCGCCGCGGGGCATGTCCCATATCGCGGGGGCGAGCGGATTGAGCGCGAACAGGCTCAGGATATCGGTCAGCAGCAATTCCTGATGCTGCTGCTCATGATGGCAGCCAAGTTCGACCAGCGCGCGTGCCCTGTCGCCGAGCTCGGGCAGCGCTTCGATCAGCGCCGCATTGACATGCGCGCGCCAGCACAGCACCTCCGCAAGCGAGGGGCGCGTGATCATTCCGCGCCGCGGTCGCGCATAGCGCGGGCCCTCGACCTCATAATAGCTGTTGAACAGAAACGGCCAGCGATCATCGAACAACTGGTAACCCGGCACATGATCGCGCAGCACGAAGCTTTCGAAGAACCAGGTCGTGTGCGCCAGATGCCATTTGGCCGGGGAAGCATCGTCCATCGACTGAACGGTCGCGTCGGCATCCGACAGCGGCGCGACGAGCGCCTCACTCAGCGCGCGGACGTTGCGGAAAAGCGAGGAGAGCGCATCGGGAGCTGCGGTCGATTTAAGCAGTGTTGCCATAATGTTCTCAACATCGCGATATATCGGGCCGGGTCAAGGCGACCCAGTGTCAATACGTGTCAGCAGTGAAACAGTTCAGCGCGAACCGCCGGGCACCCATAATATGTCGCCTTCGCCCGCGGCATTGAGCATGCGACACATGACGAAAAGATGATCCGAAAGTCGGTTGAGATAGGCCAGCGCTTGCGGGTTGAGAGTCACGGTTTGCGCCGCGGTCACCGCGGTCCGCTCCGCGCGTCGCGTCACTGCGCGCGCAAGGTGCAGCGCAGCAGCGCCCGGATTGCCGCCGGGCAGGATGAAGCTGCGGAGGGGTTCGAGGGCAGCATTCATCGCGTCGATCTCTGCCTCCAGCCGCGCAACCTGAGTCGGCACGATGCGCAGCGTCATTTCGCCGGGCGTGAAATCCTCCCCCGGGGTTGCGAGATCGGCGCCAAGGTCGAACAGATCGTTCTGGATCCGGCGCAGCATCGCCGCATGGTCGCCCCCGCCGATCGCGGCCACCGCGATGCCGATCGCGCTATTGGCTTCGTCGACATCGCCGATCGCCTGCATCCGCGGATCGTGCTTCGTCGTCCGCGATCCGTCGACAAGACCCGTTGTCCCGTCATCGCCGGTGCGCGTGTAGATCTTGTTGAGCTTGACCAAAGTCTCAGCTTCCGCCGCTGTAGAGGGCCAGCAACAGCACCACGAGGAGGATCGCGATCGCCTGGAACAGGATGCGCATCTGCATCGCCTTGTTCTGTTTCAGGCTCGAGGCGCTGGGCCCCGTGCCCTTCAGATCCTGCTCGGTCGTGCGCAGAAAGGCGACGATGCCGCGCACGAGTGCTACCACGGTGGCGATCATCGCGACGATGATGAGGATGGTGAGGACGGTGCTCATAATCCATTCTCTCTAGAGCCTGATCGGTTGAAGTGGAAGCGCTACGCGCTCCCACTGAAAGCGTGAATCAGGCTCTATTCAACAGTTGGGACCTTGATTTACGGTTCAGGCTAATTCAGCCTGAGCGGATCAAGGTCCAAGCGCATCGACTGGCAAATCCAACGGGCGATAGCCGTCGGGAAATTGTCCGGCGCGCATGCCCTCGATCAGCGCAACGGGATCTACGCCCGCCGCGCGCAGGTCAGCGATCGCGGGCGCGGCATTCCGCTTCGCGAGGCGCTCGCCCGATGCGGTGGCGAGCAGCGCGTGATGGAGGTACACAGGCGTGGGTAGATCGAACAGCGCCTGAAGCAGCCGGTGGACATGCGTCGCGTGCAAAAGGTCCGCGCCACGCACGACATGGCTGATCGCCTGATCAGCATCGTCGATGGTGACTGCAAGATGATAGCTGACGGGCGCGTCCTTGCGGCCGAGCACGACATCGCCGTGCATCTGCGGGTGCGCCCGATGGTTCATGCCGGCGCCGTCGGTCCAGCTTAGCGGTCCTGCCTCGGCGCACGCCCTTGCCGTGTCCAGCCGCCAGCAATGCGCCTCGTGGACGGCGCGCTCGGCGGCGGCTTCGGCGGGGATGCCGCGGCAGGTTCCCGGATAATGCGGCCCGTCGGGGCCATGCGGCGCCGAGGCACTTGCCGCGATCTCCCTCGCGATCTCCGCGCGCGTGCAGAAACAGGGATAGACCAGCCCGCGCTCCTTCAGGTCCTCGAGCGCCATCGCGTAGAGCGCCAGCCGCTGCGACTGGAAGACGATCTCGCCCTCCCAGGTCAGCCCCAGCCAGAGCAGATCCTCGATGATCCCCGAAACATGCTCTTCGCGCGCGCGGCCGGGATCGATATCCTCGATGCGCAGCAGGAAGTGGCCGCGTCTTTCGGTCGCGAAATCATGCGCCTGCAGGGCCGACCAGCCATGGCCGAGATGCAGCCTGCCGGTGGGGCTCGGCGCGAAGCGTGTGGCGATCTCAGTCATTCTGCGCTGCAATCCGAAATCAAGGGTTGACCACGAGTCGCGACATATGGTGTCATGACCACGTCATCATTTTCCGCGAGGGGAGTGCAGGCAATGGGAGACAGCGTGACGCCATGTATCATCCCGATCTGATCCGCCATCCGGACAGTTGCCCCGCGCTTGTGCTCAACGCGGACTTCAAGCCGCTGAGCTATTATCCCTTGAGCCTGTGGCCCTGGCAGACCGCGGTCAAGGCGGTGTTTCTCGACCGGGTGACGATCGTCGATCATTACCAGCGGGAAATCCGAAGTCCCAGCAGCGCGATGAAGCTGCCCTCGGTCATCGCGCTCAAACAGTATGTCAAACCTTCCGAATATCCTGCCTTCACCCGCTTCAACCTCTTCCTGCGCGATCGTTTCGAGTGCCAATATTGCGGCGTCTCGCGCGATCTCACCTTCGACCATGTCATCCCCCGCGCGCAAGGTGGCCGCACGACCTGGGAGAATGTCGCGACAGCCTGCGCGCCGTGCAACCTTAAAAAAGGCGGTCGTACTCCGCAGCAGGCCGGGATGCAGCTCCATATTGCACCGATCAGGCCGACGAGCTGGCATCTTCAGGAACATGGCCGCAGCTTTCCGCCCAACTATCTTCACGATACCTGGCGCGACTGGCTTTACTGGGACATCGAGCTGCTCGCCTGAACGATCAGTCGGCGGCGCTCAGCTTCATCAGCACCAGTCCGGCGACGATCAGCACCGCGGCGAAAATGCGCATCGGCGTCGCCTGTTCACCGAGCGCGATCACGCCCAGCACAAAGGCGCCGACCGCGCCGATGCCCGTCCAGATTGTATAGGCGGTGCCAAGCGGAAGCGCGCGCATCGACATCGACAGCAACGCGAAACTGGCAATCATCGCGACGATCGTCACCGCGCTCGCGCCGAAGCGGGTAAAGCCTTCCGACTGCTTCATCGAAAAGGCCCAGACGATTTCGAGAATTCCCGCGAGGATAAGATAGACCCAGGCCATGATCGGCTCCTGCAAAACGTCGGGTCGTCCCGACGGTTTTGGCCCGTAATGGGGGAGGTCGTCCTCGCGCAGGCCATATGGGACCGCCGCGCTGCGAGACAAGGGCGCGTAATTAAATTACCCAAATACGGCAGTTGACGAAAGTCTCGCTGCGGTGCAGCACTCGCTTCCTATGGCCAGCGCACCCCCCATCACGCAGAACCCCGATATACGCTATCTCGGCAAGCTCCTCGGCGACGTCATCCGCGCCTATGGCGGCGAGACGCTGTTCCGCCGGACCGAATATATCCGGGCCGCATCGGTGGACCGGCATCGCGGGGTCGCGAGCGCTGATGCGATCGACACGGGGCTGGGCGCGCTCAGCCTCGACGAGACGCTCCAGTTCGTTCGCGGATTCATGCTCTTTTCGATGCTCGCCAATCTCGCCGAGGATCGCCAGGGCGTCGCGACCGACCCCGGGGCCGACGTTGCGCACGCGCTCGACCGGCTGAAGGCTGAGGGGATCGACAGCGACAAAATTCTCGATCTGCTGGCGCACGCGCTCGTCGCGCCTGTACTGACCGCACATCCGACCGAAGTCCGCCGCAAGTCGATGATCGACCATCGCAACCGCATCGCTGAGCTGATGCAGTTCAAGGATGCAGGCGCGGCGGAGACCCCCGAGGGTGATCTGGTCGACGAAGCGATCTATCGCCAGATCGCGCTGCTCTGGCAGACGCGGACGCTACGCCGCGAACGCCTCTATGTCGCCGACGAGGTCGAGACCGCGCTCGCCTATCTGCGCGACACCTTCCTGCCCGTGCTCCCTGCGCTTTACGCGCGCTGGGAACGCGCGCTTGGCCAGCGGCCCAAGAGCTTCCTGCGCCCGGGGAGCTGGATCGGCGGCGACCGCGACGGCAATCCGTTTGTCACCGCGGACTCGCTCCGCCTCGCAATTGTGCGGTCATCGCAGACGGTGATCGCCTGGTATCTCGATTCGCTGCACACGCTGGGCGCCGAGCTTTCGATCTCGACCGAGCTTGCGGATGCCACGCCCGAAGTGACAGCGCTGGCAGACGCAAGTGGCGACGCTGCGCCCAGCCGCCAGGATGAACCCTATCGCCGCGCGATCACGGGCATTTATGCACGGCTTTCCGCGACATATGTCGCGCTGACGGACACGCAGCCGCCGCGCCCGGCCGCGCTCGCGGCCGAACCCTATGGCGGCCCCGACGCGCTGTGCGCCGATCTGAAGGACCTGGCGCACGGCCTTGCCGCCGGCGGGCGTGGCGCGCTGTCCTCGGGCGGTGCGCTTGGCCGGCTGATCCGCGCGGTGGGCACCTTCGGCTTTCATCTCGCCACGCTCGACATGCGCCAGAACAGCGCGGTGCATGAGCGCGTCGTCGCCGAACTGTTGCGGGTGGCCGGAGTCGAGGCGGACTATGCCGCGCTGGGCGAGGAGGCGCGGGTCGCACTGCTCCGCGGCGAACTGGCGACGCCGCGTCCGCTGTCGAGCCCGCACTTCACCTATACGGAGGAGACCGCGGGGGAACTTGCGATCGTGCGTGCCGCCGCCGAGGCACATCGCCGCTTCGGGCGCGACTGCATCCAGAACTATATCGTCTCGATGACGCAGGACGTGTCGGACCTGCTCGAGGTCCATATCCTGCTCAAGGAAGCGGGGCTGTACCGGCCGGGCGACGAGCCTGAAGCCGATATCATGGCGGTGCCGCTGTTCGAGACGATCGGCGACCTTGAGAACGCCCCCGGAGTCATGGCCAGGTGGTTCGCTGATCCCGATGCCGCCGCGATCGCGCGGACGCGCGGGCATCAGGAGGTGATGATCGGCTATTCCGATTCGAACAAGGACGGAGGCTATCTGACCTCGACCTGGAGCCTCGACCGCGCCAGCCGCGCGCTCGCGCCGGTCTTTGGGCAAGCGGGGGTCGCAATGCAGCTCTTCCACGGACGCGGCGGCGCGGTCGGGCGCGGCGGCGGTTCGTCCTTCGCCGCGATCCTCGCGCAGCCGCGCGGCACGGTGCGCGGACGTATCCGCATCACCGAGCAGGGCGAAGTGATCGCCGCCAAATATGGCACGCGCGAAAGCGCCGCTGCCAATCTGGAGGCTATGGCCTCGGCGACGCTGATCGCCTCGCTCGAGCCCGAGGCGATCGCGGAGAAGGACCGGCAGCGCTTCAGCGCGGCGATGGACGCGCTGTCGGCGGACGCGTTTCGCGCCTATCGCTCGCTCGTCTACGACACCGAGGGCTTCCGCGCCTTTTTCCGTCAGATGACGCCCATAGCGGAGATCGCGACACTGAAGATCGGCTCGCGCCCGTCGAGCCGCAAGAAGACCGACGCGATCGAGGATCTGCGCGCGATCCCCTGGGTCTTTTCCTGGGCACAGGCGCGCGTCATGCTGCCGGGCTGGTACGGCGTCGGCCAGGCGCTGACGAACTTTCCCGATCAGGGACTGCTCAGGGAAATGACGCAATGCTGGCCCTTCCTGCACGCGACGCTCGCCAATATGGAAATGGTGCTCGCCAAGTCGGATATGGGGATCGCCGCGCAATATGCGGGCCTGGTGGAGGACCGCGATGCAGCCGATGCGATTTTCGGGCGCATCCGCGAGGGCTGGCAGCTCGCGCATGACGGGCTGCTCGCCGCGACGGATCAGGCGCGACTGCTCGAGAAAAGCCCCGCGCTCGACCAGTCGATCCGGTTGCGACTGCCATATATAGAGCCGCTGAACATGCTCCAGATCGAGCTGCTCAAACGGCACCGCGCGGGCGAGGACGATCCGCGTGTCGCCGAGGGCATCCAGCTTTCGATCAACGCGATCGCAACAGCGCTCAGGAACAGCGGGTAGAAGTTGCCGTTTACCGCCCGCACTGAACGAGGCCCGCACCTGTCGCGGTCACGGTGCAGGCGGCCTTGCCGGTGATGCTGGTATTGCCCGCGCCCGTCGACTGGACCTTGGCGCTCGTCTTCGCGGCGAGGGTGACGTTGCTGGCGCTCTCGGTATTGAGGATGATGTCATTGGCAGTGAGCGCGGTGCCGTCGACCGACGCTGATCCGCGCACCACGGCGTTCAGTGCCTTGACGCTGCCCGCGAGCTTCGCTGCGCCCGATCCCGTCATGCCGAGGTCGAGCCGGTCGGTTTCCACACGACCCACCTCGACCCGGCCCGAGCCCTGAACGATGAGCTCGAGCCTCGGGCCACTTGCGCGGTCGATCTGCAGGCTGCCGCTGCCATAGAGCATCACGGTGCGAAGCTCGCGTGTCGATATGCTGATTGTGACGGGGCTCGTCGCGGCGGCGCCATTGGCCCCCCAGACGCTGCGATCGGGCCGGATCGTGAGCGTGCGTCCCTGGACCTGGAGCGAGACGCGTTCGATCGCTTCGCGCGCGCCGCTCGCCTTGGCCGTGGTACCCCGCCCCGTGGTGATCTGGACGGCATAGGGACCGTCGATACGGATGCGATCGAAATCGGTGATGGTGAAGCCGCGATCGGCTGCCTGCGCCGCGGGCGTCGCGGCCACCAGCACCCCCGCCATCACCCAATGCTGAAGCCCCGCCATGACCATCCTCCCCTCAGACCGGGTTATAGTGGCATCGCGGGTCGCCGGCGGCAATGCCGCGTGCTACTCCTTGGTCGTCGACGGCGCTGCGGGCGTGCAGCGTACGTTGCCCGATCCGACCTTCGAGACGCTGCATTTGGCGTTGCCGAAAAGCTCGACGTCGCCCGAGCCGATGATCGAGATGTCGGCAGCATCGGACACCGCCGCCTTCACGCCACCCGAACCCGCCACCGAGATGTCGGCAGTCCGTGCGGCGAGTGCGGGCGCGTCGAGATTGCCCGAACCCGCGATCGACACATCGAGCGAATCCGCCTTACCCGCGGCAATGTGCGCGTCACCCGAGCCTGCGATCGAGAAATCGACCGCGCTTGCAGCGAGCGATGCAATGCTGAGCGAGCCCGAGCCCGCGATCGAGCCGTCGAACCCGGGGCTATTGACCTTGTCGACCGACATGTCCCCCGAACCCGCGATATTTGCGCCCTTGAGCGCAGGCAGGGTGACGGTGACCGTTGCCGACCCCTTGTCGCCGCCCCAGTGGATGCCCGCCTGTTTCTTGCGGCCGACGCGCAGCGTGCCGTCGACTACCTCGATCTCGAGACGGTCGAGGATCGCCTGGTCCCCTGCGGCGCTCACCGACTCGGCACCACCGACCTTGACGACGACGTTGTCGGGGCCGCGCAACGATACCGTGTCGAAGCCCGAAGCGGCAAAGGCGCGGTCGCCCTTGACCCCGCTCAGCGGGGCTTCGTCATCGGCAGAGGCTGAGCAGGCGGTGACCAGCAGCAACGACGGAAGAAGGTAAAGCATGCGCATGACAAGGCTCCGTACTGTGTTGCCGCACTAATACACCAGTGTCCGGCCGCAGTCCAGCCCCCATGCAAAAAGGGCGGCCCCAAGCGGGACCGCCCTTTTCGGCGTTTGCAGTAGTCAGCGAATGCCGCTTACTCGGACTTGTCCCTCGCGTGGAGCGGGGCCGCCTTGTTGAGGATCTCAAGGATCTTCACCTGTGCGCCTGCCTCATCTGTTTCTTCCATCGCCGCGAGCTCGCGCGCGAGGCGGCTGGTGGCCGCTTCGAAGATCTGGCGTTCGGAATAGCTCTGCTCGGGCTGGTCGTCGGCGCGGAACAGGTCGCGCACCACCTCGGCAATCGAGACGAGATCGCCCGAATTGATCTTGGCTTCATATTCCTGGGCACGGCGCGACCACATGGTGCGCTTGACCTTGGGCTTGCCCTTGAGCGTGTCCATGGCCTCCTTGAGCGTCTTGTCCGAAGACAGCTTGCGCATGCCAACGCTCTCGGCCTTGTTAGTCGGAACGCGAAGCGTCATCCGCTCCTTTTCAAAACGCAGAACGTAAAGCTCTAGCTGCATGCCCGCGATATCGGTGCTCTGCAGCTCGATGACGCGACCCACGCCATGCTTGGGGTAAACGACATAATCGCCGACGTCGAAGGACAAAGCCTTGGATGCCATGTTGATACGGCCCTTTCCATGGGGAGATCACCGGATATGGGAATGCGACCCTGACCAACCAAGTCAGCACAGTCCCCCATAGCGGCGATCAGCGGGTGTGATTCTCCTATAGCAGCGTGCGGCGCACGCGCTTGCGACGAACGCTGTTTAACAGATTCGCAACAAAAATGCCAGCCCGCAGTCTTTTCTTGCGAGCAAGCGACGCTATGCCGCGCAACTGTTGGAATCCGGGGAAAAATACGTAGTCAGCGCGCCGCGGAGTCGAGGGAGCGCGACAGTCTTTTACATCAGGTCCGCGGGTTGAGCATCAGTCGCCCTGGCCGGGTTCGGGCGAAAAGAATTTCTCGTACTTGCCTTCCTCGCCCTTGTGCGCGTCGGCGTCGGCGGGGGCTTCGCGCTTGCGCGTGATATTGGGCCACTGCGCGGAGAAGGTGTTGTTGAGTTCGAGCCATTTCTCCAGCCCGCTCTCGGTATCGGGCAGGATCGCCTCCGCGGGGCATTCGGGTTCGCACACGCCGCAGTCGATGCACTCGCTCGGATTGATCACCAGCATGTTGTCGCCCTCGTAGAAACAGTCGACGGGGCACACCTCGACGCAATCCATGTACTTGCAACGGATGCAGGCATCGGTGACGACATAGGTCATTGGGATCAATCCTCCTGTAACGGCCCTGCTATTCCCGCGCCCCGCCGCCGTCAATCATCCGTTTCGGCCGGTGTCGCGAGAGTGAGCTCGCGGTACAGAGTCACCGCCTCGCTCGCCGGGCCGCGGCGTGCCGGCAGGGCTTCGATCCGCAGCGCGCGGACGCGGCCATGCGCCATCAGACTCAGCACATTGCCGGGCCGCACCAGCGTGTGTGCGCGTTCGATCCGCCGTCCGTCGAGGCGGATATGGCCCTGTTCGCACAGCGCCTGCGCGATGCTGCGCGACTTTGCCAGACGCGCGAACCACAGGAAGCGGTCGATCCGCTGGCCGCATATAGGGGCGTCACCGGCCATTCGCCGTCACGAGATCGGCAAGGCCGGCAAAATGGCCGTCGGCGCGCGCGGGCGGCCCCTCGCGCTGCCGCACGCGTCCGCGCCACGCCCAGGCATCGGCCTTTGGTTCAAAACCCAGCAGCCGCATCAGCCGCGCCAGCGCATCGGCGCTCAGCCCGAGCGAAACCGCAAGCGAGGGATCGGGAGTGAACGGACGGCGGCCGTCGCGTGCCTCATGTGCGGCGCGCGCGATCCGCTCGACCAGATCGATGCGCAGCGATTGCCGCCCGAGCGTGCGAAAATCGGGGAGCACAGATGCGTGCCCGAGTATCGCCGCGCCCGGTACGGGCAGCGCGGGCATCGTCTTGCCGTCGCGCACCGCGATCAGTGCGGCGCGCCAGCGCATCGCCTCGGGCTTGAGCAGTTGCGGATGGAAGATGTCGAGCGTGCCGATCACCATCCCGAGCCGCCGCGCCTGATAGCGCGCGGCCTTGTCGAGCGCGGCGAGCGGCGCATCGACCGCAGTCCGCGCCAGCGCGCCGCCGCCCTCGGCGAGCGGCACGAGCAACGCGCGCAACAGCGGCGGCGTATCGGGGCTGGAGGACGCCTCGGTGATCCGCGCGAGCGGCCTCAATAGCTGTGTGATCCGCACGTCGAGCCACGCCTGGACGCGCGCAGCGATCGCCCTGCGCGCAGCATCATCGAGCGCGTCGAGCCCGCGATCGGGCAGGAAGCGGGGCTGAAGCAGCGTCCGCCCGCCTGCGAGCACGCCCAGCGCCGCGCCCTGCCAGCACAGCCGCACCGGAGCGCCCGGCTCGGTCACGAGCATGAACGCCTTGTCGTCGGCCGCAAGCAGCGCGTCGGCGCGCCTTCCGAGCTCCTTGCCCAGCCGCCGTCCGGCGACTGCAAGCAGCTTCTTGCGATCGGCATGACGCGCATCGGCGGCGACCTCGAAGCGGAAGCCGTCGAGCCGGCCGATCGGCTCGTCATCAACCAGCACCGCACCGTCCTCGGCGATCGTCACGGGCATAGCGCCCGGATCCGCGCCGATCTCGCGCATCAGCACCGTCGTGCGCCGGTCGACGAAGCGCTGGGTGAGCGCGGCGTGAAGCGCGTCGGACAGCTTTTCCTCGATCGCGCGCGTGCGCTCGGCCCAATGCAACGGGTCGGCGAGCCAGTCGGCGCGGTGTGCGATATATGCCCAGGTCCGGATCGAGGCGATGCGCCCCGAAAGCGTCTCGACATCGCCCTGGACCGTGTCGAGCCGGGCGATCTCGTCGGCGAACCAGTGCACCGGAATGTGGCCGTCGCGTTCGCTAAGATACCGGAAGATGCGGCCGACCAGCCGCGCGTGGTGCTCGGCGCCCGTCTTGCGGAAATCGGGCAATCCGCACGCCGCCCAGAGGCGCGAAACCATCGCCGGGCGGATCGTGCGCTCGCGCACCCAGCCTTCCTCGGCGAGTCGCTTGAGCACCGCCAGATCGACCGCCTGCGGCGCGGCGCGGAGCACGGGCGACTGCGGGCGCGCCTCGAGCGCGGCGACGAGTCCGTCGAGGCTCGACAGATCGGGTGTGCCGTCGCGCCAGAAGAGATGGTCGAGCGGGGGGAAGTGATGATTCTCGATGCGCTCGATCTCCTCGGGCGTGAAGCTGATCCCGCCCTCCTCCGCGCCCAGCGTCCCGAAGGTGCCGTCGCGTTGGTGGCGGCCAGCGCGCCCTGCGATCTGCGCCATTTCGGCAAGCGTGAGCCGACGGCTGCGCCTTCCGTCGAACTTCCTGAGCCCTGCGAACGCGACGTGCGCGACGTCCATGTTCAGCCCCATGCCGATCGCGTCGGTCGCAACGAGATAATCGACCTCGCCCGCCTGGAACATCGCGACCTGCGCGTTGCGCGTGCGTGGGGACAACGCGCCCATCACCACCGCCGCACCGCCGCGCAACCGGCGCAGCATCTCGGCCACCGCATAAACCTCCTCCGCCGAAAAGGCGACGATCGCGGATCGCTTGGGAAGGCGCGAGAGCTTCTTCGCACCCGCATAGCTCAGCGTCGAAAAGCGCGGCCGCCCGATGATCTCGGCGTCAGGCACCAGCGCGCGCACCATCGGCTTCAGGCTTTCCGAGCCGAGGATCATCGTCTCCTCGCGCCCCCGCGCGCGCAGCAGCCGGTCGGTGAAGACATGGCCGCGCTCGGGCGTCGCGCCAAGCTGCGACTCGTCGATTGCGACGAAGGAAACCTCGCGATCGGTGGGCATGCTCTCTGCGGTGCAGAGGAACCAGCGCGCCTTGTCGGGCAGGATTTTCTCCTCGCCCGTGATCAGTGCGACCTCCTCCGGGCCTTTTATCGCGACGACGCGGTCATAGACCTCACGCGCGAGCAGACGCAGCGGAAAGCCGATCATCCCGCTCGAATGCGCGCACATCCGCTCGACGGCGAGATAGGTCTTGCCGGTGTTGGTGGGTCCCAGAATGGCGGTGACCGGCGAACGCGCGAAACGGCTCATGCCCCCTAGATCGGAAATGCAATGCGAGAACGCAAGCGGGCTTCGCACCGGGGAAGATGCGGAAGTGACCCGCGGAACCGCACGTTTCGCCGCAGAATGCGTGCTTTGTTAACCACCTTAATTTGACTTTAACCCTGTTGGTCCACAGACAGGCGCTCGGGTCGGTTCTAACGGGACCGCGGGGTAAACACGGCTTCGGGGGCACGCAGCCTTGTATCAGCGCAGCGATCATGGATTCGGCAATGGCAGCGGCACCGCCGCGCTGTCGCTTGATCAGGCGCTGCCCGCCGGCTTCGGCCGCAGGATCGTGCGTCCCAGCGCCTGGCAGCGGATCGAGGCGCGGCTTGCCGATGTCGAGCTGGTCCCCGACCTCGGCGCGCGCATCGGATCGCGCGAATGGTTTCGCGGGCTCGCGACCTGCGCGGTGCTCATTTCCGCGGCATGGGCGCTCGCGCCGGGTTTCGACCCGATCATCGCCGCCAGCCCACCCGCAATGGGTGAAGAGGCGCGGAGCGAGGCGCGCGTGCTCTCGATCGCGCCGCTCGCGCTCGGTGCCGATACGGGCCGCCGCATGGCCGCGACCGATGCGGTCGCGCCGCTCGCCGACACGCCCGAGCGCCCCTCGATCGATCTGGTGGCGACACTTGGCCGCGGCGATGGCTTTGCGCGGGTGCTGACGCGCGCGGGCGTCGCCGATAGCGAGGCCGCAAAGGTCGCGAGCCTTGTTGCGGGTGCGGTTTCGCTCGGCGACATCGCGCCCGGCACGCGCATGGACGTGACGCTTGGCCGCCGCCCCAATCGTAATGTAGCCCGCCCGCTCGATTTTCTTGCTTTTCGCGCGCGCTTCGACCTCCGTCTCCAGCTCGAGCGCGCGAACGGCGCACTCGTGCTCAAGCGGATTCCGATTGCGGTCGATGATACGCCGCTCCGCATACAGGGCCGGCGCGGCGCGAGCTTCGTCACCTCAGCGCGCGCCGCGGGCGTCCCTGCACATGCCATCGAGGCATATCTGAAAGCGATCGGCGGCAAGATCTCGATCAACGATCTCGGCCCCGACGATCGCTTCGACATCATCATCGAACATGCGCGCGCCGAGACCGGCGAAACCAAAACGGGTAAGCTGCTCTATGCCGGGCTCGATCAGGGGCGCCGCCAGGTGCGCCTGATCGAATGGACGATCGACGGTCGCACCGAATGGTTCGATGCCGCGGGCGTCGGCAAGAAACGCGGGGTTATGACCCAGCCCGTCAGCGGCCGGCTCACATCGGGCTTCGGAATGCGGCGTCACCCGCTGCTCGGCTATTCACGGCTTCACAAGGGGCTGGATTTCGGCGCGCCGCATGGCGCGCCCATCTACGCGGCCACCGACGGCGTCGTCGCCTTTGCCGGACGCAACCGTGGCTATGGCAATTATGTGCGGCTGAACCATGCCGGCGGCATCGGCACGGGCTACGCGCATATGAGCCGTATCGCGGTTCCGGGCGGCGCGCGTGTGCGTCAGGGCCAGGTGATCGGCTATGTCGGCTCGACCGGCCTGTCGACGGGGCCGCACCTCCATTACGAGGTCTATCGGAACGGCGTCGCGATCAACCCGAAGTCGATCTCCTTCGTCCAGACCTCGCAGCTCGCGGGTGCGGATCTCGGACGCTTCCGCGCCAAGCTTGCGCAGTTGCTGAACGTGAAGCTCGGCGCCAAGGCAGCGCCTCCGCCCGCCGCACAACCAATGGGCGGCGCGCTGGCCAAGGCCGTGCGCTGACCGACCGCCTTTTGCGCGGCCGCTCATTTTGGCCTAAGCGCCGGGCATGACCTATTCTTTCGACGTTTCACGACCGCTCTGGCTGATCGGCTGCGGCAATATGGCGGGCGCGATGCTGTCGCGCTGGCTTGAAACCGGGCTCGATCCCGCCGCGGTCACGATCGTCGATCCCAACCGCGCCGAAGCGCCCGGGGGCGTTCGCCTGCTTGCTGCCGCGCCGGAAGATGAAGCTCCCCCCGCAATGCTGCTGCTCGGCGTCAAGCCGCAGACCTTTCCCGCGATCGCGCAGCAGCTCGCGGCCGCGGTTGGCGCGAATACGACCGTTGTTTCGATCATGGCTGGCGTGGATGTCAAAACGCTCACGGGCGCCTTTGCGGGGGCGAAGGCAGTCGTGCGGCTGATGCCCAATCTTCCCGTCGCTCTCGGAAAGGGCGTGGCATTGCTGTGCGGCCCCGAATCCGCACGTCTGCAAGTCGAAGCGCTCGCTGCGCCGCTTGGGCTTGCGCTTTGGGTCAACGATGAAGCGCTGATCGACGCAGGAACCGCGGTTTCGGGTTCGGGACCCGCATTTGTCTACCGCTTCATCGATGCGATGGCTACGGGGGCCGAGAAGCTTGGCTTCGCCTCCGAAGACGCCGAGCGGCTGGCGCTGGCGACGGTCGAGGGCGCGGCGGCGCTCGCCGCGCGTGCGGACGAAAGCCCCGCGGTGCTTGCCGACCGCGTCGCGAGCCCGGGCGGCACCACGCGCGCGGGGCTCAACGTGCTCGACGCCGATGCCGCGATCTTCGACCTCGTCCATCGCACCTTGCAGGCTGCGGCGGACCGGGCCGCCGAGCTCGCCGCCGAGGCGCGAAAGGCCTAACCCTCGCGGTGGAGCGAGGCGACGCGTTCGCGCTCACGCGGGGGGATCAGTCCTTCGAGCACCTGCCAGAACCCCGCGACCGCGCCCTGCCCTGCTTGCGCATAGGCGGCGGACAGTTTCTCGCGCAGCGCCTCGAACAGCCTGGCTTCGAGCGCCGCGCCCTCTTCGGTCAGCCGCAGCAGCCGCTGGCGCCGGTCATTGACCCCCGGGCGTTGTTCGACCAGCCCGCGCGCGGTCAGTTCGTTGAGCACACGGCCCAGCGACTGTTTGGTGATCGCGAGAAAGCGGAGCAGTTCGCTGACGCTCAGGTCGGGCTGGCGCGCGATGAAATACAGTGCGCGGTGATGCGCGCGGCCGAGTCCCTGTTGCGCCAGCCGTTCATCGATCGAGCGCGTCAGGTGACTATAGCCGAAATAGAGCAGCTCGACGCCGCGGCGGATTTCGGGGCCACGCAGGAAAAGCGGCGAGGCGGCGCTTGCAGGTTGGACAGCCATATTGACGTATCTAGCCGCAGCCCCTAGTCCGACGCAAGCCGCTCCGCACCCCCTGACCGGCGGATCTACGCGGCGCTTTGACGAGAGGAAGCAGATGTCATCCGGTGCCACCCCGACTTTCGCATTTGAACCAAGCACCGCGATGGTCGCGGCGAACGAGCGGGCGCAACGCCTTGTAAACCCCGGTTTCGGCCGCGTGTTCACCGATCACATGGCGCTGATCCGTTACAGCGAGGACAAGGGCTGGCACGACGCGAAGATCACCGCGCGCCAGGCGGTCTCGATGGATCCAGCATCGTCGGTGCTCCACTATGCGCAGGAGATTTTCGAGGGACTGAAGGCCTATCACCGCCCGAACGGCGGCGCGGCGCTGTTCCGCCCCGAGGCCAATGCGCGCCGCTTCAACGATTCGGCGCGGCGCATGGCGATGCCCGCGCTCCCCGAGGAACTCTTCCTCGAATCGATCCGCGCGCTCGTCCGCACCGAAAAGGACTGGATTCCCGATAGCGAGGATGGCGCGCTCTATCTGCGCCCCTTCATGTTCGCGAGCGAGGTCTTCCTCGGCGTGAAGCCTTCGGCCGAATATCTCTACATGGTCATCGCGTCGTCGGTCGGCGCCTATTTCAAGGGCGGCGCGCCGAGCGTCTCGCTTTGGGTGACACGCGAATATACGCGCGCAGCACCCGGCGGCACCGGTGCCGCCAAGTGCGGTGGCAACTACGCCACCAGCCTGATCGCGCAGGCCGAAGCCACGCGCAACGGCTGCGATCAGGTCGTGTTTCTCGACGCCGTCGAGCGCCGCTGGGTCGAGGAGCTGGGCGGCATGAACATCTTCTTCGTGTTCGACGATGGCACGCTGGTGACGCCGCCGCTCACTGGCACGATCCTGCCCGGCATCACGCGCGATTCGCTGCTGACGCTGGCCCGCGATCAGGGCCTCACGGTGCGCGAGGAGCCCTATTCGATCGAGCAGTGGCGGGCCGACGCAGAGAGCGGTCGCCTGACGGAGGCTTTCGCCTGCGGCACCGCGGCCGTGGTGACCCCGATCGGCAGCGTTAAGAGCGCCGAGGGCAGCTTTAGCATCGGTGGCCAGTCGGCGGGTCCGCTGACTCAACGCTTGCGTGCTAACCTTGTCGACATCCAGCGCGGACAGGCGCCGGATCCGCACGGCTGGGTCGAAAAAATCCAGTGATTGCGCGGGGGCGGCGACAAATCACCGTCCCCCCTTTCCACGAGCGTTCGCGTCGCTATAAGGCGCGGCTCGCATCCTGCTGGGGCGTCGCCAAGTGGTAAGGCACCGGTTTTTGGTACCGGCATTCGCAGGTTCGAATCCTGCCGCCCCAGCCAGTATAGAACGAAGTATCTTATAAAGTGCTCGACCGTCTCGAGCACAGTATGCATCACGACTATCCGTTCGGGGGCGGCAATGCGCGTGAGCAGGCCGATGGGCCGAAGCTGATCCCAAGCTGCGCTACACCAGGGGGCCTGCTCAGGCCGGAGACTGGAGATCGCGCGCCCGTGCGCTGTTTCGCCAGAGGAGGCCCATCATGCCGATCGCAAAGGTGCAGGCGAGCGCGAACTGCGAAAGGCGCGCGATCCAGATTCCGGAGTTCGACGGACCGGACAGGATCGCAGAGCTGAGGATGATCAGGCACGAATTGCAGGTGATCAGGCCGACCGCCGCCTTCGGCCCGCCTTTTTCTATACGTGCGCCAAAGGCCATGGCGACGATGAAGGTGATGAGCGCGAGCGTAATCAGGGAGGGTGCGATCTGAAGCAGCGCATAGGCGAATACGCCAACCAGACCGCCGATCAGGTTGCCGAGCATCATCGCCAGCCCGTGCATCGCGCCGCGCTGCGGGTCCAGATTGGCGACCAGCAAAACGGTGGTGACCAGCACGGGTAATGCGTCGGTCAGGCCGAACATCAGATAAACCAGCATCAGCGGCATCACGATCGCCGTACCCATAAGCGCCGTCGCTACCGGGGATGCGATCGGCGCCGGGACGGGGGCCGCGGCGCGGGGCGCAACGTGGGGCCACAAAGCATAAGCGCCCCAGACGACGAGCACCGCGACGGCCGCGGCGCGGACTAGGGCAACCGGAAGGAACCCCGCCAACTGCGGCTGGACCATGGCGATGACCGGAACCGTCGCGACGCACATCAGCAGCAACAGCGCCGGCAATCGGGCGCGTCCCTGCGCCATGGCGGCAAAGGCGAGAAAAACGATGAGGGCAATCGCGCCGAACAGGATCTGCGGCGCCCCGCGCAGCAGAGATGGCAACAGGAAGGCCACCAACGCCGCCGCCGCCATCACCAAGACCAGCGAGAGTCCCGCTTTGAAGGGCGGTGAGCCGGGAAGGTTGGCGAGCAAAGTCGCCACCAGCACTGGCGCCAGAAACGTCGGATACCATCCCATGGCTTCGGAGAGGACAAAAGCCACCGCAATGCCCGCGCCGAAGCGAAGCACCCAGTGCAGCCGCCCCGGTGCGATCGGATCGCTTGTCGTGTGATGCGGCGCGTGGGCGTGGGCCATGACTATTGCAGATAGCTCATCAGCGCGACCAGCCGGATCCACAATCTGCCGATCGGATTGAGGACCGAACCGGAATCGGTGAACACGATGACATTGGCCTGAGCGCCACTGCGGCCAAAGGCGAGCGCGGCCTTGCCGTCATCCGTTGGCGTCAGCATGATCCGCACCGGAAAGCGCTGCGGCTCGCGCAACCAGCCCTTCGCGGGCTGAACATCGGGCAACTGTCCGGTCGGGGCCTCCCCGCCCTGCGCGATGCCCCAGCCGATGCTCTCCACGCGCCCCGGGAACACCCGCCCCGGATTGTCGTCGAGCGCGACGAGAACCTCGTTGCCCGGCGCCAGATTGCCAAGCTGGTTCTCGCGCATCGCCGCGGAGATCCACCGCGGCCCATATTGAATGAAGCTGAGCAAGGGCTGTCCGCGATTGACGAACTGCCCCGCCGACAATCTGAGGTTGGTGACCACACCGTCCGCAGGCGCGGTGACGGTCGTGTTGCTCAGATCGAGTTGCGCCTGTTGAAGCGCGGCCATCGCCTGCTGTACCTTCGGATTGCCGTTGCCCACCACGCCCAGATTTCGCCGCGCACGTTCGACTTCCGCCTCGGCGCGCACCACCTCGGCTTGCGTCTTCGCGATGTCGGCGCGCGCACGGATCGCGTTGGTCTGCGCCAGCGCGCGCTTGTCGACGAGATCGGTGACGATCTTACCGAGCTGCCGGCTTGCCGCCAGATCGACGCGTTGCTTGTGAAGCTGGGCCTGTGCGACGCCGATCTCGACCGAGGAGACATCGGCCGCCTGCAGGACAGCGGCGAGGTTGGCTTCTGCCGAGCGCAGCGCGATCTCGAACGGCCGCGGATCGACCCGGAACAGCACTTGACCCTTTTTGACTGCGCCGTTGTCGGTGACGCCGACATCCATCACCTGCCCGGCGACCTGCGGGGCGATCTGGACGAGCAATGTGTCGACCGTCGCCTGTGACGTGTATGGCGTGATCCTGTCGGAGACCACGTGATAGACGAACATCACCAGCAGCGTGGCCAGCGCGATCAACATGATTTTGCGTACGGGGTTGGCCGGTTTCTCTGCCGGGACATCGTCGTCCGGCGCAGAGGAGGCGGCACTGTCCTCGGGGGTTATGGGGGTGGGGCTTTTGCCGATTCCGCGCGCGCCTGACGATGGCAGCGAAGGCGCGGCCGGGTCATCCGTCGCGGCGGGCGACTCCTCTCGCGGCACGTCCTGAGACGCCGTCATGGATGTTGCTCCGCGACGCCTTCGGAGCTGCGCGCCGACGTCGCCTGGTCGATCCAGTCGCCGCCCAGCACGCGGTACAGGTTCACCAGTGCGCGGTAACTGTCGCCGCGCGCGGCGGCGAGCGAGAGCTCCGCGGAAAAGAGACTCCGTTCGGTGTCGAGCACGTCCAGATAGTCGGAATAACCGTTGTCGTAGCGCTCATGGGCCAGTGCAACGCCCCGCCTCAGCGTCTCGACGCGGCGCGCGATCGATGCCTCTGTCTTGCGCGAAGACCGCACTGCAGTCAGCGAGTCCTCGACCTCGCGAAACGCATTCTGGACGGTGAGTTCATAGGCTGCCAGCGCCTGCTCGCGCCGGGCCTCGGCCTGATGCGTCACCGCTGTGACACCGCCGCCCGTAAACAAGGGGCCCGCAACATCGCCCGCAAAGGACCAGGTGCGCGCGGGGCCAGCAAACAGACTCTCCAGCGCCGCGCTGGCGAAGCCTCCGAGGCCGGTGAGTGAAATTCGGGGGAAATACAGCGCTCGCGCAGCACCGATAAGCGCGTTGCTCGCCACAAGCTGCTGCTCGGCCTGAAGGATGTCGGGCCTCCGCGTCAGCAGCTCTGCGGGGAGCCCCACGGGGACCACTGGTGCCTGCAGTGCCCGCAGATCCTGCCCACGCGCGATCGGGCCCGGATTGCGTCCCAGCAGGGTCGATAAGGCATGCTCCTGTTGCGCGATCGACTTCTCGAGTTCGGGGATTGCCGCCACCGCAGATTCGTACTCGGCAAGTACCTGCGACATCTCGAAGTCCGATACCCAACCGCCTTCGAGCCGCATCTGGAAGATCGACACCGATTGTTTTCGGCCGGCAACGGTCGCCTCAGCGATCTGCAGGCGGCTGTCGAGATCGAGCAGCGTGACATAGCCCGCGACCACTGACGCCACCAACGTCAGTACGACGCCGCGTCTGGCCTCCTCGGTGGACAGCAGGTTGGCACGCGCCGCTTCGGTTTCGCGCCGGATGCGCCCCCAGAGATCGATTTCCCAACTGGCAGACAGCACCGTGCTGTAGCTCGAACTGACCGGATCAACGCCGGTCGGGAAGGACACCGAGCCTCGCTCGCTGGCGCGCTGGCGGCTGGCGCTGACGCCATATCCGACCTGCGGAAAGCCTTGCGATCGCGTGCCGGCGAGTATCGCTGTGAATTCATCCACGCGCGCGGTGGCGATGCGCAGATCTCGGTTGTTGGCGATGCATTCGCGCACGAGACTGTCGAGGACCTCGTCGCCAAAGGCGTGCCACCAGGTCGACGTGTCGGACGCCGACGAAGAAGGGATCGTATCGTCGGACCGGTAAGCGGCTGGCACTGCCACGGTTGGTCGCTGATAATCGGGACCCTGCGTACAGCCCGCGACGGCACATATGCAGAAAGCTGCGACGGCAGTATGTGCCGTCGACCTTTGGTGATCGGACCTCCTGCCCAAATCTCGCATTCTGACCGCCTTTGGAGCCCCAGAGCCCATGACGCCGCCATTCCGCCTCGCGCGTGTGCGACGACGTATCACGGCTTTGGTATTCGCCCCCGGTTGGCCGTTGTCAATTATGCTTAAGTACGAGCTAGTTGTAAGCACATGTAGACTTGCAAGATTCTGCGGCGGCCGAGGCTCTTGCGTAGTATTACGCATATAGAGCCAGGTGCATCGTCTATACCATCGACGTATGACCTATTGCTTTCATGCTTCGAAGGTGCGTTACATCCCTTCGCCTGAAAAAGAAGCCGCTCCGTTTAAGTACGTCCCCTACCACCTGAAAATCTATGGCTGATGCATTCGACCTCATCGTTCTCGGAGGAGGTCCGGCGGGTGCAAGTGGCGCGGCGGCGGCGGGCGCTCTCGGCAAGCGCGTTGCGCTGGTCGAGAAGGCCGGGATGCTGGGAGGCGCAGGCATCAACACGGGCACCATCCCGAGCAAGACTCTGAGGGAGACGTCACTGGTACTTTCGGGCTGGCGTTCGCGGGAGCTGTTCGGCGTGGATCTCTCGCTTCGACGCGAGGCAACGATCAGCGATTTCATGCGGCACGAGAAGAATGTGACGGCGGCGGTACGTGAACGCATGCGGAGGAACCTCGATGCGCGCGGTGTGACACGGTTTCGCGGCGTTGGCCGCTTCATCGACCCGCACACCGTGGAAATCCTTGAAAATGAAAAGAAGATTGTGTTGCGCGGCGAGAAAATCCTGATCGCCACCGGATCCGCTCCGTTTCGCCCCACCGAATTCCCCTTCGACGATAATCGCGTGCATGATTCCGACGAAGTCCTCGAGATCACCACCATGCCGAAGAAGCTCGTCGTCATTGGCGGCGGGGTAATCGGGAGCGAATATGCCGGCACCTTCGCCGCGCTTGGCGTCGAGGTGCATCTGGTCGATGGCCGGGATTCGCTGATGCCCTTTCTCGACGCAGAAATCTCGCATGGCCTGGCGAAGGCAATGGCATCCAACGGCGTGCAGTTCCACTGGAAAGAACGCGTCACTGCCTGCGATGCATCGCAGGCCGAGGATGTCGTCCTCTCGCTTTCATCGGGTGCAAAGCTGACCTGCGACGGCGTGCTCGTCTGTGCCGGACGGCAGAGCAACACTGCCGATCTCGATCTTGATGCGGCGGGCATTATCCCTGGCAAGCGCGGCCTCGTCCCGGTGAACGAGCATTATCAAAGCGCGGCGCCACACATATATGCCGCTGGCGACGTCATCGGCGCACCGGCTCTTGCTGCCACGGGCATCGAGCAGGCACGTGTCGCTGTCCATCATGCGTTCGAATCCACGCGCAAGAGCGATCTCGCCACGATCCTCCCGACAGGGATCTACACGATTCCCGAGGCGAGTATGGCCGGGGAAACAGAAGCGGCACTGCGCGAAAAAGGCGTGGAGGTCATCGTCGGTCGCGCGCGCTATGCCGACGTCGCGCGCGGCGACATTATCGGCGACGAGGCAGGCTTCCTGAAACTGATCTTCCGGCGCGAGGACCTGAGGTTGCTCGGCGTCCACGTCATGGGCGAGCAGGCGACGGAGCTGGTTCATATCGGCCTTATCGCGCTGCTCGCCGAAGGCGATGCGGATCTCTTCAACCGCGCCTGCTTCAATTACCCGACGCTGGGCGATCTGTACAAATACGCCACCTATGACGCGATCATGCAGCGCGAGGCCGGTGCGTGAGCCCTGACATCCGGTCGTGCTATGGCGCAGTTCCGGGCTCTTGCCGTGATGGCGCGGGCGAACCGAAGCGATCGAACGAGCCCGGCGGCTGCGCCCTTATAAAGGCCTGAAGCTGCCGCATCGGTTCCTGGGATTCAGTGATGCCCCCCGATGTCGGTCGGTCGATGTCGATGATGAGCAGCAGCGATATTCCGAAGAGCAGGAACAGGAACAAGGCCGTCTGCCGGCTCCCCCTTCCAACCAGAACATAGCTGATCACCCCGGCGGTGATGAACTGATAGAGGAAGAGAACAAGGAAGACCTCCGCGGGGACATGGGACTGGCGCGCCGCCTTGCGCGCGGCGTCCATGTCGATGAGATTGTTCATCGTTTCGAGAAATGAACTCGAAAAATCATAGGGGCGTATCGTGGGGAACGCGGCGACGGTCGCGCTCCACATATCGACGACCAGCCGATCGCTGGTTTCGAGCAGTGGCTTTTGCGCTGGCCCCGGGCGCGTGGTGGCCAGTTCGAACCGCGTGTCTGTATAGTCGGACAGAAATTTGCTGATGCGCGCACGATGGGGTTCCTGCAGCAACTGTGCGCGCAGATAGGTCGTACCGATCGCATTGGCTTCGTTGAGCACATTGCTCCGGCGCGTGTCAAAGCGCTCAATCGCAAGCGAGAAGGTGAAGCCGACAAGCAACGCGAGCAATCCCATCACGGCGGACACCATGAAGCCTTGCTGGCTACTCTCCTTGTCCTCGGCAACGACCTCGGCCACCATTCCGCGGTCATGCCGCCATCGCAACGCCCAGCCAATCACAGATGCAGCCAGCATGCCGCCGAATATCGCGAGGCCAACCACCCATAACGGTGCTTGCACGAGCCAGTTACCGAACGCTGCCAGCATCGCCTATCTCCCCTTTTTCACCGGTCTGGTCGTTGTGATAGCGGTGGTAAAGACTCCTGCATTTCCGCACCGTGCACCGCGAAAATTCGGCCCAGTTCCGGGCCATAGTGAACAGGTCGCAGAAATTTCGCCAGCCCTCTGATAGCAGGGGCATTGCGCGCGTTGCGACATCCCGCCTGGTCACGGCTCCCAGAATATCCCGCGCCCGACACAGGGTATTTCCTGATATACTGCATCCGTCGCCCTCGGTAGCAAGGACGTTCGAGGGAGACCGCGCTTGAGCCCGACCCTGCTGCCCGCCCGCGTTGCGCCTTGGCTGCAAGCGCTGATCGCGATCATCCTGCTGCAAGTGATGGTAACCGGGTGCGCGACACCCGAGCGCCTTCCGGCAGTACCGACAGCGGCGACGGTCCAGGCCGAAACGGGGCTTGGGCCAGTTCGCTTTTTCGTTCGGCGCGACGTTTCCGGCTTCGAGACCGAAGCGAAGGCGTCGCTCGCCAGGGAACTGGCCTATCGCGCCAGCGTCGGCCAGCACGGCCCGCTGCCGCCCGCGTATTTCCTCGCGATTTCGGGCGGAGGCGACAACGGCGCCTTCGGGGCCGGCCTGCTCAATGGCTGGACAGCGTCGGGCACGCGGCCCGAATTCAAGGCTGTGACGGGGATCAGCACGGGCGCGCTGATCGCACCCTTCGCCTTTCTGGGCCCCAAATACGACCATGTCCTCGAGGAGGTCTACACCCGGACGTCGCAGCGCGACATCTTCAGGCTTCGCGGCATGATCAGGGGCTTTTTCAGCGATGCGATGGCCGACACCACGCCGCTCTATGAACTGGTCACGCGCTATGCCGATCAGGCGCTGCTCGACGCCATCGCGGCGGAATATGCAAAAGGGCGACTGCTGCTCGTCGGCACCACCGCACTCGACTCGCTTGAACCGGTCATCTGGAACATGACAGCGATCGCCGCGAGCAAGGATCCGCGCGCGCCCGAACTGTTCCGGCGAATCCTCGTCGCCTCCGCCTCGATCCCGGGCGTCTTTCCCCCGGTGATGCTGGATGTCACCGTTGGCGGCCAGCGATATCAGGAAATGCACGTCGACGGCGGCACGATCGCGCAGGTCTTCCTTTATCCGCCGTCGCTTCACATGGATCAATCGGGGCCAGCCGCGGGCCGCAAGCGCTTGCTCTATATCATCCGCAACGCACGGCTCGATCCGGATTGGGCAAGCGTCGATCGACGCACTCTGCCCGTCGCGGCGCGCGCGATCTCGTCGCTCACCCAGACGCAGGGAATTGGCGATCTCTACCGCATCTTCACAACAACCCGGCGCGACGGCATCGACTATAATCTCGCCTTCATTCCACCGACCTTCAACGTGCCCCATCGCGAAGAATTCGATACCAACTACATGCAGCACCTCTTCGCCACTGGCCGGCAGATGGCCGTCGCTGGCTATCGCTGGCAAAAATTTCCGCCGGGCTATTCGGAATAGCCGCCCGCGGGTGGCTCGCTCCCCTTCAGTCGGGCGTTGCTGTATTTTACCACGTCCATCACGCCGGCCGTCATCACCGCGGTGGACAGGCCGAACATCATGATGCCGTTGGCGGCTTCCAGCGGTCCGAACAGACGCCATCGTTCGGACATGACGATGTCGCCATATCCCAGACCGGCATAGTTGACCCCCGAATGATAGAGCGCGGTAGTAAATTCATCGAACTCGCCAAGGAGCATGAACAGGCCCGCCCAGATGGCAATCTGAACGAAGTTGCCAAGCAGCATCAGCAACATCACCATCGACAGCAGCATGAAATCCAGCCGTCGCGATCCCGGGCTTGGGTACGCGATCCTGAAACGTGCGTATCGACGGAGACACACGGTGACGAAAACGGCCTGCAATGACAGACAAAGCACCAACATCACGAGCCCGATCAGGAGATGAAGCAGCATGGTCGACCTCTTTCGCGGCACCCGCCGCCAGTGACGGAACCAGGCCAAGATACCGGCAAGAGCGAGCGCAGCTTCGATGACTGCGAACAGCTCCGTTCCTGGCGCTGGCCTCACGCTAACGACAGATTTCCTCTTACCATATGACGCGCTGGCGGAAACGGGAATGCCAACGACAACCTATGAATCCCGGCGACTTACCTCCGACGAGCGTGATGGAGATTGACGCGCGGATAGTGTACGACCGAGGGTGGCCTCGGCGGTCTTTGGGGAGCGATGCAACCGGGGCCGTTTGTGTAAGGTGGTGGCGGGCCGATTTCATACCCTGGCAGTGAACTGCAAGGAGATAGTGGATGGCACCTACGCCCACGCCCGCTTCGGAAAAGCCACTGTCGCAGGGGCTGCTCGATGTCCTGATCCGTGCCGGTCTGATCGCCATTCTGCTGCTCATCTGCTACCGGGTCCTCCACCCCTTCATCAACCTAATGCTTTGGTCGCTGACCCTGGCGGTGACACTTTACCCCCTGCAAGGCAGGCTGAAGCGCCGCCTGGGCGACAAGGAAGGCCGCTCTGCAACGCTGATCGTGCTGATCGCCATCGCCATTCTCCTGGTACCGATCTATCTTCTGGGCGCCTCGATGGTAGCCTCGGTGGAGGATGCCGTGACCCTGGTCAGAAGCGGTAGTTTCCATATTCCGCCGCCAGCCGATTCGGTCGCCGGCTGGCCGCTGGTGGGCAAGCCGCTGCACGGTTTCTGGCAACAAGCCGCCGTAGACCTGACCCCCGTGACGCAGAAGTTCGCACCGCAGCTCAAGGTTATCGGTCTCACCGTGCTCGGTACGCTCGCGGGTCTTGGCGCGGGCCTTTTGATGTTTGTCCTCGCCCTGATCCTGGCCGGCATTTTCATGGCCTATGGCGAGAGTGGCAGCCGCAGCGCGGTGCAGATCGCATCGCGCATCTTCGGCCCCGGCAAGGGGCCGCAAATCACCGCACTGTGTACCGCCACCATTCGCGCAGTGGCTCAGGGCGTGGTCGGTATCGCCTTCATCCAGATGCTGCTGATCGGCGTCGGCTTTGCGTTGATGGGAGTTCCGGGCGCTGGCTTGCTCGCGCTGGCGGTGCTTTTCCTGGGCATCATTCAGCTACCGGCCACGCTAATCACGATCCCGGTGATCGTCTTTGTTTTCGTCACCGAGGGCGCCAGCGTAGCGACCATCATCTTCGCCATCTACGTCTTCATCGCCGGTCTGGTCGACAACGTGCTCAAACCGCTGCTGCTGGGGCGCGGTGTTGACGTGCCGATGCCCGTGGTGCTGCTCGGGGCGCTGGGTGGCATGGCAACCAGCGGAATCATCGGCCTGTTCATCGGTCCGGTGATCCTTGCGGTGGGATATGAGCTATTCTGGCAATGGGTCAGAAACCCGCCACAGGCGCTCGAACCCGGCGACCGGAAATGACCCGATGTGGACCAGTGTCCCGCACGCGTCGGCCGTAAGGCCTAGGCGAGCTTTCGAAACAGCCGCACCACTGCCTCTTCGGCGATAAGCATCGTTATGATTACGATGATCAGCGCCACAAGTCCGTGGAAGGCGCCTTCGAAGCGCACCTTATCCTGGAACGCCAGTGATAATGCCTCGAGGATCACAAATTTTGACCCGAACAGCACGAGCCATGCGCAGAAGAACCGCAAAAAGGTCATCAAACCACCGGACTTGTTCTTGAAGAACTCGCCGACCTGATGTTCGACTGCAATGGTTAGCTTGAGGAGGGCCTGTAACAGCACGGCTGCGAATAGAGACAGCGTGAATGAATCTATCGAAACTCTATCCGAATATTCATCAAAGAGGTTCAACACAACCAGGTCTATCAACACTCCCACAAAGTATCGCGCGAATAATCGTTGCCTTGTGGAGGGCAATTCCGCTGAAGCTGGCAGGAAACCGTGAATTTTTTCTGCCATTGGTTTGTCCTGATCAGGATGTTGATCCGCGTGGGCGAATTCGAGGTTTCACGGCGCTGAGGCAGCGTGAGCCGTTAGCGTGCGATTGGAAATCAGGGTTCACCCTGACTCCTGGCGGAGGATTGTCCCGATGGGCTGCGCCGTCGCGATGTTTTGCGGATGTAGGGCACGGCTTTCTTATGGGGCAAGGCGATTTTCGTCCTGCCGGGAAAGGCTCTAGCCCCCCATGCCGTGCCTCAGACCTGCCAGAATCGCATCGGTGTCGGCCCCGGGCTGCGGCAGCACCGATGCCGCGGCCGCCAACTGCCCATCGAACGCGATCGGGAGCGCGGGGAGGCGCGTTTCGCGGCCGTCGGGGAGCGTGACGGGTTCGAGCGCACCGGAGGCGTTAAGGTGCGGATCGTCGAACATGTCCTCGGGTTTACCGATCGGCGCGAAAGGCAGGCCGGTACCTTCGAGGCGGTCGATCACCTCGGCGCGCGTGAAATTGGCGATCAGCGCGCGGATCTGCGGCAGGATGCGGTCGCGCTGGAGGACGCGTTCGTTGTTCTTGCGCAGGCCCTCGTCGGCCCAGAGATCGTCGAGACTGAAGAGCTTGCAGAACTTCTCCCATAGCGCATCGGTGACGACGCCGATGAAGACGGGATCGTCCCTGGTCTCGAACACGTCGTAGATCGCCCAGGCCGAGATGCGAGCGGGCATGGGGCTGGCGGGCTTTCCGGTCACCGCGAGCTGCGCCATGTGCTGGCCGACGAGATAGACCGTGGTTTCGAACAACGACGCCTGGACGAGCTTGCCCTTGCCCGTGCGGTGACGCTCCTCGAGCGCGGCGAGTACGCCGATCACGCCGAACATGCCGCCCGTCACGTCGATCACGCTCGATCCCGCCCGCAAGGGGCGACCCGGAGGACCGGTCATATAGGCAAGCCCGCCCATCATCTGTGCGACCTCATCGAGCGCGGTGCGCTTCTCATAGGGGCCGGGGAGGAAGCCCTTAGCCGAGCAATAGATCAGCCGCGGGTTCGATTCGGACAGCGCGGCATAGCCGAGTCCGAGCGTGTCGAGCGCGCCGGGGCGGAAATTCTCGATCAGGATATCGGCGTCCGTCGCGAGCGCCTTGGCGGTCGCAAGGCCGTCGTCCGATTTGAGGTCGAGGCTGACGCTCTTCTTGTGGCGGTTGTACATCGGGAAATAGCCCGCACCCGATCCGAGCAACGTGCGGGTCTTGTCACCCTCTACAGGCTCGACGCGGACGACTTCGGCGCCCAGCGCGGCGAGGATCGCGCCCGCAGCGGGGCCCATCACCATATGCGTGAACTCGACGACCTTGAGGCCGGCGAGCGGCTGCGGCGCGCTCATGCCGCCACCTGCGCGAAACCGAGCGGCAGGCCCGCATCGGGTGTAAAGCCATAGAGCGGCTCGCCTGGCAGCGCCTCGGCGATGATGCTGCGGACCTTCAGCAGCTTTTCGAGGTCGATCCCCGTTTCATACCCCATGGCTTCGAGCATGAAGACCAGATCCTCCGTGACGATATTGCCCGATGCGCCCGGCGCGAAGGGGCAGCCACCAAGGCCGCCCAGCGAGGAGTCGAGCGTGGTGATACCTTCCTCAAGCCCCGCAAGCGCATTCGCGAGGCCGACCCCGCGCGTGTTGTGGAGGTGGAGCGTGTTGAGCTTGTCCGCGCCGATCTCCGCCTTCACGCGGCGGACGAGACGCTTGACCTGCGCGGGATTGGCATAGCCCGTGGTGTCGGACAGGCCGACCTCGACCGCGCCCGCCTCGATCGCGGCGGCGGCAAGGCGGACGACATTGTCCTCGTTCACCGGTCCCTCGATAGTACAGCCGAATGCGGTCGCGAGGCCGACTTCGAAATGCGGGCGCGTTTCGGCGGGCTGCGCCGCGACCAGCTCGGCGATTGCGCGGATTTCCGCCACCATCGCTGCATGATCCTTGCGGACATTCTTCAGGCTGTGCGTTTCGGACATCGAAAAGGGGATCGACATTTTTTCGGCGCCCGCCGCGATCGCGCGCTCGGCGCCCTTCAGATTGGGGATGAGCACGGCAACCGAAAGCCCCTCGATCCCTTTCGCAAAGGCAATCAGCTCGGCGGTGTCGGCCATCTGGGGGAGGAGCGAGGGAGGCACGAAGCTGCCCACCTCGATCTCGGGCACGCCCGCTGCGGCTTCGGCTGCGATCCACGCCTTCTTGGCTTCGAGCGGCATCACCCGGTCGATGCTCTGCAACCCGTCGCGCGGGCCGACCTCGCTGATATGGATACGCGTCATGCGGTCAATTCTCCGAGATAGATCCACGGCCGCGCCTTGCGGTCGGCGGCCTGAAAGGCGGTGATTTCCGCCCTGTGCTTGAAGGTGAGGTCGATCGCGTCGAGCCCTTCGAGGAGCATCGCGCGCGCTTCGGCGCCGATCTCGAACGACCAGCGGCGTCCGTCGGCGAGGCTCACGCGCTGCTGCTCGAGGTCGACCGTCACGGGTCGGCTATCCGCCGCAATCTCGGCAATGACATCGGCGGGCAGGACGACGGGGACGATGCCGTTGCGCGTGCAATTGCCCGCGAAGATCGGCGCGAAGATCGGCGCGATCACCGCGCGGATGCCATATTCGGCAAGCGCCCAAACCGCATGCTCGCGGCTCGATCCGCATCCGAAATTGCTGCCGCCGAGGATCATCTGTGCGTTCGCATAGGCTGGCTGGTTGAGCACGAATGCTGGGTCTGGATCGCGCGCACCCGGCTTCAGATAGCGCCATGGCGCGAACAACCCGTCGGCAAGCCCGGTCTTGCCCGTGCTCTTCATCTCGCGCGAGGGGATGATCGCGTCAGTGTCGATATTGTCACGGATCAGCGGCGCCGCGATCGCGGTGAGCGTGGTGAAGGGATGGGCCATCTCAGGCCTCCCCGTTTGTGTCGAGCGAAGTCGAGACACGTTCGGCGCTGGTGCCAGCGTCCCTCGACTGCGCTCGGGACGGACGGACTTCGTTGATCTCCCTCGGATCGGCGATGCATCCCGCGATGGCGCTGGCGACCACCGTCTCGGGGCTCGCGATATGCGTGCGGATCCCCGGCCCCTGCCGCCCCTCGAAATTGCGATTGGTGGACGAAATGACGCGCGAGCCCGCGGGAAAACTCTCGCCGCCCGCATAGAAGCACATCGAGCAGCCGCTCATCCGCCATTCGAAGCCCGCCTCGACAAAGATCCTGTCGAGCCCCTCGGCCTCCGCGGCGCGGCGCACCGCCATCGAGCCTGGGACGACCAGCGCCTTTACGCCTTCGGCGACATGATGCCCCTTGAGCAACGCGGCGGCTCGGCGCAGGTCGGAAAGGCGACCATTAGTGCAGCTTCCGATAAAGGCAGCGTCGATTGGTATGCCGGCAAGCCTTTGGCCCGGTTCGACGCCCATATAGGCGACGGGGCGCTCGGGCGGATCGACGGGAACCTGTCCCGAAATGCCCGTGCTGTGCTCGGGCGAGGTGCCCCAGCTCACCATCGGTTCGATCGAGGAAGCGTCGATCGTGATTTCGACGTCGAATTGGGCGCCCTCGTCAGAGGCGAGTGTCTGCCATTCGGCGATGGCACGCTCAAGCGTCTCACCCATGGGGGCATAACGACGCCCGCGGATCCAGTCGAAAGTTTTCGGGTCTGGCGCGATCATTCCCGTCATCGCGGCGAATTCGGTCGCCATGTTGCAGAGCGTCATCCGCCCTTCCATGTCGAGCGCGGTGACCGCCTCGCCCGTGAATTCGACCGCATATCCCTTGCCGCCGCCTGCGCCGTGGCGCGCGATCAGCGTCAGGATCATGTCCTTGGGGGTCACGCCCTTCGCCAGCATGCCCGTGAAGGTGACGCGCATCGTCTTCGGACGGGTGAGGCGCAGCGTGCCCGTCGCCATCGCATGTTCTGCCTCGGACGAACCGATGCCCCAGGCGAACGCACCGAACGCGCCCTGCGTGCAGGTATGGCTGTCGGGCGCGATCAGCGTGCAGCCGGGCAGCACGATGCCGAGTTCGGGGGAGACGACATGGACGATGCCCTGATCGGGATCGGTCACGTCGAACAGCGTGATGCCGGCCTCGGTCGCGGCGGCGCGCGTTTCGGTGATGAAGGCCTGCCCGCCGGGCATCAATGTCTGGTCGCCACGCCCGGGGCGCGTGTCGACGATATGGTCCATCACGCAGAATACGCGCGAGGGATCGGCGACCGCGCGGTCCGCTGCCTTCAGGCTGTTGAGGGCAGCGGCGCCCGTACGCTCGTGCAGGAAGATCCGGTCGATGGCGATCAGCTCTGCGCCGCCGCCAAGACCGGCAACGACGTGCCGGTCCCAGATCTTTCCGAACAGGGTCTGCGGATCAGACAGCCTGCGCCTCCATTTCCTTCTCGATCGCCGCCCAGTCGCGGCTGACCAGCTTTTCCTGGATCGCGGTACGCGTTTCCAGATTGCCATTGCGGATCCAGTGCCAGGTGCGGCAGCGCGACTGGCCGTCGTCCGAAAGCTGGATCATCTCGTAGAGATAGAGGCTCGGATCGCCTTGGCGCTGCCAATAGAGCATGACGGTGCGATTATACTCGTCGAGGCCCACTTCGGCAGCCCAGCCTTTGATCAGCTCATTGTCCCACCAGACGCGCTTGTCGGCATAGGTTGCCGGGAACTCTCGGATGTCAGTGCGGCCGTCATCCCAGGTGTAATGGTTGGTCTGGTGATAGGGATGCTCGCTGCCTTCCTTGAAGCGGCAGAACAGGCGCGATTTGTGCTCGTCGATCTTTTCACCCGCGGCGTTGTAATAGGTGTAGACGCCGTCCCACACGCCTTCATGGCGCGCCAGCAGCGGCATGTCCTCGCGAATACCCATTTTGACTCTCTCCTTCTCAGAAACCTTGTGGTGACCAGATATCGACGCGCGCCTTGGCCCAGTCCGCTGTTTCCCATGTGAGCACGGCGGGGGCGGCGGCGACCAGCGCATTGCGATCGGCGGCAGCGAGCGCACCGAGAAGAGCGCGACCTGCGCGCGCGCGGATCAGGCTGCGATGTTCCGTGGCGAGCGCTTCGGGCACGATGTCGGCGGCATTGAAGGGAATGGCGTTGGCCGCCCTTGCCTCGAACCATGGCCAGAAGAAATGGCCCGCGCGCACCGCGCTCCATGCCGCGTTGAGATAGGCACCGTGGCGGTCGGGCGTCTGATCGGGAACGGCGCGCTCGGTCCAGTCTTCGGCGTGCTCCGCGACGGGGATATGCGCATCGACCGCGCCCCAGCCGCGTGCGCCGATCTGCCGCGCCACCGCTGCGGCGAGCAGCGCCGAAAAGCCTTCGCCGATGATGACGGGAGTCTTCGCCTTGCTGACGCCCGCGATCGCCGCGGCCGCGATCGCGCTCCAGCCGTCGAGATCGGGGGTGTAGCCTTGCTGCCAGTTGTCCGACAGGCCATGACCCGGCAGGTCGATAGCAAGCGCGTCGCTGGTGTCGAACAGTCCTGCGGCGCGGCCGGGGGCGTGGATCAGCACGGTCTCGGCCTCGGGATTGCCCTGCCAGTGGATCAGCCCGTCAAAGCCGGCGCCGGCAACGCGGATGAAGCCGCCATCCTTGCTCTCGGCGATCTGAGGGCAGGAGCGCGCGGGCGCGGCGCGCAGATGCGCAAGGCACGCGTCCTCGAGATCGGCGGGTGTGGCGACGGCCTCGGCACGCCAGCTCGGCGGCATATCGCCAAGCCGTGCGATATGCGCCTGCAGCGGATCGCCATTATAGGCCGCGATCAGCACGGGGACGGTCTCGGCATCGGTCGCCGGAATGTCACGCGGCGCGCGGAGCACTGCGCCATAGCCCGCGCGATAGGCGTCGCCGCTATCGAGCATGTCGCGGATGACGGCGTCGGTTTTGACCGGATCGTCATGCGCCACGCTGATCCGCGCACCATCGCGCACGTCGAACCAGGGGAAGAACCAGGTCTGCTCGATGATGCGGTTCCACAGCCAGGTCAGGTGCTCGCCATAGGCGCTGGGCTGGAAGGGCGGCAGGTAATCCTTGTCGAAGATCGCCATTTCTTCAGGCGTCCAGACGGCATAGCCGCCCGTCGCGAGCGCGGTGAAGCGCTCGGGGTGGCGCTTGACCGCGCCCACGAGGATGATGCCGCCCGAATGAAAACCGTAAGCAGCGGTCTTGGCGATGCCGAGCGCGTCGAGCAGTTCGACCAGCGCGCTCGAGAAATCGCCGATGTCGGGATTGCCGCACAGGGCATCGGACTGGCCGAATCCGGGGGTGTCGGGCGCGATGCAGGTGAAGTGCTGCGCCCATTTTTCCATGAGCGGTTCATATTCGGCGGAGCTGCGCGGGCTCTGGTGGACCATGAGCAGCGTCGGGCCCGAGCCAGCCTTGCGATAATGGACGCGGCGGCTGCCGACTTGGATGAAATGGCGGGTGATCATGGTGCCTAATTTGTCCGGACAAATTCCTCTCGACAAGTCCTTTTCGCAAACTACTGTACGAATCACGATTTTGCAGGAGTTTTGTGATGACGTTGATCGGTACGCGGATGGTCTGCGATGGGCGGACTGCGCGCCAGATTTTCGAAGAAATCATCGCGAATCCGGCGCGTAACAAGTTCGGATTCGGCGAAAAGCTGGCGATCGTGAACGTCGATTTCCAGCAGGCCTATACGCGCACCGACATGTTCAAAACCGCTTACGAGACCGATCCGCTGCAGATCGAACATGCCAACACCATTTCGCGGCTGGCGCGGGAAAAAGGCATGCCGGTGATCTGGAGTCGGGTGGGGTATAAGGACGATGCGGGCGACGCGGGCGTCTGGGGCACGCGCACCGACACCCCCGATTCGCTGCAGAACATCAAATATGGCAGCGAGCGTCACGAATTCGACCCGCGCTGCGAGATCGACGCGAACGACCTGCAATACACCAAACGCATGCCCTCAGCCTTTTTCGAGACGCCGCTTGCGAGCTATCTGCGCTGGCACAAGGTCGACACGGTGGTGGTGACGGGCGGCAGCACCTCGGGCTGCGTTCGCGCGACCGCGGTGGATTCGCTGTCCTATGGCTTTCGCACGATCGTCCCCATCGAGACCTGCGCGGACAAGCATGAGAGCTATCACTTCGCCAACCTCACCGACCTGCAGCTCAAATATGCCGATGTCGAGCCGGTTCAGGCGGTGATCGACTGGCTGGAGGCCCGCTGATGCGCGAAGGTGAAGCCGATCCCGGGCTATACGATTTCGTGCCCTGGCGCGGTCGGCCGAAGATCACGTGGCCAGGCGGCAAGAAGGTCGCGGTGTGGGTCGCGCCCAATCTCGAATATTACGAGATCGATCCGCCCGCGAACCCCAATCGCAAAAGCTGGACGAAACCGCATCCCGATGTCGTGGGCTTCGCGCATCGCGATCACAGCAACCGCGTGTCGCACTGGCGCATGGCCGAGGCGATGTCGAAATACGGCTTTCCGGGCTCGGTTTCGCTCTCGGTCGCGCTGTGCCAGCATCACCCGGAAATAGTGAAGGACGCCAATGAGCGCGGCTGGGAGTTCTTCAGCCACGGCATCTACAACACGCGCTACACCTACGGCATGGACGAGGCCCAGGAACGCGCGATCATCGAGGATTCGATCCGCACGGTGCGCGAGGCGACGGGGCAGACGATCCGCGGCTGGCTGGCGCCCGCGCTGACGCACACGCCGCGCACGCTCGATCTGATCGCCGAATATGGGCTGGATTACACCTGCGACCTCTATCACGACGACCAGCCCCAGCCAGTGAAGGTGAAGCAGGGGCGCCTAGTCTCGATCCCCTACAGCCTCGAAGTCAACGACCATTACGGCTTCTTCGTCTACAACATGTCCCCGCGCGATTATGCCGACACGCTAATCCGCCAATATGAGCGCCTTGCCGAGGAAGGCGAGGAATCGGGCACCGTGATGTGCATCCCCTTGCACGCCTATCTGATCGGCCAGCCGCACCGCATCGGCCCCTTTGCCGAGGTACTGCGCCACATCGCCGAGGATGGCCGCGCCTGGATCGCGTGCGCGGGCGAGATCGCCGACCATTATTACGAACATCATTATGCGGAGGCCGCCCATGGCGCTTGATCCCGCCTATCTCGAATATCCGAAGCGCCGCGAAGGCTATGACCACGACCTCTATCCATGGTCGTCGATCTTCGATCGCAAACCCGTGCCGTGGCCCGCGGGCAAATTGGTCGCGGTCTGGGTGTGCGTCAGTCTCGAATGGTTTCCGATGACGCCTTCCGACACGCCCTTCCGCGCGCCGGGGCACATGCAGACGAGCTATCCCGATTATCGCCACTATACCGCGCGCGAATATGGTACGCGGATCGGCTTCTACCGCCTGCTCGACGCATTCAAAAAGGCGGGGGTAAAGGCCTCGGTCGCGACCAATGGCGCGATCGCTGACCGCTATCCGCAGATCATCGCGGACATCGTCGCCGACGGGCATGAGATTATCGCGCATTCGACCGATATGAACGGCACGATCGCGAGCACCTTGCCCGAGGACGACGAACGCGCGCTGATCGCACAGTCAATCGCGTCGCTCGAGGCAGCGTCGGGCAAGCGCCCCACGGGCTGGCTGTCGATCGCGCGCTCGGAAAGCTGGCGCACGCCCGATCTGCTCAAGGAAGCGGGGCTGAAATACACATGCGACTGGGTGAATGATGAACTGCCCTGGCGCTTCACCAACGGGCTGATCAACCTGCCGCTCAACCATGAACTGTCCGACCGCCAGATCGTCACGGTGCAGCAGCAATCGGCCGACAGCTATGCGCAGCAGATGGAAGATGCGTTCGACTGGCTGGCGAGCGAGGCGAAAACCCATGGCGGCCGCGTGCTGCCGCTCCACATCACGCCTTACATAATGGCGCTGCCCTATCGCATCGCGGCCTTTGAAGCATTGCTCCGGAAGCTTGCCGAACGTCCCGAAGCATGGTTCGCAACGGGCGAGGAGATCGTTTCAAGCTGGGAGTCGCAGCAATGAGCCTTGCCGTCATCAATCCGCGTACGGGCGAGGCGGATTACAGCATAGAGCCGGTCGACGGCGCTGCAATCGCGGCGCTGACCGCGAACTTGCGGAAGGCGCAACCCGGCTGGGCGGCGCGGACGCCCGCGGCGCGAGGCGCCGCGCTGCGCAAGCTTGCCGAAGCGATGGGCCGGCACCGCGACGCGCTGATCGCCGCGCTGACCGCCGATACCGGGCGCGCGGCGATCTCGGTGATCGAGGTCGATGCGATGACCAAAACCTTCATCCGCTGGGCGGAGAGTGCGCCCACGATCATCGCGGCGGCCGAGGTGCGGGACCGGCAGACGGGCATTCCCACGATTACCACCACGACGCGGCTGGTGCCCTATCAACTCATCGGCGTGATCAGCCCGTGGAACTTCCCGCTGACGCTGGCGCTGATCGATGCGATCCCTGCGCTTGCGGCTGGCTGCGCGGTCATCATCAAGCCCTCCGAAATCACCCCCCGCTTCATCCGCCCGCTGATGGCGGCGATCGCCGAGGTGCCTGAGGTCGCGTCGGTACTGACCCTGATCGAGGGCGACGGCGCGACGGGCGCAGCGCTGGTCGAACATGTCGATTTCATCGCCTTTACAGGCTCGGTCGCGACCGGCCGCAAGGTAGGCGAGGCGGCGGCACGCGCCTTCATCCCCGCAAGCCTCGAGCTTGGCGGCAAGGATCCGATGCTGGTGCTCGCCAGCGCCGATCCGGTGAAGGCTGCGGAAACCGCGCTGCGCGCCTCGGTGCTCAACACGGGGCAGGCGTGCCAGTCGATCGAGCGCGTCTATGTCGCGCGCGACATCGCCGGGCCCTTCCTCGCGGCGCTCGTTGAAAAGGCGCAGGCGACGCGACTCAATTATCCCGACGTCCATCAGGGCGACATCGGCCCCTTCATCTTCGCGCGGCAGGCGGAGATCGTGCAGTCCCAGATCGACGACGCCGTGGCGAAAGGGGCGCGGGTGCTTGCGGGCGGCCAGGTCGAGACGCTCGGCGGCGGGAAATATCTGCGCCCGACGGTTGTGGTCGACGTGACCCCAGACATGGCGATCATGGAGGAGGAGACCTTCGGCCCCGTCATTCCCGTGACGGTGTTCGATACGGTCGACGAGGCGGTGGCGCATGCCAATAGCGGCATCTTCGGGCTTTCTGCGGCGGTGCTCGCGGGCAGCACCGAAGAGGCCGAGGCGGTCGCGGTGCGCCTCAACGCGGGCGGCGTCTCGATCAACGACGGATCGCTGACCGGGCTCGTCTGGGAGGCCGAGAAATCGAGCTTCGGCAAGAGCGGGCTCGGCCCGTCGCGCATGGGTGAGAGCGGCCTGCTGCGCTTCTTCCGCCGGCAGGCGATCATCCGGCAATCGGGGATCGCGCTGCCGCTCGCGGCCTATTCGGAGGAAACGATGAGGGTCTGATGGCGCCTGTCGAAAATCGAATGTCTGGCAGATTCGTAGAGAGCGGCCAAGAAGCTATCCACTTAGATAATCGGATTGGCATCCATCAGTTCGCGCGCACAGACCCTTTCTTGTCAAATCGGTTGGTAAAGCTGGTCGCGATGCCGCATGATAAAGTTTTGGACATAATGCGCGGATGCCGCCTTGGTTTCAGAGGTGTAAAACCAGTCGTCGAACGCATTCGCTTCGTCGCTAGGCGGCTCGACAAAATCGAACAGGCGCTCGCCACCCGACGAGAGTTCACCGGACAGGACGGCCGTTTGATAATGTAGTTCCAACTGCCACTCCTCATGCCGCGCCTCGACATAGGCGAGGTCGCGGGCGGTGGTCGGCTGCCACCAACGTTTACCGCGGCGGGCAAGGTGCCGGATCAGTCGCTTGCGGCTCGCGACCCATTTCTCGGGATCGTCGGTTAGGGGGACCGGCTGCAGCCGTCGAGGCTCAGCCGCATCGCTGGCCTGTTCTGTCATTGCCCGCTTGAAACGCTCGCTCAGTTCGGGCCATCCCAGTGCGTCGACCGCGGCGATGCTCAAGGCAAGGTCGCTAGCATAGTTGTCGCAGAACTGCGTGAAGCCGCCATTGCTCACCTGCCCAACGATATCGGACCACATCATCAGCATGCGTTGCGCCGGCGTCAGCAGCATGTGGCCGGAATGACCGTAGCGGTTCCAGCCTTCGATGTTCATCACTGACGGGATGTGGATCAGGCCTTCGCCCGTCATCCACCATCCATTATCCACATAGGCTGCCGATTGCTCGAATTCGGCATCGGTCATAGCGGGGCGGGTGTCGGTCACATTTGCTCCCATACGGCGGGATCGCTCAACTAGCAGATAAACAGACGTTATTGGAATTCGCAACTTTAGGCGAGGAGGTCCAAGTTGTCGTCGTTTTCTACAGTTCAGTTCCTCCCCGGTACGGGGAGGGGGACCACGCGAAGCGTGGTGGAGGGGCTGGCGCGAAACCTGATAATTTAGCGCAGCCCCTCCGTCAGCCCTATGGGCTGCCACCTCCCCGTACCGGGGAGGAACTGGCGTCCGTAATGGGCCGTCTTCGGCAAATGCGCCATGACCGGATCGGCGCCGCTCGCGCAAGGCACGCGACAAGCGCGCCTCAGCGCGTCAGTTCCACCAGCTCGTACCAAGTCTGCATATAGCCGCCGACGCCGCCCTGGACGAAGATCGCGTCGTCGTCCGCGGTGACCCAGACGTCGTAATGCGGGTGCTGCACGCCGCCCATGCCGGGGCCCTCGTCGTCGACGAAGCGGAAATGACGGCAGTGGAAGGTGCCCGCAGCGACGGTGACGGTCTCATCGCCCACATATTCGAGGCCGATCTCGACCTCGGCGATCACGGGCGGAGTAGCGCCGCGGTGGTCGGGCGAAGGGAGGAAGACGCGGATCTTGCGGCGGTGCGGGCCTTTGGACAGATCCATGCAACGCGTCGTATAGCCGTCGCCCGCAATCGGGTGCGTGCCGAAGCCGTCGATCGTGCCCGCATAGGGCATTTTCTGCGAAAGGCGGCCGATCGAGGGGCCGAAGCTTTCGCATTCGATCAGCCCGCCATTGTCGCCCGGCGTGTGGTGCAGCCAGCCCGAGCCCATATAGGCGTCGCCCACGGTCAGGTGAACGTGCAGGTCCTGCGGCCGCCCCTTGCCGTCGAGCACATAGACGATGTCGCGCAGCACCGTGGGCGCGGGCTCCTCGATCTCGCAGCGCGCGCGGAAGATCGTGCTGCCGTCGCCATGATGCGTGAAGCTGAACCATTCGCGACCGCGCTCCTGATCGAGCATTTCGGGCTTTTTGGAGGTGTAGCGGATGCGGCCGCTGATCGTGCGGTGCTGCATCAGCTATCCCTCAATTCGGCGCTGAGTTCGGACATGGGGCGCTCGGGCGCGGCCTGCATCGCTTCCATTTCCTGCTGCATGCCACGCATGATCCGCGCGACATATTCCTTGGTCATCAGCGCGCGCTCATAGGCCGCCTCGCCCGTCGCCTGCCAGGCGTCGATATCGGCGCGGCTGATCGTGCCCTTCTCGTCGAGCAGCCGCTCTACGGTGTCGAGCCGTTCCTTCACCACCGCGACCTCGGCGGCGAGCGCCATCACGATCGAAAGCGTGCGCTCGGCATTGAAATCATGGAGCGTGTTCGGCCGCTTGCCCTTGGCCCGTGCGCCCGCGCGGGCGATCCAGTCTACGCTATCGTCACTCATGCTTCGGGTTTCCACGCTCCATAGGCATTCCACGCGGCCGCGCGGCCGTGATCTTCCTCTGCGCCCTCGGCCGCCTGCGGGAAGATGCTGCGATCGACGACGGCGAGCACGCGCGCGGTAAACTGGCGGTCGCGCGGCAGGCCCGCTTCTTCCATCACCTGCTTGAGGTCGAGCGCGTGCATCGCCGACCAATAGGGCTCGTTGTTGTTGAACGCGTCCCAGTCGCGGATGAACTGCTCGTAGAGCGGCATGTCGTCGCTATATTGCGGCTGTTCGAGGTGGAACATCAGGCCGCCGGGCGCGAGGACACGCTCGCTTTCCCGGATGATCCGCGGCAGCGCCTTGCCCGACAGCTCGTGCAGGTACATCGTCGTCTGCACCCAGTCGAAATGGCCGTCGGGGAAACGGCTCATATCCTCGGCATTCATCTGGATGAAGGTGATGTTCCTGGCGCCAAGCGCCTGCGCGCGGGCATGCGCATAGCGCAGCACAGCCGCGGCGGTGTCGATCGCGATGACCTCGGCTTCGGGGAAGGCGAGCGCGAGCGGCACGATATTGTGGCCGACGGTGCAGCCCAGATCGAGGATGCGCCGCGGCTTCCAGTCGGGGCGTTCCTTGCGGATCCACTCGACCAGCGCCTGACCACCGCCGTCCGAGAGCGCGCCGAGTCCGCCGCCCGTGGTGGCGAAAAGGCCGCTGTCATAATTGGCGCCCGCTGACATGTCGCCGGGGCGCTCCTCGCCATGATAGCTGCCGGGCATGCAGTGGATGTCGGCGGCGTTCATGTAGTGCGGGAGCGGCAGATCGGGATCGAGCTGGAGCGTGTCGCGGCCCTCGTTGAACTGGCGCACCTTCGCCGAAAGCTCGTCGAGTTGGCGCAGTGTGATCGAGCGGCCGTTCTGCTGGCGCATCTCCATCGAGTTGCGCTTGAGCGCGGACCAGTAGCGGTGCCAGGGATCCTGGTTCATCGCGTCGCGAATCTCGAAACGGTCCCTGGGATCGCGGCCATGTTCGGCCTGAAAGGCGGGAAGGACGCGCGTGTCGTACGCGATCTTGTTGCCCGCGCCGATCGAGCCCGACAGATATTTGTTGAGCGCAGTCAGGAAGTTGTAGCGCGCGGCCTCGTCATGGGTCGGCGTCGGGAAGACCGCGTGGCGCGCGACGGCGGTATAGGGCGGGGGCACATCCTGCTTCATATCAGTCCCTCCTTGGAAAGACGGTCTATCACCTGTTCCTGCACTCTCAGGAAATGGTCACGGTCGGGGATCTTTACCACCCCGTCCTCGATCAGGCTGTTCGCCGGCTGGGGCGCTTCGCCGCCATAGACGGGCGCGAAAAGCTCGAGCCGCTGACGCGCGAGGAAGTTGGTCATGCCCGGCTTGCGGCGCTGGGTGCGCAGCGCATTGAGGTCGAGATCGGCAAAGGCGGTGAAGGTCTCTCCGGGGCTCGATTCCGCGAGCGGATTGCCCTTGTAGTCGATGACGATCGAGTTGCCGTCGGCCGAAGCCATCGGCATCGCGGTGCCCTCGATCCCGGCAGTGTTGGCGGAGACAACATAGGCGATGTTCTCGAAGGCGCGCGCGCGCTTGGCGATCTGCTTGGGGGTAGCGAGCGGCGAGCCGATCTCGGACGATGAATGCACGAAGATCTCGGCGCCGCGCAGCGCGTGCGCGCGTGCGATCTCGGGATAGAGGATTTCCTCGGACGCGATCGCGGCGAGGTTGCCGATTTCAGTCTTTGCCACGGGGAACACGCCGTCGAGGCCGTAAATGTCGAGATATTTGGACCAGACGTCGTGCGGCGTAGGCGCGAACATCGAATTGAGACGGCGGTAACGCAGCACAACCTCACCCGAGGGTGCGACGACGAAGCTCGTCTGGAAATAGATGCCCGGGAAATGCGGATCGCGCTCATAGGCGTTGCCCGCAAGGAAGAGGTTCTGCGCCGAGGCAACCTTGCCTAGCGCCGCATATTCGGGCCCGTCAATGTCGAGCGCCGCCTTTTCCGCGAAGTCGGGGATCGAGATGCGGCCCGGATAGCTCGTCAGGAAATATTCGGGCAGCACCGCAAGGCGCACGGGGCTGCCGCCATATTGCTGGATGAAGATCGCGGACGCGCGGAGCTTGACGCCGATCTCCTCGATCATCGCGATCATCTGCGCGCTCGCGGCGGCGCGATCGGGCAGGCGCTCGACCGAGCGTGCAGCGATCTGGAGCGCGAGCGCGGCGTAGGGCTTGATTGCGGTCATCGCCTCAAAGCCCCAAGCTGCCGGGGTTCATCAGCCCCCGGGGATCGACGGTCTGCTTCACGGCCTTCAGCATCGCCCAGGCGTGCGGATTGCTCGCTTCTTCGAGGGGGTAGGTGCGCGCGACCTGGAGATGCGTCGCCTCCAGTTCGCGGAAGATGCGGACGATTTCGGCGCGGAGGCGATCGACCACCGCGCGCGATTCCGCGTTGGGCGGGAAGCGGTTGAGTTTGGCGAGGTGGTCCGCCTCGAGCGAGCGGCAGTGAATACCCTCAAGCGCGTCGGGCCAGAAGAAGACCGGCTCGATCAGGCAGGTCGAACGGCTGACCGCGGCGAGCATCGCGCCCGCGGCGACGCCATGCGCCTCCATTTCTGCCTTGTTGCCGTCGAACAGCGCCTGGATGCGGTTCCAGCCTTCGACCAGCCGGCTGTGCGGCAGAAAGCCGTGGACGGGCACCCAGCGCTCGCCTTCGGGACCGACCATCGAGTTGACCGGCGGAAAGGGATTGGCGCGCAGGATTTTGGGGATGGTGTTCTCGATCGCCTTGCCGCCATGCTTCAGCGCGATCGACTCGATCGCTTTCATGTCGGCGTCGACCGCGCTCTGGTAGCGCCCTTCGGCGATCAGATGGAGCGAGAAGGGGACGTCGTCGAGGAACGAGCGGCCGGCGGCCACCACCTTCGCGCCCTCCTTCAGCGCCTTCAGCACCGAGCCCTGCGCCTTCATCATGTTGACGAGCGATTTGGCGTCCTTGGTCAGGCTGTCGCGCTTCATGCGCTGCGACTGGAGGTAGGGGTCGAAGCCGAAGCTTTCCGAGGCGAGCCCTTCGCGCGCGACTTCGCTCATCGCGCCAAAAAAGGCGGCGGGGTCGGGGAAGGAGAAGGAGCCATAGGCAAAGGCGGTGCCTTCGCGCACGAGCTTGAGCGTGATCGTCGCCTTGACGCCGAGCGCGCCGCAATCGGCCGCGAACAGCCCGGTGATGTCGGGGCCGAAGGGACGGAAGAAATTGCTGCCCGTCGAGACGATGCTGCCGTCCGCCAGAACAACCTCGAAGCTCAATGCAGCGTCAACCACGGTGCCGCCAGAAGCGCCCCAGAATACGCCGTTCTGGCTCATGCCGCCGCCGACGGTGGCGTTGATCCCCGAAAGCGTGCCCCAGGCAAGCGCGCGCAGCCCCTTGGGCTTGAGCGTCTTCTGGAGCTTGTCCCAGGTGCAGCCGGACTCGACGGTGACCGTCATGTCCTCTTCATTGATGTCGAGGATGCGGTTCATCGAACCCGTATCGACCAGTAGCGCGCCCGCTTCGTCGGGAAGATAGCCGCTGGTATAGCTCATGCCGCCGCCGCGCGGGACGATGGCGATACCCTGCGCGGTCGCAGCCGCGACGCCGCGTGCGAGCATTTGCGTATCGGTCGGGCGGAAGACTGCGAGCGCGACGGGGCCGTTGCTGAACACGTCCTGCGAGTAATAACGTAGTTCAGCGGCGTCGGTGATCAGCGCCTCAGCGCCGACCGCGGCGCCTATCACGGCAAGCGCGGTGTCGTTGGTGGGGGCAAGCGTTGCCATGTCAATGTCCTGAAGGAAGTGCCTTGGGATCGGGATAACGGCCCAGCGCGAGCAGCAGCGCGCCGCCGACCGCGAACATGCCCATCGCGACGACCAGGATAAGATCATAGCTGCCGGTGCGATCGCGCACGATGCCGTACATGATGGGCGAGATGGCCGAGCCGATCGCGAAGGGCATGTAGAGCACGCCGTAGATGCGGCCATAATGCGCCATGCCGAAATATTTGGCGGCGAGATAGGCGATGACGTCGGACTCGGTGCCCGCGGCGAAGCCGAGCAGGAAGCCGCCGATGATGACATGGCTGAGCGTGGCGTCGGTGCCCATCAGCAGCCAGCACGCGATGGCAGGTAGCAGCAGCGCGGGGAAGGCGACGCCGGGCGCCCAGAAGCGATCGAACAGGAAGCCGACGAGCAGGCGTCCGGTTAGGATACCGATCGCGACGACGCCGAGTACGCTGGCAGCGACCTCGGCCGAGAAGCCGTGCAGGCCGACGATCTGCGCGATATGGATATGCGCGCCGCCATAGGCGAAGGCGGTCAGCAGGATCGAGGTGAGAAGTACCCAGAAACGATAGCCTCTGACCGCTTCCCTGAGCGTAATGCCGAAGATCGCACCGCTGGCGTCGGCGACGCCTTCGGGACATTCCTCGGGCCGCGGCTCGCGGAACCAGAGAAAAGCGAGCGGAATGGCGACAATGAGCGGGAGCAGCGCGACGACGGGGAAGGCCATTCGCCAGCCGCCCGCGGAGATCGCCTTTTGCGCGATCTGCGGCACGACCATCGCGGCGAGGCTGGTGCCGAGCAGCATGATGCCGAGCGCAAGCCCGCGATGCTTGTTGAACCACATGCTGATCGCGCGGCTCCAGGTGACCGGGGTCGAACCGATGCCGATCGCGCCAAGCACCGCCCAGAAGAACAGATAGCCCGTCTTGGAGGTGGGGAGGAAATAGAAGGACCCGAAGACGAGCCCGAAAAGGAAGAGCGACCAGAGCACGACGGGGCGGACACCGAAGCGATCCGACAGCGCGCCATAAACGGGCGCGAGCAGTGCGGCGATGATGCCGAAAACGGTAACGCCCGCGCTGACCGCAGCGAAATCCCAACCGAATTCGGAACTGATGGGTCCCATGACGAGCGGCAGCACATTAAAGGGCAGCGGCGATGCGCCGCACGCCACACCGATCAACGCCGCCGCCAGCGGCTTCGCGCCCAGCTTGAATTCAGAGCGCGCGCCCGTTGCCATCGTCATGCGCAGGGGGTTTCCTTGTGATACGGTGCCAGTACGCGACATAATATGATCCTGATGGTCAGAGGGGGTTGCGGCACCCTGCCACAACCCCTGTGATCAGGTTTCTAGAAGCTGTACCGCGCGCGCGCCATCCACGTCATGGGCTGGTCGATATAGCGCGTGTTCACCAGCGAGGTGTTGGCGGCGGTCTCGTTGAAGCAGTTGGTGCAGGCAATCGAGAGCTGCCATTTCTTGTCTGCCCCGTTCAGCGCCAGGTTGGCGTTGACGAACCAGGCGGCCGGCGAGAACGAACCCGTGATGATGTCACCATCAAAGGGGTTCGCGGGAAAAGTGCCGTTGGTGCCCGTGATCGAACCCGAATAGATGGTGTAGTTGGCCGCGTTGGTTTCCTGCTTGCTACGATAGCTCGCGTTGATCGACGGCACCAGCGACATGCCGCTGCTGCCCAGTTCGAGCTCGTAGCTGCCACCGAACGCGATGGTCCATTTGGGCGTACGCGTCGGATCAGCGATCTCTCCCTCAGGCGTCACGATGCCCGCGCCGCAGGACGCGGTTGTGCCGGTGCCGCCGGGGATATTGCCCACAGCGAGCAGCGCCTGGCACGCGCGCTGCTGTGCCGCGACAGACATGATGCCATATTCATCGAGATCGGGCGCGTCGCGGTCGATCTTGAACTTGGCGTCCTGATAGCCCGCATTGACATAGAGATTGAGCCCATCGACGGGCACGAAGGTAAGTTCGGCCTCGACGCCCTTGTTGGTCATGTCGGCGAAGTTGCGCGTGATGAAGGTGGCCGCGCCACTGGGCGAAACCAGCGCCGACGGAGTCTGGACATCGCTGACATCGGTGTAGAAGAAGGTCAGGTTGGCGCGCACGCGGCGGTCCAACCAGTCCGACTTGATCCCCGTCTCGTAGCTCCAGACCTTTTCGGGACCGAAGGGCAGGAAGGCATTGGCCGCGGTGGCGCGCGCGTTCCAGCCGCCCGACTTGAAGCCGCGCGTCGCCGAGGCGAAGAGCAGAATGTCGTCGGTCGCCTTGTAGTTGACCGCGAAACGCGGCGTCCACAGCTTGGCCTTGAGCTTGTCGGGCACCCTGAGACCCGAAGGTCCGATCAGATTGACGGTGTCCATGCAGGTGGGCTCGAGCGTGCCGTCGTTGCAGCTCGCGCGGTTGTCGTTGACGCTCACCGTCTTGGTTTCGTCGGTGTAGCGCACGCCGGCGGTCAGCTTGAGCTGCTCGGTGACATTGACGTCGACCTGCGCATAGCCGGCCAGCGCCTCGGTCTTGTTGCGCAGGATGCGGTCGGCGAGGACCAGCGTCGTCGCGGGCGAGAGCGTGAAGGTATCCGCGAAGTCGGTGCGGTTTTCCTCGACCAGATAATAGGCGCCCGCGACATAATCGATCAGGCCGTCGCCCAGGCTGCCGTTGACTTTGATTTCCTGGCTGAACTGCTCATGCTGGCTGTCGTTGAGGATCGAGAAGCCGCCGCGCGCAAAGCCCCGGACGGGCGGCGTCGGGTTGGCGAGCGAGGGGCCGCTGCGGCCGTCAAAGAAGTCGATCGCATATTGCTGATCCTGGCTGATGAAGCCGGTGATCAGGCTGACCGAGGTGTTCTCGGCGACGTCGAGTTCGAGGTTCGAGGTGACCAGATCGGTGGTCGTATAGTTGCCCATCAGGAAGGTCTTCTTGCGACCGCTGATCGGGAGTGTTGCGAAGGGCGAATCCGCCGCGCTTTTGCCCGAGGGAATGCCGGTGGTGGCAAAACGGCCCTTGCAATCGGTGGGATCCGCCGGGTTGCACTGGAAGTTCAGGATGTTCTCGCCATTGGCGACAATGTGCGCATAGGAGCCGTTCCAGCGGACCGAGGGGCTCAACTCGCCGCGAATGCCGAGGCGCGCGCCCCAGCCGTCATCGTCGTTGAGGCGCTGGCCGGTGGTGACGTTCTTCACATAGCCGTCGTCATCCTGCCAATAGCCGCTGACTTTGATCGCGAAGCTCTCCGCGAGCGGAATGTCGACCGAGCCGCGCGCGATCTTCTTGTCGTAGCGGCCATAGCCGATTTCGGCGAAGCCGCCGAATTCCTTGCCGGGTTCCTTCAGGATGACGTTGACTGCGCCGCCCGTGGTGTTGCGGCCGAACAACGTGCCCTGCGGACCGCGCAGCACCTCGACGCGCTCGACGTCGAACAGGTTGATGTTGTTGGCGTTCTGGCGGCTGAGATAGATGTCGTCGACATAGGTGCCGACGGGCGGGTCGAAGGTCGGGATCGTCTCGGTATTGCCGAGGCCGCGCAGGTAGAAGGCGTTTGCCGAACCGATGCCCGTGTTGTTCATCGAGACGAGGTTGGGGACGAAGCGGCCGAGCTCGAGCGTGTTGGACACGCCCTGGCTGCGGAGCTGATCCGCCGAGAACGCCGAAACCGCGATCGGCACGTCCTGAAGGCTTTCCGAGCGCCGCTGCGCCGTGACGACGATATCCTCGATGCCGCCCGTCGATTCTTCCGCTTCCGCGGCGGGCGTTTCGGCGTCGGCAGTCTGGGCGTGGAGCGGTGCAACCGCAAGGCTCGCCGACAGCGCGGTGGTCGCGACAAGCAGAAGGCGTTTCATGTAATTCTCCCTCGGGGTTCCGGATTTGGCTGTTCTGCCTGCGGACGTTTTTTGTGATTTGTCCGGACAAATTTTCATGTAACTGTCACACTGTCAAGCGGCCTCGGGCCCACGGGAGAAATTTGCGATGACATTGAGCGATCTGGCCTATCCAAGCCTCGTCTATTTTCACTTGTTTCTGTTTGTGTTGTGGCTGGGCGGCGATGTTGGCGTATTCCTTGCCGGGCAACATTTCCGCAAGCGCCATCTCTATACGCTTGACCAGCGAATCGCGCTGCTGAAGCTGCTCGTGCTGATCGACATGACGCCGCGGACGGCTTGGGCGCTGATGGTTCCCGTGTCGCTTTCGGTGGTGACGCTGGGCGGTTTCTGGGCGGTGCCGGGACTCGTGCTTGCGGGCGCCTGGGCGGCAGGGTTGATCTGGCTCTGGCTGGTCTGGGATGCGCATTTTCACGACATGACGCCGCGCGCCGCGCGCAACCGGCGAATCGAGTTCTGGCTGAAGAACGCGATCACGCTCGGCTATCTCGGGCTGGGCGCAGTTTCGCTCGCCACCGGCGCGCCGCTCGCCGAGAAGTGGCTCGCCGCCAAGGCGCTGCTGTTCGGCCTGATCTTCGTAGCCGCGATCATGATCGACGTCGCCTTCAAGCCCGTGGGCCCGCAGCTCGCACGGCTGCTCAAGGAAGGGTCGAGCGACGAGACCGAGGTGCCACTTCGCCGGACCATGGACCGCACCCGCATCTGGGTTTTCATCGTTTATGGCCTGCTGATTGTCACCTCCTACCTCGGCGCGGTGAAGCCTTTCTGACGGAAAAACACGGATCAGCGCTTTTGCGCTTGACTTATAAGTTGTCCGGACAAATTCTTTAGGGCGTAAACAGGGAGGTTTGCAAGTGAACGCGGCCATTGGCCTTTCATCGATGTTGTTTGTGCCGGGCTCTAAGCCCGAACGCTACGGCAAGGCGCTCGCCACGAGCGCCGATATGGTGTGCATCGACCTTGAGGATTCGGTTCCCGAATCGGGCAAGGCCGATGCGCGCACCGCGGCGATCGCAGCGATCGCAGAAGGCGATCCGCGGCTCATCCTCCGCATCAACGGCATGACGACGCGCGCGGGCCTCGAGGATCTGCTCGCGCTCGCCGATGCCGCGGTGCTCCCCGCGCTGATCTTCGTTCCGATGGTCGAGAGTGCGGCGCAGATCGCGATCATCGCATCGGTGCTTGGCGAACGAACGCCGGGCGTCGTGCCACTGATCGAAACGGTGAAGGGGCTCAGGGCCGCACACGAGATCGCGGGGGCGCCCTGCGTTGCTGCGATGATGTTCGGCGGTGGCGATTTTGCCGCCGAACTCGGCGTGGCGCTGGCCTGGGAGCCGTTGCGATCGGCGCGCGGCGCCTTCGTGATGGCATGTGCAGGCGCGGGGATTCCCGCGATCGACGTGCCCTTCATCGCGCTCGACGATGCCGAAGGGCTGCGTTCCGAAACGGAGGCCGCCAAGGCGCTGGGATTCACGGGCAAGGCGGCGATCCACCCCGCGCAGGTGGACACGATCAACGCGACATTCCGTCCGACGGCCGAGCAGATCGCCGAGGCGGAAGAGGCACAAAGGGTTTTCGACGCGGCCGGTGGGGCCGCGGTTCGTTTCAATGGCCGCATGCTCGAAGCACCGATCATGCGGCGTTATCAAAGGATATTGGCAATGCGGAGCAAGCAAGATGCGTGACGGTGTGATCGAAGTCAGCCCCGGACGCTTCCGTGAATCTTTCGGGCGCTATTACGAGGATTTCGTGGTGGGCCACATCTATGAGCATCGCCCCGGCCGCACCATCACCGACACCGACAATGTGTGGTTCACGCTGCTGACGATGAACACGCACCCGGCGCATTTCGACTATGAATTCGCCAAGAAGACCGAGTTTGAAAAGCCGCTGATCTGCTCGCCGCTCACGGTGGCGCTGATGGTAGGCATGAGCGTGTCCGACCTCAGCCAGAAGGCGGTCGCCAATCTCGGCTGGGACAACATCAAGATGACCAAGCCGATGTTCCCCGGCGACACGCTCTATGCCGAAAGCGAGGTGCTCGAAAAGCGCGAGTCGAGCTCGCGGCCCGAACAGGGCATCGTCACCGTCAAGACGATCGGCAAGAACCAGCACGGCGATATCGTGTGCACCTTCAACCGAACCATGCTCATCTGGAAGCGTGGCTTCGGTCCCGCGGACGATTAAGGAAAAGAACCGACATGTCCGAACACGTTCAACGGCACATCGAGCCCGATGACGAGGCCGCGCTGCTCGACTCGATCGATCGCTGGATCGATCGCGACGTGCGCCCCGTCGTCATGCACCACGACCATAACGACATCTGGCCCGCCGAACTCGTCGAGCAGATGAAGGAAATGGGGCTCTTCGGCGCCACCATCGGCCAGGAATATGGCGGGCTGGGATTGCCTGCCACGACCTATGCCAAGATCATCACGCGCGTCTCGTCCTACTGGATGGCGATCACGGGCATCGTCAATTCGCACCTGATCATGGCGGCCGCGGTCGAGCGTTTCGGCACCGAGGCGCAGAAGCAGACATGGCTGCCCAAGTTCGCCAGCGGCGAGATCCGCGGCGGGCTTGCGCTGACCGAACCCGATGCGGGCACCGACCTTCAGGCGGTCCGGACGACGGCCGTGCGCGATGGTGACGACTATGTCATCAACGGCACCAAGACCTGGATCTCCAACGGCATCCAGGGGAGCTGCTTCGCGCTGCTGGTGAAGACCGACACCAAGGCCGAGCCGCGCTACAAGGGCATGAGCTTCTTCATCGCGCCCAAGGGTCCCGGCTTCACCGTCGGCAAGAAGTTCGACAAGCTCGGTTACAAGGGCATCGACAGCGCTGAGCTGATCTTCGACAATTACCGCATCCCCGCCGAAAACCTGATCGGCGAGGTCGAGGGTGAGGGCTTTTTCCAGGCGACCGGCGGGCTCGAGCTCGGCCGCATCAACGTCGCCGCGCGCGGTGTCGGCCTGGCCGAAGGTTCGCTGCGCCTCGCGACCGAATATGCGCAGATTCGCAAGACGATGGGCAAGCCCATTGCGCAGCATCAGGCGATCCAGCTCAAGCTGGGCGAGATGGTGACGCGCGCGGAAGCATCGCGGCTGCTCGTCTCGCAGGCGGCGCAGGCCTATGACCGCGGCGAACGCTGCGACATGGAAGCGGGCATGGCCAAGTTCTTCGCGTCCGAGGCGGCGGTCCGCAATTCCGAAGAGGCGATGCGCATCTTCGGCGGCTACAGCTACTCCAAGGAATATGAGATCGAACGCTATTATCGCGACGCATTGCTGATGTGCATCGGTGAGGGCACCAACGAGATGCAGCGGATGATCATCGCCAAGCAGTGGCTCAAGAGGAACCCGGTGTGACGGCACAGCTCCCACTGGCCGGTTTCCGGATACTCTCTGCGGAACAATATGGTGCCGGCCCGTACGGCACCATGTTTCTTGCGCAGATGGGCGCCGAGGTCATCAAGATCGAGCCGCCCAAGACGGGCGACACCGCGCGCGCGGTCGGCCCGCACTATCTGCGCAAGGGCGAAAGCCTGTATTTCCAGAGCTTCAACCTCAACAAGCGATCGCTGACGCTCGATCTCAACACGCCCGCGGGTAAGGAGATCCTGCACCGGCTGGCGGCGTCGAGCCATGCGATGGTCAACAACCTGCGCGGCGACCTGCCCGACCGGATCGGGCTGACCTATTCGCAATTGAAGGGCGTCAATCCCGCGATCATCTGCGCGCATCTGTCCGCCTATGGCCGCGATAATGAGCGCGCGCGCTGGCCGGGCTATGACTATCTGATGCAGGCCGAGGCCGGCTGGCTGGCACTGACGGGCGAGCCCGATGCGCCGCCGACGCGGGCGGGGCTGTCGCTGGTCGACTTCATGACGGGCACGATCATGACGATCGGGCTGCTCGGCGCACTTGTCGATGCGCAGCGTTCGGGCATCGGCCGCGACATCGACGTCGACCTGCTTTCGGCGGCGGTACACCAGATGAGCTATCCCGCGATCTGGTACATGAACGAGGGGGACGTCACCGCCCGTGTGCCGCGATCCGCGCATCCCTCGGTCACGCCGAGCCAGATGTTCCGCGCGGCCGATGGTTGGGTGTTCGTGATGGCGCAGCTCCCCAAATTCTGGGACGTGCTCGTCAGCCGGATCGGCCATCCCGAGCTGGCGGGCGATCCTCGCTTCGTGACGCCCGCCGACAGGCTGTCCAATCGGGGCGCGCTGACCGACGTGCTCGACGGCATCTTCAGCCAGCAGCCCGTTGCGCACTGGATCGAACTGCTTGCCGGACACATGCCCGTCTCGCCGGTCTATGGGCTCGATCAGGCGCTCGACAATCCGTATCTGCAGACGACGGGCATGATCGACACCGTATCGCATCCCGATCGCGAGCAGTTGCGCGTGCTCGCCAATCCGATCCGGCTGGACGGCGAGCGGCTGCCCAACCGTGCGGCGCCGCTGCTTGGCGCTGACACCGACGCGGTGCTCGCCGAGGCCGGTTTCGGTGCGGACGAAATCGCCGCATTCAGGGAAAAGGGCGTCGTCTGATCCGATGGGGAAGCTTTCGGGCATAAAGGTCGTCGACCTCTCGCAGTTCCTGCCGGGACCGATGCTCTCGGTCATGATGGCCGATCAGGGCGCCGCGGTGATCAAGGTGGAACCTGCCGCGGGCGATCCCGCGCGCGATCAGGCGCCCTTCGAGGCGGGCCAGTCGATCTGGTTCCGCAATCTCAATCGCGGCAAGAAAAGCGTCGTGCTCGATCTCAAAAGCGATCCCGGGCGAGAGGCGCTCTGGGCGCTGATCGACGAGGCCGATGTCTTCGTCGAGGGCTTTCGACCCGGCGTCACCGCGCGACTCGGCTTCGGCTATGAGGCCGTCGCTGCGCGCAACCCGCGCATCATCTATTGCTCGATCTCCGCCTTCGGGCAGACCGGCGCGCTGGCGCATCATCCCGCCCACGACATGGCGGTGCAGGCGGTGGCGGGCTTTCTGTCGGTCAATGACGGTGTCGACGGCATGCCCGTGGTTCCGGGCGCGCCCTCAGCCGACATGGCTGCTGGGCTGACTGCTCTGTCGGCGGTGCTGATGGCGCTGATCGGCCGGGAAAAAAGCGGCAAGGGCGATTATGTCGATATCGCCATGTTCGATTCGATGCTCCCCTGGTGCGCGCACATCGCGGGTGCAGCGATCGGCGGTGGTGAGCCACCGCGCTCGGCCAGCCAGCGTTCGCTGGGTGGTGCCGCCTTCTACAATGTCTATGAAACCGCCGACGCGCGGCATGTCGTGCTCGGCGGGCGCGAGCTGAAGTTCGTCGCCAACCTGCTGGGCGCGCTCGAACGGCCCGACCTTATCCCGCTGGGCAGCGAAGCGCCGGGCGAAGCCCAGGCGCCGCTGATCGCGTTCCTGCGCGAAACCTTCGCCGGGCGGACGCGCGATCAATGGGTTGAATGGTTCGCCGACAAGGATGTCGCCTTTTCGCCGGTTCTCGATTTTCGCGAGGCATTTTCCGAGCCGCATATTGCCGAGCGGGGGCTCGTGGTTGAGGTCGGCGGCGCGCACCATATCGCGCCGCCGATCCGCTTTGCGAGCGATAGGCAATGGGAGCCCAAAGCGGCGCCGGAGCTCGGCGCCGATGGCTGACGCCTCAGTTATCGACCTCGATATGCATGGTGTAGGCGAAGCGGTCGCCGGGGTGATGGCTCGCCGAAATCTCGATGATGCGCCCGGTGGCGTCGAGATAGCAGCGCAGGATCCGGAGGCACGGGCTGCGGCGCGGAACGCCCAGCTCGGCGGCGACGGGGCCGCTGGCGGGAACGGCCTGTATGTCCTGCGTCACACGCGCGATCTTGACGCCGGAGAGGCGTTCGAGCTGACGGAAGATCGTGTCCTCATTGGGACGAATCTCGCGCGCAGCGGTTTCGAGATCGGGGTGGATATAGGCATCGGTCAGCGCGATCGGCTCGGCCTGGCCCTGACGCGTTCTGAGGCCGCGGAAATGGTACCAGCGACCACTCACAGGTTCGGCTATGTGCGCCGCCATCTTCCTGGGCAGCAGCGTCGTGCCCTGCGCGGTGAACAGATATTTCGTGTCGCGCGCATATTGAAGGATCTCGCCGACGTTGGACAGCGGCTGGTGCAGCGCGCCGCCGCGCGCCGAGGCAGGCTGGATCACGGTGCCCGAGCCGCGTTTGCGCTGGATCAGGCCTTCGGTCTGCAGCGAGCGCAGCGCCTCGCGGACGGTGAAGCGGCTGACGCCGTAGCGTGCGCACAACACGCTTTCGGTGGGGAAGTGCGCGGGATCGGGATAGTCGCCGCGCAATATTCCCGCGCGCAAATCTTCGGCAAGTTCCTGATAGCGCGGCTTCTTGCCGCCATTTCTCGTGGCCTTCTGAACTGCAGCCGACAAAATTACGCTCCCCTGTCAAGTCGTTACGCTTCGGAGTTCTTCCGATGAGCGCGGTCAATCATAGCGTAACCGAACGGCTTGCACAGCATCTGCAACGTCCGATAGAAAATATTGTACGGACAAGATCGCGGTTGCATCTGCTTGACTGGCTTGGCTGTGTCGCGGGCGCAAGACGTTCGGAAATTGCCCGAATTCAGGGGCGATTGAGCGGGGACGCGGCAGGCAAGGCCGCGTGGCTTGGCAACGTGCTTGAAATGGACGATGTCCACCGTGCCGCCATCCTGCACCCCGGGCCGGTCATCTGGCCTACCGTACTCGGCGTCGGAACAGACTCGCTCGACGAAGCGCTCGATGCGGGCGTGCGTGGTTATGACGCAATGATCGCGATCGGTTCGATGCTCGACGGCCGGCACTATGCCTATTGGCACAACACGGCGACGGCCGGCGGCTTTGGCGCTGCGACTGCGGCGGCATTCAGGCTCGGCGCGAGCGAGACGCAACTCGTCTCGGCGCTTGGGCTGGCCGGGTCGGTAACGGGCGGCTTCTGGCAGATGCGACATGAGCCGGTGATGGCCAAACAATGGCATCTGGCGCATGCGATGACGACAGGCAGCGCGGCAGCGCGGCAGGCGGTGGCGGGCGTCACCGGACCGCGGCTCATCTTCGAGGGACCGCAGGGGCTATTCGCCGCAACCTGCGACGCGCCCAAACCACTGGACCTGCCCGAAGAATGGCGGATCGGCGAGGTGAGCTTCAAGCCCTGGGGCGCATGCCGCCATGCGCATCCGGCGATCGACGCCGCGCTTGAACTGAAGGCGAAGGGCGCGCTTGAGGGGCCGGTTACGGTTTCGACCTACCGTGACGCACTGGTCTTTTGCGACCGGGCCGATCCGGCGAACGTGATCGAGGCGAAATTCTCTCTCCAGCATGCGATCGCGATCGTGATGGAGCGCGGCGTGCCGCAACTCGCCGACTTCGAGCCCGAAGCGATTGCGGCGTTGGCCGAGACGCGCGCGCTGGTGAGCGTCATCGAGGACGAGCAATTCACGAACGTCTATCCCGTGCATTTCGGAGCGGGCGTCTCGACCGATCTGGGCGCGGTCGTGCTTGCTGATGCGCTTGGCGATCCTGAGCGCCCCCTTTCCGAACAAGGCGTGATCGAAAAGGCGCGCGCGCTCATGGCATGGGGCGGAGTCGACGCTGCCGCGATGGAGGACGCGATCCGGATCACGCTCGAAGGCGATCGTGTGTCCGACATCACCGCGCTTTTGGAGGACTGGCTGTGAGCGCGACAGGGCGTATCCTCGACTTCGCGCGCGCGGAACACCGACTTCTGCCCGAGGTGCGCGATGCAGCGATCCATCTGCTTGGCGATACACTGGCCACGGGCGCTGCGGGATCAACCGCGCCGGGTGCCGATGCTGTCCTGACCGCCGCGCAGGGGTGGGGGCAGGGGAATGATGCGCGCATAATCGCGCGCGATGTCCGCCTGCCCGCAGCGGGCGCGGCCTTCGTCAACGCCTTCCAGATCCATTGTCTCGAATGGGACGCGGTGCACGAGCCCGCGGTGGTGCATGCGCTCTCGACCGTCACCGCGTCGGTGATGGCGGCGATCGACCGGCGCGGCGGCTGCGATCCTGACGAGGCGCTCGCAGCGCTGGCGGTGGGCGTCGATATCGCAAGCGGCCTCGGCATTTCGGCGACGACGCCGCTTAGCTTCTTCCGCCCCGCAACCGCCGGCTGCATCGGATCGGCGCTCGCGGTGGCGCGGATCGACCGGGTCGAGAATTTCGAGGACGTGCTGGGGCTCGCTTATTCGCAATGCGCGGGGACGATGCAGGCGCATGTCGAGGGCTCGATCGCACTGCCGTTGCAGATCGCGGGCGCTGCGCGTGCGGCGATCGCGGCGGTCGACCTCGTGAAGGCGGGGCTGACCGGCCCGCACGATGCGCTCGAAGGGCCTTTCGGCTATTTCAGCCTGTTCGACGAGGGCGATCCTGCGGTCTATGCCGACGCGCTCGGCAGCGTGTGGCGGATCGCCGAGGTTAGTATCAAGCCCTTCCCGTCGGGCCGTGCGAGCCATGCGGTGCTGGCGACGCTCGACACGCTGCTGCGCGAAGGCGCGGTCGATGCCACGTCGGTTTCGAAGATCGAGGCTTTCGTGCCCCCGCTGATCCAGCGGCTCGTGGGGCGACCGCTCAAACCGGACATGACGCCCGCCTATGCGCGGCTGTGCCTGCCGCTGCTCGTCGCGCTGATGCTCACTGACCGCCGCATCGATCCGCGCCGCTTCACGCCCGCCACCTTCGCCGATCCCGCGATCGGCGCGTTGGCGGCGAAGCTATCGATCACGCTCGACGGCAATGGCGACCTCAACGCGCTGTCGCCGCAGAGGCTGGTGGTGACGCGCACTGACGGTTCGGTCGTCGAACGCGTCATCCCCAATACGCTCGGCCATCCGCAGGCGGCGATGAGCCCCGCACAGACCGACACCAAACGCAGCCTCGCGCGCGAACTTGCCGCGAGCGAGCCCGATCCGCGCCTGTTTTCAGATCCGCTTTCCTATTTCACACGTCCGGAGCCAGCATGACCTTCCCGACCTATTTCGAAGCCTTTGACGCCAAGCAGATGCTCCAGGACTATCCGGTGGGCGATGCGTTCACCGCGCGCTACACCGCGATGAGCCGCGACGAACTCCACGCGCTCCAGAACGAACGCTTCCTGAAGCTGATGAAGCGCGGCTGGGAGATCCCCTTCTACCAGCGGCTCTGGGGTGCGAAGGGCATCGAGGCGGGCGATATTCGCGGGCTTGAGGACATCACAAAACTCCCCGTCTACGACAAGACCGACCTGATGGCCTCGATCGCCGATCATCCGCCCTATGGCGATTTCGGCGGACTGGGCGGCGCGGACCGCGCGCCGACGATCTTCCACACCACATCGGGCACCACCGGTCGCCCGCAGGCGTTGCTGTTCGGCCCCAGGGGGCGCGAGATCACCAATTTGCTCGTCGGGCGCATGTATCGCTGGCAGGGCGTCAGCCCGTCGGATGTGGTGCAGTCGGTCTATGGCCACGGCATGATCAATGGCGGCCACTATATCCGCGAGGCGGTGACGCACTTCACCAACTCGATCTTCCTGTCGGCGGGCACGGGGATCGAGACGCGCTCGATCAACCAGGTCGGGCTGATGGCGGATTTCAACGTCTCGGTGCTGGTCGGTTTCATCGACTATATCCGCAAGCTCGCCGAGGTCGCCGAGGCCGAAGGGCTGCTGGAAAAGATCAACATCAAGATGATCTGCGGCCATCTGGGCACCGAGGATCGCGCCAGCGTCGAAAAAGCATGGGGCGGGGCCAGGGCCTATGACTGGTACGGCGTGGGCGATACCGGATCGATCGCGGGCGAAGGCCCTGAACGCGACGGCCTCTATGTCTGGGAAGACGCGCAGTATCTCGAATTGCTTGACGTCGATACCGGCGCTGCGGTTGGCGCGGGCGAGACGGGCGACATGGTCGTCACCTGCCTGTTCAAGGACGATATCGCGCCCTGCATCCGCTTCAACACGCACGACATCACGCATGAACTGACCGGCGCCAACCAGACGGGCATGGTCTTCAAGCGCATCGCGGGCTTCAAGGGCCGCAGCGACAATATGGTCAAGCTGCGCGGCATCAACGTCTTCCCGCACGCGATCGGCGCGCTGATCGAGAACCGCGCGGACCTGACGGGCGAATATGTCTGCCACCTGTCGCGCGACGCGGCGGGGCGTGACGATATGCGCGTCACGCTGGAAAGCCGTGGCGGCACCGACGAGGCACAGGTCGCGGCGATGCTGCGTCAGGGGCTGGGCGTGGAAGTCTCGATCGCGATCGTGGGCGTGGGCGAGACCGCGTCGGCGACGCAGATCGACGTGCGCCAGAAGCCGATCCGGCTGATCGACGAGCGCAAGCTGTGATCCCATTGCACCGGCTCGACATATCCGGGCTGCGTGCAGCCTATGCGGCGGGCGAGACGACGCCCGCTGCGGTGGTCGAACATTATCTGGCGCGGATCGACGCGCATGACGCCGCGATCCATGCCTATGTCGAGGTCGATCGCGACGGCGCGCGCGCGGCCGCCGAGGAAAGCGGCCGGCGGATAGCCGACGGCACTGCACGGCCGCTCGAAGGCGTGCCCGTTGCGGTGAAGGCGAACATCGCGGTTAGCGGGCTCGACTGGAATGCGGGCATGGAAGCGCGGCGCGGGATCACCGCGGCCGAAGATGCGGAGGCGGTAAGGCGGCTGCGCGCAGCGGGCGCAATCATCCTCGGCACGCTCAACATGCATGAGGCCGCGCTGGGCGCGACCACCGACAATGCCTGGTTCGGGCGCACGATCAATCCGCATCGCGAGGGCTATACGCCCGGCGGTTCTTCGGGTGGCAGCGGGGCTGCGGTGTCCGCGGGGCTGTGCGTCGCGTCGCTCGGCACCGACACGATGGGCTCGGTCCGCATTCCTGCGGCCTATAACGGCGTCTACGGCATCAAGCCGACGCATGGCACGATCCCCGATGCGGGTCTGGTACCCTTGAGCGAATGGCTCGACAGCATCGGTCCGATCGCAAGGTCGATCGACGATCTGGAAGTCGTGCTCGCGGTTCTGGCGGAGCCCGCCCCGGCGACATCGATGCTGACCCGGCTGGTGTTGCTCGACAGCTTCGACGATCTCGACTGCGAACCCGCCGTGCTCGATGCGTATCGGCGTGCGCTGGCGTTGCTCGAGGACATGCCCAGGACGGCGCTCACGCTACATGACACTGCTGCGGACGTACGCTTTGCAGGCTTCGTCGTCGCGGCGCGCGAACTGATCACCCATCTCGGTGCCACGCGCACGGAAACAGCCGATCGCCTGTCAGACGAACTTCGATTCATGCTCGACTATGCAGACAGCCGTTCCGACGCGGACGTTGCGCGTGCCGAGACGATCATTGATCGGACGCGGACGCGCGTACGCGATGCCATGGGCAGCGACGGCGTGCTGCTGATGCCGACTGCGCCGCAAGCGGCATTCCGGCACAGCACGCGACCGCCCGCCAACCAGTCGGCCTTCACGGCCTTCGCCAATATCGCCGGCCTGCCCGCGATCAGCATTCCGGCGGGGCTCGACGACGACGATTTGCCCGTCGCGGTGCAGCTTGTCGGCGCACCCCATAGCGAGGCCGCGCTGATTGCGCTGGCCAAGAAGCTCGACGCCGGCCTTGCCGGTTTCGTGCCGTCCCCCTTGATGTGAATGAAGATAAGGAGAGCCCAATGCGGATCATCGTCCTGTTCAACCTGAAGCCCGACGCCGATCCCGCGGCCTATGAAAACTGGGCGCGGACGACCGACATTCCCGGCGTCAACGCGCTTTCCTCGGTCAAGGATTTCCAGGTCCACCGCGCAACCGGTGTGCTCGGCAGCGACGCGGCGTCGCCCTATGCCTATTTCGAGGTGATCGACATCATCGACATGGCGGCCTTCGGAGCCGACGCGTCGAGCGAAGCGGTGCAGAAGGTTGCCGCCGAATTCCAGCAGTTCGCGGACAATCCGCAGTTCATCCTGACCGAGACGCTGTGATGCGCCGCTTCCAAGGCAAGACGATCGTCGTCACCGGATCGGGCCGCGACAAGGGGTTGGGGCAGGCGATCCTGCAACGCTTTGCCGACGAGGGCGCGAATTGCGTCGTCTCCGATCTCGGCAAGCCTGCAGAGCATATGGGCGCGAGCGACATCGGCACCACCGACGAGATGGAGGCGGTGGCCGCGGAGCTGCGCCAGCGCGGCGCGAAGGTGGCGGTGATCCCGTGCGACGTGCGTTCGGAGGAAAGCTGCGAAGCCTTGGTCGCCAGGACGATAGAGGCATTCGGATCGCTCGATATCTGGGTCAACAATGCGGGCATCGGCTATATCATGAAGCCGCTGCTGGAGACGACGTCGAGCGAATGGGAAGCGGTGATCGGCGTCAACCTGTCGGGCGCCTTTTACGGCACCAAGGCGGCCGCGAAGGCGATGATCGCCGCCGGCAAGGGGGGACGCATCATCAATATCGCGAGCCAGGCGGCCAAGTCGGGCTTTCCGCACATGGCACCCTATACCAGCTCCAAGCACGGCATGGTCGGCCTCACGCGCTCCAACGCGATCGAGCTGGGGCAATATGGCATCACCGTCAACGCGGTCTGCCCCAACCATGTCACCACCGGGCTCGGCGCGAAGCAGAACGAATATTTCTCGAAGCTGCTCGGGTTCGACAGTGTCGAGGCATACATCGAAAACTTGAAGCGCAAGAACCCGATGGGGCGCCCGGGTCTTGGCAGCGACACCGCGGCCGCCTGCGCATGGCTGGCGTCCGACGACGCAGTTTACGTGACCGGCGAGGCGCTGAACGTCTCGGGCGGTGAGGAGATGCACTGAGCCCCTTCCATGTCATCCCCACGAAAGCGGGGATCCATGGACACGGAATTTTCGGGCGACAGCGGCGCAACTGGATTCCCGCTTTCGCGGGAATGACAGAATGAGGAATTTGGCGAACATGCAGGAAGAACGGATCGACTGGCCCAACGACGCGAAGCTCGCGCTGTCGGTCGTCGTCAATGTCGAGGAAGGGTCGGAAATGACCGTGGCGCGAGGCGACCGCGGCATGGAACCCGTTGACGAGCTCGGCATCCATATCAAGTCGCCGATCCGCAATTACGGCAATGAGTCCAACTATCTCTATGGCATCAAGGCGGGCGCGCCGCGCGTTGTGAAGCTGCTCCGTGATTACAACATCATGGCGAGCTGGACCGTTGCCGCGCTGAGCCTCGAAAACCATCCCGAAATCGCCGCCGCCATCGCCGAGCTGGGGCATGAGCCCGTCAGCCATGGCTGGCGCTGGGTGCACCAGTTCAAGATGGACGAGGCGCAGGAGCGCGAATTCATCCGCAAGGCGGTGACCTCGATCGAGAAGACCGTCGGCGTGCGCCCCTATGGCTGGCTGAGCCGCTATTTCCATACGGACAATACGCGGCGCCTGCTGATCGAGGAGGGTTTCGCCTATCATATGGACGATTATTCGGGCGACGTGCCTTTCTGGGATAAGCAGACGGTGCCCGGAAAGCCGATCGCGATCGTGCCCTATCAGCTCGATTCCAACGACATGAAGATGTGGACCGACCCTGCGATGACGCCGACGCAGTGGCTGGAATATGCGAAGAACTGCTTCGACCAGCTTTATCGCGAGGGCGAGGCGGGCAATCCGAAGATGATGTCGCTGGGCCTTCACCTCCGCATCATTGGCCGCCCGGGCCGTATCTGGGCGCTCGAGGAATTCTTCCGCCATGTGACCGCGAAGAAGGATGTGTGGATCACTACGCGCCACCAGATCGCGCAGCACCTCGCCAAGGTCGATCCGGCATGAGCGTCCGCCTCGAAAAACAGGGTGCGATCGCGCATTTGCTGATCGATCGCGCGGCCAAGCGCAACGCCTTTACGCAGGCGATGTGGGAGGCGCTGCCCGAGCTGCTCGCCGATGCGATGGCGGATGATGCGATCAAGGTCGTGATCCTGCGCTCGGCCGAGGCAGGCACCTTCTGCGCTGGCGCGGACATTGCCGAGTTCGGCGAAGGCGCGCTCGACCCCGAATGGCGCGCGAAGAATCAGGATGCGATCCGCCGCGCGCAGCACGAGCTGGCGCGCGCCGAAAAGCCGGTGATCGCGGCGATCGACGGCGATTGCGTTGGCGGCGGCTGCGGGCTTTCGATTGCATGCGACCTGCGCGTCGCGTCCCCGCGCGCGCGCTTCGGCATCACGCCGGCGAAGCTCGGCCTCGTCTATTCGCTGCACGACACCAAGCTGCTCGTCGATCTTGTGGGCCCGGCACAGGCCAAGCGCATTTTGTTCACCGCGCAACTCCTGCCCGCCGAGGAGGCGCAGCGCATCGGGCTGATCGAGATACTCGACGAGGATCCAGTTACCGCCGCCACAGCATTGGCGGGCACGATCGCGACCGCCTCGTCGCACAGTGTGCGCAACACCAAAAAGATCGTCCGCCGCATCCTCGACGGTCAGGCTGATGACAATGCCGAGACGCACGCGCTGTTCGCGTCGGCTTTCACCGGCGAGGATTTCAAGGAGGGCGTCTCGGCGTTCCTCGAAAAGCGCAAGGCTGAGTTTCGTTAGGGCAGCATCCTCCGCTCATCCTGAGGAGCCGTTGAGCGAAGTCGAAACGGCATCTCGAAGGACGCACGGTGCTTGATCCTTCGAGAGGAGGCTTCGTCAAGCTCAGCCTCTCCTCAGGATGAGCGGGTGGTTTGATGGTGTTGGAGGCACAAATGACTGACTATCTGACGCATGGCCGGATCGCGGGCGGGGTGATCTCGACCCCCGATCTCGACGCGGCGTTGGCCGATTATCACGGCTGTCTCAGCCTGAAGCTGGTCGAACAGGGGACGCTCGACGCCGATCTGGCCGCAAGCTGGGGGTGCCCCAAAAGTGCCGGCGCGCGCTTCGCGACGCTGGAGCCTGAAAGCGGTGCGCATTGCTTCATCCGGCTGGTCGAGGCACCGCTGCCCGACGACTTCAAGCCGACGCGCACCTATGGCTGGGCGGCCTATGAGCTGACCGTCAAGGACGTATTCGGCTGGCCCGACCGACTTCAGGGCAGCGGCTTCGACATTGTCGGCCCGCCCAAGGCGTTGGAAGGACTCCCCTACTTCATCCCAATGCAGGTGACGGGGCGCGGGCGCGAAATGATCTATCTGAATGAGGTGGCGGAGAACACGCCGACCTCGGACCTGCCCAAGGCGGGATCGCTCACCGATCACATCTTCATCGTGATCCTGGCCACCCCCGATCGCGAGGCGAGCCTGAAATGGTTCGAACAGGCGCTCAAGCTCGACATCTCGTCGAGCTACACGCTCGCCTATTCGATGATCAACAACGCCTTCGGGCTGGGCAGCGACTATCGCACGACGCTCACGATGGTGCAGAAAGGGCGTCTCCCGATCATCGAGGTCGACGATTATCCCGACGAGGCGACCGTACGCCAAGGCGACCCCGAGATGCTGCCGCCGGGCAACGCGATGATCACGCTCGCGGTCGACAATCTCGATGCGCTCGACGTGAGTTTCATCACGCCGCCCGTGCGCCGCGAGGGACCGGTCTATGGCGGGCGCCGTACGGCCACCGTGCGCGGGCTTGCGGACGAACTGATCGAGTTGATCGAGATCGGAGGCTGAATCCCGGCACGCCCCAGCCGTTTCGCCGATAGTTCAGGATGGCCGGGTCGTGTCGTCCGTCCTGGCCTCCAGCAGCGTGCTGTGCGTGACCTGCCCGCCCTGTGTGCGGACGATTGCCATTCGCTTGTACGGCTTCAGGCGGAAGGGCGGCTCGTCGCTGAGCGGCGGGGGATCGGCAATCAGGATAAGCGCGTCGAAGGCGCCGCGCGCATCGCGCAACTGCTGGAGGATCGCCAGCAGTTCGCGCGGGGTGGTGCGTGTGCCGCCCTCGCTTTGGGGATCCTGCGTCTCGATGATCCGGTGCAGCGCGTCCACGATGTCCAGCGTGGGATTGCCCGCTTCGGGTGACGTCGCGAGTGGCGTAGCGCGCGCCCCAGCCAGCGCAAGGAAGGGGTCGATCGCGCCGGGACCGAAGATGCGTTCGATGTTGGCGAGCGTCACCCCGTCGAGATTGGTCGTACGGTTGCGCGCATTCCTGATCGTTCCCGCGGAACAGCCGATCCGATCAGCAAATGCGCCATCGCTCAGGCCATGTTGTTGCTGGATGCGCCGGACGACGGTCGCCACCGCCTCGCGATATTCCTCGTTGGTAAGCCGTGATGCGGCGGGCGTGGGCATAAGGCACTCCGAAGGACCGGCGACTTAAGGACAATGCCCGTCACGCGCATGGCGCGCAACACTATGTGCTTTTGCGGCACGCCGCGGCCAAGACCTTACGCAATCGGCTTCCTAGATGGAAAGCCGGACAAGAGCCGGGCCGGGATGAACCTGATTTCTTGTCGCGCGGCGATGCGCCGTGCGGCCGCGATATCCGGATTGGCCGCTGACGGATGAGTTGGCCCGCTCATCGGCGCAACACGGATACGCAATGCCTATGGACTATGATCGCCGCAGTTTTCTGCTCTCGTCAATCGCGGCTGCGGGCTCAGCCCTGCTCGTTTCCTCATCGGCCTCGGCGACGGCGGAGACTTTGCTGCAGGAACCGGTGACCCCGCCATTGCCGCCCGTACCGCCGGTGAACGGCGCGTTGGCGCCCAGGGGCGTGCATCCGAACCTTTTCGCCGCCGCCAAGGGCGCGCTCGACCGGCATGTCGGCCGCGTCCAGCGCGATCGCATCGGCATCGTCGATTTCGCATCGCCGTCGTCACAGCCGCGCTTTCATCTCGTCGATCTGGGGAGCGGTGCGACAACCACGTTGCTCGTCTCGCATGGCAGCGGATCCGATCCCGGCCACAGCGGCTGGCTGGAGCGTTTTTCCAACGTGCCCGGTTCCAACGCGTCGAGCGAAGGCGCGTATCTCACCGGCGACTATTATGTTGGTAAACATGGCCGGTCGCAGCGGCTGATCGGGCTCGATCGGAGCAACGACAACGCGCTGGCGCGCGCCATCGTGGTGCACGGCGCCTGGTATGCTGAGCCGACAATGATTGGCAGGACGGGCAAGCTCGGCCGGAGCCAGGGCTGCTTCGCGGTCGGCGACAACCAGTTGCGGCAGGTTTTCGACCATCTGGGACAGGGGCGGCTGATCTATGCCGCCAAAATGACCGACCGGGTATAGGCGAATGGTGCCGGCTTCAGGCCGGCACCGTCGCGCCTCAGGGCAGCAGGACCGTCGAGCCCGTGGTCTTGCGGCCCTCGAGATCGATATGCGCCTGCGCCACATCCTCAAGCGCATAGCGCTGGCCGATGGTGACCTTCACCTTGCCCGTGCGCAGCATCTCCCACAGCCGCGCGACGCCCGCCGCGCGTTCGGCTGGCTCGGCGTAATAGTGGTAGAGCATGGGGCGCGAATTGTAGAGCGAGCCCTTCATAGCGAGCACGCCCAGATTGACGCCGCCCACGGGCGCGTCGGCATTGCCATAGTTCACGATCAGGCCGCGAATCCCGCAACTGTCGAGCGAGGATTCCCAGGTCGACATGCCGACGCCGTCGAACACGACGCGCACGCCCTTGTCGCCGGTCAGTTCGCGGACGCGCCTGGCGGTGTCCTCGCTCTGATAGAAGACGATATGATCGGCGCCCGCAGCGCGCGCCTCGGCGGCTTTCTCTTCGGTGCTGACGGTGCCGATCACCGTCGCGCCGATGGCCTTCAGCCACTGGACGAGGATCAGGCCGACGCCGCCCGCCGCGGCATGGACGAGCACGGGCCAGCCCGGCTGCACCTTCGCGCAGCGTTCGACAAGGAATTCGACAGTGCAACCCTTCAACAGCGCGGCGGCGGCGGTTTCATCGTCGATATCGTCGGGAATGTGGAAGAGCGAGGCTGCGGCGATGTTGCGTTCGCTCGCATAGGCGCCGCGCTCGGGCCCGAAATAACCGACGCGCTGGCCGGGGGCGAAATCGGTGACGCCTTCGCCCACCGCCTCGACCACGCCGACACCCTCGACGCCCAGCTCGGCGGGCAGTTCGACGGGGTAGATGCCACGGCGGTGATAGGTGTCGATGAAGTTCAGCCCCAGCACGGTGTGCCGGATGCGCACCTCGCCCGCGCGCGGGGCGGGGAGGTCGACGTCATGAAAGGCGATGACCTCGGGGCCGCCCGTGGTCTCGATTCTCGCAATGCGTGCCATTGTCAGCCCTCCTTACCAGGTCTTGCCACCGACCCAGTCGCCGGCTGCCGCGTTGAACGCGCGGACTTCGATATCCGACCAGATGTCGGCCTTGAAATAGGGATCGGCTTCCAGCAGCGCGCGTGCCTCCGCTTCGCTCTCCGCCTTCACCACGAGCAGCGAACCCGTGAAATTGCCATCCGCGTCGCGCAACGGACCGGCGACCGCAAGACGGTCGAGACCCGCCTCGATATGCGCGAGATGCTCCTTCAGTTTTTCGATGCGTGTGGCCGTGGCGCCGGGCTTGTCGCGGGTAATGATGGCATAGAGTTTGGACATGTGGGGTTCCTCGATCGTGGATGAAAAAGGGGTCAGGCGGTGATGGCGGGCGCTTCGATCAGGACGACCTGACATTCGCAGATGCCCTCACGCAGCGTGCGTGCCTCGCTATATTCGGGAGAGTTCCAGAAGGCGAGCGCGGCCTCCTTGCTGGGCCATTCCGAGATGACCACCGAACCGCCGTCACCGAAATTGCCCTCGAGAAGCTGCGCTCCCGGCGCGCGCATCCGGTACTTTCCGCCAAATTGCTCGAGCAGCGCGGCCGCCTTTGGCGCGTAGCCCGCAAGGAAGGTTTCGCGATCGGAAATGGTGGCGGTGACGATCAGATAGGCGGGCATTGAGGCTCCGGAGTTATGCGGTGTGGAGACGAAAAGAGGAACGGGCCGCGCGGTTGATGGCGCATCCCGTTCCCTCCCAATTCACGTCAGCGGCCCTCAGAAGGACTTGCTGACGGTGATCCCGAACTCCGCCTTGCGCGCGGGGGTGATGCCAAAGGCACGGGCATAGTCTCCCGTCGGCGTACGTGGCGCGGGGAAGTCGAGATAGCGCAGGATGCCGATCGGGGTCTCGTCGCCCAGCACATTCTTGCCATAGACGGTAACGCGCATCCCCTGATCGTCATGCACGCCGAACTGCAGGTTGAGCTTGGTCGAGTTGCCGCTTTCGGCAAGGTTGAGCACCTGCGCATAATAGCTGCTGCGATAGATCACGTCCGAGCCCGCGAAGAACGTCCAGTCGTTGCCGACATCGTGCTGGAAGCGCACGCCGAGCGTACCCGTGTGCTTGGAGACCAGCGGCGGACGATTGCCCGCGATCGACGCGGCCTCGCGGCAGCCGGGCAGGTCGAGATTGACCGCAGTGCCCGTCTTGCACGAGCGCCCCATCAGTTGGAGCGCCTTTTCGGCCTCCACGCCCTCGCGGATCTCGGCATCGAGGAAGCTGTAGTTGAACTGGAGCTTCAATATGTCGCCGACGAGCGGAAGCTGGCCGTCGATCTCGATGCCGCGGATGCGCGTCCGGCCGATATTCACGCTGTACGAGTCGACGATATTGCCCGCGATATAGGTGTTGGTGAGCACCTGGTTCTTATAGTCCTGCCAGAAGGCGGCGAAGTTCAGGTAATCGAAGCCGAACTTCGACGTCTTCATGCCAATCTCGTAGTTGATCAGCTCTTCCTCGTCATAGGTCGGGTCAGGCGCGCTCGCCTTGTTGAAGCCGCCCGGCGAGTTGCCCTGCGAATATTGCGCATAGAAGGACAGGTCGTTCTGCGGCTTCCAGTTGACGGTGATACGCGGCAGCGTCGCCTTGAAGGTCGCCTTGCGCGTGCCTTCGACGCCAACGATCTGGTTCGGATTGGGCCTCGTCACCGTCGCCAGATAGGCGGCGTCGAACACATCGCCGACGCGGTAGGACGGCGTGTCACTGTATACCTTGTCGATCTGGTGGCGAAGCTCGGCGCCGATCGTCACCGTGCTGCTGACGTCGAAATCGATGCCCCCGAAGAAGGCGGTGTTCTTCACGCGCTTGGTATCGTCGAGCAGCTCGGGGCCGACCTCGTTCAGCTCGAGATATTCAGTCATGCCGCGCTGTTTGTCTTCGCTGTAGAAAGCGCCAAGGCGCCAACGGAAGCGGTCGTCGCCGGGTGAAGTCAGACGGCCTTCATAGGTCTGCGTCTTGCGCCGAATGCCCGTCGTCGCCTCGAAGCTGGACTTGCGGCAATCCTGGTTGGGCAGCGCGAAGAAGGGCGGCCTGCCGCACGATGCCTGCGGCAGGAAATAGAATCCGCGATCGTCATAGGTCTGGTCGACGCCGTTGACCTCGGTCAGGTCGCTATACCCCGCCTGGAGCGACGCTTCGTAGCCCGAACCCGCGATATCCCACGAGATGTCGCCGATAAAGCGGTCGGCGTTGCGATAAAGGCCCGGCCGGACAAGGCGATCGGTATTGATGCCGAAGCTGTCCATGGGCTGGACGACGCCGCAATAATAGGGGCGGGTGGTGAGGAAGCAGTTGTTCGCGCTCGACCGCTGAAGGCCGATCGCGAAATGGCTGTCATCATCCTCCTGATGCAGCCAGCGCACCGAGGCGCTGATGTCCGCAGTCGGATCGAAGAACAGGCCGGCGGTGTATTGTCTGGTGTTCTGATCGCCAAGGCGTTCGCCCGGCACCGCCGTGTTGCGCCACTGGCCGTCGATATCGAAGAATTTGACGCCGGCCTGAAAGCCGATGCCGTCGATGATCGGACCCGAGAGTGCGGCGCTCAGTTCGCGGCGATCGAAATTGCCGATCGTGCCCGAAACGCGGCCCTCGAACTCGTCGGTCGGGCGTTTGAGCACAACGTTGATCGCGCCGCTCAGCGTGCCGCGGCCGAACACCGCCGACTGCGGCCCCTTGATGACCTCGACGCGCTCGATATTCGCGAGGTCGAGCGATGAGAAATCGCCGAGATAGGGCGCGCCATCGAGGAAAATCCCGACCTTGCCTTCGCTGAACAGGATATTGGACGCGCCGCGCATCACGGGGCGGTCACCGTCGCGACCAAAGGCTTCCTGGATCTGGAAGCCGGGGGTGAAATCGGCGAGGTCGGTGATGTCCTGCGCCATCTTGTCCTGGATCGAGGCGCCGTTGAATGCGCTGACCGCGATCGGCACGTCGAGCAGCGTTTCGGCGCGCTTGCGCGCCGTCACGACGATGGCGTCGCCGCTATCGACCTCTTCAGTGACATCGTCGGGTGCCGACTGCGCCAGGGCGGGCGCGCCCGCAAGTGTCAGTGCCGCTCCGGAAAGCAGCCAGGCGAAGCTATATGTCGAGAACCGTGAACGTCGCATTTCGGATTGTCCCTCCCCTCAGGCGCGGCCGCAGCCGCAAGGTGGCGGCGACTTTGGAAGGTTAAAAATATTTGTCCAGACAAATATTGATAATATGTCCGGACAAATATAGCAATTTCATTCGAAATCATGGGAACGTGTTGTATAAATCACGCACAATCATCTGCAAAGAATTGGCGCCAAAATATATGGCGCGTAACCCGCGCGATCCGATGTTGGCGTTTGCAGCGCATGCGCCGCCTCAATGCCCGCGCCTGGGCGCCTCGGGCGGAGCGGTCTTGCGGCGTTCGTCCGCCCATTTCATGAACACCGTCCAGGTCGTCTCGTTGGGGCGGGCATCGCCCGCGGGCGGCGCCTGGGTGTATGCGGGATAGTTCACCGCGATCTCGTCGGGCATTGGCTTTACCTATTTGGCCTCTTTACCCTGCATATGGGCGATGATGGCCTTGCGCTTCGCGGCGTCGGACTCTCCGGCAAAACCCATGCGGTTGCCCGGGACGATCTTGTTGGGGGTGGCGATGAAGGCATCGAGCGTATCGGGAGTCCAGGTGATGCCGCTGCCCTTCATCGCACTGGAATAGGAGAAGCCCGCCTGGCGGCCCGCGGTCTTGCCGATGACGTCGTGCAGATTGGGACCTGCTCGCTTCGCGCCACCCTTGTCGAAGGTATGGCAGGCGGCGCAGCGCGCGACGGCGTCTACGGGACCGGTGGCCTTTTCGCCACCGCAACCGGCGAGCGTGAGCGCTGCGAGCGCGACCGTGGAGACGGGGATGATTTTCATGGGAACGGTCCTTGGGAAAAATCTCAGGCGAAGCCGAGCACACCGGGGTTCATCAACCCCCTGGGATCGAGCGCCTGCTTGATAGTGGCGAGCAACGCCTCGGGCGCGGGCGAGAGCGCCGCGCGGAAAGGATAGGTGCGGCCGATCTGGTTGGATGCTGCGCCCAGGCTGCGGAACAACGCCACCGTCTCGTCGCGCAGGCGATCGACGAGCGCGCGCGCCGGCAGGTTGGGCGCCGGCTCTTCCAAGACCGCCAGATGCGCGGGCTCGGGCGCTGCACGATGGAGCGGATGCCAGCTATCCTGCCAGTGAAAAACAGGCTCGAAGCTGAAACAGTGATTGGCGAGCGCGGACACCAGCCGTGTGCAGGTCACGCCATGCGCGCCCATTTCTTCGGCATGTGGCGCGATCATGGCGTCGAAGGCGGCGATCAGCCTGCGCGCCTCCGAATGCGCGACCTTGCCGTTGAGCGCAGCCCAGCGTCCGCCCGTGGGGCCGAGAACGCCATTCAGATTGGCGAAAAGTTCGGCGCGCGCGACGCGCGGAATGGTGGGCGCAACAGCGCTGCCGCCCCAGCGCGCGGCGATGCGATGCACCTCATCCAGATCGGCCTCGACCGCGGCGGCGCAGCGGCCCGCAGCGGTCAGGTGCAACGAATAATAGCCTTCGGGTATGAAATCGGTGCCGCCCTTGGCGAGCGCGGCGAGGGCCTTCACCGCCTTCAATGCGCCGCCCGCCTCGCGCGCGACCGACACTGCGGTCTTCGCGATCGTCGTGGCATCGGCATGCACGGCGCCCGCGGCGCTGGGATCGAGGATATAGACTTCTTCTGCCAGATCAACGCGCGCGATCTCACACAGCGCGTCTGCGGCGGCTTCGAGCGTCGCGAAGGCGAAGCTCGCATAGCCCTGCTCGGCGGGCATGCGGATCAAGCGTAAGCTCGCTTCGGTCTTGATGCCGAACATGCCGCCGTCATGCGTAAAAAGGCCGGTGAGATCGGGGCCGAAGCCGCGGAGGATGGGCTTGCTGGGCACGGCAAGTGCGCCTTGGCCAGTGCGCAGCAAGCTGCCGTCGGCGAGCGCAACCTCGAGCCCCAGCACGATCTCGGCCGCCGAGCCGTAGCGCGCTGACCCGAAGAACAGCGCGCCCTGGCCGAGCCCGCCGCCGACGGTGGCTCCGGCGCCCGAGAAGGTGCCGATAAAGGGGAGGCGCAGCCCCTTGGGCTTCAACGCATCGTTGATCTGCTTCCAGGTGACGCCCGCCTGGACGGTGATCGTCATGTCCTCCTCGGCGATGTCGAGGATGCGGTCGAGCCCGCGCATATCAATTGCGATAGCGCGCGGCGTGGGCGACGCATAGCCGCCCGTGTAGCTCAGCCCGCCGCCGCGCGGGATGACGGCATAGCCAAGCGCAGTGGCGACCGAGACCGCCGAAGCCACGCCCGCCGCATCGCGCGGGCAGACAATGGCTGCGGGCCGTTCGCCGGTCACGTGGATGTCATGCGATGCCAGCGCCAGCGCGGCATCGTCGGTACGGACGGCATCCGCACCGAGCGCCGCGACAAGCGCCTCGATCACATCGCGGTGGCTCATGCAGGCTTCCAGATGCTGATCACCGTGATCGCCGCGATGAACACCCAGAGCAGCAACAGCACCGAGGTCGCGCGGACATAGGTGCGCTTGATGATCGCGTTTGTCTCGTCCGTCGGCCCTTCACGCGCCATTACCGCCCAGGTGCGGAAGTGCGCGATAAGCGCCAGCCTGATCCCCACCCCGCACATCATCACGCAGGCGAACAGCGCGAGCTTCCAGCGCAGCCATTCGGGCATCGGCCATGCGCCGCCGATCAAACCCATGGCGGTTCCCACCAGCGCAGCCATCAGCACATAGCGCGAGCCGCGATCGATCGCGCCAAGCGTCTTGCCGATGCCGCTGTGACGCAGCCGATGCACCAGCTCGACAAAGCCGAACCAAAGTGCGCCGAAAACGCCGAATCCGATCGCGGTAGACTCGCCGCCGGGGATATAGCCGTAGAGTGCAGCGATGGCGGGGCCGAGGCTTGCCTGCAGAACGAGCGCATAGCGGACATGCTGATCGACATGCATCACATGCTCCATCAGCCGCGACCGCTCTTCAAAGGGCATGTGGTCGCTGTAGGAGACATAGCGATAGGTGCTGTTGATCACGAATTCGGAGCCGAGCCAGTAGCCCAGCACCGCAATATGCGCGGCGAGCAGCCAGGGCGCGATCATGCGATGGCCCCCATCCGGTCATAGGCGGTCAGTTCATAGGCGGTCTGCATATAGCCGCCGACCGCCGCCTTCAGCAGCACATAGTCGCCGTCATCGGTGCACCACAGGTCATAGGGCGGATGTTCGAGCAGCAGCCCCGGAATATCGGTGAAGCGGAAATGAAGCGCGTCGAACTTGCCCGCCGCCACCTTCAGCGTCTCGCGCCCGACGAACTCGATGGCGAGGTCGATCGGGAAGAGCATCGGGCCAGTCGCCCCGCGATGGTCGGGCGAGGAGAGCAGGATATTGCAGAACACCTGCACGCCCGGCCCATGCGACAGGTCGTAGAGGCTCAACAGGAAGCCGTCATTGACCATCGCATGATTGCCGAAGGCGACAAGCGGCGCCTTGAGCTCCATGCGCTGCGAGACGCGCCCCTCGACCGTGGTCATCGCCTCACATTCGGCGATCGTGTCCGAAAAGCGGAACCAGCCCGAACCGCGGAACTCGCCGCCCACCGCGATCCGCACGAAGCTTTCCTGTGGACGGCCATCGGCACCGAGGCGCAGGTTGACATCGCGCACCACCGCGGGAGCATCGTCGATCTCGCCATGCGCCGCGATTGTCCGGCAGCCATCGGTATGGAAGTCCATGCGGAAATGCTCGCGGCCGCGCCCCTGGCCCATGCGTTCGGGCATGGTGCTGGTATAGAGGATCGTGCCGGTTACGCTGCGGGTTACGCCACTCATTTCCAGACACCCTTGTCACGCAGATAGCGCCCGGCGTCCTTGAGGTCGCCTGGCAGATAATTGTCGAAAAGATTGGGCGGGAAGCGCGGATTATAGCCGTTCAGCACGTCCATATAGAGTTGCGGATGGATCGTCGGCTGGCGGTGCCGCGCACGGAAGACACCGATCGGGATGCGCGCCATCACCAGCGTCTCGTTGGGCGATTTGGCGATCGCCATCGCCTCGCCATCGGGACCATAGATCGCGGAGCCACCGGCATTGGTGTCCTCGAAAAAGGGCGAGCCCGGCGAGATCGCGTTGTTGGCGACCGCGGTGTAGACGCCATTGTAGAGCGAGGTCGCGGCGATGTCGGTGGGGACGAAGCCCCCCGTCGCGGTGCGCAGGATCACCTCTGCACCCTTGATCGCCAGCGCGCGGAACAGTTCGGGTTCGCGCTGGACCGAACTGGTCGCGACGTTGCCGATCGGGGTCCGGATCACGGGCAGGATCGCGTCGCGCCCGTACATTTCGACGAAACGGTCGAGCACGTCGTAGATCGTCGTCGTGAACAGCTCGATCTCGCCGCCGAACACGCCCTTAATGTTGCGTGCCTTCCAGTCGCGCGCGAGGATGCTGCCGTCTGGGCCGATCACCGTGGTGATCGACAGAGCATGGCCCGGCCAGTCGGGATCGCGCGCATAGGATCCGAACACGACATAGATGCCGTATTGCTTGGCCTTTTTCGCGATCTCCTCGGTCTCGACGCCCGGGATCTCGATCGCGACCTTGAGCACGTCCTTGCGCGTCCAGCCCGCGCCGAAGCCGGTGATCGGGAATTCGTGGAAGAATATGAGGTCGGGACCTGCGCCGAACGCGAAGGCGGCGTCGATCAGGCCAATCATGTGATTGAGATTCTCGCGCCGGCTCGCTTCGACGCGCGCGAGGTCGACGGGCATCGAGCGTGCCTGCGCCACGCCCAGCGTCCAGCTTTCCTTCACCAGCGGCACGACGGGGTAGCGGCCATCGGGGTTGATGCGGACGTCGGCCTTGGAGTGCTCAGACGCTGCAGCGGTCTCGCCCGAAACGCCGAGCGCGGCGGTAAGGCCAATGCCTCCCGCCGCACCCAATAGCGACCTGCGTGAAAGCGCCGCCTCGGTCATAGCGCCGCCCTGGGGCGGTAGCTGTAATAGCTGGGATCATCGTACGCCTGCCAGTCGCGCGAGATCCGGTTCTCGTTGATCACGGTACGCTGGAAGAGGCGGCCCTTACGATACCAGTGCCAAGTGCGGTTCTTGGCCTCGCCATCCTCGGTGACGGTGATCATCTCGTAATAGCGGAAGTCGGGTTCGTGCGTCCGCGTCCAGCCGACCATGATCGTCCGGTTGGTCTCGTCATAGTTGAGCGCGCCGACGAAACCGTCGATCAGTTCGTTCCTGATCCACACGCGATCGCCCTGAAAAATGCCGTCGAAATAGCGGATTTCCTGGGTGCCGTCGGCCCAGGTGTAGATATTGGTCTGGCTCAGCTTCGCAACACCATCGGGCCCGTCGGTCAAACGGCAGACGAGCCGCGATTTGTGGCGGTCGATGATGTTGTGATCGGCGTCGAGATGGACATATTCGCCCTCCCATACACCCGCCTGGTCTGCGACGATCGGCTGTTTTTCGGTAATGATCTGCATGTGCCCTCGCTCTTGCTGCACCGATCATTGCGCAGCGGCGGGCTTATGGACCAACAACTAATTGTCTTTTTGAACAACTGATGATTGTGTATTCGGAAGTCTATGGAATCACGTCAGGTTCGCCATTTTCTGGCCGCGTACGACACCGGCACATTCGCCGCCGCCGCCGAAAGGCTGGGGCTCAGCCAGCAGGCAGTGAGCAAGAGCATCCTCCGTCTCGAGTCGCAACTGGGCGTACGCCTGTTCGAACGCGACGGGCGCCGCGTCCGCCCAACCGCCTATGCCGAACTGTTCCTGCCGCACGCGCGCACGATCGCGGCGGAGACCGATCGCTTCCGCGCCGATCTGGGCGATATGCTCGGCGGAAGACAGGGGCGCTTGCGGATTGGCGTCGGGCCGAGTGCTGCCGCCGATGTGGTGGCAAGCGCGGTGAAGGCGCTTGTCGCCGAACGCCCCAATGTGCGGTTGAGTGCGCTCGCCGGCATTTATGAGATGATGGTGAACGACCTCCTGCTCGGCAAGCTCGACGTTGTCGTGGCGGTGCGTCAGGTCGACCGGAACGATCCGCTGATCCGTGAAGAAACGCTCGGCGACATCCGCTATGTCGTGCTGGCTGGCGCGAACCACCCGCTTGCGGGGCGTGGCCGCCTGACGCTTGGCGATCTGAAGAGCGCGCGCTGGCTGGTTGGCGCCAATATCGGTGCGGTCGAACAGGCAATCGAGGCGAGCTTTCGCGCTGCACGCGTGCCGCGCCCCCGACCCGAGATTGAGACGACTTCGGTGATCTTCACGCTGGCGATGCTCGATGCGGGCATGCACCTTGCGATCCTGCCCGAGATGCTGGTCGCACGCGATTTGGAGATGGGGCGGCTCGTGCGGATCGACGTCGATGCAGGACCCTGGACGCGCCCGTTGATCGTCGCGACGCGCGTACGTGCGCCCAATCCGCCGATCGTCGACGCCTTCATGGCGAGCCTTATCGCAGCGATGCCTTAAAGTATTCAGAACCAGGCGCGCACGCCCATGACGAAGCTGGTCGCCTCCACATCGTCGCCTGCGGCCCGCGCGAAGCGTGCGGTGTCGCCGATCCTTCGGTCCCAGGAAACACCGATATAGGGCGCAAATTCGCGGGCGATCTCATAGCGCAGGCGCAGTCCCAGTTCGACGTCGCTCAGCCCTGAGCCGATGCCCGTTTCGGGCACATCCTGTGCGGCAAAATTGAGTTCGGCGCGCGGCTGAAGAATCCAGCGCTGCGTGATGCGCTGGTCATAATAGCCTTCCAGCCGGCCAAGCACGTCGCCCTTGTCCGATAGAAACAACGCGCCCTCGACCTCGAACCAATAGGGTGCAAGCCCCTCGAAGCCGATGGTCGCATAGGTGCGCGAGGGGTCGGGGCTGATGTCGTAGCGAACACCCGCCTGCAGATTGAAATAGGGGCCGATCGCACGCGCATAGAGTGCCTGGATTTCGGCATCCTCGACGCCGTCGCCAAAAGCGCCCGAGCCTTCGGTCTTCACCACCAGCCGGTTGATATCGCCGCCGAACCAGCCCTCTGCATCCCATAGAAATCCGTCACGACCCTTGTGAACCCGATACTCGGCAAGATTGAGCATCACCTGCGCGAAGGTTCCGCCGCCATGTTCCTTGCGGAGTTGCCGACGCGAGCCGGACATAGCCTCCTCACCCCAGACCGTATCGGCGTAATCGGGCTCGGGGGCCGTGGGTGCGGGGGCATCGCCGGCAGGAAGCGCGGTGCCGCCCGCGTCGTGCCCCGGCATTTTCTCGCCAGTCCGTTCCATGTCGGACATGTCATGTCCGGCATGGGAGTTGCTCGCCTGAGGCACTTGCTCGCCGGTATTGGGCATTGCGTGTCCGGCATGGGGATCGGCGGCCGGGCTGCCCTTGGTCTGTGAGGGAGGAGTCTTTTGCGCGGGAGCAGGTTTGCAATGCCCCATGGCGGCGTGCTCAGGCGGACAGTCCGTTTGCGCCTGCTGGCTGGCCTGGGCCGCGGCGGGTGCGGCGAGGGCGAGGAGCGATCCTCCGGCGAGCAGGAGGAGGGGCTTCATGCGCCGTCCCCCGTGCGCGGCCGAACCGTCACGACCTGCATCATCCCGGCATGCATGTGGTAGAGCAGATGGCAATGGAAAGCCCAGTCGCCGATCGCGTCGGTCGTGACGTCGAAGGTGACCTTGCCGCCCGGCTGCACCTGGACCGTGTGCTTTCTCGGCGCAAACTCGCCATGTCCGGTGACGAGTTCGAAGAAATGGCCGTGCAGGTGGATCGGGTGCCCCATCATCGTGTCGTTGACGAGCGTGACGCGAACGCGCTCATCCTTGATGAAGGGGATCGGCTCCTTGACCTCGCTCAGTTTTTCGCCGTCGAACGCCCACATATAGCGTTCCATATTGCCGGTGAGATGGACCTCCATCGCGCGGTCGGGCGCGCGGACGTCGGGATTGCGCGTCAGCGCCATGAGGTCGCGATAAACGAGCACCTTATGGCCAACATCGTCGAGGCCCTGCCCGGGTTCCCCCGTCCGGTCGACTGGCATTGGCGAAATCGTCTGGACGGTGGCCGTATCCTTCACGGTCGGCGCAAGCGACATGTCGCGCATCGAATGATTCATGCCACCCGAACCGTGACCCATTGCTACATGATCAACCGGCGCGGGCGTGCAATGACCCATCGCGGCATGCTCCGGCGGACAATCGGTAGCGACGGGGGTCGAACCCTTGCCATGATCCATGCCGCCCATCCCCATGTCCTTCATCGTCGCGAGCGGGCGCGGACGAAGTGGTGGAACTTCGGCGACCAGGCCTTCGCGCGGCGCAAGCGTCGCGCGCGCCATGCCTGAGCGATCGACGCTTTCGCCGACCAGCGTATAGGCGCGGTCCTCGGGTTCGACGATGACGTCATAGGTCTCCGCGACCGCCATCTGGAACTCATCGACGGCAACCGGGCGGACATTGAGCCCGTCCGCCTGGACGATCGTGAGCCTGAGACCGGGGATGCGAACGTTGAAGGTCGTCATTGCGGACGCATTGACGAAGCGCAGCCGGACGCGCTCTCCGGCGCGGAACAGCGCGGTCCAGTTATCCTTCGGCCCATGGCCATTGACGAGGAAGGTGTAGGTCGATCCCGTGACGTCGCTGACATCGGTCGGGTCCATCCGCATGCCGCCCCACATCAACCGATCCTTGAGCGGCTGATCCTTGCCTTCAACCAGTCCTCCGAGCGTCTGCTTCCGATAATTGAAATAGCCGCCCTGCAGCTTCAATTTGCGGAAGATCGCATGCGGGTGGAGCTGGCTGTGATCCGACAGGACGATCACATGTTCGCGGTCCGACGCGATGGGATCGGGACCCGCCGGATCGATGACGATCGGGCCGTAATGACCCATTTGTTCCTGAAGTCCCGAATGGCTGTGATACCAATAGGTGCCCGTCTGCTGAACCGGGAATTCGTAGACGAAGGTCGAACGCGGCTTGATGCCGGGAAAGCTGACGCCGGGCACGCCGTCCATGTGGAACGGCAGGAGCAGGCCGTGCCAATGGATCGAACTGTCCTCGTCGAGGTCGTTGGTGACCGACAGGCGAACCGTCGTGCCTTCCTTCAGGCGGATCAGCGGCGCCGGTACCGTCCCGTTGATCCCGATCGCATGGCTTTCGCGTCCGTCGATCGTCATCATCTGATGCGCGATGCGAAGCGCAATATCGGTTCCCGAGACGGTTGGCAGCGGCCTGGCAATGCCGGCGGAGACCGGTTGAGCCCAGGCGGGGAGCCAGGCCGAAAAGGCAGCGGTACCGCCAGCGAGCGCCGCGCCGCGAAAAAACGTCCGGCGATCGAGCTTGGAAATGGTCATCTTACTTTTCGAGCGCCCCTGCGACTTGCGTGTTTCCCATGAGGGTCAATACGCAAGCGGGGGCTCAATCCCTCAACAATTCTTCGAGTTTCTTGCGCGCGCGATAAAGACGGGTCTCGACGGCTTTCTCGCTGACGCCCAGCACCTGAGCGGTTTCCGCCTGCGACATCCCCTCGATCGTGCGCAGTATCAGCGGCTCCTTGAGCGATGGGGGCAGATTGGCGATCGCGCGGGTGGCACGGGCGAGTTCCATCTTGTCGGCGAGCGCGACGTCGATGGGGGCGGCAGTATCGGCAATTTGCTCCGCAGCGCTGATCGGCTGCGCAAAGGTCAGGAACCGGCGGACCAGCCGCCGCCTGGCCCAGTCATGGCATTTGTTGAGCGCGATCCGCATGATCCACGATCGGAAGGGGCGTGATCCGTCATAACGGTCGAGCGCCGCAAACGCGGCAATGAAGCTGTTCTGCGTGACGTCCAGCGCCTCATCCGCATCGCCGACGCTGCCGAGCGCCATCCGGTAAACCGAATCCCGATGGCGTCGCATCAGCTCGCCATAGGCCGCCTGCCGCCCCGCCAGCGCGAGCCTTGCCAACGCGCCGTCCGAACAATCGGCGAGGTCGGGCGTCACTGGTCCTTGGCCGTCAGCGCTTTCACCACGGCCTCGTCGAACCTGACCGCCTGGTCGGGCCTGAGCACGCCGCGCATCGCGAAGATATGCTCGAGCGTCTCCTTCTGGAGCTGCCCCATCGCCGTGTGCGAAAGATCGACAGCGGCGGCTACCCTTGGCCCATATCCATGTTCGGCTTCGATAGCTTCGGCGAGGCGCGCATTATCGGCCCGGAGCTCGCGTTCGAGCGCACGCCGTCGCAGGGCGAACTGTTTTTCGATCACGTCGATCTTTGCCTGCTGGGCGTCGTCCAGCTTCAACTGCGCGTGCAGCAGTTCGTGAAGCTCATTTTCGACGGGCCGGTCGGGAATCACGAACTCGCGGCCGACAACGACCCCAGCGAGCGCTGCGGCAAACGCGATGATCGCTATGAAAACAATATATTTGTGATTCCGGGTCATTCGGCGCCAAGCAATGTCGAGGGCGCAAGCGTTGGTGGTGCGCCAAGGGGCGAGATCGATGCTGCCCTGACCTGTGTGCCGGGCAACGCCGAACCGGCTATGCCGATGAAGAGCGCCACCACCGCCGCCATGCTGAGTCCGCGTGCGCCGGGTGTCGCCGGCACACCCGCGCGCGCCGCAAGTTCGTCAAAAACCGCGGTGTCGATCACGGCGAGCCCGGGGTGAACCGGGCTTTCGCGCAAACGCGCCAGCATGGCGTCAATGTCGGTCATGGGTCATTCTCCAGTGCATCATTTCCTATACGCAGCCGCAGGGATCCCCCCTCGCGCATATTTTGCGAATGGTTGAGAGATCAATTGCGGGGTGAGTGGGCATCCGAACCTAAGTACGCGTTCCGTAACGGAGAAACCATCGCTTGAGCGATGTAGCGCGCGTCACGACCCTGCACCCCGATCCATTCAACTATATTCTCTTGAACGGGTGCAACGCAATCATCGGAGAAGCATAGCAATAACGAAGAAAATATGACCTTGAGCGACGATTAATCATGACAACTGCAATCGACGCATATTTTCGCGCTATATATAGACAATTGCCTGAGTGCAGACGGCCCATAGGGGACTTCTGAACATACTATAATATCAATGACCGTGAACACATTCATTAAAATTTGAATGTGCATGAGCTGTGTCATTTTCAGCAAAAATATCATGCAAATAATGATCTGAGTCATCCGTGACTCAGGGCAATTTCGTTCGTCATTTATAGGGCAATTGCTCGAGAAATACATCTTCTTTTCTGTGTGAATTACGCAGGCCAATTGTAACAAATCTCGACCGGGGGGTGAATATCATGAAGCGAAGTATTTTCCTGTTTACTGTTGCGCCATTTGCGCTGCTTTCACCTGCGATGGCCCATGAGCCGTCGACCGACGCGGACACGCAGGTCGAGAGCGCGGCGACAGCCGATGCCGGCGCGGAAGCGCGCCCCGGGAACACGTCCCAGGCCGAGGTTTTCTCGACCGGCGTCGCCAAGGGTCGCGATCGTCTGGACAGCGCGACGTCGACCAGCTCACTGCGTGGCGCCGACATCCAGAAGATCGGCGCGCGCTCCGTCGCCGAGGTTCTGCGCAACATCCCCGGCATCCGGGTCGAGGCTTCGGGCGGCGACGTCAACAACAGCTTTACCATCCGCGGCCTGCCGCTCGCATCGTCCGGCTCCAAATATCTGCAGCTCCAGGAAGATGGTCTGCCGGTGCTTGAATATGGCGATCTGTTCGTCGGCGCCGATGTGTTCCTTCGTCCGGACTTCAACCTCAATGCGGTGGAGACGATTCGCGGGGGTTCCGCATCAACCTTCGCGTCCAACTCGCCGGGCGGCGTGATCAACTTCATGTCAAAGACCGGCGATGTCGAAGGCGGCGCGGTCCAGGTCAGCTCGGGTCTCGATTTTGACGAGAAGCGCCTCGACTTCGACTATGGCAGCAGAATCAGCGACACGCTGCGGTTCCACGTGGGCGGCTTCTACCGCACCGGCGAAGGCCCGCGTGAGACCGGCTATACCGCCTATAAGGGCGGTCAGTTGAAGCTGAACGTCACGAAGGAATTCGACGGCGGTTATATCCGGCTCTCGGGCAAATATCTCGACGACCGTACGCCCACCTACCTGTCGGTCCCGATGAGCGTCAGCGGCACGAACGCCGATCCGAACTACAAGGACATCGCGAATTTCGACGTGAACAGCGGCTCGCTGCTGTCGCCGCACGTTGCGAACATCGTGACGCTCGACGGCAACAACAATCTCGCGCGCAAGGATCTGCGCGATGGCATTCATGCGATCGCCAAGTCGGTCGGCCTCGAGGCCCAGTTCGATGTGGCCGGCTGGACCATCACGGAGAAGTTCCGCTACGCCGACCTCTCCGGGCAGATGACGCAGTTCCAGTACGGGCTGACCATGCCTGCCGCGGCGCTTGCCACCACATTCGGCGGCCCCGGCGCGACCCTCAGCTACGCGACCGGTCCCAATGCCGGCCAGGCGATCACCGATCTCGCTTCGCTCAACGGCAATGGTCTGCTCTCGCTGGCGGTGCTTCGCGACATGGAACTCAATTCGCTCGACGTGATGACCAATGACATTCGCGCCACGCGCCAGTGGAATATTGGCGACGGCGTGCTCACGACCACGGTCGGTTTCTACAAGTCGACCCAGGCCGTGGACGCCGACTGGCTCTTCATCTCGGGCATCTCGGACGTCCGCGGCGATGGTCAGGGCGCACTCGTCGACATCACCCGCGCCGGCGGCATTCCGATGACGCAGAATGGCATCGTCGCCTATAGCGGCACGCCCGGCAGCGCCGCCTTCCGCCGCAAATACGACGTCGAATTCGACGTCACGGCGCCCTATGGCTCGCTCAACTACATGATCGGCAAGTTTGCGATCGGCGGCAGCATCCGTTACGACATGGGCAAGGCCGAAGGCTCGCTCTTCGGCGCCGATCTCGGTGGCGGACGCGTGGGCCTGATGTCGTACGACATCAACGGCGACGGCGTGATCTCGTTGCCCGAGCGCAGCACCGCGTTCATCCCGCTTGATCGCCCGGCTCCGGTCAATTTCGATTATGAGTATCTGAGCTACTCGGCCGGCATCAACTACCGCGTCGCCGAGCCGCTCGCCGTCTTCGCGCGCTACAGCCGTGGCGGCCGCGGTGCCGCCGACCGAGTCCTGTTCACGCCGATCGTCAGCGCGACTACCGGCAAGCTGGTCGACGATCGCGCCGGCCACGACACCGTCAAGCAGGCCGAGGCGGGGGTGAAGTATCGCAAGAACAACCTCACGCTAAACCTGACCGGCTTCTGGGCCAAGACGCAGGAGATCAACCAGCAGACGGTTGTCCGGCCCGACGGTTCGCTCGTTCCGCAGATTATTGTCCGCGGATACAAGGCGATGGGCGCCGAGTTCGAAGGCAGCATCCGCCGCGGCCCGTTCAGCCTTACGGCAGGCGCGACCTACACCGACGCGGAAATCGCAAGCGACGCGCTGAATCCGGGGATCGAGGGCAATGTCCCCCGGCACCAGCCCAAGCTGATCTTCCAGGCCACGCCGCAGTTCGAGAACGAGATGTTCACCGTGGGCGCCAACTTCGTCGGCACGACCAGCAGCTTTGCGCAGGACAGTAACCAGCTCAAGATGCCGGGCTTTACCGTGGTCAACGCCTTCCTGCAGTTCCGTCCGACCGAACGGATGCAGTTGTCGCTCAACGCGAACAACCTGTTCGACGTGACAGGCCTTACGGAGGTGGCGCAGTCGACGATCCCCGCCAACGGCATCGTCTCGGTCCGCGCCATCAACGGCCGCACCATCTCGACGTCGCTGCGCTTTAACTTCTGAGTTGAACCGGACAGCCGGGCGCTCGCGTACCGGCTGTCCGGATCGGCCCATCGGGATACCAACCTGGGATGGCGAAGACAGTGAAGATGCTCAACTCCATGAAGATCCCGAGGAAACTCGGCTGGTCTTTCCTCATGATCTGCGTTTCGGCCGCGATCATGATGATCGTGTTTTTCGTGAACATCACGATGATCAGGACCTCGACCGACCAGAACAATCTCAGCCAGTCGATCCATGCTAAGGCACTGGCGCTGGAAACGGGGCTTCTCCGACAGAACAGCCAGCTTCGCGGCTTCCTGGTGACCGGCGACGCCTCATACCTCAAATCCTATGATGAAGGCCGCGACGAATATGACCGCATCTCGGCCGAGCTCGAAGAACAACTGGAGGATCCTGCGCAGCGTGCCGCGGTACGCAAATCGCGCGAGGAAACCCTCGCATGGCGCAGCAAGTGGGGCGACCGCCTGATCGACCGCGTGCAGGCCGGCCAGCGCGACGAGGCACAGGCCGAAGTGCGCGCCGCGGGCAAAGCCGTGCTGGTCAGCGCCGCCGTGCTGCCGCTACGCGATGTGCGCGATGCGCAGGTCGCGCTGATCGAAAAGAATTCCAAGCGCCAGGAAACCGCTATCCGTTCGGCGACGACCGCCCTGATCCTCGGTGGAATCGCGCTGATCGGCATTGCGATCACGCTCGCGCTGATGTTGAGCCGGATGATCGCCGGGCCCATCACCCAACTCACCAGCGTGATGGCCGACCTTGCCGCGGGCAAGAACGACATCGCGGTACCCGACACCGCTCGCGGCGACGAATTGGGCGATATGACGCGCGCGGTCCTCATCTTCCGCGATGCCGCTGTCGCCAAGCAGGCCGCCGAAGAGGCGAACGCGAAGGCGGAGGCCGACCAGAAGATGGTGGTAGAGACAGTCTCGACGCATCTCACCGAGCTCGCTGGCGGCAATCTCACCGCCGAGATAACCCGCGACTTCCCGGGCGACTATGCCGCGGTGAGGACCAACTTCAACGCTGCCTTGAACGCCCTGCGCGGGCTCATCACGTCGGTCACGCAGGCGACCGCCTCGATCCGCACCGGCTCGAGCGAGATCGCCCGGGCCTCCGAGGATCTGGCGCGTCGCACCGAGAGCAATGCCGCCAGCCTTGAGGAGACCGCAGCAGCCATCACGCAGATGGATGGCCGGCTGAAGGCCGGCGCGACGGCTGCATCGCGCACCGTCGAGCGCGCCGACCAGGCGATTTCGACCGTTGGTGGCGGCCGTGCGGTCGCTGACGAGGCGGTCCAGGCGATGGGCCGCGTCTCCGAAAGTGCCAAGGGCATCGACAGCGTTATCGAGGGGCTCGACAAGATCGCCTTCCAGACCCGCGTGCTGGCCATGAACGCCGCCGTGGAGGCGGGGCGCGCCGGCGATGCCGGCCGCGGATTCGCGGTGGTCGCCGATCTTGTCTCGGCGCTCGCCATGCGCGCCGAGGAAGAGGCCAAGCGCGCCCGCGATCAGCTCTCGCTCACCCAGGCCGACATCGGCACCGCAGTGGACGCGGTGCAGAAGGTGGACGGCGCGCTGGCCGACATCTCGAACGATGTGGGCCAGGTCCACGAGCTGCTCGCGACTATGGCCGCCGACAACCAGGCGCAATCGGCCGCGATCACCGAGGTCTCGACTGCCATCGGCACTATGGACCAGGCGACGCAGCAGAACGCCGCAATGGTCGAGGAAACCTCGGCTGCCGCTCGCAACCTCGCCGAGGAAGTCTCGGTGCTTTCCGAGCAGGCGCGCGAGTTCAACGTCGGCGACGTTCCCAGCGCCACGGCTCGGGCGGCGCCGGCACGCTTTGCTGGCACTGCCAGACCGCTGCCAGCGGCCGCCATATCTGCGCTGATACGCCCGCGCGACAGCGCGGACGGCGACTGGCAGGCGTTCTAGGCGACGGCTTTGAAAACCGCGCTGCGGGGCGGCCGGCGACGTGATCGTTCGCCGCCCCGCCAGCCGCGAAGCCGTTCCCTCACATCCCTGATTTCGCCGCAACACCTGTCTGCAGCGGCAAGGAAATTTAGAATGCACATGATCGGCCGTCGCGTATTTGACGGTGAACTTGGGCGCCAGGCCGTGGTCGCGCGTGAACTCGGCTCGCCCTTTGTCGCTGCGGTGCTCGAGGCCGCCCAGCGCCAGCTTGGCCGCGCTCCCTTGACGGCGGCGCTGATCGCACATTGGTCGGGCGACCCGTCCTCGGCGGCACTGGCCATGCGGTTAAACGCGGCGCTCCACGCGCTTGCCAGACGCGACGCGATGCCGGCGCTGAGCGCGCTCTATCAGTACCGGCACGACGATTATGACGGCGCTATCGGCGCGGCGCTGGCGGCCGAAGATGATTTCATTTCGACATGGATGCGAGATACGCCGCAGACCAACGAGGTCGGCCGCGCCGCTGCTGTCGCGGCCGCGCTCATGGTTGCCCGGCGCAAGACGGGCCTGCCGTTCGAGCTTCTCGAACTCGGTTCGAGCTGCGGGCTCAATCTCAATCTCGCGCGCTATGCCTACGACCTCGGCGGCATCGCTGCAGGCGTGGCGGACTCGCCCGTTCGTATCGCGCCGACCTGGCGCGGATCGCCGCCACGGTTAGCGCCCATCGCCGTTGCCGCGGCACGCGGAGTGGATCTCAATCCGCTCGACGCGGGCGACGATGCAACGCGCGAACGCCTGCTCTCCCACGTCTGGGCGGATCAGCCGCAGCGCGCCAGCCGGCTCGAGCAGGCGCTGGCGCTCGCCCGGCTTCACCCGCCCCGGGTCGATCAGGGCAACGCCGTCGCCTGGCTGGCGGAGAGGCTGGATGCGCCACAGCAAGCGGGCCTGTGCCGGGCAGTGTTTCACTCGATGGTCCTGCAATATCTTGCGGAAGAGGACCGCCGCACCATCGCCAACCTGATCCGCCGCGCCGGCGTGCGCGCAACCGCCCGGCGCCCGCTCGCCTGGATCAGCTTCGAATGGACTCCGACCCGAAGCGAGGTGCAGCTTTCGCTCACCTGCTGGCCCACCGGCGAGACACATTGTCTCGCGAAATGCCATGCCTATGGCGACTGGATAGACTGGAGACAGCCAGCCCCGCCTATCGCGCCAGTTCACGCGCACGAGAAGACAGTTTGAGGGCCTCGTCGATCAGGGCTGCCGCGGTTTCGTCGAGGGTTTCGGTAACCGCAATCCGGATGCAGTTTCGGGCTTCCCGACCGAGACGCATGGCGCGGGCGAGGCGCTGATCTGGCGACGTAATCATGTTCATGCATGACAAAATGCAGATCGGGGAAGAAGTTTCCCGATGGGGTCATCGCAAATGTTTGACCGCCAGCCTGAGATCGTGCCTGATATCGCCCGGGGCTCCCCCGCCACGCCGGATAGACTGATGCGCCACCCGACGCCAAATGTTCCCTACACCATCGAACGCCTTGCCTGGAGCGACGCGATTCTCGGAGAGATCGCTCTGGCTGGGGAAATCGTCACACTGAGGAGCGGCTTCGGCTCGGGACTGGCTATCCGGGCGGGAGGGCCCGCCGGACATATCTGGGCGGTCGGCGATCGCGGACCCAATCTGAAGATCGAGGTGGCCGTGAAACGCTACGGATTGCGCGCGCTGAACAAGCTGGCGAAGCTGAAGGGCGCCAAGATCATGCCGCGCGTCGACATTGGTCCAGCGCTTGCCGAGTTGCGCGTCAGCGATGGCGCCGTCGAAATCCTCCGGACGATCCGGCTTGTCTCTGACGATGATGTTCCCGTTTCCGGCCTGCCAATGCCCTCCAGCAACGATCTGCTTGCGGAGCCCGTGTTCGATCTGGCGGGAAGACCGCTTCCGGCGGATCCCAACGGGCTCGACAGTGAAGGCATCGTCGCAATGCGCGATGGCAGTTTCTGGGTGGCAGACGAGTTCGCGCCGTCGCTTGTTCGGGTTGACGCGCAGGGCAGCATCCGGCGGCGGCTGGTTCCTGCAAATTGCAGTGTCAATGGCATGAGCGCGGCGGAAAATGTTCTCCCCGCGATCGCCTCGAGGCGGCAGCTCAATCGCGGCTTTGAAGGGCTGACGCTTTCCCGCGATGAAAAATGGCTGTTTCTTGCCTTTCAGAGTCCGCTCGCCCATCCCGACGAAGCCGCGCATAAAAGGGCGCGCCATGTTCGGCTCTGGCAACTCGACGCCGCGAGCGGCGCGGTGGCGGCTCAATATCTGTATCCACTCGATCCGCCCGAGACGTTTCGACGTGACCGGGCGCGGGGCGGCTTCGCGCGCGAAGATATCAAGGTGAGCGAGATCGTGTGGATCGATGATCACGCATTGCTCGTTCTCGAGCGCGGCTCGGAGACGACAAAAATCTATCGTTGCGATTTTTCGAGCGCACTGGCTCTGCCACCCGAACATCTAGAGATCGAAACACGTCCGACCGTTGAGCAACTGAGCGCCGGTCCGGACCAATTCCCATTGCCGGTGCTCGCAAAAACACTGCTTCTGAGCAGCGACGACATGCCCGAGCTCGTCGCCGATATGGAGGGCATGGCCATAGTTTCGCCGACCGAATTGTTGCTCGTCAACGACAATGATTTCGGGGTCGAAGGGGCAGAGACGAGTTTCTGGAAGGTCACTTTCGACGCCCCAGTTCTGCAATGATCGCTTTGCCGATAGCGCGCCGCTTTGGATGCGAGGCGTTATCAGCCTTCGCTCTGCAGCCGGTCGGCCAGTTGCGCGATCTCATCGGGGTCAAGGATCCAGGTGCGCGTTTTCCTGCCTTCGCGGTGCACGGGCTTGGTCAGCAAGATGCGCGCCTGTGCCTTTGCAAAGGGCTTGAAGGCCGCAAAATGCATCGCACAGTCGCGGATCGTGCCGATAATCGGCGCCTTGCCGTCGAGATCGATGAGCGTCGCGGGTTGGTCCCAGGGGATGGGGGACATGGACTATCTCCGTTATCGGCCTCCTCCAAAACACCGGAGGGTCGGGGAATCAAGCGCGGGAGTTCGATCCGCTCGTGCGTCGGCCGCGCGTCACCGGCAACCGACGCTCTGAAGCGTGGACGCTACTTGCGGGCTTTGCGCTCGGCATAGCGCCGGTCGCGTGCGGCCTTGCGTTCGGCCTCGGTCATTTGCGTGGCGGCGACTTCCGCTTCAGCCGCAGCGCGTGCGGCCGCACGCGCTTCCTCGGCCGCAGCCTTTTTGGCCAGACGTTTCTCGGCGGCGGCGGCTTCGCGCTCGGCCGCCGCTTCCCGCCGCGCTGCCAGCACGGTTTCATCAACGGGCGGTCGCGATTTCAACTTGGTCAGCGCCTTCTGCTTTGCTTCGGCCGCCGCCGCCTGGCGTTCGCTGAACGTGGGTGCCTTGTACGATGCCATGATGTGTCGAGCTCCAATGCGATTTCGTGTCCCCATAGCACCTCTACGCGCGATGTCGCCTGCCAGAGAAGGCTAGCGGGTCTCTTCGCCCTGCTTCCAGAGATCGCGGATGTGCTGAATGACCGCGTCGCCGACAGGATTCCCGGCCAGGCCGCGGCGGATGATCCGCTCCCAATCCGCAAGCGACATCTTCGGTTCGAGCTGCCGGACCCTGATCATCAGCGCACGCGCTTCATCGTCGCTCCCAGTCCGCGCCGCGACGAAAGCCTCGCCGAGATAGCCGCTTGTCGCGCCCGGATTGATCTGCGTCGCCTGGGCATAGGCGCGCGCTGCCGCGTCCCAGTCGCCGCCGCGAACATGCGCAGCACCCCTCCAGATATAGGAAGCGAACAGCGTGTGCGATCCCGGTGCGGCCTTCAGCTCGGCATCGAAATGCGCCAGCGCGTCGTCGATCCGGTCGAGCAACAGGCAGCCGACGCCGCAGCTATAATGCGCCAGCCCGAAATTCGGGCTGAGCTGGATCGCACGCTCGGCGGGGCGGATCGCATCCTGCGGCTGGCCGATATAGTTGAAGGCCTCGGCGACATGCGCCAGCACCATCGCGCTGTCGGGTTCCAGCGCCAGCGCGCGCTCGATATGCTCCCTGATCCCGCGGATCGCATCGGCACTGTCGGGGGTGGTCCACATATAGACGGTCGCCTTGGCATCGGCGAGCATCGCATGCGCCAAGCCGTATTCGGGCGACAGCTCCACAGCGCGCTGCGCCTCGGTCATCGCCTGGACGACCGACTGGGGTGTGATCTGCCGATACGCAGCGATCGCCCGGGTGACGCATTCCCACGCGGTCAGATTAGCGGGTTTGCGAAGGACGCGTTCCATCTCCATGCGATGGACCTGCGAGTCGAGATGCGCGGCGAGGTCGAGCACGAGCTCTTCCTGAAGCGCGGCGAGCTCCGGCAAAGGGCGCTCGAATTTCTGCGTCCACAGGATTGCGCCGCTGGCTGCCTCGACCAGTTGCGCGGTCACGCGCAAGTCTTCGCCGGCGCGGCGGACATTGCCCTCCATGACGTAGCGGACGCCGAGATGGCGGGCCATGATCTCGAGATCGGGTAAGCCGCCGGTGCGGAAGCGCGCGGTCGCCGAGCTCGCGATCACCCGCAGGTTGACGCCCTGTGACAGCGCGTCGATCAGATCCTCGACCATGCCGATCGCAAAGACATCGTCCTCGGGCAGGCCGGAGCGGTTGGTGAACGGCAACACCGCCAGGCTCGGCGCCTCGCCGTGCTGATCACGGGCCGGGGCGGCAATTTGCGGTGATGTCGACGTCTGTTCGACCAGTGGAAGCAACCCGTCCGGGGCCTGTCGAGCGAGCACGCCACGGACATCGCGGACGAAGGCCTGCCACGCGGGATCGTCGACATCGCCCCGCCAGTGGCTGAGTTCGGCGGTCTGAGTCAGTTCGAACATGATTGGCCGCTCGCACGGCTCGATCATGGCGGGGACCAGTGTGCGGTTGCGGTCGGCGAGCGTCGCCTCGGCGCGGACCCAGCGCGAGCCCGTCGAGCGCGGCGACCATAGCACCACCACCGCGCGCGCGCCGCGCAGCGCCGCCTCGGTCACTTCGTCATAGGCTTCACCCGAGCGGAGCGTGACATCCCACCAGACGGAAAGCCCCTCCGCCTCGAGCGCCTCGGCATAAAGCCGGGCGGTCGCCTGGTCGTTCCGGTTGTAGGAGAGAAAGACATCGGGCAAACGGCTCTCCTCGCGCAGATGAATGCTTCAACGAACATGGCCTGACCAGCCGCGAAGCAACCCTGTGCCCGGCAGAGATGGCGCACCCGGCGCCGAAGAGTCGCATCGGGCGCTGGTCTCGCCCTTCGCATGCGATAGATTATGCCCCAACTGCTACTTCGTAACAACGCGGGCCTGCGGATCAGCGCGTGCCATGGTGTTCATGCTTGCCACAGCACCTCGCCCGGATGGATCATCATGTCGTAGGTGATCTGCACCCCCCGCACGCGCTGCTGCGGCGCAAGGCCGAAATCGCTCGCGATCGGTGAACTGTCGAGTGGTTCGAGCACCATATCGTAATCGAGCAGATGCGGCATTGCGTCGAAACGGGTCACCTGGCCCATCGCTTCGGTGATTGCCTGGTAGCATGCATTGCGGCCATCGGCGACGTCGCGAAACTGCTTGAGAAACAGTTGTGGCACGCGCTCTTCAATAAGATCGGCGATACTTTCGGCGGCAAATCCGAGCCCGGGATGCCAGCGCTCGATCGCGGGGGCGAGGTGGCTGTGCAAGGCGCGCGCCGCATCGCCGAACGAAGCGATCGAGCCCAGCGCCGGGCCGGGCGTCTCGCCGGCGGGCGTCAAGGTCAGCAGGCGGTGTCGCTGCTCCTCCGAGTCCGTGCCAAAGCTTTTGGTTGCGAACAAGTCCACGGTCAGCGTGTCGGCCGCGCGGCCCGGATCGCCGGGCAGCGCAATCCAGCCACGTTGTTTCATATAGCCGAAGATCTCTCGACCCGAGGCGATGGCAACGGGATTGTCGAGGATCAGATAGGGCATGACGAAGTCGAAATGCGTCGCGATGGTCCGCCCGTTTTCTTCGTGCACACGCACCGACGGAATCCAGAAGGTCAGTTCACGTTCGGGCGACCAGCCCATCTCCGGCACGTCGGTAAACACGCCGTGCCCGATATCGACGATCGACATCATCATCACCGGAGCGAGCGGCCGCACCTGTACCGCGCCGCCGCTGGGCTCGTCGAACAGCTTCCGGCAGCATGCCTCGAGTTTTGCAGGATCCGCCTCGAGCAGGAACGCCCACATTTTCGTGTCCTTGAGGCTGACCGGTCCGGGAAAGGTCATCAGCCCGCCATGGTCGACATATCGCGGCAACGCGCCCGCCGCGCCGCTGTCGCGCGGTGCGCCGGCAAGCACTGCCGCATCGACCCGGAGGATCGTCTCGGGCAGTCCGGAAATGGCGCGCGAGGCAAGCATCCCCGACACCGTCGTCGCTTCGAACGAGCCGAGATTTTGGCCGTTCTGGATCCAGTCTCCGGCGAGGAAAAGATTGTGGTAGGTCGAATCGGCGCTGCGCATCCGATGCTTCGACGATCCCGCTACGCTCAGCGTGTAGCGCTCGCCGGGATCGATATTTGCGCGGCTGTAGGTGCTGATCAATGTGCCCGCGCGCGGACCGCCCTTCCCGAACCGGTCCTTCCAGAACAACCCTGCATCGGAGTCGAGATAGGTCCGCGCCGCGGCGTCGACCGTGCCCTGGACCTGCGCCGGATAGCCCTGCTCGCTTGCCGGCGGAGGGAAAGGCGGGCAGGGCAGCGGGCCGCAGGCGATCTGCTCCGAAACCACGCCGCTGGCGGTCGGCCAGGCTTCGGTCTTGAGCACCTCCGAAATATCGGCCCAGCTATCGAGGTTGCTGAGATCATAGGCGCCGACCATCGCCGGATTGGTCCAGCCAAGCGTCTGCTCGTCGGCGGTCATCCAGGTCTGCAGGCTCTGCGTTGCCGTGGTCTGTAAAGCGTCGACCATCGCGCGCCACTCGGCCTTCTGCGCGATCAGTTGTTCGCAGATCGTCGGATGCGCCGCGGGCGGAATGGCGAGCACCAGCAGATCATAATCGCTGCCGGCGGTAAGTGTGAGCGGTTCGCCTGTGTCCTGCCACGGCGTCCAGCGCGATTCGAGATCGACCCTGGCCGCCTCCAGTTTCTCACCATCGACGATCTGGTCGTAGAGCGGGCGGTCTGGCCACACGCGTTGTCCCGAAGCCAGCATACGCAACGGCAGATACTCGGCTTCGTTCAGCGCCACCTGCCTGCCGATGCGGACTTCGGCGATCGCGGAGCCATCGGCTGCAGGTACGAGCTCGTCGACGCGCGCGAAAAATTCGAAGCGCACGCCGCGCGCGCGCAGCACCTCGTAAAGCGGCGCCATGATCAGGTCGCCGGTCGCGGTATTGAACTTCCAGATCAGCGAGCCCTGATAGCAGGCGGTATTCGTCAGCGAGACGAACATCGTGCCCGCCTCGACATTGCCGTCGCCCTGCCAGTCTCCGTCAGGATAGGCGAAGATCAAATCATACAGCGAGCGCACAAGCGCGGATTCAACCGCGATCTCGCCCGCGCCGTGGCTGCGCAGCCAGGCCTTGTAGTCAAGCGCATTGACGCGTTCGAGATTCGCCGCGGGATCGAGCAGCAGGCCATCGCGCAGGCCGCCGATCAGGCTCGACAATGAAAGCTCGGCCAGGATCCAGAACCGCCGCAGCTCGGTATCGCTGCCGAGTTTGCGGGCAACGCTATGGCCCATCCAGCGACGCACGGCGTCAAGCGCGCCCGCCAGTTCGGCATGATGGTGCGGCTGGTGGGTCGCGCTGTCGGGGTCAAGCGCCGTGACCAGCTCGATCGCCGTCCGCAGCACGTCGCGTCCCAGCGTCTCCGTCATCTGCTCGACCTCGCCGAGCATCTTGGCCAGCAGCCTTCGCCACCAGGAACGGTGTAGTGCTGGCCCCGGAGAAAAGGTTGGCGCATGGGTGTGCTGGCTGTGATGGTCGATCCATTCGAGGATCTGGATCATCCGCTGCCACAGGCTTGGCGCCGCATCGATGCCCGGCGTACCGGGGAACACCGTGGCGTCGATCACCCATGGCAGCCACTGCCCATCGACCTCTTCCATCAAGGTCATCGAGGCTTGCTGGGTGAAGCCGTCACGCCAGTCGGCAAAGGGCGGGTGCGCGGCCTCGCGGTAAAGCCCCTGAACCATGTGGAAGGCGTTTTCATATTGCCCCATGAACACATGCAGCCCGTGTTCCTGGATACGGTCGTGGATGTCCGCATTGCGTCCGGTGGCGCATTTTCCGCCGAGCCGCCAGCCAAGCTGATAGATGGTGACGCTGTAGCGCCCCTGCTGTTCGGGCGCGGTCAGGTTCAGCGCGGTGACAAGTCCGCCGAGGCCGCCCCCGAGGATCGCGACGCGCTGCGCGGTCACTGGCTCACCTTTCGCGAGGTGGCGCCGCCTTTGGCCGCCCTGCTCCTTCGGTTCGCGCGCGGCTTGGCGGAGCGCTTGGCTGCGGGCGCACCGTGCTGGTCATGGCGCGGCCACAGCGGCAGATCGCTGCGGTTGGCGAATATCTGGAAGCTCGCGAAGAGGAACGGAATGCCCATCGCGAAGGGCGAGATCAGGTGAATATCGTCGATTTCAGGATAGCCCAGCCAGGCATCGATGGCGGCCATGCTGCCGTACACGCCGACGGGCAGCCAGGCCATCACGCGCGAACGCGCGCCGCGCCACGGTCGATGCGGAAGACGCGTCTCGATCCAGCGGAATAGCAGGAACACGATGAATGCGGTCAGCAGCCAACCACGATAATTGAGCAACGGCACGCCGAAATGCTCGCCGCCATCGGCCCAGATCCATGCCGGATGGCCGAGATTGGTCTCGTCGAGCAGGACAGGAAGGCACCCCGCGCTGCCCGTCTCGCACGGGTGGAAACTCATGATCGGATCCATCGTCAGGTCCCAGGCGGTCATCACGAGCGCGCTCAGCGCCGCCATCCACGCGATCCATGCGGTGCCCGTCCTGACCGGAAACGGGCTGCCCTCGGCCAGCAAATTGGTCACGACATAGCTCGGGTAGAACATCATGTACCATGCGAAGGGGATCAGCGCGGGGATGCGGTCGAACAGCTTGAACCCCAGCAGGTCGGTATAGTGGTAAGGGCCGAAGATCGCGCCCGTGCTTTCGCCGACATATTCGAAGCCGAAGGAGATGGTTACGCACAGCACGAGCAGCGTGACCGCGCGGGGCCAGCCCAGCATCACCAGCGAATGAAGGAAGCAGAACAGCGCAAGCGTGGGGACGAGGATCGACCAGGGCAGGCGCTCAAGGGGAAGATTGAAGCCGCCCGTTCTGATTCCGATGTAGAACACCGTGGTTATCAGGAACAGCAGCATCAGCCAGACTGATCCCGGAACCTTCGATTGCGCCGCCTCGAGCCGTTCCATCGGCGTTTCCCCGTTTCAGGCTGGAATCGATATCTGCTTGCCTCCGAACACTGATTGCCAGCTCTCGATCTCAGCGACCACGATCGCGTCGGTTGCGTGGACCAATTCTGCAACGCACGCATAGTCCAGCGCGCTGTCGGGCGCGGACAGGAGTAACTTGATCCTGCGATGCACGGCGTCAAGTTTCTCGGCGGCTACCTCCGAAATCGCCGCGAAGCGCTCGAAATCGCCAAAGAAGCGGATGCCGGCGATGGCGCTGGCAAAGGACGGGAATATTACACCGAAGAGCGTGAAGTATTTGGAGGCGTGAGCCAGCAACCCCGATTCGATATGGCCCAGCGAGGTCGCAAGCTTGAGCGCAAGATAGGCGACAACCGAGATCACGGCGAGGAGGAACAGCACCCCCGACAACAGATCGAGCCGGTGGTGGACGCGTTTCAGCCGGTGCGCCTTGTCGAAATGATAGTCGCGCTGCGAAGCAACATGTTCGGCCAGCGGGCCTTCCAGCGCCTGACGCAGATAGGCGGGCGTCATCGCCACTCGCGGCAGGCCGATCTCGCGTATCGCCTGCCGCGCGTACCATTCGGGCCAGGACGTTGTCGTACCGCGCGGCCAGCGTCCAGGGGGACGCGTGACGCCGAGCAGGATCAGCAACGGGCTGTGTCTCAGATATTCTGCAACACGCCGCGTCTCGAACCACCGGCCGTGCCAGCGTCGGCGCTGCCCGACAAAGGTGATGATCAGGATGCCCGCAACGAGCAACAGTTCAAGCAACGCGAACGGCCATTTCCCCTCGGTGCTGAAGAATGGCAGATAGATAATGCCGCCAACCACGGCCAGGCTCGACAGCAGAAAGCTGACCATCATCCCCCCGCGATAGGCGTCGGACAATCGCGACGAGACCCCATCGGCCCATGCGAAGCGGCGCAGCACCGCGCGATCGATCGCGCCAGCGAGCATCGGATCGCCCTGCGGCAGCGCGCTGACCTCGGCCAGCAGCGCCGCACCGCTACCGCTGCCGATCGCTTCGGGCGGCTCATAGCGTTGGCGGATCGAGCGGAACGGCGACAATTTTGCGTCGTCGCCGAACAGCGCTTCGACCCGCCGATAGCCGTGCGCCAGCGGATTGCTGCGCGCGTGCCAGCGTTCCTGCGTCAGCGTGGCAAGCCCGCGGTCGCCCGCCGGCCGGGGCTGGGGCGCTTCGCCATCGGGGTCTAGCGCGGTGTGGACGAGCGCAACGAGCGCCGCGTCGCGCCCGTCAGCGGCTTCTTCGTTGGTCAGGGTGGCCAGCGATTCGGGCGCGTGGAGGATCCGCCACGCCTCGGGCTCGGCGGGGTCGATCCAGAGCACGGGCGCACCGCGGTCGAGCGCGGCGACCATCGTGTGGCCCGTCCCGCCGACATGCGCCGTGGTGATGCCGTCCCACAGCGCGATGACAATGTCGGATTGTTCGACCAGCGCGATTCCCGCGAGCGCGACGCGCTGCGACGTTTCGGCGTTGAACAGTCGCGCCAGCTCGGCGGCGTCGGGCGATTCGCACCGCGCCAGGAACAGCGCGGCGATATGCGTATCGCGTTCGGCCAGCTCGAACAGCCGCGCCTTATCACAGAGCGCCTCGATCGCCGCCGCACGCCCGGCGGTCGGGCCATCGGCGACGAGCCCGCCCGCCAGCAGCGCCCTTGCGGCGGCGTAAGAGACGGGCGCGGAATTGATCGCCGTATTGAGCTGGCGGCCGAACGGCAGCGGGCATGACAGTTCCCAGCCATGGTCAAGCGCGAGCCGCGCAGCAAGCTGATCGGTGCCATCGGCAAGAAGACAATGCAATCGGGTGGGCGCGGTCGGAGGCGCGCCGGGGATCGCCGGTGCGGTGGCGACACCATCCGAGATACGGGCGAGAATGGCGCCGAAGCACGCCTCTATCCGTGCGTGGTTAGCGGCAACGCCGGGATGCGATGCGCGGTGGCCAGTGACGCCGATGCACAGCCGGCGCGTGGGCGTCGGCGGCGCTTCGGAGGTCATTGGTCTTCCCCGGCCATGCATCCCCCTCGTTCGTGGCATGCCGAACGACCGTGCTTCCGCCCGGCCCGCCCGCGATTATGCGACCTTGGTCGGCAGAGATAAGTTCCTTCAGGGACGCGGCTGTCAAGCGATCATCGGATGCAGCCCGATTCATCGGGCGCTTGCCGGGCGCATCACGGCGCAGCCATGTTTGGCAATATCGGGCAGCGGCCGATCTGGCGGCCCTCCGGCAATTCCTCAGCGGAATGCCCCATTTTGCCAAAGCGATGACGCAAGAAACGAGCGTTATTCATGTGCTCGCGTGCTCCCGCATTCCTTGCAGCACCACACGACGGTTGCTCCGATCAGCCTCAAATCGGGCAAGTTCGCGGTCACTTCGCAAGATTGCCGAGATGATTCGCTGGCGGCCTTCCCTCCAGTCCGCAACGGCCTCTTCGCTCCCGCGCAGCAGTCGCCCCGCCTTGGTTACCCCGACGCGCAGCGTGACCACGGTCAGCAGCTTGAACAACGGCCAGTCGACCATTCTGAATAGCAGGTCCTGAAAGTCGCTTTCAAAGCGGCCGCAATCGCTGGCCGTGTTGCAGTTTTCAAGACGTCGGGAAAGCTGTTCCAGTTCAGCCCTGAGCGCTGCGTCCGCACAATCAGCCGCAGCCGGGACGAGTTCGTTGAACAGCAATGACGTGATGTTCACCGCTTCCTCGAATGACGTGGGGTTGGACCGGAGATATGCCGCGATCGAGCGCTCCAGCGCAGCAGCGTCGGGCCGTCTTCCATAATAACCCCCTCCTGGTCCGCGACGTGCTTCAAGGAGGCCTTCGTGCTCCAGCACCCTGGCCGCTTGCTGAATCGTGACAATGCCGACATCCAACGCCTTCGCCAGGTCCTGGAGCGCGCCGACGAGGCTGTCCGGCTCCGCGGCAAAGACCAGATCGCGCAGGCGATCCGCCGTGGTTGCGACAAGGTTCCGCCGCTGTGTCCCGTTAGCCGTCATTCTCCCTCTCCCTCAACTCGAACCTGCAATTCCTAGCATAGATATATCGGGTAGCTTTGCATATGTCCTTTGTTATCGGGATTGACTCCCCATAAATATGCACATTATTCTGTTCAGGAGTTAAAGAGAGATTCGGGCCAGCGCCGCGACGAACGTGCCCGACAGCAGAGGATGCGGATGGCAATGACGTTTCAGCAGCCAGTTTTGGATACGCTGCCGCGTTATCCGATCATCATTGGCGATTCGCTCGAGGAGGCAGGCAGCGGCGAGGCCCTTGCCCACATCTATCCCGGCACAGCCACTGTCACGCGCGAGCTGCGCATGGCCAGCCCCGCCGACGTCGATCGCGCCGTCGCAGCCGCACAGGCTGCTTTTCCGGCATGGCGCGCCATGCCTGGCGACAAGCGCCGCGACCTGATGCTCAAGCTCGCCGCCGTCATGGAGGCACAGGCGCAGGAGATGGCGCCCGTCCTGACGGCCGAGAACGGCGCGATCATGCTCGCCGGCGCCCACATGTCCTACGACGCCGCGCAAAAGTTCCGCTATTTCGGCGGCTGGGCCGACAAGATCGAAGGCCGCACCGTCGCCACCTGGGGTGGCCCGGCGCATGATTATGTGTCCTATGAGCCATACGGCGTCATCGGCGCAATCGTGCCCTGGAATGGCCCTCTGTTCGCCGCGACCATGGTGCTGGCCCCCGCGCTTGCGGCAGGCAACTGCATCGTCATCAAGGCGCCCGACCTCGCGCCTTACAGCGTGATGCGCCTTGTCGAACTGATCCGGCAGGCCGGCTTCCCGCCGGGCGTGGTCAACCTCGTCACCGGGGGCGCCGATGTCGGCAAGGCGATGGTGGCCCATCCCGGCATCAACAAGATCGAATTCATCGGCAGCGGAGCGACGGCGAAGAAGATCCTCGCCAACGCCGCGCAGACCCTCAAGCCCGTTGGCCTTGAACTCGGCGGCAAGTCCGCTGTGCTTGTCTTTGCCGACGCTGACCTCCAGGCAGCCGCCAAGCGCGGCCTTTCCGGCGCGGTCAGCGCCAACGGCCAGGGCTGCGTAAACGGCACCCGCCTCCTCGTCGAACGCGCAATCTACGAACCCTACCTCCAGATGCTCGCCGCGATGGCCGGACACATCAAGGTCGGCGATCCCTTTGCGATGGACACCATCATGGGACCGGTGATCTCCGAAGCTTCGCTCGGCCGCATCTCGGGCATTGTCGATCGCGGCGTCGCCGCCGGCGGCCGCCTGCTAACCGGCGGCGGACGGCTTGGTGGCGAGCATGGCGACGGCTATTTTCTGCCAATCACCGTCCTCGCGGATGTCGATCCCGCCAGCGAGATCGCGCGCAACGAGGTCTTCGGCCCGGTTCTCGTCGTAACACCCGTCGACAGCGAGGAAGAGGCGGTCGCGCTGGCCAATGACAGCGATTACGGGCTTGGCGCATATATCCACACCACCAACCTCGCCCGCGCCCACCGTGTCGCCGGGCAGTTGCAGGCCGGGCAGGTACAGGTGAACGGCTCAGGCGAAGCGATGACCCCCTGCGTCCCCTTCGGCGGCATGAAGCATTCGGGTCACGGCCGACTTGGAGGCGTCGAGGGCCTTCGCGAATTCCAGCAGGTCAAGAACGTCTGGGTCAATCTCCAGCCCTGATCCGCACAACCGGAAACACCGAGCGTCGACACCCGCGGAGAATTTGACGATGACCCTGCTCAGCCCTGCCGACCGTATCGCACGTGGCAACGCTATCGCCGCGGAGGTTACCGGCGTCGCCCTGCCGACACCGGCAACACCCTATGAGGAAAGCTGGCGCGATTTCATCTTCGCAGAGGTGTGGTCCCGTCCCGGGCTGGACCGGCGCGCACGGTTTCTCATCGCCATGGCCGGCGCGGCTCTGGCCAACGGTTCCGCCGACCACATTGACCGCTACGTGCGCGGTGCGCTGACAAGCGGTGAACTCAGCCTTGTCGAGCTGCGCGAGGCGGCCTTGCACCTGGCTGTCTATGGCGGCTGGACGAAGGGCGCCGAGCTCGAGGCCGCGGTTACCCGCGTGGCCGCAGCCCTCGGCCTGACGGCCGCCGAATGCCCGCCGATCCAGGCGGGAGCATGGGATCCTCAGGTGCGCAGCGAGGAAGGCGCGCAGGAATTCATCAACGTCATGACCTTTCCCGGCGCCCCGCCGGCCTCGCCCTATCTCGAAGCGATCCCAAACTTCGTTTTCGGCGAGATGTGGTGTCGCCCGGGGCTGGACCAGCGGGCCCGACGCTGGATCACGCTGGTGGGCGTGTGCGAATCCGGCGCAGAAGTCCCGATCAAGACCCATGTTCATGCCGCGATGGCGAGCGGCAACTGCCAGCCCGACGAGATGCAGGAATTCGTCCTGCAATATGGCACGCAGGCCGGCTGGCCCAAAGCATCGGTAGTTCAGGGCGCGGTCTTCGAAATGACGAAGAAGATCGCAGCCGGATTGCCGTGGAACGGTTGAAGGGGTTGAAATTATGACAACAGACATGACCGGCAAGGTCGCACTGGTAACCGGTGCCGCCTCTGGCCTTGGCCGGGCGACGGCGCTCAAGCTGGCTGGTGCCGGTGCGAACCTGTGCCTGGTCGATCTCAATGAAGCCGGCCTTGTCGAGACCGCGGCGCTGCTGGACGAGCGGGGGGTCGAAGTTCTGATCCATCTTGCCGACCTGTCCGAAGCGACGGCGTGTTCAGAAGCCGTCGAGGCAACAGCAACGCGGTTCGGGCGGCTGGATGCGCTGTGCAACGTGGCCGGCCTGATCTACCTCGCCAATACGCCGCAAATGCCGCTCGAACAGTTCCAGCGAACCCTTGATGTGAACCTGGCGGCACCATTCCTGCTCTCGCAAGCCGCGATACCCCATCTGCTGGAAAGCCATGGCGCGATCGTCAACGTCGCCTCCTCGGCCGCGTTCATCGGTGAGGCCTACGCCGCTGCCTATTGCGCCAGCAAATGGGGCCTGTTGGGCATGACCAAGGCCATGGCGATGGAATTCGTCAAGCAGCCGATCCGTATCAACGCGGTAGCTCCAGGCGGCATGGTGACGAACATCGCGACCAATTTCCGTCCTCCGGAAAACTGCGACTTCGAGCTGATCAAGCGGTTCTCCGGCCTGCGAGGCACCGTGGAAGTCGACGACGTCGCGGACATGATCCTGCTGCTGGCCTCCGACGCCGGCCGCGGGTTCCACGGCGCGTGCGTCAATATCGACGCCGGCATCACGGCAGGGTGATTTCATGACCGACATGCCGGGCGCCGCCCCATCCAACACCATCAGGGTCGGCTTCATCGGCCTGGGCAGCCAGGGCGGCCCGATGGCCGAACGGATTCTCGCCGTTGGCCATCCGCTCACCGTGTGGGCCAGGCGCGCCGAAGTGCTCGAACCCTTCGTCGTACAGGGTGCGATTGCTGCCGGATCCATTGCTGAACTGGGCGGAGCCTGTGACGTAATCGGCGTTTGTGTCATTGATGACGCCGGCGTTTTGGCCGTGTGCGACGAGCTGGTTCCGGCCATGCGCCCGGGCAGCCTGCTGGCGATCCACTCCACCATCCTGCCCGAAAGCTGCGAGGCGCTGGCCGCGCGTTGCGCTGCGGGCGGGATCCATTTCCTCGATGCGCCGGTAAGCGGTGGCGGACAGGCCGCGGCCGCCGGCACGCTGACCGTGATGTGCGGCGGCGGCGCCGACGCCTTTGCCCGGGCGAAGCCGGTGTTCGAAAGCTTTGCCGGCACCGTGGTCCATCTCGGTCCGGCAGGCTCGGGCCAACGCGCGAAAATCGTCAACAATGCGCTGATGGCCGCCAATATGGGCCTGGCGCATGCGGCGCTGGCCGCGGGTGAGGCTCTGGGGATCGAGCGCAAGGCGCTGGCGGAACTGATCAAGGTGAGCAGCGGACGCAGTTTCGGTTTCGAGGTCTATGCGCGTCTGCCCAGTCCGCAGGCTTTCGCGCACGGCGCGCCGCTGCTGGTCAAGGATGTGAAGCTGTTAGGAGCGGTATTGCTGGGCCACGCCGGCGTGGCAACGCTGCGCGATGCAGCCTCCGGCTTCCTTGCGGCCGCTACCGGGCAGGATATCTGAGGAGCATATAGAATGGCATTTTCAATCGACCAGTTTCGCCTTGACGGCAAAGTCGCGATCGTGACTGGCGCCGGCGGGCGCGGCAACTCTATCGGTCGGGCCTATGCCTTTGGCCTTGCCAAGGCGGGTGCCGCCGTCGTCGTTGCCGATATCAACGAGGCGGGCGCGAAAGCTGTCGCCGATGAGATTGCGGCCACCGGGGCAAAAGCCATCGGGGTGCGCGTGGATATTACCGATCCGGCCTCGGCCAAGGAGATGGTCGCGGCCGCAAAGGACGAATTCGGCGGCGTCGATATCCTCGTCAACAATGCCGCGCTGATGGCCGAGCTGGGGCATCAGAGCATTGCCGACGTCCCGCTCGAAGACTGGAACCGCACGCTCAACGTCAACCTCACCGGTGCCCTGATATGCTGCCAGGCCGCGATTCCCGCCATGCGCGAGCGCGGCGGCGGGCGGATCGTCAATCAGACCTCGGGCGGCGCGTTCCCGGCGATTGGCATCTACGGCATCGGCAAGCTGGCGCTGGTCGGCCTGACGACCACGCTGGCCAAGGCCTTGGGCAAGGAAGGCATCACCGCCAACGCCATCGCCCCGGGCAACGTCACTTCGGATGCGGGCAAGCAGTTGGTGCCTGACGATTCCCCCTTCCTACAGTTCCTCAAGATGACGGTCGCCAGCCGCCCGCAAGGCGAGCCGGACGAACTGGTCGGCGCCCTGCTCCTGCTGTGCTCCGAAGCCGGCGCCTGGATTACCGGCCAGACGCTGCACATCGATGGCGGCTGGGTCCTGCGTCCCTGATGGGCTGAGGCGTCCCGCCCGTCGAGGAAACGATCAAGTTTCTACGATTTGAATAGCTTTCGATGGAGGCGCGCAGCGCTCCCACTTCAACCAATCAGGATCTAGATGTCCGCGCGCCGAGCCTTCCATTCGGCGGCGCTTTGCGCCCAGCAGTCGACACGCTCGGATTCGAAGGGCGCAGGGAGTGCGGTTGGGCCGCGATTGACCGCGCCCAGACGCGCGGCGAGCCGGATCGAGGCGGCGTTGTCGGGATTGATGGTGTGGATCACTTCATCCCAGCCGAACTGATCGAAGGCGAAGTCGATGCTCGCGATCGCCGCCTTGCGTGCATAACCCTTACCCGCAAATTCGCGCGCGACGCCCCAGCCGACCTCGGTGCCCGGCCAGCCCTCGGGCTGCCACGGGCCGACGCGCCCGACCCAGCGCCCGCTTGCGCGTTCGATCAGCGAGAACATCGCGAAACCGTTGATGTGCCAGGCGCCCGCCATCGCGCAGATACCCCGCCATGCGGCCGCGCGCGTCTGCACGCCGCCAAGGAAGCGCATCGTCTCCGGATCGGCGTGGAAAGCGACCCAGTCCTCGAAATCCTCGCGCGCGGGAGGGCGAAGCACCAGATGCTCGGTAACCAGCATGGGACCGCCCAAGGTCATGACAAATCCCCTGAAATGCCCGGAAACAGGGTCCTAGCATCAGTGGCCGCGCGGCGGCAAGCGGGGGACACCCCCGTGGACGCTTTACCGGTGCGGTACCGACGCCTAGCCTTGCCCCCTGACACGGGAGAAAGCGCATGAGCGGTATCACCCCCTATCTCACCATCGCCGATGGCCGCGCCAGGGACGCCGTCGCCTTCTATCAGGACGCCTTCGGCGCGGAGCTGGTCGAGACGCATGACGCCGATGACGGCAAGCGACTGATGCACGCGCATCTGCGGCTCAATGGCGGCGAGCTGATGCTGTCCGACGACTTTCCGGAATTTCACGGCGGACAAAGCAGCGCGGCACCCGGCGGGGCGCGGCTGCATCTGTCGGTCGACGATGCCGATGCGGTGTGGAATCGCGCGGTCGCCGTGGGCGCCGAGGTCACCATGCCGCTCGCCGACGACCAGTTCTGGGGCGATCGCTACGGCCATATCCGCGACCCGTTCGGTCAGAGCTGGTCGATCGGGGCGCCGATACGCAAGGGGTAGATATCGCTTGTCGTCACGGCGCAACGCGCTGAATCCTGCGCCTGCCAGTGCTCCGGGCTTGACCCGGAGCCCATGCCGAAAACGCCAATGCGCCCGGACGAATGGGCTCCTGCTTTCGCAGGAGCACTGATGGAGATTGAGCGGATTCCGCCTTCAGAACCGGCTGCGCAGCTCGAGCATCGCGATCGCGGCCTTGGCCGCCTCGCCGCCCTTGTCCTTTTCCTGCCGCCTGGCGCGGGCAAGCGCCTGCACTTCGTTCTCGACGGTCAGGATGCCGTTGCCGATCGGAATGCCGTCGAGCGTGAGCGCCATGATGCCGCGCGCGCTCTCGTTGGAGACCACCTCGAAATGATAGGTCTCGCCGCGGATGACGATGCCGATCGCGACATAGCCGTCATAGCGCCCGCTTTCGGCCGCCAGCGCGATCGCGGCGGGGATTTCGAGCGCGCCGGGAACGGTGATCGTTTCGTGCGCATGGCCCGCGTCCTCCAGCGCAGTCCGCGCGCCATCGAGCAGCATATCGTTGAGATGGTCGTAGAAGCGTGCTTCCACGATCAGGAATTTCGCCATGTTCAAGCCCTTCCGCAATCGATCGGGCGTTCCCCAACGATGGAAAGGCCATAGCCGTCAAGCCCGACAAGCGTGTGGTGGCTGTTGGTGAGCAGCACCATGTCCTGCACGCCCAATTCGGTCAGGATCTGCGCGCCGACGCCATAGTCGCGCAGTTCCTCGGGATCGAAATCATGCACGCCAGCCTTGCCCTGGATCGCGGTGGTGAAGAAATCGGCGCGACGCTTGTTGATGACAACGACGACGCCCGCGCCCTCCTCGCCGATCAGCTCCATCGAGCGCTGGAGCAGGCGGCCGCGCTCGTCATCCTCGGCGAACAGGTCGCCAAAGGGCGAGAGCACGTGCATCCGGACGAGCGTCGGCTTGTCGTGATCGATCCGACCCTTGACCAGCGCGACCTGCTCGGTGCCGGTCGCCCTGTTGTGAAAGCTGAGCGCGCTCCATTCGCCGCCCCAGCGGCTTTCGAACTTCGCCTCGGCCTTCTTCTCGACGAGATGGTCGTGCTGCCGGCGATAGGCGATGAGGTCGCGGATCGTGCCGATCTTGAGCCCGTGCTCCTGCGCGAATTCGACGAGATCGTCCATCCGCGCCATCGTGCCGTCGTCCTTCATGATCTCGCAGATCACGCCCGAAGGATTGAGTCCGGCGAGGCGCGACACGTCGACCGCAGCTTCGGTATGGCCGGCGCGCACGAGCACACCGCCTTCGCGCGCGACGAGCGGGAAGACATGGCCCGGCGTCACGATGTGTTCGGCGCCCTTCGAGGAATCGATCGCCACCGCCACGGTGCGCGCGCGGTCCGCCGCGGAGATGCCCGTGGTCACGCCGTCGCGCGCCTCGATCGAGACGGTGAAGGCGGTTTCGTGCCGCGTGCCGTTGCTGCGGCTCATCAGATCGAGGCCGAGCTGGTCGACGCGTTCCTTGGTGAGCGACAGGCAAATGAGCCCGCGCCCATGCTTGGCCATGAAATTGATCGCATCGGGTGTCGCCATCTGCGCGGGGATGATCAGATCACCCTCATTCTCGCGGTCCTCGTCGTCGACAAGGATGAACATGCGGCCGTTGCGCGCTTCGTCGATGATGTCTTCGATCGGGACCAGAGCCGGAGTCGCTTCGCGCTGGATCAGATATCTTTCCAGTTTCTTGAGCGTCTCGGCGGTCGGATTCCACTCCGAGTCGTCGAGGCTGCGCAGCGAGTTGGCGTGAAGTCCGGCGGCGCGCGCGAGGCCGGAGCGGGAAATGGCGCCTTCGGCGACAAGGTCGCGAACGCGCTCGATCAGGAGAGTGCTCATATCCCGGCATTATCACACTGAAATGTGATATGCCAGAATAGAAATCACATCAGCCTGTATGGCTTTCCATGACAGCGCGCATCCGGCCGAGGTAACGCGCCAGCACGTCGATCTCGATGTTGAGCGCGCGACCGATCGCCAGCGCGTCGAAGGTGGTGACCCCGGCGGTGTGCGGGATGATATTGACGCCGAACTCGACGCCATCGGCGGTATCGGTGACGCTGTTGACAGTCAGCGAGATGCCGTCGAGCGTGATCGAGCCCTTGGGCGCGAGATAGGGCGCCAGATCGCGCGGCGCGGCGATGGTGACGCGGTGCGAATCGCCCTCGTCGACAAGCGCGACGATGCGCCCGACCCCGTCGACATGGCCCGTGACGATATGGCCGCCGAGCTCGTCGCCGATCCTGAGCGCGCGTTCGAGATTGAGGCGATTGCCCTGACCCCATTGTCCCTCGGCGGTGCGCGAGACGGTCTCGCCCGAAATATCGACTGCGAACCAGCCCGGCCCCTTGTCGACGACGGTGAGGCAGACGCCCGAACAGGCGATCGAAGCGCCAAGATCGACGGTGGCCGTGTCATAGCCCGTCGCGATCACCGCGCGCAGATCGCCGCGCCGTTCGATGTTCGTGATCGTGCCGATATCGGTGATGATTCCCGTGAACATGCCTGCCTCATAGATCGCGCTTACAATGATATCCGCTCATCCTGAGGAGAGGCTGAGCTTGGCGAAGCCACGTCTCGAAGGATCCTTCGAGATGCCGTTTCGGCTTCGCTCAACGGCTCCTCAGGATGAGCGGCCTGCGGTCGATACTCCGTTCTCCCGAACGCGCTCGTAGACTTCGAGCCGGTCGCTGCCAAGCATGCGCGTGTCGGCGAGGCGCCAGCGGCCATGTGCATCGTCGAGCCGTTCGAGCCCGATATCGCCGAGCGCCGCCTTGCCATGGCCGATCAGGATCGGCGCGCGGTAGAGCAGCAGCCGGTCAACGAGATCGTCGGCGACAAATGCTGAGGCGGTGGTGGCCCCACCTTCCACGAACAGATGGTCGACATCCTCAAGTGTGCCAATGGCATGTGGATCGCGCACGCCCTCCCAGCCCTGCGGCGGATCGCCACGCGTGAGCAGCGCGCGGCGCGGACTGCGTGCCTCAAGCCCGGCAAGCCGCACATCGAGTCGCGGCTGATCGGTTTCGAAGGTGCCGCGCCCGACGAGGATCATTTCGTGGCGCGATCGCTCCAGATGCGTATGCGCGCGTGCGGCATCGCCGGTGATCCAGCGGCTTGCGCCGCTGACCAGCGCTATGCAGCCGTCGAGCGAGGTTGCGAGCTTGAGCGTCACATGCGGACGCCTCAAGGCGCGGCGCGTGAGGAATCCCGCCATGGCGCGGCGTGCGGCGTCCGCGCCCATGCCCGTCTCGACCGCGATGCCCGCGGCGCGCAATGCGGCGAAGCCGGCGCCGTTGGTGCGCGGATCGGGATCGCCGGTCGCGGCAACCACGCGCGCGACGCCAGCCGCAATCAGCGATTGCGAACATGCCGGCCCGCGCTGACTCGGGTGCGCGCAGGGTTCGAGCGTGACATAGGCGGTTGCCCCACGGGCGGCGTCACCGGCCTGTTCGAGCGCCATCGCCTCGGCATGGGGACGCCCGCCCGGTTGAGTCCAGCCGCGTCCGATCACGACGCCATGGTTGACGATCACGCAGCCGACATTGGGATTGGGTGCGGTCTGGCCGCGGCCGCGCCCGGCGAGCGCAAGTGCGGCGGCCATGAAGCGCGTGTCCCGGCTCAAAGCCCGAGATCGTCCATCTTCTTGTCGAGCCTCTGGAAGCTCTTCATCCGCTCCTGCCGCCTCTTTTCAAGCTCGGCCTGGAGGACCTTTTTCTTTTCCATGTCGATCTTCTGCTGCGCACGGATCTGTTCGAGGCTGCGATCGAGCGGCCAGCTTTCGACATATTGCACGTCGCGCTTCCACGGCTTTTCGAATCGCGAATCGACGTAGAAACCCGCGATCAGCAGCGTGGTAATCATGATCGACAGGAAGCCGAAAATCAGCTCATGCTTCTGGCGCATCGCGAGAAATCCGCGCAGATCGCGGAGCGCGCGCCAAGGAGAAACGGGCCGGGGGAAGATTGCCATGGCGCGCAAGATAGTCGTTTGGGCCATGCGATTCCACCCCCGGCGGGTTCGGGCGGTCAGCCCGTGATCTCGAAGCGCACCGTCATCTCGCGCCAGCCCTCGACCGGAACGCCGTCGCGCGTGGCCGGCGTGAAGCGCCATTTCCTGAGCGCCTGGCTGACGGTGACCTCGTAGAACGCGTCGTCTGCGGCCTCGACGCGCTCGACCTGCTTCACGCGTCCGTCGGCGCCGACGAGGACGCGGACGACGACGACGCCCTCCTCGCCCAGCCGCTGCTTGCCCGGGGGATAGGGCGGCTGGAAGGCATTGAGATATTTGCGAGCGATCTGCGGACCGACAAAGATGGGATTGTGCGGAGGATCCTGGACGACGGTGCCCGGGCCGATAGTGCCGGGGAGCGGCGGAGTGTCACCCAAAGGCTTTTCGACGATGAATCCGCTGTCCTTCGGTGGAAAGACGAGGGTGGTCGGCGTGATCTGGCTTGCGGGCGCCGGTTTGGGCTCGACCTTTTGCTTGATCGGCTCGGGTGGGATTGGCTCTGGATCAGGGACCTCGATCGGATCGATCAGCCGGATATATTTGATGCCCTCGGGAATGATCTCCGGACTGCTGAAGAGCAGCGCACCGATGATCGCGCCGTTGATCGCCATGGCCGCGCCGAGACTGCTCGGGCTGCGGGTTTTCTGGTCGAGATAGCCTCCTGCGCTGTGCATGACGTCCCTCCTCTCGTGCGGCGCCACGGTCGGCACCGCGTGAAGATTATGTTACATCATAACACGATTCGCGCAAGGCCATTTCCTGAGGACAATGACGATCATTCCCGGGAGTCGCGTTTCGCCCCGTCGAGCGTGCGCTGATGGAGATCGCGTTCAGCCTCGTCGACCGCCTTCTGGGCCGCGGTACGACCGAATTTTGCGCGATTCGCCTCGGCCTGCTGCGTGGCGTCGGCGCGCGCCTTGGCCTTGCGCGCCTGCCGTAGGTTGACGATCTCCGCCATGCTCAGGCGGCCGCCGCGAGCCGCGCCAGCGCGCGATCCCTGCCGATCAGCGGAAGCAGTGCGGCCATGTCGGGGCCGTGATCGCGGCCGGTAAGCGCGCGGCGCAGCGGCAGAAACAGCGGCTTGCCCTTGCGTCCCGTTGTTTCCTTGAGCGCACCGGTGAGCGCATGCCAGGGATCGGCCGACCAGTCGATCTGCGCCGCGGCCCTGGCGGCCTCGACAAGATAGGTGCGGTCCTCATCGCCGATATCCGACGCAGCAATGGGCCCCTCGACCACCGCCCACCAATCGGCCGCCTGCACTACCGTTTCGAGATTGGGCCGGACGGCAACCCATGCGGCTTCGTCCATACCAGCAGGCAGGCGATCAGCCACCACGGCATAGTCTAGCTGGTGGACGATGCGCGCGTTGAGTTGCGCCAGCTCTGCCTCGTCGAAACGTGCGGGCGCGCGACCGAAATGCGCAAAGTCGAAGCTGTCGATCAGCGGCTGCGGATCGGTGACCGCCTCGACGGGATCGCTGGTGCCGATGCGCGCAAGCTTGGCGATCAGCGTGACGGGCTCGATACCCACTTCGCGGAAATGGTCGACGCCCAGCGAACCCAGGCGCTTGGAAAGCTTGCCCTCGCTGCCCGTCAGCAACGCTTCATGCGCGAACTGGGGGGCTTCGGCGCCGAGCGCGGCGAACATCTGGAGCTGGGCTGCAGTGTTGGAAACATGATCTTCGCCGCGCACGACATGCGTGATGCCCATCTCGACATCGTCGATCGCCGAGGGGAGCATGTAGAGCCAGCTTCCATCGGCGCGACGGATCACGGGATCCGAAAGCAGCTTGGGATCGAAGCGCTGTTCGCCGCGGATGAGGTCCTGCCAGACGATCAGCGTGTCGTGATCGAGCCTGAAGCGCCAGTGCGGCTGGCGGCCCTCGGCGTCGAACGCGGTCCGCTCGGCATCACTCAGCTTCAGCGCGCCCCGGTCATAGACGGGCGGCAGGCCGCGGCCGAGCAGCACCTTACGCTTGAGGTCGAGTTCCTGTGCAGTCTCGTAGGCCGGATAGACGCGACCCGCGGCTTTCAGCACCGCAAACCTTTCCTCATAGAGCGCGAAGCGTTCGGACTGGCGCGCCTCGCCGTCCCAACCTAGCCCCAACCATGCGAGGTCGTCGCGGATCGCGGTAACATTCGCTTCGGCCGAACGCTCGGCATCGGTATCGTCGATCCTGAGCAGGAAGCGCCCGCCATGCTTCTTCGCCCACATCCAGTTATGGAGCGCGGTGCGGATATTCCCGACGTGGAGACGGCCGGTGGGCGAAGGGGCAAAACGGGTGGTGACGGTCATAGAGTTGCCTTTAGTGTCATTCCCGCGAAAGCGGGAATCCAGAGTCGCCCGCGCGGATATTCGACATCGTCTGGATTCCCGCTTTCGCGGGAATGACAGAGAAATAATTCAGGACGTCCTGAATGCATTGGTGATGGGGTAGCGGCGGTCGCGGCCGAAATTGCGCTTGCCGAGCTTGACGCCCGGTGGCGCCTGACGGCGTTTATATTCGGCGATGTAGAGCAGCCGCTCAATGCGCGCGACGGTGGCATGGTCGAAGCCACGTGCGACGACATCATCGACCGACAGTTCCTCTTCGACAAGCCCGTGCAGGATCGCATCGAGTTCCTCATAAGGCGGCAGGCTGTCCGAATCCTTCTGATCGGGACGCAGTTCGGCCGAAGGCGGCTTGGTGATGATCCGCTCGGGGATAACCGGGCCGTCGGGTCCGAGGCCGTGATCGGGGCGGTTGGCGTTGCGCCAGCGCGAGATCTCGAAGACCGTCGTCTTGTACGCGTCCTTGAGCGGATTATAGCCGCCCGCCATGTCGCCATAGATGGTGGCATAGCCGACCGACATCTCGCTCTTGTTGCCCGTCGTCAGCAGCATGTGGCCGAACTTGTTGGAGAGCGCCATCAGCGTGACGCCGCGGATGCGCGACTGGATATTCTCCTCGGTGATGTCGACATTACGGTCGGCGAAGCTGTCCGACAGCATCGTATCAAACGCCTCGACCGCAGGCGCGATCGGGATGGTGTCAAGCCTGCAGCCGATCATCGCCGCGCACTGCGCGGCGTCGTCGAGGCTTTCCTGGCTCGTGAAGCGGCTCGGTAGCATCACGCACCAGACGCGCTCGGGCCCCAGCGCATCGGCGGCGATCGCGGCGCAGATCGCCGAATCGATCCCGCCTGAAAGCCCGAGCACGACGCCGGGGAAGCGGTTGGTGTTCACGTAATCGCGCAGGCCGACGACCATCGCGTGATAGACGTCGACGGGATACGGATCGAGCGCATGAAGTTCGCCGGGCGCGCAGCGCCAGCCGCTTTCGCCGCGCTCCCAGACGGTGTCGACCAGCGTCTCCTCCCAGTCGGGAAGCTGGTGCGCGAGTGCGCCATCGGCATTGAGCACGAATGAGGCGCCGTCGAAGACGATCTCGTCCTGCCCTCCGACACGGTTCAGGAAGACGAGCGGCAGGCCGGTTTCACGCACACGCGCGGCGGCGATGCCGTTCGCGCGTAGATCGTCCTTGTCGATCTCATAGGGGCTGCCATGCGGCGCGATCAGCAGCTCGGCGCCCTTCTGCACGAGGTTCGCGCAAACCGTCGCAAACCAGATATCCTCGCAGATCGGCAGGCCCAGCGTCACGCCGCGAAAGACAATCGGATCGGGAAGAGGGGCGGGCTCGAACAGCCGCTTTTCGTCGAAGGTGCCGTAATTGGGCAGTTCGTGCTTGCGCGTGACCCCGACGATTTCACCGCCGTCGAGCAGCACGAGCGCGTTGTAGAGCTTGCCCTCCGCAAGCAGCACGGTGCCCACGAGCATCGCGGGGCCGCCATCGGCGGTCGCACGCGCCAGCCGCGCCAGCTCAACGCGCGCACGCTCGATCACCGCTGGCTTGAGGACCAGATCCTCGGGGGGATAGCCGATGAGCTGGAGCTCGGGATAGACGATGAGGTCGGCGCGCGTCGCCTTGCGCCATTCGAGCATGGCATCGGCATTGCCCGCGATGTCGCCGACGCGCTGCGAAAGCTGCGCCAGCGCGATGGTGAGCCGGTCGGTCATGGCATGTGCATTAGGGAGCGCCGGGCCGAGCGGCAATGCCCCCTTTCATGATTGCACTTCGATGACTAAAGGGGCGGGCAATCGGGAAACGGCGCGGGACCACCAGACATGAAACTTCTCACCGGCAATTCGAACCTGCCGCTCGCCAAGGCGATCGCCGCATATCTGGAGATCCCCCTCACCGACGCGAGCGTTCGCCGCTTTGCCGACGAGGAAGTTTTCGTTGAAATTCATGAGAATGTCCGCGGCGAGGACGTGTTCGTGCTGCAGTCGACCGCCTATCCGGCGAACGACAATCTGATGGAGCTGCTGATCTGCATCGACGCGCTCAAGCGCGCATCGGCCAAGCGGATCACCGCAGTGCTCCCCTATTTCGGCTATGCCCGCCAGGACCGGAAGCCCGGCCCGCGCACCCCGATCTCGGCCAAGCTCGTCGCCAATTTGATCACCACCGCGGGCGCCGACCGCGTGCTCTCGGTCGACCTGCACGCCGGCCAGATCCAGGGCTTTTTCGATATCCCGACCGACAATCTCTATGCCGCGCCAGTGATGTCGGCGGACATCCAGGCGCGTTTCGGCGGGCGCAACATCATGGTCGTCTCGCCCGACGTGGGCGGCGTGGTGCGCGCACGCGCGCTCGCCAAGCGACTCGACAACGCCCCGCTCGCCATCGTCGACAAGCGCCGCGAGCGCGCGGGCGAATCGGAGGTGATGAACATCATCGGCGATGTCGAGGGCCGCTTCTGCATCCTGATCGACGACATCGTCGATTCGGCGGGTACGCTGTGCAACGCCGCCGCCGCGCTCAAGGCCGCGGGCGCCGAGGATGTCGTCGCATACTGTACCCACGGCGTGCTTTCGGGCGGCGCGGTCGCGCGTGTCGAGGGGTCGGAGCTCGCCGAGCTCGTCATCTCCGACTCGATCGGCAGCCATGAGATCATCAAGGACGCGAAGAAGATCCGCCACCTGACGATCGCCCCGCTCCTCGCCGAAGCGATCCGCCGCATCGCCGACGAAAGCTCGGTCTCGAGCCTGTTCGACTGATCGCATCGCCAGTACATCCTGCAAGACCCGCGCCGGCGACGGTGCGGGTCTTTTTCGTTTCAGGCTTGTGTCGTCTCGTGTAACCTGTTTAATAGGTTACATGAGCAATGCATATGGGTTTGAGTTTATTGCGGGAAGCGTTTCGCTGTCCTTTGTCGATACGAAGGGCGGGCGCGGCGGCGTTGCGATCGAACGGCTCGACGGGCCGGACGCGCTGGCCGCATGGCTGTTGCTGGCGGGGCTGGCCACGCCCGATGCTGCACGCCCCGGCATTGATCATGTGGCGCGCGCGCAGACGCTGCGTGAGGCGATCTATCGCACGGTACGGGTAGCGATGACGACGGATACGCCGTCGAGCGCCGATATCGCGACGATCAACCGTGCCGCGATCCAGCCGCCACTGCGGCCTCAACTGGGCGTATTGGGCGTGCAGTATGTCGCCCCGGCCCCCGTCGATGCGGCGCTGTCGGTGATCGCGGCGGATGCGATCGCGGTGCTCGGCCAGGCAGAGCGACTGCGCGAATGCAGCGAATGCCGGATGCTGTTTCTCGACACGTCGCGCCCCGGCAGGCGGCGCTGGTGCTCGTCATCGGCGGGATGCGGCAATCGCGCCAAGGTGCGCAACCACCGTGCACGCGCCAGAACTTCAGTGGGAGGGTAGAATGACCGACAGGCGTGTTGTGTTCGATTTCGAAGTTGATTTCTCGAACGGCGGCGGGGTTCAGGGGCAGGATTTCCGGCTGGACATCGATGGCGACGATATCGCGGACGATGCGCTTGCCGCGCATATCATCGCCGATCTCCGGCTGCTCATGGTCGGTTCGGTCCGCATCCTCAACAAGCAGATCATCGAGGAGCGCCACAAACGTCCGCCCGCGGCGGCAGCGGATGAGGCACCAGCGAGCGGGCGGATGATCGATCTCAGCCATGTGATCGAACATGGCATGGTCACGTATAAAGGGCTGCCCGCGCCGCTGATCTGCGATTTTCTGTCTCGCGAGGCGTCGCGTGAACTCTATGCACCGGGCACGGAATTTCAGATCGGCCAGATCACTTTGTGCTCGAACACCGGCACTTATATGGACACACCCTTTCACCGCTATGCCGATGGCGCGGATCTGTCCTGCCTCCCGCTCGAGCCGATCTCAAACGTGCCGGGAATCGTCGTGCGCGTGACGGGGATGGAGGCGCGCGCGATCGACTGGACGCATTTCGCGGCGAGTCCGGTCAAGGGCCGCGCGGTGCTCGTTCATACTGGATGGGACCGTAACTGGCGCACCGACGCCTATTTCGAAGGCCATCCCTATCTGACCGGCGCCGCCGCCGAATATCTGCGCGATCAGGGCGCAGTGCTGGTGGGCATCGATTCGTTCAATATCGACGATGTTTCGGGTGGCGAGCGCTCCGTGCATTCAACCCTGCTCGGCGCGGGTATTCAGATTGTCGAGCATATGACGGGGTTGGATCAGTTGCCCGGCGACGGCTTCCGCTTCTTCGCGGTGCCGCCCAAGGTGAAGGGCATGGGCACCTTCCCCGTGCGGGCGCATGCGATCATCGATGCGACAGGCACGTAGCTTGGGATGTCGGGTTACGACCCGTTGCAGACGTAGCTACTCCCCGCCCTGAAGGGAGGGGCTGGGGTGGGTAGGCGCGCTTAGCGCGCCTCGCTATTCTGCCTGGATGCGTCGTATCCCGGCCCATATGACCGCCAATGCCCGTGCGTTGCGCAACGGCCAGACGCTTGCGGAGCGACTGCTGTGGCACCGCCTGTCAGGCTATCGCCCACGATTTACACGGCAGTTGGTGGTCGGGCCTTACATCCTCGATATCGCATGCCGGACAGCGAACCTGGCGATCGAGCTCGATGGCAGCCAGCATGTCGAGGCGGCCGGTTATGATGCCGACCGCACCGCCTTTCTGGAGCAGCATGGTTGGGTCGTGCTGCGCTTCTGGAATGGCGAGGTGCTTGAGAACCCTGAGGGCGTTGTCGAGGCGATCGTCAACAAGTTCGCAGAGTGTGTTGTGGCGACCCGTTGAACCCACCACCCATAGCGGACGCCTTCGTACGATCGTGTCCAACTATTCCGCCCAGGGATCGTAGTTGCCGAAGCTCCACGCATAGCCCTCGGTGTCGAACGCCGAATAGACGCGGCCGTCATAGTCTTGATCGGCGGGGTCGAGGATGATCCTCGCACCCGCGGCGCGCGCGGTGGTGGCGTGGCCGTCGACATCGTCGATCACGACATAGATGGACTGGGTGTTGCCGCCCGCGTCCTGCGGGTGGAGGATATTGGCCTTCTTCATATAGTCACTGTCGCGCGCAAAGCTGCTCAGCATCACCATCTGGCCGTCGCGCACGAGCTGGGCGTGGTGGATGAAGTCGGGGTCCTTGTCGTCGGCATAGACCGCGTGACGACCGAAGCCGAAGGCATCGCACAGAAACGCGATCGCGGCGGGGGCGTCCTTGTAGGACAGGCACGGGATAAGGGCGGGTCTGACGGGCATTTTCGGTCTCCGACTGTTGAGATCGCAAAGCTAGCCGCGCGCCGCCGACCGATCTTGCACGATTGTAACCTCAGGCGCTCAGTCGTCGCGGACGCCGCCCTGCCCGGGGATCAGGCGCGCGCGCAGCTCGCCCGGGGTCATGTCGCTGAAGGCGCGCACGTCGCGCGCCATGTGCGGCTGGTCGTGATAGCCCGCCTCGACCGCGAGCCCCGCAAGGCTGTCGTCGGGCCGCGCCCGAAGCGCGTTCCAGAAGCGCTCGAAGCGCGCGAGCCGGCGATATGTGTCGGGGCTGATCCCCGTTTCGGCCTTGAAGCGGTGCGCGAGATGCTTGCGGCTCCAGCCGATTTCATCGGCCACCGCCGCGACGCCACGCGCCTCGTCACGCGCGAGCTGCTTGCGCGCCCAGAGCACCGCATGGTCGAACGGGCGCGCTTCGTAGAGCCGGCGCATCAGGAAATCGTCGAGGATCGCGAAGCGCGCCTCGTGCGAGGGCGTGTCGTTGAGGCGGGCGCCGACGTCTTTCGCCGCGCTTCCGATCAGATCGTCGATCCGCGCGACGCAATTCGCGATCTCGGCCGCGGGTACGCCGGTCACCGCGGCGAGGCTTTCGAGCGGCAGGAAGACATGGACACCCGCCTGTGAACCACAGGCGCGTGAGATCGAGGTCGCATCGGCGATACCGCCCGCAAAGCCCTCTCCAGCGCCCAGAACGATGGCGCGCCCGTCCGCACCGACGATCTCGAGCGGATCGCCGAGGTTGAAGATGAGCACGCCTTCGGTGGCGGCAAGCTCGCGCCGCGCGGTGAAGGAGGTCGTCCGCTCGAAATAGCTCGCATAGCCGGCGACCGCGCCTGCCAGCCTCGCTTCGGGCGGCGCTTCGACCATTTCCCACATGTCGACGCCGTCGTCATGTCGGCGCACCGTGCCGGGTCGGCGATTTTCCATGCGCCTTGTCTAGCCGCTTGTTCACGCATGCGCTACCGCACGCGCCATGACCCGTCCCGACACCGACATCACACTTGTAGGCCGCCTGGCCGAAGCCGCCGGCGACGCGATCCGCCCCTTTTTCCGCGCGCGCTACGAGATCGAGACCAAGGCCGACGCCTCCCCGGTGACGCAGGCCGATCGCGCCGCCGAAGCCGCGATCCGCGCGATCCTCGACAAGGCTCTGCCCACCGACGCGATCATCGGCGAGGAATATGGCGAGAAGACGGGGACGAGCGGGCGTACCTGGGTGATCGACCCGATCGACGGTACGCGCGCCTTCATCGCAGGGCGCCCGATCTTCGGCACGCTGATCGCGCTGCTTCAGGACGGCTGGCCGGTAATGGGCGTGATCGACCAGCCGATCACGCGTGAACGCTGGATCGGCTATGCCGGGCGGCCCACCGAGTTCAACGGCAGCCCGGTCTCTACGCGCAACTGCCCCGCGCTCGACAAGGCGATCCTCGCGACCACGGGGCCGCAGTATTTCCCGGGCTGTTCGGGCGAGCATTTCTCCTGGCTGGCGCGCCAGTGTGGCGACACGATCTTCGGGGGGGATTGCTATAATTATGGCGGCGTCGCTTCGGGGCATATCGACATCGTGGTCGAAGCCGGACTGAAACTGCACGACTTCGCGGCGCTCATCCCCGTGGTCGAGGGCGCGGGCGGGCGGATGTGCAACTGGTCGGGCGATCCGCTCGACGCCGACAGCAAGGGCGATGTCATCGCCGCGGGCGACCCGGCGCGGATCGACGACATCATCGAGGCGCTAGCCACCGCCGATCACGCGCATTGATACGTCCTCCCCAAGCTCGCTTGGGGAAAGGGGACCATGCGAAGCATGGTGGAGGGGCAGGGCTCAGCACAAAACCCTCCACCGCCCTCCGAGCAAGCTTGGGAAGGATCTTTAGAGCATCGTGCGTCATATCTGATCCATTTTCGTGCTCCGGGCTTGACCCGGAGCCCATGCCGGAAACGGCTGTACGCTTGGGAAAATGGGCTCCTGCGTTCGCAGGAGCACCGAACCCCATTAAACGCAGGATACTCTAGAAGATGCCGAGGAACTTCTTGCGCTGCTTCTTCTCGGCCTTTTTCGTGAGCTTGCCGCTTTCTTCCTTGCTCGTGGTGCCGCGGCCGACATCGTCGCGCGCCGCACCGCCACGGGTTCGCTGAGACAAGGCGCGCGCACCCGTCAGCACCGGTCCGCAATCAGCCGCCTTGGCGTCACCCACATCGACAAAGGCGATGACCGCCGCGAGCGGACTGGCCAGCGCGGCCAGACCCAGCCCAACACCCGCCCGACCGACCAGTTCGGGAGTGATCACGTCGAGTTTCGGCTGCGCGAAATAGCCGCCAACACCCACCGGCGACTGGCCCGAGAACAGGCTGAACTTCTTGCCGTCCGCACGCACCGCCATATCGATCGACTCGTTCTTGAAGCTGAACCCGCCACGCCCGAGGATGACGTTCTTGCGCGTGTCGATCAGGATCGGGTCGGCGGCGGCGACGCCATCACGCACGGTGAAGCCAATCAGCCCGCAGTTGATCTGCACGGGTTCCTTGAGCTTCTTTTCGAACATCTTGGTGACGAAGGTGCCGATATCGAGTTCGGAAAGCTGGACGTTGCGTGTCCACAGCGTGCCGCGCGGCATGATGATCGCGATGCGGCCGTCCGACGAGGCGAGCGACTTGTGGATCGAATCGCCCTCGCCCGTCATCGCGACGCGCGCCTTGAGCATCCCCGTCGTCCCCGACTGCTCGACCCCGAAGCGCGCGAGAAGCTGGCCCATCGGCGTGGGTGCGAGGCGGATGTCGTAGCGCGTGCGTACGGGCGTGCCGCGCGCGTTGATCGCGATGTCCGAATCGAGATGTCCGCCCGCGATGTCGAAGCTGAAGGGCGATAGCGTCAGCAGGCTGCGGTCGAGGTCGAGCGTCAACGCGATGTTGGAGACGGGGAAGCTCTCGGCGCGAACGCGGCGCACGCTCCATTTGACGTCGGCGTCGAAGCGGCTGATCGCGTCGATCCTGAGCCGGGCATCGGGCAGTACGCGCGGACGGCCCGCCACCGCCTTCACCGCGCCAGCATTGCCGCGCGCCTCGAGCCGATCGGGATCGTAGCCGATAAAGGGGCCCGCGTCGACGATGTCGAGCACGCGCGTCTGGAGATCGGCGTCGATCTTGAGCCGCGCCTCAGGGCGCGAAATCGTCATGAGCCCGGCGATGTCGCTTTCGCCAAACACACCCTTCAGCCGCGTGAAGCGCCATGAATCGCTCTGTTTGGTGAGGTTCGACGTGATCCGATAGGCGCGCGTGTCGGGGACGGCGACGCCCAGGAAATCGAAGAGCAGACTGATATTGGGCCCGCGCACACCCATTTTGAGGTCGGCGCCCTCGATCTCGGTCGCGCCGGGAAGCGTGCCCGACACGGTCATGGAGGTCGGCCCCGATCGGGCTGCGAGGCGAAGCTGGTTGCGCCCGCCCTCTATCGTCTCATTGGGCGACATCAGATTACCCGAGAGCGTGAAAGGCCGATCGCGCATCGCACCGCCGCCGGTGAAGCGGATATCGTTCTGGAAGCGAGTGTCGGCGGCGCGGACGGTTTCGATGCGGATATCCGCGCTCAACTGCATCGGTGGGTCGCGATAATGGATCTCGGTACCGCGTACGATCGCCTGACGGATGATCGGAATGTCGAGCGCCTCGGCGGGCTTGTCGGGATCGCCGAAGGTCCAGCTATTGCGCTTGCCCGGCTTGTCCCATTCGAGGTTGACGTCACCCTCGACGAGCGCGAGCCAGTTGATCCGGTCCTTGCCGAACAACAGCGTCCAGGTGGCGATGTTGGTGTCGATCACCCGCGATTCGAAGAAGTTGCGCGTGGTCGCCCAATCGGGGTTCGCGATGGTCAGTCCCTCGGCATAGAATTTGACATTGAAGGGATTGAAATAGAGCTGAAAATCGCCCGCGACATCGAGCTTGCGCTCCATCTGGGCGCTGACGAAGCGCTCGAAAGGGCCTTTGAGGAAGCGGCCCTTGGTAATGTACAGGACCAGCCAGGCGAGGAAGATCGCGGCAAGGATTCCGCCGATAGTGTAGAACATGATTCGCAACGGATCGGCACGGCGTCGCGGTATCGGGGACGCTTCGGTCGGCGGAAACCGTTCATGGCTCAGATCAGCGGCCATCAAATGTCAAACCCTTGACGAAAGCCGCTGTTCCAATTCTGCGCCCGACGGTTGCATTGATGCGCCTTGTCGGGTAAAGGCGCCGCTTTCCGCGATTCATCCCGAGTATCCGGGGGGACTGCCCGGCCGTCAGGCATGCCGAGGCCGTCCGCAATCGTCGAGTTACAAGGAGACGAAAATGCCCAAACTGAAGACCAAGAGCGGGGTCAAGAAGCGTTTCAAGATCACCGCCACCGGCAAGGTGAAGCACGGCGTTGCCGGCAAGCGTCACCGTCTGTCGAGCCACAATGCCAAGTACATCCGCCAGAACCGCGGCACCGAAGTGCTTTCGGACTCCGATTGGGGTCACGTGAAGCTCTGGGCGCCCTACGGCCTGAAATAAGGAGTACTGACACATGGCACGCGTCAAACGTGGTGTAACCACCAAGGCTAAGCATAAGAGGATTCTGGATCAGGCGAAGGGCTTTTACGGCCGTCGCAAGAACACGATCCGCATCGCGCGTCAGGCGGTCGAAAAGGCCGGCCAGTACGCCTATCGCGACCGCAAGGTTAAGAAGCGGACCTTCCGTGGTCTGTGGATCCAGCGTATCAACGCGGGCGTCCGCGCTGAAGGCCTGACCTATTCGCAGTTCATGCACGGGCTGAAGCTCGCTGGCATCGAGCTCGACCGCAAGGTCCTCGCCGACATCGCGATGCACGAGGGCGAAGCGTTTAGCGCCATCGTCGCTCAGGCGAAGGCGGCTCTGCCCCAGGCCGCCTGAAACGGCCTGTAGCGAAAAGCGACACAGGGGCGCGGGTGGCACAAGCCATCCGCGCCCTTTGCTTTTTATGTCCCGTCATTCCCGCGAAGGCGGGAATCCAGGAACACGGGATGAAGGCGTTGGCGGAGGAAACGGCATTCATGCATTCTTGCGCGTGCGGGAATGAGGGGAACGGGGGATGGGAAGGGAACGGGAGCCATGCGTGTATATGCTCGCCGGCCGCAGGCATGGCACGCTCTACACTGGTGTGACCTCGAACCTTGGCGCACGCCTCCATCAACATCGCAACGGCTTGATCCCGGGCTTCACTCACGACTACGACGTAGCGCGACTGGTCTGGTTAGAGCGGCATGAAACCATGGAAACGGCGATCGCGCGCGAAAAGCGGATCAAGAAATGGGAACGGCAATGGAAGATCAATATGATCGAAGCGGAGAATCCGAATTGGGACGACCTCGCCCTCGATCTTGGTTTTCCGCCTCTTCCTGCTTGATTAGGTGTTCATGGATTCCCGCCTGCGCGGGAATGACGGGTGAAAAATGACGGAATTGAAGCAACTCGAAGCCGAGCTGATGACGGCGATCGCGGAGGCGGACACGCCCGAGAAGATCGAAGACGTGCGCGTGAAGGCGCTGGGCAAGCAGGGCGCGATCACCGCGCTGCTGAAGTCGCTGGGCGGCATGAGCCCCGAAGAGCGCCAGAGCGAGGGGCCGAAGATCCACGGCCTGCGCGAGGGCGTCACCAGCGCGATCGCCGAACGCAAGACGGGGCTGGAACGCGCGGTGCTCGACGCGAAGCTCGCCGCCGAGACGCTCGACATGACGCTGCCGGCGCCTGCCTTCCCGCAGGGGTCGGTGCATCCGGTCAGCCAGGTCATGGACGAGCTTGCCGAAATCTTCGCCGACATGGGCTTCTCGGTCGCGACGGGGCCTGAGATCGAGGACGACTGGCACAATTTCACCGCGCTCAATATCCCGGAGACGCATCCGGCGCGCGCGATGCACGACACCTTCTACTTCCCTGACAAGCGCGACGGGAAGGACATGCTGCTCCGCACGCACACTTCCCCCGTCCAGATCCGCACCATGACGTCGCAGGAACCGCCAATCCGCATCATCGCGCCGGGCCGCGTCTATCGTTCGGATTCGGATGCGACGCATACGCCGATGTTCCACCAGATCGAGGGTCTGGTGATCGACAAGGGCATCCATCTCGGCCACCTCAAATGGACGCTCGAGACCTTTCTCAAGGCGTTTTTCGAGCGCGACGACATCGTGCTGCGGCTGCGCCCGAGCTATTTCCCCTTCACCGAGCCTTCGGTGGAGATCGATGTCGGCTATTCGATCGAAAAGGGCCGCCGCGTCATCGGTGGATCGGAAGGCTGGATGGAAGTGCTCGGCAGCGGCATGGTCCACCGGCGCGTGATCGAGGCGTGCGGGCTCGATCCCGATGAGTGGCAGGGCTTCGCCTTCGGCACCGGCGTCGACCGGCTCGCGATGCTGAAATACGGCATGGACGATCTGCGCGCCTTCTTCGACGGCGATCTGCGCTGGCTCAAACATTATGGTTTTTCGGCACTCGACGTGCCCACGCTGTCGGGGGGAGTCGGCGCATGAAGTTCACGCTGAACTGGCTCAAGGAGCATCTCGACACCGACGCGACGCTCGATCAGGTGCTGGGTACGCTCAACGCGATCGGCCTCGAGGTCGAGGGCGTCGAGAACGCCGCCGAGAAGCTTGCGCCATTCACCATCGCCAGGGTGCTGACCGCCGAGCGCCATCCGCAGGCGGACAAGCTGCAGGTGCTTGTCGTCGACGCGGGCAACGGCCCGCTCCAGGTCGTCTGCGGCGCACCCAATGCGCGCACTGGCCTCGTCGGCGTGTTCGGTGCGCCGGGCGCCTATGTGCCCGGGCTCGACGTCACGTTGAAGGTTGCGGCGATCCGCGGGGTCGAATCGAACGGCATGATGTGCTCGGTCCGCGAGCTTCAACTGGGCGAGGAGCATGACGGCATCATCGAGCTGCCCGCCGACGCCCCCGTGGGCGCGAACTACGCGGCATGGGCGGGGCTCGACGATCCGGTGGTCGACGTGTCGATCACGCCCAACCGGCAGGACTGCATGGGCGTGCGCGGCATCGCGCGCGATCTGGCGGCGGCGGGCCTCGGCACGCTCAAGCCGTTGAAGGTCGAGCCCGTGAAGGGCGAGGACGCGGGTCCCGATGTGCGGACCGATGATCCGGAAGGCTGCCCCGCATTTTTCGGCCAGTCGGTCTCGGGCGTCGTCAACGGCACCAGCCCCGACTGGATGCAGCGCCGCCTGAAGGCGATCGGGCAGAAGCCGATCTCCACGCTCGTCGACATCACCAATTATGTGATGATCGATCTGGGCCGCCCGCTGCACGTTTATGACCGGACGAAGCTCAAGGGCCCGCTCGTCGCGCGGCGCGCGAAAGATGGCGAGAGCGTGCTGGCGCTCAACGGCAAGACATACACGCTCGACGCCGGCATGACCGTGATCGCCGATGACGCGCATGTGCATGACATCGGCGGCATCATGGGCGGCGAGGACTCGGGCGTGGAGTTCGACACGACCGATGTGTTGATCGAATGCGCCTATTTCACACCCGAGCATATCGCGCGGACGGGACAGAAGCTGGGCCTCACCAGCGATGCACGCAGCCGCTTCGAGCGCGGCGTGGACCCCGCATTCCTTGAAGACGGGATCGCGATCGCGACACGGCTCGTGACCGAGCTGTGCGGCGGCACGCCGAGCGACGTCACGCGCGCGGGCACACCCCCAGTCACGATGGCGAGCCATGCCTATTCGGCCGAGCTGACCGAGAAGCTGGCCGGTGTCTCGGTGCCCGCCGAGAAGCAAAAGGCGATCCTCGAACGCCTCGGCTTCGCGGTTTCGGGCAGCAACGAATGGCAGGTAACCCCGCCGACATGGCGGCGCGACGTCATCGGCAGCGCCGATCTGGTCGAGGAAGTCGTCCGCATCGTCGGGCTCGATCATGTGCCCTCGACCCCGCTGCCGCGTGCGCCCGGGGTTGCGAAGCCGACCGCGACCCCCGAACAACTCGTCGAGCGCCGCGTGCGCCGGACCGCGGCGGCGCGCGGGCTCAACGAGGCGGTGACGTGGAGCTTCCTCTCAGAGAAGGAGGCCGCGGCGTTCGGCGGCGGCGACTGGACGCTGGCCAATCCGATCTCCGAGGACATGAAGGTCATGCGGCCCTCGCTGCTGCCGGGGCTGCTGGCGGCTGCATCGCGCAACCAGGCGCGGGGCGCTGAGACGATCCGGCTGTTCGAGCTGGGCCGGCGCTATTTCGCCGACGGCGAGCGCCTGACACTGGGCGTCGTGCTCGCGGGCGACAGGACCCCGCGCAACTGGAAGACCGGCAAGGCCCAAGACTTCGACGCGTTCGACGCCAAGGCCGACGTGCTCGCGCTGCTGGCCGCGGCGGGCGCGCCCGTCGAGAACCTCCAGATCTTCGGCGAGGCGGGCGACCATTTCCATCCCGGCCAGTCGGCGACGCTCAGGCTCGGCCCCAAGACGGTGCTGGCCGCGTTCGGCACGCTGCATCCGCTGACCGCCAGGGCCTTCGACCTCGAAGGCACCGTGATCGCGGCCGAGATCTATCTCGACGCGATTCCGGCGAAGCGCGCCGCGGGCCGGATGCGGACCGCCTATGCGCCGCCCGCGCTGCAGGCGGTGACGCGCGATTTCGCCTTCCTCGTGCCCCAGGACACGCCGGCGGACAGCCTCGTCCGCGCGGTGAAGGGCGCAGACAAGCAAGCGATCGTGACGGCAAGGCTGTTTGACGTCTTTTCCGGACAAGGCGTTGAGGAAGGGCACAAATCGCTCGCGGTCGAGGTGGTCCTGCAACCGTCGGAGAAGAGCTTCACCGACGAGGAGCTGGGCGCGATCTCCGACAAGATCGTGAAGGCGGCCGAAAAGGCCGGCGCGAGGCTGCGTGGCTGAGAAGGGCGCGGTCTCGATCAGCTCGGGCGACCTGACGGCGCGCATCGCGCCGCTCGGGGCCGAGCTGTTGAGTCTGACCGACGCTGAGGGCCGCGAGCTGATGAGCGATGGCGACCCGGCTTTCTGGTCGGGCCGCGCGCCGATCCTTTTCCCGATCGTCGGGCGGCTGCGCGACGATCAGTATCGGCTGGGTGACAGGAGCTATGGCCTGCCCCAGCATGGTTTTGCGCGCAGACTGGACTTCACGGTCACCGCGCAGGATCCCGACGCGGTGCGCTTCCGGCTGGTCGACACGCCCGAGACGCAGGCCGTCTATCCCTTTGCCTTCGTTCTCGACATGGCCTTCCACCTGGACGGGCCGCGCCTGACCATGATCGCGACGATAGGAAATCCGGGAAGCGCGCCGATGCCCGCAAGCTTCGGATTCCACCCCGCCTTTGCCTGGCCGCTGCCCTATGGCGCACCGCGTGAGGACCACGGCATCACCTTTGCCGAGGACGAGCCCGCGGCATTGCGCGCGATCGTTCCGGGAGGACTGATCGGGCAGGAGACGATCCCCAGCCCCGTCAAGGATCGCACGCTGATGCTCGACGACGCGCTGTTCGCCAATGACGCGCTGATCTGGGACCGCCTCAAGAGCCGCGCGCTGCGCTATGGCGCGTCGACGGGCCCCGCGATCGACATCGCCTTTCCCGACACCGAATGGCTCGGCGTCTGGACCAAGCCCGGAGCGCGCTTCGTCTGCATCGAACCCTGGGCGGGCATGGCCGATCCCGAGGGGTTCGACGGCGATTTCACCGAGAAACCCGGCGTGTTCATCATCGCGCCGGGCGAGAGCTGTTCGTTCCGCATGATCGTGACGCTCAAGGAAAACTAACCTCCCCAAAAATCCGCTCATCCTGAGTAGGGACCGAGCGGAGCCGAGGGCCCGTATCGAAGGACGCACCGTGCCGATCCTTCGAGACGAGGCTTCGCCAAGCTCAGCCTCTCCTCAGGATGAGCGGATAAGCTGGAATGAAAAAGATATGACCACCAACCGACCCGACCGCCGCACCTTCGCGATCATTTCGCACCCCGACGCAGGCAAGACCACGCTCACCGAAAAACTGCTGCTGTTCGGCGGTGCGATCCACCTCGCCGGCGAGGTCAAGGCGCGCGGACAGAACCGGCGCGCGCGTTCGGACTGGATGAAGATCGAGCAACAGCGCGGCATCTCGGTCACCAGCTCGGTGATGACCTTCGAGCGCGACGGGATCACCTTTAACCTGCTCGACACGCCGGGCCACGAGGACTTTTCCGAAGACACCTATCGCACGCTGACCGCAGTCGATTCGGCGGTGATGGTGATCGACGCCGCCAAGGGCATCGAGCCGCAGACGCGCAAATTGTTCGAGGTCTGCCGGCTGCGCTCGGTGCCGATCATCACCTTCGTCAACAAGGTCGATCGCGAGGGCCGCGAATGCTTCGCGCTGCTCGACGAGATCGCCGACATGCTCGCGCTGGACGTCTGCCCGATGAGCTGGCCCGTCGGCATGGGCGGCCAGTTCGAGGGTGTCTATGACCTCCACGCCAACGTCCTGCGCCAGCCCACGGGCGACAGCCGCATGTTCGAGGGCAAGCTGACGCAGTTCACGGGACTCGACGACCCCAGGCTTGCCGAGGCGGTTTCGGCCGAAGGTCTGGCAAGGCTGCACGAGGAAGCCGAGCTTGCGCTCCACGGCTATGCCGCGTTCGATGTCGAGGCCTATCGCCATGGCGACCTGACCCCGGTGTTCTTCGGGTCGGCACTCAAGGAATTCGGCGTCGCCGAGCTGATCGCGGCGCTTGGGCGTTATGCGCCACCGCCGCGGCCACAGCCCGCCGAACCGGCCGCCATCTCGCCCGATCACGACAATGTCACGGGCTTCATCTTCAAGGTGCAGGCGAACATGGACCCGCAGCACCGCGACCGCATCGCCTTCATGCGGCTGTGCTCAGGCAAGTTCCGTCGCGGCATGAAGCTGACGCCCACGGGGCACGGCAAGCCGATCGCGGTGCATTCGCCGATCCTGTTTTTCGCGCAGGACCGCGAGCTCGCCGAGGAAGCCTGGCCCGGCGACATCATCGGCATTCCCAACCACGGCACGTTGCGGGTGGGGGATACGCTGACCGAAGGGGAGAGCATCCGCTTCACAGGCCTGCCCAATTTCGCGCCCGAAATCCTGCGCCGCGTGGTGCTGGTCGACCCGACCAAGACCAAGCAGCTCCGCAAGGCGCTGGACGACATGGCCGAGGAGGGCGTCACCCAGGTCTTCTACCCCGAGATCGGCAGCAACTGGATCATCGGCGTGGTCGGGCAGCTCCAGCTCGACGTGCTGCTGAGCCGACTCGATGCCGAGTACAAGGTTGCCGCAAAGCTCGAGCCGAGCCCCTGGGATACGGCGCGGTGGATCTCGGGCGATGAGGCGGCGATGAAGGCCTTTGCCAACATCAACCAGTCGGCGCTCGCCAAGGACCGCGACGGCAACCTCGTCTTCATGGCGAAGAGCGCGTGGGAAGTCGGCTATGTCCAGGACCGCAATCCCGACATCAGGTTCAACGCTACGCGGGAACGGTAGGCGGCGCTATTTGGCCGGCACGATATAGGGCTGGCCCAGCGCGACGAAGGCATCGACAAAGGCATCCACCGCCGCCTGTGCCTCGTCGCGCTTGCCGGTGGGGAATTCGACGCGCCCGCGCAAATCCCAATAGCCGCGATCGAAGGTCCACAAACCGACGCCGATGCGGCGCTCCCCATCGCGCGCGTTGTAAATGCCCAGATAGCCGTCAGCGCCCTTGCCTGAGCGCTGATAGGTGCCCTCGGAGAGCGTCGTGACATCGGTGAGCCCGTTGAGCGCCATCGGCTTGGCGATGATGAAATGCTCCTTTGGGCTCGTCCCTTCGACATGGACCACTGCAATCCTGAGCGTGAGAGGCTCGCCATCGGCGAGCGCGTGGCGATAGGCAACGCCGATATAGTCGCCGCCGGGATCGAGCGCCGCCTCGCCGCTCCGCTCGAAGCCCGCCAGGGTCCGCGGAAACCGCGTGCCGCTCGCGCTATGGACGAGCGTCGAGCCATCGGTGGCCGTGATGAAGGCCGGCTCCGCAAAAAGTGGCGACGGCAGGGCGCTTGCGAGCAGCAGCGAAACCAGAGCGAGTGACGGCAGGCGGCGCATCAGAATCTCCTGATCCAGCCGCGGCGGCCGATCCGGCACACCCGCGGCCATGGTTTCCCACCCGGAATTCGGTGTACCAGAAGAAACTGGCAGCACAAACAAGGGTGTAACCGGTGGAGGGGCTATTCGACCCAATCGTTTCGCAGCGGTTTCGCCGCAAGCCACATGAAGAGCGCCGCGAGCAGGTAGAAGCCGAGCGAAACCAGCATGGCGTAACGCAGCGCCTCGTTGCCATATTGCCGCGCCAGCGCGTCGGAGAGCGCGCCGAGAAAGAAGGTGCCGCCGCCGATGCCAATGAGGTTGTTGATGAGCAGGAAGCTCGCCGATGCGGTCGCGCGCATATGCGCGGGTACAAGATGCTGGACCGCGGAGATGACGGGGCCCAGCCAGACATAGGCAAGCGCCTGCGGCACGAGGAAGAGCAGGAAGGCCGCGGTCGCCGATTTCGAGAGGATGCCGGCGGCGAAGAGCGGGACGGCGAGCACAAAGGCGATCGCTGGCAGGCGCGCATAGACCGCCCTGTCACCGCGCCCCAGCCGGTCGCCCAGAAAGCCGCCCGCAAGCACGCCGACAACGCCCCCCATGAGCAGGATCGCGCCATAGAATTGCGAGGTCTGGACGAGATCGAGGCCAAAGCTGCGGCGCATCAGCGAAGGCAGCCAGAAGGCGAGGCCATAGCCGAGCATAGAACTCGCCGAGGCGCCGAAAGCGAGCAGCCAGAAGCTTTTCTTTGCGGCAAGGATGGAAAAGACGCGGGCGACGGGAGTTGTCTCGGACGACTTCTGCTCCGTCGGACGCACGGGCTCGCGCACCACGAGGCGGAAGATCGGGGCGACGACGATCCCCGCAAGCCCGACCGCGATGAAGGCGGTGCGCCAGTCGATGCTCGCGGCGATATAGCCGCCGAAGAGCACCCCCGCCGCTGAGCCCAGCGGAATGCCCAGCGAGTATATCGACAACGCCCGCGCGCGTTCTTGGCTGGGAAAATAGTCAGCGATGACGGCATAGGAGGGTGCAACGCCCCCCGCCTCACCGACACCGACGCCCAGCCGCGCGAAGAAAAGCTGCCCGAAGCTGCTCGCGAACCCGCACAGCGCAGTGAAGCCGCTCCACACCGCCAGCGAAACGGTGATGACCCAGGTCCGGCTTGTCCGGTCGGCGAGCCAGGCAAGCGGCACCGCGAGCGTCGAATAGAGCAACGCGAAGGCGATCCCGCCAAGCAGCCCGAGCTGCTTGTCGGACAGCGCCAGATCGTCCTTGATCGGCCCCGCGAGGATGCCGAGGATCTGCCGGTCGATAAAGTTGAAAGTGTAGACGAGGAGCAGCATGCCGAGCACGACCGCGCGGTAGCCGCGGCTGGCGGTGGTCGTACCCGGCATGGCTGTCCCTCTGGTCAGAAGCGGTATTCGGCGGTGAGGGTCGCGGTGCGCGGCGGGCCGTAATAGCCGATGATCGAGTTGCCGAAGAGCGCGCCGGGGAAGTTGTAACCGCCCACGCGGTAACGCGTGTCGAACAGGTTGCGCAGGTGGACGCCGAGCTTGAAGCGCTCATCCGCGGTGGTCCAGCTCGCCGAAGTATCGACCAGCGCATAGCCGTCCTGATCGAGGATCGGGTTGGGAATCTCGAACATATTATAGTCGCTGCGCATCGAGATCGACGGCGTCACTTCAACGCGACCCCCCGCCAGATCGCCTGACCAGGTGGCTGACACATTGGCATTCCACTTGGGCGTGTTTTGAAAGACGCGCTGATCGGCAACGTCGACGGGCGTGGTGCCGCCGCCGATGAAGGTCAGGAACTCCTTGTAGTCGGCATGGGTGTAGCCGAGCGAGGCGCTGACCGAGAAGCTGGGCGTGGGAACGATTCGCGCCTCGAGCTCGAGGCCGTAAATCTCGCCCTTGCCCGCATTGTCGACGAAGCTGGCGATGCCGCCGGTCACGACATTGGGCACCTGGATCGTGACCTGCTGGTCCTTATAATCCGAATAATAGCCCGCGATGTTGAGGAACAGCGTGCGATCAAGGAACGCGCCCTTCATGCCCACTTCATAGGCATCGACCGTTTCGGGCGCATAGCCGTCGACGGTAGTCGGCGTGAAGATCGCGTCGCCGCGCATGTCGAAGCCGCCCGACTTGAAGCCCTTGCCATAGGAGGCATAGAGGTTGAGGTCTTCGGTCGGCTCATAGCTGAGGCTCACGCGCGGGGTGAACTCGTCGAAGCTGCGGCTGTTGGTGTAATCGGTGCGGATCAGCCCCGGGATCGCCGCCGAATTGCCGAATTCGGGGCTGCGGATGCCCGTATAGTTGCGGCGGAAGACGGTGCCGGTCTTGTCGTCCTTCGTATAGCGCAGGCCGGCCGAGATCTTGAGCTGCTCGGTGATATCGAAATTGACATCGGCGAACGCAGCATAGCTCTTGGTCTTGACGGTTCCCGAGGTGAGCGTCGTGGTGTTGAGCGCCCCGAGCACGGTGTCGAACGCACCGCTCGCGCGCGCATCGAGATAATAGAGCCCGAACACGCCCTGCAGACGGTCACCTTCATAGAGGAGCTGAAGCTCCTGAGTGAACTGGCTATCGTCATAGCGTGCGGGGATGTCGAGCACGGGCCCGGGCGTGTTGTCGAAGTCGATCAGCGTTTCGGTATGGCCGTCACGATAGGCCGAGATCGTCTTGAAGGTGAGCGTGTCGTTGATCGCGATCGAGCCGGTGAGCGAGATGCCCTGCGTCTCCACCTTGTTGTCATCGCCGATGCCCGCGCGCGTGTCATAGACGCTGTCGGTCGGCGCGAAGGCGGGCAGGCCAAGATTGCCGACGAGGCGTGTGCCGTGCCGCGGATTCGACTTGTCGACGGTCTTGTCGGCGGCGAGGCGGAAGAAGACGTCCTCGGAGGGCGCAAACTCGGCCGAGATTCGGCCCGCGATGACGTCCTTGTCATATTGGTCGACGCCAGTGGTGAGGTTGCGGCCATAACCGTCGCGCCAGTAGCGCGCGATCGCACCGCCGATCGAGAAATTATCGCCCAGCGGCACCGTCACCTGACCGATCAGGTCGATCTGGTCGTAGGAGCCATAGGCGGCGCGCACCTTGCCCTCGAACTCATTGCCCAGGCGCTTGGTGACATATTTGATCGCGCCGCCGATCGTGTTGCGGCCATAGAGCGTGCCCTGCGGACCACGCAGGATCTCGACGCGCTCGACGTCGAAAATGTCGAGCACGGCGCCCTGCGGACGCGCGACATAGACGTCGTCGACATAGAGGCCGACGCCGGGCTCGAAACCCCAAAGCGGATCCTGCTGACCGACGCCGCGAATGAAGGCGATCAGCGTCGAGTTGGATCCGCGCGCGATCTGGAGCGTAAGATTGGGGGTCTTGTCCTGCAGCGAGGTGATGTCGATCGCGCCCTGATTCTGCAGTGCGTCGCCCGACAGCGCCGAGACCGAGATCGGCACGTCGATCAGGTTTTCATCACGGCGGCGGGCCGTAACGATGATCTCGCCGCTCTCAGCCTCCTCGGCAGCAGGCGCAGCATCTGCGTCCTGGGCAAAGGCGGACTGCGTCGAGAGCGCGGACAACGCGACGCCCATCGAGAAAATGACGCGGGCAGACAGACGAGTGCGGGACATTATGGCATTCCTCCCCAATGCTGATGACTCAACCTCTGACGGGTTGTGCCGGTACGTACCAAGCGTATAATGAAACATGAACCGACTTTCAACTTCGGTGATGCGGGGGAGGAAAAAATGGCGGGCAAGCGTGGCGAAGGTGCAACAGCGCCGGCCAACAATCCGACCAGTGAAGCAAAGACGCCGCGCACCGAACGCGGGCGCCGGACGCTGCGCGCGATCCTCGACGCCGCCGCGGCCGAGTTCGGCGAAAAGGGATTTCACGACGGATCGATCAGCCACATCACGCAGCGCGCGGGCGTCGCCCTCGGCAGTTTCTACACCTATTTCGATTCGAAGGAGGAGGTGTTCCGCGCGCTCGTCCGCGACATGTCAGCACAGGTGCGCGATCATGTCGCGCCGCATGTCCAAGCCGCTCCCGACGGTATCGCAGCAGAGCGGGTCGGGCTCGAGAGCTTCCTGGAGTTCGTGCGCGATCACAAGGAGATCTACCGGATCATCGACGAATCAGAGTTCGTCGATCAGGAAAGCTACCGCGCGCATTATGAGAACTCGGTCGAGCGCATCCGCGCGCGGCTCGAGACGGGGGCGAGGCGCGGCGAGGTCCGCGCCGATGTTGGCGAGATCCACGCCTGGGCGGTGATGGGCATGAACGTGTTCCTGGGCCTGCGCTACGGCGTCTGGGGCAAGGACAAAACGCCCGACGAAGTCGCCGCGGTGGCCAATGAACTGCTAAGAAAGGGCCTCGCGCCCGACTGATCGGGCCTAAAGCGCCCTAGCGGTTGAGCAAAAACACTGCGTGCTCGGCGCGGAAATTGGCGGCCGCCGCGGTGGTCAGCTTGTCGCCGTTCAGGAACCACGCCCCTTCGACGGTAATGCCGCGTTCCTTCACGAGCGCGCGGAAATCGTCGACCGTGACATGGTGAATATTGGGGGTTTCGTACCACGCCACGGGCAAAAGTCGCGTCACGGGCATCCGGCCGCCCCAGAGCAGCGACAGCCGCACGCGCCAGTGCGCGAAATTGGGGAAAGATACGAAAGCACGGCCGCCGATGCGCAGCAGATGCTCGAGCACGCGGTCGGGGCGATGCGTCGTTTGGAGCGTCTGGCTGAGAATCGCATAGTCGAAGCTGCGATCGGGATAGTCCGCAAGGTCGGTATCGGCGTCGCCCTGGATCACCGACAGACCGCGCGCGACCGCCGCCGACACATTCTCGGGATCGAGCTCAAGCCCGCGCGCGTCGACATCGCGGTGATCGCGCAACTCGGCCATCAGCGCGCCATCGCCGCAGCCGACATCCAGCACGCGGCTGCCGGGCGCAACATTGCGCGCGATGATCGCGAGGTCGGGGCGAAGGCTGTTCACGCCCCGGTCGCCCCGTACACATCCGGGAAATGCCGCATCATCAGCTTGGACGGGTCGGCCACGGCCTCCCAGCCCAGCGACGCGTAAAGCCCATGCGCGTCGTTCGTTGCGAGCATCCAGCGCCGCAGCCCTTGCAATTCTGGATGCTGCTGGAGGTGTTCGACCATAGCGTGAGCGAGCCCGCGCCCCTGATGCGCCTCGAGAACATAGACATCGGCGAGATAGGCAAAGGTCGCGCGATCGGTGACGACTCGTGCGAAGCCGACTTGCGCGCCGTCGCGGAAGACGCCGACGCACAGCGAGTTCGCGATTGCGCGCGTCACTGTTTCGCGCGGGATCCCTGGCGACCAGTAGCTGCGTGCGAGATAGGCGTGGATCGCATCGACTTGCATCGTCGCAGCATCGTCCGAAAGCACATATCCGTCGGGCAGCATCACCGCGCCTCCCCCGCGCGCAGGAATCCGTCGATTATCCGGTTCATTTCAGGCGCTTCAAGAAGGAAGGCGTCATGACCGAACGGGCTCTTCAACTCGACAAAGCTGACGGGTGCCCCCGCGGCGTTGAGCGCGTGAACGATGGCGCGCGATTCCGCCGTCGGATAAAGCCAGTCGGTGTCAAAGCTCAACAGGCAGAAACGGGCGCGCGTGGCCTTGAAGGCGTTGGCGAGCGTGCCGCCATGCTCCTCGGCAAGATCGAAATAATCCATCGCGCGCGTGATGTAGAGATAGGAGTTGGCGTCGAAGCGGTCGGTGAAGCTCAGCCCCTGATGGCGCAGATAACTCTCGATCTGGAAATCGGCGTCGAAGCCGAAGCTCTTGGCATCACGCGCCTGAAGACGGCGACCGAATTTCTCGGTCAACCCGGCTTCGGACAGATAGGTGATGTGCGCCGCCATCCGCGCAACCGCGAGCCCGGCGGCAGGGGGAGCCCCGTCCGCATAATAGGCGCCGCCGCGCCAGTTGGGATCGGCCATGATCGCCTGGCGCCCGACTTCGTGAAAGGCGATGTTCTGCGCGGAATGTCGTGCGGTCGATGCGATCACGACGACCGCGCCGACACGTTCAGGGAAGGTCGCGGGCCAGCTCAGCGTCTGCATCCCGCCCATCGAGCCGCCGACCACCGCGAACAATCGTTCGATGCCGAGATGGTCGAGCAACATCGCCTGCGCGCGCACCATGTCGCGGATCGTGATGACGGGAAAGCGCATCGCATAGGGGCTGCCCGTCACAGGATCGATCGTGCCAGGGCCCGATGAACCCATGCAGCTCCCCAGCACATTGGCGCATATAATGAAGTGGCGCGCGGGATCGACGGGAAGCCCCGCCCCCACCAGCCGCGTCCACCAGCCCGATTTGCCCGTCATCGGGTGCGTCGAGGCAACATGCTGATCGCCCGTCAGCGCGTGGCAGATCAGTATCGCATTGGATCGATCGGCATTGAGCGTACCATAGGTTTCATAGGCGATTTCCACGGGCGCGAGCGCGCCGCCGCCGTCAAGCTTCAACGGCCCGGGCAGAATGACATGGCGCGCTAGGCCGAAACGCTGATCGTCGCTCATCGCCAAGCGGGCTAGGGCGGCGCGGCGCGCCTTGTCAACCAAGCGCGTTGAAGGTTCGGACGAGTTCCACATTGAGTCGAATCGCGGGACATCCTGATTGTCGCGATTTCCGAGCCGCCGGGTGCTTCCACCCAGCTCGAAATCGCTCTAAGGCGCACGCCGATGACAGAGCCTACGAAAAGCCCCCGTCCCAAGGACTGGATCATGGGCATTGCGCCCTATGTGCCCGGCCGTTCCACCGCGGGCGCGGGGCGCAAGGTCGTCAAGCTCTCGTCCAACGAGAATCCGTTGGGGACCAGCCCGAAAGCCGAAGCCGCGTTCGAAACGGGGCGCGGCAGCCTGTCGCGCTATCCCGACCCGGGAGCCACGGCATTGCGCGAGGCGATCGCCGCCAAATACGGGCTCGATCCCGCGCGCGTGATCTATGGCACGGGATCGGATGAGATTCTGCACCTGGCCGCGGGCGCCTTTGCGGGCGTGGGCGACGAAGTGCTTTATGTCCGTTACGGCTTTGCCGTCTACGAAATCGCGACACGGCGCGTCGGCGCGACGCCCGTCATAGCCCCCGACGCCGACTATGCGACCGATGTCGATGCGCTGCTCGCCGCCGTGACGCCAGCCACGCGCGTGGTTTTCGTCGCCAATCCCAACAATCCGACGGGGACTTATACTCCTGCCGCAGAGATCGCGCGGCTGCATGCGGCACTGCCCGCGCATGTGCTGCTCGTGCTCGACCAGGCCTATGCCGAATATCTCGCGGCGGACGAGGACGATGGCGGCCTCGCGCTCGCCAGGACCGCGCCGAATGTGCTCGTCACGCGGACCTTCTCCAAAATTTACGGGCTCGCCGCCGAGCGCATTGGCTGGGGCTATGGGCCCGCTGATGTCATCGAAGCGCTGCACCGCATCCGCGCGCCCTTCAATGTGACGTCGGCCGGGCAGAGCGCCGCGATCGCCGCGCTTGGCGACGAGGACTTTGTTGCGCACAGCCGCGCGCACAATGGCGAGTGGCGCGACTGGTTCCGCCAGGAGATCGAGGCGATGGGTAACAAGGGGCTGCGCGCGATCCCGTCAAAGGCCAATTTCGTGCTCGTCACCTTTGCAGGCGCGCTCAGCGCGGAAGCTGCCTATGAAGGCCTGATGGCCGAGGGTTACATCACACGCTGGCTGCCGGGGCAGGGGTTGAGCGAGGGACTGCGCGTCACGATCGGCACCGAGCAGGAGACGCGTGGGCTTATGGCGGTGCTCCGCGGCCTCGTCGAGGCGGCGGGCTGATGCTGCCCTTTCAGCGCATCTCGATCATCGGTCTGGGCCTGATCGGATCGTCGGTCGCGCGCGCGGTCCGTGCGCATATGCCGACCGTGCGGCTGACCGGCCATGATGGCGACGCCGATGTGCGCGAGCGCGCGCGCAAGCTCGACCTGTGCGACGATGTCACCGACACCGCGGGTGCCGCGGTGACCGATGCCGAGTTGGTGATCCTGTGCGTCCCCGTCGGCGCGATGGGCGAGGTCGCCGCCGAAATTGCTGAAGATCTGCCGCCGGGCGCGATCGTCAGCGATGTTGGTTCGTGCAAGGCCAGCGTGGCGGCGGCACTGGGAGCTGCGCTTCCCAACGCGATCGTCATACCCGCACACCCGGTCGCGGGCACCGAACGCAGCGGCCCCGAGGCAGGCTTTGCCACGCTGTTCCACAAGCGCTTCTGCATTGTCACACCGCCGCAGGGTGCCGACGAGACCGCAGTCATTCGCGTCGAGGAATTCTGGCGCGCGCTAGGCGCTGATGTCGAGCGGATGGACGCCGAGCATCATGACCTGGTGCTTGCGATCACCAGCCACTTGCCCCACCTGATCGCCTATACCATCGTCGGCACCGCCTCGGATCTCGAGCAGGTCACGCAGTCCGAGGTGATCAAATATTCTGCGGGCGGCTTTCGCGACTTCACGCGGATCGCCGCGTCGGACCCGACGATGTGGCGCGATGTCTTCCTGTCCAACAAGGACGCGGTGCTCGAGATGCTTCAGCGCTTCTCCGAGGACCTGACCGCGCTCCAGCGCGCGATCCGCTGGGGCGATGGCGATGCATTGTTCGACCTGTTCACGCGCACGCGCACGATCCGGCGCAGCATCATCGAGCAGGGGCAGGACGACGCCAGTCCCGATTTCGGCCGCACGCACGAGTAGACACGGATCAGTCGTTCAGCCGGTTGATCTCTGCATGGACCAGCGCCTCGACGACATTGCGATCGAGCCCGGGCTGGATGACTTCGCCGAAACGAAAGGTGATCGTGCCCGGGCGCTTGAGAAAACTGGCGCGCGGCCAGACGCGGCCGCTGTCGAGCGCGACGGGAACCACGGGCAGCCCAATCTGGCGATAGAGACCGGCAAAGCCCGAGCGCAGCGGCGGTCTTGTTCCGTGCGGCACGCGCGTGCCTTCGGGAAAGATCACGAGCGAACGGCCCTCCGCCGCCGCAGCGCGCGCAGCGCGGACGAGCTTGCGCAGCGCGCTCGCGCCGCCCTCGCGATCGATAGGGATCGCGCCGTGCAGCTCCGCAACGCGGCCCCAGAGCGGCATGTCGATCAACTCCTGCTTCGCGAGGACCGCTGGATCACGGAAGAGCACGAGCGTCTCGACGGTTTCGTACATCGATTCGTGCTTCATCGCGTAAAGCACGGGATAGTCGGGAATGATGCCCTCGATCCGGCTGCGGATGCCGAGGATACTGGCGGCGCACCAGCGATGAAACTGCGCCCAGCCGCGCGCCACGCGGCGCAGAGGCGCTGCGCCGATGAGAGAGACGGCGAGCGCCGAAAGCACATAAAACAGGCTGCCCGGATAAAAGACGAGTGCGAAGAGCAGTGAGCGCAACAGCGTCATCACAACCCCACCAGTCCGGCGACGCGGCTAAGCAAATATTTGTGATACTCCTTGAAGAGCATCGCGAAGCCGGGATCGCTCTTCACCGCATCGCCGACGATGCGGACATTGCCATCGACCGCGCGTGCGAGCTCGTGGCGCGCACGGCGCATGTGCCAGTCAGTGGTGACGAGCCGGACGCTGCGATAGTCGTGCTCCTTGAGCCAGGCGGCGGTCTCCTGCGCATTGGAACGGGTATCGACCGCCTCGCGGCCGAGATCAACGCAGCAATCGAACAGCGCCATCGGCGCCCGCTGCGCAAGCGCGAGCTCGTGCGGCCTGACGTCACGATAGACGCCCGAGACGAACATGCGTTTGGCCCGTTTCTGCTGAAGCACCGAAAGCCCCCGCTCGATGCGGCCGGGGCCGCCGGTGAGCACGACGATCGCGTCGGTGGTCTGGCCGTCCATGGGCCGCGGCAACCAGATGACGAAGGCTGCAAAACCCAGCGCCCAGAGCAGCGGAACGATCGACAGGATACGCTTGATCACAACATCTTCCGCAAGGTCTTGAGCACCGTGATCCGTGCGGCAAGCGTAGCGAGCAGCGCGCCTGCGAACGGCAGCGACACTATAATCGCCCAATCGATCCAGGAAAGCCCGACCGATCCGAGCAGTTCGGAACCGATCGCGGCGATATGCGACCCCAGCAGCAGCAGCACGGCGATCGCCGACAACAGCCCGACGAACCCGCCGAATAACGCATCGAGCGCGATACGGCGCTGGAAGAGTCGCGCGATCTGGACATCGGTTGCGCCCATCAGATGCAGCACGTCGATCGTCGCTCGGTGCGTGTTGAGCGCGGCGCGCGCCGCCAGAACCACCGCGCTGGCTGTCGCGGCGGCCATCAGGATGACGAGAACGGCCGCGAGCCACTTGAGCGAGGCGATCAGCCCTGCGAGCGGCGCGAGCCAGCGCGCGTGACGGTCGATCCTGGCGGCCGGCGCGACCGCGCGCACAGCCTGCTCAGCGGCCCGGATGCCCGCGATCGAACCATCGGCGAGGCTGACGTCGATCAGCGCCGGGATCGGAAGATCCTGCCCCGACAGCCCCTCGCCGCCGAGCCACGGCTCAAGCAGCCCCGCAATTTCCTGATCGGTAAAGCGCTTGACCGCCACCACGCCCGGCGCGCGCGCCAGTGCGCGCTCGACGATCTCTGCGCGCACCTTGCGCGTATCGGGATTGGCCTCGACGATCTGGACCGTCAGCCGCCCCGCAAGATCGTCGCCCAGCCCGCGCGCCGCAGCGCTCAAACCAAGACCCGCGGCCGCTGCGAGCGCGGTCAGGAACATCATGATCGCGATCACCCATGGCATTGGCCCCGCGAAGCGTCCTTCGGGCAGCAACCGCCGATCGGCGACCGAGGGCGCCCAGCCGAAACTCACAACGCCCCGCCTTCGCCCAGCGGCGGATAGCGCAGCGCACCCGTCGGATCGGAGAGCCGCCCGCGATCGAGCCGCATGAGGTTGGCGTTGGGAATCCGGCTCAGAAGATGGATGTCATGCGTGGCGACGACGATGGTCGTGCCCAGCTTGTTCAGGCCCTCGAAGAGCAGGAGCAGCCGCTCGGCCATGTCGGGATCGACGTTGCCGGTGGGTTCGTCGGCGACAAGCACGTCGGGACGGCCGATTACCGCGCGCGCAATCGCCACGCGCTGCTGCTCGCCGCCCGAAAGCGTGGCGGGACGCGCGCTCGCGCGGTCGGAAAGCCCGACCCAGGCGAGCATCTCGCTCACCGGTGCCTCGATGTCGCGCTCCTCATGCCCCATCACGCGCAGCGGCAGCGCGACATTGTCATAGGCCGACAGGTGCGGCACCAGCCGGAAATCCTGAAAAACCACACCGATCCGGCGGCGCAGCACGGGCAGCCGGTCGCGCGGGAGCGTCACGACGTCATCGCCGAACAGCCGGATCAACCCGCGGCTCGGGCGCTGCGCAAGATAAAGCAGCTTCAGAAGCGAGGTCTTGCCCGCGCCCGAGGGGCCGGTAAGAACGTAAAATGCGCCGCGCGCCAGCGTGAAGCTGACATCGGACAGCGTCTCCGCGCCCGTGCCATAGCGCAGCCCGACATTCTCGAACTGGACGATGTTGTTCATCGCGCCCCGCTGCTGCTCCCCAAAGCCTTGCCTGAAGGCTCACCAATTAGTTGGAGCAGATCCCGTGCTCTTGCCCCGGCCCTCGCCATCGCACAGAGCCGCGCGCCGCGTAAAGCGCGTTGTTGACGCCAAATCCGAACCGGCGCGCCAACATGCTTGCAAGTTGATTCGCGAGTGTGTTTACACTGCCGGACGAGAAGCAGCGCAAATAACGGATTTCCCGAGACCAGATGATCCTGACCTGCCCCGAATGCCGGACGCGATATCTGGTCCCCGACACCGCGATCGGGGCGGCGGGACGCACGGTGCGTTGCGCATCGTGCAAACATAGCTGGTTCGAAGCATCTGCCGTTGCCGCCGTGACGGCACAGGCCGTCGCGCCACCGCCGCCAGCCGAACCTGCGCCCCGGCCCGTTATAGAAACGCCACCACCTCCACCACCGGCGCCCGAGCCGATGGTTGCGGCGGCACCCCCGTCGAGCTTTGTCGAGCCATCGGCGGCCGAACCCGTCGATGCGGATTATGACCCCTATGCGCATGCGCCCCCCTTCCGCCCGCGCCGCAACCCCGCGCGGCGCTGGACGATCGCGGCGGCCGGGGCTGCGCTGGTGATGGTCGCGGCCCTGGGCGCGATCCAGTATTTCGGCACGCCCGGTCTCGCGGCCTGGCTGGGCCTCCAGCCCGAGCAGGTCGACGTGCCGCTCAAGATCGACATCGCACGCAAGCCCGAGCGCTATACCCAGCCGAGCGGGAACGAGCTGTTCACGGTATCGGGCCGGATCATCAATCCGACCGACAAGGCGCAGTCGGTGCCAGACATCCTCGCCGAACTGCGCGATTCCTCGGGCCGCGTCGTCTATGGCTGGCGGATCATCCCGCCGGTGCGCAAGCTGCCGCCGCAGGGTGCGGCCGAATTCGACAGCGCCGAGATGGACGTGCCGAAGAGCGCCAAGGAGCTGAATCTGAGTTTTTCGGGCGCGGCGCTCAATTAGCCATTGCCGGTAACGCCCCGCGTCACGCCGCCAAACGCGCAAAAAATCGGGCTTTCGCACGTGAAACGTCTCTGCTTTCACGCTTTCGCGCGCTTGGGGCTTCCCAAGCGGGTTTGGCTTTGCTAGAGGCACGCGCCTTACCAGCCGCCGGTCGATCCGGCGGACAAGATTCAGTGCGGTCGTGGCGGAACTGGTAGACGCGCAACGTTGAGGTCGTTGTGGGCGAAAGCCCGTGGAAGTTCGAGTCTTCTCGACCGCACCAACTTTCCTGAAGTCCTTCGTGATCGAAGTCGTCCCAGACGACTTCATCGAAGCGCCTCGGCGCTTCGTGACGCGCTCGCTTCAGCGGCGATGGTGCCGAGCGCGACGCTCGGGCGCGCCTCACCCACGACGACGCTCAGCCCCAGCGCCGCGCGCAACCGCGCTGCATCCGCCGAAATCTGTGCGATGCGGATGGCATATCGGCCATAGGGGACGCCCTCGAACAGGAAATAGCCGTCAAACTCGGTGCGCGTGACGCGGAGCACTCGACCCTCGTCATCGACCAGCTCGAGATCGACACCCTCGATAGCGCCGCCGCCGCCGCGCACCAGCGTGCCGTGGATCTCTCCCGCGCTGGAGAGCGGCAGTTCGATAGCAATCGCGATGCCGGGGCGCGGGGTAACCACCACGCCGGGGCTCGCGGGCTGTACGAGGGGATCGGGCAGCGAGGCCGCGTCTATCCCGATCAGCACGGGACGAAAGGGTACGAGCCCGTCGATCACCGTGCTGCCCTGCGAATCGGTCAGCCGTTCTACCGCGATCTGACCGGCCGCGAGCTGCACCTCGCGCTCCAGCGGTTCACTCCGCTGACGCACCCCGTCATTGTTGCTGTCGCGCCAGACGCGCGCAAAAACCTGTCCATGGCTTGCGAGCTTGGTTGCGGACATCCGTATCCCACGGCCGCGCGGATCGGGGCCGAACGCAAAGGCGAGATTGAACCCCGCCGCGACCGAACCGTCGCTCGCGCCCTCGACCGAGGCGGTCACCGCGAAACGATCGAAGCGGCGGCTATAGCCGAAGCCCAGCCGCGCACGGTCATAGCTGCGATCATAACCGAGTTCGGCGCGCCAGTCGGCGCGCTCGCCCGCCGCCCATTCGCCAACCACGGTCGCGGTTTCGAGGCCGGCGCCCCTGGACAGACGAAAGCGCGTCTCGCCCCGAAGACGGACGCGCCCGAGCCGTGCATTGGCGAGCAGCGAGGCTTCGATCCGGGCCGGAGGATCGGGCCCTGTCGGGACCATGTCGGCGCGATAGTCGAGCTGTCCGGTCAGCACGAGACCGCTGACATTGGCCGATGCGCGCGCGGCGAGCTCGAGCGTGTCTATGCTGCGCGCACGCGTCTCGTATCGTGCCTCGAGATGGACTGGGAGAATAGTTCGCCCGACATTGAGGCTGTGATCGAGCGCAATGCCGTGCCAGCCCGTCACGCCAGGCTCGATTCGGTCCGATCGATAGTCATGCGCCAGCACCGATTCGACGGTGAGATAGCTGCGGCCAAACTGGCCGAGCATCTGTGCGCGCAGCGCGTAGCCGCCTGTGTCCTCATAGGCGCCCGAGACTTCAACGAGCGCCGGTCCGATCGCACGACGTACGAATGCTTCAGCGTAATTATGGCGAACATCCTCAAGAACGAGGCTGTGGAGCTGCGCGCCCGTCGAGGTATAGGTATCGATCCCGCGTTCGAGCCCAACACTGCCGCGCCAGCCGCGGTTGCGCGGATCGCGATAGTCCTTGAGCATGATCAGATCGGTATTCGCCTCGTTGATCCCCGCCCAGTACCAGGTCTCGCGCGGGGGAATGCTGTCGACGCCCACCGCGACCAGCCGCTCCTCGCGACGCACCTGTCCCTGTGGGCCATAGAGCACGACCTCGAAGCGGTTCTGTCCGTAGAGCAGCGGCACGCTCAGAAAGGCGTAGCGGCCGTCGGCCCGGTCATTGGCAAAGGCGAGGAGCTGGCCATTGCGGTACAGCTCGGCATCCCAGCCCATGGGAAGCTCACCGTGAAAATCGGTCCGATCGAAGCTGTCGGGACGGTCGATGGGGCGATTGGTGACCACCGCACCGCGCCCCACCGCACTCTGCGCAACCAGCGGCGTCGACAGTCCAGCGACGTCGCCCAGCGCGAAATGCGTCGCTCCAAGCGCGCCGAGCAGCCCTCCGTCGGGATCGGTACGATAGGCGCGCAGCCTCAGATTGGCGGGGACGCCGTTCTGGTCCGAAGCCAGCCGTGCATCGAACGACGCCTTGCCGACCTCGCCCGCAACATAGAGCTCATAAGTCGCATCGAAACGGCTGCCGGTACGCTTGTCCTCGATGGCGGCAAGTGTCGCGACGACATCGACCGAGGGTGTTCGCCATAACCGGAAGGGCGCGTCGGCCTTCGGCATAGCCTTGAGATCAAATCCACGCTGTGGCGGGATAGCGGCCGCGCGCGCACGGCGCTCGGCGGCAAGCTCGACGGGCAGTCTGGCGGTCGATTTGACGAGCAACAGGGCATTGCCGAGATCGGGGATGAATTCGACGCCAATCCAGCGCGACAGCGGTTTGACCGCTATGCACCAGCCATCGGGGACGTCGCGGATCGCCGCTTCATCGAGCTTTTCGACATTTGCGCCGATCTGCACGGAATTCTGTGCGCGATCGACGGTAATCTGGTTGCGCTCGTCGAAAGCCCAGCCCGAAGCGCGGCGCGCGGGCTTGTCGAGGCGCATGGGAAGATCGAGCGCAAGGATGACATCAGCCAGATCGACGCAGACGCCCTCGGGCGTGCGATAACCGCGGACACCGTCGCCCAGGCTTAGCCGCCCAAGGCGCAGGTCGAGCAGCAGCGCATCATCGTCATTGGGCGCCCATGCCGCCTGCGCATATGCCGACGGGGTCAGCAGCGCCGCACAGATTGCGGCACCCCAGGCGGCAAGCCGCTTGAACAAGGAGGGCGGATACGAACGCATGGCGCGCTCGGGCGCGGGGCGCGTTTAGCGCAGTTCCACGCGCGCTTCTGTGATCAGTCGCCCGCCCGATTCACTATCCTCGAAATATTGGATGGTGGCGGACCCGCGCAGTTCGGTGCCCTCTGGCAGCGGCAGCGTGACCGCGCGCTCGTTGCGCTCGGGATAGACCGCAATGCCGCGCGCAACCACCACGGGCTTGTCGATCCCGGGCTTGAGCACACGCACCTCGCCATAAACCGAGCGGGTGCCACTCCGCGCCAGCGTGAAGACAAGTGCGGCGCGACCCTCCGCCGTCGTCAGATGCGCGTCTGAAATCGCGGCGGTTGCGGCCAGCGCACCGCGGCGCACGATGATCGGGATGGTAACGCCGTAGATAGGGGTAATCGCGATCGAGAGGCCGTTGCCCGGCGGCGCCTGCTCGGTGACCGGGGTGGCCTCGGGTATCGCGCGGAACAGCATGTGCGCGCGATATTCACCGTCTGGCAACGCTTGGGGCGCACGCACTCCGATGCGGATCGCCTGGGGCTGGTTGGGCGGCAACGTGATCCGGCGGGGCGCATAGGAGATCATCTGGAGCGCCGCCGCCTCTGCGACATTGGCGCTTTCGGGCGCGATGTCTTCGAGCGAGCCATCCGACTTCATGCGACGCAGCTCGAGCGAGATCCGGTAGGTGGCGGGCGCGGATCCGATATTGTTGAGGATCACCTCTGTGCCGCGCGGTCCATCGAGAACGACGCGCGTCGGCGCGACGAGCAGGTCGCCCGCGGCGATGGCTGCGGACGGGCCGCCCATGAAGAGCATGAAAGCGGAAAACGCCGCGACAATGCGCGACGAGCGGCATGAAGCCGTGAACATGTCTGGTCTCCGGTCATTTTGCCGCTGCTCCCCAGCACCGGCATCCCCGTCAGACAGATTGACCGAACATGGTTTATTTTTTGCTAATCATGACGCCATGACGCACGTAAAGGGCCCGCCGACACCATTGCCGGCGAGCCCTGTGCGCGGGAGGCGGTCAACCGCCTCCGCTAGTCCAATCGTTCAGCCGAGCGGCTTACTGGTAGTTCACCGTGACGTTGAACTGGCCCGAATAGCTGCCCGCGGCGACGCTGCTCGGCACGGTGAGCACGCCTCCAACGGTGAAACCGTCGGTACCGTCAAGGACCAGCGTGCTGATGCTTGGGCTGAGCGTCGCGGTCATGCTGCCCGCGCCGCCGGTGAGCGTCACGCTGGGCGCCGAAGAAATCAGGACGGTTTCACCCGACGCGCCCGAAATGCTAAAGCCCGCCGCGCTGGTCGTCCCCGAGCAGGTGAGCGCGGCAGCACAGGTGCGGACGCCAGTGGACGCGATCGTAACGGTGCCGCTGGATGCGCCCGGCACGATCGCACCGAAATCGAGATCCTGGCCCGCGACCTTCGCGACGCTGACCTGGGTGATGATGCGTGCCTTGGCGTCGGCATTGGCGGTGGCGGCATGCGCGCTGTTCGCGCCAAAGCTGGCGGCGATAAGCATCGAGCCGCACAATGCGGCCTTGGCGAGCTGAATCTTCATATGTCTGGTCCCCATCGAATTAGCTTTCGGGCCAATTCCCCACGGCCCGCATCCCCTGCTCTAGACGATCAAGGTTCAGGAAGTTGCTACGGTTATGGTTAACAAGAGCTTTGGGGATGGACTATTCGTAGTCCGCGACGATCGCGATGCGTCCGCGGAAATTGCCCGTCGCGCGGCCATCGACCGAAAGTCGCCCGCCAAAGGCGAAGCGCAGGCGACCGTCGGGACCGAGCCGCGGCGTCGGAGGCAGATCGGTTACGATCTCGCTCAACTCGGCAGTCCCGCCTTCCGGTGTAACCAGCCGCACGCGATTGGGCAGACTGATGCGCACGCTGCGGCCTGGCTCGCCCGTAAGGCGCACCGTGCCGCTGAGTCCGAGCCCGCCGAGATCGACCAGTCCCCCGCTCACGCGACGCTGACCGCTCGTGGCATCGACCTCGACCATGCCGCCCGCCGCCGACATAATCGCGACGCGGCTGAAATCGATCCCCGTTTCGACATCTATGGTGAGCGGGCGCGCGGGTTCCGCGGTGCTGCGCGCATCCGCGGGCGCGCAGAGCTGGCACTGCGCGCGGGCGACCGGCGGCGTGGCTGCGGCAAGCAGCAACGCGAGCGCAGCGCCGGGGCTGGCATATGTCCAGCAATGCTTCATAAAGCGGCATGTACGATATGACCGTTCAACATATCGTTAACCACGTCTTCGCGCGAAAACGCCGCCCGATCGGACGTGGATGAGGAGAGCGATCCGTTTGCTGATCGATGCCGCCCCGCCCGCCGCCTGCGTCAACGCGATCGCCACCGCCGTGCCGGGCCGCGATATCCACCAGGCTTTCGTCGACTGGGCAGAGCCGCGGCTGCCGCCGCGCGAGCGCAAGCTGTTCCGCCGGATGGTCGAACGATCGGACATCGCGCATCGCTGGTCGGTTCATGCGCGCTCGCCCGTCGGCGCCGGCGGCTTCTACGAAAATGGCGCACAGCCCACCACATCGTCGCGAATGCAGCTCTATGCGGAGGCTGCGCCCGCGCTCGCGCTCGACGCGATTTCAAGACTCGATTTCGATCCCGCGACGATATCGCACCTCATCGTCGCGTCTTGCACGGGCTTCGTTGCGCCCGGCGTCGACCAGATCATCGCCGCGCGGATCGGGCTTTCTCCCTCGGTCGAGCGGCTGCTGATCGGATTCATGGGCTGCTATGCCGCGGTCACCGCGCTTCGCAGCGCGCGCCACATCGTTCGCTCCGACCGCCGAGCGCGGGTGCTCGTCGTCACGGTGGAGCTTTCGACGCTGCATCTTGCCGCCGAAGACCGGATCGAGCCGCTGCTCGCGATGCTGCAGTTCGGCGATGGCGCCTCCGCGGCGCTTGTGAGTGCCGATCCTCGCGGCTTTGTGCTCGGCGACGGCTTTGCCCAGACGCTTCCCGATTCGGCCCAACTGATCGGATGGACGATCGGCGATCAAGGCTTCCTGATGCATCTGTCGGGTGAGGTGCCGGGCCGAATCGGCGCCGCGCTGGGCGATCCGGATATGCGCGCGGCGCTCACCGGGGGCACGGGCGTGGAGACGGTCGCGCATTGGGCGGTACATGCCGGGGGGCGCTCGATTCTCGATGCGGTCGAACACGGGCTGGGGCTCGCGCCGCACAGCCTTGAGGATTCGCGCGCGGTGCTGCGCGCGTGCGGCAACATGTCTTCGGCAACGCTGATGTTCGTGCTGGCGCGCATGCTCGAACACGGCATTACGGGCCCCGGCGTCGCGCTCGCCTTCGGCCCTGGCCTCGCCGCCGAGGGATTGCGCTTCGGGCCCGTCGCATGAGGAGCCTCGCGACTCGCGCGCTCGAGGACGAGCTGATGGACGCCCCCGATCTCGCGCCTGGCACCTATACTGCAGTGCTCGGCGATCTTGCGCAGGTGAACAGCCTGACGCTGGCGCGACGCCCGACGCTCGCCTTTCTCGAACGCGCGCTGACGGGACGGCGAAGCTTCAAGCTGCTCGACGTCGGCTTTGGCGACGGCGACATGCTGCGAAGCATTGCGCGCTGGGCGAATCGGCGCGATCTGACGGCGGATCTCGTCGGTATCGACCTCAATCCGCACAGCGCGCCCTCGGCGCGCGCGCATACGCCGCCCGACATGCGGATCGACTGGCGCACGGGCGACTATGCCGATCTGGCGGGGGGGGGATTCGACATCATCGTGTCCAGCCTCGTCGCGCACCATATGACGCATGGCCAGCTCGTGGCGTTTCTGCGTTTCATGACGCGCGAAGCGCGCATCGGATGGCTGGTCAACGACCTTCATCGCCACCGTCTTGCCGCGCTCGGCTTCCCGGCGCTCGCCGCGCTGATGCGCTGGCATCCCATCGTGCGCCACGACGGCGCGCTGTCGATCGCGCGCGCCTATCGCCCGCACGAATGGCCCCCGATCCTTCACGAGGCGGGAATCGCACCCGACGCCGCGCGCGTCTTTCGCGCCTTTCCCTTCAGGCTATGCGCAGAACAAATACGCTGATTCTGGGCGGCGGGCCCGCGGGCGCTGCGGCCGCGATCACGCTCGCGCGGCACGGCGCGGCTCCGCTACTCATCGAGCGCGCCCGGGAGACAGGCGACGCGCTGTGCGGCGGCTTTCTGAGCTGGCGCTCTATCGACAGGCTCGAAACGCTTGGCGTGTCGCGCGACGCTCTTGGAGGCCATGCGATCGAACGGGTGCGGATTTTCGCGGGGACCAAGCGGGGCGAAGTCCCCCTACCGGGGAGGGCAGTGGGCGTGTCGCGGCGCAAACTCGATACGCTGCTGCTCGCGCGCGCCGTGGCGCAGGGTGCGTGCGTCGAGCGCGGCGTGGCAGCACGACGCGCCGAGCGGGGACGCGCCATTCTGGCCGACAGCGCTGTGATCGCTTGCGAAACCCTGTTTCTCGCCACCGGCAAGCACGATTGCCGCGGTCTCGCGCGTCCGCATGGCCATGGCGACCCGATGCTAGGGCTCAGGATCAGGCTGCCGGCATCGCCGGCGCTGACCAAGATGCTGGGCGCTGCGATCGAGCTCCATCTGTTTCGCGGCGGCTATGCCGGGCTGCTGCTGCAGGAGGACGGGTCGGGCAATCTGTGCATGGCGGTCGGGAAAGCGCGGCTGGCCGAGGCGGGCGGCGACCCGCGCAGGCTGCTTGCCGAGCTGGGCGATGAGTCGCGCGCGCTGAGCGAACGGCTCGCGCTCGGCGATATCGCTGGTTCCATCGACGCGATCGGCGCGGTGCCCTATGGCTGGCGCGTGCGGACCAGCGAGGCGGGACTGTTCCGGCTGGGCGATCAGGCTGCGGTGATTCCATCGCTGGCGGGCGAGGGGATGGGTATCGCGCTGGCAAGCGGCGTCATGGCGGCACGATATCATCTGGCGGGGGGTCGTGGGGCCGCCAAGGCCTTTCAGGCTGCGCTGGCACAACGGACTCGCATTCCCATGATGTCCGCTGGCGCGTTGGGGGCGCTGGCAGCAACGCGCCGTGGCAGGCTCGCTGCCCCAAGGCTGCTCGCCGCCTTCCCGACGCTCGGCGCAGCAATCGCGCAACTTACCCGGATCGCGCTTTGAACCATTGACCGAATCGCCGCCTGAGCACAGATTTCGGATATGGACCGGCTCGATCTTTCCGAAGAAGAATGGCGCAAGCGCCTGACCCCCGAACAATATCATGTGCTGCGCGAAGCAGGGACCGAACGCGCCTTCACGGGAATCTACACCGACAACAAGGTATCGGGCCTCTATCGCTGCGCCGGCTGCGGCGCCGAACTGTTCCGGTCCGACGAGAAATATGATTCGGGCTCGGGCTGGCCGAGCTTCATCGCGCCTGCGAGCATCGATGCGGTCACCGAACATGCCGACGCCAGCCATGGGATGCGTCGCGTCGAGGTGCGTTGCGCGCGCTGTGACGGGCATTTGGGGCACCTCTTTCCCGACGGGCCCGGCCCGGCGGGTCTGCGGTATTGCATGAACAGCACGGCGCTCGATTTCGACGCGCGCGTCGACGCCGATTGACGCGCTGCCAAGTCCTGCTTGGCACACGCTGCGATTGATCGTACATCATCGCCCGACCAATGGCCGCTGCATCCTCCAAAAAATCACCACGCTCCACCAAACGAGTCCTGTTCAGGATCGTGAAGGTCGGGTTTTTCGTCGGCATTGCCGCGCTGATCGCGCTCGTCGTTGCGGTCGCCATCGCCATGTCGAGCATCCCGAGCTTCGGCGAACTGAAGCGCGATCCCAATGGCCAGATGATCCAGGTGCGCGCGGCCGACGGCTCGATCCTCGTCTCGCTCGGGCCGAGCTATGGGGAGTGGCTCGACTATGAGGAGATCCCGAAGCCGATGATCGATGCGATGGTGGCGGTCGAGGACCGGCGCTTTCGCTACCATCCCGGGGTCGATCCCATCGGCATCGTGCGTGGCCAGTGGCGCGCGTTTCAAAATCGCGGCACGGGCCGGCGCACCGAAGGCGGCTCGACGATCACGCAGCAGCTCGCGCGCAACGTCTTCCTGAACAACAGCTACACGGTCAGCCGCAAGTTTCGCGAGATGATCCTCGCGCTCGCAATGGAGCGCAAATTCTCCAAGGACGAGATACTCGAACTCTATCTCAACAAGGTCTATTTCGGCGGCGGCGCCTATGGCATCGACGCCGCCAGCCGCAAATTCTTCGGCCATGACGCCAGGACGCTCTCATTGGCCGAGGCCGCGGTCATCGCGGGCCTGGTCAAGGCCCCCTCCCGCTATTCGCCCACCGCAGACGCAGAGGCCGCGATCAGCCGCGCGGGCGTCGTGCTCGAAGTGATGAAAGATGCCGGCGCGATCACCGCGGCCGAGGCGGCTGCGGCCGATCCGTCGACGGTCAAGCTTGCGCCCGAGCCGCGCCAGAACAGCGTCCGCTATTTCACCGACTGGGCGCTGCCGCAGCTCGAGACGCTGATCGACGAAACTGAGCGCCCGATCGATGTGTGGACAACGCTCGATCCCGGAATGCAGCGCGCTGCCGATGCGTCGATCCGCGCCAACACCCCGAGCGGACTGCAGGGCGCGCTGGTATCGCTGGACCGCGACGGCGCCGTCCGCGCGATGGTCGGAGGCAAGGATTATGTCTCCTCGATCTACAACCGCGCGACGCAGGCGCAGCGCCAGCCGGGATCGGCATTCAAACTGTTCGTCTATCTCGCCGCGCTCGAGGCGGGGCACACCCCGAACGACACGGTGGTCGACGAGCCGATCAGCATTGCCGGCTGGAGCCCGCGCAACAGTTCGCGCCGCTATTCGGGCGAAATGACGATCCGTACGGCCTTCACCTATTCGGTCAACACGGTGGCCGCAAAGCTCGGTCAGGAGGTGGGCTTTTCCTCGGTCGCAGACATGGCGCGGCGCTTTGGCATCACCACCCCGCTGACCGCGCACCCGTCGATCGTGCTTGGAACGGGCGACGTTCGACTGATCGACATGACGCGCGCCTATGCGGCGGTTGCGCGCAAGGGCGTAGCGGTCACGCCTTATGGCGTCACCAAGGTAACGACCGAGAATGGCGAGTTGCTGTACCAGCACCAGACCGACGAATCGCGCGTGCTGGTGGCGCCGTGGGTCGCCGCGCAGATGACCGATCTGCTTCAGACCGCGGTCAATGCCGGCACCGGCAAGGCGGCGCAGATCGGACGCCCCGTCGCGGGCAAGACGGGTACCACCAGCTCCAACAAGGATGGTTGGTTCCTCGGCTTTTCGAGCGGACTGACCACGGGTGTCTGGATGGGGCGCGACGACGCCAGGTCGGTGGGATCGCTTCAGGGCGGCGCGGCTCCCGCGCGCGCTTTTGCGAGCTTCATGAAGGTTGCAACCGCACGCCGACCCGTCGAGAATTTCGAGACCGAGGTGACGTTGCCCGAATGGCAGCTCGAGCCCGATGAGGAAGCCTATTATGGCGAGCCCGATCCGGGCATGTTCGTCGACGAGAACGGCAATCCGGTCGCGCCGCCCGAAGAAGGGCTGGCCCCCGACGAGCCCGGCGCGGAGCCGCAGGGTGAGGACGTCACCGCGCCGCCGAGACTCGACCAGCAATGGCTCGACGATGTGCTTGGACGCGAGCAGCGTCCGCAACGTCAGCCCGCTCCGCGCCCGCAGGACGGCGCGCGCCAACCCGTCGCCCCGCCACAGGGTCAACGGACGCAACCCACACCGCGACCTCAGGAGCCTTCGCGGCCAACCCAGTGAAGCGCACTCCCGTGGGCGCGCAACCAGGCGCGCGCCACGTCGGGATCGCCGCCATAAAGCCTTGCCGCGAGCGCGTGGAAGGCGGGGCTGTGGTCCATATGGACCCGGTGCGCCACCTCGTGCGCCACGGTCGAACGGCGAACGAAGACGGGCGCCATGATCAGCCGCCAGCTATAGCGGATATCGCCGTTGGCCGCGCAACTGCCCCAGCGCGCACGGGGATCCCCCACACCGACCCGACCCACGGTCACGCCCGCATGCGCCGCAATCTCACGCGTCTCGCGCTCCAGCGTCGCCAACGCTTCCCGTTTCGCCCAGCCGATCAGGCGTGATGCCACCGCGTCACGTGGGCCGCCGAAGACCAGTCGCCCGGGCTCGCGGCGTACTGTACGCGGCAACCCCTGCCGCCAGTCGACGATAAGATCCTCGCCCTCGAACGGGAAGGTGCCGCCGGGGCAAATCGGGCGCGCCTGCGGAATGTTGGCGAGCGCCGAGTCCACCCAGCGCCGCTGGCCGTCGGCCCATTCCAGCGCCGCGCCAAGCGCGGCGCGCCACGGAAGCGAGAGCGTTACCGCGCCGTTGCGCGGATCGACGCTGAGGCGCATGCGGCGCGCCTGTCGGCTGCGTCGAACGATAAGAGGACGCTCACTCCCCTCCGGCCCAAAGCTCAGATCAGAGCGGCCGGTCGACAATATGGAGCTCCAGCTCGCCGGCTTCGGTTTCGGAGACGGTCCAGCCGCGCACCGAGATCCCCGCCTTGTGGACGCTTTCGGGATCGCCCGTAATCAGCGGATGCCATTCGGGAAGCGGCTTGCCTTCGTCGAGCAGGCGATAGGCGCAGGTGTCGGGAAGCCAGTCGATCTCGCGCAATCGCGCGGGCGTGAGCCTGACACACTCGGGAACGAAGGCGCGGCGATGCTTGTAGTTGGTGCATTGTCCGCTGTGCCGGTCGAGAAGCTTGCACGCCACATTGGTGGGGTGAAGTTCGCCCGTTTCTTCGTCTTCGAGCTTGTGGATGCAGCATTTGCCGCAGCCGTCGCAGAGGCTTTCCCACTCCGCGCGGCTCATCGCGTCGAGCGTCTTGCTTTCCCAGAAAGGCTTGTTCACCTGACCCATTGTGCGAGCACCGCCGCAATTTCCTGCGGCGTTCCATCCTGCGGCACCAGCGCGATCGGCTTGCCGTCAGGTCCCATCAGATAGGTCTGGCGGCTGTGATCGACAAGATAGTCGCTCGCCTTGGGATCGCCCGCCTTACGATAATAGACCGCATAATCCTTGGCGACCGCGGCAATCGCTTGCGGACTGCCGGTAAGCCCGATCAGCCGCGGGTGGAAATTGCCGACGAACTGCTTGAGCACCTCGGGCGTGTCCCGCTCGGGATCGACGCTGATGAAGATCGGCTGCAGCCGGCCGGCCGCCTGCGGATTTGTCTTTTCGAAGGTCTTGAGCCCCTGCATCAGTTTCTGCACGTCGACCGGACAGACATCGGGGCAATAGGCATAGCCGAAATACATCAGCCGGTATTTGCCCGCAAAATCGCTGTCTTTGACCGATTTTCCGTCCTGATCGACAAGGTTGAAGGGCCCGCCGATCCTTGCGCCGGCGAGCGGCGCTTCGCCGGGCGGGGTGGCTGCGGGCTGCGATCCGCAGGCTGCGAGCAGCAGGAGCGGTGCAAGGCAAGGCGCGAGGGCGCGAAGAATTTCGTTCATGGCAGCGCCAGCCATGCTTTGCTATGCGCTCGAGTGCAAGACAACAGGGATCCAAACGCGATGCAATTTCCGAAACGTGCTGCCGCAAAGACGCTCCTGCCCGCGCTCGCCGCCGCGCTGATGCTGCCGGGAATCGCGCATGCGCAGTTTTCGGACAGCTACAGCTTCCTCAAGGCGGTGCGCGACGCCAACGCCGCCAAGGCGCATGAGTTTCTCAACGAACCAGGCTCTACCATTGTCGACACCAAGGACCGAGCGACGGGTGAAACGGCGTTGCATATCGTGACACAAAGGCGCGATCTGGGCTGGGTGGCGCTGATGCTGAGCAAGGGCGCAAAGACCGACGTGACCGACAGGCAGGGCAATACCCCGCTGATGATCGCGGCGCAGCTCGGATTCGTCGAGGGCGCGCAACTGTTGATCGGCCGCAGGGCGCGTGTCGACGCCCCCAATGCGCAGGGCGAGACTCCGCTGATCCGCGCAGTCCAGAACCGCGACGTCCGGATGACCCGGCTTCTGCTGGAGGCAGGAGCCAATCCCGATCGCACCGACACACTCGCGGGCATGTCAGCGCGCGATTACGCCAAGCGTGATCCCCGCGCCTCGGTCGTACTCAAGCTGATCGAGGACCGGGGCAAGGCCAAGCCAACCAATGTTATGGGGCCGTAGACCTTGAATAGAGCCTGATTCACGCTCTCGGCGGAAGCGCGTCGCGCTTCCACCTCAATCGATCAGGCTCTGACGGGTCAGCCCCCTTCCGGAATCACGAGATCGGGATCAAGCGTTCCCAATAGCCGCGCCGCCGCGCGGCGCGCGAATCTCAGCGTCTCGGCCTTGCGACGCGCGCCTGCCAGCGCCGTCGAGCGGGCCTCGCGCAGGATCGCGCCCGCATAGCGATCGGCGACAATCACGCCGGTACGCTCGGGCTGGAAAAATTCGGTATCAAGCGGCGATGCGTCGAACCCGGGCGGCACCGCCCAGAAGAAGCGGTCGCAATAGTCGAGATATTCGGGCCATTTCATATCACCCAAAAGGTCGCCGCGGGCGACCTTGATCTCGACGATCGTCACGCGCCCTGACGAATCCAACGCCATGAGATCGGCGCGGCGTCCATTGCCCAGCGGCACCTCGGCCAGCGCGACCATATCGTGCTGAAGGAACAGCCGCGCGACGCCACGGCATATATCGATGGCGGTTACAGGCGAGATCGGTATGCGGTCCATCGCCCCGATATAGAACGAATAAGGAACAAATGAAAAGGGGCGCGGCATCCGGTGCCACGCCCCTTTTCAATTCATGAGTCGACGATCAGCGATAGAAGACGTGGTTGCCGATCGTGGCGACGCGCTTCAGCTTCCAGCGCGGCGAAACGCGCGTTGCATGGAAGAAGAGCGCATCGGAAGCGGACGTTTCCCATGCCTCGTCCATCGCGACGCGCGCGACCGCAACGGCTTCGTGCCAGTCGCGGCTGTCACGGTTGATCGCAGGCATCCGCCCGCCGCGGACGAAGGAAAACTGGCTCGGCTGATAGACGACACCGCAGATCGAGCCGGGGAAACGGCCCGATTCAGAGCGATTGATGATCACCTCGGCCACGGCGTGCTGGCCTTCGAGCGATTCGCTCTTGGATTCGAAATAGATTGCGCCGGCAAGGCATTCTTCGTCGCGATTCAGCGCGGTTTCGGTGTCGACATTGTCGACAAGGTCGCGCAGCGAGGCGAATTTCCTGCTCGGTTCGACAGCCTCGGGCGCGGATTTCTCCGCAGCGTCGGTCAGGGCCGGAACCTGCGCCGTTGAAGGCGCGCTGATGATAGCGGGATCGGAGATCGTGATCTCCGAAGTCGTCGGCACGGATACATCCGCTGCCGAAGCGATGGACGGCGCAGCTTCAACCGCCGCCGCAAAAACGCAAAATGCCACAGCCGCGAAAGACGCGGCGCGTAGGGTTGGACTCATTTACTCAGATCAAATTGCGGTTGGCTGATCGAAACACAGGATGCCAGATACTGCGGCATCCCTGATCGCCCCCCGACTGCGCTGCCGTGTTCCCCCTCTTTTCCTGGAAATCGGCCTGACGCGTTGGTGCTGGATGCCATTTGTTATTGCAGCGCAGCAGTGTCAACCGTGTCAGATCGTTTCAGCGGCGAACCGTTCGGCCTGTGCGATATCCAGTTCGACAATCCACAAATCGGGATCGCGCGCACGACGCCGATCCAGATAGTCCTGAAATTTCTGGGATTCCTCGCCTGCCTCGGGTCCGCACGCGGTCCATACATAGCCGCCGTCGAAATCGAGCGTGCGTTCGAGCAGCTTTTCGACACGTCCCTTTTCGGCACAGGCGATCAAAATCGCACCGCCTCCGCGGTCGCCGCGCGCAAGCACCATGGCGTGCCCGCCCGCGCCCTCGACGCGGCGAATCAGCGCGGACACCATCAGGTCGCTCGAAAGCCGCGAACTCACTCGGTGGTTGTGCCGGCATAGCCGGGCAACGAGGCGAGCGGGATGCGCGACCGCATGAATGTGCCCGTGCCGCGGGCGACTTCCTCGCCCTCCGCGTCGATCAGCCGCGCATCGGCGACATAGACGCGGCGCTTGCCGCTGATCCAGCGCCCCTCGGCGACGATCGGGCCCGATTTGATCGGCCGCGTGAAGAGCAGGTTGAATGCGGTGGTCAGCAGGAAATAGTCGGTGACCAGACTGTTCGCCGCATAAAAGGCTGCGTCGTCGAGCATCTTGAAATAGGCGGTGCCATGAACGGCGCCCGCTGCGTGATAATATTGTTCGCCCACGGCGAAGCGGATCCGCGCCGTCCCTGCATCGGGAATCTCGAGCGACGAGGCGAACAGCCCGTTGATCGGCGCGCTGCGATAGAGCGATTCCAGCGCGCGGAAATGGGCGGCCTCGCCCGAAATCGCCTCGCCTGCTTCGGCCTCAGGCCGCATCACGCGCTTCGGCGGTGGCGAGCAGCGCGTAGAGCGCATCCTGCGAACCCGCGCCGCGCAGCTTGGCCAGGAAAGGCCGATCCCGAAGCGCGCGGCTGACGCGCGCGAGCGCCTTCAGGTGCTCGGCGCCCGCATCGGGGGGCGAAAGCAGCATGAAGACGATATCGACGGGCATATCGTCGATCGCCTGGAAGTCTATGGGTTCGACGAGCCGCGCGAACACGCCGACAACCCGTTCCAGCCCCTCGATCTTGCCATGGGGAATCGCGACGCCGCCGCCGAATCCGGTCGAGCCAAGCCGTTCGCGCTCGCCCAGCCGCTCGATTACGAGCCGCGATTCGATACCCGTTTCGCGTTCGGCGATCGTAGCGAGCTGTTGGAAAAGGGCTTTCTTTGCCGTGACCGGCAGCCCGGCAACAATCGCGTCGGGCGTAAGGATATCACTGAAATCGCTCATATAAAAACCCGCTACGGCGGAATTTGGTCCGCCGTAGACCCCTTATAGATCCGTCTGTTAAGGCCCCGCTCGAACCATCTCAGGAAGCAGCGCGCTGCGGCTCTACCCAGCCGATGGTGCCATCATCGCGGCGGTAGACCATATTATAAGCGCCCGTGCCACTGTTTTTGAAAAGCAGCGCGTTGGTGTTTCGCAGGTCGAGCATCATCACGGCATCTGAAACGCTGGCGTCGGGCACGTCGACACGCGTCTCCGCGATGATCAGCGGATTCTCGGCAATATCCTCTTCACCCTCGACGGCATCGAAGACGGTGTAGCCGGCATCGCCATTGAGCGTCATCAGGTCCGCGTTCGCCGCGGCCTGCTGCATGACGGCGCGATCCTTGAGACGGCGCTTGTAGCGGCGAAGCTGGGTTTCGATACGATCGGCGGCGCCTTCAAAGGCCGGGTGGGCATCCTGGCCGGTGGCCGAGCCCTTCAAAATTACGCCCTGCATGACATGCGCGACGATGTCGCAGCGAAAACCATAGTCATGCGGCCCCTTGCCGAAGGTGACCTGCGCTGACAGCGCGCGCGAGAAATACTTGTCCGCAACGGCGTTCAGTCGTTCCGAAACATGCGCCTTGAGCGCATCGCCGGTGTCGACCTGATGTCCGGAAACACGGATGTCCATCGCTATTTCTCCATTGCTGTACGCTCCGCATCTGGGATGCGGCACCCCTGGCGTCAACCGGCAGCCAGCCCCTCGGACCAGAGTGGATCGGTGAGTCGGTTGATGAAGTCGGTGTGGCGTCGAATCTCCTCCTCGCTGGCGGCATGTGGCCGCGCGGGCCGCGCGACTCGCGCCACCATGATCGTCGTACGCGACTCGACGCTGACCGTGACGCTTTCCTCGGCAGCGAGCATCAGCCCGATCTGGCGTCCACCCGTCAGCTCGACATAGAGCTGCGAGAGAAGCTGCGCGTCGAGCAATGCGCCATGGAGCACGCGGTGACTGCGGTCGATTCCGTAGCGCGTGCACAGCGCATCAAGGCTGTGTTTGGCGCCCGGGTGCCGGGTGCGCGCTATCGCAAGCGTGTCGATCATGCGCGTGGGCAGCACGATCGGCCGACCGCACTGGCCAAGTTCATGGTTTAGAAAGGAAAAGTCGAATTGCGCATTGTGCGCAACGAGCGGGCTGTCCTCGAGGAATTCGAGCAAGCCCTCAACTTGATCGGCAAAAAGCGGCTTGTCCGACAGAAAGGCGTCGGACAGGCCGTGCACCGCCTGCGCCTCGCTCGGCATGCTTCGCTCTGGATTGAAATAGGCATGGAAGACGCGGCCCGTTTCGACCCGGTTGATCAATTCCACACACCCGATCTCGACAAGCCTGTCGCCATTCTGGGCGCTTAATCCGGTCGTTTCCGTGTCGAATATAATCTCGCGCATTTCGCGGACTAGTATCGGCGCAGTTGTGCGCGGAGGCAAGTGACCAGATGGCGAATCTGCGCACGCGTCTCATGCTTTTGAACGCCCGTGTCGACGATGACGTCGGCGCGCTGCCGCTTGACGTGATCGGGGGTCTGCAATTTGTCGATCCGGCGGAATTTCTCCAAGGTCATGCCGGGCCGCGCGAGCACCCGACGGCGCTGCATCCAGCCCGGCGCGGAGGCCACCACGATAAGGTCAACCAGGCCGGCCCCACCCTTTTCGAAGAGCAGCGGAATGTCGAGCACCACCATCGGCCGCGCGCGATTGCGCCGCAGAAACGCGCGACGTTCCTCCGCCACTGCGGGGTGGACGATCCTCTCAAGCGCGGCGAGCGCCGCCGGATTGCCGAACACGGCCTGGCCAATCGCCGCGCGGTCGATCCCGCCGGGTCCGGTACTTCCCGGGAACAGCGCCTCGATGGACTCCAGCAGGCGCCCGCCGGGGCCCTGCAGTCCGTGAACCGCAGCATCGGCATCGAACACCGGAACGCCCTCGGCCGCAAACATTCTGGCCACCGCGGATTTGCCCATGCCGATCGAACCGGTGAGCCCTATCACCATCATCTGAGCAGCAACGCCCGCAATTCGTCGTCGTGCTGGCGGGGCGGCTCTGCGTCAAAGAACAACTCAAAGGCCACCGCGGCCTGGCCGACGAGCATCTCGAGCCCGTCTATCGTCTCCAGCCCCTGATCCTCGGCGGCAGCGAGCAGCCCCGTTTGAAGCGGTGAATAGACGATATCATAGACCACGCAGTCGTCGCGCTGCGCCGAAAGATCGGGTTCGAAGGGCGGCGCACCCACCATGCCCAATGTGCTCGCGTTGACGATGAGCGCGGCGGGGGGCAGCGGTGCATCAAGCCCCACAACGTTGCCCTTTAGTCCGAACTTGGCGAGCAGTGCGGCGGCAGGCAGCGGTCTGCGGTTCATGACCGTGACGTTGCCCACCGCGCAACGCGAAAGCGCGAACAGCACCGCGCGTGCGGCGCCGCCCGCACCGATCACCACGACCTTCTTGTCGATCAGATCGAGATCCGAGATCGGCCCGAAGAATCCCGCCGCATCGGTGTTGGTGCCAATCAGCGTCCCATCGGGCTCGCGAATGATCGTGTTCATCGCGCCGATGCTGTCGCCGACTCTGCCGCGATCGGTGACGAACTCGAGCACCGCCTGCTTGTGCGGCGCGGTGACATTGCAGCCGCGCCAGTTGGCATCGTCCTTGCGGCTGGCGAAAAAATCGGCGAGCCCTTCGGTGGTAACGTGCGTCTTGTGATACTCGCCGTCGAGGCCGAGCTTTTCGAGCCAGAATCCGTGGATGATCGGCGATTTGGATTGCGCAACGGGATCGCCGATCACCTCGGCATAAGGCAGGGTCATGACGTCAGCAGTCCTCGCGTCCTCAGATAATCGAGCAACGGCAATAGCGGCAGTCCCAATATCGTGAAATGGCTGCCCTCGATCCGCGAGAAGAGCTGGCCGCCGCGTCCTTCGACGCGGTAACAGCCGACCGACCCCGCGATCGAGGCGAATTCCGCATCGAGATATTCGTCGATAAAGGCATCCGACAACGGCCGCACCGTCAGCCTGGCCCGGTCGACATGGCGCCACACCGCGCGGCCATTCTCTGCGATCACCGCCGCGCTGTAGAGACTGTGCGTCCGGCCCGAGAGCTGACCAAGCTGCTCGGCGGCGGTCGCTCGGTCGGCCGCCTTGTCAAGCATCGTGCCGTCATCCAGCGCGAGCGTCTGATCGCTGCCGAGAACCAGCGCGCCCGGAATCCGCTGCGACAGCCTGAGCGCCTTGAGCTCAGCGAGCGCATCCGCAAGATCGCGCGCACTCAGACCCTGCGCGCGCAAGCTCGCCTTTGCGCTTTCTTCATCGACCCCCGGCGTCATGGCGTCGAATGTGACACCCGCGGCTTCGAGCATCGCGCGACGCGTGCTGCTCTGCGAAGCAAGGATGAGATTCATATAGCCGGAGTCCCCGCATTACGTTCGTTGACCAGGTTGATGATCGCGGCGGCCGTCTCCTCGATCGAACGGCGCGTGACGTCGATCACGGGCCAGCCATTGTCGGCGAAAATCCGCCGCGCAAAGGCGACTTCGCGCGTCACCGCCTCCTGATCGACATAATCGGTCTCGGGCGCCTGATTGAGCGAGAGGAGGCGGTTGCGGCGCACCTGGATCAGCCGGTCCGCGCTGGTGGTGAGCCCGACGACGAGGGGATGCCTGAGCGAATAGAGCTGCGGCGGGGGCGGCGATTCGACGACGATCGGGATATTGGCGGTCTTGTAGCCGCGATTGGCGAGATAGATCGAGGTCGGCGTCTTGGAACAGCGCGACACGCCGGCGAGCACGATATCGGCTTCCTCCCAGTTATCCGGATTAACGCCATCGTCATGCGCGATGGTGAATTGGATCGCGTCGACACGCGCGAAATAGGCCGCGTCCAGCGTGTGTTGTCGTCCCGGACGCGCCTTGGCTTCCTGTCCAAGCAGGTTGGAAAGCGCGTCGGTGACGGGATCAAGCGCCGCGACCATCGGAAGCCCCAATGCGCGACAGCGTCCCTCGAGCTTGCGTCGGATATCGTGATTGACGAGCGTGAACAGCACCAGTCCGGGATTTTGTGCGATGTCGATCAGAATTCGGTCAAGATGTCCCTCGGAGCGCACCATCGGCCAGAAATGCTTGATCGTCTCCACTCCATCATACTGGGCAAGCGCCGCTTTTGCGATGTTTTCAAGCGTTTCGCCCGTGGAATCGGACAAGAGATGAAGGTGGAGCCGGGTCATGCGCGCATCTTTGTGGATAAGTTCGGGATTTTTCCAGCAAAAGCCGCGTCACCATCGTCAGGGGATGATTCCTCCCCGCTCGCCGCGATTCCGTCCACAGCCTTTCCCCAATTGTCCATGATTCACATAAGCCCTGTGGATAATGGGGATCACGGATTCGAATCCCGACGAGTCCTTGGTGCTTCGAGAGTCAAGCTGTTGGCAAAACCGGCAAGCAAGGATAAGCCCCGCTATCCGACCCACCATCAACTACCACATTCCTTCTTCGAAGGACTCTCTTGGAAGGTAGAGGGGACCCGTCCTGTCCGATTCCGCGTCTGAATTTCGTCCGCTCCTCGCCGTACTCCGCGGCGAGCGCCAAGCCGTGCCCCCTGTCTGGCTCATGCGCCAGGCTGGCCGCTACCTGCCCGAATATCGTGCGCTCAGGGCGGAGAAGGGCGGATTCCTGGAGCTCGTCAACGATAGCGAGGCAGCCGCGGAGATTACGCTCCAGCCGATCCGCCGCTTTGGTTTCGATGGCGCGATCCTGTTCTCGGACATTCTCGTGATTCCGCACGCGCTGGGTCAGGATCTGCGCTTTGAGGCCGGAGAAGGCCCGCGACTCTCGCCACCGCTCGTCGATCACGCGCTGGCCGCGTTGCAGCGCGCGCCCGAGCGGCTTACGCCCGTTTATGAGACTGTGCGCCGCGTCCGAGCCGATCTTCCCGCCCGGACGACCTTTCTCGGTTTTGCGGGCAGCCCGTGGACCGTTGCGACCTATATGGTGGCGGGGCAGGGCAGCCGCGAGCAGGGTGAGACGCGGCGCTATGCCTATCGCGATCCCGCAGCCTTCGAGGCGATCATCGACGCGATCGTCGAGTCCACGATCGACTATCTGTCGGGACAGATCGTGGCCGGAGTCGATGCGGTGCAGCTTTTCGACAGTTGGTCGGGAAGTCTTTCGCCCGCGCAGTTCGAACGCTGGGTTATCGCGCCCACCATCCGGATCGTGGCTGCACTCAAGGCTCGCCATCCCGAAACCCCCGTGATCGGCTTTCCGAAGGGCGCGGGCGGCAAGCTCATCGCCTATGCACGCGAAACGGGAATCGACGCGATTGGTCTGGACGAGACGGTTGATCCCGTATGGGCGGGCACCTATCTACCTGAAACCATGCCGGTTCAGGGGAATCTCGATCCGCTCGCTCTGATCGCGGGTGGCGACGCGCTCGAAGACGCCGTCAGCCGCATCCTTGGCAGTTTCGGCGATCGACCGCATATCTTCAATCTGGGCCATGGCATCCTGCCCGACACGCCGATCGCGCATGTTGAGCAATTGCTGACGCTGGTTCGAGGCGGCGCCTGATGGAAGGATTTCTGGGGGCGACCTGGCTTTGGGTGAAGGCGGCGCACATCATCTTCGTCATCTTCTGGATGGCGGGCATGTTCATGTTGCCGCGCTTCTTCATCTATCACCAGCAGACGACGCCCGGATCGGCCGAGGACAAGGCATGGATCGAGCGCGAGACGCGGTTGCGCCGCATTATCCTCACCCCTTCGATGTCAGTCGTGTGGCTTCTGGGGCTCGTGCTGGCGGTCAACACGGGCGCGTTTTCACAGGGTTGGTTCCACGCCAAGCTGCTCCTCGTGCTTGCGCTTAGCGGTTATCATGGCTGGATGGTGGGCTATGCCAGGAAACTCGCGCGCGGCGAGCGCAGGCTTTCGGACAAGGCGCTCAGGCTCGCCAATGAGGTACCCGGGGTCGCCACCGCCGCAATCGTCATCCTGGCGGTTGTCAGACCCTTCTAAATCACGCGGTTGTGCGGCGAATCTGCGTAAACGACCCGGTTGACTTGGGGCATGGCGCCGCTTAACGCCTGTTCTTCCATCTTTTGCCGTCCGTGCAAGAGCCTGCATCCAGTATCGCTTTTCCGCCGTTACGGACTGCCCGCCAACGTCAAGACTCCATCCGGAATCCTATATGCATCTGAAAGAACTCAAGAAAAAATCGCCCGCCGAACTGGTCGAGATGGCCGAAGAGCTGGGCGTCGAGGGGGCGTCGACTCTGCGCAAGCAGGATCTGCTCTTCGCGATCCTCAAGGTGGAAGCGGAAAACGGCACCCAGATCATGGGCATGGGCACGATCGAGGTGCTGCAGGACGGCTTCGGCTTCCTGCGCAGCCCCGAGGCAAACTATCTCGCCGGCCCCGACGACATCTACGTCTCGCCCAATCAGGTCCGCAAATTCGGCCTGCGCACCGGCGACACGGTCGAGGGCGAGATTCGCGGTCCCAAGGACGGCGAACGCTATTTTGCGCTGACCAAGCTCGTCTCGGTCAATTTCGACGACCCCGAGGCAGTGCGCCACCGCGTCAATTTCGACAATCTGACACCACTCTATCCCGAGCAGAAGCTGACGCTTGATACGCTCGACCCTACGGTCAAGGACAAGTCAGCGCGCGTGATCGATATCGTTGCACCTCAGGGCAAGGGCCAGCGCGCGCTGATCGTGGCGCCACCGCGCGTCGGCAAGACCGTGTTGTTGCAGAACATTGCCAAGGCAATCACCGACAACCACCCCGAAGTCTTCCTGATCGTGCTGCTCATCGACGAGCGTCCTGAGGAAGTGACCGACATGCAGCGCTCGGTGAACGGCGAGGTGATCTCCTCGACCTTCGACGAACCCGCGCAGCGGCACGTCCAGGTCGCAGAAATGGTGATCGAAAAGGCCAAACGCCTTGTCGAACACAAGAAGGATGTCGTCATCCTGCTCGATTCGATCACGCGCCTCGGTCGTGCCTACAACACCGTTGTTCCTTCGTCTGGCAAGGTGCTGACGGGCGGTGTCGACGCCAATGCGCTCCAGCGCCCCAAGCGCTTCTTCGGCGCGGCGCGCAACATCGAGGAGGGCGGCTCGCTCTCGATCATCGCCACCGCGCTGATCGACACGGGCAGCCGCATGGACGAGGTCATCTTCGAAGAGTTCAAGGGCACGGGTAACTCCGAAATCGTGCTCGACCGCAAGGTCGCTGACAAGCGCGTTTTCCCCGCGCTCGACGTCGGCAAGTCGGGCACGCGCAAGGAAGAACTGCTGGTCGAGAAGAGCAAGCTTTCGAAGATGTGGGTGCTCCGCCGCATCCTCATGCAGATGGGCACCATCGACGCGATGGAGTTCCTGCTCGACAAGATGAAGGATTCGAAGACCAACGAGGACTTCTTCGAATCGATGAACCAGTAAGCCGGCCGGGACGTTCGGGGTACCATGTTCGAAATTCTCGCTCTTTCCGCGGCCGCTGCGGCTTCGCTTGGATCGCCGGCGGACATCTGGGCGAGCATCGTCCATGATTTCTCCAATATCGGATCGCCAGCGGCGCTGGCTGCCTTCACGCAGGTTTTGCTGATCGACATCGTGCTCGCCGGCGACAATGCGATCGTGGTCGGCGCACTCGCGGCGGGATTGCCGCCACAGCAACGTCAGCGCGTCATCATGATCGGCATCCTCGCCGCACTGGTGTTGCGCATCGGCTTTGCGTTGGTCGTGAGCTGGCTGCTCGGCATCATCGGCCTGATCTTCGCAGGCGGCCTGCTGCTGCTCTGGGTGGCCTGGAAGATGTATCGCGAACTTCATCCCGCGAACGGTAGCCCGGGATCGCCTGAGGTGCACGGTGACGAACATAGCGGCATCCGTCCCGCCAAGAGCTTTGCGGGCGCCGCCTGGGCGGTCGCGCTTGCCGACGTGTCGATGAGCCTCGACAATGTGCTCGCGGTGGCGGGCGCTGCGCGCGCGCATCCCGGCATCCTCATCATCGGCCTGATTTTGTCGGTCGCGCTGATGGGCGTGGCGGCGAATCTCATCGCCAAATATATCGAGCGCTATCGCTGGATCGCTTATGTCGGCCTGGTCGTGATCGTCTATGTCGCGGGCAAGATGATCTATGACGGGCTCGTCGACCCGAATGTCGGGGTGCTCAAGCTCTTTGGTGCATAAGCCTCAGGGCAGCAGGATCGTAGACCCCGTAGTACGCCGCGCCTCGAGCGCGCGGTGTGCCTCGGCGGCATCAGCAAGCGCGAAACGCTGACCGATCTCTACCTTCACTGCCCCGCTTGAGAGCATCGCGAACAGGCGCTGAGCGCCTTCCTTGCGCTCCTGTGGATTGGCGACGAAATCGCCGAGCGTGGGCCGGGTCAGCATGAGCGATCCCCGGCGGCTGAGCTCGAGCGGCGCAATCGGTGGCACTGGCCCGCTGGCATTGCCATAGGTCACCATGACGCCTCGCCGCGCGAGCGAATCAAGCGAGGCCTGCCAGCTATCCTTGCCGACACCATCGAGCGCCGCGGCGACGCCCACACCGCCGGTCAGCGCGAGAACTTCGGCAGCGAGTGTCTCGAAGGGAGTGAACAAGGCATGCGCCGCACCCAGTGCGTGCACGCGCTTGGCCTTTTCCGGGCTTCCCGCGTGTCCGATCACAACCGCGCCAATGGCCTTCAGCCATTGTACCGCGATGCTGCCCACGCCGCCCGCGGCGGCATGGACCAGCACTGCCTGGCCCGCCGCCACGCGTGCGCATTTCTCGATGAGCATCCAGGCGGTCAGTCCCTTGAGCATCGTCGCGGCAGCGAGCGCATCATCGACGTCATCGGGCAGCGCGAACAGCGCGTCTGCACGCGCGATCGCATGCGTGGCATAGGTTCCACCGGGCACGAAGAGACAGGCGACGCGGTCGCCTGCTGCCCAGCCTGAGACATCGGAGCCCAGCGCGTCGATAACGCCCGCGGCTTCGGAACCCAGCCCGCTCGGATAGGAACGCGGATAGAGACCCGATCGATGATAGACATCGATATAGTTCAGGCCGATCGCGGTGGTACGAATGCGGACTTCGCCGGCACCGGGTTCGGGAAGCTTGTCCAGCGCCTCGCGCTCGATCGCCTCAGGCCCGCCGGGCGCGGGGACGATCAGCCGAAAGGCCGCGCTCACCCCAGATTCTCGGCAAAGAAGGTGGCGGTACGATTGTCGGCGAGCTGTGCGCCCTCTTCATGTCTGCGATTGCCCGTCTGCGTCGCAAAGCCGTGATCGAGCCCTGGATAATCGAACAGCGTCACCTTGGGATGATCATCAAGCCCTTCATGCATGCGCTTCTGCGCCGCAGGATCGACGAAATGGTCGGCGGTCGGGATATGGAGCAGCACCGGGTGCGCGATCGCGTGCTTCTCGCCGAGCAATCCGTCGATGCCCACGCCATAATAGCCGACCGAGGCGTCGATATCGGTGCGCGTGGCGGTCATGAAGGCGAGCCTGCCGCCGAGGCAATAGCCCGTGCAGCCCACCTTCTTGCCCTCTGATTTCTGGCGTGCCCAGCGAATTGTCGCTTCGATATCCTCGATCCCCTTGTCCTGATCGAACTTGCCGAGCAGATCGATTGCTTCCTGGAACTCAGCGGCAATATCGGGGTCAAGCGCGATACCAGGGCGCAGCCGCCAGAACAGATCGGGCGCGACCGCCAGATACCCTGCCTTGGCCCATTCGTCGCACTTGGCGCGAATTCCCGGATTTACGCCAAAGATCTCCTGAATGACGATGATTGCCGCGCGCGGTGCGCCCTCGGGCTCGGCAACATAGGTCGAGAATTGTCCATCGTGGTGAAGCGTCTCGATCGAGATCATGTTGCCCATGGGTGCGCCTTTCTGTTTTTCAGCGTTGTTCGTGTGTGAGGAGCCACTGTTTGGTCCTGGGACCCTGACCGCCGCTATACGCGCCTAGCTGCCCCTGAGCGGCCAATACGCGGTGGCACGGGATGACGATGGGAAAGGGATTGCGCGCGCAGGCCTGTCCCACCGCGCGCGGCGCCGAGCCAAGCTGGCGGGCGAGCGCGCCGTAGCTCAGCGTCTCGCCAAAGGGGATTGCCGCGATACCATCGCGCAGTGCTTGTCCACGGGTGGTAGCGGCGGGTGCGAGCGGCAGATCGAAATGAAGCAACCGTGCCGCGAAATAGGCGTGCAACTGCACGGCGGCCTCGCGCAACGCGGCGGCCGGCGATTCGACCTGGCGAATCGCCGGATCGGTTTCGATCGTGATGCTCGTGATCGCGGCGTCGTCGCCGCATATCGTCACAATGCCAATCGGCGTTGCGATCCGGGCAGGGTCGGGCGCATAAGTCATCCCCGAAGCGTAGCAGGGGGCCGCGCGGCTGCTCAAGCGGAGAAGCGCCATGAAGATCAATGTCGAAGTCGATTGCACGCCTGAAGAAGCGCGCCGCTTTCTGGGACTTCCCGATTTCACGCCGGTGCATGAGAAATATGTCGCCAACATTTTGGAATCAATGGACAAAGGCTTAAGTCCGGAGCTTCTGGAAACTATGTTTAAAAGCTGGGCACCGATGGGAGAAGCCGGCCTCGGCATGTGGAAACAGATGTTCGATCAAGTAAGCGGCGCAAGGAAATAGGTGCCAGGCTTCCGATGACCGATACGATTTATGCGCTGTCGAGCGGGCAATCGCCCGCGGCGGTCGCGATCATCCGGATCAGCGGACCCGCCGCCGCATCGACGTTGAAGGCGCTCGCGGGCCGTGTTCCGAAGTCGCGCCGCGCGACTTTGCAGCGGCTGACCGATCCAGCATCGGGTGATGTGCTCGATCATGCGCTGACTCTCTGGTTCGACGGACCGGCGACCGCGACTGGCGAGGATCTGGCGGAACTTCATCTGCATGGGGGCCGCGCGGTGGTTGCGCGCGTGTTGAGGACGCTTGCGGCGTTGCCCGGACTCAAACCCGCCGAACCGGGCGCCTTTACCCGCCGCGCGTTCGAGAATGGCCGGATAGATCTTGCCGAGGCCGAAGGGCTTGCGGACCTGCTGTTCGCCGAGACCGAGCTTCAGCGGTTGAGCGCGATCGCGATGGCCGAAGGCGGACTGAGTACGCAGGTCGTGATGTGGCAGGACAAACTGCTCGGTCTTTCGGCGCGTACCGAGGCGCTGCTCGACTTTTCGGATGAAGACGATGTGGACGAGGATGCCGGCGCGGCAACCGCACTATCCGCCGAGATCGCCGCAATGGCGGCCGAGGTTCGCGCGTTCCTTGCGCGTCCCTCGGGTGAACGACTGCGCGACGGGATTCGCGTCGCGCTCGCTGGTCCGCCCAATGTGGGCAAGTCGACATTGCTCAATGCGCTTGCCGGGCGCGAGGCCGCAATCGTGTCGCCGCGTGCGGGAACGACGCGCGACGTGATCGAGGTTCCGCTGGCGCTCGCCGGACGTCCCTATGTGTTCGTCGATACCGCGGGTCTCCATGCGGGGAGCGGGGACGAGATCGAAGCGATCGGGATGGAACGCGCGCGGCGGGTGATCGCGAAGAGCGATATCATCCTGTGGCTTGACGAGCAGAGCGCGAGCCCTGCTCCGGAGCGGACGATAACGGTCCATGCGCGTGCGGATGTGGCGGGGCGGGAAGTGGCGCCGTCTTCGGCCGATCTCGCGGTGTCTGCGGCAACGGGAGAGGGGATGGATCGCCTCGTGGGAATGCTCACGGCGCGCGCCGATGCGCTGCTGCCAAGACCGGGTGAGCTTGCGCTCAATACGCGCCAGCGCGATCTGCTCGCGGACTGTGTCGAATCGCTCGTCGGGGATGCCGACCTGCTGATCACCGCAGAAAATCTTCGGCGCGCACGGGGTGCACTCGACCGACTTACGGGGCGGGCGGGGACCGAGGATATGCTCGACGCGCTGTTTGGGCGCTTTTGCATCGGTAAATGACCCCTGTTTCACGTGGAACATTTTGACTTGGGGCGTCGTCTCCCATAGGCGTTTCGCGCTATGGCGCGGACATTCGACATCATCGTCGTGGGTGGCGGACATGCGGGTTGCGAAGCTGCGGCCGCCGCCGCACGCATGGGCGCGTCGACCGCGCTCGTCACCTTTTCGCGCGAAACGGTGGGGGCGATGTCGTGCAATCCCGCGATCGGCGGTCTCGGCAAGGGGCATCTCGTCCGCGAGGTCGATGCGTTTGACGGACTCATCGCGCGTGCGGCCGATCACGCGGCGATCCATTATCGCATGCTCAATCTGAGCAAGGGCGCAGCGGTGCAGGGCCCGCGCGTCCAGGCCGATCGCCGCCGCTACAAGGCAGCCATCCACGCGTTGCTCGATGCGCAGGCCAATCTCGAGATCGTCGAAGGCGAAGCAGCAGCCCTTGTCTTTGCAGAGGGCAATGCCCACCGCGTCGCTGGACTTGAACTCGCTACGGGAGAAAGGCTACACGCGGCGGCGGTCGTGCTCGCAACGGGTACTTTCCTCAAGGGACGAATGTTCTGCGGCCCCGACATCACGACAGGCGGGCGCGTCGGCGAGGCGGCGGCGCAGCGCCTTGGCGACCAGCTTCGTGCGCTTGAACTGCCGATGGCGCGATTGAAGACGGGGACGCCGCCGCGGCTTGATGGGCGCACAATTGACTGGGGTGCACTTGAGGAGCAGCCCTCGGACGATCTCGGCTGGACAATGTCGCCGCTAGGGCCGGGGCGGGTGGCGCCGCAGCTCTTCTGCGGGATCACCCGTACCAATGCGCGGACCCACGAGATCATCCGCGGCGCACTTGACCGCTCACCGCTTTACACCGGCGCGATCGACGCGCTGGGGCCGCGCTACTGCCCGTCGATCGAGGACAAGGTCGTACGCTTCGGTGACCGGGACGGTCATCAGGTCTTTCTGGAACCCGAAGGGCTCGACGATCATCTCGTCTATCCCAACGGGATTTCTACGTCGCTGCCCGAGGACGCGCAGATTGCGCTGGTGCGCAGTATGAAGGGGCTTGAGCGGGCCGAGATTGCGCAGCGCGGCTATGCCGTTGAATATGACCATATTGACCCGCGCGCGCTGGACTCCACGCTATCTATCCGTGGAGTTGAAGGGCTCTACTGCGCGGGGCAGATCAACGGCACCACGGGGTATGAGGAAGCGGCGGCGCAGGGGCTGGTCGCAGGAATCAACGCTGCGGCATTCGCGTGCGGCAGCGCTCCGATGATCCTTGGTCGGGCGTCGAGCTATATCGGTGTCATGATCGACGATCTGGTCCTGCAGGGCATCACCGAGCCATATCGGATGCTTACGGCGCGCGCGGAGTATCGTCTCCGGCTGCGCGCGGACAATGGCGCGACGCGGCTGACGCCGGTGGCGCTGGCAATGGGCTGTGTTGGGGATGAACGCCGCGCCTGGTTCGAAGCGCGCGAACAAACGCGTGCTGAAGTATCTGGCAAGCTGGCGACACTGGTCACGGCTGCGACGCTGGCGGCCTCGGACATATCGGTGGCGCTCGATGGGGGGCGACGATCGCTGTTCGACTGGATGCGCTTTCCGGGTATAGGCCGCGCCGAGATCGCGCGCGTGTCGGACGCGTTCAATGACGTCGCCGATGACCTCGCGGACGAGATCGCGGAAGACGCGCGCTATGCGCCCTATCTGGCGCGGCAAGAGGCGGAGGTCCGCGAACTCCGCGCCAATGAATCGGTGCGGATCGATCCCAGCCTGGATTATCGCGCAATCGCCGGGCTTTCCAACGAGATGAAGGAACGGCTGGAAGCGGCGCGGCCTGAGACGCTCGCGGCTGCGTCGCGCATTCGCGGGATCACGCCCGCTGCGCTTTCGGCGATATTGGTGCAGACCAGGCGCCGCGCGGCATGACCGAGGACGAGGCGCGGGCCTGGCTCCAATCGGAAATCGGTGTTTCACGTGAAACAATGGAGCGGATCGAGCGCTTCATTGGCTTTCTGTTCGACGAGAGCGAAAGGCAGAATCTGATCGCCGCGTCGACGCGCGGCCATGTCTGGGCGCGACATATCGTCGATTCGGCACAGCTTCTGCCATTGGCGAAGGACGCTGGGGTGGGGGCCTGGATCGACCTCGGATCGGGCGCAGGGTTTCCCGGCCTCATCATAGCGGCGCTGACCGAACGGCCGATGATGCTTGTTGAATCGCGGCGCAAGCGGGTCGAGTTTTTGAAGCAGGCTGTCGAGCTGCTGGGCGTCGCCGCGCATGTGTCGGTGTTGGGCGTGCGCGTGGAGACGGTGCCTGTTCAACAGGCCGCGGTCATCAGTGCCCGCGCTTTCGCACCGCTTGACCGACTTTTTACCTTGGGCGCGAGATTTTCCCGTTCCGGGACGCTATGGTTGCTCCCCAAGGGACGGAATGCGCAAAGCGAACTGGAAGCGGCGCGCGACACGTGGCAAGGTGTGTTTCACGTGAAACAGAGCGTCACCGACGCTGACTCGTCGATCATCGTCGCGCAGGGCGTAAAGCGGGGGAAATCATGATCCGAATAGCGGTTGCCAACCAGAAGGGCGGGGTGGGGAAGACCACCACCGCGATCAATCTCGCGACCGCGCTTGCGGCAACCGGCTGGAAGGTGCTGCTGATCGACCTCGACCCGCAAGGCAATGCCTCGACGGGGCTTGGCGTCCATCAATCCGAGCGCGCGCGTTCGAGCTACGAGCTGCTCACGGGCGATTGCACGCTCGACGAAGCGGTCATCGCGACCAAGGTGCCGCGGCTCGACCTGATCGCGGCGACGGTCGACCTGTCGGGCGCCGAAATCGAGCTCGTCGAATATGAAGAACGCACGCACCGGCTCGACAAGGCGCTGAACGGCGCGTCGGAGCGCTGGGACATCTGCCTGATCGACTGTCCGCCCTCGCTCGGGCTGCTCACGATCAATGCCATGGTCGGCGCGCGCTCCTTGCTCGTCCCGCTCCAGTGCGAATTCTTCGCGCTTGAGGGGCTGAGCCAGCTTCTCAACACCGTCGAACGCATCCGCGCGCGCTTCAATCCCGAGCTGTCGATCCTTGGCGTCGCGTTGACTATGTACGATCGCCGCAACAACCTGACCGAACAGGTCGCGGAGGACGTCCGCGCGTGCCTCGGCAATGTCGTGTTCGACACCGTCATCCCGCGCAATGTCAGGCTGTCCGAAGCGCCGAGCTATGGCGTGCCCGCCTTGATCTACGATATCCGTTGCGCGGGCTCGGAAGCGTATATGGGGCTTGCGCGCGAACTGATCGGGCGGCTGCCGCTCAAGGCCAAGGCGGTGGCGGCATGAGCGACGTCGTCGATATGGGCGCGCCGCGCAAACGGCATCACGGGCTCGGCCGCGGCCTGAGCGCACTTCTGGGCGAAGTTTCACGCGAAGAGCCCGTCGCGGCGGCAGCATCGCGCGCGGGCGGGGTGCAGATGGTCGCGGTGGCCGACATGAAGCCGCACCCCGATCAGCCGCGCCAGCATTTCGACGAGGGCGCGCTCGCCGAACTCGCTGAATCGATCGCCAAGCGCGGGCTGATCCAGCCCATCGTCGTACGACCGCTTGGCGGCGGCTACCAGATCGTCGCGGGCGAACGCCGCTGGCGTGCTGCGCAAAAAGCGAGAATCCACGAAGTTCCTGTTATCATTCGCGATTTCAGCGATTCCGAGACGCTGGAAATCGCGCTGATCGAGAATATTCAGCGCGAGGATCTCAACGCGATCGAAGAGGCCGAGGCGTACAAGAAGCTCGCGACCGAATTCGGACACAGCCAGGAGGCGCTGGGGCGGCTCGTCAACAAGTCGCGCAGCCATGTCGCCAACATGCTGCGCCTGCTCGACCTGCCCGGCGCGGTTCGACAGTTTGTCGCCGAGGACAAGATCAGCATGGGCCATGCGCGCGCGCTGATCACCGCGACCGATCCCGAGGCACTGGCCAACGAAGTCGTCCGGCGCGACTTGTCTGTGCGCGAGACCGAGGCGCTCGCGCGCGCGGCGAAGCCGGCCAAGACCGCCGCCGAAGCGCCGATCGAATATAAGGGCAGCCGCGACAACGCTGATATCGAGGCGCTGGAACGCCAGCTCGGCGATTTGCTGGGCCTGAAGGTCCGCATCAACCACGGCGTGAAGAGTGGCACGCTGACGCTCGCCTATAACTCGCTCGATCAGCTCGACATGATCTGCCAGCGGCTGAGTGGCGAGCGGATCTAGGCATCAGAGTGTCCACTATTGGACGAGGTGGCCGCCGTTTTTCAGGTAAAAGAACAATAGTAATACGCGTCAATCAATGGACTACATTCGACAACGTCCCCGCTGAATAGCCCTGTGATGTTCGTCGGCGCGTAAAACTGGCCGGAAGCGTCCCATCCTCGTGCCAACTCGACCTTACCTGTCGGGTCGAATACGATTCCGGACCAATTATCTAGAAACCCTGGGTTTGTCACGAAGGCCACGCGCACTGGTGGGCCGTTGTCCCTAAGGACCGGGATGATGCCTTGATCGTCGTAAACGCCACCGGGATCATCGATGCCGGCGGGCTGGCGCTGCGCTTCCGCCACGGTGCGGTCTAGCCAGCCGCGTCCGAGGATCATTATGCCCCATATGTAAGTCTTGTTGCCCGCCCATAGCGTGGGCAGGATGAGAGCGGTGGACACGGACAATATCGCGGGGACACCACAAGCGACTAAGATCGCTCGGCGCCAATCGGGCCATAGGCTGTACGCCTTTCTTAACGCTATGATGAAAAGCGCCATCGCTGCCCAGGCGAAGAGTAGGAGGGCCGGCAACATAAGAATTTGAAGAGTTGATCCAAAGTTTCCTGGGATCAACGATGTAACGAAAGTGAGCGCTAGCAGGGCTGCGCCCAAAAAGGCGGATTTCTTGAACAAGTCCTTCATTTGGCCTCCGCCAACTGCCCAGAGTAGTTCCAATCTGGGCGGTGCCCAAATCTCTCCTTCAGCATCCGAGATAAGGCGATAGCGGACCTTGGAGCTCTCACCGGGCGCGCGCCGCGGCCCTGCTGATCGCGATGAACTCCGCCTCCACCGCCACCGGACCAACCGTCCCCGACGCCTTTACCGCGCGTTCGGCGTCGAGCAGCCGGGTGATGGCGGTGGAGAGGCGGTCGCCGCGCCACAGGCCGATCTGGCGCTGCACCGTCGCTTTTTCCTTCCAGAACACCGCCTTACCCGCGCCTGACGCCATGACGGCGTCGATGCTGCTGCCCTGATCTACGTCGCTGCGGAGTTGGGCGAGGAGGAGGGCGCGCTTGAGCACCGCGCGGATTAGCGGGATGCCTTCGATGCCAACCGCGGCGAGGCGGGCGAGCTCGCCGCCGACGCGATCGGGGCTGCCGCCCATCACCGCGTCCACGAGCCGGCCCATATCGCCTTCATCGGCATCGGCGCCGAGCGCGTCGATCGCGGCATGGTCGAGTTCGGCGGGACGATCGGGCGCGGCGTCGAGATAGAGCGCGAACTTCCGGATTTCCTGCGCCAGGATCGCGCGATCGCCGGCTGCGGCGGCCGCCAGGCGCCTGGCGACGTCGTTGGAGGCGAGGCGCAGCCCCGCATCGCGCGCCATTGCGGCGGCAAGCCGATCGGCGTCCTGGCCCTCGGGCGCATAGCTCGCAAAGGCGAGGATCGCCTGCTGGTCTAGCGCATATTTGAGGAACGCGCCCGTCGCGCGCAGCGTGCCTGCGACCGCGACGACGGGATTGCCCGCCCGTGCTGCCTCGACCAGCGCCTGGACCGCAGGCAGCGCATCATCGGCATTGGCGAGAGTCAGCCGGATATAGCGCGCCCCGCCGAACAGCGAAATCGACGCGGCTTCGTCGGCAAGTCGCGCGGGATCGCCTTTGAGTGTGGCGGAATCGAGCTCGATCCGCTCGGCATCGGGGCCCATGGCGCGCTCGAGACGTTCGGCGAGCGCGCGCGAGCCCGATTCGTCGGGGCCGTGGAGCAGATAGAGACGAACATCGGGGGAGGGCGCGTCGAGCGCACGCTCGATCTGGCCCTTATTGGCCTTCACGGCGTTCCCGCGGGCGGCGAATCCCCGGAATTCTGCGCATAGAGCGCGAGCCGCGTGACGATCTGGTCGGCGATAACCTGCGACAGATTCTCGAGCGCGGTATTCTCGGCGGCGATCGTCGCATATTCGGAACTGACGATGTCGATGCCCGCATCCGAACCCGCGGTCGCGTCGAGCACCACGGTGCCCTTGCCGGCTTCGACCAGGCGGTAACGCGCGCGCAAGGTGCGGCGCTCGCGCGTCACGGTATCGTCGCGGCGAACGCCGAAGCCTGTGATCTGGTCGTCGAGCTCGATCTCGAGACGGTAGGTGGCGGCTCCTTGCGGCATCGCGCCGAGCCGGTCGGTCACGGCGTTGCGCACCAGCCAGCCGGCCTTGCCCGGAATCGCCGCAACTTCGATCTGGCCGAGTGATTGCGCCACCGCACCCTTTGACCCGCCGCCATAGAGCGGGCGCAGGCCGCATCCCGAAAGGGCGAGCGAGGCCGTGACGACGGTGAGGAGCGTGGTCGTTCTATGCGAGGCTCTCGCCCGCACCGTTTGCCCTGAGCTTGTCGAAGGGCCTTCCTTCCTTCCCGCAATTCGACAGAAGGAAAGGGCTTCGACAAGCTCAGCCCAAACGGGCTTTAAGAAACGAGACAGGGCGGTGGCGCGCTTCATGCCACCAGATTGACCAGACGGTCGGGAACCACAATCACTTTCTTGGGGGCGGCCCCGTCGAGCTGGCGCAGGACATTGGGCGCGGCCAGGGCCAGCTTTTCGAGCTCCTCGCGCGGCGTGCCTTTGGCGACCATCAGCGTGTCGCGCAGCTTGCCGTTGATCTGCACCGCGATCGTCACCTCGTCATCGACGAGCAATGCGGGATCGACGTCGGGCCAGGCGGCGTCGGCGACGAGTCCGTCCTCGCCCAGCCTCGCCCAGCCTTCCTCGGCGAGGTGCGGCACCATCGGCGCGACAAGCCGGAGGACCGTGCGGATCGCGGTCGCGCGCGATGCGGAGGGCTTCGCCTTCTCGATCGCGTTGGCCAATTCGTAGAGCTTGGCGACGGCCTTGTTGAAGCCGAGATCCTCGATGTCCTCGGCAACGCCTGCGATGGTCTTGTGGAGCTTGCGGTCCAGATCCTTGTCTTCGCCTTGAGCATCTTCGAGCCCGTCGATCAGGCGCCACAGCCGGTTGACGAAGCGCCAAGCGCCCTCGATCCCCGCTTCGGACCAGGGCAGGTCGCGCTCGGGCGGGCTGTCCGACAGCATGAACCAGCGCACCGCGTCGGCGCCGTACTGGTCGACGATCGGGCCCGGATCCACGGTGTTCTTCTTGGACTTGGACATTTTCTCGACGCGTCCGCGCTGGACGGGCTCTCCGCTCGCGATCGCGACGATCTGGCCGTCGCGCGCTTCGACCTCCTGCGGCGACAGCCAGTTGCCGTCGGGCGCCTTGTAGGTTTCGTGAGTCACCATGCCTTGGGTGAACAGCCCGGTGAAGGGTTCGGCCACGTCGATCTTGCCGATCTTCTTCAGCGCCCGCGTCCAGAAGCGCGCATAGAGCAGGTGCAGGATCGCGTGCTCTACGCCGCCGATATACTGGCCTACGGGCAGCCAGCTCTCGGCGACCGCTCTGTCGAAGGGCTTGTCGTCGGGCTGGCTCGCGAAGCGGATGAAATACCAGCTTGAATCGACGAAGGTGTCGAGCGTGTCAGTTTCGCGCCGCGACGCTTTTGCGCATTTGGGGCAGTCGACATGCTTCCATGTCGGGTGCCGGTCGAGCGGATTGCCGGGAATGTCGAAGCTCACGTCCTCGGGCAGCTTCACGGGAAGCTGGCTCTTGGGGACGGGCACGACGCCGCAATCGTCGCAGTGGATGAAGGGGATCGGCGTGCCCCAGTAACGCTGGCGCGAAACGCCCCAGTCGCGCAGCCGCCAGACGGTCGTGCCCTTGCCCCAGCCTTCGTGCTGCGCGCGCGCGATCACCGCCTGCTTGGCGGCCTCGATCTCCATTCCGTTGAGGAAATGCGAATGGACGAGCCTGCCCGGCCCGACATAGGCTTCGCCGCCCACGGGCTCGTTCTCATGACCCTCGGGTGCGACGACGCGATTGACGGGAAGCCCATATTTGCGCGCGAAGTCGAGGTCGCGCTGGTCGTGCGCGGGGCAGCCAAAGATCGCGCCCGTGCCGTAGTCCATGAGCACGAAATTGGCGACGTAGAGCGGCAGGTGCCAGTTGGGATCGAAGGGATGCTGGACGCGCAGGCCGGTGTCGAAGCCCTTCTTTTCCGCGGTCTCGATATCGGCCGCGGCGGTGCCGCTCTGCTGGCATTCGGCAATGAATGCCTGCAGATCGGGGCTGTTCTTCGCCAGCTCCTGTGCGATCGGGTGATCGGCGGCGATTGCGGTGAAGCTTGCCCCGTAAAGCGTGTCGGGGCGTGTCGTGAACACCTCGAACCCGCCGGGGCGGCCGGCGAAGTGGAAGGTGCAGCGCATGCCGACGCTCTTGCCGATCCAGTTTTCCTGCATCAGCCGGACCTTTTCGGGCCACTGGTCGAGCGCGCCGAGACCGTTCAGCAGATCATCGGCGAAATCGGTGATCTTGAGGAACCACTGGCTGAGCTTGCGCTTTTCGACCACCGCGCCCGAGCGCCAGCCCTTGCCGTCGATCACCTGCTCGTTGGCGAGCACCGTCATGTCGACGGGGTCCCAGTTGACCGCCGATTCCTTGCGGTAGACGAGGCCGGCTTCGTACAGGTCGAGGAACAGCGCCTGTTCCTGCCCGTAATATTCGGGCTCGCAGGTCGCGATCTCGCGGCTCCAGTCGAGCGCGAAGCCGAGGCGCTTCAACTGCGCCTTCATCGCCGCGATATTGGCGCGCGTCCATGTCCCCGGATGGACGTTCTTCTCCATCGCGGCATTTTCGGCGGGCATGCCGAAGGCGTCCCAGCCCATCGGATGCAGCACCTCATGCCCCGTCATCCGCCTGAAGCGCGCGAGGACGTCGCCCATCGTATAGTTGCGCACGTGCCCCATATGGATGCGCCCCGAAGGGTAGGGGAACATCTCGAGCACATAGGATTTGGGCTTGGCGCTGGCGTCGGACGCGCGGAAGGTTTCGCGCTCGTCCCAGATTTTCTGCCAGCGCGCGTCAGCCGAGAGCGGATTGAAGCGCGACGCCATATGTCAGGCCTGGATCAACCGTAGAGGGCGCTGCGGCGAAGGTCGCGCGCCTTGGTCAGGATGATTTCCTCAAGCTTCTGCACCGTTGCGGCCTGGACGGGGGTGTCGACCCACTGACCGTTCTGGTTGACCTGGCGAAGTGCGGCAACCTTGAGCGCGTCGGCGCGCAGATCCTGGTCGAGGATGGTGACGGTCACCTTCATCCGCTCGCCCGGCGACGACGGATTGGCATACCAGTCGGTCACGATCACGCCGCCGTTGGAATCGGTCTGGACAAGCGGCATGAACGACAGCGTGTCGAGGCTCGCGCGCCAGAGATAGCTGTTGACGCCGATCGTCGTGACCTTGGATGCGGCGAGATCGGCGGCCTTGGGGTCGTTCGTGCGCGGGGTAATGCCGAGATCCTGCTTCACCCAGTCCATCGTGCCGGCGCAGGCGCCAAGCACGGATAGAAGGGCGATCGCCGCGACGGCGCTGGTCTTGCGAGCCATGAAGAAATCCTTGGAAATATGCTCTGTCGGGGCCGTTATAGAAGCTCGCGCGCACTTGCCAAGCGCCCGTTTTTCGCGGGTATCATGTTACCCCTGTGTGTAATGTGCAACATATCGCGGAAATTTCGGGTAGTTCGCTGGAAATCCTCGACGGGATCATGATATGGGCGGAACGAAGGTAGAGGACTGACAAGGGTATCATGACGGCGATTCGGGCAGGTTGGGCAATTGGTGGCGTGGCGCTTGCCGCGACCGGCCTGTTGCTATCGCCCGCGATCTTGGCGGCGCGCGAAGCGAGCCCGACGGTACAAAAACCGCGGGTTTCCTTGAGCGCGCGCGGGGGGATCGGCTCGTTCACGCCCGCCGCTGCCGATCCAAGACTTGCCGCGATCCTTGCCAAAAGCGAACTCGCCAGCACCGGGTTTCGATTCACGCCGACGAGCGACTCGGCCAAGAATCGCCAGGTCACCGTCGCGGTCCGTGCGCGCTCGAGCGAGCAGGGCCAGTCGACCGCGCTTCGTGGCGAAACGCCGACGATCGCATCGCTCGGCATTCAGCCCTCGGCCTATAATCTCGGCGCCTCGATCGGCTGGAAACGTTTCGCGCTTTCGGGTGACGTTGCGCGGATCGACACTGGCCTCGCGCCCGGTAGCCGCGAGACGATCACCGCGGGCGCCAGCTACAACGCGCCGCGCTGGAGCGGACGCGTCCAGGTCGGCGCCGATCGCGGCATTGGCCATCAGCCGCGCCTGATCGTACCTGAGGCTACGTATTCGCTCGACGTCGGGGGCAGCTACAGGCTGACGCGCAACCTCGATGTCACGGCGGGCGTGCGCTATCGCATGGAAGAGCGCGATCGCCTCGGCACGATCGATGACAACCGCCGCGACAGCCAGGCGGTTTATGTCGGGACTGCCTTCAAGTTCTGATTCCAGACCTTGATCGTTTCCGGATGAAGCAGCCTGAAACGTGAATCAAGGTCTCAACCCTGTGAATCAGGCTCTAGCGGGGCGTGAGTCCGTCGATTGCTCCCCAGCCATAAGCCCCAAGCCTTTTCGTGGCGCGCGCGCGACGTGGATCCATTCCGCCCAGCGCTATGACGGGACGCGCGGCGCGGCGTAGCAGCGCGGCAAAGCGCGCAGGACCAAGCGCCGCAGCACCGGGGTGCGAGCGTGTCGCATGGACGGGCGAGACGAAGATCAGGTCGGCGCCGTTGCGTGCGGCGCGCGCCAGCTCGGCGGCATTATGCGCCGGCGCGGTATGGATCAGATTCCCGCCGCCCCGCTCGCGACCATGAAAGCCGTCTGCCCGCCAGGCGCGCGCGAGGCTTGGGGGCCCGGCGAGCACGAGCACCAGCCCCTTGCGCCGCGCGATGCGCCTGACGCGCTCGAACAGCGCACGGCGTTCTCCTGCGGCCAGCGTATAGTGGCGAAAGACGATCCCCGCGCCGCGCGGCAGCGCCGTGATCGCGGGGAAGAGCGCGTCGCCCAGCCTTTCATCGGTCATCAGCCATAAGCAGGGGTGGCGGCGCGTCATCGCGCTGCCTATAGCAGCGGCCATGTCGGAACAGGAAATTCTCGATGCGGCCGTACGCCGCGAAGCCGTGCTGACGGCCATGAGCAAGGCCGCTAAGCTCGCTGGCCGCAAACCCGAAGGCGTGACGTTGATTGCGGTTTCCAAGACGCACGATGCTGACGCCATTTGTCCGCTGATCGATGCCGGCCAGCGCGTGTTCGGCGAAAATCGCGTGCAGGAGGCGCAGGAAAAATGGGCAGCGCTGCGCGCGACGATACCTGATATAGCGCTTCATCTCGTCGGGCAGCTTCAGTCGAACAAGGCCGAGGATGCGGTCGCTCTGTTCGACGCGATCCATTCGGTCGATCGACCGTCGCTCGTCACCGCGCTGGCGAAGGCGATGGACAAGGCCGACCGCCGGCCCGACTGCTTCATACAGGTCAACATTGGCGACGAGCCACAAAAGGGCGGTTGCGCGATTGCCGAGCTGCCGGCGCTTCTCGCGCAGTCGGCCGCTGCGGCGCTCCCGGTCAGCGGGCTGATGTGCGTGCCGCCTGTTGATGTCGAACCCGCACCCTATTTCGCGCTGCTCGCCAAGATCGCGCGCGACCACGGGCTTGTCCGCCTCAGCATGGGCATGTCGGGGGATTTCGAGACTGCGATTATGACCGGGGCGACGCATGTGCGCATCGGCACCGCGTTGTTCGGCGGGCGCGGGTGAGGTTCGACGATGGTATCGACCGTCATCGATCCCCCAGACCGATGACCATGAGGTTCGACGCCATCATCTTCGATTGCGATGGCGTACTTATCGACAGCGAGGTTGCGGTCAACAGGGCCATTGCCGAGACGCTGACCGCGCTGGGACTGCCGACGACGCTCGATCAGGCGATCGCGGATTTCACGGGCCACAGCAGCGAGGAGACCGATCGGCTGATCGCGGCGCGATGGGGCCGGCCAATCCCCGACCGCTTTCGTACGATGGTTCGCGACGCCGTGATGGGCGGTCATGACGCGATTCCGATGGTGCATGGCGCCGACGTTTTTATCGCGGCGCTGCCTCCCTCGCCCCGCGCGGTGGCCTCATCCAGCTCGACGCAGTGGATCAAGGGACATCTCGACCGGCTCGGCCTCGCGCCGTACTTCAATGGGCATCTCTATAGTGGTCGCGAGCATGTTTCGCGGACCAAGCCTGCGCCCGACATCTATCTTCACGCTGCGGCGGCCATCGGCGCCGATCCCGGCAAGACCGTCGTGATCGAGGATTCGCCCACGGGCGTTATCGCGGCGGTCGCCGCGGGCATGACGGTGATCGGACTCTGCGCGGGCAGGCATTGCCGTCCGGGCCTGGACGCACGATTGCGTGAAGCGGGAGCGCACCATGTGGCGGCGAGTTATGCCGAGGTGTCCGCATTCCTGGCATGAGTGCGGGGACCCATCCGTCGTCATGCTGAACTTGATTCAGTATCCATGAACACGGCGATCGACGAAAATTCTCCGACGTCCGTGTTCATGGATCCCGGAGCAGGTCCGGGATGACCAAACCCCGCTAAAGCTGATGCCCGGTGCGGTCGCGCTTGGTATCGAGATAGCCCTGATTGTGCGGATTGGGCGCCATCTGGTGCGGCACGCGCTCCAGGACGTCGATGCCCTCGGCCTGCAGCCGCTCGACCTTGTTCGGGTTGTTGGTCAGCAGCCGGATGCGCTCCTGTCCGATCAGCCGCAGCATCCGTGCCGCCACGCCGAAATCGCGCGCGTCGATCGCAAAGCCCAGACGCAGATTGGCATCGACGGTGTCGAACCCCTGATCCTGCAGGCTGTAGGCCCTGAGCTTGTTGATCAGCCCGATGCCGCGGCCTTCCTGCCGCAGATAGAGCAGGATTCCCCACTGCGCCGCGATCTCATCAAGCGCGCCGTGGAGCTGCGGTCCGCAATCGCACTTCAGCGATCCGAGCACATCGCCGGTCAGGCATTCGCTGTGGAGCCGCACCAGCGGCGGGGTGCCGTCGGGCGTTCCGATGATCAGCGCGACATGCTCGCCGGCCTGGTCGAGGCTGCGGAAGGCGACGATTTCGGAATGTTCGGCTACCTCGACGGGCAGCCGCGCGCGCGCCGCGATGACCAGCGCGCGCGAATCGTCATAGACTGCGATGTCGTCGGGGGTGATCGTGACCTCGATCCCGGGCGCGGCCCCGGCAACGAAGAAGGCGGGAAGAAGCCCCGCCAGTCGTGCAAGCTCGAGCGCAGCGCCCGCGGCGTCCGAACCACGACAGGGTAGTGTCCGGTAGGGACCCTTTAGCGGCGTCGCGAGGTCGAGCGCCGGGTCCGCGAGCGCGACGGCGCCCGCAAGGTCGATCCACGGCGCGCGTGCGACGATGACGGGCTTTTCGGGCGCTGCAGCGTCGATCTGGTTGGCGAGCTTGAGCGTGGCCGCGCGCGCGGCGGAGATCAATATGTTCGCCTCGCCGGTGACGTCGAATGCCTTGAGCCGTGCATCGTCGGCGGTCTCTACCGCGAGCAGCGCAACTGTTTCATGCGCGTCCCGAAGCGCGATCGGCCAGCCGCGCCGCAGCGCATCTATGGCGCGGGCAACGGCACGCGAGTCGCTCAAAAGCGGAACTCCGTGACGATCGGGATATGGTCAGAGGGCTTGAGCCAGCTCCGGCACGGCTCGTGGACGCGGTGCGCAACCGCCTGTTCGGCCACATCCTTCGATGCCCACATATGGTCGAGCCGCCGGCCGCGATCGGATGCCGCCCAGTCCTTGGCGCGATAGCTCCACCAGGTATAGAGCCGTTCGGGCGCGGGCACGAATTGGCGTCCGAGATCGATCCAGTCATGCGCAGCCTGCAGCCGGCCGAGCGTGTCGACCTCCACCGGCGTATGGCTGACGACGTCGAGCAACTGCTTGTGACTCCACACATCGGATTCGAGCGGTGCGATGTTGAAATCGCCGACGAGCAGCGTGGGTACCGAGAGTTTTTCCGACCAGCCGATCATCCGTTCGAGGAAATCTAGCTTCTGTCCGAATTTGGGATTGAGAGTGCGATCGGGCACGTCGCCGCCCGCGGGTACATAGACATTCTCCAGCCGCAGCCCGTTGTCGAGGCGCACGCCGACATGCCGCGCCTCTCCATTGGCTTGCCAGTCGAGCCGGTCATCCTCGCGAATCGGAATCTTCGAGACGATCGCAACGCCGTGGTGCATCGGCTGGCCATGCAGGATTTGATGGGTGTAACCGAGTTTGTGAAATGCGGCGGCGGGAAAGGTATCGTCGACCGTCTTGGTCTCCTGAAGGCACAAAATGTCGGGTGTTTCCTCGCGCAGGAAGCGTTCGACGATTTCCATGCGAAAACGCACGGAATTGATGTTCCAGGAAGCGATCTTGAGCGTGTCGGACATGGAGCAACGCTCTAGCGGCGCCTCGATCCGATGGCTAGTCACTGCTAATCCCGGGCCGAACGGCCCGCAAGGCCGAGTGGCCGCCCGAGCTTATGTGAGGAGGTCAATCGCGCGGATGCGCGCGCCCGGCGCCTGAGGGCAACCAAAAAACGAAAAGGCCCCCGCTCCGGGGGCTTGGAGCGAGGGCCAACCTGCGTTCGTCACGCGAGGCGGGACGTGGGGTCACTCCGGCAACAGGGGGAAATCCGGAAAGCGACCCCACGGCCGCACTGTTGATATCTAATGGCCCCAACCTGTCGCCAATATGAATGACCGCGTCAGCCGCGCGGTCCCTTGGGGCGCGGATCGTTCCAGCGGAACGCGTTATCGGCGACCGCGACGTTGAATTTCTGGCTGCTGAGCCGGATCGTCGTACGGTTGTTCTGCGAATCGAGCGCCACCCAGCCCTGAAGCATCAGGCCGCCGGGCGCAGAGGCATTGCGGACAAAGGCCAGCGTCAGCGTGCCATATTCGGGGCGCTTCGGATCGCGCGCCTCGACCACGACGATGCGCTCATCAGCGGTCGGAACGATCTTTGCGACGCGTGAAAGATCGGGATCGGGATCGAGCAGCACCGCCAGCGGCGATTTGCCGATCGGCCAGCGCTGCACCTGCTTGACCTGATAATCGATCATGGTCAGCGCCTTGCCATCGCCCACGATCAGCAGCGGCACGCCCTTTTGATACTGGAAGCGAATCTTGCCCGGGCGTTTCATCGTCAGCGTGCCCGTTACCGTCTTGCCCGCGCGATCGGTCTGGCTGAACCCCGCGGTCATGCTGGAAACGCTACGCAGATGCGCCGAAACCTTGTCGAGATCCCCCGGCGCCGCGACAACCGCGGGCGCCGCGAGCACGCCAAGGCCCAGGGGAACTGCGGCGAGCGCGAGCGCGAAACGACGAAACATGCGAAAACTCCTGCGTTCTTGTACCGCGGCTATGCGGGGCCGGGATTGAATGCCAACTGAACCCGGTTGTTCCGGCTTAGCTTAAAAGCGAAATGTGCATAGCCCATCGGGGCGCAGCTCAAGATAGTTTCGGCCGATGACATCCATCCCAATGATGACGTCGAAACTGTTCACATCTGCCAAGCCGATCCCGAATATGGTCCCGTCCAGCATGTGCGGAAAGGCTGGGACGGAACCCGGTTCTGCCATGTAGAATCCCGCGCGAAAGGCAAAGCGGTCGGTCTGGATCATTCCTCCCGCGGTCTGGACCGGCTTCTTGCCAAGGCTTGTCAGCCCAAGTGCTTTGGCGATGCGAGCTGTCAATCCGCTCGCAGTGGCCCCGGTGTCGAGCAGGGCTTGGACCTCAATGAGCGTCGTCTCATTCGGCGCACCAGCAGGCGGCATCACTGCGGCTCGAAGTATTAGTTTCGAACGGTCGTGATGCCAGTTAATTTCCGGCATGCGAGAAGATGCCGAGATCCACCGGTTCGTCGGTCACTTCTTGAATCGAAAAGATACCATCGGCAAAACGCTTTAATCCCGCGCGATAAGCGTCACCAACATCGTCGAAATAGTCGATTAGCCGTTGATTGCGTATCAAGACATATTGATGTCTGTGATTGCGCAGGATCGAGGCGAGATGCCTTTGGAAAAAGTCGTAGTTGGCATCAACTTCGCGCGCTTGAGCCTGTCGGTCCATCGCTTTTCTCCCTTGACCGACGATAACATATTCCAGCGCGAATTCAGAGGCAGGGCGTTCCGAATCGTCGACGAGCCGACTCGAAAACGAGTCGAAGCGTTCAGAGCGGCCGGCCGTCGGTGTCCATCAGCACCTCGCGCCGGCCGACATGGTCTGGGCGCGAGACAAGGCCTTCCTTCTCCATGCGCTCGATCAGCCGCGCGGCGCTGTTGTAGCCGATGCGCAATTGACGCTGCAGCCAGCTCGTCGAGGCCTTCTGGCTTTCGGCGACGAGCTGCGCGGCCTTACGGAAGAGCTGGTCCTCGGGACTGTCGTCGCCGGTCGGCGCGCCGTCGATCGCATAGCCGCCATCCTCGGGCTCTTCGGTGACTGCCTGGATATATTCGGGGGTGCCCTGGCCGCGCCAGTGATCGGCGACGCGGATCACCTCCTCGTCCGAGACGAAGGGGCCGTGGACGCGCACGATCTGCTTGCCGCCGGGCATGTAGAGCATGTCGCCCTTGCCCAGAAGCTGTTCTGCGCCCTGCTCGCCGAGAATCGTGCGCGAATCGATCTTGCTGGTCACCGCGAAGCTGATCCGCGTCGGCAGGTTGGCCTTGATCACACCCGTGATGACGTCGACCGAGGGGCGCTGCGTCGCCATGATCAGGTGAATGCCCGCGGCGCGCGCCTTTTGCGCGAGCCGCTGGATCAGGAACTCGACTTCCTTGCCCGCGGTCATCATCAGGTCGGCAAGCTCGTCGACCACGATCACGATCTGGGGCAGCGGCTGATAGTCGAGCTCTTCCTCCTCATAGATCGGCTGGCCTGTATCGGCGTCATAGCCTGTCTGGACGCGGCGGCCGAGCTTCTGCCCCTTGGCGCGCGCAGTCCTCACCTTCTCGTTGAAGCCCGCGAGGCTGCGGACCGCGAGCGATGCCATCATCCGATAGCGCTCCTCCATCTGCTCGACCGCCCATTTGAGCGCGCGCACCGCCTTGGCGGGGTCGGTGACGACCGGGGAAAGCAGATGCGGGATCCCGTCATAGGTGGAGAGTTCGAGCTGTTTGGGATCGATCATGATCAGCCGGCACTGATCCGGGCTCAGCCGATAGAGCAGCGACAGGATCATCGCGTTGAGGCCGACCGACTTGCCCGAACCGGTGGTGCCCGCGACGAGCAGGTGCGGCATCGGCGCAAGATCGGCGATCACGGGATCGCCCGCGATATTCTTGCCGAGGATCAGCGGCAGCGCGCCGCCCTGGTCGGCAAAGCCATGCGACGTCACCAGCTCGTGGAACGAGACCGCCTCACGGATCTTGTTGGGCAGCTCGATACCGATCACGCTGCGCCCGGGAATGGTCGCGACGCGCGCCGACAGCGCCGACATGTTGCGCGCAATGTCGTCGGCGAGCTGGATGACGCGGCTCGCCTTGATGCCCGCCGCGGGCTCGAGTTCGTACATTGTGACCACGGGACCGGGACGGACCTCGACGATCTGCCCCTTCACATGGAAATCGTCGAGCACTGTCTCGAGCAGCCGCGCATTGCGCTCGAGCGCGGCCTTGTCGAGCTTCTGGCCGGAGGGCGGCGGCGCTGGCTTGAGCAGCTCGGCCGAGGGGAGCGTGTAGCGGTCCTTGAGGTCGAAAGACGTCTGCACCGCGCCCTGGGGCTTCTTTTCGGGCGCTGGGTCCCTGCGGCCGGGCAACGAGATGATCGGCGCGCGACGTTCCTCGGCCTCGGCCGCCTTGCGCGGCTCGGCACGGCGCGGCGCGGGCTCGGCGATCGCAATGCCGCTGTCCTCGTCTGCATAGTCCTCGTCGAAATCGCCGTCAGCGCGTTCGCGGCGGCGGAAAAGCCAGGCGCGCTCCTCGTCGTCGAGCCCGAGGCTCTTCGCCCACAGCACGATGCCAGCGCCGGCGAACCCGACCAGCAGCGCCGCGCGGATCCAACCACGCGCGGGCACCTCGCCCAGGAAACCCAGTCCCCAATCGACGATTCCCGCAAGCGCCAGACCAAGCGCACCGCCGAAACCGCCGGGCAGCCAGGGCAGCGCATTGGCCCGGAACAGCGCGAGTGCGCCGCCGACGAGCGTGATGCCGATGAGCGCGCCGAGCAGCATCCGCCGCCAATGGCCGACCGGAACCCCGCGCAGCAGTCTTATGCCGAATACCAGCAGCAGCGGCGTGACCAGCGCGATCGCGGGACCGAAGACCGAGAGCAGCAAATCTGCGGTCCACGCGCCGACGCCACCCACCAGATTGCGCGCGGGCCCCTCGGCCGCGGTCATCATCGCCGGATCGCCGGGTTTGTAGCTTGCGAGCGCAAGCACGAGCAGCAGCGTGGCGAGCAGCACCGCAGCACCGCCGATCACCGCGCTGGTGCGAACCGCGCCGCGCTTCATCGACTCGCGCCAAACCGGCACGCCCTTGCTCATGCGGCTTGCCATGCCACCCCCGAAAATGCGCGGAAATCCTGTTGTTCCGCATATGTACAATGCGCTCCGGGGCGACTCCGCGTCAAGAGTCCCCGGCAAATCGCTGCATTTACGCGACGAGCCGTTACGGGCTTTTGTGGGCGTCGTGGGTGCGATAAGGACAGGATATGACTGCGGAAACCATCGAGCACAGCGACGTCATCATCCTCGGGGGCGGGCTTGTCGGGCTCACGCTCGCGATTGCGCTAGGTAGCCAGGGCGTGACCTCGATCGTGATCGACCCCGCCGATCCCGACGCGCAGCTCGCCCCCGGGTTCGACGGCCGCGCCTCAGCGGTGGCGAGCGCGAGCTGGCGGATGCTCGAGGCGATCGGCGTCGGCGGGTATCTGGAGGGCAAGGGTTGCCCGATCCGCCGAATTCATGTGAGCGACGGGCTCGCCCCCGGCGTGCTCGACTTCACCCCGGGGGACGAGGAAGGTCCGCTCGGCATCATGTTCGAGAACCGGCTGCTCCGCGCGGCGCTGCGCGACGCCGCGCTCGCACAGCCCAATATCCGCCTGACGATGCCCTCGCGCGCGGCCGAGGTGGTGCGCGACGCGACGGGCGTGCATGTCACGCTCGAGGACGGGCGCAGGCTCAGGGCGTCGCTGCTCGCGGCGTGCGAAGGTCGCAACTCGCCGACGCGCAGCGCAGCCGGGATCAACGTCGCGCGCTGGCAATATGATCACGCCGCGATCATCTCGGCCTTCGAACATGAACTGCCGCACGACAATGTCGCTTACGAGATCTTCTATCCCGCGGGTCCTTTCGCGCTGTTGCCGCTGCTTCCCGGAAACCGATCCGCGATCGTCTGGACGGTGAAGGCGGAGGATGCACCCGCGATGCTCAAGCTCTCCGACCGCGCCTTCTGGGCCGAGGCCGAAAAGCGCATGGGTGGCTTTCTGGGCAAATTGAGCGCCGCCGCGCCGCGCCAGAGCTATCCGCTCGGCTTCCACCACGCCGCGCACATCACCGGCGAGCGGCTCGCGTTGGTCGGCGATGCGGCGCACGGCATCCATCCGATCGCCGGGCAAGGGCTCAATCTCGGCTTCCGCGACGTCGCGGCGCTCACCGAAGTGCTCGCCGAAGGCGTACGCATCGGGCTCGATCCGGGCGATGCCCAACTGCTCGCGCGTTATGACCGCTGGCGCGGCCTCGACACCTTCATGGTGGCGGCGTCGACCGACAGCCTCACGCGTCTGTTCGGCCTGCCGGGCCGCAGCGCTTCGGCTATCCGCCGCTTCGGCCTCGGCGCGGTCCAGCGAATCCCGCCGCTCAAGCGCCGCTTCATGGACGAGGCGCGCGGCGAATCGGGCACGCTACCGCGGCTGCTCCAGGGATTGCCCGTTTGACCTGAACTCGCGACCTAGCGAACCTCGCGCAGAGTCGATAGGAGCGCCCCCGACAGCTTTCGAGGAGAAAACGCAATGCAGGCGGTTGGCGTGATCGGCGCGGGACAGATGGGGGCGGGCATTGCCCAGGTTTCGGCGCAGGCGGGTTACCGCGTGCTGCTCGCCGATGCACGGCTGGAGATCGCCGAGCGCGCCAAGGAAGGCATCGCGCGTCAGCTCGGCCGACTCGTCGAAAAGGAGAAGATCGCCGCGGAGGCGCGCGATCAGGCGCTCGAACGGATCGAGCCGATCGCCGATTTTGCAGCGATGGCGACGGCCGGCCTCGTCATCGAGGCGGCGACCGAGCGCGAAGAGGTAAAGCGGGCGATCTTCGAGGATGTCGGCAAGGTGCTCGGCCATCAGGCGGTGCTGGCCTCCAACACTTCGTCGATCCCGATCACGCGGCTGGCGCAGGCGACACCCGACCCGAAGCGCTTCGTCGGTGTGCACTTCTTTAATCCCGTGCCCGTCATGGGGCTGATCGAACTGATCCGCGGCCTTGCCACCGCCGACGAGACCGTGAAGACCGTCGAGACCTATGCCGCCGCCATCGGCAAGAAGGTGGTTCATGCCAATGATGCGCCGGGATTCATCGTCAACCGCATCCTGCTGCCCATGCTCAACGAGGCGTGCTTCGCGCTGGGCGAGGGCGTGGCGACGATCCGCGACATCGACACCGCCATCACCATGGGCCTCAACCACCCAATGGGTCCGCTCACGCTTGCCGACTTCATCGGGCTCGATACCTGCCTCGAGATTTGCAAGGTGCTCTATTCGGGCACGGGAGACCCCAAGTTCCGCCCCGCGCCGCTGCTCGTGAAATATGTCGAGGCGGGCTGGTACGGCCGCAAGACCGGCCGCGGCTTCTACGACTATTCGGGGGACGAGCCCGTCCCGACGCGGTGAGCGCACGTGCCCCTCCCTGCAAGGGAGGGGTTAGGGGTGGGTGTCGCCGTCAGGCGATCAAAACTCCGTGGATGAAGGGCTCGCTTCGCTCGCGACCCACCCCCTGCCCCTCCCTTGCAGGGAGGGGAGCGACGGGCGATCACGCGTTTTTCCATTTTGCCCGCGTCCCCTTCGCGCTATGCGGGCCAATCGTCACCGGGCCGGGGAAAGCCATGACCGTTTCAATGCCGCGATCGCTGTTCGCCTTCTCGATCTTCTATGGCGGGATGGTCTGCATCGCGGGCGTGCTGGGCAACAAGCAGGTGGCGCTGGGACCACTTTCGGGCATAGGGCCCCTGGTAGGGCTTGGGCCGCTGGCGGTGGAAGCGGGCATCTTCGCATTCCTCCTCCTCGTCGTGGTGTCGAGCGCGGTTGCCGAGCTTCATGGACGCGCCATCGCCAACCGGCTGGTGCAGATCGGCTTCGTGCCGCTGATCGCCTCGATCCTGCTATCGATCATCGTGCTCGCTGCACCCGCCGCAACCGAAATGGACCCGGCGCGCGCTGAGGCTTTCGCGATGATGATGGGCGGAACGCCGCGCATCTGGCTCGGTGGCATCATCGCCTATGGCATTTCGCAGACCTTGAATGTCACGATCTTCGCGGCATTGAAGGGTCAGGAGGGCGAAAGGCTGCTTTGGCTGCGCGCGGGCATCGCGAGCGTGCTCAGCCAGATCGTCGACACCTTGCTGTTCATCACGATCGCCTTTGCAGGCGTGTTCCCGATCGGCGAGCTGCTCATGGGGCAGATGATCTCTAAGATCCTGCTGTCCGCGATCCTGGTCCCGCCGCTCATCTACCTCTTCGTCGCGCTCGGGCGAAAGCTCGACGCCAAGCCACTGGAAGCCTGAACCGTGTCCCACGCCCCTGATCCCGCACTGCTCGCGAAAGCCGAAACGCTCACCGAGGCGCTGCCCTATATGCAGCGTTATGCGGGCAAGACCTTCGTCGTGAAATATGGCGGCCATGCGATGGGCGATCCCGAACTGGCGCGCGACTTCGCCGAGGACGTCGTGCTGATGAAGATGGTCGGGATCAACCCCGTCGTCGTCCATGGCGGCGGGCCGCAGATCGGCGCGATGCTCAAGCAATTGGGCGTTGAATCGCAGTTCGTCGATGGCTTGCGCGTCACCGATGCCGAAACCGCGAAGGTCGCCGAAATGGTGCTTTCGGGCGCGATCAACAAGGAAATCGTCGCCTGGATCGCGCAGGCGGGTGGCCGCGCCGTCGGGATCTCGGGCAAGGATGGCGGTTTCGTCACCGCCGAGAAGGTCAACCGCACGCGGCGCGATCCCGACAGCAATATCGAGCAGGTGATCGACCTGGGCTTTGTCGGTGAACCCGCCTCGGTCGACCGCACCGTTCTCGATACGATCTCGTCCGCAGGCATGATCCCCGTCGTTGCGCCGATCGGCGTAGGGGCGGACGGCCATACCTATAACATCAATGCCGACACGATGGCGGGTGCAGTGGCGGCCGCGATGGGGGCGTCGCGGCTTTTCCTGCTGACCGATGTGCCGGGCGTGCTCGGCAAGCAGAAGCAATTGCTCACCGATCTCGATCCGCACGCGATCGCACGCCTGCAACAGGACGGGACGATCTCGGGAGGCATGATCCCCAAGCTCGAAACCTGCGTCAGGGCGGTCAATGCCGGCGTCGACGCCGCGGTCATCCTCGACGGGCGCGTGCCGCATGCGATGCTGCTCGAAATCTTCACCCGGCGCGGCGCGGGTACGCTCGTGCATCGTTGAAGCGGTTGCCGCCGGGGTTCGATTTCGGCGGAAGCGCTTTGCACTTCCACCTCAATCGATCAGGCGCTAGGGGGCTGAACTATAATCTTTGCCGGGGACGCACATGCAAATCCTGTTGGAAATCGTCTATTATCTGGCCACCGTGCTCACCTGGATCATCGTCATCCAGGCGGTGCTGTCCTGGCTCGTCGCCTTCAACATCATCAACACCACCAACGAGTTCATGCGCTCGGTGCTCTATGCGCTCGATCGCATCACAGCGCCGATCTATGCGCCCATACGCCGGATCATGCCCGATCTCGGCGCGCTCGACCTGTCGCCGCTCGTCGTGCTGCTGATCCTCTACATCATACGCAACATCATCATTCCAAATCTTATGATGTCGCTGGCCTGATTGGCGGTCTGGCGCGCCGACGCGAAGGGAATCACCGTCTCGGTGCGCGTCACCCCCCGCGCGTCGCGCGACGCGGTGCTCGAGCCCAAAGGAGGCTGGCTGCCCGTCCGATTGCGCGCGCCGCCGGTGGAGGGCGCGGCCAATGGCGCGCTTGTTCGTTTCCTCGCCAGTGCGCTCGACCTGCCGCGGCGCGACGTGATGATCCGGAGCGGAGAGGCCGCGCGGCTCAAGCATGTCCGGCTCGAGGGCGATCCCGAGCGTCTGGCGGAAGCCCTTGAGAGACTGTACAGAGCATCGCCATGACAGCGGAAATCATTAACGGAAAAGCCTTTGCGGAGGGCCTGCGCGAACGTGTCGCGGCGGCGGTGCCCGAGTTTCACAGCGCCTCCGGGCGTGCGCCCGGCCTCGCGGTCGTGCTGGTGGGCGAAGACCCCGCAAGCCAGGTCTATGTTCGCTCCAAGGGCAAGGCGACGGTCGCCGCGGGCATGCAGAGCATCGAGCACAGGCTACCCCCGAGCGTCAGCCAGGACGAACTGATTGCGCTGGTAGCGGCGCTCAACGCCGACGACATGGTCGACGGAATCCTCGTCCAGTTGCCCCTGCCGCCGCAGATCGACGAAAAGGCGGTGATCGCCGCGATCGATCCCGCGAAGGACGTCGACGGCTTCCATGTCGTCAATGCGGGAAGGCTCGCGGTGGGCGAGGACGCGCTGGTGCCGTGCACTCCGCTTGGCTGCCTGATGCTGCTCAAGGACAAGCTCGGCGATCTCTCGGGGCTGGACGCGGTGGTGATCGGCCGCTCGAACATCGTCGGCAAGCCCATGGCGCAACTGCTCATCAAGGAAAGCTGCACCGTCACCGTCGCGCACAGCCGCACAAAAGACCTGTCCGATGTCGTCCGCCGCGCCGATATCGTCGTCGCCGCGGTGGGGCGACCCGAGATGGTGAGGGGTGGCTGGATCAAGCCGGGCGCAACGGTCATCGATGTTGGCATCAACCGCGTTCCCTCGACCGAACCGGGCAAGACGCGGCTGGTGGGCGATGTCGCCTATGCCGAGGCGGCTGAGGTCGCGGGCGCAATAACGCCCGTGCCCGGCGGCGTCGGGCCGATGACGATCGCGGTGTTGCTGCGCAACACGCTGGTCGCGGCGCATGCGCGTCTCGGCCTCGCCGCGCCCGAAGGACTCTGAATCCGCTTTTCAACCGCGCGGCCTTGATTCGCGCGATCACCTGATCCAGCGTGCGGCTATCGGGACAGGGGGCATGTGCGCGCAATGATTGAACTCTTCATCTCGGCGTTCGTCACCTTCCTCGTCGTGATCGATCCTCCCGGTTGCGCGCCCATCTATGCCAGCCTGACCACGGGGGCGGCTGTGCAGGCGCGCCGCGCCATGGCGATCCGCGCGGTCTTTGTCGCCTCGCTGATCCTGCTCGTTTTCGCGCTGTTTGGCGAAAAGCTGCTCGGCGCGCTTGGCATCAATCTCGACAGCTTCCGCATCGCTGGCGGGATCATGCTCTTCCTGATCGCGCTCGAAATGGTCTTCGAAAAGCGCACCCAGCGTCGCGAGGAACGCGCAAAGGAAGTACAGGCGAGCCCCGAGCACGAGGATGTCTCGATCTTCCCGATGGCGATCCCGATGATCGCCGGACCCGGCTCGATCGCGTCGGTCATGCTGATGATGGCGCGAAGCAAGGGGATCGAGGAAACCTTTGTCGTGCTCGCCGCGATGGCGCTGGTGCTCGTCATCACGCTTGCCTGCCTCATCGCGGCGGGGCCACTGATGCGCATGGTCGGCCCCAAGGTGGAAGCGGTCATCACGCGCCTGCTCGGCGTGCTGCTCGCCGCGCTTGCCGCGCAGTTCGTGATCGACGGGATCAAGGGCAATCTCGCCTGACCCTGCCGTCGGGCTGTCCTACATGATCGCCCCGGCCTATGCTTGCGTGCGGCCGCCACTCAGCCCACGCGTCGGTGCGGGCGAATCAAGATGGCTGTTTGTGAGAAACTTGCGAAGTTAAGTGAAACTAAGCGCGCTCAGTCCTCGATCCGCCACAGCTTGAAGGGCGACGTCTTGGGCAGCGGCAGCGGGGTCAGCCAGACGGGCACCTTGCCCGCCTCGAGCTGCGCGTAGAAGCCCTTGGGGCTGCGCGCCTTGTAGACCGTGCCTTCCGCAAATCCGGGACAGATCATAAGCAGAGTCGCGCCATGCTTCTTCGCGATCGCGCGCGCCTTTTCGGGTGTGCCATCAAAGGCATGGTGCAGGTCCAGGATCGCCTCGCCGTTGCGGTGATAGGGACCCGAGATCGCGTCGTGATGCGTCAGCGTGATCAGCCGCGGACCGAGGTCGTTCATCGTCATGATCACGGTGCGCGGGAATTTGTCGAGTGGCGCCATCGCGGGGATCGTGCCGCACGCGGCGCCGGCCTTGCGCACGACGGTGTTGTGCCTGGTCTCGGCTTCCTTCGGCACCATCTTGACGACCCAGGGCACCGCAAAGCCCGATCCGATTAGGACGACCATCGCGGCGCCGAGTATGCGCACGAGCATATGGCGGCTGGCGCGGAGCCGCGGGAAGAGCAGCCAGATCAGCGAGACGCCTCCGGGCACTGCGAGGAGCTGCGCCGCCGGCGCCGCGCGGCTCTGGAAGAAGAGCAGGGCGAAGCCGCAGGCCGACAGCAACGTCGCCGCGCCCCAGGCCGCGAGCCTGGCGGGATCGCGTCGGTTGAACCAGAGCGTCAGCATGCTCCCGATCAGTCCGGCGACGGGCAACCCGAGCATCGTCGCCATGACGCGCCAGTCCTGCCGATAGACGGGGCGTACCTCGCGGATATTGTTGAGCCAGCTCCGTTGAAGCTCGTCCGACACCCCCTCGGGCCGCCCGACGCACTGCGGCCAGGACGCGGCGAAGAAGCCCCCGAGGATCGCGGCGGCGACGGCCGCGGCGCCGATACGCTGCCAGCGCGCCGCCAGTGGAAGCCGGGCGATGACGAGCAACAGCCCGCCGGCGAGGACCATCGACGACATCCATACTGGCGAAAGCACGTCGCAGCGCGGCAGCCGGTTGTCATAGGAGGCGAACAGCGCATAGCCGAGTGCGGATCCCGCCGCGAGCGCGACCGCATAGGTCTGGAGCCGCGCCGATTCGGCCTGATCCCAGATCCAGCGCAGTGTGACTGCGGCCCCGGCAAGTCCCAGATAGGGCATCATCTCGAAGCCGATGACGAGCGAGAGCGCACTGGCGCCGCCCACCGTCAGCCCGCCGCGACGGCGTTCGGGATCGACCAGTCCCGCCACGATCAAGGCGAGCAGCGCCAGTTGCCAGTTGTGATGATCGATCCGCGTTGGCGAGAACATGCTCATCGTCGACGATGCGCCGATCAGCAGCAGCGCGGCGAGCGCGAAGCTCCACGGCGCGATCAGGCGCCGTACTGCGAGGCCGAGCGCGAAGATCGCGACGCCGAGCGGAAGCAGCGGTGCGATTGTGACCGCAATGCGCTCGGCGATCGCGGTACCGAAAAAGGGCTTTGTCGCGAGGATGAGCCCGGCGATCGGAAGATCGACGAGACGTGACCAGTGGACATTGAAGCCCTGCGGCGGATTGAGCCGATATTGGCGCAGATCGAACCACCCCTGGCCATCGAGCCAGGCGCGAACCTGCATCATCCGCAGATTGTCGTCGGTGTCTCCCAGCGCGAACCAGTGGATCGCGCCCCAGCGGCTTGCGATCAGGAACGCGGCGAAGGCGACCCAGATCAAAAGCGTCCAGAACCGCCACCGATCCTCGCGCAGCCAGGCCATGGTCCGCGCGCTGTCCCCCGAAAACGCCATTGTGCTCACCGCTTGAATGAATGTGCGAATGCTTTAAGGCGTCGGCCCGAAAGGGCAAGCGCCGGCTGGGGCAAGGCGGACGCGGCCCGAAGGGAAAATCGGCAGACACCATGAAGCGCGAAACAGTCAACGCGATCCGCACTGTGCTCGAAGAGGTGATACCGCCCTTCCTTCGCGATTCGGGCGCGATGCGCTGGCTCTTTCGTCGCCATTGGGGCCCGCTCGTCGACGATATCGAGCGTTTCCGAGAGCGCATCCCGTTCGTGACCGCCGAGGAATATCGCTCGATCTACGAGCGTATGCCACGCGTGCAGGACGAAACCGACAATTCGGAAGCGTGCCTCAAGCGGATCGTCGACGCGATCGAGGGCGAGACCGTGCTCGATGTCGGCTGCGGAACGGGCTATCTGCTCGACTGGCTCAAGCAGCGCCGGCCCGCACTTAAACTTACGGGCACCGATTTCATCATCGAGGAGGGCACACGCAGCCGTCATCCCGAGATCCGTTTTGTCGAGGGGCATGTCGAGCGGCTGCCTTTCGATGACAATGCGTTCGATACGGTGATCTGCACGCACGTTCTCGAGCACATCCTCGAATTCCGCACCGCGCTTGCCGAGCTGCGTCGTGTGGCTGCGAAGCGGCTGATCATCGTCGTGCCGCAGGAACGCGAGTACCGCTTCACCTTCAACCCGCACCTCCATTTCTTCCCCTATCCGCACAGCTTCCTGCGCTACGTGACCCCGATCCCGGAGGGTCACGTGATCGAGAGTGTGGGGCGGGATATCTTCTACTTCGAGGATGTTGGCTGAGGCATGATCGCCGATCGGCTGAGGCCCGCCTGGAAGGGGCTGACGCGCCTTCTGGGTGCCTTCGGTATCTATGGACTGATCATGTGGCCCTTAGCGGGGTGGCTCGCTTATGATCTGATTGCGGCCGAACTTGCCAATCTCGACGGGATACGGATCAATGCGTCGACAGTGATCGGCCGCGATTTCGTCAATATCTGGCATGGCGGTGCTGAGGTGCTCAGATCGGGCGCAGCGGGGATCTACGACCGCCCCGAATACCGGCGCACGCTTGAGGCGGCGATTGGCGCGCGCGGCATCTATGCCTATTCCTATCCGCCGCACATGCTGCTCTTTTCCGTGCCATTCGGACTGCTGGGCTATGTGCCGGCGCTCATTCTCTGGCAGCTTGGCGGACTGATATTGCTCTGGCACGCAGCCCGACCCTGGTTGAGAGATGTCGAGCTGCCGGGTGTGGCCGTGCTGTTGCTATCGGGTACGATCGTCAATCTGTGGGCCGCGCATTTCGGGTTCCTGACCAGCGCGCTAGCGCTCTACGGGTGGCGCGCAGCGGGATCGAATGCGAGGATAGCCGGATTGAGTTTCGCGCTGATGAGCGTCAAGCCTCATATGGGCATCCTGGTGCCGGTCATTCTCGCCATGAAGCGTGATGTCGCGACGATGTTCTGGGCCACGCTTGGTGTCCTGGCGCTCGCCCTGCTTTCCGTCTGCGCCTTCGGGATTTCTGCCTGGCAGACATGGCTCGGCTCGACGCTCGCCTTCCAGGCGAGCCTGATGGCCGACGCGCCCGGCCGCGAGTTCATCTTCATGATGCCGACCGTCGGTCGCGCGCTGCAGGCGTTGACCGGTGATGCCGCATTGATTGCGCTCGGCCAGTTGATCTCCGCACTCTTTGCGATCGGCGTGGTGGTCTGGGCGTGGCGGCGCAACGTCGGCATACGCGATCTCGGGCTCCTATCCTTCGCCGCGACCGCGCTGATCCTCCCTTATTTCTTCAATTACGACCTGATTGCCTTCTCACTCGTCGCACTGATATGCGCGGTGCGCTGGAGGCTTGGCTGGTATGCGCCCGAGCGGCTCGTATATGGCGCCGCTTTTCTTGTTCCTCTGGCCCAGGCGCCGCTGGCGCATATGGGGATATGGCTGTCACCGCTCGCGATCGCAGCGCTTCTGGCCAGTGCAGGCTGGCGGATGGGGCGCGACGCGGATAGGGAGGCGACATGATCCGTGTGCCCAAGACCATGATCGGCCAGATCGCCGCCTATGCCGTAGGCGGCGGGGCGATGACGGCCTTCCATTCAGTCCTTTACTGGGTGATGGCGGAGCTGGCCGCGATCGATCCCTATCTTGCCAATACGTTGTCGACGGTCGTTGTCGGAGCAACGGGCTACGCGCTTCACAGTCGCTGGACCTTCGGCCACACCAATCAGAGCGGGGGCGGGCTCAAAGTGCAGGGGCGTTACGTGATCGTCTCGTTGCTCTGCTTTCTGCTCAACAGCTTCTGGGTCTGGCTGTTCGTCGGCCGGCTCGACTTGTCGGTCACGCTCTCGATCGTGCCGATGGTGCTCATCACGCCGTGGCTCGCATTTGTCCTCAACCGCTTCTGGACATTTGCGCGCTGATAGTGACCACGAGGCAAGTCGCGGCGGCGATCCAGCTAGGACTAGCATTTTAGGCGCGCATTAAGGGCACCTGTGTCACACGTCGCAAGCCGCTTATCTGAACCAGAAACGGGTTTTGGGTTTATGGAACGCATCATCTACGACCGCATGGCCGAGCACGACAGCTGCCATTGGTGGTATCTGGCGCGACGGCGCATTCTTGCCAAGCTAATAGCGTCTCGTATTTCGCTGCCGTCCGATGCTCGCATTCTCGAAATTGGCTGCGGCACAGGACACAATCTCGCGATGCTCGGCCAGTTCGGGCGCGTGGACGCGATCGAGATTGATCCTGCTGCCCGCGCCGTTGCTGCGCAGCGTCTGGGTCGGCCGGTAGCCGATGCCTGCCTGCCTGCACTCGACGGCATCGCGGCCGAGAGCTACGATCTGATCGCCATCCTCGACGTTCTCGAGCATGTCGAGAAGGATCGCGAGGCGCTAAGCGCGATTGCGGCGCGACTGCGGCCGGGAGGCCGGATTTTGATCACCGTGCCCGCATTTCCCTCGATGTGGAGCGGCCATGACACAGCAAACCACCATTTTCGACGCTATACGCGGCGAACGCTCAGCTTAGTGGTCGCAGACGCGGGGCTCAGCCTCGATATGCTAAGTTGGTTCAATAGCCTGTTGTTCCCGCTGGCGGTCGGGGCACGGCTTTTTGCCAAGGCGATCGGCCGCGAGGGAAGTGACGACGTACTGCCGCCGGCGCCCGTCAATCGGCTCTTCGAGGCGATCTTCGGGCTGGAGCGTCACCTCATTGCGCGGATGCCCCTGCCGCCGGGGCTTTCGTTGGTAGCCGTCGTGTCGGTCAGAGGAGCGATATGACCGAGGGCAGCGCGCCCACTCGCCCGGCCGACGATATCGGCAACGATGTACAGCGGACGGCGCTTCGATTCGACATACAGTCGTCCGATGTATTCGCCGATCATCCCAAGCACGAACATCTGTACAGAACCTAGCGTGACGACGACCAGCATCAGTGATGTCCAGCCTTCAATTGCTCTGCCCGAAAGCCAACCGTAGGCGACATAGAGTATGATCAGCAGTGATGCGGCAGCGAGCCCCAGCCCCACATAGCTGGCGAAGCGGAGCGGCGCGGTCGAGAATCCCGTTATCGCGTCGAGCGCGAAGCGCATCATTTTGGCCAAGGGATATTTGGTTTCACCCGCTAGGCGTTCGGCGCGGTCATAGCAAAACGGCACCTGTCGAAATCCGATCCACGCCACCATTCCGCGAACGAAACGTGCCTGTTCGGGAAGCGCCAGCAGCGCATCGAGCGCCCTCCGGCTCATCAGGCGAAAATCGCCAGCGTCGAGCGGAATCGGCGTGTCCGTTACGCGGGAAAGTGCCCGGTAGAACAGCGCAGCCGTCGCCTTTTTAAAGAAGGTTTCGCCGGCCCGTTTTCGGCGTACGGCGTAGACGATATCGGCCTGCTCCGCACGCATTGTTTCGAGCATTTCGCCGATCAATTCGGGAGGGTCTTGCAGGTCAGCATCGATGATCAGGATGCGCGCTCCGGAGCACAGGTCGAGCCCGGCCGTCAACGCGAGCTGGTGACCGTGATTGCGCGAAAGATTGATGGCGAGCACTTTTGGATCCTGGGCTGCGAGCTTTTCCATCACTTTCCAGCTCTCGTCGCGGGACCCGTCGTTGACGAGCACGATCTCGTAATTCTCGCCCGCCACCGCGCTAGCCGCGGCAGACACGCGACGATGCAGCTCGCCCAGACAACCCTCCTCGTTGTAGCAGGGGATGACAATCGACAGATACGGCTTGCTCATGGCTGGTCGTCCTTGGCTCCGTTGGCGAAAGCGGTGTTGGCCCTCTGAGGAATGCGAAACAGGGCTGAGTTTCCATCTCGCCAAATCATCTCAAGACCGTCGAGCTTGGTTCGGTCGAATGGCGGCGGATTGATCAACCAGAGATAGTCGAATGCGCTTCTGGGAAGCCTGTCCAGCGCATCGTTCAATGTGAGCCAGGCCTCGTGCTTGCAGGCTTCGCGCGACGTCAGTTGGGATGGATCGCGCGAGAACCATCCGGCCTCTTGGTGTCGAGTGCCCAGAAGCTGTGCGCCGGGCATAATCCATTGATCGTTCGCGTACGCACCCCGCCGCACAAGTGCAAGGGAAGGCAGGTGCTCCATTTTGGTCAGCCCCCAATAAGGGAAATTGCATGTGGTGCCGACGAAGGAAACGAGCCGGGCATGTTCCGGGATATGCGGCACGGCGGCCAGCTCGCGGTCATAGTCTCTGTCGTAGAGCCAGAAGCTGATCGTTGTTGCGGTCGTCCGCACCAGGAAAAAGGCAAGTGCGCCGACAGCAACCAGCTGCAAGTGTCTCTGCTGGCAGGCCGGCGCGAAACGAATCGCAAGCAACGCGACCGCCATCACAAACGGCGCCAGCCGCATATCGGCATAGGCCGAGCCGATCAGAACACGCGGAAGGAATACATAGGCAGCGAGAAGAAGCAGCGCGCCGATACCGATCGTGCGGGAAAATCCGGTTTCGCGGTCGCGCGCCGCAGCATAAACGGTAACTGCAAGAACAGCGACCGAAAACAGGTCAAGGATACGCCACCGATCAAGCAGCATCATGGCGAAATAACCGATTTTTGCCGGCCAGTTGAACCAGTCTCCCGTACTGCCCGTCACTTCCCCTGAGCGCCACATGAGCATCAGCAGGAGTGGCGGCGCCAAAGGAAGGCAATTGAGGCTGCCGTGGAATGCGGCGTCAGTCCATCTCTTGCCTTCGCCGCGAAGGCGCGTGAGTTCAGCGGCGAATACGAGCAGGCCCAGCACGCCCCAGCCAAAGACATGCGTTGTCCAGATGATCACCGAGAGGGGCACGAAAATGCAGTTGCGGACCGCCAGGCGGCGTGCACGCGTCAGCTTCAGCCACAGCGCGAAGGCCAGAAATGTGAGGGCCATCGACAGAGCGAAGTTGATGAAGCCGAACTGGAAAGGATAGCCGTACGCGAGCGGCAGCGCGAGCGCGGCGGTTGGCGGCAATCGGCCATGCACCTCCTGCGCGATCAGCAGGAAGCCCGTCACGGTTAATGGCGGGATGGCCATCACGATCAGTTTTACAGCCAGCTCAAGTCCGAAGAGCTTGGCGAGCGGAATAACCAGCAGATCGACGCCGAGATTGCCGATCAATCGCCATTGGAAGTCGTAAAATTGCTGGAGCCCGGGCGAGGAAGCAAGGTCGAGTTCAACCCGGTAGCGACCCATATGGCCGGGAAGGTCCGCCAATGGCGGGATATCGGGCCAAAGCAAGGGGACGGCGGACAGCAGGATGAGCGCGACCGCGTATGATCGCGCTTCCCACCACGGCTCTGCCCCCCCCGAACGTTCATCAGCCCTCGCGCCGTCCTAACAGTCTAAGCCGTAGCGCGTTAAGCTTAATAAACCCTTCAGCATCGCGCTGGTCGTAGGCGCCCTGATCGTCCTCGAAGGTCACGACCTTCTCCGAATAGAGCGAATAGGGCGATTTGCGGCCGATGATGTGCGCCGCGCCCTTGTAGAGCTTCATGCGGACGGTGCCCGTCACCTTGTCCTGGCTGTGGTCGATCGCGGCCTGGAGCATCTCGCGCTCGGGGCTGAACCAGAAGCCGTTGTAGATGAGCTCGGCGTAGCGCGGCATGAGCTCGTCCTTGAGGTGCGCGGCGCCGCGGTCGAGCGTGATTTGCTCGATGCCGCGGTGCGCGACATGCAGGATCGTGCCGCCGGGGGTTTCGTACATGCCGCGGCTCTTCATGCCAACGAAACGGTTCTCGAGCAGGTCGAGCCGGCCGATGCCGTGCGTGCGGCCGAGCTCGTTGAGCTTTGCAAGCAGGCTTGCGGGGCTCAGCCCCTCGCCATTGACCGCGACCGCATCGCCGCGCTCGAAATCGATGGTGATGATCTCGGGGCTGTCGGGCGCGTCCTCGGGATTGACGGTGCGCGAGAAGACATAGTCGGGCACCTCCTCCCACGGATCCTCGAGCACCTTGCCCTCGGACGAGGTGTGGAGAAGGTTGGCGTCGGTCGAGAAGGGGCTTTCGCCGCGCTTGTCCTTGGGCACCGGGATCTGGTGCTTCTCAGCGAACTCGATCAGCGCGGTGCGGCTGGTGAGGTCCCACTCGCGCCAGGGCGCTATCACCTTGATGTCGGGGTTCAGCGCGTAATAGCCGAGCTCGAAGCGGACCTGGTCGTTGCCCTTGCCCGTCGCGCCATGGCTGACCGCATCGGCGCCGACCTGTCTGGCGATCTCGATCTGGCGCTTGGCGATCAGCGGACGCGCGATCGAGGTGCCGAGCAGGTAGCAGCCCTCATAAAGCGCGTTGGCGCGCATCATTGGGAAGACATAGTCCTTGACGAATTCCTCGCGCAGATCGTCGATAAAGATGTGTTCGGGCTTGATACCCATGAGCTGCGCCTTGGCGCGCGCGGGCTCGAGCTCCTCGCCCTGGCCGAGATCGGCGGTGAAGGTGACCACCTCGCAACTATAGGTCTGCTGCAGCCATTTCAGGATCACGCTGGTGTCGAGCCCGCCCGAATAGGCGAGCACAACGCGGTTGATCTTGTCGCTCATCTCATGATCCTTGAAATTGCTTGCGCGTTGGGGAGTCGCGTGCGCGGTTATGCGCTATCGCCCCAAGGTGCAACATCTGTGATGGCGTCGCCGTGACAGGAGGACCCCGTATGGCCGAGATCAAGACGAAAGCGACCATAGCGAGCGTCGCGCAGTTCCTCGGTCGCGTCGAGCCCGAAACGAAGCGCGAAGATGCGAAGCAGATCGCGGCGATGATGCAAAGGCTTTCAGGCTATGAGCCCGTCATGTGGGGTCCGAGCATAGTTGGCTTCGGCAGCTATCACTACCGCTATGACAGTGGGCATGAGGGCGACATGGCCCGCATCGGCTTCTCCCCGCGCAAGGACGCGCTGACTCTGTACGTCGTGGATAGCTTCGATCAGTACGCCGACCTCATGGCGCGGCTGGGCAAGTACAAGACCGGCAAGTGCTGCCTGTATGTGAAGAAGCTCGCCGACATCGATCTTGCCGTGCTTGAGGAGCTGATCATCGCCTCGCTCGCCTGTATGGATCGCAAATATCCGCGCTGAGACGTTGGCTTCGCGCGACGGGCTGCGGAACCCGTGGATATGCGGCACAAGCCAGACGTTCTTTGGGCAGGTGGCGCACCTGATGCGCGCCAACTCAGGAGGAAGTCATGAAACGCTCCCTGTTTGCCGCGTTCGCCATTCTTGCGATCGGCGGCACTGCCCATGCGGGCGATATGTGGAAGACCGCCGACACCGACGCCGACGGCCGGATCACGCGCGCCGAATATGACGCGTCGGTCACCGCGGGCTGGACAAAGAAGGATGCCAATGCCGATGGCCAGCTCAGCGCGAGCGAAGCCATGGCCAAGGCCGGCGATGCGAAATGGAAAGCCGCCGACGCCGACGGCAACGGATCGCTGTCCCAGACCGAATATATGGCGATGAAGAGCGGATGGTTCGCCAAGGCCGACGCCAACAAGGACGGATCGCTCAGCAAGGCTGAGGGCGATCTGGCGATGGCCAGCAAATAGGCAAAGGCACCAGGGCCTGCCGGCATGCCGGCGGGCCGCCAGTTTCACGTCGCTTCGACCTCGCGGCGAAAGGCGCGGATGATATTGGCGGCAAAGGCGCGCAGCGTGGCCTCGTCGGCCCCGTCGCGTGCCGCCGCTGACATGCCCGCCATCGCAATCGCGACGAACTGCGACAGCTCTTCGGCGCGATCGCGGTACTCGGTCGCGATGAACGCGCGAATCGCGTCGCGACCGGCCTGTTTCGCGGCGGCGGTCAGCGCGCGCGCCTCGGGATCGGTCGTGTTGCGCGTGCCATCAAGCACAAGGCAGCCTGCTACACCGTCATGCTCGGGGTAGGTTTGCGCCGCGAGCATCAGTGTTCGCTCAATCACCTCGATCACGCTGCCCTTCGGTTCGCTCGCAATCGAGAAAATATTGGCGTCGCTGTTGTAATAACGCTCCAGCGCCTCGGCGAAGAGGCCGGCCTTGTTGCCAAATGCCGCATAAAAGCTGGGTGGCCTGATGCCAAGTTCGGTGCCCAGCTCAGCCACCCCAACGGCATCATAACCACGCGCATGGAACAGCCGCATTGCCGTCTCGACCGCATTTTCCTTGTCAAATGCGCGCGGTCGGCCACGCGCGCGCGTCTGTTGTGTAGTGGGCACTAAAAAACTCCTTGACGCTCATTCGTGATTAAATATATAGCACTCACTACATTAACTCAAGGGAGTTCCCCATGACCGATTTCACAGGCAAGAATATCCTCGTTCTGGGCGGTAGTCGGGGCATCGGCGCGGCGATTGTTCGCCGGCTCGCGGAGCAAGGCGGCAAGGTCGCCTTCACCTATGCAGGATCGAAGGAAGCCGCCGAAGCGCTCGCCACCGAAACGGGCGCCGAGGCGATCCGCACCGACAGCGCTGATCGTGATGCGCTCATCGCCACGGTGGCGAGCCGGGGCGCGCTCGACGTGCTCGTCGTAAATGCCGGCACCGCGGTGCTCGGCGACCCGCTCGTACTTGAAGCCGACGTTATTGACGCAATGATCGACGTCAATGTCCGCGCGCCCTATCACGCAGCAGTCGAAGCCGCGCGCAAGATGAACGACAATGGCCGCATCATCGTGATCGGTTCGGTGAACGGGGATGTCATGCCGTTTCCCGGGGGCGCGGCCTACGCACTCACCAAATCGGCGGTGCAGGGCATGGTGCGTGGACTGGCGCGCGACTTCGGAGCGCGCGGCATCACCGTCAACAGCATCCAGCCGGGCCCGGTCGATACCGACATGAATCCCGCCAATGGTCCCCTGGCCGAAACCATGCACAGCTTCATGGCGATCAAGCGTCACATCCACGCGGACGAGATCGCCGAGCTTACAGCCTATGTCGCGGGCCCGCACGGCGCGATGATGACCGGGGCCATGCACACCATCGATGGCGGCTTTGGCGCCTGACCACGCTCATATCTTACGCGCGACTCGTTGTTCGTCCTTCGCGATATAGTCGCGGGTGATGGACAGCGTGTCGCGGCGTTTGGCGTACTGGATCTGGTAATTGCCCATGCCGCCATATTCGAATGTCGAGATCGCGCCCGCCAGATAGAATTGCCACATGCGAAAAAAGCGCTCGTCATAGAGCGCTACAATCTTTTCGCGGTTCTCGGTCGTGCGCCTGTACCAGTGATGGATGGTCAGTGCGTAGTGGAGGCGCAGCGTCTCGACATCGGTCGCGATCAGGCGGTTCTTCTCGCTCGCCGCGATGACTTCGCTGAGTGCCGGGATATATCCTCCGGGAAAGATATATTTGCGCGTGAAGGCGTCCGTGGTGCCCGGGCCGCCGAAGCGTCCGATCGTATGGAGCAGCATCACCCCGTCATCGGTCATCAGGTTGCGGCACTGGCGGAAGAATTCGCGGTAGTGCGGGGGGCCGACATGTTCGAACATGCCGACCGAGACGATTCGGTCGAACTGCCCCTCCAGATTGCGATAGTCGATCAGCTCGAACTTCACGCGATCCGATACACCCGCGGTGGTGGCGCGATCGCGCGCGGTCTTGAGCTGCTCTTCGGAGAGCGTGATGCCGAGCACATCGACGTCGAAATGCCGGTTGAGATAGAGAGCCATCCCACCCCAGCCACAGCCGATGTCGAGCACGCGCTGCCCGGGCTTCAGATGAAGCTTGGCCGCGATATGCGCCTTCTTGTCCTCCTGCGCCTGTTCGAGGCTGTTGGCGGGATCGGTGAAATAGGCGCAGCTATACTGCATGTCCTCATCGAGAAAGAGTTCGTAGAGCGCGTTGCCGAGATCATAGTGATGCGCGACGTTGCGCTTCGAGCGGCCTTCCCAGTTGAGCCGGGAGAGGCGGCTCTGGGTTTTGCTGAATGCGCGCCGCACGGGGTTCTTGATCGACAGCTTGCCGCCGCGCTCCCACGGGCTGTTGCTACGGATCAGCGTGATCAGGTCGAAAATATCGCCCTTCTCGACGATCAGCCGGCCGTCCATGAAGGTTTCAGCGGCGCCCAGTCGGGGGTGTCGGACGATATAGCTGGCGACGCCGCTATCCGCGAAGCGGATCGCGACATCAGCAAACCCGATATCGGGCACGCCGAAGGTCTTCTGGTTTCCGAGATGGTCGGTGAGCGTCAGCGTGCCGCGTTTCACGAGCCGCTGTAGAAAGCTGTCGATCAGAGCCATGGCGTCTCCCTACGCTTTGCTCCCCCTTTTCAAGGGGTAAGGCGAGGGACGCTCAGGTCAAGTCTATATGCCTGCATACCATTCGTAATCGACGCGATCCTCCCAGTAACCACCCTTGCCGAGCCCAATACCGTCGAGGGTCGCCACCGCCTCGATCGCCTGGACATATTTGGCGTGCTTGTAGCCGAGCTGGCGCTCGACGCGCAGCCTGAGCGGCGCGCCGTTGCGTATGGGGAGCAGCGCGTCGTTCAATGCCCAGGCCATGATCGTCTGCGGATGGAGCGCGTCGATCAGGTCGATCGATTCATAATAGGGAGCGCCGCCGATCTGGTCGGCGCAGCGAAATACAACGAAGCGCGCGCGATCGCTCAGTCCCGCCTGGTCGAGCAGCAGCGATAGCGGCACACCCGTCCATTTGCCGATCGCGCTCCAGCCCTCGACACAGTCGTGCCGCGTGATCTGGCTGCGCTTCGGCATCGAGCGGATCTGCGCCATCGAAAGCGTCAGCGGACGCGCAACGAGGCCCGAGACGCGCACGCGCCAGTTGGCGAAGCCCGCCGCGGCGTGTTCGGGATAGCCGCCCGTGCCCGGGTTCTGCGAACCATTGCCGCGGAAGAATGGCGAAATGTCGGAAGCGGAAAATTCGCGCGCCAAGGCGTTGCGGTCGGTGAGCAGGCGCTGCGCATGCCGGTTCATCGCCTCGCCGCAGGAGAGGATCTTGCGAAAGGCGGGACTCTCGCCGAGCCTGTCGCAACCGCTGAGCAATCCGCCCGCTCCTATGGCGAGCCCGCCCCCGATCAGGCCGCGGCGCGTGAGGAGCCGGCTCATCGGCGAAGCTCCCGTCCGGTGATCATGGCGCCGATTCCGCGGATCGGCCCGGCGAGCAGCACCAGCAGCAGGTGCACGGCGATGAAGCCTGCAATCATTGCGGCGATGATGAAATGGATCGAGCGCGCGGACTGGCGCCCGCCGAAAATATCGATCAGCCAGGGCCAGGCGGCGTTCATGCCCGGCGACATGGCAAGCCCGGTGAAGATCAGCAGCGGCAGCAGCGCGAAGATGACGAGGATATAGCTCGCCTTTTGCAGCAGGTTGTACCGCGGTCCGTGGTCGAAGCGGAGCCGCAGATGGTTGGCAGTGTCGCGCCACAATGCGCGTGGGCTGAGTTCGTCGCGCGTGAAGCTGAGATCGCGCGCCACATGCCGGTTCCAGAAGGCGCGGACCATGAAGCACAGCAGTCCGAACGCGAACAGCCAGGCGAAGGTCAGGTGCCAGCGTCGCGCAAGCGCGAGATTGTATGTCGACGGGATCGTCGCCCAGTGCGGAAAGGCGCGGCGTTGCGCGACGCCATTGGCATCGTTCCAGCGCCCGAGCACGCCCGTCGTGTCCCATCGCCGGTTGCCGATCTTGAGATAACCCTGCGTCTCGTCGGATCCTATCTGGAGCCACGCGCGATCGAAGTTCGCGCCAGACTGCCCCCAATAGAGCCGCGGATGCGCATTGAAGATCATCAACCCGCTCATCAGCAGCACGAAGACTGCCAATGCATTGGACCAGTGCCAGATGCGCGTCGAGAGGCGATGCCGGAGCGCGAGCGGACGCCCGGGACCCGTTCCGATTTTGTCAACCGCACTCGCCATCATCGCCTCCGGCAAGAAGCGTCACACCGAGCCGGTTGGATGTAAAGGGGTGAGCGGCGGCACGAAAAAGGGCGACCCCGACGGGGCCGCCCTTCGCTTGCCTTGTTGATCCGCTGGATCAGAAAGCCGCGCCGAGGCCGATCCCGGCGAAGTTGACGTTCGAGCCTTCGTTGAGCGTCATGCGATACTCGATCTTGCCATAAAAGCTCTTGCCGAACTTGTGCTGATAGCCGGCGCCGATGAACGCGGCGTCGCTGTCGTCGGTGAAGCCATAGCCGCCGAGCGCATAGAGCTTGCCAGCGTCGCCGATCTTCGCACCTGCGCGCACGCCGAGGCCGAAAAGCACGTCTGCGCCGTCGACCAGAACCTTGTCGGCCGAGGCTTCGAGGCCGATAAACGCCTTCTCGCCAAGATCGAAATCATAGCCGCCTGCAACGCCGGCAAATGCCTCGGAATCGCCGCCGGCCCAGGCAATGCCGCCGCGGGCTTCAACGCGTGCTTCACCCTGGGCGAGAGCGGGCGTGGCAACGGTGGCCGCTGCAACGGCAGCGACGATGGCAATCTTACGCATATTATTGTTTTCCCTGAATATCCGTACGAACTGTACTTTGTTTTCACGCAACTGATGTTGCGACGCAGCACGTATTTTCGTGTACGATTTGTTTCAAGTTTTATGATGCTATTGTAGCGGCGGAAGTTTGTTCGCTGTTACATATGCGCAACAGTTTGGGCCGTTGCGGAACGGCTGCCTGCTTTGCTTCTTCGTCAGCTATAGGCGCGCCAGAAGAAGACGATCGTGATCGCGGCGGTGGCGAGGATCGTGACTGCGCGGATCGCGGAGGGTGGCAGGATCCGGCCGAGCAAGGCGCCGAGATAGCCGCCGACAATCGCACCGATCAGCATCGGTACCGCGAAGCGCCATGTGACCATTGCGCAGGCAATGAAGATGATCGTGGCGGCGGTGTTGGCAATCGCGAGCATCAGCGTGCGGGGGGCGGCGAGCCGATGCGGCTCGGCCCTGGAAAGCAGTCCCCAGGCGGCCATCATCATCAGGCCGACGCCGCCCCCGAAATAACCGCCATAAATGCCCAGCGCGAACTGAACGGTGACAAGCGCCGCGGGCGCGATGGTGACGTGGCGATGCAGCACCTCCGACGCTCGCTTGCCAAAGGCGAGCACGATCGTTGCGAGCAGCAGCAGCCATGGAATGAGGATGTCGAAGGTGCGCGTCGGCGTGGCCACGAGCAGCAGGCTGCCAATCAGCCCGCCGATGAAGGTGATGACGACGAGAGCGCGTACCGAGAGCCCGCTCAACGGGGCGAGCCCGTCGCGATAGGCCCAGGCGCTCACCATCGCGCCGGGCTGGAGCGATACGTTGCTGGTCGCGTTGGCGATCGGCGAGGGCAGGCCCAGCGCGATCAGCGCCGGCATGGTCGCGAAGGTGCCGCCTCCGGCGAGCGCGTTCATGGCGCCGCCCAGAAGCCCCGCACCCGCCGCCAGTGCCAGCCCCGCCGGGCCGGCGATATCAGCCAAGCGCCGCCTGCTTTTCCTCAGCGAGCTGGTCGAGCTCCGCGCGACTCTTCTTTTCCGACGCGGTCTTGAGCTGACCGCAGGCGGCGTCGATGTCGCGGCCGCGCGGGGTACGCACGGGCGCCGAAATACCCGCCTCGAACACGATATTGCTGAATGCCCGGATCCGTTCGGGCGTGGAGCATTCATAAGTGGCACCGGGCCAAGGATTGAAGGGAATCAGGTTGACCTTGGCGGGCAGCTTGAACTTCCTGATCAGCCGCACAAGTTCGCGCGCATCCTCGTCGCTGTCGTTCTTGTCCCTGAGCATGACGTACTCGAAGGTGATGCGCCGTGCATTGTTGGCGCCCGGATAGTCGGCGCAGGCCTGTAGCAGTTCCTCGATGCCGTATTTGCGGTTGAGGGGAACGATCTCGTCACGCACCTCCTTGGTCACCGCATGGAGCGAGACCGCGAGGTTGACCCCGATCTCCTCGCCCGCGCGCGCCATCATCGGCACGACGCCCGAGGTGGAGAGCGTGATGCGGCGCTTGGACAGCGCAAGCCCGTCGCCGTCCATCACGAGCTTGAGCGCGTCGCGGACATTCTCGAAATTGTAGAGCGGCTCGCCCATCCCCATCATCACGATGTTGGTGAGCAGGCGCCCATCGGGCTGGCTCGGCCATTCGCCCAGCGAATCGCGCGCGAGCATCACCTGTCCGACAATCTCGCCCGCGGTCAGGTTACGCACCAGCCGCATCGTGCCCGTGTGGCAGAAACGGCAGTTGAGCGTGCAGCCGACCTGCGACGAGACGCAGAGCGTTCCCCGATCCGCGTCGGGGATGAAGACCATCTCATAATCCTGACCGTCGTCCGAACGCAGCAGCCATTTGCGCGTACCGTCGGTCGAGACCTGCGCCTCCACCACCTGCGGCCGCCCGATCACGAAGCGCTCGGCGAGCCAGGGGTGCATGGTCTTGGCGATATCGGTCATCCGCGCGAAATCGGTCGCGCCGCGATTATAGATCCAGTGCCAGAGCTGCTTGGCGCGGAGCTTGGCCTGTTTGGGCTCCATGCCTTTCTCGATCAGATAGCCGCGGATCTCGTCCTTGGGTAGGCCGATCAGATCGATGCGTCCGTCCTTGCGCGGCGTGATGGCGCGCGGCACGGGCACAGGGTCTATGTGGCCGGGAATCGGCATTGTTATGGTCTGTGGGGCGTTCATACCGCGCCACATAGTGCAAAAGTGGCGATTTTGCTAGCGCCGCGCGCAACCCAGAGCCGCGGCGTCGATCGCGGTGGCCGCGCCGCGCAGCCGATATGTGTCGCGAAAGCTGCGACCTTGCGAGTCGCGGCTCTCAACCGCCATGTCCTGCGCGCTGCGCATAGCGGCGACGATGGCGGCGTCGGCGCGCGCGTCGGTCGCCCAGGCATCGGCCCCGCCTGACGCCAGCGCAAAGCGCCGTTCGCCTACGCGCAACGTAGCAGTCGCCTCAGTCGCGCGCTCGCGGCTCATGCGGATATGGATCTGGCCGCGGACGCCCTGTCCCGGCCAGTGCGATACGCTGGCAAAGGCGCGCCAGTTCTGGTTCGAGGATTTGCGTACGGGCTCGGCGATTGCATAGCAGCGCTGGGGCTGGTCGTCGCGAAACGCGCCCCAGCTTTCGAAGGTGCCGAGCGAGATGCGCGCGGCGATCGCTGGCGTCGCCAGCAGCGCGAGTCCAAGCAGCGCCGCGACTGCCCTCATACGGGAGCGTGTCCCGTGCCCGAGCGGATCACGGTCTCGCGCCCGTTCTCGATCATCACCATAGATCCTTGGGGCAGTCCCTCGGCCACGGGCGCGCGATGGTCGGGGCGGGTCGTGCCGCCGGTCAGCATACCGCGCAGAACGCGGCTCGAAATCCCGTGCATCAGGATCAGCCGGTCGCCCGGCTCGCCGCTCGTATCGTCGAGCCAGTCCTGCAGCCGCGCGGCGATATCGTCATACCACTCTCCGCCGGGAGCACGCTGGCTGAAAAGCCCTGTGTGCATATCGAGGATCGGCCCCACGTCCTTCATGACGTCATGATAATAGCGCCCGCCCCAATCGCCCATGCCGATTTCGGCGAGCCGCGTATCGGTGCGCGCGGCGTGCCAGTCGAGATCGAGGTGTTCGGTGATGACCGCCAATGTCTGGAGTGCGCGGCCGGTGTCCGATGCCCACAATGTCAACGCCGGCCTGAGGCCGAGATAGTCGCGCAGCGTCACGCCCATCGCATCTGCCTGCGCGAAGCCCGCACGGGTCAGTGGCGTGTGCGCGTGCGCGCCCTGCAGCCGACCCGCGGCGTTGAAAACCGTCTCCCCATGTCGCGCGATGAAGTAGCGCCCCGATCCGTTCATCCCGTGTCCATTCCCCGATTGTTGCAGAGTTGCAACACAATTTGCCTTTTTCCCATGGTTTATGTGAGGTTCAGGCAGCGACTGCCATTTGCACGCCGTCCCCCGTTTCCGGGGATACGCAGTAAATGGAGTTTTGTATGCGTACTCTCGTTCTGGCCACGCTGCTCGCCACCGTCGCCGCCACCCCCGCCATCGCCCAGGATGCCGCGCCCTTCACCGGCCCGCGCGTCGAAGCATTGGTCGGCTGGGATCGCGTCCAGGCCGACGGGCACGACGACGATATCGGCTATGGTATCGCCGCTGGCTATGACGCACAGATCGGCCGCGCCGTCATTGGCGGCGAAGTCGAATATTCGGATTCCAGCAACAAGACCTGCGCCGGCGCGGAGACCGTCGCTGACCCGCGTCTTTGCCTGAAGGCCGGCCGCGATCTCTATGTCGGCGGCCGCGTCGGCACCACGGTCGGCGCCAACACGCTGCTTTATGCCAAGGCCGGCTATACCAACGCCGATGCCAAGTTCACTTCGGACGACGGCACCGACGAGGTCACGCTTGCCAAGCAGCATCTCGACGGTGTTCGCGTGGGCGCGGGCGTCGAGCAGAAGCTCGGCGGCAAGGCCTATGTGAAGGGCGAGTATCGCTACTCGAACTATGAGCAGGGCGTCGAGCGCCACCAGGTGCTTGGCGGTGTCGGTATCCGCTTCTGACGAAGTGCCGATAATACGGTGCCGGGTCCGATATCCCTTATATCGGTCCGGCCTCGCTTCGCCGCTCTGCACGTTTTCGGGTCACCGAATAGGACAGCATGATTCCGGGCCGTGCCGGGACGACGAAAAAGAACGGGTCGGAGCCGCTTGCTCCGGCCCTTTTTCTTGTTAAGGATGCAGGGTGAACCAATGGGGGTGCGGCCGTGCCCCGTTCAACCAGATCCAAGAGTCCCCGGGGGTTAGGACATGAAGGCGACGATCGAACGCGCAACGCTCTTGAAGAGCCTCAGCCACGTGCAATCGGTGGTCGAGCGGCGCAACACCATCCCCATCCTCTCCAACGTTCTGCTCGAGGCGAGCGCCGACGGCGCGATTCGGCTGATGGCAACCGATCTTGATCTCCAGATCGTCGAGAGCGTTTCGGCCGCGGTGGATCAGGCGGGCGCGACCACCGTCTCGGCGCACACGCTGTTCGACATCGCACGCAAGCTGCCCGAGGGAAGCCAGGTCGAGCTCGCGGCGTCCGAAGGCAAGATGCAGATCAATGCCGGCCGCGCACGCTTCAACCTCGCGACACTGCCGCGCGATGACTTCCCCGTGATCGCCGAAGGTGAGCTGCCGACGCGCTTCGAATTGCCCGCGCAGACGCTCCGCCAGATCATCGACAAGACGCGGTTTGCGATCTCGACCGAAGAGACGCGCTATTATCTGAACGGCATCTTCTGGCACGTTTCGGACGAGGCGCAGCCCGTGCTCAAGGCTGCGGCGACCGATGGCCACCGTCTCGCGCGCGTCACCGTGCCGCGCCCAGACGGCGCCGAGGGCATGCCCGATGTGATCATTCCGCGCAAATGCGTTGCCGAACTGCGCAAGCTGCTCGACGAAGTCGACGGCTCGGTCGAGGTTTCGCTGTCGCCGACCAAGATCCGTTTCGGGTTGGGCACCGCAGTGCTTACGTCCAAGCTGATCGACGGCACCTTCCCCGACTACAGCCGCGTGATCCCGACGGGCAACGACAAGATGCTCAAGATCGACCCGCGCAGCTTCGAGGAAGGCGTCGACCGCGTTGCCACGATCGCCACCGAAAAGACGCGTGCTGTGAAGATGGCGCTGGAGCGCGACAAAATCACGCTTTCGGTCACAAGTCCCGAGAACGGCACCGCGGCTGAGGAAGTGCCCGGAGAGTACGTCTCCGAGGGCTTCGAAATCGGCTTCAACGCGCGCTATCTGCTCGACATCCTCGGCCAGATCGAGGGCGATGCGGTCGAGGTCCATCTCGCCGACGCTGCCGCCCCCACGCTGATTCGCGAGAACGACAAGGCGCCGGCGCTCTACGTGCTGATGCCGATGCGCGTCTGAAGGCTCAACCGATCAGACCCTAGCTCCGTGGCGCGGCCGGCGCCTTGCAGCCGCGCTGCGCGCCCATGCCTTTCAGGAACGCGCGCCGCGCAAGCCCTGCATAGACCGCGTGATTGTAGCGTTGCTCGGCCTTGTTGGCGCCGGAGACTTCACGGATCAGCCCGCGTCCCGGTATGAAGCCGAAGGCGACGTCCTTGGCGGTGCTGATCGCCTTGGCGTCCGTGCTGGGACCTGACGCAGGGGGCTCGTCGAAGTCGGGGCCCAATGCGCCGTCGAGTTCGGTCACCGCGCTCGCGATCGCCTGACAGCTTTGCGTGCCGCTGCGCGAATAGGGATTGTCGCCGATCCGCGAGAGTGCTGCCGGGATCTTCTTGCCCTGGATATTGGTGTCCTCGAGCGGATCGGTGACGATCGACTTTGCCGCGTCTTCCGCAGTCTGGGGCTTGCTAGGCGGTGTTTGCGCAGCCGCAGGCAACGCGAGCGCGGCTATGCCGAGCGGCAGAAGGAGCGGACAAAGGAACCGGAGGGACGAAGGATCGTGCGGCATGGCTTGTCCTTTCGATGGGGAGGAACATAATGCCACGGCTTTTGCCACAATCGCAATGATCTGCAGCGGATTTCGCCGGCATTTGAGCCGCGCCATGCCTTGTTCTAGAAGGCCCGCGTGCCACTGAACCGCCTCGCCCTGACCGATTTCCGCTCATATGCTGACGTGTTGCTCGCGCCGGGGCCGGGTTTCGTCGTGCTCACCGGAGAAAATGGTGCGGGAAAGACCAACATATTGGAGGCCGTATCGCTCCTCGCCCCCGGGCGCGGGCTGCGACGTGCGGTGCTGTCCGAAATGGCGCGAGACGGCGGCGCGGGCGGCTTTGCGGTCGCGGCGCGCCTCGGCGACGTCGATCTCGGCACGGGCACGGTGTCCGAGGCGCCCGAGCGACGGCTGGTGCGCGTGAACGGCGCGCAGGCGGCCGCGAGCGCGCTCGCCGAGTGGCTCTCGATCCTCTGGCTCACACCAGCGATGGACCGGCTGTTCACCGAGGGAGCTGGCGGAAGGCGGCGTTTCCTCGATCGGCTGGTTCTGGCGCTCCATCCCGGCCATGCGGTCCACACCACGCGCTACGACGCCGCGATGCGCGCGCGTAACAAGCTTCTGGCCGAAGCCACCCGGCCCGATGCCGACTGGCTGGCCGCACTCGAGGCGCAGATGGCCGAGCATGGCATCGCGGTTGCCGAGGCGCGCAGCGATACGGTGGCCGCGCTTGCCGCATCGATCGCCGATGCGCCCGAAAGCGTCTTCGCCCGGGCGGGCCTCGCGCTCGAAGGCTGGCAGCCGCAGGATCGTGAGGCCTTCGCGCGCGAGCTGGCGGAAGGGCGCGCGCGCGACGCGGCGGTGACACGCACGCTTGCCGGACCGCACCGCAGCGATCTTCAGGTCATGCATCTTGGTAAGGCGCAGGCTGCGGAGCGCTGCTCCACCGGCGAGCAGAAGGCTCTGCTGCTCGGCATCGTGCTCGCGCATGCCGATCTTGTCGCGGGGCGGATGATGCGGCGCCCGATCCTGTTGCTCGACGAGGTGGCGGCGCATCTCGACCCCTCGCGACGCGCGGCGCTTTTCGAGCGCCTGGCGCTTGCGGGTGGACAAGTCTGGATGACGGGAACCGAGGACGCGCTTTTCGACGCGATTCCAGAGAGTTCAAGCCGCTTCAAAATCATGGCGGGACGCATTATATGAGCGTCATTCCCCGGTAACCGGAACGCCACTTTTGCTTGGGTTTTGCCCGGCGCTTCGCTATGGACCAACGATGAGTAACGATCCCGCACAGAACCCCAATTCCAACGAATATGGCGCCGATTCGATCAAGGTCCTCAAGGGCCTCGACGCCGTGCGCAAGCGGCCGGGCATGTATATCGGCGACACCGACGACGGTTCGGGCCTCCACCACATGGTGTTTGAGGTTTCGGACAACGCGATCGACGAAGCGCTGGCGGGGCATTGCGACCTCATCCTGATCACGCTCAACCCCGATGGATCTGTTTCGGTCGAAGATAATGGCCGCGGTATTCCTACGGGAATCCACGCCGAGGAAGGCGTTTCCGCGGCAGAGGTCATCATGACCCAGCTCCATGCCGGCGGGAAGTTCGAGAACACGTCGGACGACAACGCCTACAAGGTCTCAGGCGGCCTCCACGGTGTCGGCGTTTCGGTGGTGAACGCGCTTTCGGAATGGCTCGATCTTACGATCTGGCGCGACGGCGAGGAGCATTACATGCGCTTCGCTTTCGGCGACGCGGTCGCGCCCTTGAAGGTGGTCGGGCCGGCCAATGGCAAGAAGGGAACCAGGGTCACCTTCTTTCCTTCGCCCGCAACGTTCAAGATCACCGAGTTCGATTTCGAGAAGCTCGAGCACCGCTACCGCGAACTCGCCTTCCTCAATTCGGGCGTGCGCCTGCTGCTGACCGATGCACGGCACGAGGACAAGGTCGAGCACGAGCTCTATTATGAGGGCGGCATCGCCGCGTTCGTGAAGTATCTCGACCGCGCGAAGACCCCGCTTTTCCCCGAGCCGATCGCGATCACCGGACAGCGCGACGATATCGGCATCGATGTCGCGCTCGAATGGAATGACAGCTATTACGAAAACGTCCTCTGCTTCACCAACAACATTCCACAGCGCGACGGCGGTACCCACCTCGCGGCCTTCCGCGCTGCGCTGACGCGGACGCTCAACAACTATGCCGAGAAATCGGGGTTGCTGAAGAAGGAAAAGGTCTCGCTCACCGGCGATGACATGCGCGAGGGGCTCACCGCAATCGTCTCGGTCAAGCTGCCCGATCCCAAGTTCAGCTCGCAGACCAAGGACAAGCTCGTCTCGTCTGAGGTGCGCCAGCCTCTTGAAAGCCTGCTCGCCGACAAGATGGCCGAATGGCTCGAGGAAAATCCGGCAAATGCGCGGTCGATCGTCGCCAAGATCATCGACGCCGCCGCCGCCCGCGAGGCAGCCAAGCGTGCGCGCGAGCTGACGCGCCGCAAGGGCGTGATGGATATCGCCTCGCTCCCCGGCAAGCTGGCGGATTGCCAGGAACGCGATCCCAGCAAGTGCGAACTCTTTCTAGTCGAGGGTGATTCGGCAGGCGGTTCCGCCAAGCAGGGACGCGATCGCAACATTCAGGCGATCCTGCCGCTCAAGGGCAAGATCCTGAACGTGGAGCGCGCGCGCTTCGACCGCATGCTTTCGTCCAAGGAAATCGGCACACTCATCCAGGCGATGGGCACGGGCATCGGCCGCGACGACTTCAATCTGGAAAAGCTGCGCTACCACAAGATCGTCATCATGACCGACGCGGACGTCGACGGCGCGCATATCCGCACGCTGCTGCTGACCTTCTTCTACCGGCAGATGCCCCAGATCATCGAGGCGGGGCACCTCTATATCGCGCAGCCGCCGCTTTACAAGGTCGCGCGCGGCCGCAGCGAGGTTTACGTCAAGGACGACGCCGCGCTCGACGATTATCTGGTCGATGCGGGCATCGGCGCGATGGTGCTTGAGGCATCGGGCGGCGCACGCGCGGGTGAGGATCTGCGCGGGCTCGTCGAGCATGCGCGCCGCATGCGCACGCTGATGCGCTACGTCCCGCGCCGCTACGACTCCGCGATAATCGAAGCACTTGCGCTCGCGGGCGCGCTTGCACCCGATCTGCCCGAACAGAGCCGCGAACAGGCGATCACCAAGGTCGCGAAATGGCTCGAAGCGTCGGACAAGGAGGCGCGCTGGAGCGCGCGGCTGAGCCGCGGCGGCTATGATCTCGAGCGGTTGTGGCGTGGCGTGACCGATCACCACCATATCGAGGCCGCGTTCCTCGGCAGTGCCGAGGCGCGCAAGCTCCATGCGCTCGCAAGCGAGCAGATCGAAGCCTATGCCGGCGTTTCGCGGCTGGTCGCGCAGTCGAAGACCACTCAGCCCGTTCCGGAGACCGTCGAAGGGGAGGACGATCTGCCCGCGCCGATCGCCGACGCCAAGGGCACGCAGGTCAGCCGCCCTTCCGAACTGCTCGACGCGATTCTCGCCTCGGGCCGCAAGGGCTTGTCCATCCAGCGTTACAAGGGTCTCGGCGAGATGAATGCCGAACAGCTCTGGGAAACGACACTCGATCCGCAGAACCGATCGTTGCTGAGGGTCGAGGTGGCGCAGGCCGACGTCGCCGACGAGATCTTCACGCGCCTGATGGGCGACGTCGTCGAACCCCGCCGCGAATTCATCCAGGAGAACGCGCTCAGCGTCGCGAACCTCGACGTGTAGCGCCTGGTCTGTAGAGAACCATCCTACAGTTAGAAGGCGAGCCCATGCCTGATTGGATATGTCATCCATATCCAGCCTATAAGACTATGATGTAAGGCCGTGGATCAGATCCGACCTCGCTCGGAGCGGCTGCGCCGGTTACAACCGGGCGTTCCGAGTGAGTTCGACCGCAGTCTCAGGGAAGCACCGCGCATGGCTGCGAAGCAGGGCTTCGGCAGAAAGCGGCCAGGGCGATCCGACCGCACCGCGTCTCCCCGACCCAGCTTCGGGGTCCGCGAAGCCGTGGCCCTGACGGTCGGCGTCGTGGTCGGCGCGGGGATCTACCGGACGCCACCACTTGTTGCCGCACAATCGCCGGATGGCGAGGCGATGATGCTCACCTGGCTGCTCGGCGGCGTGATCTCGATGATTGGCGCATTGTGCTACGCGGAGCTGGCTTCGACCTTTCCGCATGCCGGGGGTGAATATCATTTTCTCCGCCGCGCCTTCGGGCGCCGATTCGCCTTCCTCTACGGCTGGTCGAGGCTGACGATCATCCAGACCGGGTCACTGGCGTTGCTCGCCTATGTCTACGGCGATTACGCCTCCGAGATCCTCCCGCTTGGGCGTCATTCGGCTTCGATCCATGCCGCAGCAGCGGTTGCCGCGATCACCGCGATCAACTGGGCCGGCGTGACACATGGATGCCGCACCCAACTCTGGTTGACAGCGCTCGAACTGCTCGGGCTGGGGCTGGTGATCGTCGCGGGGCTATTGATTGCCCCGAAGGCCGTGGCGGCAGCACCGCCCCCGGGCGAGACCTCGCTCGGACTCGTGCTGGTGTTCGTTCTCCTGACCTATGGGGGCTGGAGCGAGTCCGCCTATCTCTCGGCCGAGCTGCGCGAAGCGCGGCGGCGCATCATGCCCGTGCTTATCGGCAGCCTTGCCCTGATCATGGCGATCTACCTGCTGGTAAACCTCGCCTATCTGCGTGCGCTGGGGCTCGCCGGCACCGCCGGATCACACGCGGTGGCGGCCGATCTGTTGCGACGGGCCTGGGGTCCTGACGCAGCGGCGGCCATCAGCGTCGCCGTCGCCGTAGCCGCGCTCACATCGGCGAACGCGACAGCATTCACCGGCGCACGTTCGGCCTTTGCACTTGGCCGGGACTTTCCGCGCCTTGCCTTTCTCGGTCGCTGGCGGTCGGAAAAAGGCACGCCAGCCAACGCACTGCTCGTTCAGGGCGGCGCTGCGCTGCTGTTGGTCGGGTTCGGGGCTTTCGCGCGAGACGGCTTCCGGCTGGCGGTCGAATATACGGCGCCGGCCTTCTGGCTCTTCTTTCTGGCGGTTGGGCTGGCCCTGTTCGTGCTCAGGCGACGCGAACCCGAGATCGAGCGGCCATTCCGGGTTCCGCTCTACCCCGCCATACCCGCACTTTTCTGCCTCACAAGCGCTTATCTCCTATATTCAAGCCTTGCCTATACGGGCGTCGGCGCCCTTGTCGGTGCGGTCGTCGTGGCTGCTGGTGCGCTGATGCTTCTGTTCATCGATCGTCGATCAGTCCCGCTGGAGAACGCATCATGAAACGGCTCGAGGCGCTGTTCGCCATCCTTTTTCTCGCCGTCACACCGCTATCCCCGACTAAGGCTCCTGCCGCCGGAGAGCCGGAGCAGGAACGGCGCTTCGCCGCAGAACGCGCGCGGCTCGTGGACTCGATCAGCAACTATGGGCGTCCGATTGGCGAAAGCGCCAACCCCGCAGTGCTCGCCGCTATGCGCGCGGTACCACGGCACCTGTTCGTTCCGCCTGACCGGCGGGCTGAAGCCTATCGGAACTATCCGCTGCCGATCGGCGAGGGTCAGACGATCTCGCAGCCGTCTCTGATCGCGCTGATGACCCACCTGCTCCGCCCGAAAAAGGGAGAGGTCGTGCTGGAGGTCGGAACTGGCTCGGGCTATCAGGCGGCAATACTCTCGCGTCTTGTCGGCCGGGTGTATTCGATCGAGATCGTCGAGCCTCTGGCGCGACAGGCGGCGGCGACGCTCACCCGCCTGGGCTATGCCAATGTCGCCGTCAGGCATGGCGACGGCTATGCCGGATGGCCCGGGCATGCACCGTTCGACGGTATCATCGTCACCGCCGGCGCACCGCATATTCCCAAACCGCTTGTGGATCAGTTGAAGCCGGGCGGGCGAATGGTGATTCCTGTTGGACCATCGCATTCCACCCAGCGGCTGATGCTGATCACCAAGGACGCACGCGGCAAGGTGGTCGAGCGATTCATCATCGCGGTGCGCTTTGTGCCGCTCACGCGCAAGATACGGGGTTGAAACTGAGACACGCCAAGGCCTGGTGCGCGGTTCATTGGCACTCTCGCCCAGAGAGTGCTAAACAACCTTTTCAGCAGCACCGGCTATCCTTTGCGAAAACGACGGATCGGAGCAGCCCAGCGAGAGGACAGCTTCACCATGACCTTCCGCCCATTGCATGATCGCCTGCTCGTCCGCCGGATCGAAGCCGAGGACAAGACGGCGGGCGGGATCATCATTCCCGATACCGCCAAGGAAAAACCGCAGGAAGGCGAAGTCATCGCCGCCGGTGCCGGCCTCAAGGCCGAGGACGGCACGGTGACCCCGCTCGACGTCAAGGCGGGCGACAGGATCCTGTTCGGTAAATGGTCGGGAACAGAGGTCAAGATCGACGGCGAAGATCTGATCATCATGAAGGAAAGCGACGTTTTCGGAATTATCGGCTGATTCCGGTGGCGTGCTCGGCCGTTTTTCAGCCGATACCCGCGCCGGGAACGAACTCGAAAAACAGGGATCAGGATCATGGCAGCGAAAGACGTCAAATTCTCGCGCGAAGCCCGCGAAGGCATTACGCGCGGCGTCGACATCCTCGCCAATGCGGTGCGAGTGACGCTCGGGCCCAAGGGTCGCAACGTCGTCATCGACAAGAGCTTCGCCGCGCCGCGCATCACCAAGGATGGGGTTGCGGTCGCCAGGGAAATCGAGCTCAAGGACAAGTTCGAGAACATGGGCGCGCAAATGCTCCGCGCGGTGGCTTCGAAGACCCATGATCACGCGGGCGATGGCACCACGACAGCAACCGTGCTTGCCCAGGCGATCGTGCGTGAGGGCATGAAATCGGTTTCTGCCGGCATGAACCCGATGGACCTGAAGCGCGGCATTGATCTCGCCGTTGGGAAGGTCGTCGAGGATCTGAAGCGTCGCTCGAAGACGGTCTCCGGCAACAACGAGATCGCTCAGGTCGGCATCGTCTCGGCCAATGGCGATGAAATCGTCGGCAAGAAGATCGCGGAAGCCATGGAGAAGGTTGGCAAGGAAGGCGTGATCACCGTCGAGGAAGCGAAGGGCCTCGATTTCGAGCTCGATGTCGTCGAGGGCATGCAGTTCGACCGCGGCTATCTGAGCCCTTACTTCATCACCAACGCCGAGAAGATGGAGGTCGAGCTTGTCGACCCGTACATCCTCATCCACGAGAAGAAGCTCTCCAACCTGCAGGCGCTCCTGCCGATCCTCGAAGCGGTCGTCCAGGCGGGCCGTCCGCTGCTGATCATCGCAGAGGACATCGAGGGCGAGGCGCTTGCAACGCTCGTCGTCAACAAGCTGCGGGGCGGCCTGAAGGTCGCTGCCGTCAAGGCTCCCGGCTTCGGCGATCGTCGCAAGGCGATGCTCGAAGACATCGCGATCCTGACTGCGGGTCAGATTGTCTCCGAGGATCTCGGCATCAAGCTCGAGAATGTGAGCCTCGACATGCTTGGGTCTGCCAAGCGCGTCGCAATCGACAAGGACAATACCACCATCGTCGATGGCGCCGGTGATGCCGATGCGATCAAGGGTCGCGTGGAAGCCATCCGCCAGCAGATCGAGACCACCACCAGCGATTATGACAAGGAAAAGCTCCAGGAGCGTCTTGCCAAGCTCGCCGGCGGCGTTGCCATCATAAAGGTTGGCGGCGCGTCGGAGGTCGAGGTGAAGGAGCGCAAGGACCGCGTCGACGACGCACTCCATGCCACCCGCGCCGCGGTCGAAGAGGGCATCGTTCCTGGCGGCGGCACCGCTCTCCTCTACGCCATCAAGGCGCTTGAAGGGCTGAAGGGCATCAACGACGACCAGACGCGCGGCATCGACATCATCCGCAAGGCGATCCAGACGCCGCTGCGTCAGATCGCGCAGAATGCGGGTTATGACGGTGCGGTGGTTGCGGGCAACCTGCTGCGCGAGAATGACGAGAGCAAAGGCTTCAACGCCCAGACCGACCAATATGAGAATCTCGTCCAGTCCGGCGTGATCGACCCGACCAAGGTTGTCCGCTCGGCTCTCCAGGACGCAGCTTCGGTCGCAGGCCTCCTCATCACCACCGAAGCGGCGGTGTCCGAAGCGCCCGAGGATTCGTCAGCGATGCCGGCGATGCCCGGCGGCATGGGTGACATGGGTGGGATGAACTTCTGAGTCGACGCCCGCCGGCTGGTCGAGCACGAAGCGGATATTCGCTATAGCCGGAGAGCGTCGGCATATCCCGTCAACTCCAGATAGCCACGCCCGCCCGGCGTCGAAACGGCCCCTTCCCAATAAACGGGCATGCCGCTCGCACGCCCGTCGAGTTCCTGGGCGTCGAACAGCGGTTTCAGCGGAAAGCGACGTACCCCTTCGGGCAACCGCACAATAAAATCGGCCTCGACCGGATAAACGGCACCGGTCTGCGGCGATCGCCAGCGCCTCCGCGGCACGAAGCGGACGTCTTCCGGCGCGAGAATGATCTTGTTCCCGTCCGCCCGCCGCAGCGTGCCGCCCGCATGGACCGCGCGCCCGTCACGCCCGCGTATCTGAAAGGCCATCAGCGCGCCGCCATCGTCGAGGTTGAGACCAGCCCAATCCCAGCCCACCGCTACGGGATCGAGCAGTGTGGAAGACCATTCCCGATCGAGCCAGGCGCGCCCGGTCACCGCAATTCGCCTTCCATCCTTTATGACCGTGCCCGACACCGCCAGTTGCGGCACGGAATAGTAATAGCTCGCCTGCTCCGGTCGCGGTCCCTTGCGGCTATAGCCTCTGTCGCCGTTGGCCATCACCGGCTGCGTCGGCGCCAGCGCGAGGTCGAGCGAGAAATCCCGCGCCGGCGTGCGCGCGCGAAACACGCCGTCTGCTGTCCGCACAAGGTTCCAGTCGAGAAGCACCACGTTCGCATCGGCCTCTGCAGCCCCGGCGATCCCGAAGCCCGCCCGCGCCGTTCGCTGGTCGTGGATCAGCTTGCGCTTGATGGGATCCGAGAGCGCCGCGTGCGCGAAGACGACCTGCTTCGGTGCGAACGCGCTTGGATTTGCCGGGTCGGTAGAGGGTCGCGAGCGGAAGAATGTGATCTGGAAGCCCAGCGGCTTGCCATCCGCGCCCTCCAGCCAGCCGGTGAAATACCACCATTCGGTGCGGTATGCGGGATGCGCGCCGTGATCCCGCGGGAAACGGAACTCGACCCCGCGCACGACCGTCGGATAATCTACGTTCCTCTCAGCCAGCGCCGCCCCCCACGCTGCTCCAAGTGCCAGCAGGACCAGCGTGACGACCCACCGCATTACCAGTCCTCGCTCACGGCGCGCACCGCGTCTCGAGACACGGCCCTCCGCCCGGCAAGGACCGCCGTTCCCGCCGAGGTGATGATCAAAGCTGCCGCGACGCTCAGCATCAGCGTCCAGGGAATACGCGTCTCCATCGTCCAGTTGAACGATTGCGGATTGATCACATGGATGAGGATCTGGCTCAGCGCGAGCCCGACGGCACACCCCGCAGCAATGCCGATGAGCCCGAGCAGCGCGCCTTCGGTGGCCAGCATCGCCACGATCTGCCACCATGTCATGCCGATGTGGCGGAGCATCCCGAACTCGCGGATCCGCGCGATCGTCTGCGCAGAGATCGTGGCGGCGACGCCGGCGAGCCCGATCAGGATCGCGATCGCCTCGAGCACATAGGTGATCGCGAAGCTGCGGTCGAACAGCGCCAGCGCGCGCACACGCAGCACGCCCGGCTCGACAAAGTCGACTCTGCCGGCAAGCCCCGGCGGCAGTCTGTCCTCGATGGCTGTCCGGACGGCCGCCACGGACGCGCCCGGGGCAAGCTCGATCGCGGCTTCGCTGCGCACCGCGTCGCCGGTCAGCGCCACATAGTCGCGTGTGTCGATCACGATTGCGCCTTGCTGGCGCGCATAGTCCCGCCAGATGCCGGCGACATAGCCTTTTGCCCGCTCCGCTCCGACCGGAAGTTCGAAACCGTCGCCGGCACGTACTCCATAGAGTCGCGCTGCGGGTTCGGACAGCCACAGTCGAATGCCGGCGCGGCGGCCTTGTGCTTCCTCGATCAGCGGCAGCGCGTAGCCGGGCCCACCGACGGGCCGCACGACCAGGAGCACTGACGGAAGCTCCGGGTTCAGCGTCACCGGCACGCTTTTGCTGAACGCGATTCCCGCCACCCCCGGCGCACCCGCCAGCCGCTTCTGGGTCTCCGCGTCAAACAGAGCCTCATTGGAAGCAGCGGCGACATAGAGGTCTGCGCTGAGGAAGCTTTCGAGCCAGTCATCGACCGAGCCGCGGAAGCTTGTCACCATCACCGCCATCGCGATCATCAGGCCGGTGCTGGCGACTATCCCGCCCAAAGCCGTGGCCGCCTGTGACGGTGAACCAAGCAGCCGCTGGAGCGCGAGTTCGACGGAGGGCAGGCGCGTGTCGATCCGCGCCAGCGGCTTGAGCAGCGTCCGCGCGAGCCACGGCATCGCGGCGACACCTCCAGACAGCACCAGCGCGACAGCGAGATAGCCGAACAGAGGCAGCCGATTGACTGCTGGCAGAAACGCGAAAGCGCCGCCAGCGACGACAAGCACGAAGGCGGGCAGCCACCTCGGCGATACGCGCGGGTCGATCGGATCCCCCGCGGTCTTCAGCGCCTCTGCGGGCGCGATTCCCGCCGCCTGCCGGGCGGGTGCATAGCTGCCGGCGACGGCGGTCGCGATGCCGAAGGCGAGGAACAGCATCGCAGCGGTCGGCGCGAACTGCAGTTCGGGCGACGCATCACCGAAATAGCCTCCGCCAAGGTCGCCGCCGACGAACTTCAGTGCCGCCCCGGCGATGAGATAGCCAAGCGCGAGTCCTGCAATCGAGCCAATGATACCCAGCACGGCACCTTCACCCAGAAGCTGCGCCGTCAGCGCGCTCTTCTGCATGCCCAGCGTGCGCAGCAGCGCGAACTGTTGCATGCGCCGGGTCACCGACAGCGACTGGGCCGAATAGACAAGGAATCCACCGGTCAGCAACGCGACGAGCGCGAGCATGTCGAGATTGACCCGGTATGCCCGCGACAGGCTGTCGCCGCGCCGGCTCTCGCCCTCCGCGTCGGTCAGTCTTGCGCTTGCCGGCAGCACCGCCTCGACAGCCTGGCGGACGGCGCCGGGCGACGATCCTTTCGCAAGTTTCAGATCCACCCGGTCGAGCTTGCCCAGCCTGTCGAACCGCCACTGCGCCGCCGATATGTCGATCATGCCGACCGCCTGTCCGTCGCCGACGCCCGGCAGGTCGCCAGCGACGGTGAAGATATGCGCCCGGGCACCGACGCGAACCTGCACCCGCTGTCCAAAGCGCAGCCCATTCCGGGACATCGCGGTTCGCGACAGGTACAGCGCGTCGAGATCCAGCGCGGCGTCCACGCCGGTGGGCCGCGTCGAAGTCCGCCCTTCCGCAGACGCGTCCTGACGCCGACCGAGCAGGCTTGGCGAAACAGCAAGCACCCTGAATATGTCGAGCCCGAGCAGCGTGATCGGCGCGCCTTTCTCCCCGAGCGAGGCCCTGAACTGCACAACCGGACTCGCATCGGCTACCCCGTCGAGTGCGATCAGCTTCGGGTAAAGCCCTTCGTCAAACCCGAGCGTGCTCGCACCCCGGATCTGCAAATCGGCCTCGCCCGAGACGCTTCGCACCGCCTCGCCGAATGCATCCGCCGCCGAACGGTTGATCACATGCACCGCGAAGGCGAGCGCCACACCGATCGCAATCGCGAGCCCCGCCACCAGGAACCGCACCGGAAAGGCGCGCCACTCTCCCGCGATCAGCCAGCGCCACGCGCCGCCGCTTGCCGCCGTTTCAGCCATCGGCGGAAACCAGCCCCTTCGGCGTCAGCAATAGCTGTCGGTCCGCCGTCGCGGCTGCCATGGGGGAATGCGTGACCAGCAGCATCGCCGCGCCGCGCTCCTTCACCGCGCGGCCCAGAAGGGCGATGATCTGCCGCGCGGTTTCGGGATCGAGATTGCCGGTCGGCTCGTCGGCCAGGATCAACGCCGGCTCGTGGACGAGCGCCCGCGCGATCGCGACCCGCTGCAGTTCACCGCCCGAAAGCTCCTTCGGATAGCTCCGCCGACGATCACCCAGCCCGACCGCGTCAAGCATCTCCCCCGCACGTGCGAGCGCTGCCGCCCGGGGCGCGTTCTGGAGAACCAGCGGAAACGCCACATTCCGGGCGAGGTCTAGATGGGGAAGGATGTGAAACGCCTGGAAGACGAACCCGATTGCGTCGCGGCGAAGCGCCGTCCGCGCCGCCTCATCGAGTCCGGCAAAGGCGCGCCCTGCCACCACCACCTCGCCCTTGTCGGCCGTGTCGAGCCCGGCGACGATGTTGAGCAAGGTCGATTTGCCAACCCCGGATTCGCCCCTGATCGCTACATGCTCGCCCGCACCGAGTGCGAGGTCCAGACCGTCGAACAGCCTCCGGCCCCCGGGCAGGGACTTTGAAAGAGCCGTCAGTCGCAGGACCTGATCGCGCATTGCCCGAGCGTAGATGCTGTCGCCCGCCCGATAAAGGTCGCTCTCTTCACGTTCACCTGGACGGCAGGGATCCAACAAACGTCAATTCTTGGCCGAAAGCAGATAGTCCCCACGGCCGGATGACAATAGCGGGCGGCGCGCTATGCCCGCCACTCGATCCAATCGCCATAGGGATGTGAAACCGCCAGGAGGCGCGTGGCAGCGCCCGGCCAGGAGGTAAGCGTCAATTGCACTTCGCTGCGCGAGGCGGTCCACTCGAAGCTGATCCAGGCAAGCGGGCGCGCGCGGGTTGCACGTGCTCCTGCACGATGAAGCAAATCGATGAAGGTGCGGCGAGCCTCACTGTTCAGATATTGCAGTACCATGGAGTGGAAGACGACGCGGCAGGTGCCCGGGATTTGGGGCTCCGCGAGCCGCTCTTCAAGCCAGGTCAGTGCGTCCGCGCGATCGACGCGGGGCGGAAAACGTCGTGCAAGCTCGAGCGCGCTCTCAAGCCGGCGGGCACGCGCGGGCTGGTCCGCCCATATATAGGCGAACAGCCGCTCGCGCGTCGCCGCATCCTGCGGGTCGAGCGGCTTAAGGTCCACGCCGCGCGCGGACATGATATCGAGCGGCGCAGCTTCGGGCGCCGGACCACGCCACGCAGGTGTGATCCGGACCTGAGAGGACGGATCGCCTGCGCGAATTCCACCGAGGTCATAGTCGTAGCGCGCGAGGTTTAGGTTCAGGCCACAGCTCGAACCGATTTCCAGCAGCTCGGCGGGCATGCCCGTCGCGCGCCGCAGCCCCATCAACGCAGCGCTGATCGCCGCTGCCCGGGCGACTTCGTTGGTCTGGGTCGGGCCGCGCATCCATTCCGCAATGAACCGGTCCTCGGCCCGGAACGCCGCGGCCATGGCCGCGTCGAAATCCTCATGTTGCCGCTGGAATAGCGCCGCGAGCGACGGCGGCGATCCACGTCTGGCCAGTGCGTGCATCGCAGAATTGAGCCGCAATCCAAGCGCCGCCGCGGCGGGGTCGTCCGGCCAGCCCGCGATAAGCGCCGCGGTGCGCGGTCCCAACGCAAGCTGCCGATCCGCGGCTTCCAGAATCTCGGCGACGAACGGAGAACCAAGCGTGCGGGCCACCAGTGACTGCCGCCGGAGTTCCGAACGTCCTCCGGCAGCGATCATCATGTTCATCAAGTTTCCCCTACGGCGCGGTTTGACGACCTTGCTTCTCAGTCAGGGCTCAAATCGTCCCGCGCACGCTTCCCTCAGAATGGCTGCCACTCATCCGGCGATGCCGCTGGACGAACGAGCGCCGGTATCGCTGCCGGGGGGAGCGACCGTACGGGGCCCGCGAAACGATCGCCATGCGCAGGCGCCGCCATGCGTTTCGCCACATGTCCCACATTAAAGCGTTTTGCCTGCTCAGCGAGACCGGTGACCTCGCTGGCCAGGTTGCGCGCGGCGGCGGAAGTCTGCTCCACCATCGCGGCGTTCTGCTGCGTCGCGTGATCCATGGTTCCGATCGCCGTGCTGACTTCGCCGATCGTGCTCGACTGCGCCCGGTTGTCTTCGGCGATCCGGCCGAGGAGCGCGTGGACTTCACCGACGTCGCCCGAGATGTTGGCGAGCGCGGCATCGACCTTTTGCACCATGGTTACCGCATCGACGATGTCGGTCTGGGTCGCGGTGAGTTGCTCGCGGGCTTGACCGGCTTGCTCCTCAGCACGCATCGCCAACGCCGAGACGAGATCGGCGACGACCGCGAAACCGCGCCCGGCCTCACCCGCACGCCCCGCCTCGACGGCGGCATTCATCGCGAGCACGCGGGTCTGGAAGGCGATCTTGTCGAGGCCTTCGATGACCGAGTCGATGCCCTTGGCGCTCTCGGACACGCGGTTCATGGCCTGGACCGCGCCTTCCGCCACGTCGCGTCCCTTCGAGACCGTTTCGATGGCGCCGTTGGCGCGATCGACGGTCTGGGTCGCCGCGGTCGCGGTCGCCTTCAGCCGCTCGTCCATCTGCGCCACTGCGGCGGACGTTTCCTCGAGGCTTGCGGCATTCGCTTCGGTGCGCCGTGCCAGATCCTCCGAGGCATCGGCGATTTCATTCGACCCCGTGTGGATCGTGGCCGTCGCTTCGGTCACGGAGGCGATCAGCGTCCGAAGGCTGGTGATCGCCGCGTTGAAATTGGTCTTCACGGTAGCGTAGCTGCCGGGAAATTCGCGTTCGATCTCGGCGGTGAGATTGCCGTCGGCAAGCTCCGAGAGGTGCGTCGAGACCGCTTCTACCACCATGCGCTGCGCCGCGTCCGACCGTGCCGTCTCGGCTTCCGCAGCCTGTTTGGCGATCGCGGCGTCACGGAATACGATCACCGCGCGCGCCATGTCGCCCAATTCGTCGCGGCGTTCCGCGTCAGGCACCGCGATATCGTTCCGTCCTGCCGCGAGCTCGCCCATTGTCCGGGTGAGCTCCGCCACCGGCCGTGCGATCGAGCGGCTCAGCAGCATCGCGAGCGTGATGGCGATGCCGATGAGTCCAATGGCGCCGACGATAAGGGTGACGCGTGCCGTGGCAATCGCGCCTTCCTGACGCGCCGAATTCTGTTCGATCAGGGCGACTTCGGCGTCGCGGATATCGCGTAGCGGAAGCACCGCGGCGCTGACGAGCACTGCCTTGCCGGCGTTGCGGACTTCTTCCTCGGCCGCCTCGCGCTGGCCAGCCTTCACGCGTTCGATCAGCCGGTCGCCCCAATTCTTGCGCCAGGCGAGCGTTTCGGTGCGCGATTGGAGCAGCAAGTCCCGCTCCCTGGGGCGAGGCAGCAGATTTTCGAGTTCGACCGAAGTCTTGTCGTACTCGTCACGGCCTTCATAATAGGATTTGAGATAGCTCTTGTCGGCCGTCACCAGATAGCCGCGAAGCTGGCTGTTCTGCCGCAGGATCGCAGTCTCCAGCGCGATCGACCTGGCGTGGATCGACTGGCTCAGATTGTTTCCGTCGGTCGTCGTGCTGATCATCGTGATGTTCAGGAAGAACACGATCATCACGACCGCAGCCGACGCGCAGATCGCGAGGAACGACAGCCCCAGCTTTCTCGGGATCTTCATGGATTTGAACATCATATTCTCTTTTCGTATCGGGGGACTTCACGCGGCGTGCAGCCGGCGCGTTGAGCGCCGGCTGCGTGCTGGGCGTCACAAGGCGAAGCGAATGGACCCCGAGATCGTGCGCCCGGTGATTGACCGGGCGAGGACCATGCCGCTCGCGGGTATCGATGCCTGGGTGACTTCGGTCATGCCGAGTGTATCGAACAGGTTGTTGGCGTTCAGCATCAACTGCAGCCTGTCGGTCGGACGGAACTGCACAAAGGCGTTGACCACGGTGTAGCCGGGCAGTTTGAGCTGGTTCGTGTCCTGCGCATAGCTGCTCGTCGTCCCAAGGAAATTGGCCCCGACAGTGAACATCTGCGTCTCGTACTGCGGCGTCGCCTCGAAGATGAAGTTCGCTTGGTGGCGCGGCGTGTTGCCGACGATTGCCGGGTTCGTGGCGTCGCTGGTGATCTCGGCGTTCGTGTAGGTCGCGCCGGCTGTCAGGCTGAACGGACCGCGCCGCACGCTGCCCTCGAACTCCGCGCCGTAAGCACGGTACTCGCGGACGATGCGCTCCACCTGCACTGAGCCGTCGGGTCTGCTGTTCACCTGGAGGTTGCGCTCGCCGGTGTTGGCGAGGAAGCCGGTAACGTTGAGCGCAAGGCCATCGCCGCGGTATTTCACGCCGACTTCGGTCTGCTTGACCGAGTCATACCCGTCCTTCGGGTCGATCAGCGCACCGCTGTTGTAATTAATCGCGGGCGTGAACAGGATACGATCGGCGGCTGCTCGACCACCGCGGCTGTAGCGGGCGAACACCGCCAGCGGTTCCGAAACGCGGAAATTGATGCCGCCGGAATAGCTGAGATAGTCATAGTCATAATCGACGAGGCCGGGCTGAGTGAGCGGCAGAAATGCGGTCAGACTCTCGGCGCGCGAAATCGTGCCGTCGCCGTTGATGTCATACGGCTTGATTCCCACCCGACCGCCGCCCAGATCCGAGCCGAGCAGCGTGCCCTGCACCTTGCCCATGTCGTAGCGGATGCTCGCGCCGATCGCGACCTTGCCGATATGATAGTTCACCGAGGCGTAGGGCGCATTGATGTCGTAGCTGACGTCGTAGCGGCGGTGATATGCGCCGGTACCGAGGGTGCTGAACGAGAGGATGCCGTTCTGCGTGACGGGTACGCCGCCCGCAGTCGCGACGTTGACCAGCGCCGAATTGCCGCCGCCGACAACATCCTGCAGCGCCGTGGTGAACGTCCAGAAGGAATCGAACGACTGGTTCGACTTGTAGAAGCCCGCGGTGGTGGTGAGCTTGCCGCCGCCGATATCCCATACACGACTGGCGCGCAGATCGTTCGTCATATTGTCGAGGTTCTTGAGGTCGGCGTTGATGAACAGCGACTGCATCAGCAGGCCGTTGCCGTTCAGCGTCGCCGGATTGATGGCCTGACCGGCGAGCGGGCCATTGGCATAGCTGAGCGTCGCGCCGGGGCCGCCATTGACCATGGCGAGGCCGATGGCGGGGGCGACCGCCAGCGGCAGGTTCTCGAACACGCTGCCGGAGATGTCGGCGAAGCGGAACTTCTCGCTGATCGTCCAGCCGGCGACGTCGAATTTCGCCTCGAGGCCGATCGACTTCACCACCGAGTGCATGCCGTCGCGGGCGTCATAGACCTTGAGGTTGTTGTTCTCGTCGAGCGAGGGAATGCCGTTGATATTGCGCGAGACAAGCGAGTCACGGCTTATGTCGAAATTCGCGACATTCCGGAACTTCGGGTCGTCGTTGGTGCCCGTCACCATCACGGGCACGGGCTGGTAGGACGGCGCGCGGTCGTCGAGATACTTGCCGTAGATGCGGACGAAGCCCTCACCCAGCTCCTTGGTGATGTTGAACTTGAACTGGCCGCCCTTGTACGCCGTGTAGCCAATGTCACGCGGACCTTCGCCCTGACGGTAGAAGCCGCCAACGTGATAGCGCAGCGTGTCGCTGATCCGGCCACCATAATCGAAGTCGAGCCGGTACATGTCATAGTCGAGACCGACACCGGCGGCCACCGAGCCACCTTCTTGCTCGCCCGTCTTCGAAATGAGGTTGATCACGCCGCCCGGCGAGTTCGACGCGAAAGTCGATGCCGAACCACCGCGGATCGCCTCGATCTGGGCGAGGTTCGAATCGACGCGCATGAACAGGTCGGACGATATCAGTTGGATGTCGCCGAACTCGAGCACCGGGAGGCCATCTTCCTGGAACTGCAGGAACTTCGAGCCGCTCGCGGCGAGCGGAAGGCCGCGGATCGAGTAGCTGGCATTGCCCTCGCCGCCCTGATATTCGGCGCGGACCCCGGGGATGTTGCGCAGCACTTCACCGAGCGAGCGCGCGCCGAACTTCTCGATCTCGTCGCTCTTGAGCGAACTGGTCGAGATCGCGCTGTCGAGGATATCTCGGCCCTTTGCGACGCCGGTCGAGAAGACCTCTTTCCGGGCCGTGCCCTGGCCCCGTGCGTCAGTGCCCGATTCCGCCGCCGCCTCGCTCGCCGTTTCCAGCTCGGAATCCGCCGATGCGGCCTGCGCCATCGCAGGAGACAAGAGCGCGAGCGACGCAACCGTTAAGAAAAGACCATTTCGATTCATTTGACCTGCCCCACGTTTCATTTAATTTGTCCAAGTTTAATCGCTCGAAAATGCAGGCAGCATTTTCGATTGAAATGTGTTTGATTGAATATTTGAAATTATTTACGCCTGTGGAACGCGAATATTACTCAATATCGCACGTGATATTATTTGCGTACCAAATACAACTAATGACGGAAGTGACACTCCGCTGACGCTTGTACCGTCGAACCCTTTTCGAGCCGCTTGAGGAAAATATAGACGGCGCCAGCGGGGATCGGATCGCGACAGCGATATTTTTTTATTTGTACTGAACTCGCGGCATTGCGCGGCGAACCAAATTTCCGTTTTCGGGATCAGATATTGTGCTTCGAATGACCGAAAAGGTTCGATTCCAGCCAGGCTTCAGCACTCGAACGGATGGCGCTTTCGGGAAGGCATCTGGGCTTCTTGAACGACGAGAATTGGCTATTCAGGTGCTATCGCCGCCAAGCCGCCTGTCGGGATCGTCCGCCTGTGCGGACATCATCGCGGCGTTGTTCGCTGACCTGAATGAACGGCCACTTCCCCCGTTCAGCTCCCAATGGCCCCTGTCGGCATACGACATCGACAGCTCATCGGGCGCGGGGCTGCGGTAATTGGTTCTCTATAGATCTGTGGAACTGATCTCGGGCGGGTGCCTCGATGCGCGTCAGTCGCCGCCCGAAAGCCGATAGCCGATGCCCAGTTCGTTGATGATCAGGCGGGGTTGCTGCGGATCGGTTTCCAGCTTCTGGCGAATGTTGCGGATGACGACGCGCAGATATTCCACATGGTGCTCGATTTCATGGGTCCATACGCTTTTCAGCAACTGGGCATGGGTTATGACGCGGCCGGGGAATCGGGCCAGCACTTCGATCACGCCATATTCCTTGGGAGTCAGATGGACCTCGACTCCGGCCTTGAAGATCCGGCGACGGACCAGATCGATCTCGACGTCGCCGACGGTCACCGAAGGCACGCCGCCCTGCGCGGTGACGCGGTGGCGCAGCGCTGCCCGAACGCGCGCCAGCAGTTCGTCGGTGTCGAAGGGTTTGGTGACATAATCATCCGCGCCGAGATCGAGCGCGGTCACCTTCTGGTCGGTCGCTTCACGTGCCGATACGACGAGCAGCGTCGCCTGTGACCGCTGCTTGATCAGCGGCACGAGTTCCAGTCCGTCGCGATCGGGCAGGCCAAGATCGAGCAGGACGACATCGGGTTTTTCGGTCTCCAGCGCGGTCAGCGCGCGGCGCGCGTCTTCCGCCTCGGCAACATCGAAATCGGCACGCACAAGCGCTGCGCGCAACAACCGTCGGATCTGTTGTTCGTCATCGACGACGAGAACCTTGTTTCTGGCCGTCACCGGGTTTTCTCCACATTGGGCTCGCGCATGAGCAACGCATTGGGGAAGGTCAGCGTAAAGCTGGCTCCCCGCGGATCGACACGGTTGGCGGCGAACACGCCTATCCCCATGGCTTCGGCAAAGCCCTTGACGATCGCAAGTCCGAGCCCGGTGCCGCCCTTGGTGCGATCGGAGCCCTCGATCCGCGCGAAGGTCTCGAAGATCTGGCTTTCGCGACCGGGCGGGATGCCCGGTCCTTCATCGAGGATCGCGAGCGTCACGCCGTCGGTTGAACGCGCGCCCCGGATGACGATTGGGGTGTCCGGATCTGCATAGCGACCCGCATTGTCGAGCAGGTTGATCAGGCAATGGTGGAAGAGTTGCGGGTCCACGCGGACGAGCGGGAGTGCGGGCGGAACTTCGAGCTGTATCGCATGGCCTTCGAGCATATGCCGCGTATCGTGGACCGCGCTTGCGACCGCATCGGTAAGATCGGTCGCCTCGATGTTGAGACGAAGCGCGCCGGCCTCGACGCGCGCCATGTCCAGCAGATTGGCGACGAAACGATTGAGCCGTTGTGCCTCGGCCTCGATCACCCCGATCAGTTGCGGGGTATGTTTGCGTTTGAGCTCGGCGCTCGCTGCAAGGATGGTGGTGAGCGGGGTTCGCAGATCATGGCTGACCGAGGAAAGCAGCGCGGCGCGCAGCCGATCACGCTCACGCAACTGCTCGATGCCGCGCATGTCGCGTTCGAGCTGCATCCGTTCGAGCACGATCGCCGCCTGATCGAGCAGGCTCATCAGCATTGGCATCTGGTCGGCGCGGACGGGCTCGCCCGCATCGTCGCGCGCAAGGCCGACGACGCCAAGAACGCCGCGGCCTGTGCGCAACGGATGGAACAACCAGTCAGAGGCGGTGAGCGTCGATGATCCACGACCTGCCGGTTGGTTTTTCTCGATGGCCCATTGCGCCGCGGCGAGTTCAATCTGCTCCAGCCGGTTTTCTGGCGGGACCGCGGCGTGGAGCTGCGGTCCGTCTCCGGACGGAAGGAGCAGCACCGCGCGCGCATCAAAAAGCCGAGCAAGTTCGGCGCAGATCGCCTGCATCAGCTCCTCCTCATTGGCGGTAACGGTCAGCTCACGCGAAAATCCGGCAAGCGCCGCATTCTGTCGCGCGCTCGATGTCGCCAGATCCGCCTGATCGCGCACGCGTGCAGCGAACTGGCTGGTGACCACTGCGACGCCCAGCAGCACGACGATGGTGATGACATTTTCGGGATTGCTGACGGTGAGCGTGCCCGTGGGCGGCAGGAAGAAGAAATTATAGGAAAGCGAGGAGAGTGCACCCGTGAAAAGCCCGGCGCGCAGCCCGAAGAGGCTCGCGGCGACCATGACGGGTACCAGATAGAGCAGTGCGACATTCTCAAGGTCAAGAATGGCGAAGAGCAGGCGTCCGAGCGCAGTCACGCCCGCCACCATCAACGCGGACCAGAGATAGTCGGCGGGATCGCCCCACCTGTTCTGACGCGCACGCGAGACCGGCGGTGTAGCAGCCTCCCCTTCTTCGGCGGGCAGCACATGGACCGCGATGTCGGACACGCTGCGCACCAGCCGGTCGACCACCGAGCCGTGGCGGAACTCGAACCACCATGAGCGTGCCGATTTGCCGACGACGATCTGCGTCGCCCGCGCTTCGCGCGCGAAGGTTGCAAGTCCGCTTACGACATCGGCGGCCGGAATCGTTGCCGTGACCGCGCCAAGCTGCGAGGCGAGCGCAAGGGCCTCGGCTACGCTCGCGCGCTCCGCGTCGGAAAGGTCGCGCGAGCGCCGCGTCTCGATATGAACCGCGGTCCAGGGCGCGCGCAGCGCGTCGGCGAGGCGCTTGGTCGCGCGGATGAGCCCGAGCGCATGTGGTTGCTCGCTAACTGCGACGAGCACACGCTCGCCAGCGGCGAAGCTGCCCGCAAGCGCGTGCGCACGCACATAGTCGAGCATCTGCGCATCCACCGCCTGCGCCGCGCGGCGCAGCGCCAGCTCGCGCAACGCCGAGAGATTGGATTTTGAGAAGAAGTGGTTGAGCGCACGGCTCGCTTCCTCGGGGATATAGACCTTGCCCGCCTTCAGACGCTCGATGAGCTCGTCGGGCGGGATGTCGACCACCTCGATCTCGGCGGTCTCGAGGATGCGGTCGGGCACCGTCTCTCGCACGCGGACCCGCGTGAACGACGCGACTACGTCGTTGAGGCTCTCGATATGCTGGATGTTGATCGTCGAATAGACGTCGATTCCCGCATCGAGTAGTTCCTCGACATCCTGATAGCGCTTGGGATGGCGACTGCCCGGCGCATTGGTATGCGCGAGTTCGTCGACGAGCACGAGCGCGGGCTGCCGCTCGAGGATAGCGTCGATATCCATCTCGGTGAGCGTGTGCCCCTGATAGGGGATGGAAATACGCGGGATGATCTCATGCCCGCGGGTCAGAAATTCGGTCTCCTGCCGACCGTGCGTCTCCACCACCCCGATGACGACATCGACGCCGGCGGTGCGCTGCTGCGTACCATCGGACAGCATTTCATAGGTCTTGCCCACGCCCGGTGCGGCGCCAAGAAAAACCTTGAGACGACCGCGGCCCTCCTGCGCGGCATGGCGCAGAAGGGCCTCGGGTTCCGGACGATTTTCTGTCTGTCTCACTCGGGCTTATTAGCCCCGAGCTGGTCCAACTGTCGATTGAGCGCGAGCACGTTGACGCGATTCTCGCCAAGGAATCCCAGGAACGGCCGTTCGATCGAGCGTTCGACGAGGGCGCGCACGTTATCTTCCGTCAGGCCGCGGACGCGCGCAACGCGCGGTACCTGCGTCAGTGCGGCCTCCGGCGAGATGTCAGGATCGAGGCCCGAACCCGATGCGGTGACGAGATCGGCGGGAAGATCGCCCGAAATCCCTTCGCCGCGGCGCGTTTCGACATCGGTCTTCACGCGGTCGACCAGCGCCTGGCTCGTCGGCCCGAGGTTCGAGCCCGATGAGGCCAGCCCGTCATAACCCTTGCCCGCCGCCGAGGGGCGCGTGTGGAAATAGCGCTCGCTGGTAAAGGCCTGTCCCGCGACGCTCGATCCGATGACCTTGCCATTCTCCTCGATCAGGCTGCCACCCGCCTGATTGGGGAAAATGAGTTGACCAATGCCGGTGAGCGCGAGCGGATAGGCGAGGCCCAGCAGCAGCGCAAAGAGGATGGTGAGCGCGAAAGCGGGACGGAGCGCGGTTGCGATATCCTTGCCCATGTCAGTAACTCCTATGCGAGGCCAAGGCCGTTGACGACGACGTCGATCAGCTTGATGCCGATGAACGGCGCCACCAGACCGCCGAGGCCATAAACGGCGAGGTTGCGTGCAAGCAGCGGTCCGGCGCCCATTGGCCGGTATTTCACGCCCTTGAGTGCAAGCGGCACGAGCAGCGGGATGATCAGCGCGTTGAAGATGATCGCCGAAAGGATCGCGGATTCGGGCGTCTTCAGCCCCATCACGTTGAGCACGGCGAGCCCCGGGTAGAGCACGATGAACATCGCGGGGATGATTGCGAAATATTTGGCGACGTCGTTGGCGACCGAGAAGGTGGTGAGCGCGCCACGCGTCATCAGCAACTGCTTGCCGAGGCCGACGACCTCGATCAGCTTGGTCGGATCGCTGTCGAGATCGACCATGTTGCCCGCTTCGCGCGCGGCCTGGGTGCCGGTGTTCATCGACACGCCGACATCGGCCTGGGCGAGGGCGGGGGCGTCGTTGGTGCCGTCACCGCACATCGCGACGAGCTTGCCGCCCTCCTGCTCCTTTCGGATCAGCACCAGCTTGTCCTCGGGCGTCGCCTGCGCGAGGAAATCGTCGACCCCGGCCTCGGCCGCGATCGATGCGGCGGTCAGCGGATTGTCGCCCGTGATCATCACGGTGCGGATACCCATTGCGCGAAGCTCGGCAAAGCGTTCGCGGATGCCCGCCTTGACGATGTCCTTGAGGAAGATCGCACCCAGCAGCTTGCCGTCCATAGCGACCGCAAGCGGCGTGCCGCCCTGACGGGCGATCTCGTCGGTGATGCGGCGAAGTTCGGTGGCTGCGGCGGTTTCGCCGACACCGGGATTGGCCTTGAGCACCGAATCGACTGCGCCCTTCTGGATGATCGACCCATTATGGCGGATTCCCGATATGCGCGTCTGTGCGGTGAAGGGGATGATCTCGGCGCCCTTGGGCAGGTCCGCGACCTTGACGCCGAACTGTTCGCGCGCAAGCACGACGATCGAGCGGCCCTCTGGGGTCTCGTCGGCAAGGCTGGCGAGCAGCGCGGCTTCGGCGAGCGCCTCGACCTTGGTCCCACCGACCGTGCGGAACTCGCTCGCCTGACGATCGCCGATCGTGATCGTGCCGGTCTTGTCGAGCAGCAGCGTGTCGATATCGCCCGCCGCCTCAACCGCGCGGCCCGACTTGGCGAGCACGTTGAAGCGCACCAGCCGGTCCATGCCCGCGATGCCGATCGCCGAAAGCAATGCGGCGATGGTCGTCGGGATGAGCGTGATCAGCAACGCGGCGAGGATCGCGATCGGGATCGCACCGCCGGCATAGCTGGCGAAGCCCGGGATCGTCGCGACCGCGATCAGGAAGATGATCGTGAGGCCGACGAGCAGGATGGTGAGCGCGATCTCATTGGGGGTCTTCTGGCGTTCGGCACCCTCGACGAGCGCAATCATGCGGTCGAGAAAACCCTGGCCGGGATTGACCGTGACACGGACGCGGATCTCATCCGAGATCACGCGCGTGCCCGCTGTGACCGCCGAACGGTCGCCGCCCGCCTCGCGGATCACGGGCGCGCTTTCGCCGGTGATCGCCGATTCGTTGACCGAAGCGACACCCGCGACGACATCGCCGTCGGAGGGGATGAGATCGCCGGTCTGTACGAGCACGATATCGTCGACCCTGAGCGCACTGGCGGGAACGCTTTCATAGTCGCTGCCCTTCCCCTTCAGGCGCTTGGCGGTCAGCTCGGCCTTGGTGGCGCGCAGGCTCGCCGCCTGCGCCTTGCCACGGCCTTCTGCGAGCGCTTCGGCAAAGGTGCCGAAGAGCACTGTGAGCCACAACCAGATGACGAGCTGGAGCTTGAAACCGAAGCTCAGCGGATCATTGCCGATGACGAGCAGGATCGTGAGCAGCGCGGCCACAACAGCGGTGACGAACATCACCGGGTTGCGGATGAGCTGCCGCGGATCGAGCTTGCGGAACGCATCGCCGATCGCGGGAACGATCAGCTCTGCGCTGAATATGGATTTAGGTGCGGTACGGGTCATTGTTCTTGCCCCGATCAGTAAAGTTGGCCGCGGATCATCGCGAGATGATCGGCGATGGGACCAAGCGCGAGGCTCGGCAGGAAGGTGAGGCCGCCCAGGATCAGGATGATCCCGACGAGCAGGCCGACCCAGAGGCCGCCGGTCGTGGGGAAGGAGCCTGCCGACTCTGCATGATGTTTCTTCGCCGCGAGCGAGCCGGCGATCGCCAGCATCGGCACGATGATGAAGAAGCGGCCGAGCCACATCGCGATGCCAAGCAACGCGTTGTAATAGGGCGTGTTGGCAGTGAGCCCCGCAAAAGCCGAGCCATTGTTCGCCACGCCCGATGTGAAGGCGTAGAGGATCTCCGAGAAGCCATGCGGCCCCTTGTTGAGCGGCCCGGCAAGACCCGCATCGAGCACCGAGCTCAGTGCAGTGAAGCCGAGAATGATGAGCGGCAGGATCGCGATCGCGAGCACCGCGAGCTTGACCTCACGCCCCTCGATCTTCTTGCCGACATATTCGGGGGTGCGCCCGACCATCAGGCCGGCGACGAACACCGCGAGGATGGCGAAGAGCAGGAAGCCGTAGATGCCGGCGCCCACACCGCCGATGACGATCTCGCCGAGCTGCATGTTGAACAGCGGGATCATGCCGCCCAAAGCGGTGAAGCTGTCATGCATGGCGTTGACCGCGCCGCAGGATGCAGCGGTGGTGACGACCGCGAACAAGGCCGAAGCGGCGATGCCGAAGCGGACTTCCTTGCCCTCCATATTGCCGCCGGCGACGCCGAGCTGGTGGAGGATGGGGTTGCCCGCGGCTTCCTGCCAATAGGTGATGGTGACGCCAGCAAGGAACAGGATCATCATCGCAGTGAGGATCGCCCAACCCTGGCGCGTATTGCCCACGGCCTTGCCGAAGCAATATGTCAGGCCGGTGCCGATCACGAAGATCGAGAGCATCTGGATCAGGTTGGTGAAGGCGTTGGGGTTTTCGAAGGGATGCGCCGAGTTTGCGTTGAAGAAGCCGCCACCGTTGGTGCCGAGCATCTTGATCGCTTCCTGACTGGCAACCGGGCCTAGCGCGAGCGTCTGCTTGACGCCTTCGAGCGTGGTCACATCAACCGATCCCGCCATTGTCTGCGGCACGCCGTTTGCGATCAGGACGAGCGCGTAGACGATGCAGATCGGCAGCAGCAGATAGAGCGTGACGCGCGTGACATCGGCCCAGAAATTGCCGATAGCCTTGGCCTCGCGCCGCGCGAAGCCGCGGAACAGTGCAAAGGCGAGTGCGATGCCCGTGGCCGCCGAGAGGAAGTTATGGATGGTGAGACCGAGCATCTGCGACAGGTTCGACATCGTCGATTCGCCGCCATAGCTCTGCCAGTTGGTGTTGGTGGTGAAGCTCGTTGCGGTGTTGAACGCAAGATGATCGCTCACCCCGGCATAGCCCAGCGGGTTCAAGGGCAGGATGCCCTGGAGCCTGAGTATGGCATAGGTGAAGACGAGCAGCACCGCGTTGAAGAGCAGCATATGAACGGCATAGCGCCGCCAGCTCTGGTCTTCGTCGGGGTTGATCCCGGCGAGCTTGTAGAAGCCGCGTTCGACCGGGCCGAGTACCGCATGCAGCGGCGTCCGGCGCCCTTCGTAGAGCGTGAACAGCCAAAGCCCGACGGGCTTGGCGAGTGCCAGCAATATGCCGACGAAAACGAAAATGAGGATCCAGCCCTGAATCGTCATGGCGCGGCTCCGATCAATAGCGCTCTGGTCGCACGAGCACGGCGACCAGATAGATGAGAATGGCAATCGCGGTGATTGCGGCGAGCCACAGATCAAGTGTCATGGCCGCCCCCTCACGCGTTGTCGCACAGGCGGACATAGGCGAGCGTTACGCCCACCAGTCCGAGGATCAGTCCGATCCACAACACGTCACCCATGGTGGTTCTCCCGTCAGAAGGCTGCGGTCAGCGACACGATCGCGGCGCCATCAACGATCTGGCGGCCGGGGGTCGTCCCGCTGGTGTAGAAGCTGTCGGCGGCGGTCGCGCCGATGTCGGTGTCGACATACGCAATGCCCAAGGTCAGCATCTTGTATGTGAAGTCGGCGCCGATCAGCCAATCGACATAGTCGCCGTCGGGGCCCGCGAGCGTCGAGCCGCTGCCTGTCGTGTAGCCGATATGCGCCTTCAGCGTGACCGGCGCGCCGGGGATCCCGACACCGGCGTCGGTGTAGACATAGAGATTATCGTCATCGCCGATCGCATCCTGCTTTGGCGCATAGGCAGCGCCGAGCTTGAGCGATGCCGGTCCAACGGTGCCGCTGATCGAGGCATAGGGCTCGGCATAGTCGGTGCCGTCGGTGCCGGGATAGAGATACCAGAGCAGCCCGCCATCGAGCGTGACGCCGCCGACTTCCGTCTTGAAGCCGCCGATAATGTCGAGTTCCATATTGGAGCCGCCGAAGCTGCCGAAGCCCGCGAGGTTCGATCCCCAGGCGCTGACATAGAGGCCCGATTCATGCGAGGCGGTGAGCCCTGCCTGGACGGCAAGATCCTCGTCTGACTGCGAAACGCCGCGGAAACGATATTGCGAGACGAGCGCTGCGTTGCCCGAAAGCGTGACCGCCGGCTTCGCGTCGACCTCTGAACCCGCCTCGTCCTGCGCGAAGGCCGCTCCGGCGTTCACAAGCGCGCAGCAAGCGGCCGAAAAGGCCAGAAACTTGAATTTATTATGCATCGTTGCACCCCAATTCACGCCTGGGGCGCCAGATCATCCGCCACCCGAGTCGTAGAGAGGTGTGCAACTAGGTGAGGCGATCGTTTGAATGCGAGAGCGGCACCGCCGCAATCCCATATGGATTGCATATGAATCGATGGCGAAATTGGAACGGAGCGCGGCTGGAGCCTGATCGTTTGAGGTGCCGAAAGCGTGAATCAGGCTCTATTCAAATGGTCTATACGCCCGGCCGCAGCCGGTTGATCACATCCTTGGTATAATTGGGGCCGACCGCGACCACCGCACCGTCGGACAATTTGAGCGCAATCAGTCCCTTGCCCAGCCGCTCGATCCCGTCGACACGCGCCGGCCGGACGAAACTCGACCGGTGGACGCGAACGAGCTTGGCGGGATCGAGGATCGCTTCGAGCGCCGACATCGAACTGCGGTGAAGATAGCTGCGCGTTTCGGTGTGAAGCAGGACGTAATCCTTTGCCGCTTCGATCCAGTCGATCATGTCGACGGGGACGCGCACGGATCCGTTGCGTACCTGGACCCAGATTGCGTCGTGATAGGGCGATGGCGCGGATTCGGCCATATTGCTCCGTTCCGCCGCCTCCTTCAGCGCGCGCCGCCGCCGCGCCCGCGTGATTGCCTGACGCAGCCGATCGAAACGTACGGGCTTCAGCAGATAGTCGACCGCATCCACCTCGAACGCGTCGGGGGCATAATGCTCGAACGCGGTCACGAAGATGATCTCGGGCCGTCCTTCGGCGGGCAGGTCGGCGGCGACCGCCATGCCGCTGCGTTCGGGCATCTGAATGTCGAGCATCACGAGGTCGGGCTTCAGCGCAGCGATCGCCTCCGCGGCACTCTTGCCGTCGCTCGCGTCGCCGATCACCTCGACCTCTGCGATGTCGCGGAAGAATTCGCGCAGCCGGTCGATCGCAAGCGGCTCGTCATCGACGATCAGGACGCGCAGGCTCATTCCGCGGCCTCGCGCAGCGTTTCGCCGCCAAAGGCAAGCGGCAACCGGATCATCGCCAGGAAGCCGCGTTCGCGCGGGAACGCCTCGAGCCGTCCAGCCTCGCCGAACAGCACCTCGAGCCGCTGCCGCACATTGCTGAGGCCAACGCCCGTGCTTGCCTGGCTCGGGGCCTTGCCGGGCAGGGGATCGCCATCGTCCTCCACCGTCACGACAAGCTCTTCGTCCTGCTGCACCGCTTCGACACGGATCGTCACCGGGCGCGTGGTTGGCGCGACCGCATATTTGATCGCGTTCTCGACAAGCGGCTGCAGGATGAATCCGGGGACCAGCGCGTCGCGCAGCGGCCGCGGGCACACGAACTCGACCGCCAGCCTTTCGCCGAAGCGGATGCTCTCGACCTCGAGATAGGTCTGAAGCGTCGCCAGCTCGTCCTCGAGCGTGGCCGGCCCCTCGGGATCGCTCGCAAGCGTCGCGCGCAAAAATTCGGACAGGCGGGCCAGCATCTCCTCTGCCTCGGCGCTGCGCCGCGTGACCACCAGCGATGATATCGCGTTGAGCGTGTTGAACAGGAAGTGCGGATTGAGCTGGTAGCGCAGCGCAGCCAGCCGCGCGCTCGTCGCCGCCGCATTGGCCTCTACCGCCGCCTGACGCGCGGCCGCGAGCTGCCGTTCGCGATCCCGCGCGCGCTGATTGGCCTGAAGCACCGAAAAAAGCGCGCCGAGCAGCGCGAACTGCCAGCCAAAGAAGCCGAAATTATACGTGATCCGCACCATATAGGGCTTGTTCTGCGCAAAGGTGGGATCCATCGTCGCGATGATCGCAGTGACCGCCACAGCGAACAGCACTGATGACACCACGACGACCGTCGCCGTAGCCGCCAGTCGCACAGGGACGCCTCGATCGCGCGTTGCCACGACAGCTACGAACAGTCCGCCCGAGAGGATCGCACCCAGGCTGCTAATGACGAACGTCATCAGCCAGTCGTTCAGCGTGGGGCTGGTCCGATCAAAATACATCGGGAACATCAGCAATGCGCCGGACGACAGCCAGAGCGCGGCTGTCAGTTGCGCCCCCTGGCGGCGGAACTGTCGTGTCGTGGTCATGCGCGATCCATAGCCGAAAGTCCTTAGTATAGCGTGGCAATTCGTGATTGGCGTCCGGCTTGGTGGCACCAGCAACCGTCTTGGACGCACGCATGGCGCTATTGAACGGACCTTTGGGCGTCTCGTCGCGGGGACGTCCATGTGCGGCGCAGACCGCGCGCGGGGCCGAAGCCAGTCGCTTAGCAAGCCGCATACCCCGACATTGATCGTCGCGGTCATATTCCGAACGACGCTGGAGAATCGACAATGTATGCGCTCGCTCTTGCGCTGGCGGCTTCGGCCACTTCGGCCGAAGCACCACCCGCGCCGCTCGTTACGCACAGCAGCGGCCTGCCTGTCGCCGAGGTGAAGGTGGACGGGCACGGCCCGTCCGCGTCCTCGATGCGACCGAAACCGCCGCGGTCGCGCGGATCGATACGCCGATCTTCACCGACTATCTCCAGCTCGCGAAATTCGGGGATCGCTGGCTGATCGTGAATGCGCTGTGGGTGCCCAGGCCGGCACTCGCGGCAGCCGATGGCGAAATGAAAGGGGGCCTTCAATGAAGCTTTATGGAATTTTGGCGACCGCCGCGGCGGTGCTCGTCTCAACCGCATATGTGCATGCGCCCGCCAGCGCGCAGGACGAGGGTTGTGCCGGCCGGGTGGCGAAGGCCAAGAAGAAGCGCGGTCTGAGCGGGCTCACGGGCTCGTTGATGGGAGCAGCGCGCGGCGACGGCGATCTTGGTTCCGATCTGACGGGTACCGCTGTTGCGGCGGCGCGTGCCGGGCCGAGTGACTGCGTCGATGCTCCGGCTTCGGAGAGTGCGAGTGCCAAGCCCGCCAGCGCGACCGAGCGCGCGCGGCGCGAGATGGCGGCGGCCGACGCCAAATATCCCAGCCGCATGGCAATTCCTGCGGACAAGAAGGCGGAGATCGACGCCTATAAAGCGCTTGGTGTAGTCCGCTGCTCTGCCTGTGAAGGCGGCACAACCAATGAAGGCTGGTTCCGGCTCGAGCTCATGGACGAGATGCGACGGACGAACACCAAGCTCAATGACAAGATGGTGGGCATGGCGCCGGGCGAGACGATCCGCTGGTCGGGCACCGTCGTGCGCGGCGTACTGACCGCGCTTGGCGAGGAGATGGTGAGCGGCTTTCGCTGCAAGCGCTTCCGCCTGCGCATAGACCGTGACACCCGCAGCGCCGAGCGCGATACGCTGATGTGCTGGGGCAAGGCCAACGAATATTCGGGCAGTGATAGCTGGGTCGAGGTTTACTGACCCGCAACTCCGGTCACGCTCGAAACCAGACGCGCCACGGGCCGGCGATACAGCTACTCGGGAGATTTACCCCATATAGCCGCAATGCCCTTCACGCAGGCGGTGCTAGACTGGTCGGACGGCGTGTTGAGCGCGCCAACCGGTTTGGGGGATTGGGTGGCCGACTATCCCGTCACGATCTGCTTTCCATTTGTCGGCGATGTCATCGGCGGCAATCACATATCGGTGCTTGGATTGATCAAGCATCTCGATCCGTCGCGCTTTATCCCCCTTGTCGTACTTCATGACGTGGATGGCCCTGTGGCCAAATTGTATCGCGAAGCCGGGGTCGGCTTCGTGCAGGACCCCGGCCGCGGACGCCTCGTCCACGGCCGCCGCGTGCGCGGCAGCGCGCTGATGGGGCTGCTTCCCGATCTGCCGGCGCGGATGCGCTTTCTCAAGCAGCATCGCGTCGCGATCGTCCATACCAATGATGGGCGTTGCCATGCGGCCTGGGGCCTTGCAGCGCGGCTTGCGGGCGCGAAGCTGCTTTGGCACCATCGCGGCAATCCGACCGCCGCCGGGTTGCGCGCAGCGCCGTGGCTGGCGCATCAGATCGTAGCGGTCTCGCGCTTCGCCGCGCCCAGCTATCGTCGTCGTCCCGACGCGGTTCGCGTGATTTTCAGCCCCTTCGATACCGCGATCAGCGAAGATCGCTGCGCGCGGCGCGCCGCACTGATCGACGAACTGGATATGGCGCCGGATGTTCGCCTGGTCGGGTTCTTCGGGGCGCTGATGGACCGAAAGAGGCCGCTTTTGTTCGTCGACGCGATCGCAGAACTGCAAAGGCTGCGGCCCGATATCCGGTTCATGGGCCTGATGTTCGGCGAACCGCATGAAGGTGCCGAGATTCACGTACCCGAGCGCGCGCGCGCCGCGGGTATTGGCGACTCGATCAGGCTGATGGGGTTCCGCAGGCCGGGCGCGGGCTGGATCGCCGCGTGCGACTTGCTGATGGTGCCCGCAGTCGAAGAGCCGCTGGGGCGGACGCTAGTCGAAGCGATGCTCGTGGGAACACCGGTGGTCGCAACCGATTCGGGCGGCAATCGTGAGGCGATAGAGCACGGCCGTACGGGATTGATCGTGCGTGCCGAGGACGCCGAAGCGCTGGCGCGCGGAGCCGAGCGCATCCTTGCCGATGCGGCGCTGCGCAAACGGCTCACCGCTGCTGCTGCTGCGCATGCACGCGAGCATTTCGGTGCGACCCGCCATGCCAGCCGGATCATGGCCATCTACGAGCAACTGATGTCGCGTGCGAAGGGCAAGCAGAATCCTGGACGCTCTGCGAGGTCCACTGCGTCGGTCGAAGCGATGTGAGCGCTTTTTTGGTTGGCGCCGAACGCGATCGAATGGACGCGTCAATCGAGGGGGTCGCGCGATGATTTCCGGTTTTTCCCATGCAGGCGACGCGCCGCATATTTCCGCACCTCGCGCACGACGTGCCGAACAGGCCAGTGCTGTGGCTGGCTATGCGCTGATCGCGCTGTTGCTGATGGCGGTGTTCGGACGGATCATGTCCTATCCGCTGCAGCATGACGAACAGATCCATATCGCCGCAGGCGCGATGGTCGCCGACTATTCGCTCTACCGGGAGCTCGGATACAATCATTTGCCCAATCTGGCCTTGTTTCTCAGTGGTTTGTTCAAATTAACGGGCGGCGAAAACTATCTGCTCGTCGGGCGGTTCGCGGTCTTTGGCTGGTGGATCGTGGCTTGCGGAGCGATCGCGTTGATCGCCCGGCGCGCCACCGGTTCGCGTCTCCTGTCGATTTTTGCAATCATCATGCTCGTGTCCAACACGCTGTTCCTGGGACAGCCTGGGCTTCTCGTCACAAACAGTTTTGCGCCGATGTCGCTGGCGTTGCTGGGTACATATTTCTTCCTGTCGGGGCTGGACGCGCCCGCGCCGCGTCCTTCGCGGATCGCCGCCGCGGGCCTGTGTATCGCGCTCGCGATCGGATTCAGGGTCAGCTACGTCTTCCTTGTCCCGCCCTTCGTCGCTGCGGCGCTGTTCGTGCCTGCGCGGTTGCCGTTCGTTTCGCGGGCGCGTTCGGTGATGCTGCCCTTCGCGCTGGCGGGAGTGATCGGCATGTTGCCGACGCTGGTCTATTTCGTCAGCGATCCGCAGTCGCTGTTCGCGCACACCGTGAGCTATTTTACCGGGCCGCACCAGAGCTATTGGCAGACGCTCGACGTCCCCAAGGTGATGTCGCTGGCGGGCAAGGTGCAGCTTGCCGAACAAATCTGGTTCTCGGGCGCGACGCTTCTCGCGGCGGTGGCCGCGGGCATCACGCTGGCGCTTGCGGGCTTCGCGGCGCGGGGCGGGGACTGGTCTCTTCCCGCGATGTCCTGGCCGATAAGGATGGTCCTGGGGCTGATTCTGTTCGGCGCGCTCGTTTCCTTCGTTCCGACGCCGGCCTTTGCGCAATATTATGCGCCGCCGATCATATTCCTGACGGTGCTCGCGCTGCTGGGCTTCGGCCTGCTCGACGATTGGCGGCGGCGCATCGCCGTCGTGCTGCTGACGGTGATCGCTGTCTTGTCGCTGGCGTCAGGCGCGACGCGGCTTGGCCAGGGGCTCGCCGCGCTCGCCTCGCCCGTGAAATGGGCGGGTGTTCAGGCGCACATGACCGGTGTGCGCATCGCTACGCTGCTTGAAAGAGCGCCTGCTAGAGCCTTTCCCGGCAAGGCGGAATCGCCTTGCCGGACAAGAAAGGCTCTCGACTCTGTGTCTGGAGCACTTCCCGACCGAAAAACCGGTTCCCACTTTTTCGGGAAGTGCTCTAGAGCCCGGGCTGCTACGCTGTCGCCGATCCTTGCGCTGGAAGCGGGCTTGTCCGTCTACCCCGAGCTCGCCGCAGGGCCGTTCCAGTATCGCGTGGCGGATCTCATTCCCGTTGCTGACCGACGTTATTACCGGATCGTATCGCCGGGCGGGCTTGGGGCATTCCTTGCGCAAGATCCGCCCGTTGCGATCATCACGGGTCAGGAGGGCGAACTGGACGCGGCGTTCGAGACGTTCGCACGTTCCCGCAGCTATCCCGTGCTTGAGGTGCCGGGCGACGATCCCGTGAGGCTCTTCGTTCAGCCCGCGCCCAGACCTTGATTCACGCTTTCAGTGGAAGCGCAGAGCGCTTCCACCTCAAACGATCAGGCTCTGGCCCCAGCACCGGCTGGCTGAACCGCTTCGCTGCGCAATTCATGGGCCGTTGGTGACCGTGCGACCACGGCATCCCAGCGCGCGATAACCCGATCGGGCGCGAATCGCATGGCGCTTTGTGCCGCCGCCGCGCCGAGACGCGCGCGCAGTTCGGGATCGCGCATCATATGCGTAAGGGTATCGGCGAGCGCGCCGACACGGCCGTCGGGTATCAAGATACCGTCCACGCCATTGTTGATCATCTCGCCGGGCCCGAAGGCGCAGTCAAATGCAACCACCGGAAGACCCGCGGCCATCGCCTCGCCAAGCACGTTGGGGAAGCCCTCGAACCGGGACGAGAGCACAAATATCGAACCCTGCTCGATCCAGGCGCCGGGCGCGGTGCTCAACCCAGCCAGCAGGACGCGGCCGTCGAGCCGCTCCTTGCGGATCTGCGCCTCCAGCGCAGACCTTTCGGGCCCCTCTCCATAGATGACGAGCGCCCACCGCGGATTGAGGTCGCTGATCCGCGCAAAGGCGTTGATCAGAAGATCGAATCCCTTCTGTGCTTCCAATCGTCCCACAGCAACGAGGTGTTGCATTCCCGGCGGAACCTCGCGCGCTGCAATTCGGCATAGCGGATTGGGAATCACCACCGCACGCGCGCGAGCCCCACGCGGCAGACAGGCGATGCTGGGTTCGGTCTGCATGACTATGGCATCAGCACGCCCGTAAAGTGCTTTGGCCAGCCGTCGCCAAAGTGGATTCATTGCCTGGCGCGCCAGATTGTTGCGTTCCGAGATTATGACGCGCCTTTTGCTCCCCAATGTCGCCAGCAGCGTCAGAACATTGACCTTTGTAAGAAAGGAAATGGTTCTGTCCGGGGCCAGGCGCTTCAAGGCGCGCCGCAACCGCCAGGCGCGCGATGCGGATCGCAACATGGCGCCCGCCTTTCCGCCCTTGTCGGTTGAGACGCCGAGCCGGACGAAGCGCACATGGCTGTCGAAATCGTGATAGATCGGGTCGTCGGGACCGTCGAAGGCTATGACGGTCACGGTGTCGCCGCGCGCAGCCCAGCGCGAGGCGATCAGGCTGACCACGCGTTCCGCGCCACCGGCGCCAAGGGCGGACAGGACGAAGACGATATGCAATGGTGTGTGGCCGCTCCCTTCGGAGGGGCCGGCTATTCCGGCGTCGACGCGCTCCATCCAGCAGCTCCGCAGCATCCCAGTGATCATCGAGACTAGCGTGCGCTTGTCCGTGATCAATCGACCACCCGGATTACTATCCCTTTGCGATATTGCGCCCAAACGGCGATCGGGTGCCGACTCTGGAGCCTGATCGGTTGAAGCGGAAGCGCTGCGCGCTTCCGTAGAAAGCGTGAATCAGGCTCTATTCAACAGTTGAGACCTTGATTCACGGTTCAGGCTGATTCAGCCTGAACCGATCAAGGTCTAGCCCAGTTTGCCTACCTCTCCTGCGCGCGCCGTGGTTCGGGGCCGCTCCTGTATAGTGGATCGCAGAGATTAGCTGGAAAGGACGCGTGTCGCGTTCGGGGGAGTCTGACGATGAAGACAGTCCTTCTTGCCGGTGGCCTGGGATCGCGGCTTGCCGAGGAAACGGTCCGCATTCCAAAGCCGATGGTGGAGGTTTCCGGTCGCCCGATCATGCTCCATGTCATGGATATCTATAGCCATTGGGGCCATCACGACTTCATCGTGGCATGCGGCTATAAATGCATGCTGATCAAGAGCTTCTTCCATGAGCTCCATCTGATGAACAACGATTTCACGGTGGCGCTCGGCGACGGAGGCATGACGCTCAGGCCGACCAAGAGCGTGGACTGGAACGTCTCGGTCGTCGACACGGGCCAGCATACGATGACCGGCGGACGCCTTCTGCGCCTGCGTGACTGGCTCGATGACGAGCCTTTCATGGTCACCTATTCGGATGGCGTCGGCAATATCGATATCGACGCGCTTCTCGCATTCCACCGCTCGCACGGCGGACTGGCGACGGTCACCGCGGTGCAGCCGCCCGCGCGTTTTGGCAATCTCGAACTCGATGGCAACCGCGTCGCCCAGTTCACCGAAAAGGTCCAGAAGTACGAGACCTGGATCAATGGCGGCTTCTTTGTCTTTGAACCGGGGGTGCTCGATTATCTTCCCGGCGACGATGAGCCGCTGGAGCAGTCGCCGCTCGCAAACCTCGCGCAGGACGGCCAGCTTTTCGCGTATAAACACAAGGGTTTCTGGCACCCGATGGACACGGTCCGCGACCGCGACCATCTCGAAAAGCTGTCCCAGTCGGAAGTTCCGCCGTGGATGCAGTTCGAGCGCCGCCTCGCCCGGGCCGAGGCGGCATGATCGCAGCCGGGGAGCCAGCGAACGGCTCATGCCATTATACTCCATGTCTGCTGGGATCCGGCATCGCATGAACATTTCGATCATCGGAACGGGTTATGTCGGCCTGGTAAGCGGCGCGTGCCTCGCGCAACTTGGCCACAAGGTTGTGTGCGTCGATCAACTGACGGCGCGGGTCGTCAGAATCGCAGGCGGCAACGCACCGTTTTTCGAACCCGGGCTTGAACAGCTCGTCGCAGACACTGTCGCGTCCGGCGCGCTTTCGGCGACAGTCGACCTGGTCTCGGCCGTGCAGCAGAGCGAGATTACGCTGATCGCCGTAGGTACGCCCGATGCCGACGGCCATATCGATCTTTCGCAGATCGAAGCGGCGTCGGCCGCCATCGGCCAGGCGCTCAAGAACAAGCCGGAATATCATGTCGTCGCGGTCAAAAGCACCGTCGTTCCCGGCACGACCGATGGCGTGGTGCGCACCGCTCTTGAACATGCGGCCGGCAAGTCGGTGGGAGCCGAAATCGGACTTTGCATGAATCCCGAGTTCCTGCGCGAGGGAACCGCGATCGAGGATTTCATGACGCCCGACCGCATCGTGATCGGCGCGTCCGACGCGAACGCGGCCAGCGTCATGCAAATGGTCTACGCCGCCTTCGACTGTCCCAAGGTCGTCATGTCGCTGCGCAACGCCGAGTTCACCAAATACGCTTCCAACGCGCTCCTCGCGACGCTGATCTCCTTTTCCAACGAACTGGCGTCGCTATGCGAGCAGACACCGGGCGCCGATGCCGAAGTCGTGATGGACGGGCTCCATCTCGACAAGCGCCTCTCGCCGGTGGTCGATGGACATCGCGTCCGCCCCGGCATTTTGTCGTATCTGCGGCCCAGCAGCGGATATGGCGGTAGCTGCCTGCCCAAGGACGTTGCGGCGTTGCTAGCCTATGCGCGCGGAAAGAATGTCGCGACGCCGTTGCTCGAGGCCGTTGCTCAGGTGAATGCAGCGCGGACGGGTGCGGTGCTCGATCTTGCTGAAGAACGGATTGGCGCCTTTGCCGGACAAAAGGTGGGTGTGCTCGGCCTGGCCTTCAAATCGGGCACCGACGATCTGCGTCATTCGCCGGCGATTCAGCTCGTTGAGCAGTTGAGCGATCGCGGGGCGCACGTGACAGTCTATGATCCTGTCGCCACCGATCTCGCCAGGCCCCTGCTCAACGGCACCGTGAAATATGCGGGGTGCGCGGTCGAGGCGCTCGAAGGCGGCGATGTCGCGATCATCGGGACCGCCTGGCCTGAATGGAGCGAGCTCGACTGGCCGAAAATACGAAAGGCGATGCGCGGCAACGTCATCTTCGACGCGCGCAACTCGCTGCGCACGCTCGATCCGCCAAAGGATTTCATACTCTACCAGATCGGGAACGGGGGATGATCGGGACCATGGTCCTGGCAGCGACGATCTGGCGCGAAGCGCGTGAGGTTTAGAGTGGGGGCAGAGATGCAGTTCTATTCGCGTGTGGTCGAGAACGACGTCAAAGGGCTGCTGAGCGACCTCGCCCAGGTCCTGCCCCGCTTCGCTGGAACGACGGTTCTGGTGAGCGGCGCCGGCGGCTTTCTGATGAGCTATATCGTCGAAACACTGCTGGGATGGAACGCGACGGGCGCCAGCGAGCCGTGCCGGATCATCGCGGTCGACAATTTCAAGACGGGGCTGCCCGAGCGCATCGCGCATCTCGAAGACCAGCCTCATTTCTGCATCGTGCGGCACGACATATCCGAACCGATCGAGGTCGACGAGCCGGTGCACTGGATTGTCCACGGCGCCAGCATCGCCTCGCCCACGGTCTATCGCCAGTATCCGCTGGAGACGATCAGCGCCAATGTTGAGGGTACGCGGCATTTGCTCGAACTTGCGCGGGCGAACGATGCGCGGGGTGTCATCGTCATGAGCACCAGCGAAATCTATGGCGACCCCTATCCCGAATTCATTCCGACGCCCGAGGATTACCGCGGGAACGTGTCATGCACCGGGCCGCGCGCCTGCTACGATGAATCGAAGCGCATGGCCGAAACGCTGGCGGTCACCTATTTTCGACTTTTCGGCACTCCCATAAAGCTGGTGCGTCCTTTCAATGTCTACGGTCCGGGGTTGAGGCTCGACGATCGGCGCGTTCTGCCCGATTTCATGACCTGCCTTCTTGAGGATCGGCCGATCGAACTCCTCAGCGACGGCGCGCCGACGCGTTCTTTCTGCTACGTCACCGACGCGATAGCGCTGATGATGCGAACGCTGACGTCCGATTTTGCGGGCGATGCGATCAATACCGGTAATGACGAAGTCGAGATTTCGATGCGGGACCTTGCACAAGCCGTTTCGCGCACGGGCGCCGGGGTGCTCGGCCGCGCGCCCATCGCGGTGCATTACCAATCGAGCGAAGATGCCGACTATCTGGTCGACAATCCCCAGCGTCGCTGCCCCGACCTTTCGCGGGCGCGGTACCTGTTTCCCGACTGGTCGCCAAGAGTCGGGCTCGAGGACGGCCTTTCCCGGCTGATCCAACATCTGGTCGAGAAAAACGGGATTCGCATTCCCGTCAGCGCGGAGGTGTAGTCAGATGCTAGCCGTCAGTCAGACAGAAATGGATACCGTCGATCGCAAGATGATGCGTGTACCGTATGCGCTGAGCGTGAGCGATGAGGAGGAAGTCGCCGCGGTCGTCGATGTGCTGCGCACCTCGACATTGCCGGGACCGAAGGTCCAGGAATTCGAGGAGAAGATCGCAGCGCTGTTCGGCAAGACGCGCGGCGTCATGGTCAACTCCGGATCCTCGGCGCTGCTGCTCGGAATCGCCGCGATGGACCTTCCAAAGGGGTCGGAAGTGATCACGCCCGCGCTGACATTCTCGACCACGGTCGCCTCGCAGGTTCAGAACGGTCTCGTGCCCGCCTTTGTCGATGTCGACCCGCAGACGCTGAACATCCGCGTCGATCAGGTCGAAGAGATGATCACGGCCAACACCCGGGCGATGGTGATCCCGAACCTGATGGGCAATATCCCCGATTGGGACGCGCTCCGCGCGATCGCCGACCGCCACAATCTGCTCGTGCTCGAAGACAGCGCCGACACGCTCGACACCAAGCTGCACGGACGCCCGACGGGCGAGCGCGCGGATATCTGCACGACGAGCTTCTACGGCGCGCACATTATCAACTGCGCCGGCAATGGCGGGATGCTGTGCACCAACAGCGAGGAACTCGAGCATCGCTCGCGCATCCTGCGCGGCTGGGGCAGGCGGTCTTCGGTATTCGCGGAATCCGAGAGCGCCAATGCCCGGTTCGGGATCGAGATCGACGGCATTCCGTACGACGCGAAATATGTCTTCGACATGATCGGCTATAATTTCGAGCCATCGGAGCTGGGCGCCGCCTTCGGCCTGGTCCAGTACCGAAAGCTGCCAGGGTTCCTGAAGTCGCGGCAAGCGACGTTCGACCGGCACAAGGCGTTCTTTGCGCGCTATGAAGAGTTCTTCATGCTGCCCGAGATGATCCCCGGGGCGGACGTGACGTGGTACGCCTTTCCGCTGGTGGTGAGGGATGACGCGCCGTTCCACCGCAACGAAATGCAGATGTATCTCGAGGATCGGGGTATCCAGACTCGTCCGGTCTTTACCGGGAACATCCTGCGGCAGCCCGGCTTCAAGACCATCGCGCGCCGCGAGAGCGTAAATGGCTATCCTGACGCGGACCTGGTTACCAGGGGCGGCATCGTCATCGGCTGTCATCAGGGGCTCAGCGAGGCCCAGGTTGCGCACATCTACGAGACCGCCGCTTCGTTCCTCAAGGCCAAGACGGGAAGATAACCATGTCGTCCAACTCCGCCTCCGCCCTGGCCCATGACAGTGTTCAGGGAAGTCAACCGATGGATCGCCTGACCACCTGCCGCACCTGCCTTGCGCCCGATCCCTATTTGTTTCTGCCACTGGGCGACCATGCACCCGCGCAGATGCTGATCAAGCCCGAGGATCTGGAGCGTGCGCAGCCGAGTTTCCCGCTGAACGCCCAGGTTTGCCTCGAATGCGGGCTGGTCGAGGTGGCCGACCAGATCCCGGCCGATTTCTTCAGGCACTATCTCTACGTGCCCTCGGGCGCGGCGACGATGCAAAGCCATTTTCGGGAATTTGCGGGTGTGCTCGCGCAGCATGCGGGCGGCACGGGACTGATCGTGGATATAGGCTGCAATGACGGGCTCCTGCTCGCAGCGTGCAACGCACTGGGCTGCAAGACATTGGGCATCGATCCGGCCGCGAACATCGCGGAGATCGCCAATGGCCGGGGCGTGAACGTGCATGTTGCCTATTTCCACCCCGAAACGGCAGCGAAGGTGGCGGCGGAACATGGCAAGGCCAGGATCATCGTCACCACCAACACTTTCAACCATATCGGCGACCTGCACAATTTCATGCGCGGGATCGACATATTGCTGGCCGACGATGGCATGTTCGTGATCGAGGTTCCGCGCGCGAAGGAGCTGATCGACCACAACGAATTCGACAACGTCTATCACGAGCACGTCTCCGAATTCAGCCTGCTGTCGCTCGTAAAGCTCGGCGAGTTCTTCGACATGGACGTTACCGACGTCCACCGCCTGCCCAATATTCATGGCGGTTCGATGCGTGTCTTCCTCACGCGCAATGCTGCGGGCGCGGAGCGCACACCGATCGTTCAGGAAATGCTCGACGAAGAGGCTGCTGGCGGCATGCTGGAGGCGTCGACCTATCAGGCGCTGGTCGAACGCGTTGACCAGATCGGCGCCGAACTGCGCCAGATGCTTTCGGATCTGAAGGCGCAGGGCCTGAAAATCGCCGGCTATGGCGCATCGGCAAGGGGCAACACGCTCATCACCTATTTCGGGATAGGGCCGCAATATCTGGACTTCCTTGTCGACAAGAACGTCCTGAAACATGGCCTGTATTCGCCCAATACGCGGATCCCGATCAAGCCCGTGGAGGCCATCGAAACCGACAAGCCGGACATCCTCTTTGTTCTGGCCTGGAACTTCTTCGATGAAATTTATGCCCAACAAAACGCATTTCTGGAGCGCGGCGGGAAATTCGTCTTGCCGTTGCCCAAACCGACTTTGGTCGGTGCGTAGAACGCTGAGGCTCGGCCCATGGCCATGCGCACACTGATCACAGGCGCCGCGGGGTTCATCGGATCCCATCTCGTCCGACGGCTTCTCGATCGCGGTGACGAGCTTCATTTGCTCGTCAGGCCAGAAACGTCGCTGAGCCGTCTGGAGGAGGTGATCGATCGCGTTTGTCTCCACCGATTGCAGCTTGGCGACGAGGCGGCGCTCGCCGCCTGCCTTGCCGATGCGGCGCCTCATCAAGTCTATCACCTCGCGGCGGAGACGCGGCGAACCGCGCAGGCGGACTTCGCGGGAGTGGAACTGACGCTGCGCGAAGACCTGCCCAACCTGATCGCGCTGCTCGCGGCGCTTGCGACGCTGCGGCATCCCCCGGTCGCCTTTGTGCGCGCGGGATCGATCGCCGAGTACGGCACGGCTCCTGTGCCCTATCGCGAGGATCAGAAGGAGGATCCATCAACGCCCTATGGCGCCGGGCTTGCCGCGGGAACGATGTATCTGCGGGTTCTGGAAGGCGTGCTGCCGTTTCCCGCGATCACGGCACGGCTTGCGCTGGTCTTTGGTGCGGGCCAGTCCGAGGCATTCCTGATTCCGGCACTGATCCGTGCGTGCCTCGAGGGCAGGCCTTTTCATGTCACGCGACCATCCGACCGGCGCGATCTCATTCATGTCGACGACGCGGTCGACGCGCTCCTGCTGCTGGGCGAGAGCCAACCGCCGGGGTGCAACGTGATCAATATCGCGACAGGCATGGCGCCGACCATGCGCGAAGTGACCGAACAGGTGATCGACATCACCGGAGCCGACCCCGCGTTGGTGCGCTTTGGCAATCCCGCATTGGACACCGGTGCATCGGTGCTGCTCGCGTCGCCCGATCGCGCGCGATCGCTGCTGAACTGGTCGGCCGCAACAACGCTGCGCAAAGGTCTGGAGCTGACCGTGGCTGCGATGCTGCGCGCGCCGGCCTTGACCTAGGAGGACGAAATGCTGGACGATCGCGCCAAGGTATCAGTCCTCATACCCGTCTACAACGAGGACATGAATATCGAACGGGCCTATGCCGAGATCGTCAAGGTCTTCGACGCGCTGCCCGACTATGACTATGAGATCATCGTCACCGACAACCATTCGACCGACGGCAGCTTCGCCTTGTTGCGCGAAATCGCGGCACGCGATCCGAAGGTGCGGGTGATCCGCTTCGCGCGCAACTATGGCTATGAGCGTTCGTTGCTCGTCGCTTATCAGTCGGCCACGGGGGCTTGCGCGGTGCAGATTGACTGCGATCTCCAGGATCCGCCCGAACTGATCCCCAGGATGCTCGAGCTTTGGCGTCAGGGGCATCAGGTGGTCTATGGTATCCGCGAGACGCTGGCGGAAGGCGCGATCATGCGCGCGACGCGACGGATGTTCTACCGGGTGATCGCCGCGATGAGCGAAGACGATCTGCCCGTGAATGCTGGCGAGTTCCGGCTTGTCGATGCACGCATCCTGACCGAATTGCGGCGCGTGGATGACACCTCACCCTATCTGCGCGGCCTCATCAGTTCGATGGGCTTCTCGCAGGTCGGTTTCGAATATGTCCGGCGTCTGCGCACCGCGGGTGAGAGCAAGTTCCCGTTTCGCGCGATGCTGTCGCTCGCGGTGGACGGTGTGCTCAATCATTCGCTGGTCCCGCTCAGGCTCGCCTCCGCGGTTGGCCTGCTCGTCGGCTGCCTGACCTTCCTGTTGAGCCTGGGATACGTCATCGGCCGGCTCGTCTTTGGCCAGAACTGGCCCGCCGGTTTCGCGACCACGACGCTGCTCCTCCTCATGTCGATCTCGATGAATGCGATTTTCCTCGGCGTGCTCGGCGAATATCTGGGGCGGATCTTCATGCAGGCGAAGCATCGGCCGACGCCTATCATCGAGCACACGCTCAACATGGATCAGCCGCATCACCGCCTCGTTTTCGATGCCGATCGTCGCGAGAGCGTTATCGGGCGATAAGGGGAGTCAGGCTACCACAGCCGTCAGGTGACAGCGCGGCCCCGCAACGCCTCACGATGTGCGTGGTCGAGGAATTCGTCGATATTGGTCCATCCATTGCCGTCGTGATCGGACCACGCATCATTGACGCCTACGTTGAGCCCCTTGGCGCGCTCCCAATTGTCCGACATGCCGTCGCGGTCGCTATCGGGATAGGGCGTTCCACCGGCGATGGCGGGCAAGGAGCTGGGGGCGCTTACGATCCGGCCTGTTCGCTCGCCAACGTCGCGCACGATGCGCAGGTCGACGGCATCACGCGGGAATGCGCCCGACATCTCGAGCACTGTCGCATAGGCCTGTGAGGCGCTGAGCGGTGCAAGCGTCAGCGGGCAGGGAGGTTGGCTGACCAGTACGGGCGCAAGAAGCGGCGACTGCGCCACCATCCTGCCGTCGAAGCTGTTACCCGACACATGAACCCTGGCTGTCCCGGTGGACGCTATGATCTGCCGGTTGATTGCAGGCGCTATGCCCATCGTGTCGGGACCCGCCTTGTAATAATTGCCGACGACGCTGACCGGCGTGCCGCCATAGCTCTCCCATATCTCGGTGAATTCCGATCGGCCGTTATAAAGGACGTTGTTGACGACTTCGACGCACGATCCCGGCGGGAAGTTTACGTCGGGATTGCGATCGCCATTGTGCGCGCACAGATTCTTGATGAAGCTGAAGCGCTGCGGACCCGTCGGGTCGCTGCTCAGCAACGCGCACTTGTCGTGATCGGTCAGGCCCTCTGCAAAGATCGAGGCGGAGACGGTGATCTTGTCGTTCTGCGCATAACCGTTGAAATTCTCGTCCAGAGCCCAGGAGGCGCTGACATGATCGATTATGATGTTGCTGCTGCCTTCGATCGTGATCCCGTCATTGCTGCCGCGCTGTGCGCCGCGCCTGTCGGTGCGCACGCGCAGATGGCGGACGATCACGTCATGCGTGTTCTTGATGACCAGCGGCGTGAGCCCCACCGCGCCGCCATTGTGGGTGAGCAGGATGCCCCCCCCCGGCGCGGTCTGTCCCGCGATGGTGATGAAGGGATTGCGGATGATCGGCCGGGTAGACGTGAAGCGGATGACGCCGCTCACCCTGAACACGCAGACGCGCGGACCGCTGGCGTCGATGCAGGCGCGCAGCGATCCCGATCCGGCATCGGCCAGTGTCGTAACCTGAATGATGCGTCCGCTGCGCCCGCCCGCAGCATAGCGGCCATGCCCCTCGGCGCCGGGAAAGGCATCGCTCCCACTGGTCGCAGGCAGCCCGTCGGCGGTTGCCGAACAGGCTGACAGGCACATGATCGCGACCACCTTTCCAAGCTGGCGGCCGCCACGCGGAACAATCCGCCGTCGGGTTTTCTTTTTACCTGATAGGTTTAGCGATGCGGTCATCCCGACATCCTCCGGCGGTTGCAACCGAGTCGCAAGGGGTCCGTTCCTGATCTCGCCCGAATGCGCCCGCGGGCTATCCGATCGAGACGCGCCCTAACCCGCTTGGAACCGCTGCCGGATCAGTAACGCACGCGCAATGCGACGCCGAGGCGGAACTTGTTGAACTCGTCGGTCACCTGGTTCGCGGAGCGATCCATATAGGACGCGTCAACCTTGACCGAAAGCGAGCGGTTTATGAGATATTCGGCGCCCACGCCGCCTGACAAGGTCGTCATGTTGCGCCCGTTCAGACCGCGATATTTCGTGTCCAGAACCCCCAGTTGCGCGTGCATCAACAGATTGTGCCGAACTTCCTGATCGACGCGCAGACTGGCGCTTGTATCGGTGCGCGAGGAAGCGCCGCCCCGGATTGTCGCGACATCGCCACTGAAGACCTGCCCGGTGATCGCGGTGCGGACGCGCGGGCGCCACACAATCCGGCCGCTTGCGGAAAAGCCGGTGCGGTCGGTGATCGTCGGGTCCTGATACTCGGCGCGGAACACGCCAAGCCCGATATCGCCCTTGACCCGGTCGGCGATGTCGAGCTGGACACCGACATTGCCGCCATAGGTACTTGCGTCGCGATCGACGCCGTTGCGGTCGACCGGCGTGCGCGCGTCACGCTTAGTGGCGAAGCCTTCGACGAACGCGTCCATGCCCCCGCTCACCTCGATGAACGCGCGAACCGCGCCGCGATAACTGGTCTGATCGCGATCGGCATCGACCTGCGGCAGGTAGTTGGCCTTGTCGGCGCCGGCGGACAATTGCACGCCGAACCGGCCCGGGCGGTAGGCATAGCGCAGCTCTGCGCTCGCCAGGTCGATCTCGCTGGGGGGACGCGCAAGGTTGAAATCGGCTTCAGGATCGGTGCGGCGTTCAAAGCTGCGATCATAGCGGAAGGTGCCCGAGAGCGTATGGACATCGCGGCGATATTGGGCGGACGAGCTGATGCCGTAGCTCTCGGTATCCTCGGACCCGTTCTCGGCATATCGCAGAATCGACGCATAGGCATCCATGCGCAGATTGAGATGGGGTGTCTGCTGGGTCAGCCGCGCGCGCGGCGCCAGTCGGAACACGACATCGTCGTCAGCCGCGGTGGCAGTCGCGAAGATGTTGTCGTCATAGGTCGCGCCGAACTCGGCCTCGGGGGAGAGGATTGCGGTGCCGATCCTGAGGTTGCGAGGTTCATAGCCCGGCCGCGGCAACTCGGATATCGGCTCGTCTTCATCGGCTCTTTGCGCCTGCGCTGCGGGCGCGATCAGGATCGCCGCGGTGCCCGCAGCGAGCGCCGAAAGCAGGCGCGCCGCCCACGTCATCGTCCGGCTCCCGTCATTTGCGCGGCTGTGCGGCACCGCGCTCAGAACCAGCTCTCATAGACTGTCACGGTATCCCCTGGCAGCACCGGGGCGTCGGGGCCGACCTGACCCTTGACCATTTTCTGTCCCGATTTGCGCTGGATCGCGAACTGCGTCTTGTCGGCGCGGAAGGTGAAGCCGCCCGCTATCGAAACCGCCGACGTCACGGAAAGTCCAGGCGCATAGGGATATTGGCCGGGCTTCTGCACCTCGCCAAGGATATAGAAGGGGCGGTATTTCTGTACCTGTGCGCTTACGCTTGGCTGGAGGACGAGCTGCTTGGCGAGAATGGCGTCGGCGATCGCCTTTTCGACCTCGGCGGGCGTCTTGCCCTCGACCGGCATGGTTTCGAGCAGCGGCAGCGAGATCGTGCCGCCATCACCCACGACATAGGTGTTGGTCATCTGGTCCATGCCATAGACCGTGATGCGCACTTCGTCGCCTGCACCCAGCCGATAGGCCGTGTCGGTGATCTCATACATCTTGGGCAGTTCCGACGCAGGGGTTGCGCATCCCTGCAGTCCGAACAGCGCTGCCGCGCATGCGAACGCCAACATCTTCATGGCTGGCTCCTCCCGTCTGTTTTGACCATACCTAAAATTCCTTCGGAGTCATAGGGTAATGATGCAGCGTCGTTTCGGGTCCGATCCGCTTGTTCGCGCGGCCCATGATCGCGAAGACGGGCGCCATCGCCAGAAGCAGGGGAACGATCCATTGCCTGGCGTACATATGTGGCGAAGCGCCGCAATAGATCACGAATGTCGCGAATACCGAAAGCGCCAGCGCAGCGCCAAGGCGATCATATCGTCGCATTGAAATGGCGCTGATCGCCAAAATGCCCATCATCCACAGCCATCCGATTAGCGAGGGCAGACCGCCCTCGATCCACAGCAGAAGATAGAGGTTGTGCACGGGCTGGCGGACCGGACTGACATTGCGGAACTGGTCAGCGCCAATGCCTATCAGGATAGCATCGCTCGCCCTGTCCCAGGCTTCTCCGATCAGCTCGACACGCCCCGTATAGGTGCCCGCCTGCGAAAGCTCACCTGATTCGAGTGCCGGCACGATGCGGTTCTGGAACGCGCGTGGCAGCGCGTACCCTGACGCGAACAGCAGTGCCAGCGCGGCACCGCCTGCGGCCAACAACCGCATCGGGGGCCTCACTTTCCCGATAATCAGGAAAATGATCGTTGCGAGGGTCGCGCTGACCATACCGGTTACGGAAGCGGTGAGTGAAAGTCCGACGAGCAGAATGGTCAGCGTCGAGGCGAACAGCGCCTGCCCCAACTGCCCCGCGATCCTGAGATAGTAGACGAACGGAATCGCCATCGCGATCATCGCGGCGTTCCAGTTGGCGTCGGCGAGAAAGGCCGACAACCGGCCGCCTCCCGTCACGAAATCCGGGCCGAAGCGCTGCAGTGGCTCCCACTGTCCTCCATAAGCGAAGTAGAGCGCGCTGCCGAAAAGCTCCATGCAGGTGACGCCCGCGACGAAAGCCTTGAAGAACAGATACGTTCGCCCGCGGTCATGGCGCATCAGCAGGAGCGGGAGCAGGGCGAGGCTGAACAGATACTGTCCCGCCAGAACCGCCCATCGCAAGGGATCGCCATTGATGATGCTGCCAAGATAGAGCCCGCCCAGCATGACCGCCAGCGCCAGCAGCCAATAAGGAGTGAGCGCCGCGAAAGGCCGCAACGGCATGTGGTGGGCGAGCACGATCAGCACAGCGCCCAGCACGAAGAGCATGTCGCTGACCGTGAACAGGATCGCGCCGGGGCGCCAGGAGATGTAAGGCGCAAGAAACACGGCCATCGCCAGCACCGGCGCCGATGTCGCCCATCCGATTGATGCAGAATCCAGATAGCGGGACGATTGCATCTGCAACGCGCTATCCAGGCATGGTTGCTGCGGGCCGGGCTTGGGTCCAGCACTTCAGATCGCGCCCGATCATCGATTGCAATGTTTCGAGTTCGGGCAGGTAGAAATCGTGCAGACGCGCGCGCAGGTCGTCGCTCAATGGCGGATATTGCACCGGATGTGCGAGCGCCCCGCGGATGGTCTTGAACCAAAGCTCGTCACGATGACGCCGTACGGCCTGCTTGAACGGTCGTGCAAGCCGCCGAACACCGAGCGGAAGGAGCGGGGTTTCGCTGTCATTCTTGCGGTCCGCGAGATTCTCGGCGACGATCCAGGGTTCGATCCCGATATGGGTCGAGACATCGCGAAGCGTCTGTTCCGGACTGCCACGGACATCGTCATGCAAAATGATCTTGAGCTGTTCGCGCGGAATGTTGCCCAGATAGCGCGCGATGTGCGTCGCATAGCGGCCATTTTCCAGGAAGCGCAGGTTTTCGCTGGTCCCGGGATTCAGATAACGGCCCGGATCGCCCGACACCGAGCCGCGGCGAAAGAGCATGCAATAGTCTGAATAGGCACGATCGACGGGATTGCGCAGTTGCACGATCAGGCGCGCATCGGGGAGCATCGCTGCGATCCGTTGCGCGGCTTGCGGGTGCGAAAGATAATCTGCGGACTTCTCTCCGACGATCTGGGACGCGCCTGCCGCGCGAAATAATCCAGAATACCATTGGCTGCCGCGCTCGAACTCGGTGCTGAAATAATGCGGTTCGGGGCCGGGCAGAAAGATGCCCGGATGCTGGCGCAGTTGATGCGCGATCCACGTCGTCGCGGCCTTCATCGCGCCGATGATGATGAAGCCGGGCATCCGATCGACCGACCCCTCGATCATGCCGCCCGCTCCTCGGCGGTGGCCATCACGATGATCTCGCGCAGCACATTGCCCATTTCCGATACCATATCCTCATCGAGCGTCTGATCGATCGGCAGCATCAGACTCGTTTGCCCAAGCCGCAGCGCCGTCGGTCGCGGGCTTTCGGGGCCAAGCCCGGCACGCACAAAGGCCTGTTCGCGATAAATTTCGGGGCATATGCCGCTCTGGCACGGCAACCCGGCATCAATGGCAGCTCCGATGATCGCATCGCGCGACCAGCCCGGCGAAAGCCATTCGGGCCGGATGAACGCGTAATATTTATAATAGGCCGGCGAGATGCCTTCGGGCGGCGGTATCAGACGTACCGCGGCAAGGCCCGAGAGCGCGTCATCGAGAATCTTGGCATGATTGGCGCGGTCCGCCAGCCAGCTCGGCAGCTTTTCGAGCTGGCGGAGCCCGATCGCGGCTTGCATCTCGGTCATCCGATAATTGCTTCCGAACGATTCATGCAGCCATTTGAACGCTGCGCCTGGCGTCTGTCCCATGGTCAGCGCATGGCTCTTGCCATGATCCTTGTATGACCAGGCGCGCGACCAGACCGCGTCGTCGCGCAGCAGCAGCATTCCACCCTCACCACCGGTGGAAATGATCTTGTCGGTGCAGAATGAGAAAACGGCGGCATCGCCGAATGAACCCACAGGACGTCCATTGAAGCGCGCGCCGTGCGCCTGCGCGCAATCCTCGACGATCTTGATCCCGTAGGAATCGCTGAGGACGATCAGTTCGTCCATCGGGCACGGATAGCCAGCGAGATGGACCGCAACGATCGCACGCGTCCGCGGCGTCATCACTGCGGCGACGGTTTCGGCGTTCAGGTTCTGGGTATCCGGATCGACGTCCGCGAAAATCGGGGTCGCGCCACAGGCAATGACGCAGCTCGCCGAGGCGATGAAGGTGCGCGCGGGGACAATTACCTCGTCGCCCGGCCCGATTCCGAGCGCGCGTAGCGCTAGTTCCAGCGCAAGCGTGCCGTTGGCCAGCGCGATCGCGTGGGGCATGCCGCACATGGTCGCGAACGCTTCTTCGAACGCTTGGCAATGTTCGCCATGGTGCAACGCGTTCACGCGGCCCGAACGGAGGATTTCCACGACCGCCTCGATTTCGTCATCGGCATAGACGGGCCAGTGCGATCTGATTGCCGAACGAAGATGTGGCAGCGCAGTGGGCCTGACGGGCAGGAAGCTGTGGTCGGGAGCGGTCAGGAAGTTCACGTCTATGCCCTCCCGGCCAGAGTGGTTGCTATAGGCATCGGACGGCGCCGGCGTGCGATTGCCGACACAATCGGCTGGTCCACCTCGACCACGTCGGCGCGCGACTGCAACACCTGATCGAGCCGGGCGAGAACCGTGGCGGTGTCGCCCTTGCGCGTGGCGTCGGCAAGCCCGTCAAAGGCGCGATTGAGAATGTTCAAGGGGATGGAGGGCGGCTCCGCCTCGAACACGCCGGGGACGCTCGAAGGCAGTTTTTCCTCGCTGCCGTCGAACAGCTCCTCAAAGAGCTTCTCGCCGGGCCTGAGCCCGACGATATCGATGGGTACGTCGCGTTCGGGAACAAGGCCCGCCAGACGGATCATGCGGCGCGCAATATCGAGAATCTTGATCGGCGCGCCCATGTCGAGAACGAAGATTCGGCCACGCCCCAGATTGCCTTCTAGCGCACATGCCGTGCTTTGCAGCGTCAACTGCACGGCTTCGTGCACAGTCATGAAATAGCGTTCGACGTCGGGATGCGTGACCGTGAGCGGCTGGTGCGTTTCGAGCTGACGCTGGAACAGCGGGATCAGTGACCCGCTTGAGCCCAGCACATTGCCGAAGCGCACGGTCATGAAGCGCCCGGCATCGCCGTCGCGGCAATTTTCGAGATCGAGCGCCTGGCAGTATAGTTCGCCCAGACGCTTGGTGGCACCCATCACGCCGACCGGATTGACCGCCTTGTCGGTCGAGACCTGCACCATCGCGCGTGCGCCCCATTGGCGCGCGGCGTCGGCCACATTGCGCGTACCGAGCACGTTGGTCATCACCCCCGCGCACGGATTCTGCTCGACGAGCGGGACGTGCTTGAGCGCTGCGGCGTGGAACACGAGTTCGGGACGATATTTCTCGAAAGTATCCATCACGCTCTGGCGCTGGCGGATCGAGCACAACACCGCGCTGCGCGGCAGCTCGGGGAAATGCTCGGCCATCTCCATATCGACCGAGTAGAGGTTGAATTCACCGGCATCGAGCAGGATGATCTGTGCGGGATTCATCGATGCGATCTGGCGAACAAGTTCGCGGCCGATCGTTCCGCCCGCACCCGTCACCAGTACCCGGCGGTTTGCCACCGCGCGGATGATCGCGGCATTGTCGAGCTGCGTCTGCGGACGCCCCAGCAGGTCAGTCAGGTCGATTGTCTGGAGACTGAGCGGTGCCTGGCGCGCCGCGTCGGGATCCGCCGGATGCAGTGAGCGGACGACGCGCAGTCCAAGTCCCTGCGCCCCGGAAACGAGCCGGACCGTGCGCTGCGGAGCAAGACAGTCCCCATTGCCCGCAATGATCAGCGCCTCAGGGCGCTGGTGTGCGGCATCGAGTCGCTGCACGGCCTGTTCCAGCATATCGAAGGCGCCCAGTATCGGCACGCCGCGCAGCTTCAGGCTGACATCCTTTCCGGTGAGATCCAGAATGCCAACGACGCGATAGCCCGCATCTGGGGCGATTTCGAGCTGGTGGAGAACAACTTCAGCATTTTCGGGAGAGCCGACAATGATTGTGCGCAACGGAATCGCGCGTTGTTCGCCGCTGTTTTCGCTCAGCGTCGTCCCCTTCAGCCGCCCTCGCAAAGAGCGCCACGCGAAACGCGCGCTTCCAAGCAGCACGACGATGACAAACCACTGAATGATGGGGAGCGACAGCGGCATCCATTGCACCCGTCCCAGCACGACAAGGGCCAGAGTGCTGCAGACGACAGCGGCGGTCGCCGCCTCGACGAGGACGATGAGGTCCGTAAGCGACAAAAATCGCCAGACACGCCTGTGCAGCCCCGCAGCATAGTAGACGAGCGTCGCGGCGATGATCGTCACAGGAAGCGATGCGATGAGCCCTTCCATCATATGCGGAGGAATGTCCCCGCTCAGCCGCAAGCCGAGTGCAATGACGAGTGCCGCGCCGGTCGCGAAGCCGTCAGCGATCAGTATGACCGCGTTGCGGACGTACCGGGGAAAGTTGGATATCCTTAGCAAGTTGATCACGAGCCACAATGCCCCCACCATTTGGTCACGCGCGGGATATTTTCCCGGCGTGCGGTTGATGTTGCGACCCCTGCCGGCAGAAGTGCGGAGAACTTCGGGGCCGGCCCATTCGCTGCCGCTGCCGATTGAACGGCCGGCGTGCTCCACGATCTAAAGAATATGTTCATAAACGCTGAAATGAACGCGCTCTTCGGAGCAGGCTGAATCGGGGTAGCGCTCCACCCCTTTTGATTTCAGAGCTATCCGACAGGCCGCATTGTGCCGCAAACCGTGATGCGTGGGAGGCGCGGAGCGCCGTGCTCGCATCGCGCGCCGGCAGTGCATCGGGTCGGATCTGTATTCGGACGCATTCGTCAGCCGGCTACGCGCGATCCCGTCCGAAAGGATAGTGGCCGGAATTTCCGCCCTTGCGTGCGTCGGGGAAGCTAGCATCAACGCTGCAATTGCCGGTCTGGAGCGCACTTTTCACCGCATCGTGGAATAGTCGTGGCGGTGTCGGCGACGGTTTCGAGTGGGGGCAGTCGAGAGCTATGGCGGATGTGACGCTGCTGCATGTCATCACTGCGCTCAATGTCGGGGGCGCTGAAACCATGCTCGCCAGACTTGTAGCGCAGGGAGCGCCCAGCATCGATCAGCGGATATTGAGTTTGATGACGCCCGGGCCCGCGGGCGAGCGGATCGCTGCAGGCGGGACGCCGATCGACACGCTATCGATACACCGCCGTCTTGCCTCACCCACGCGTGCGCTGAATCTGATGCGCCTCGCGCGGCACCGGCGGCCCGACCTGATCATGGGCTGGATGCACCATGGCCATATTGCATCCTGGCTAGCGGCCCGCGCGGTGTCTCCCGCCCCACCGCTCATCTGGAACGTGCGGCACTCGCTCGACGATATTCGCAACGAGAAATGGACGACGCAGCAGGTGATGCGGCTTGGCGCTGTCCTGTCAAAACGGCCCGCGGCGATCATCTACAATTCGCACGCCGCGCGCACGCAATATGAAGCCCTGGGATATTCGCCGCGTCATGCGCTCGTGATCCCCAACGGTTTCGACTGCGACAAATACCGGCCGGATCCCGCCGCGCCGCGCCGCCTCCGCGGCCTGTTCGGCATTGACGAGGACGCGGTGGTGGTCGGCATGGTTGCGCGCGCGCATCCGATGAAGGATCCGGGCAATCTGGTGGAAGCGGTTCGCAGGGCGCGATCGGACGGTGCGGATATTCATCTCCTCATTGTCGGCCAGGGCATGGCGTCGGCGGACGCTGCGCATGCGCGCGCGATGGCGTCCGGACTGCCGCCGGACCGCTATACGCTCGTCGATGGGCGCGCAGATGTTGCCGCGTGGCTGGGCGGATTGGACATATTGGCGCTTCCTTCGGCGTGGGGCGAAGGCTTTCCGAACATCGTCGGAGAGGCGATGGCCTGCGGCGTGCCGTGCATCGCGACCGATGTCGGCGAAAGTCGGAGCATCATTGCGGAAACCGGGCTTGTGGTCCCGCCGCGCGATCCGGATGCACTGGCGCGGGCGCTGGTCCAGCTCGTCGACGCCGGGTCCGAGGCGCGCCGGCGGCTCGGGCAAGCGGCGCGCGGACGGATCATCGAGCGTTATGCGTTGCACGATGTCGCGGCCCGCTATGTCGAACTTTATCGTGACGTGCTCGCGCACCACGGCCCCGCGCCAACCCGAGGCCTGCCCGGTCAGAAGGGGGTGCCGGCATGAAAGTCGTCGTCGTCGCCAGCCTTGCCTACTCGCTCATCAACTTTCGGGGCGCGCTGCTCGGGGCTTTGGTGAAGGCCGGACATCGGGTAATCGCCTGCGCGCCCGAGGATGACGCTGAGATTATCGCGCAGCTTGCCCAAATGGGTGTCGAATATCGTCGGATCGCGATGCGCCGGACGGGGACCAATCCCTTGTCGGACCTCGTCACGCTGACGGGTCTGGTGTCCCTGGTCCGCCGCGAACGCCCCGATGTCTTGCTCGCCTATACCCAAAAGCCGATCATTTACGCTGGGATCGGCATGCGTATTGTCGGGCGCGGGCGCTATTTTGCGATGGTCAGCGGGCTGGGTCATGTCTTTAGCCCCGGCGCCAGTTCGGCGCTGCTGCGCGCAATCGTTTCGTATCTATACCGGATGGCGGTAGCGCGTGCGGAGGCGGTGTTCGTGTTTAACCGTGACGACCGCGCCGAAATGTTGCGGCATGGCATCATCGACGAAGCGCACAGGGTTGTGCAGGTGCCCGGATCGGGCGTCGATATCGCGCGTTTCGCGCCGCAGCCTGTGCCTGCGGGCGCGGCGTGCTTCCTGATGGTCGCTCGGCTGCTGCGCGACAAGGGTTTGTGCGAATTTGTCGAGGCGGCTCGGCTGCTGCGCGCCCGCGGCGCGCCCGCGCGCTTCCTGCTGCTCGGTCCGCTTGACGCAAATCCCACCGGAATCAAGCGTGCCGAGGTTGAGGCGTGGCATGCGGAAGGGCTGGTCGAATATCTTGGCGAAACGCGCGATGTGGCGCCGATCCTCGCCCGCGCCACTGTGTTCGTGCTGCCCAGCTATTATCGCGAGGGACTACCGCGCACGATATTGGAGGCGATGGCCGTGGGCCGCGCGGTCATCACCACCGATATGCCCGGCTGCCGCGAACCCATCGTCGAGGGTGTGAACGGATTTCTTGTTGCGCCACGCGACGCCGGAGCCCTCGCCGACGCCATGGAGCGATTTATACGGGATCCGGATCTTGCAACCCGCATGGGCGCGGCGGCGCGACGCACTGCGCAGGATCACTACGCCGTCGAAAAGGTCAACGCGATCCTGCTGGGAACCATGGGGCTCGACCGTGAGCATCAGCCGCGCATAGTCCCGGCTTCGGGCGGGATAGGTCGCCGTGCGTTCGACATTGTCGCGTCCTTGCTCGGGATAGTGGTGCTCGCGCCCCTGGCTCTGGTCATCGCGGCTTTGGTCGCCCTGTTTCTTGGAAGGCCGATCCTGTTCACCCAGACGCGCTGCGGCCGCAAGGGGAGACCCTTTCGGTTGCGCAAGTTCAGGACGATGACCGACGCCCGGGCGGCCGATGGCTCGCTCGCCGACGACGCTGCCCGCACGACACCACTGGGCCGCTTTCTGCGCCGTTTCCGGCTCGACGAGCTGCCGCAACTTCTCAATGTGCTCAAGGGCGAGATGAGCCTGGTCGGGCCGCGCCCGATGCTCCCCGAATCCAGCTTGCTCGAGGGAGACGTCGGTTCGGTGAGGAGTTCGATGCGTCCGGGGCTGACCGGCTGGGCGCAGGTCAATGGCAACACGCTGCTGACCGAGGAGGACAAGCTGTCACTCGATCTGTGGTATATTGCACACGCCTCCTGGCGGCTCGACTGCCAGATCGCCCTTCGTACGCTGCTTGTGCTTGTGCGCGGCGAGCGGCTCAACCATCCAGCGATACGGAGTGTGTATGCGGGCGATGCTCGTCGGCGCGGTTGAAAGCACGCGCGTCGCGCTCAGCGCCATCGCAGCAAGTCCGGACTGGTCGCTTGCCGGCGTAATCACGCTGCCCGAGGATCTGTCTGGTCGTCATTCCGATTTCGTCGACCTGGGTCCCGAGGCGGTGGGCGCGGGTGCGCGCGTGATCAGGTGCGCCAACGGCAATGGCGACGAAGCACTCGACGCGATCGGCGAGATTGCGCCCGATTGCACCTTTGTCATCGGCTGGTCGCAGATCTGTCGCCCCGCGTTTCTCGACGCCGCGGGTCGCAAGGTCGTTGGCTATCATCCAGCGCCCTTGCCGCAGTTGCGCGGCCGTGGGGTGATTCCGTGGACGATACTGCTGGGGTATAACATCACCGCCTCGACGCTCTTCTGGATGGACGAAGGCGTCGACAGCGGCCCGATCCTCAACCAGCATTTTCTGCATGTCGGCGCGACCGAGACCGTCGGTTCGCTTTACGCGCGGCATATAGAGGCCTTGTCGGCAATGCTTGCCGAGAGCCTTCCGTTGATCGCGAGCGCGAGAGCGCCGCGAATCGCACAGGACGCGCAATATGCGAGCTGGGCAGCGCGACGCACCCCCGAAGACGGCCGGATCGACTGGTCGCGCCCGGCGCCCGAGATCGAACGGCTGATCCGCGCGGTTGGGCGGCCCTATCCTGGAGCATTCACGACGTACGGCGCCTCGCGTCTGACGATCTGGAGTGCCCGGCCATGGCCGGGGCGGAACGGCATATTGCGTCGGCGGGCCAAGTCATCGCTCGGGATACGACGGGTTTCGCGGTGCGCTGCGGCGACGGGCGAGGACTCTGGATCAGCGATTGGGATAGTGTCGACGGCATGCCAAGGCTTCACGCCCGGCTCGGTGGACATGGGGGAGCGCGGGATGCTTGAAGGGATCAGCCGGGCGATGGTGATCGCGCCGCACCCCGATGACGAGGTGCTGGGCTGTGGCGGCACGATCGCCAGGCTTGCCACGATGGGCTGTCGCGTCACCGTTGTGCTTGCGACGCGCGGCAGGCCGCCGCGCTTCACTGAATCGGCGGTCAACATGCTCGAGGGGGAGATCGCCGCCGCGCACGCCCGCTTGGGGGTTGCCAGGCGACACTGGCTCGATTTTCCCGCGGCGGAACTGGACCGCGTCCCGCACGCTGAATTGAACGGCGCGTTGCGCGATCTCGTCCTATCCGAAGAGCCCGAGGTCCTGTTCGTTCCCTTTGTCGGCGACATCCATCTCGATCACCAGATACTCTTCCAATCCGCGCTGGTCGCGGCTCGCCCGAGCTTCGAAACGTTTCCTCGGATGGTGATGGCCTATGAGACGCTTTCGGAAACCAACTGGAATGCGCCCTATCTGACGCCAGGATTTCAGCCCAATATTTTCGTCGATATCGCCGATCATCTATCGGCCAAGCTCGAAGCCTTTGGTTGTTATGCCTCGCAGCTACGGCCGTTTCCGCACGAACGTTCCACCGAGGCGCTGGCAGCGCTTGCCATGCTGCGCGGCGCAACCGTGTGCAAGGCGGCAGCCGAGGCATTTGTCCTCGTGCGGGCATTGGGGTGAGCGTCGTCATGCGCCCCCAGCCCGCCGGACAGATCGTGGGTGTAATGCCTTCGACGCGCAATGGCGGGGGGCAGCGTATCGCGATGCTGGTCACTTCCGCGGGCAGGCGCGTCGAGCTGCTCCGCAGTTTCTGGTCCTCGGCCGCGGCGCTCGGCGTCGAGCTCGATCTCTTCGCGTGCGATCTGCGCCCCGATTGGAGCCCCGCATGCCATGAGGCGGGCCGCGCCTTCGCGGTGCCCCGTGCCGATGATCCCGATTATGCGGACGTGGTTCTCGAACTGTGCCGCGATAATGGCATTTCGCTGGTCGTTCCGACGATCGATACCGAACTCCATCCTCTGGCGCTGGCGCGCGATCGCTTCGCGGCGATCGGCGCGACGGTATCGGTAAGCTCACCTGCGCTGGTCGGCATTGCGCGAGACAAGCTGCGCACCGCGGAATTTCTGGCGCAGCATCATATTGCCAGCCCGCGCAGCGCGCCGCTTGATGCTGTTGAGGCTGCGGCCGCGGAGTGGTCGTGGCCGCTGCTCGTCAAGCCCGCGCATGGCAGCTCCGGCCGGGGCGTCCAGATTGTCCACGATATTGCGGAACTCCGCCGTATCGAATCCAACGAGCCCTTCATCGCGCAAGAACTGTTGCGCGGGCGCGAGCATACGGTGAACATGTTCTTCGATCGATCGGGGCAATTGCGCTGCGCGGTTCCACATGAACGGATCCAGATCCGTGCGGGGGAGGTCGAGAAGGGCATCACGCGGCGATCGCCGCAACTTGCGCGCCTCGCTGCCGATATGGCTGCGGCATTGCCCGAGCCGAGAGGCGCGCTCTGTTTCCAGGCCATGGTCGACGACGCCGGCGAAGCAAAGATATTCGAGATCAATGCGCGGTTCGGCGGCGGATATCCGCTGGCGCACCATGCGGGAGCGACATTCTCCACCTGGCTTCTCGAAGAAGCTCTTGGCAGGGCGCCCGGCGCGCATGACGCGTGGCGCGCGGACGTCATCATGCTGCGCTATGATGCAGCGGTCTTTGTCGGATCATGATCCCGCATCCGCCTCCGTATGAGCGCGTCGAGCGTGTGGTTGTCTTCGATCTCGACGACACGCTCTATCTCGAGCGCGATTATGTGTTGAGCGGATTTCGCGCCGTGGGCGCGTGGGCGGAGCAGCGCTTCAAGATTGCGGACTTTGCTGCGCGGGCAACTGCGCTGTTTGATGCAGGGCACAGGGGCGATGTCTTCGACCGCGCCTTCGCCGACCTCGGTGTACGCACCACGCCGGAACTGATCGGTCAGGCGGTCAGCGTCTATCGAAAGCACTGGCCCCAGATCAGTCTGGCACAGGATGCGGCCGCGCTGCTCGCGGGGGACCGTCCCGATGGTTTGCGCCTTGCGCTAGTGACCGACGGTTTCCTGGTTGCGCAGCAACAGAAGCTCAGGGCGCTTGGGCTGGCATCGCACGGTTTCTGGCCGATGATTTGCACCGACCTGTGGGGGCGCGCCTATTGGAAGCCGCATCCGCGCGCCTTCGAGTGCATCGAGGCGTTGTTCGGACTCCCGGCCCGGTGCCTTACCTATATCGGCGACAATCCGACCAAGGATTTTGTGACCCCCCGGCGGCGGGGATGGCGAACGATCCGGGTGGATCGACCGCAGCGCGTCAATATTGCTGAGGCAATGCACCTTTCGGGCGAGAGCGACCTGACCATTGTGGACCTTTCGAGGCTCGACTGGACTAATATCTGCGCCGAAGGATGACGTACGTAATAATCCCATTGGTAATGCTTCGCGAATGGCATTAGCTTCATCTTAACACACTGAAAGGGCGTCCATCCCCTGTCGATTAAAAGGCGACTGATTGGCCGTTGAGGCAATTCATTCGTATAATCGGCAAGATTTGGGCGAGTGAGCGAATTGTCCGACACGCAATGGCGGTTATCGTCCGTCTTTGCGTAATCAGCATCCGCTTTAGAAAGAATAATTTCAGGGGTTCAGTACGAATTATTATCAGGGCGGTGGTCGCATAATCCTGTTTCCATGAATTGCAGACAGTGCAGTGGAGGGTGTTATGCGTGACAATATTCAGGTTTCTATCCTTGGCAGAAATGAAATTGTTCGGGAGGGGCTAAGGCGAATCCTTACCGAACAGTCATTCAACGTCCTCGACGTTGTGCAGGATGCCGAGCAGATTTCCAGCGACAATGAAAACGGCAATCAGCATTGCCTGTTCATCGTCGATTCCACTTCGGACAAGGAAGGACTCGATACATGTCGGAAGCTGCGCCAGCGGTTTCCGGGGTGTCGCGTCGTGATAATGGCCGACAATTATCGACTCGACGCCATTGCCCGCGCCTTCGAGGCGGGCGCCGACGGCTATCTGGTCAAGGCGATATCGTGCGAACCGCTCGCGGGCGCGCTCAACCTGATCGCGCTTGGCGAAAAGGTGGTCCCGACCCAGGTTGTCGAGTCGCTCACCAACATGCACTGGCAACCGGCCAGCGGCGACTGGGAAGCGAGCCGTGCCTCGGTCAACATTTCGGATCGTGAAATCGAGATCCTGCAATGTCTTGTCTGCGGTGAGGCCAACAAGGTCATCGCACGTCGCCTCGATATCACCGAGGCAACGGTCAAGGTGCACATCAAGGCGATCCTCAGGAAGCTGAACGTGCTCAACCGCACCCAGGCGGCGATCTGGGCGGTCATGCGCGGCATTGGTGAGAATGATCGCCAGATCGCATCGTGCAATTGAGGATGCCGTCGAGTTGCGGGGATGCGTCTACCGACGCCCCCGCGGCTAGCCCGATGCCCGCCCGGCTACTTCCAATGGGGATTTGGACATCGCCGCGCTAATCTCCTGGGTTGGGCGCTTATCATTTTGATCGCTGGCGAAGCTGTTGGACTAACATAGAATGTCTGATCGGTGCCATGCCGGGAAGCCGGAGACGGAGCGGTACCCCGACCATTTGAACCGCGGGGGATGAAGAATGACGGATGGAAAGATCGTCCGCATAGTTGAGCCGCAAGCGCTGAGAGGTGTTGCAGTTTCGGAGCCATGGCGCCCGAACTCGAAATCCGAGGCGGCCTATGTCGGCATGATCGAAATCTGGCGTATCATGATGCGCCATCGTTCGCTGCTCATTGGCGCCATTCTCGGGGTGCTTGCGCTGACCGTGCTCATGCTGGCGCTGACCAAGCCCATATACACCAGCTCCGCGGTCGTCATGGTTCAGCCCGAAAAAGAGGTTGCGGATGTGCAGGCGGCAACCGTCGTCGCCACACCTGACGAGGAACTGCGGATTTCCACGCGGATGGAACTGCTGCAATCGCGTGCGCTGGCAAGGCGTGTCGTCCGCAACGCCGATCTTGTCGAAGATCCTGAGTTTGCGAGCGCGCCCGAACGGGGGCTCAGCCTGATGCAACGCATCGGCCTGCAACCCGCTCCGCCCAAGCTCGAGGACAGCACGCTGCTGGCGGAGATGAGCGCAAAGGACGTCAACGCGGCTGCCGAGAAGGCCAGGCTGGAAGAGGTAACCGACCGCCTGATGGGTCGCACGGCGGTGACACGGCTCGGGCGATCGCATCTGATCGACGTCGCGGTCAATTCTGACGATCCCTACAAGGCGAGCCACCTCGCCAATCGCATCGTTCAGACGCACATCGAATCGCAACGCTCGGAAGAGCGCAACTCGCGCAAGCGTGCGATTGCTGATCTGACGCAGCGCGTCGGAGATCTGCGCGCGAAGCTGGAATCGGAGGATTCGGCGGTCGCGGGCTATATGCGCGCAAACAACCTGTTCGCGGCGCGCCCTGAAGAGATCAACAATTCGCTCCTGACCCGCATCGCGGGCGCCCTTTCGGAGGCCAAGGCGGCGAGCGCACTGACGGGCAGTCGCGCAAGCGGCGTGGCAAGCGCGTCAAGCACGATCGCCAGCTCGCCCGTGCTCAACGAGCTGAAAGGGCAGGAGGCGACGCTGGCCGCCAAGGCCGCGGATCTTTCGAGCTTCTATGGTCCCGGGCATCCCGACCTCGCCAAGGTGACGGCTCAGCTCTCCGACGTTCGTGGGCGCATAGTCGAGGAGACAGCGCGCGCCACGATCGCGTCGACGCGGACCGCCGCGATCGACAGCCGCGCGGATGCCGCGCGGATGGGAGCACTGGCAGGCGATCTTGGCGCGCTGCGCGCTTCGAATTCGCGCGAAATGGGTCAGGTGGTAAACCTGAAGGAGCTTCAGCGGGAAGCGGACACGAGCCATCAGCTCTATCTGAGCTTGCTCACCCAGTTGAAGGAGCTCATGGCCAAGCCCGAAGAGGCCCGTCCCGACATGCGGATCATCTCGACCGCACCAGTACCGACCTTGCCGAGCCATCCCGAGCCCAAGCGGACATTGGCGGTCGCGCTTATCGGCGGCGCAATTCTCGGCATCATCCTCGCGCTGGTGGCCGAGAATGTGGATAATCGTCTGCGTACCGCGACGCAGGTGGAGCGCGCGCTCGGCCTGCCGACATTGGCGATGGTGCCCAACGTCTTCGGCCCGAAGGCGCTTTTCGCGCCCCATTCGCTCATCGCCGAGCGCCCGGGTTCGGTGTTTCCGGAGGCGCTGCGCAACCTGTATATCGAGCTGCTCGCACGCGTGGGCAAGACGGGGTCGATGGTCGTCGTCGTCACGTCGCCTTTGGTGAACGAGGGCAAGACCACGGTCGCGGCGGGTCTTGCTGCGGCCGCCAGCGCGCTCGGGCACAGGGCGGTTTCGGTCGACGTTGATCTGCGGCAGCCCGGGACCGCGCATGTTCCCGGCGACGAGGCGGAAACCCCCGATATGGTCGCGTATCTGAGCAACCGCGCCGGGCTGGACGAGGTGCTTGTCCCCGACGCGCGGCTTGGCCATTTCGTGCAGATCGGGGTCAATCACTCGGTGGCGGACGCGAGCGCGTTGATCTCCTCGCCGCGGCTGGAGGAAATGGTCAGGCAACTACGCGAACGGTTCGACCTCATCGTCCTTGACGCCCCGCCGATCCTCCCAGTGCTCGACGCCAAGATTCTGTCGGGCATTGCCGATGCGACGATATTGGTGCTCGACTGGGGACGGTCGCATCCCGAGGCAGCGCGCGTCGCGGTCGACATTTTTGGCGACGATATCACGGGCGTGGTGCTCAACCGGGTAGACTATGGCGAGCATGCGCGCCGCAGCTATGGCGACGCGATCCACTATTATGCCCGATATCAGGAATATTATCGCTCCGACGGGGGCGCCGTTGTGCCGAAAAACGGCTTCAAAAGCGTTCTCGGGCGCCTTCCCGGGGCTGCGTCTCTCACCGGAGCGGTTCGACGCATCTTCGGGAGAGACGCCGATTGAACGGCATGGAAGCCAGGTTTGCGACCGACCGTCCATTTAGGGCGGCCGGCTCGAGTGGAAGGGGTGACGATCGATGTGCGGCATAGCCGGGTTCTTCGATCCGTCTTCGTCAAGCGGCATATCCGCGATGCTCGCAGCGATGACCGATGTCATCGCGCACCGGGGCCCCGATGATACGGGTGCATGGATAGATCCGGCCGCCCAATTGGCGTTGGGGCACCGGCGGCTGTCGATCATCGATCTCTCGCCAGCAGGCCATCAGCCAATGATATCGGCCACGAAACGATATGTGATCGTCTATAACGGCGAAATCTACAATCACTCGGCCTTGCGCGCGGAACTCGAAGCCATGGGTGCCGCACCGCGCTGGAAAGGACACTCCGACACCGAAGTGATGCTTGCCGCCTTCGAACGATGGGGCGTCGAAGGCGCGCTCAGTCGTTTCAACGGCATGTTCGCCTTTGCGCTTTGGGACAGGGAACTGCGCGCACTGTATCTGGCGCGTGACCGCATGGGGGAGAAACCGCTCTATTATGGGCAGGGCAAAGGGGCGTTTCTGTTCGCCTCGGAACTCAAGGCGATCGCGGCGCACCCGGCGTTTGAACCGGTCGTTGACCAGGCCGCATTGGCACTGTTCATGCGCCACAGCTATGTGCCGGCGCCGCACAGCATCTGGCGAGGCATTCGCAAGCTGCCCGCCGCGCACTATATCGTCGTCAGGGACAATGGCGCATCGGTGAGCGATCCCATATGCTACTGGAATTTCACTGATATCGCGATGTCGGGCGTCGCGAGCCCGCGAGATGACCATCCCGGTCTGGTAGACGAACTGGAAGCGCTGCTGTGCAACGCCGTCGCGCAGAGGATGGAGGCGGACGTTCCGCTGGGCGCCTTCCTGTCGGGCGGAATAGACAGTTCGACGATTGTGGCGCTGATGCAATCGGTATCGTCGCGCCCGGTGCGGACATTTTCGATCGGGTTCGATGACGGACGTTTCGATGAGGCACCGTACGCGCGTGCGGTGGCCGAGCATCTGGGCACCGATCATTGCGAAATGTACGTCACGGCCGGTGACGCGCTTGCCGTCATCCCACAACTTCCGACGATCTGGGACGAGCCCTTCGCCGATCCCTCGCAGATTCCGACCTATCTGGTCAGCAAATTGACGCGCAACCATGTCACGGTCAGCCTTTCCGGCGACGGCGGGGACGAGTTATTTGCCGGCTATGCGCGCTATCATCGTGCAACCCGCGTGCGGCAGTCGCTTGGCCATATTCCCCTGTCACTACGAAGCATGGTCGGCCGGTCGCTTCAGGATGGACTTCTGCAAGGCATGGTCGGTGCGGCCGAGCGTGTCCTGCCGCAGCACCTGCGGCGGTTGGCGCCTGCCGACCGGCTTTCGAAACTCGGCAGCCTCTTCCGCGCCGATTCCAACGGCGCTTTCTACCGCGATTTCATGTCGATCGGAAAGCCTACCGGTCTGCTTGCGACGGACGCGCACGTCGAAAGTCAGGTCGACGCTCCGCCCCTGTTCACAGATCTCCGGCAGCAGATGATGTATCTGGATACGCTGATATATCTGCCCGATGACATTCTGGCCAAGGTGGACCGCGCCAGTATGGCGGTAAGCCTTGAGGCACGCGTGCCTTTTCTGGATCACCGCGTCGTCGAGTTCGCCTGGCGCTTGCCCATGTCCGCAAAGGTGAAGGACGGGCGCGGCAAGCATATATTGCGTCAGGTGCTCCATCGCCACATTCCCGAAGCGCTGGTGGATCGCCCGAAGAAGGGCTTCGGGCTCCCGCTGGCGGACTGGCTCTCGGGTCCACTCAGCGAATGGGCCGAGGCGTTGCTTGAACCGCACCGCTTGCGCGAGGAGGGCTTTTTCGACGCCGATCAGGTCAGTCGCATCTGGTCCGAGCATCGTTCGGGCAAGCGCCGCTGGCATTTCTGCTTGTGGGATATTCTGATGTTCCAGGCGTGGCACGCCGAGCAGCGATTGTCTCCGCCCCTTCGTTCCACGCCGCCGCACGCATTGCGCCTTACGGTGGCTGGTGCCGCGCGCTGAGCGTGCTGGCGACAAAAGAAACCCCCATCATGTGCTCGGTTGGAGGCTGCGCCCGCCGCCACTGCGATTCAACTCGTCGCGGCTTGCTTGAAGCGGCCCCGCTTTGCGGGCATGAACTGCACGCGTCGATCAGCGGGAAAAGGGCTGGCGGCAAAGGGGTACGCAGGGGGTTGCGACATGATGCGGCTGGTTTTCCTGATCTGCCTCGGCGCGATCGCATTGCTCGCGCTGATGCCCGGTGGGCCGACGACGCCCGCGCTAAGACCCGGCCAGCCCGGCCAGGCCGCCAATGTCGTTGCCGAGAATGCCGCCGCCGATGTGGCACAACCACGCGTCGAGCGGGCGGGCAACGGAAGCGCCGAAGTGGTCCTTCAGCGTGCGCCGGATCGCCATTTCTATGCCGAGGCGCAGGTCAATGGCGCGATTGTGCGCTTCCTGGTGGATTCGGGCGCAAGCGCGGTCGTGCTGACGCGCGCCGACGCCCAAAAGGCGGGAATCGGCGCGCAGCCGGGCGAGTTCACCGCGCGCGCAATGTCCGCGAACGGCGAGGTCAGGCTGAAACCCGTGATGCTCGACCGGTTGGCGATCGGTCCCGTCTCCGCAACCAATGTCGAGGCGATGGTGGCGGAGAACGACCTGGGCGTATCGCTGCTCGGCCAGAGTTTTCTTGCGCGCGTCGCCAAGGTGGAAATCACCGAAGGCGAGATGCGGCTGCGCTGATTCAGCCCTTTCGCGTCCGCTCCCACAACATAATCACGGCGCTCTTCGGATGGGCACCGGGATGTTGCAGACGTCAGCACCGCCCGCCGGGACGTTGAAGAACGGGTCGCGCCGGTTGGCGCGCGCGTCGCGATAGGCGCGAAAGCTCCCTGACGACAGATATTGGTGGCGCGATTTCGCACCGGGCTCCGCTTCCGACATTGGCTTTATGCTGCCGATCGCAATCCGCTGGGCGGGGTCCGTGTAAAAGCCGAGATCGCCCGTCCCGCGCGGGCGCGACGCCAGAAACTCCATTCCCTCGATCACGCGGCCGACCAGGGCGATATTGCGGTCGAGATGGCGCGGCGCCTGGCCGATGACCGCATAGAGTTCGGCGCCCGATCCCGTGTCGGGAGCGAGGTTTCGGCCGACGCCGACCATGCCGTAGCAATGCGTGAGCCAGACATTTTCGCCATTGCCGCCGATCGGCCAGCCCTTCCAGAAGCCGGTCTGTTTCGCATAGGGATCGGGCCATTCGATCCAGTTGGGCGAAAGCCCTTTCTGGCTGCGAACATATTCCTCGGCGGGCTTCGCGACGACGCCCTGAGGCAGCGCCTTCTTCTCGGTCGCATCGCCCCATTGCACCACATAATTGTCCTGCACCCGGTTGATGCTTGTGCCATCCCACCAGCGCGCGGCTGCGATTTTTCGGATATTGCCGACATGGACGGGGGCGAAATCGGGCGCGAGCTGAATGACGACGCGACCGCCCTCGGCAGTATCCATCAGCAGCAAATCGCTTTCGGGGATGTCTATCCAGTCGGCGGCCGGCGCGCCCGCCGCGATCTCGGCAGGGCTGGGGGCGGGCGTGTCGCCGGGCGCGAGCGCGAACCAGGCAACGGGAGCGAGTGCTGCGGCAGCGAGCAGGGCGACCTTTATCATTGAGGACGGGAGATTAGCGCCGGAAACCCAAATGAAAAGGGACGAATTTTCCGAGATACGGCGCGCTTCTTCGCCGGCGTGTCAGCGCCGCTATTGGGCGCAGGCGGCGCGGTCTCCGGCCTTGCATGCCTCGACACGCCGGCGCCATTCGGCCAATGCGGCGGCATGTTGCTGGTCGCGCTCGGCTACGGCCCGGTCGTGCCGGGTCAGCGCCGCCTCATGCTGCGCCTCCGCCTCGCGTGCGGCCTGGGCGCGCGCATCTTCGGCCGCGCGACGTTGATCCTGCGCAGCCTGGGCGAGTGTGGCGTTGAGTTCGGCGGTGCGTTTCCGCTCGGCGATCTCGGCCGCCATCGCGTCAATCGCGATCGAGGCGGCTGTATCCACATCCGGCGCTTCTATGGTGGACTGCGCGGCGGCTTCGGCAGGGGGGGCGGCCGGCTCCGCTTGCGGCGACGGGGCGGGCGCCCGCGCGGGAAGGCTGGGTGGCAGGTCGATGGGGCGAATGCTTCCTTGCTGCGCAGCGAGGGGTGAGGCGGAGAGCGCCAAGGCGCACAGGAGACGGCTGGACATGATAAACTTTGGCTTCCCGCTGAGCCGGATGGCGATGGTAACGCGCAGCCCTATATTGTGATCCCATCAGATTGCACACCACCTTGCAACCGCGACAAGGCGCTGCAGCCGATCGATGGTGTGGATTATCGGCCGGAGCCCGACTGCAACGATCAGGTTGCGTCGCGCGCCAGTGCGCGATAGGGGCTTCACCATCCAGAGCATGCGGAGCGGTGGCCGAGTGGTCGAAGGCGCTCGCCTGGAAAGTGAGTATACGGCAAAACCGTATCGAGGGTTCGAATCCCTCCCGCTCCGCCACACATTCTTAAGTATTTTATATAGAACGATAATTTGCAATTTCCCGCGCAGTTCTGCGCTGGCGTGGGAAGAGTCCGTGCACCTCGCGCATCTGATCGACGGCTATGATCTCGCCGCGCGGCTCGGGATCGAGGATCTGCAGGCCTTTACCATGGAGGTTGCGCGCAAGACGGCTGACACTGGTCTCTGGACAAGCGATGCACTGGATTTGTGGCTGGTATTGTTTGGCCTGTATCGGGCCCAGCGGATCTGGGGTCTGGATCCGGCGTTCGGCGGCGAAATACTGATGGATGCACTTGTTCGCGATCTCCGGGGGCGGTTTGTCCGCTGAAGGGTGGATTTGTGGGACAGTCCCGACTGTCTGGTTTCAGGCGCCCGAGGCACGATAGCTGCCATGTTAATTTAGCTGCGTTTAGCCGCCGCAAGTCCGCTAAGTCGGACAGGCCGGTTTTGGGACATGGCGCCCGAATGGTTGTCGCTCATTTGAGGAGTGAGACATTTTCGCTAAGCGCACGTTTCCGCCGTTCCACTTCGTTCCCTGCGTCTGGGAAGCGATCTTTCGGCTCGCGGACGACGTAGGGGTTGGCCGTGCACATCGGTTGAGGAATCAGCGCGCACGGGGCACCCGTGCCGTTCTTCGTGCACGTCACCCGACGCGGCGCGCGCACTCGGTCCAGTATTTGTCGCGGACGATGCGCCGCAGCACCTTGTGCGCCGCGCTGAGCGGAAGAGTGTTCACAAAGCTGACCGATTTGGGCGCCTTGTGCTTGCCCAGTCGCTGCTTGACGTGTTCGATAAGTTGCTCGGCCGACGCGTCGACATCGGGTTTGAGGATGACTTCGGCATGCACGGCTTCGCCCCACTGGTCGTGGGGAATGCCCACGACCGCCGACATGACAACCGCAGGGTGCGAATTGATCGCGTCCTCCACCTCGATCGCGTAGACGTTGAAACCGCCGGTGATGATCATGTCCTTCTTGCGGTCGACGATATAGAGAAACCCCTTCTCGTCGCGATAGCCGAGGTCGCCCGATTTCCAGAAGCCGTTGTGAAACTCCTCCGCGGTGCCTTCGGGGTTGCGGTAATAGCCAGAAATCGTGGTGCGCGCGCGCATCCAGACCTCGCCGACCTCGCCGTCGGGCAACTCATTGCCGTCATCGTCCGCGATGATGACCTCGACGCCCGGCGCGATCCGTCCCGCGGAGGCCAGATGGCCAAGATCGCCGTCGGGACCCGGCAGGTGATCGGCCTTGCCGAGCTTCGCGACCGGCTGGAAGCACTCGGTCGCGCCATAGACCTGGATGAAGATGTTGCCGAAGCGCTCTTGCAGCATGGCGAGCTTCGACGCACTGATGGGCGCGGCGCCGTAATAAATAGTGCTGAGCGTCGAGAGGTCGTGTGCCTTTGCTTCTTCCAGCTCGAGCAGGCGGTAGAGCATGGTCGGCACGAGCGTCGACATGGTCGCTCGCTCGGCCTCGATATTGCGGCACCACTCGACGAGATTGGGAGTGTTCTGCGTGAGCAGGCATCCGCCGCGGAAGAAGAGCGGTAGCACGCCAAGCGCCGCACCGTGGCTTAGAGGCGCCATCTGGAGAGCGCGCGTCCTGTCGTCGTGCGGCCCGTCGGCATCGGCAAAGAAGGAATCGCGGCACGCAAGCCAGATGTCGGTCGTATATTGCGCGCACTTGCCCCGGCCGGTCGTGCCGCCGGTGAAGCGATAGATCAGGATGTCTTTGTGCGCGTCATTCTCCACATCGGGATCGGTTGCCGCGACGCCGTCAAGCAAATCCCAGAAATAGTGCACATTCTCGCGAGGCTCGAGCAGCGGATCCATGCACACAATGGTGATTCCGCGGCTGTTGAGCGCTTCATGATAGCGTTCGATCAGCGCCGTCTCGAGGAACGCCACCTTGGGACCGATCCAGTCTATCTGCCAGAGATGCTCGTCGTAGGAATCATGAAAGTTGGTCCAGGCGGCCGCTGCATCGCCCTTCAGCACGGTCCAGGCATGGAGAAGCGACAGGTTGTCGTTTTCGAGAAGGCAGAGATAAGAGGTTCCGCGCTGAAGGCCTAGTCGGTGGCGCATCATGTTCACGATGCGATTGGTGAGCAGATGCAGTTCGCAAAATGTGTAGCGACGGTTGCGCTCGATGTTGATCAGCGCGTCCTTGTCCCCATAGCGACGCACAAGCTGCGCGGCCATCCGCGAGAAATTGATCTTCATGCCTCGTCTACCCTCTCCCGGCGCAATTCTTCGCGCACTTTGTCCGGCAAGGACTATCAGCCCGCCGGCATGCGCCTACCCCCCTCCGGGAGGGGGCATTCTAGCGTGCATCGGCCGTGTTGCGTAGCGCCCCCTCAGCGGCAGATCGCGCCCCCCTCTCCTTGGGGAGGTGCCAAGAGCCGCGTTGCCCGATCCTATTGCCTCTGACAGAAATCTGAAGGGACAAGATCAATGACTATCGGCTTCGAGGGCCGCGTTGCCATCGTGACGGGAGCAGGAAACGGGCTCGGACGGGCCTATGCGCTTGAGCTGGCACGCCGCGGCGCCAAGCTTGTTGTCAACGACCTGGGCGGTGCGCGCGACGGCACGGGCACCTCGGGGACCGCAGCTCAGGTGGTGGTCGACGAGATCATCGCAATGGGCGGTGAAGCATTCGCCAACGCTGGCAGCGTGACCGATGAGAACAATGTCGCGGCGATGGTTGCGGAAGCCAAGGCCAAGTGGGGCCGCATCGACATCCTGATCAACAACGCCGGGATCCTGCGCGACAAAAGTTTCGCCAAGATGTCGATCGCCGACTTTCGTCTGGTGCTCGACGTCCATCTGATGGGTTCGGCGATCTGCACCAAGGCGGTGTGGGACACGATGCGCGAACAGAACTACGGCCGCATCCTGATGACCACCTCGTCGACCGGCCTCTACGGCAATTTCGGCCAGTCCAACTATGGTGCGGCCAAGCTCGGCCTTGTCGGCTTCATGAATTCGCTCGGCATCGAGGGCGCGAAAAACAACGTCCATGTGAACACGATCGCGCCCGCCGCCGCGACGCGCATGACCGAGGACATCCTCCCCGCCGAGGTGCTGGAGAAGATGGGCTCCGAGACCGTCGTGCCTGCCGCGCTTTTCCTCGTCAGCGAGGGGGCACCCAACCGCACGACACTGGCGGCGGGCGCCGGCGGCTTCCAGCGCGCCTACATCACCTTGACGCGCGGGGTCCGCGTCGATGCCGATGCGATGTCCCCGGAAACCGTGGCGACGCAGTTCGAAAAAATCGGCGGCCGCGAAAACGAACTCCTTCCCGAGAATGCCTTCGTCCAATCGGCGCTCGGCCTCGGTAAGCTCTGACCCACACGCAATTGCCCGGAGGGCTGACAGATGACACGCAAGACCTTCGTTGCCGGCGTCGGTATGGTTCCCTTTGCCAAGCCGGGCGCGAGCGAGAGCTATGAGAAGATGGGCGCGGCCGCCACGCGCTTGGCACTGGCGGACGCGGGCATCGGCTACGGCGCGGTCGAGGAGGCCTATGCCGGTTACATCTACGGAGACACCTGCAGCGGCCAGCGTGCGCTTTACGAAGTCGGGCTGACCGGCATTCCCATCTTCAACGTCAACAACGCCTGTTCGACCGGATCCAACGCAATCTATCTTGCACGGCGGGCGATCGAAACCGGCGTGGCGGACGTGGTGCTCGCGGTCGGCTTCGAGCAGATGAATCCGGGAGCGCTCGGCGCGGTCTTCCGTGACCGGCCCAAATCGACCGAGCGCTTCGAGGACAGCGCCAGGGACATTCTCGGCGCATCCGACATACCGACGGCAATCCGCTTATTCGGCGGTGCTGGCTTCGATCACATGAAGCGCCATGGCACGCCGCTCGAATCCTTCGCCAAAATCCGCGCCAAGGCAAGCCGGCACGCGGCGCGCAACCCGCTCGCGGTCTTTCGAAAGGAAGTGACGGCCGAGGAAGTCATGGCCGACCAGGTGATCTGGCCGGGCGTGATGACCCGCCTGATGGCGTGTCCGCCGACATGCGGGGCGGCTGCTGCGGTGCTGTGCAGCGAGGACGCTGCGAAGAAATTCGGGCTCGACACCCGCGTCTGGATCGCGGGACAGGCCATGACCACCGATACCGCCGATACCTTCGAAAGCCAGGACATGCGCCGGGTCGTCGGTTACGGGATGGCACAGCGCGCGGCGGAACAGCTCTATCATGCCACCGGCATCGGACCCGACGATGTCGACGTCGTCGAACTCCATGACTGCTTCGCGCACAACGAGCTTATCATCTACGAAGCGCTCGGCCTCTGTCCCGAGGGCGGCGCACAGAAATTCATCGACGACGGCGACAACACCTATGGTGGACGCTACGTCGTCAATCCGTCGGGCGGTCTCCTGTCCAAGGGGCACCCGATCGGTGCGACGGGGCTCGCCCAGTGCGTCGAGCTGACGCAGCAGCTTCGCGGCACGGCGGACGCGCGCCAGGTCGAGGGGGCTCGCGTAGCACTTCAGCACAATGTCGGCGTCGGCGGCGCGTGCGTCGTCACCATGTACCGGAACTGACGCGTGGAGTTCCGCCCCGATCCCGAGCTTGAGGCCTTTCGCCAGACGGTCCGCACCTTCCTGCGCGAAAAGCTGCCCGTCGATCTCGCGCATCTGTCGATCGGCATGTTCTCGCCGCGCGAGGCGATGAGCCGATGGCAAGCGATCCTCCATGGGCAGGGATGGGCGGCGCCTAGCTGGCCGGTTGATCGAGGCGGCACGGGATGGAGCGTCGAGCAGCGGCTCATATTCGACGATGAATGTTCCGCCGCAGGCACTCCAACACAGGACACCTTCGCCCAGAAGCTCCTGGGCCCGGTGCTCAACCATTTCGCCACGCCCGAGCAATGGCAGGAGCACGCTCCACCGATCCTGAAGGGCGAACGCAAATGGTGCCAGGGTTTCTCCGAACCCGGAGCGGGTTCCGACCTCGCGTCGTTGCGAACGAAAGCCGAGCGCCGGGGCGACCATTATGTCGTCAACGGCCAGAAGATATGGACGACCAACGCGCACCGCGCAGACTGGATCTTCCTGCTGGTTCGCACCGATCCTGAGGCACGCAAGCAGGCAGGAATCAGCTTCCTCCTCGTTGACATGAAGACGCCGGGGATCACCGTCCGACCGATCTGGGGCATTGATGGGCACCACCATCTGAACGAGGTGTTCTTCGACGAGGTCGAGGTGCCCGCCGCCAATCTCATCGGCGCCGAAAACATGGGCTGGAGCATCACCAAGTTCCTGCTCAACAACGAGCACGCCTACACCGCAGATTTGCCGTTGCTGAAGCGCTATCGGGGGGAAATGAGGCGGCTTGCCGTGACGCAATCCGTCGGCGGGACACGGCTGATCGACCGGCCCGAGGTTGCACACCGGATCGCGTTATTCGAAACCGAGCTGCGCGCGGTGGAAATGATGGTCCAGCGCACCGCCGCCCTCCACGGCGACCAGGGGCACTTCGCCCACGCGATGGGATCGATGCTCAAGCTGCGCGGGACCGACCTCCAGCAGCGCATGAGCGTGTTCATGGTCGAGTTGCTTGGCGACAGCGGTGCCGTGGCGGACACGCAATCCACCAACGACCTCGCGGCGGAAATGTTCTTCCGGCGTGCCTCCACGATCTACGGCGGATCAAGCGAGGTGCAGCGCGGCATCGTCGCCAAGCTGATGTTCGGGCTCTGAGGAACGGACAATGGACTTCACACTCAATACCGAACAGCAGTTGCTGAGCGATAGCGTCGCTCGCTTCATTCAGACTGAATATGACTTTGAGACGCGAGCCAAGTCGGTCGGTTCCGGCGATCAGAGGAGGGCGTCCCGTTGGGACACCTTTGCTGCGAACGGCTGGCTGGCGGCGGCCGTGCCCGGCGATCTGGGGGGATGGGGAGGCACGGCCGTCGAAACTGCGGTGATCAGCCAGCAGCTCGGCCGCGCCCTGTTTGCAGGGCCTTGGCTCGGGAGCGCGGTGCTCGCGACGCAGGTGCTCATCGCCAGCGGAAATCAGGCACTCATCCGCGAATGGCTTCCTTTACTTTGCGATGGGTCGCGCCGGCTGGCGCTTGCCTATAGCGAGCAGGGCGCGCGTGGCATCGCACATATCGTCGAGACGCGGGCCACCAAGGATGGCGCAACGCACAGGATCAGCGGGCGCAAAACGCTGGTGCTTGGCGGGCTCGGGGTGGATGCGTTCATCGTGTCCGCACGCAGCGATGGAGCAATCAACGATCGGAATGGGGTGGGGCTGTTTCTGGTCGCGGCCGACGCCGCGGGTCTTTCCATGACCGCTACAAAGCTTCACGACGGCACCGAGGCAGCGGACCTGGCATTCGAAGAGGTTCCCGCCACCGTCATATCGAGCAATGCGGCCGACGGCCTGGATGGGCTGGAATACGGGCTGTCCCACGCGATGCTGGCGCTGTGCGCCGAGCTCGTCGGCTGCATGGAACGGTCGATCGAGATCACCGCAGAGTATCTGCGCACGCGAAAGCAATTTGGCGTGCCGATCGGCAGCTTCCAGAGCCTGCAGCATCGCATGGCCGACATGGTGGCCGAGATGGAGCTTGCGCGCTCGATGCTGTTCGCCGCGCTCGCTTCGTTCGAGAATGACGACGTTGCGACACACCGGCGCGTTCTTGACGGAGCCAAGACGCTGATCACGACGGCTGCGCGCAATGTCTGCGGCCAGGGCATCCAGCTCCACGGCGGCATCGGCATGACCGAAGAATGCGCGATCGGCCATTATTTCAAGCGCGCGGTCGTGGCCGATGCGCTCTTTGGCAGCTCCTCGCTTCACGAGGCCGCATGCGCTGCGGCGCTTCAAGACGAGCTTCGGGCCGTACACGCATGACCGCTGACAAGAAGGGCCCCCTCGCCGGCCTGAAGGTGCTGGAGATCGCGGGTATCGGCCCAACGCCTTTTTGCGGAATGCTGCTCGCCGATCTCGGCGCCGATGTGGTCGTTGTCGATCGCACGGTCCCGAACGCGCAGAATATCGATCTCGGGAGCGCCGCCATCACCCAACGCGGCAAACGCTCGATGGCGGCCGACCTCAAGTCGCCCGCCGATGTCGCGCGGGTCCTGGATCTGGTCGAGCGATGCGACGTGTTGATCGAGGGGATGCGCCCGGGCGTCATGGAGCGGTTGGGACTCGGCCCTGACATTTGTCTCAAGCACAATCCGCGGCTCGTCTACGGCCGGATGACGGGTTGGGGGCAGCAGGGGCCGCTCGCCCATGCAGCGGGCCATGACATCAACTATATCGCGCTGTCGGGCGCGCTCTGGTACTCGAGCGAGCCGGGAGAACCTCCCTTTTCGCCGCCAAGCCTTGTAGGCGACATGGGCGGTGGAGCGCTCTACCTTGCGGTTGGATTGTTGGCGGCGGTGACGAACGCCCGCACGACCGGCGACGGTCAGGTGGTCGACGCCGCGATCGTCGATGGCAGCGCACATATGATGAACCTTCTTTTGAGCCTGAAGGCGGCAGGCGAGTTCACGACCACAAGGGGTGAGAGTGTTCTCGATGGTCCTCCCTGGTACGCAACATACCGGTGCTCCGACGGCCACTTCATTTCGCTGGGTTCGCTTGAGCCGAAATTCTATGCCGAGCTGCGCGAGAAACTGGGCCTGGCCGACGACCCCGAATTTGCGCAGACCCGCGAGCCGAAGTCCTGGCCAGACCTCAAGAGGCGCTTCGGCGATCTGTTCGCGATGCGCACACGTGCCGATTGGTGTGTGCTGCTCGAGGGAACCGACGCCTGTTTCGCGCCCGTTCTCGATCCTGACGAAGCGGCAAGGCACCCGCATATGGCGGCGCGCGACATCTATCGGGAAGTCGACGGCGTGCTTCAGGCCGCGCCCGCTCCACGCTTTTCAGGAACGCCCGCGTCCCTGCCCGGCTCGATCCGTGCGGTCCGTACCGATGCCGGTGAGATACTGGACGACTGGGCTTTCGGCTAGTCGATCAACCCTTGGCGCCGCGCCCAGATCATCGCGTCGTAGCGGCTCGATACGCCGAGCTTTATGAAGATGTTCTTCAAATTCCACTTCACCGTTTCTAGCGTGATGTTGAGTGTCAGCGCGATGCGCTTGTTGGACATCCCGGCGGCTACCAGCCCCAAAATCTCGATCTCGCGGGGCGTGAGCAGTGTCTTGGACCGCGGATCGGCGGCATCGGCTGCAATGGGACCGTCGTTGCTGCCGAAGTGCTTGAGCAGCTTTTCCAGATAGTCCTGCGAACGACTGTCCAGCCGGTTTGCCGCGAACAGCCCGCCAAGCAGCTTTTGCAATGCTTCGCCTTCGTCGACAAAAGTCCGGATCAGGCCCAACTCCGCGCCCGTGCGGACGAGTTGGGCCAATTGTTCCAACGCTTTCTCGGTTCTTGTCGTGGCGTCGAGCGCGAGCGTCCTAACGAGGCCCAGGCTGATGCGCAGTCGCCCGCGCCCAATTTTATTGGCGATCTCGTCAGCACCCTGGGCGGCGTGCAATGCCGAGTCGCAATCGCCTGCATGCAGCGCAAGTCGCGCGCGCGCGAGCCCTGCCACAATCAGAATCTCCGACGAAAAGGCGGGAGTCGGGTCGACGCGCGATGCCATCGCGTCCAGATCGGCGACCAGTTCCGCGGCACGTTTGTCGTTGCCCGATCCAAGGAGGATCCGGACCTGCTCACCGACAACAAAGGCCAGCGCGCGATCGAGCCCCAATGAACGGAAGTAGCTTGCGCGGCGCTCGAGCAGCGCCAGCGCGGTGTGAGCGGAATCCTGCAACAGGTCGAGCCGCACCTCGCAGAGGGTCGACCAGATCATGAGCTGGGGCGAGGAGGTCTTGAGGCTACTCTGGCGGTTTGCCAGCAATTCACGCGCATCGTCGATGCGATCAAGTTCGTAATAGACTTCTGCGAGCCCCACAGCGCTCAGCGTGGCGCCGGTCGACGAACGGCCGTGGGTGGCGGCCGACCGGCCGTATACGACGGTCGCAACCTTCTCCGCTTCAACCACCTTGCCCATCATGATCAGCATCACGGTCCGGCAGCCGGCAACCCTTTGCGCCATCGCATTGTCGTTGTCCTCGGGCGGGATCGGGTTGAGATCGAGAATCTGAAGCGCATCGATGAACCGCCCGGCGGCGGCCAGCGACATCGCGCGGATCATGAGATAAACATAGCGCTCGAAGGCGCTGCCAGCTTCACCAAGCTGGCGAGAATCGAGACTTGTCACGCTCTGCGCGGAATCGTCGCGCTGAAAGGAGATCGTCGCATTGACCAGCGCGATCTTGAACATCGTCGCGCAGTCGTCTCTCGCATGTTCGTTGAGCTTCGCAGCCCAGGCCGTAGCGCGAGAAGGCGTTCCCGCCATCGCGAGCGTCAGGCTGCCGAGATAGAGCAGGCGTGGATGCGCCGCGATGGCATCCAGCGACAGGTTTTCGACCAGATGGAGCAGCGGGCCGAGATAGCTGAGCTGCCATGTGCCGGGAACGGCGCGCTCGATGATCGCAACCGCCCCTTCCAGATCGTCCGCGAGCATCGCATGGCGGACCGCCTCGACGATGAGCCTGCGATCGGCAAACCAATTGCTCGCGCGACGATGCAGAGCCTTCATCGCATCTGGTCCCCGGCGTGCGAGGCGTGCTGCCAGAAATTCGGCGAAGAGCGGGTGGAAGCGATACCAGGGCGACCGGTTGTCGGACTCTGCCCGAGTGATGAGCAGATTCTCATCCTCGATCCGGGCGAGCAGGCTTGCTGAATCCTCGCGGCCGGTGAGCGCCTCCGCGAGCGATCCGTTGAACCGGCGGCAAATGGAGAGTGTCTCCATGAAGGCCGACAGTTCGACGGGCAGATGACCGACGACGTCCTCGGCAAGATAGTGCTGCAGGTCGGACGATTGCCAGGCAAGGCTGGACAGTGTCGCGCGGCTTTCGGGGCGGTTCTTGAGCACGATCGACACAAGCTGCAGGCTTGCCGGCCAGCCATTGGTGAAGTCGTGTATCTGCCGCACCTCGTCCGCGGTGAGCCGTGCATTGCCGATATTCTGGGCGAGGAAGGTCCGCGTTTCGGCGACGTCGAAGGGAAGATCGGCACATTCGATCTCGCTGACCTGCCCCATGACGCGAAGCTTGGCGACGCTCAGCGGAGGCAGTGCGCGCGAGGCGATGATCATGTGAAGATTGGGCGGGCCGTGATCGAGCAGCTTCTGCACGAGCTTGTGCGCCCAGGGATCCTCGACATGGTGATAGTCGTCGAGGATCAGGTACAGGTCATGGTCGATAGCGGCCGCCCCGTTCACGATCGCGACGACGAGCCCGTCGAGCTGTGCATTGCCCTCGCGCGCCAGCGGCAGCTCGTCCTGGACCGCGACGCCAAGCCGGGCAAACGCGGCGAGGAGATGCGTGCAGAAGTTGGGAAACTGCTTTTCGTCGGGGTTGAGTGACAGCCAGGCGACCGGAGAGCCTGCCTTCATCAATTCCTGTCGCCACTGCGCGAGCAGGATCGTCTTCCCGAATCCTGCACTGCCCGTGATCAGCAGTAACCGGCAATGCCGTTCGCGTCGCAGTGCCGCGAGAAGGTGGCTGCGTACGAGATGGCGCGAGCCGATCCTTGGCGGCGCGAACTTGGTGGAGACGAGCAGCTTCTCGAGGTCGGTGGGCAGATGCGGCGTGTTCATGCGATGCTAGGGGTTCCGGCTTTGGCTTGGACCTACACCCCCTCGAAGCGGCGCGTCCACCCCCTCCCCAAGGGGGGTTAGATCGCGCGGCGCCCGCCCATAGCCTCGCATCCAATAGCAATAGCGCCGAACGGAGTCAGAGGTGCCGATTTCATATTCAAAGGCGGGCGCCGTTGGCTGGCTGGTGCTGGATCGCCCCGATGCGCTCAACAGCCTCGACCGCGAGAGCGTGCAGCAATTCACCGAGCGGCTCGCGACCTGGCGCGATGATGCAAGCGTGCGCGTGCTGGTGGTCACCGGTAGCGGGCGCGCCTTTTGCGCGGGCGCCGATCTCAAGCAGGCGGGAAGCAAGCCCGAACCGGGAGAGAAGGACCTGCTCGATCTGATCGTGATCCTGTTCGACGCGCTGCGCAGCTTTCCCAAACCCGTCATCGCGGCGGTCAACGGGCTGGCCTTCGCGGGCGGGCTGGAAGTCGTCTTGTGCTGCGATCTCGTCATCGCGGCCGAGACTGCGCGTTTCGGCGATGCACATTCCAATTTCGGCGTGTTTCCGGGGGGCGGCGGTGCGGCGATCCTGCCGCGCAAGATACCGGCGAATGTCGCGCGCTACCTGCTCTTCACGGGCGAGGCATTGAGTGCCGCAGACGCCAGGCTCTATGGCCTCGTCAATGAAGTCGTGCCCGCGGGCGAACTCGAAACGCACGTTCAGGCGCTTGCCGATCGACTAGCGGCGAAGAGCCCGCTGGTGCTGGCGGGCATGAAGCGCGTCGCGAACGAGGCGGCCGACAAGAGCGCCGCGGATGCGCTGCGCCACGAGCTGCTCGAATGCCGCAATCACGGCCGTAGCTGGGACATCACCGAAGGGCTCGCCGCATTCCGCGAGAAGCGCGAACCGCAGTTCAAGGGCTACTGAAATGGCATCGGACGACATCTACATCGTCGGCGTGGGGATGACCCCGTTCGGACGGCATTTCGACAAAAGCGTCAAGCAGCTCACGGCTTGGGCGGTGGAGGATGCGCTGGCGGACTCGGAGTGCGATCGCGCAGCGATCGGTGCGGCGTTCTTCGGCAATACCGGCCAGGGTCATTTCGACGGCCAGCATATGATCCGCGGCCAGGTTGCGCTGCTGCCGCTCGGCATCAAGGGCATTCCCATCCACAATGTCGAGGCAGCCTGCGCGTCAGCCAGCGCCGCCTTCAACCTCGCGGTAACGCATCTGCGCGCGGGCGCGGCGGACGTCGCGCTCGCGGTGGGCGCGGAGAAAATGTACTATCCCGACAAGGCGAAGATGTTCGGCATTTTCCAGTCGGCCTGGGACATCGAGACCGCCGACACCAACGCGGATGCGTACAAGGCACTCGGCGCCGGACTGGAAATCCCCACGGGAACGACCTCGGACAAGCCCTACAGCAACTTCATGGACGTCTATGCCGGCAACGGCCGCGCGTTGATGCTGCGTTATGGCATCACCCAGCGGCAGGTCGCGGCGGTTGCGTCAAAGAACCACGGCCATTCGGTCCACAACGAGCGTTCGCAATACCGGATGCCGATGACGATCGAGGAAGTGCTCGCCGCGCCGCCGATCACCTATCCGCTTACGCTGCCGATGTGCTCGCCGATTTCTGACGGCGCCGCCGCCGCCATCGTCTGCACCGAGGAGGCGATGAAGCGATATGGTTTCGACAGGACGCGCGCGATCAGGGTGCTCGCTTCGGCGATGCGCACCGCCTCGGGCCGTGCCGTCGATGATTACGAGAACCATGTTTCCCACCTGCTGGCGCGTCAGGTTTACGAGCAAGCGGGCATCGGTCCCGAGGACATCGACGTCGCCGAGCTGCACGACGCTGCGTCGATCGGCGAGCTTTCGGGCTGTGAACATCTCGGCCTGTGCAAGCCCGGCGACAGCGGCGCGATGGCCGAGCGCGGCGACACCACGATCGGCGGCAAGCTGCCGATCAATACCTCGGGCGGTCTCGAATCCAAGGGGCACCCGATCGGGGCGACCGGCCTCGGCCAGATCTTCGAGATCGTCCAGCAGCTTCGCGGCGAGTGCGGCCAACGTCAGGTCGAGGGCGCGCGCATCGGCATGCAGGTGAATGGCGGCGGCGTCTGGGGGATCGAGGAAAGCGTCGATCACATCGGATTATTCGGCCGCGCCTGAACGAAAAATCAAGGAACGATAATGACCTATATTCAACCCACCGAGGAACAGCGCCTTGCTGTCGAGGGCTTTCGCAAGTTCCTGCACGGCGAGATCAAGCCGATCGCGCGCGAATATGCCGACCGTTTCATCCCCAAGGACAAGATGCGCGAGATCACGCAGGCGATTGCCGAGTTCGGCATGCCCGGGGCCGCGGTGCCGGTCGAATATGGCGGACTTGGACTCGGCTTCGTCACGCAGGCGATGCTGTTCGAGGAGCTGGTCACCGTCTCGGTCGATATCGGCCTGTGCGTGATGATCAACAACGGTGCCGCCGAGCACCTCAGCCATGCGCCCGATCATATCCGCGAAAAGTATCTGCCGGGCGTGCTGGCGGGCAAGCTGTTCGGCAGCTTCGCGATCAGCGAGCCCGACGTCGGATCCAATGTTGCCGACATCAAGACGCGCGCGGTTCGCGAGGGTGACCATTTCATCGTCAACGGCGAGAAGACGTGGATCACCAATGGCCATTATTCCGACTTCGTGATCTGCACCGCCCGGACGGGCGAAAAGGCGCTCTCGCATATTCTCATCGACCGCGAGGAGCATGGTTACGAGAGCCGGAACATCGAGAAGATCGCGCTCAATTCGCAGTCGACGGCGCAGCTCTTCTTCACCGATGCGCGGGTGCCGGTCGCCAATCTCCTGGGCGGCGAAGGCGAAGGCCTCAAGAACACGATGAAAACGTTCGAGCGGGCGCGATGCCATGTCGGCCTGCTCTCGGTCGGCCTGATGCGCGCCGCGCTCGAGGAATCGATCGCCTATTCCAAGGAGCGCAAGCAGTTCGGCAAGGTGATCGCGGCGCACCAGCTCATCGCCGCGAAGATCGCGGAGATGGCGACGCTCACCGATGCCGCGCGGCTGCTCTGCTTCCGGGCGCTCTCGCTGATCGATGCGGGCGTGCGGTGCGATCTTCAGTCGTCGATGGCCAAATGGTTCGCAACCGAGGCGGGCGTGAAGGTCTGCCGCATGGCTGTCCAGCTCCATGGCGGCAACGGGCTGACCAAGGAATTCAGTGTCGAGCGTCTTGCGCGCGAGGCGATCGTGATCCCGATCCCCGACGGGACAACCGAGATCCAGAAGCTCATCATCGCGCGCGGTCTCACCGGCATCCCGGCGTTCGTCTGAGCGATGATCGACCGCTCTCATATCGGAAAGGCGCTTCCTCAGTCCGTTCTGCGGGTTGAGGCGGGCCGCCTTCAGTTCTTCGCCAAGGCGATCGGGGAAACCAACCCGATCTACCTTGATGAAGCGGCCGCCCAGGCGGCTGGCTACTCCTCTCTGCCCGCGCCACCGACCTTCATCTTTGCCGCCGCGCAGGATGCGGGGACGATGGCGCGGGGCCTTGTCGACATGGGTGTCGACACCAGGCGCGTGCTGCACGCAGAGCAGGGCTTCACCTATCACGGCATGGTGCTTGCGGGGGACATGATCACCGTCACCACGCGTGTCTTCGACATCTACGACAAACGCGACGGCGCGCTCGAGTTCATCGTGCTCGACTCTGCCGCCGCAAACCAGAAGGGAGCCATGGTCGCCGAGATGCGCGCCGTGGTCGTGGTGCGGCATTGAACGGCGGCACGCAGACGATCGCCGCGGGCGACGAACTTCCGCCCCTAGCGCTGCCACCGCTCAGCCGCACGACCTGCGCCTTGTTCGCGGGCGCATCGGGCGATCACAATCCGATCCATATCGATATCGATGCGGCGAAGGCTGCGGGCCTGCCCGACGTGATCGGCCACGGGATGCTCTCAATGGCGATGCTAGGGCGCCTGCTGACCGGCTGGATGCCGCAGGCGCATCTGCGGTCGTTCACGGTCAGGTTCCAGGAACCGACGCTGATCGGCGACGCGGTCACATGCGCGGGACGCGTTCTGGAACGCACCGAAGCCGGGCAGGAGGTGCTGATCCGTGTCGAGATCAGCGCGGTCGACCAGCAAGGCAAGATCAAGACCGTGGGAGAGGCGACCGCCGCGCTGACGATCGAAAATGAAAACGAGACGCCGTAAAGGCGAATATGGGGAGGATTTGATGACCAGAAGAATGCTGTTTGCATCGGCCTGTGCGTTTGCGCTCAGCGCTGGTGGCGCAAACGCCCAGAATGAGGCGCCAGTCGATGAGCCGACGGCGGAGGAGCAGGGAATCATCGTCACCGCGCAGCGCCGTGCCGAAGCGTTGTCGGACGTTCCGATCGCGGTCAGCGCCATCGGCGCGGAACAACTGCAGAACACCGGGCTCACCGACATCCGCGCGCTGAACCAGTTGGCGCCGTCGCTCGTCATCAACACCGGTACCAGCGAAGCGACGACCGCTGCGCGTATTCGCGGCATTGGCACGGTCGGCGAGAATCCCGGCCTCGAGTCGTCGGTGGCGCTGTTCGTCGACGGCGTGTACCGGTCGCGGACGGGCGTCGGCATGACCGATCTTGGCGAGATCGAACGCATCGAAGTGCTGCGCGGTCCGCAAGGAACGCTGTCGGGGCGCAATGCAACCGCGGGCACGATCAACATCCTGACCAAGGGTCCCGAATTCGACCTCGGCGGATATGCCGCGGCGAGCTACGGCAATTACGATTATATGCGGCTCGAGGGCGGCGTCACCGGGCCGCTCGTGAGCGATGTCCTCGCGGCGCGTATCGATGCCTCATGGACCAAGCGCGATGGCTTCATCGAACAGGTCACCCCCGGCGAGCCGGATATCAACGATCGCGATCGCTGGATGGTGAAGGGCCAGTTGCTCTTCACGCCCAATGACGACATCAGCTTCCGCCTGATCGGCGACTATACGAGCCGCGACGAGAATTGCTGCGGCAACGCCTATGTAGCGCCGATCCAGATGCTGACGCGCACCAGCCCGGCGGGCGGCACGCCGCGATTCGGCCCCAACCCGCTCCATCCGATCCTGCAGGCATTGGGCGCCAATATCCAATTGCCCGCGGACAATAAGGGCTATCTGCGCCGGACCGCGACAACTGCGGGCAGGCCCTATACCGCGGAGATGGAGGACTGGGGTTTCTCGGGCGAGCTCAACTGGCAGCTAGGCAACACCGCGCTGACCTCGATCACCGCCTATCGCGATTATTTCTACAGTCAGGGCGTCGATGCCGACTTCAACGCCGCCGACATCCTGATCATTCCCAATCGCGATCGGGAATTCCGTGTCTTCAGCCAGGAACTCCGCCTGCAGGGCACGCTGCTCGATGATCGGCTCGACTGGCTGGTCGGCGGATTCTACGCCGACGAGACGCTGAAGACGAGCGACGACATCAAGTTCGGCGCGGATTACGAGAAGTGGGCGAACTGCCTCGTCGCGGTGCAGACCGGCCAGCCTATCAATACCAATGTGCCGACCTGCACCAACGGAACGCTGCCCGGCGGCGGCTTCGGCGGGATCGCCACCGCATTGGGCGCCCGCCGGTTGCCCGGAACCGGCGCCATCGCGAACATCTTCGAGCAGAAGAGCCGCAACTATGCGCTGTTCACGCACAATGTGATCCAGATCATTCCGAGCAAGCTCGCGCTCACGCTCGGGCTGCGCTACACCAACGAGCGCAAGACGCTGGAATCCAGCGCGAACATGAACAATGATCTGTGCACGAAGATCAACGCTTCGCCGTTCAGGACATTGGCGGCGTTGCCCTGCCTCATCAACGCCACCGCGCCGAGCTTCGCCAAGGGCGATCCGGGTACCCGCAAGTCGGAGGACGAATGGACCGGCACCGCGGTGCTGAGTTACCACTTCAGCGATGACGTGATGGGCTATGCCTCCTATTCGCGTGGCTACAAGGCGGGCGGGTACAACCTCGACGTCAACGCCATCGACCGGCCCTGCGTGACGACGGGCGGCACGCCCGCGCAGAACGCCGCCTGTGTCGCGCAGCTTGCCACCGCTCCGGCCTTCACACCGCTCAACGGCCGTCCAGAGGCGACCGATATGCAATTCGGTTCCGAGACTGTCGATGCATATGAAATCGGCCTGAAATGGGATGGCCGCATGATCGACGTCAATGCGGCGCTGTTCTACCAGAGCTTCAACAACTTCCAGATCAACGTCTTCAACGGCATCAATTTCGAGGTCACCAACCTTCAGGCCTGCAAGGACGATCTGAACGGCGCCGACCAGGACAACAGCGCGGCGACGGGCGCGTGTGCGCCAGACCGGCTAAAGCCGGGCGTCGTGTCCAAGGGCGCCGAGCTGGAGGTTTTCGCCTATCCGGCGGATCATCTGCAACTGAGCACCGGCTTCACCTATCTCGATGCCAAATATCAGCGGAATCTTGCCGGCACCAACGGGCGGCCGCTCATCCCGAACCTGTTCCAGTTCCCCGGGCGACGAACCTTCTCGTCGGAATATTCAGTCACGGGTGCGGCGACCTGGACGCCGCCGCTCTCCGATACGCTGTCGGGTCTGGTGCATGTCGATTTCCGCTACATGAGCGACATCAACACCGGTGGCGATGCCGACTTCGAAAAGAGGCAGGATGGCTACGGCATCATCAATGGTCGCATCGGCGTCTATGGCGAGGACAAGCGCTGGGGCATCGAGCTCTGGGGCCAGAATCTGCTGAATACGAAATACCAGACGACGTTATCCGACGCCCCGTCGCAGGGTAGCGGCACCTATCGCGCCGTCGCCGCCCCCGCCTCGTCGGGCTTCGGTGCAACGTCGACGCAGATCTTCCTGGCCTTCCCGGGCGATCCGCGCACCTATGGCGTGACGCTCAGGACGCGCTTCTGACATGAGCACGGTGCAGGGGGCGGGCATCGGGCTGCCCCCTGCACCGGCTGCGACCGCGCAAATATGCTCCGGTGACGCAAAAATGCGGCGGATACGGAGGGATGAAAATGAAGATTGACCAGCACTTCCCCGCAGTTTCCAGACAATCGTTCCGCTTATCGACCGCGATATTCGCAGCCTTGCTGGCGGGGCCCGTGATGCTCGTATGCCCTGCGATGGCAGAAGCGCCTCGCGCCACGGCGAAGCCCGCCAGCAATGCCACGGCGACGCGAAATGCCGCTGTGCTCGATCGCCTGCCCGTGACCGATCGAGACGATTACGAGGCTGTGCGGCGCGGCCTCGTTGCTTCCTTTCGCGACAATATCGTGGACGCCGATGGAAATACCGTTCTGGATATCAAGACCTATGATTTTCTGAAGCACGCGAAGAGTCCTGACAAGATCAATCCCAGCCTCTGGCGGATGGCGCAGCTCAACGCCAATGCCGGACTCTTCAAGGTCACCGATCGCGTCTACCAGATGCGCGGGTTCGATCTTGCCAACATGACGATCATCGAGGGCGATCATGGCCTCATCGTCGTCGATCCGCTGACGACGACCGAAACCGCACGCGCGGCGCTGGACTTCTATGCACGCCACCGCCCGAAGCGATCTGTTGTCGCGGTGATCTATACACACAGCCATCTGGATCATTTCGGCGGGGTCCGCGGCGTCGTCGACGAAGCCGATGTCAAGGCGGGCAAGGTGAAGATCTATGCGCCCGCGGGCTTCATGCAAGAGGCGGTCAGCGAAAACGTCTTTGCCGGCACAGCGATGCTCCGCCGTGCTCAATATCAGACCGGCGCTCCTGTCACGCGTGGCGAGCGCGGCCAGATCGACACCGGGATCGGCAAGGTCGGCCCGCGAGGGGGGAGCGTCAGTCTCATTGCACCGACTGACCTCGTGACGGCACCCTATGAAACGCTCAAGATCGACGGCGTCGAGTTCGAGTTCCAGATGACCCCCGGCACCGAGGCGCCCGCCGAAATGAACTTCTACCTGCCCCGGTTTCGCGCGCTGGGCATGGCCGAGAACGCGACGCGCACAATGCACAATATCCTCACGCCGCGCGGTGCGCTGGTTCGCGACGCCCGGGCCTGGGGCCGATTTCTCGACGACAGTCTCGTTCGCTACGGACCCCGAGCCGAAGTGATGTTCGCGCAGCACAACTGGCCGACCTGGGGGCGCGAGCGCATCGAAACGATGCTGGCCGACCAGCGCGACATGTACAGCTTTCTCAACGACCGGACGCTGCACCTCGCCAATCAGGGGCTCACGCCGGTCGCGATTGCCGAGGCGATGAAGACGCTCCCCGGCAATCTTGAAAGCAAATGGTACACGCGCGGCTATTACGGCACACTCAGCTTCAATTCGCGCGCGGTCTACCAGCGCTATCTGGGCTTTTACGACGCTAATCCCGCGAACCTCGATCCTTTGCCGCCCGCTGAAAACGCCCAGCATTATGTCGAAGCCATGGGCGGACGCGACCGCGTGCTGGATCTCATGCGCAAGGCTATGGCGGCCGGCGACTATCGCTGGGCGGTCCAGCTCGGCAACCATCTGGTGTTCGCCCAGCCCGACGATCAGAAGGCTCGCAACACGCAGGCCGATGCGCTCGAGCAACTGGGCTATCAGGCCGAGAGTTCGATTTGGCGCAACATGTACCTGACAGGCGCGACCGAGCTGCGAAATGGCGTACAGGCCAAGGGCGGACGAACGACGCCGGACATGGTCCGCGCGCTCGATCCCGCGATGTTTTTTGATCTGATGGCGATCCGTCTGGATGCGGACAAGGCGCAGGGCCATGACATGACCTTGAACTGGGTGTTCAGCGATCTCGATCGGGCTTTCGCGATCACCGTGCGCAACGGGGTGCTGACCTGGCGCGAAGGCTCGCAGCACGCCGCCGCCGATGCCTCGATCACGATGGACAAGGAAACGCTCGATCGCATCAACCTGCGCGAGATCGACGTGGCGGGCGCGGTGATGGCGGGCCGCGTCCGGATCGAGGGCGATGCCGCAAAGCTGCGCCAGCTCATGGGCATGCTGGTGACGTTCGATCCGGCCTTCAACATCGTGACACCGTGACATGGAGAAAGCGCGAGTGAAGACGCGAAACCCCACGAAACTCGCCGCCCTCATGCTGTGCGTTCTCGGCGGAACCCCTGCCGCCACGCAGTCAGCCCCACCGACAGCGGTGCGGGTTACCCCGGATAATTTCGCGCGGGCCGAGACCGACATGTATTTCACGAATGTCGTCGGTCGCGCGGGGCTGGGCAGGCTGGATCATTACCGCGAACTGATGCCGATCGCGCGACAAACGGTCGTGCGCCCCAATCGCGACACGCTCTATTCCTCGGGCGTGTTCGATCTTGACGCGGGGTCGGTCACGATCACCCTGCCGGACGCGGGCAAGCGCTTCCTCTCGTTGCAGATCATAGACGAGGATCACTACGTGCCGATCGTGGTCTATGGAGGCGGCACGCACCGTTTCACGCGGGAGCAGGTCGGCACGCGCTATATGCTCGCCGGTATCAGAATCCTGATCGATCCGACGGATGCGAAAGATGCCGAAAAAGTCCACGCGCTGCAGGATGCGATCAAGGTGTCGCAACCCGGCGGGCCGGGCGCGTTCGAGGCTCCGCAATGGGACAAGGCGAGCCAGAAGCAGGTGCGTGACGCGCTTGGCGCGCTCCGTGCGACGGTTCCCGACTTCAAGCGCGCATTCGGTCCACGCGGACAGGTGGATCCTGTGCGGCATCTGATCGGCGCGGCTACCGCCTGGGGCGGTAATCCCGACAAGGACGCGACCTACCTCAACGTGACGCCCGCGAAGAATGACGGCGCGACGGTGCATCGGCTGACCGTCGGCGCGGTGCCGGTCGATGGCTTCTGGTCTATCAGCGTCTATAACGCGCAGGGCTATTTCGATGCGTCGCAGAGCAGCTTCACGCTCAACAGCCTTACCGCGAAAAAGAGCCCGGACGGGACGGTGACGGTGCAGTTCGGCGGCTGTAACAAGGCGCCCGCCAATTGTCTCTCGATCGTCCCGGGCTGGAACTACATGGTCCGCCTCTATCGCCCGCGCCCGGAGATCCTCGACAGCCAATGGGTCTTTCCCGAGGCGCAGCCAGCGCCATGACCAGCAACATCGGAGGTTTGATGGACACCAAGCTGCGCGCCTGTATCGCGACGCTCCTGCTGCTGCTTGGATTGACCGTGGCGCGCGCCGAAGCGCAAGCGCAGGATCTCAGCGCCGCGGAAGCGCGCGCGATCGCTAAGGAAGCCTATATCTATGGCTTCCCGATGGTCGACAGCTACCGGATCCAGCACGCCTATTTCGTCGATCGGGGCAATGCCGAATTCAAGGCAGCGTGGAACCAGATCGGCAATGTCGGCCGCGTCTACACGCCGGCGGACCGGGCGATCCAGACCCCCAATTCGGACACGCCCTATTCGTTTCTGGGCGCCGATCTGCGCGCCGAACCGCTGGTGCTGACGATGCCGGAGGTCGAGCATGGCCGATACTATTCCGCGCAGTTCATCGACATGTACACGCACAACTTCGCCTATGTCGGCACCCGGGCCACCGGCAACGGGGCGGCGCGCTACCTGCTTGCGGGCCCGGGCTGGAAGGGCGGGATGCCCGAGGGAGTCCGCGCGGTCATACGGTCGGAGACCGAATTCGCGCTGGTGATGTATCGCACCCAGCTCTTCGCGCCGGCGGATATCGGGAATGTCCACAAGATCCAGGCGGGCTACAAGGTCCAGACGCTTTCGCAGTTCCTCGGCACGCCCGCGCCCGCCGCCACACCCGCGATAGACTTCGTCAGGCCGCTGAGCGCGCAGGATGAGCGGACATCGCCGGCCTTTTTCAACATACTCGGCTTCCTGCTCCAGTACGCTCCCGTGCACCCCTCGGAGCAGGGATTGCGCGCGCGTTTCGCGAGGCTGAGCATCGCCCCCGGAAAGAGCTTCGATGTCGCCCGGATGACGCCGGAATTGCGCGCCGCGGTCGAAGCGGGGATAGCGGACGCGTGGCGCGAGTACGCCGCGCTTCCAAGCCAGTTGCAGAGTTCCGACTTCTTCGGAGCGCGCGAGACGCTCCGCAACAATTATCTTTACCGCATGGCTGGTGCGGTCCGCGGGATCTATGGCAATTCCAGGGATGAGGCGACCTATCGGGGTTATCAGGCAGACTCCGCGGGGCAGGCGCTCGACGGAAGACGGGGGCGCTATGTGCTCCGTTTCGCACCGGGACAGCTTCCCCCGGTCAATGCCTTCTGGTCGCTGACGATGTACGAACTGCCCGCGCGGCAGCTTGTGGCCAATCCGTTGCAGCGCTACCTGATCAATTCGCCGATGCTGCCCGCGCTCAGGCGGGATCCCGACGGCGGCATCACGCTCTACATTCAACGGGAATCGCCCGGCGCCGACAGGGAGATCAACTGGCTTCCTGCGCCCGACGGGCCCTTCTTCGTTGGGCTGCGTGCATATTTACCGAAGCCGGAACTGCAGGATGGAAGCTGGAAACAGCCACCGATCGCGCGCGTCGACTGAGCCTTCAGCCGGCCCCCTCCGCACGAGGGGTGGGCCACCTCGCCCCCGTTGCTAGCTTTCCCCGATCGGCGACGATGTCGACCGGCTGGAGAGGAACCATATGACGACGGACCTGCCCGATGACGTGCTGCTCGTAACGCGCGAGGGCCCCGTCACGATCGCCACGCTCAACAGGCCGCACCGGCGCAACGCGCTCACACGAGACCTGCGTGACGCCCTGCAGGCATTTTTCGAGGAGCGGCGTCGCGATTCCGACTGCCGGGTCGTCATATTGCGCGGCGCCGGCGATCATTTCTGCGTTGGCCTCGACATTGTCGCGGTCACGGAGGGCGACAGCATGATCGACGATCTTGATCGCGGCGACTGGGCCCTGACCGACCTGCTACGCGCGATGCGTGCGTGCCCGCAACCGATCATCGTGCTTGCGAATGGCTCGGTTGCAGGTGGCGGGCTCGTCTTCGCGCTGACCGCCGACATCATTCTCGCCAATGAAAGCGCGTTCTTCTGCACGGCCTTCATCAACCTCGGGCTTTCGGGCACCGAGCTTGGCGTCAGCTGGCGCCTCCAGCGGACGCTGGGCCTTTCGCTCGCGCGCGAACTGGTCTTCACCGCCGGGCGTCTGGATGCCACGTGCGCGCTGGCGCAGGGGTTGGTTTCGAGGGTTGTTCCCGACGCCGACCTTGAGGCAGCCGGCCTCGCCATGGCGCAGCAGATCGCCAATGCGACGCAGGATGCGCTGCGCCTGACCAAGCGCAACCTCGACCTCGCGCTGCAATCGCCGACGGTCGAGACCGCCTACGAGCTTGAGGAGCGCGCGCAGATGCGGCGTGCGTCGACGGGAATCCTCAAAACGGCGCTGAGCGACTTTGCAGCCAGACACGGCAAGCGCTGACCTTCACTCCCTTGGGAAAATCCATGCCTTACCAGTCCATCTTTCGGCCCGGCCTGTTCGAAGGCCAGACCATCATCGTCACCGGCGGCGGCAGCGGCATCGGCCGATGCGTCGCGCATGAGCTCGCCTCGCTGGGCGCGCATGTCGTGATCCTCGGCCGCAAGCTCGAAAAGCTTGAGGCGGTGAAGGCAGAGATCTTGTCCGACGGACTGCAGGTCTCTGCGCATGTCTGCGACATTCGCGATGAAGCCGTGGTCGCGGCCACCGTCGATGCCATCCTCGCCGAACAGCGCCGGATCGATGGCCTCGTTAACAATGCGGGGGGCCAGTTCTTCTCGCCGTTGAAGGACATCTCGACCAAAGGGTTCGAGGCGGTCGTCCGCAACAACCTGACGGGCGGCTTCAACATGATGCGCGAGGTCCACAACCGCTGGATGGCGGCCAATGGCGGTGCGATCGTCAACATGATCGTCGACATGTGGATGGGCCTGCCCAATTTCGCGCATTCGGGCGCCGCACGCGCGGGCATGTACTCGCTCACGCAATCGGCGGCTTGCGAATGGGCGCCATCGGGGGTCAGGGTCAACAGCCTGGCCGCCGGGATGATCATGTCGAGCGGCTTCGACAATTATTCCGGCGACGCGGTCACTTTCATCCGCAATGCCGAGCGCAATATCCCGATGCAGCGGGTGGGCACGGTCTCGGAAGTCTCTGCCGCGATCGCGTTCCTGCTGTCGCCAGCCGCGGCCTTCATCACCGGCACCTGCCTGCGCGTCGACGGCGGCGGCCCCAACGCGCGCCGCAGCTGGAAGCTTGAATCCCACGACAAGGCGGCGCGCTTCGAGGGGTTTCATCTCGACTCAACCCCGGAGCTTTATCGGAAATAACCGGGCTTATGGGTGACGGAAGAAGCGTTAGCGTGTTTACGGAAAAGCGCCGTGGACCGCATAGCCGTTTTGCCGTTATACCAAGCCCCGTGAGTCAGTCTTCACGGGGCTTGGTATGAGCCACCAACCGCAGCGAACGTCTCCAGCACGCATCCTGTTGAATGTCCGAAATGTCGTGGCGGGTTCAACCGGGTCCTGAATGCGGGCGGAAGCAGAAGTGCGTTTAGTCCACCGGCGAGTGTCCGCTTGCTGATTGTCGCAGCCGAAACCGGACAGTCCGCATTTTCCCGTTTTAGTGCGGAGAACCCCCACAAATCCATCGGAGCTAGCGTCGGACGCGCGTTCGCGTTTCCAGGTCTGCGATGCGCCGTTCCAGATAGCTTCGATCATCGCTGGTCGGAGTATAGCGCGCATAGGCGGCGTCGAGACGGGTCAAGTCGCCGAGTTCCACACGTACCTGGGCCTGCGAGGTGGCGCTGAGTCCGCTGGCGCTCAGGGCGCGATCGATGTTGGACAAGCGGGTGCGGTTGTCGAGCGCCGTCGAACCGCCGCCATAGGCGGTGTCGCCTACGCCGGCGTCAAGTGCATCGAGGCGAGCATCGAGATCCTCCTGCTCGCGGCTGCTGATGCCGTCCCGGGCATAGGAGGCTTCGGTCTGGATCAAGGCCGCATAGTCCCGCTTGAGGCGCGTAGCCTGGGTCCGGCTCAGGCGGCGCGCGGAGACTCCTGCGTCCACCCGTCGTTCGAACTCGGCACGACCGTCCGCAACCGATAGCGTCGCCGAGCCGCCGTCATCGGCATACCCACCCTCCGTCAGGGCCTGAGTCAGCGCACCATAGCGATCAGCGAGCTCCGTGCGCTCCTGTGTCGTGAATCTATTGTCGGCGCCATAGCGGGTTTCCAGAGAAACGAGCTGATCATATTCGTCCTTCATTCGAGCTCCGTTGGCCGCGGTCAGCGCACCCGATCGGACATCGGCGTCGATGCGGGCGTGGAACTGGGTCCGCTGGGTCGCCAGTGGCTTGCGGCCGGCCGCCCATTGACTCTCGATCGAGGTCGAAACGCCGAGCCGGTCGCCGAACAACGTCCCGAGGATTGCGCCCACACGATCTTCTTGCGTCTGGGCCCGCTGGTCGGCGGAACCAGCCTGGGCGAGCACCGGGCCCGGTGCCAGTATCAAAGCGCCGGCTGCAAATAAGCTCTTGGCCGTCATCATGAGATGATCTCCTTGTAAACTCGAACAAGAAACGCTCCGACCGTGAGCCTAGTTGCACCACTGGCTTCGACGTTGGGACGCGAGACGCCGAGGATGATCCGCGCCCCGGGGACCCACGCTCCACTTCCTTTTCGGCTACCGCGCGCTGTGCGATATCCGCTTTTCCCATTTTCGATTTGGAAGCCGACAGGCTGGTAATTGCCCATACCCGCTGGCGCAGCCATAACGGACGGAAGCCTTCTCGCGGGTCAGCCGTTGGCTCGGAAGCGGATGTCCGTCATCGGTCCTTCCGGAACGCCCCAGATTGTCTTGGAAGTGCCGGTACAAGCTTCCAGATGCCCAGGGCTGCGGGTATCGCGAGACCAAGCCAAGCGGCGACATCGAGCGTCCTGGCACCCAGCAGACCGGCCACCAGCGCCGCGATGGTGATAGCCGCGAGCACCGCCGGCCACAGATAGGTCCGTCCCAAATTGTTCTCGCGTCTTTGCTTCACGTCGAGACACCACTTTCCACGACTTCGAGAACCCGGCGCTGAAGCGACAGGCCACGATGACCGAGCCAGAGATAGATGCCGCTGCCCAGCACAATGATCGCGATGATGTCGAGAACCGCCCATATGATCTTGAGCGGCAGGCCCGCATAGTCGCCGAAGTGGAGTGGCTGTGAAAGGTACATGGCACTCAGGCTCAATGGCCACACGGGCACACCGGTCAGCCTGGATGTCGCCGCGTCGACGAGCACTGGCTGGTAGTTGCGCTGGTCGAGCGGCGAGTGGCCGATCATGAACACGCCATAATGGTGCTCGCCGCTGTAGCCGGTACCCGGATAGCTTACGAACGCTGGCCGCAACTCCGGCCGCGCCATCTTCGCTTCGGCCACGGCCCGCTCGATGGGCCCGAGTTGCGTCGGCACCGGCCTGCCTGTCCCGGCGCCGGTCAACTCGACTAGCTGGCCCTTCTGCCAGCTATCGTAAAGCGGCTCATCCAACGTGTTGATGACGCCGGTGAGGCCGACGACCAGCAGCCAGGCGGTGGTAGCGATGCCGAGCAGGTTGTGCAGGTCGAGCCATTTGAGCCTTGTGCTGCGCGCCCTGCGGACGGTGCCGAAATCGAGCTTGCGCATGAACGGTCGGTAGAGAACCACACCGGAAATTGTTGCTACCGCGAACAGCAGCCCCATCGCTCCCAGAAACAGCTTGCCGGGCAAGCCTGCGAACATGTCGGTGTGTAGCCGCAGAATGAAGAACATGATGCCGTCATTGAACTGCGGCGCGGGCACTGCTGCGCCCGTATAGGCGTCGAACAGCGCGGTCTTCATCCTGGCGGGCGGCGTGTCCGCCGTGGGGCCGAGATTCACATAGACGACTGGCGCATCCTGATACCAGCCGAGGAACAGCGGACGATTGCCTGGATATTGAGCCTTGGCCTTGTCGATCAGCACGTCAAGGTTCACCGGCGTCGCCCCTGGCGGCGGCGCGGTCAATTCCGGCTCGGTTCCCGCGAGATGCGCGATCTCTTCACCGAAGATCAGCGGCAGGCCAGTAACGCACAACAGCAGCAGGAAGGCGGTGCAAGCGAGGCTCGTCCACTTGTGGACCAGGTACCATGCCTGCACCGCTGCCCGCGTCATATGATCAGAACCTGTAGCCTAGCGAACCCACCACATAGCGGCGATTGCCGCTGAAGCAGTCGCCAAAGGTACGGCAGGCCGTAAAATAGCTCTTGTCGAACAGGTTGGATGCGTTGATCGACGCGGTCCAGCGATCCCAATCGACCGAAACCAGCGCATCCACCAGAGTATAGGAGGGCGTCGTGATCGCTGTGGTCGCTCCGGTCGAGCGCGTGCTGCCGATATAGCGTATGCCGGCGCCCAGCCGCAGTACCGCGTCAGGGCCGACCTGGAACGCCTTGACACCCCAAGCCGACGCCTGGTCGCGCGGCACGTCGTTGACGCGCTCGCCCTCCTCGTAGGTGTAGAGGCTTTCCGTCACGCGGGCGTTGTTATGGCTATACGCCGCCGTCAACTGGATGTCGCCGGGCAGCGCGAATGCGCCCTCGATTTCAAAGCCCTTGGACGTCACTTCGCCGGTCTGGAACACGTTAATCGGATCGGCCGGATCATTGGTCGGCCGGTTTTCCTCAACGATGTCGTAATAGTTGGCGGTGATCAGCACGCCGCGCTGCGGCTGCCATTTGACGCCGCCTTCATATTGTCGGCCGCGGGTCGGCACATAGGCATTGCCGGTGCGTGGGTTGATGCCGGACACGGGTTGAAACGCTTCCGAATAGCTGAGGTACGGCGACAGGCCGTATCCCAGCTCGCCGATCAGACCCACCTTGAAGGTCCAGGCCTTGTCGATCACGGCATCGACGCCCTCGGTCTTCGACCGGGCGCGATCGTGGCGTACACCTGCGACGAGCGTCACGCGATCAGCGTAACGGATCTGGTCCTGCACATAGAGGCCAAGCTGCGTATTCCGCTGTTCGGGCAAAAGAGCATAGGGCAGCACGTTGGCGGGCACGCCCGTATTGTCCGGATCGTAGGCGTCGATCGGCGTGATGCCGGGTGTAAAAGCGCTGCCGCCCGACGCGCTCAAGGTGCGCTCGAAATAGTTGCTATAATCGATCCCGGCGAGCAGTTGATGGCTGAACGGACCGGTATCGAACTCGAACCGGGTGTTTACGTCGCTCGTGAGGATCTTGCCGTGCGGCTTGGTCTGGTAGGCGTAGCGGTTGAGAGTGCGCCCGGTGTCGGCGGTGCCGTCGATGAACGGGTTGGCTGGGTTGGAATAGACGTCGGGATAAAGCTCCCGGAATGTTGACTTCGCATCGATGTATCGCGCGCGCGCGCTGATGCTGATCAGGTCGGATACCCGGTGGTCTGCGATCAGCGTCGCAGATGCGGTGCGCTGCTGAAGCGTGTCATAGTCCTCGTCGCCAAGGAACGTGCGATTGCTCAGCCTACGCGCATCGTTGGGAGCCAGGATGGCGGAAACCAAAGGCAGAAATTGCTGGCTGGACGCCGACCGGTCGCGCTGGAACAAGCCGATCAGGGTCACTTGCGTGTCCGGGCCGGGCCGCCAGCTAAGCGACGGCTGGAGCAGCACGCGATTGTCGTCGATTACTCGGGTCTGCTGATTAGCATCGCGCACCACGGCAACGACACGGCCTGCTAGCGTTTCGCTCGAATTCAGCGGGCCGGTTATGTCCACAGCCGCCTGCTTGCGGTCCCACGATCCATATTCCAGCCGCACCGTGCCGCTGGTCTCGAATTCCGGGCGCTTGCTGACGCTGTTGATGATGCCGCCGTTCGACGCTTGACCGTACAGAACCGAAGATGGGCCGCGCAGCACTTCAACGCGCGAAAGCGTATCGACCGCGGTGCGGGTGAAGGGCGCGAAGGTGTAAAGGTTCCGCATCCCATCCAGGAACTGAACGGGCGCCAGGCCGCGGATCATGCTCGCATCGCCACGGGTGTCGAGCCCATAGGCCTCACCGGTTACGCCTGCCGAGTAGCGCAGCGTCTCCTGCACATTGAGCGCGCCGCGATCGCGAAAAAGCTGGTCGGTGACGACGCTGATTGCCTGCGGCGTCTCGATGAGCGGCGTGTCGGTCTTGGTGGCAGTGACGGCCCTTTCTGCCGTGACCGTGATATCGCCATGCTGGACCTCCTGAGCTTGAACAACGTTCGTCCAAGCCACGGTCGCAAGCAACCCACCCACCACTCGTGCAACCATTACTACCCTCCTGTTTCGAGGGCTCGCTAGAGCACTGTTGGCGCTAATGCAACCCAATTGCAAAAGCGAATTTCTTACCGACCAACAGATGTTTAGAGATATCGGAGCGACCCGGTGCGGCAACTGAGCGACGTTGTTGCCTTCCGAAACCGCAATTCCGCCATCAACCAATCTTCCCTAAATCTGAGCCTGAATGAATGGCCGATTTCGGCAACATGCGCCTGGCGCGTGAATGCCAGGGATGGCATCGGTTGCGGTCACGAGGCTACGCCCATAGCCATGGAACTTTCATGCTGGGTGGCCGGTTTTTGACGCATGTATAGGCCTCTGGTCCGAATTGTGACTGGGCTGGCCGTGGGAGCCGCCCCTATAGCCGTGAGCCCGCTCTTTGCAGCAGATGATGCCTCCCCACCGCTTTCGCAGACCGAGACTGCATCGCCTTTGAGTAAGAAGCTCGCGCCATTTGTTTTTGAGGCAGTTGAGCCCGCTGCGCCCTCGCCGTGGCGATATGAAACCCCTCGCCAAGACCCTGTCCGAGCGGTTCGCCCGGTTATGACGCGCAAGAGTGCCGAATTCTATTACCATATCCCCCTATCCGACGAGGTCACTTTGAAGCCCGGAATCTCGCGTTTCCGGGAACCCCGCGACACGTTCGGCACAACGTCGGGTCGGACGGTCGTTGGTCTGGCGGGTAGCGTCAGGTTCTGATCCTTGTAGCGACCATCAGATCGAACCCTTGGTTGCGGCTGTAAGCAATCGTTTCGCCGCTCCTGAGCGTACGTCAGCTTTGCGGCAGCGGAATATGGGGTGCGTCTCGCTTCCCCAAGGGGGCCAACCGATTCCGCCGCGCTGTAGGACAGCTAACTGGAAAGCTGCCGCTCAATTGAGGTTGAACGGAATGCGCAGCGTGGTGCGAAGATCGGTCGCATCGTCGGTCGCGCCAAGTTCCACGGTCCAATTGATGGTGGTTCGCGATGAAACCCGGTAGCTGATACCGAACAGGAAACGCCCGACCTGAAGGTCGCGCGTGCTGGTCACAATGGGGTCGCCGATCGTCGGAATCCCGTTTCGGACTGTGATTGGCCGCACCGTGCTCTTCGTAGAGAAGAGCCAGTTATGCGCATAGGCGAAGCTGAGCGATGTTCGTTCGTTGAGCGCGAGACCGATCCCTGCGGTCATATTGGGTCCGGAACCTGGATCGACATGATCGATCTGGGCATCGCTGATGCGCGTATCGACATCCTTGCCGAAGTTGAAGTTGTAGCCGAGGACCCCGAACAGTGTCGCCGGATCGGTGGGCATCAGAACTGTCACGCTGGGCGAGACGCCCCAGAAGCCGAACCCCGTCGCCGCCTCGGTGGCATTGCCCAGTGCATCGCGCGGCACTTCGAAGGGGCTCGATCCCGTCGGCGCGATGACCTGCACATTGGCTGTCAGGAATGGCCAGCCTCCCGTTCCGTCGGTGAGCTGGTAACGTGCGAGGAACTCCACATCGCCAATGCCCGACCCCTTGGCAGATCTGTTGATCGTTCCCGCGCCCGACTGCGGAGGATTCTGAACGAGCGGGATGAGAACGAAGGCGTCCTCGCGGTAGACCCATGGCACCTTGACGCCGATCTCGATGCGGTCGGTCAATCCGAACCTTCCGACCGCCGACACGGTCAGAACATCCTGTCGGCTTTCGTTGATATCGAATATGCCGACCAGAACCGACTGCGGGATTTCGATGCCGCGGAAGACGAACCGGTTGCGGTCCGCGCGGCCATATTCGAAGGTCGGTTCAATGGTAAGGCGGCCGGCCTTGGTCAGGACGCTTCCGCGGTCCGCGAGCACCGCCACCTCCTGCGCGGGTGGACGTTCGACAGGCTTCACGCCAACGCTGGAGACGCCTTCGGTGGGCGGGGCGGTGTCGGCGCGGTCGGGTGGAGCAACCTGGGCGCTCTGAACGCCCGCCGCGCGCATCTTGTCGAGCAAGGCCTCCTCAAGCTCAATGAGGCGCTGTTCCTGCGCGTCGAGAACGCGGCGTTGCTCCTTGAGGGCGCTACGCTCGGCGGCGATCTGTGCCTGGAGACTGTCGAAATCCGACGTTTCCGGGTTGGCCGCAGGAGCCTGTGCCGACGCCGGATTGGGGAGCATCGCAACAAGCAGCGCCGCCCCCGTCAAAAATCCTCTCATCGACGCCTCCCCGGAGACCGGTTCCGCTCAACGAACGCCACGACCCGCCGCATCAACCGCAATCGACTCCCAGCGAAGCATCGCATTGCCGATCGGCACCGCCGAATTGTGCAAATCGATATTGACCGTAACAACAGTATCTATCGATCTGTCATTGGCGGTATTTGCAACCAGACTGCCGGTGAAGTTACCGATCATATGTCGCAGTTCAAGGGAATCGCCCTTTAATACCACGACTGCCCCACGATCATCCTGTTCGAGCTGCACCGATCCCAATTGGGTCAGCACCGATGGCCCGTTCGGGGTAAGCTCGATCCTTGCCTCTCCTTCGGCGGGTGCGGGCGAAGACACGGCGCCTTCGACAACACGGACGACACCGCCTCCAGGAAGCGTCGTTGTCGTAACGCCGTCCCCCCGGGTTACGGAAGCAGGCCCGGCGCTGGCGCCGCTTTTCGCTGTAAACACGCTCGGCACACCGGGTTCCATCGAAGTGAGCACGGTGCGCAGCGCCAGCGCGCCGTTGACCAGCGTCTGAATCTCGATGCCCAGTGAAATGTCCATCCCGTTCGGCAGAACAAATCCACCACGAATCTCGTCAAGCTCGCTCTCGGTAATGCGTTGCTGCTTTGGAAAGAGTGCGCTCTCGGCAACCGCAGCGGTCGTCCATCCCGGGCTTGATGCGCCGAGCAGCAGCAGTCCTGCCCAGAGCGCCCGCCGGATGGAACGGCCCAATGCCACGACGCCCCCCTACATCTCGACCGGGAACGGGGGAGCTCGGGTCAACGCCAGCGCCTGAAGGCTGGCGGGCTCCATGAGCATCGTCGCTCGACTGCGCGCGACCAGACCCCATTCTTCGCTGCGCCCGAAGCTGCTCTTGCCCTGCTCGACCGCGTCGCCCAGCGCGAACAGGATCCCGTTCCACATGCTGCGGAAGTGCTCTGCCTCGATGAGCCGCATGCCGAGTGACGGATCGCCCACAAGGACCTGGCCGTTGGCGACGCCCTTGATCACGACGAAATGCTTGTATCCCTTCATGTTGATCAGCGCGATGCCGGGGATCCCCGTCGCCTCGATGTCGGCAAGCGTCACGACATATCCGTCGGCCTTGATTCCGCGCGCGTCCAGATAGCGTTTCATGTCGAGCAGCGAAAAGCCAAGTCGCCGAATCTGCTCGCGATCGCCCTGCCGCCACATGCCGACAAAGATCGATTGCTCGTTCTGAAGATCGCCATAATGGTATCGGAGCAACGTCGCGAGCGCTGCGGATCCGCAACTGAAATCATATTGCTGGCGAACGACGGTCAGATAGCGCCGCTCGACCATGCTCTTGACCGGCAAGGCATAATCGCCGGCGGCGAGGCTGAGCGTGCTGCCACTGGGCGGAACGGTGCGGTCCGCACACGCCGTCAGCGTCAGACCGATTGCGGCGATAGAACAGACGCTATTGCTGGATCGCGACATTTACGTTCATCGACGAGTTGATCGACACGTTGTTGCCCGTGTTGGCGGTCACCAGCGCCAGACCATTGAAACCGCCAAAAGACGCGCCGTCGATTGCGATCGTGCCGGTCACCGAGTCGCCGTTGATCGTGTTGTCCGAAACCGTGCTTGTATTCCGGACATTCACGGCTTGGCGGAGGTCCTTGACGTCGGCCATTCCGGTCACCGCGGCGAGCCGCGCTTCTTCGACCACGGTCGCCATGGCAAATGGCGAGGCAGTTTCGTCTCTGGCCGCGTCCGGGGGCAATGCGCTTTCCAAGGGAATGATGGCGACAGGACCGCCGGGATCGGATGCAGTCGCGGGCACAGCATGTGCCAGGCCCGAGATCAGAATCCCGGCCATTAGAAAATGATAGCGGGCCACGGGAGGTTTCCTCCTTCGCATAGGGTAGCGAAAAAGGCCGGCCGCCAGGCGGCGACCGGCCATATGCGACCTTATGGGCCTACGTTGAACGTGCCGATGCTCGCGCCGACATTGATGTTGGCATTTTGCGAGGAAAAGACACCGGTGTTGACGTTCATCGCATTGAGGCCGGCGAAGTTCGAGAACGCGCCGTTGTCAAAGGCGACATCCCAGGACATGACCGGGGTTCCACCAGCGCCGCCTGCGCCGCCCGTGCCGCCTGCGCCGCCTGCGCCGCCCGTGCCGCCTGCGCCGCCCGTACCGCCAGCTCCGCCATCGGCATTGGCGCTATTGTCAGCCGCGCCGCCATCGCCACCTCCGAAGGTTGCGCCGCCGCCGTCGCCATCACCGCCGCTGCCGCCACCGCCAGCGCCACCGCCGTCGCCGCCGCCCGAAGGCTGCCAGAAGGTGACCGTTCCACCTGTCACCGAACCCGCCAGGGTCGAGTATGTAGTGACGGTGGTGTAGGTGGTCGTGGCGGAGCTGCCGTTGTTGGCCGAGCCGACGCCGCTCGCATCGCTGGCGTCATAATTGGCCGTGCTGCCGTTATTGGCCGAACCTATGCCACTCGATGAACTGTTGTCGCTATTGTCACTGTTGTCACTGTTGTCACTGTTGTCGCTATTGTCACTGTTATCACTGTTGTCGCTGTTGTCGCTATTATCGCTATTGTCGCTGTTGTCGCTGTTGTCGACGGTCGACGTGCTGCCGTTGTTCGCCGAGCCATAGCCACTCGATGAACTGTTGTCGCTGTTATCGCTATTGTCACTATTATCGCTGTTGTCGCTGTTGTCGCTGGCATCAACGGTCGCTGTGCCGCCATTGTTCGCCGAGCCATAGCCGCTGGAATCACTCGAGTTCGAACTGTCGGTCGAACTGTCGGTCGCGGTATTGGTCGAACTGTCGGTCGCCGTTGCGGTGGACGTATTGTCCGCCGTTGCCGAGGCTCCGCCGCTGCTTGTGCTTTGCGCCAGTGCCGTACCGGATGCGAGCCCCAATGCGCCGATCGAGGCGGTCAATAACAGGATATGTTTCATGAGATGATCCTCTCCGCTGTTATAAAAGGCGGTCGCGACCCGTTGCCCGCGCATGCGGCTTGGCGCACTCGATGAATGGTGTCGCGGGCAAGTCATGATAGCCGCTTGTGCCGCAGGGACTTAGCCCCAGACGGGTAGACCCTCCGCCCCCAGTCGGGAAGAACCATTACCCCCATTTGAAGGGGGCATTGCGGCCGCCCGAATGCGGACGATACTGCTGAGGATTACGCGCACGAGATCGGCTTGCCGATGCGTGTCGGTCTTGGCGAAGATCTGCTTCAAATAGGCGCGGGCGGTTTGAGTCTGGATATGCATGTCGCGGGCGGCCGCCTCGATCCGCAATCCGTCGACGAGGCGGATGGCCAGGCCCGCTTCGGTCGCGGTCAGGCCGTAGGCTCTGCAAAGCGCGGTTACCAGCGACTGGGTATCCATGTCGGGATCGAGCACATAAAGCGCGGTATGAGGGCCGCCATTCCTCGTTTCTGTGTTGGGCAGGCGAGACAGGACGGCGACGAGCGGTCGGGCGTTCGAGCGCCGCACGAGCATGACTGACGCGCGCTCGCTTTCCGACGGCGCTGTCGGTTCTTCGCAATGGGCCAGGTGCTGGATCGTTGTCTGAAGGCGCAGAGCATTGTCAAAATCGGTCGCCGTCACGGATTGCCCCGCGCGCCGCAAGCCTTCGCCGGCATCAAGCAACTGTGTCGCCCGTTCATTTGCAAAGATGACATTGCCAGCGGGGTCGAGAAGCAAAGTGCCGAAATCGAATAGGTCGAGTGCACGACCAAGAACGTCGGCGCGGCCGCGGTCACGCTTCAACTGCCACACAAGTCTTAGATGAGCGTCAACCCAACCGTGAATTTCCTGCGAGGGCAGAATTACGCTTTCGCGACCTTCGGCGCCGGTGCGGCATGCGGAAAGCGCCAGGAAACAGTCGGATTCGACCTGGCACATGAAGGCCAGGCCGGACACTTCGAGCGAGTCATGCTGGAGATCGTCTCCTTCGGTCTCGAAGGGGATACAGGCAGGGGCTGCGGTGTCTGGCAGCCAGTTCGCGTAGCCGGCGTCTTGCTCGATGGACCATGCAATTCGCGAGGCCAATGCATCCGACACATTGAACACAGCCAGGATGTCGGGTTGGTCGCGATGGATTCCATGTCGGGTAAGCACCGCCATCGGGCATTCCAGATGGCTGGCGACGAGACGAAACAGGCCGTCGACTGCCAGATGATCAGAATGTGCCGTCGAGGTTCGCACCACGACCTCTCCTCCTGACTTATATGCGTCCACCCCCTCCCGGCGCCACGTCAGACTCGTCGATATTTGATCGGTTCGAATGGTAAAATAGGGAATTTCCCCCAAAAGCGGCGACTAAAATGGCTAGTTGATCAGGGGCATTCGGGCGCGGATTGGTGCTGAATACTAACGCAATTGGCCGGGGATCGGCGTGCGGAGCTAGTCGTCAGCAATTTTACGTACGTACGGTCACCGACTCCACCGCCTACCCCCAACCCTGTTAGCCTCTGACGGCTGGCAGAGGGGAACATCTCTTGATAACGCTGAATGCGCAGCCGCTGCGGGACGACAACGAACTGGCGCGATCGCTCTTCAGCTATGCCAAGGGCGAGGTGCTCTATCGACAGGATGATCGTGCCGATTGCTGGTTTGAAGTCGTCTCCGGCATCGTGCGCACTTGCCGCCTGTATCCCGATGGCCGCCGCCAGCTCATGGGGTTCTTCTATCCGGGCGACGCGTTCGGCGTCGATCACGACTTTTACAAGGCCTCCGGCGAGGCAGTGACCGATAAGGTTTTGGCACGCCGGCACCTCAGCCGGGATGCGCTGATCGACGATGCTGCGTTGCATCGCGCGCTCAAGAGCGCCGAGGATTGCATCTTCCTGCTCGGTCACCGCACCGCCGCCGAGCGGCTCGCCGCCTTCCTGCTCGCCTTTGGCGAACGTACGGGTGCGCAGGTCTGTATCACGCTGCCGATGTCACGTTGCGATATTGCAGATTATCTCGGCCTGACTATCGAAACCGTCAGCCGCACGATGTCCGACTTCGTCCGGCGCGGGCTGGTGGCGCTGGACGCGCCGCAACGCGTACGCATCCTCGACGCGCGCCAGCTCAGCGCGGTGGCGGGCGACCTGCACGCGCCCGACGACGCCGAAATCGCGATGCGTCCCGGCTCTTCCAGTCGCGGACCATCCACCCCGCAGCGTCACGCAAGCCATCAAGGCCGCTAGGCTGGATGATGCGCCGCTGACGTCGTGCTTCCGTGCATTCAGGCGTCCGCGGTCGCCTCGGCCATTGATCAGGAGGTTGGCCTCCGTCGCCTGTCGTGCGTCGCCTCGTCTCTTCATCATTTCGGCGGGCCTGCCCCACTGCCAGGCATCAACTACTCAAGGTCGACTGGTGGTCGAAAAGGTCAATGACGGCAAAAAACGTTTGATTGCCAATAACAAACAGCGTTCCAAAGCAAAGCGGCGCGTAGATCTTCACTCCGTGAAGATTGGCAACTTATTATATTCCAACGATAAAATATCTTGGCGGATTTTGCTACGTAATTCTACGTAGTTGGCCGAATTGAACCTTGCAACGCGGTTTACCATCCTGTATTGACAAGGGGTTAGTGGGGTATCCGGGGTCGCCGGTATTTCTACCGATCGGTTTTTTCCCATGTCCGACAGTTACTGTCGTAGTTTGTGTGCATGACTTTGCGGAATAGAGCGACTCGCAAGACATAATAATAGAGGTCACATCACGAGCGCCCCCATCTTAAAAAGGGGAAGCGATATGAATGACCAGTATGATGTAGCGTCGGGTCTTACCTGCCGCGAATACCAGATTCTCGAACTCGTCGCGCAGGGATATTCGGCCAAGGAAGTGGCGCAGCGCATCGATATCGCGCCGCGGACGGTAGAACGGCATATAGACAATGTCCGCCTGAAGCTGCAGGCGCGCAACCGAACGCACATGGTGGCCAAGGCGATTGCCGCAAACCTGCTCACCGCGTCAGGCGAAAAGGTGAAGCCTGCCGCGCGCGATCCGCTGGTGGTTCATATGGGACGCGAGGTGGAACGCGATCTGTTCGGCTATCCCACAGCCACCTCCTATGCGCCGCAAGATATTGTCGCCAATGGCAATCGTTGGCACTGAACCGCGGTCCGATGGACCAATTCGATAACCGGGGCGCGGCCGCTTGCCGGCCGAGGTGATGCGTTAGGAGCGGCGGATCCAAAGCCATGCGCAAACCGGGCGCTCGCTCGCTAGGGTTGTTGGGCAACACGCTCGACGGGGCCTCCGCCCAGCGCGACGTAGAGTGCGACAAGATTGTCCGCCTGTGCGCGGCGGAGTTGCAGCAGCGCTTGCTCTGCCGAGAACAGGTTCCGTTCGGCATCGAGCACTTCGAGATAGTTGGCGACGCCTTCGCGATAGCGAGTCTGCGCCAGCCGCGCGATGCGACGTTGGGCTTCGGTGCCGCGTTCCTGCGCCGCAACCTGTTCGGCAAGAAAGCGTCGGCCGGCCAAGGCGTTGGAAACCTCCTGGAACGCGGTCTGGACGGTCTTCTCATAGGTCGCGATCGCGATATTCTCACGCGCCTCGGCAACCGTCAGATTGCCTTGGGTGCGCCCGAAATCGAAAATCGGCAGGCTGATCGAGGGGCCAAAGCTCCAACTGAAGCCGTTCTCTCCAACCAGATTGCCTAACGCATCGGAGGCGAAGCCGATATTGCCCGTCAACGAGATCGTCGGAAAGAATGCCGCCCGCGCCGCGCCTATATTGGCGCGCGCCGCGCGCAACTGTTCTTCGGCCGCAATGATATCGGGGCGTGCGACGAGCAGTTCGGAAGGTAGACCGGCGGCGAGCTCGGCGGGGCTTGCCTGTCGCGCCAGCGGAAGCGGCGTGGGCAGCGTGCCGGGCAACGGCCCGCCCGTCAGCACCGCAAGGAAATTGTCGCTCTGCGCCTTGACCAGCTTGAGCCCGGCCAGCTCGGTTTCGGCCTGCGTCAGCAGCGATTCCGACTGGCGAAAATCGAGCGCCGAGGTCACGCCGGCATCAAGGCGGCGCTTTGCGATGCGCAGTCCCTCCTGCCGCGAGCGCACGGTCGCTTCGGCAAGCGCGATCCGTTCGGCCGCCTCGCGTCCGGAAAAATAGGTGGAGGCCACGTCGCGGGTGAGCGCGAGGCGGAAGGCTCGCTCGGCTTCGACCGTCGCGAGATATTGCGACCGCGCGGCCTCGGAAAGGTTGCGGACGCGGCCCCAGAAATCGAGTTCGAATGACGAAATCCCGACGCCCACCGAATAGCGGTTGAGCGTGATCGAGCCTTGCTGACCCGGCAATCCAGCCGAAGCCAGCGGCGTTCGGCTGCGGATCGCCGATCCGCTGGCGTCTACATTTGGCAGCCGGGTCGAATCCTGGATTCGGTACTGCCCGCGCGCTTCCTCGATTTGCGCGACTGCGACCGCCAGATCGCGATTATGGGCGAGCGCAGTGGCGACCAGGCTCTCGAGCTGCGGATCGACAAGGAAATCGCGCCAACTGATTTCGGTTGCGCGCTGGCCGATCGAGACGTCCCCCGCATAGCTTTGCGAAAAAGTGGATGCGGTTGGCAGGTCGGGGCGGACATGCTTGGGCGCCATCTGGCAGCCCGAAAGCAGCGTCGCGACGAGCAGTGTCGAAGGAATGATGGCCTTAAGCATGGCCGGGCTCCGGATCGTGATGGCCCTTTTCCGCCGGCGCAGGTGGTCGCTGGCGCGACAGCCACTGGCGTACCGACAGATAGAAGAGCGGGATGAAAAAGATGCCGAGGATGGTCGCCGCGATCATGCCGCCCATCACGCCGCTGCCCACGGCGACGCGGCTGGCGGCACCCGCGCCGCTCGCGATCACCAGCGGCACCATGCCGAGAATGAAGGCGAGCGAGGTCATGATGATGGGCCGCAGGCGCAGCTTGACGGCCTCCATCGTCGCCTCGAGCGGAGATTTGCCCTCGGCTTCCTGCTCGATCGCGAACTCGACGATCAGGATCGCGTTCTTTGCGGCGAGGCCGATGATCGTGATCAGTCCGACGTTGAAATAGACGTCCGCCGAAAGCCCGCGGAACATCGAGAAGAGCACCGCGCCGAGCACGCCCAGCGGCACGACGAGCAGCACTGCCACGGGGACCGCCCAGCTTTCGTAGAGCGCCGAGAGCAGCAGGAACACGACGATCAGCGACAGCCCCAGCAAGATCCCGATCTGGCCCGCCGATTGCTGCTCCTCGTAGGAAATGCCAGTCCATTCGTAGCCGAAACCCTCGGGAAGCTGCTCGGCAAGGCGCTCCATCTCCGCCATCGCCTCGCCTGTCGAACGGCCCGGCGCAGGCTCGCCTGAAATCGTCATCGCCGGATAGCCGTTATAGCGATCCACCTGCGGTGGCCCCGCGGTCCAGTCGACCGTGGTGAAGGCGCCAAAGGGCACCATGTCGCCCTGCGCGCTGCGGACCTTCAATTCGAGCACGTCCTCGGGGGTCATGCGGGTGGGCGCATCGGCCTGGAGCAGCACGCGCAGGATGCGACCATCGCGCGTGAAGTCGTTGGCATAGGCGCTGCCGAAGGAGATGGCGAGCGTCGCATTGACGTCGGCGATCGAAAGGCCGAGCGCGCGCGCCTTGATCCGGTCGATCTGAACGCGGAGCTGGGGGGCGTCCTCCTGCCCCTCGGGGCGGACGCCCGCGAGCACCGGGCTCTGCATCGCCATGCCGAGCAACTGGTTGCGCGCGCCGAGCAGCGCGGCATAGTCGGCGCCGCCGCGGTTCTGGAGCTTGAAGGTAAAGCCCGACGCCACGCCCAGTTCGGGGATCGAGGGCGGATTAAGCGTGAAGACGAAGGCGTCCTTGATCTGCATGATCATGCCCATCGCCTTGCCCGCCAGCGTATCGGCGCGGTTCTCCTTGCCCGGGCGTTCCTCCCACGGCTTCAAGGGCACGAAGGCGATCGCATTGGCCTGGCCCTGGCCGAAGAAGCTGAAGCCGCGGACGAAGACGACGTCCTTCACCTGGGGCTGCTCGCGGTAGAAGGCCTTGACCTGCTCGATCGCCAGATCGGTGCGCTCGGTGGTTGCGCCCGGAGGCGCCTGGACGACCGTGATCAGATAGCCCTGGTCTTCCTGCGGCAGGAAGCTGCCGGGCAGGCGGGTGAACAGGAAGGCGGTGATGCCAACGAGCGCAACGAAGATGCCGAGGAAACGCAGCGGTCGCGCAAGGATACGTCCGACCCCGCCCTGATAGCGATCGGTGGTGCGCCCGAACCAGGCGTTGAAGCGCGCGAAGAAGCGGTGGAGGAAACGCAGGACGGGGTTGGTCGGCTCTTCCTCCACCGCTTCGTGCGGGCGCAGGAAGGTCGCGCAGAGTGCGGGCGTGAGCGTGAGCGCGAGCAGCGCCGAAAACGCGATCGAGATGGCGAGCGTGACCGAGAATTGCCGGTAGATGCCGCCCGTGGAGCCCGGGAAGAATGCCATCGGGATGAACACCGCGATCAGCACGAGCGTAATGCCGATGATCGCCGAGGTGATCTGGCTCATCGCCTTCACCGTCGCCTCATAGGGCGAGAGATGCTCCTCGGCCATGATGCGCTCGACATTCTCGATCACGACGATCGCGTCGTCGACGAGGATGCCGATCGCGAGCACCATGCCGAACAACGAAAGCACGTTGATCGAGAAACCGAACAGCCACAGCCCGAGGCACGCGCCCGCCAGCGCGATCGGCACGACGATCGTCGGGATAATGGTTGCGCGCCAGTTCTGCAGGAACAGGAACATCACAAGGAAGACGAGCGCCATCGCCTCGACCAGCGTCTTCACGACCTCTTCGACCGAAACGGTAATGAAGGGCGTGGTGTCGAAGGGGATCGACCACGCGATGTCGGGCGGAAAGGACTGTTCGAGCTCGGTCATCCGGTTGCGGATGCCCTCGGCGGTCGCGAGTGCATTGGCGCCGGTCTTGAGCTGGACCGCCATGCCCGCCATCGGCTTGCCATTGAGCTCGGTGTTGAAGAGGTAGCTCTGCGCGCCCAGCTCGACGCGGGCGACGTCGCCCAGCGTGACCGCCGAACCATCGGGGTTGGCGCGCAGGATGATCGAGGCGAACTGCTCGGGCGTGGTGAAGCGGTTCTGCGTCAGGATCGTCGCATTGAGCTCCATCCCGTCGGCAAGCGGACGGTCGCCGAGCTGGCCGCCCGGCGACTGGCTATTCTGTTCCTGCACCGCGGCGAGCGCGTCGGCAGGCGAGAGATTGTAGGTCGCGAGCTTGTCGGGATCGAACCAGATCCGCATCGCATATTCGGAACTGAACGACTGGATGTTGCCGACGCCGGGCACTCGGCGCAGTTCGTCGATCACGCGCGTCGTCGCGAAATGGCCGAGCTCGAGCGTCGGGGTATTGCCGCTCTTCGACGTGAGCGCGAGGATCATGAGGAAGCCGCTATTGGCCTCTTCCACCTGAATGCCCTGACGCCGCACCTCTTCGGGCAGCCGCGCTTCGACGCGACGCAGACGGTTCTGCACGTCCATCTGCGCGATCTTGATGTCGGTCCCCGATTCGAAGGTGACCGTGATCGCCGCGGTGCCGTTCGAGCGGCTGGTCGACGCCATGTAGAGGAACCCCTCTACGCCGTTGAGCTCCTGCTCGATGATCTGCGTCACATTCTGCTCGAGGACCGAGGCCTCGGCGCCGGGATAGGTGACGTTGATGGTAAGCGAAGGCGGCGCGACGGTCGGATATTGCTCGATCGGCAGCGCGCGCAGCGCGATCAGTCCGGCGAGGGTGATGCACAGCGCCACCACCCACGCAAAGACTGGCCGGTCGATGAAAAAGCGGGGTGTCATGTCGGGGCCCCCTTCAGCGCGCGGGCGCGGGCTTGGCCGCCGCCGGCTTGCCCGGCTTTGCGATCTGGACGGGCTGACCCGGCTGCACCTTTTGCAGCCCGTTCACGATCACGCGGTCGCCCGCCTTCAGCCCTTCACGGATCACCCAGTTGGAACCCTGCAGGTCGCCGAGCTTGATCGGGCGTTGCGCCGCGACATTCTTGTCGTCCACCACCATGACGGTTGCGCCCTGCGCGGCGAGCTTGACCGCGCGCTGGGGCACGATCAGTCCGTCGGGCCGGACCCCCGCCTTCACGCGCGCGCGGACGAACTGGCCGGGCAGCAGCAATCGGGTGGGATTGGGGAATTCGGCGCGAAGCGCGGCGGTCCCCGTCGCCTCGTCGATCGCGAGATCGAAGAAGTCGATATGTCCGCTCAGCCCATAGGCGCTGCCATCCTCGAGCACGAGGTTGACGGGGAGGCGACCGTCGATCGGCATCTTGACCCGGCCCGAGGTCATGTCGCGCCGCAGCGCAAGCACGTCAGAACTCGATTGCGAGAAGTTGACATAGACGGTGTCGAGTTGCTCGATCGTCGTGAATAGCGTCCCCGCAGTCGCCGTCACGAGCGCGCCTTCGGTGACCTGGCCCCGGCCCGCTCGGCCCGAAATCGGCGCGGTCACCGTGCTGTAGCCAAGGCTCAGTCGCGCGCTTTCGGCCTGCGCGCGGGCCAGGGCGACATCGGCCTGGGCGGTGCGCAGCCGTGCGACCGCGGCGTCATATTCCTGCTTGGAGATCGCCTGATCGGCGATCAGCCCTTGATAGCGCTGGACGTCCTGCTGGGCATTGGCTGCGGTCGCCTGATTGCGCGCCAGCGTTGCCAGAGCCGCGTTGAGGCTGGCGCGCAACTCGCGCGGGTCGATCTGGAACAACGACTGTCCCGCGCGGACATCGGTGCCTTCCTCGTAGAGCCGACGCTCGACAATCCCGTTGACGCGCGCGCGGACTTCGGCGGTGCGCACCGCCTGGATACGGCCCGGCAATTCGATGACATTGTCGATCGCCTGCGGACGGATCGTGATGATGTCGACCTGCGGCGGTGGCGGCGCGGGCTGTTCCCCGCCCGAACACGCAGTCAGCGCAAGCAGGGCCGCCGCGAGCGTGCCCGCTGCCGCATTTCGAGGAGTCGTGGTGCGGCGCATCGCGTTGCTTTCCCTGAAAATCTAGATTTCCTTCCAAATGCATATCGCATTCGGCTTGCGGGCGCCAGTAATGTAACGTACATTACACGTCAATTGCAAAAGCAGGGGGAGGCTGAGCATTGGACATCACCGCGATGGACAAAGGCACTATATCGGGACCGTCACAGGATGCGCGGAAGGAAGAGCGGCGCAGGGCGATCCTCGACGCTGCCGAGATGCTGTTTCTCGAACAGGGCTTCGCCAAGGTGAGTCTGGCGACGATCATTCGCCGCTCGGGTGGCTCGCTCGCTACCGCTTATGAACTATTTGGCAGCAAGCATGGGCTGCTCCGCGCGGTGATCGAGCGCGACAAATGCGAGCGACAGGCGGAGTTCGACGAACTGGTCGAGCACACCGAGTCGGCGGCGGAAATCTTGCGCAGCCTCACCCGACGCATTCTCGAGATCGTCATGCAACCACGCCAGGCGGCAATGATGCGGATCGTCATCGCCGAAAGCATCAGCGATCCGGAATTTGCGCGCGGCTTTTATCGCGAGATCCATCTCGGTCGCGTCGAGCATCTCGCGCAGATCTTCGGCGGTTGGAATGCCGATGGCCGCGCTCGGTTCGACGATCCTGAAGCTGCCGCCGAGCTTTATCTTGACATGGTGGTGGGCGATGCCGAGCTGGAGGCGCTGATCGGTGATGCCATGCGTCGCGGCGGTGAAAGCCTGACGGCGCGCATGGATTGGCGGCTCGACATTTTCATCGACCACTTCAAGGTGAAGTGAGCGTCAATCGCGTGGAGCATTTATGCAGGCGCTATCCGCGCAGGCGGATCAGCCCTTCCTGCGTCACGCTCGCGACGAGCCGCCCGTCGCGGGTGAAGAGGCTGCCGCGGTTGAATCCTCTCGCATGGCCGGCCCATGGGCTGTCCATGCTGTAGAGCAGCCATTCGTCGGCGCGAAAATCCTCATGGATCCAAAGCGCATGGTCCAGGCTTGCGGTTTGAACTGCGGCCGTGGACCAGTGGACGCCGTGCGGCAGCGTCGATGTGGCGAGCAGCATGAAATCGGATAGATAGGCGAGTACGGCGCGGTGGACGCCGGGATCGTCGCCCAGCGGCGCCACGGCGCGCACCCAGATATTCTGCGCAGGGGGCAGAATGTGGTCCGTCTTCTCCCACCGCGACACGACCGGCCGAATCTCGATCGGGCGGGGCGAACTCATCCACTTGAGCAGCTCTTCAGGCACGGTGTCGGCATTGCGGCGGACGATCTCTTGCTCCGGCTTCAGCGCTTCGGGTGGCGGGACCTCGGGCATCGCGGTCTGGTGCATGAGGCCGGTCTCGGGAATCTGGAACGATGCCGCCATGTTGAGGATCGGAACGCCGCGCTGAAGCGCGATTACGCGACGCGTTGCAAAGCTGCGTCCGTCGAAGTCGCGCTCGACGCGGTAGATGATAGGTAGCGCGTCATCGCCGGGGCGCATGAAATAGGCGTGGAGCGAATGCGGCGGCCGCCCGTCGTCGACCGAACGGCTCGCGGCCGCCAGCGCCTGGGCGATCACCTGTCCGCCGAAGACGCGCCCGCGCCCCTCGGTGACCCGCGCGCCGCGATAAAGATCACGATCGATCTCCTCGACATCGAGCAAAATCTTCAGGCGCTCGATCAGCCCCTCGGGAGTCTCGTCGTCGATCATCGCATTCTCCCTGGGGCCTTCGCCATACCGAAAATTCAAAAAACAAATAGACAGCGCGCGCACCCGCTTGAGGATATCGCAAATCCCGCATATCCTCCCTGCGATCAAGGGCTTTTGAAAAAACCCGAGGCATGAACGGAGAGCGGCATGGGCGAGGTGCAACAGTCGGTCGACACGGTGCGGAGCATCTGGCCCGCTTATTCACTCGAACAGATCGAGTCGATGCTTTGCGCAACAGGGGCGCCGTTCGAAATGGAGGAGGTCGTCATCCGGGGCGTGCCGACTCGGACTTGGAAAAATGTGCCTCCAACGCTTGCCGCGCTTGCCCATATTGCGCGGTCGCACGGCGCGCGCTGCTTCACCGTCCATGAGGATGAGCGGGTCAGCTATGACGCCTTTTTCCGTGCGACCGCGACTCTGGCGCACGCGCTCGCGGCGCGGGGCGTGGGCAGGGGCGACCGTGTCGCGATCGCCATGCGCAATCTGCCCGAGTGGCCGGTCGCCTTCTTCGCGGCGACCGCGATCGGCGCGATCGCGGTGCCGCTCAACGCGTGGTGGACGGGCTCAGAGCTCGAATATGCGCTTCGTGATTCGGGGACCCGCTTGCTGATCTGCGACGCCGAGCGCCACGCGCGCATCGCACCGCATCTCAGCGCGCTTCCCGATTTAACGCATGTGATCGTCAGCAGGACATCGCAACCGATCGAGGGCGCCGAGCTTCTGGATACGATGCTTGGTGACGCCGATGGATGGGCGGCCCTGCCTGATACAGAGTTGCCCGAGATTGCGGTGGAGCCTGATGATGCCGCGACGATCTTCTACACTTCGGGCACGACTGGCCATCCCAAGGGCGCGCTCGGCACGCACCGCAATATCCTCACCAATATCCTGTCGACCGCCTATGCAAGCGCGCGCGCCGCGCTGCGCCGTGGCGACATGCCGCTACCCGCGACGCCGAAGACGCTGCTGCTGGTGATCCCGCTCTTCCACGTCACGGCGTGCAATGCGGCGCTGATGGGCGCGGTGTTCGGCGGATCGACGCTCGTCTTCATGCGTCGCTGGGACACGGTGAAGGCCTTTGAGCTGATCGAGCGTGAGCGCGTCAACAGCACCGGCGGTGTGCCTACCATCGCATGGCAATTGCTCGAGCATCCCGAACGCGCGAACTATGATCTCTCGAGCCTGGAAACGATCAGCTATGGCGGCGCGCCCTCAGCGCCTGAACTCGTGCGGCGCATCCAGGCCGAGTTTGGCTGCATGCCCGGTAATGGCTGGGGCATGACCGAGACCTCGGCCACCGTCACCAGCCATGTCGCCGAGGATTATCAGCACCGCCCCGAAAGCTGCGGCCCCGCCGTACCCGTCGCAGAGCTCAGGATCATCGCCGATGACGGGGTGACCGCGCTGCCGCCGGGCGAGGTCGGCGAGATCTGGGCGCGGGGGCCGCAGATCGTGGCGGGATACTGGAACAAGCCCGAGGCGACCGCGGCGACCTTTATCGACGGCTGGGTGCGCACCGGCGATCTCGGCCGGCTCGACGAGGAGGGCTTCTGCTACATTGTCGACCGCGCCAAGGACATCATCATCCGCGGCGGCGAGAATATCTATTCGAGCGAGGTGGAGAACTTCCTTTACGACCATCCTGCGGTGACTGATGCGGCGCTGGTCGGGCTTTCTCACCGCACGCTGGGCGAGGAACCCGCGGCGGTCGTGCATCTGGGACCCGGCATGGCCGCGACCGAGGCCGAACTGCAGGACTGGGTGCGCGCAAGGCTTGCAGCGTTCAAGATTCCGGTGCGCGTGCTCTTTTGCGACGACACGCTGCCACGCAACGCCAATGGCAAGATCCTCAAGAAGGAGCTCAAGGCGTTATTTGATCAGCGATGATCGCGCCATTGCAGCGGCACCCGCTGGGGTTCGAGGAGCTTTGCGCCACATATCAGCATCGCTGCGCCGATGCTGGCGCCGGCGAAGCTCAGCGCCGCCAGGAGGAACTCGGACGCGGTTGCATCGTGCGGCGCGCCCGACGCGATCAAATGCTCGAGGCCGACGCCGGCGAGCAGTGAAAGGCCGATCGAAATCAGCCCGAAGATTCTCAATAGGATGCCCACGAAACCACTCCTGTGGAAACCGTCGGCTTGGACGACCGCCCATAGGCCGCACCGCCAAGCGCGATGCGGATTCATTTAACGGTCACGCAATAGGGTTTCGAGACGATGTCTCGCGTCGTTCCGTAGAGATTTCGTATGATTTTCCGCCGTGGCGTTGACCCTGCTAGCGGGGCGGCTTCTTTTCCAGTGTCTGCTTGAGCGCCGCCAGCGCGCCGAAGGGCCCGGCCTCATCCTCGCTCATCACGCCCGCCGCCTTGAGCGTCGCGTCGGCATCGGCGCTGCGGGGGAAGGGGTCGAGCGCGAGCGCCAGCGTCTGGGCGAGCGCTTCGCCAAGATCGACCGCCTGGCCATCGAATTCGACAATGTCGAGCTCACCTTCGCTCAGTTCGACCTCGTCGGCAGGAACGTCGCCGCTCACCGTCACGAACTTGAGCGCGAAGGGTTCGTCGATCTCCGCGGGGACGCTCTCTCCCGTTGCGACGCAGCTCTGTTCAACCTGCGCGGCAATCCTCCCCCTGGCACTGATGCCGCCAGCCACGCGCACCAGCGCGGCATTGCCTTCAAGGTGCGCAATCGCGATCAACCCGAAGCGCCTGGCCAGCGCGGTGCGCTCGGCGTCATCGGCGGCTACGGCGATTGTCCGCGGACTATCGCCGATCGTGTCGATCCGGACGACCCGGCTGAACTCGGGGGCTGGCGCGCTCATGGTCGTGGAAATCCGTCGGTAACCAGCGTCGCAGCATCGGTCGCGTCGAGCGCTGCGGCCAACGTACGCATCCGGGCCGCGCTGAACGACAGCGCCTCCGCATCGGGCGCGCTTCCACGGTAGAGATTGCGCGTCAGCGCATCCTCCCAGCTCTCGCTGGCCGCAATCGCGCCGCGATAGGCGCTCAGGCGCCCGCCGAGCGCGCTCATCATCTTGCCGATATGCTTGCCCACGATGATGTCGCCGATGCCGATCTGGCGCAGTTGGCCGTCCATGTCCTCGATGAAGATCTCGGTCAGCAGCACCGACTGGTCGGCGCCGCTCTTGCCCTCGCGCTCAAGCCGGACCAGCGCCATCGACAGCAGCGCCGCCACCATGTCGAAGCGGCCATCGACGGTGTCTGCGACGCCACCATCCAGATACCAGGCGGGGTCGCGCGCGGCCTCGACGATGCTGCTGTAAAGCGGCACCAGCGCATCGCGCCCGCTTTGCCTCGCGAAAAGGCGGCTCAAAATCGACACGGTTCAATCGGCTCCCGGTAAGGCGCGCCCTTGTCGGGCGGCAATCCTGCGCATATTGAGGCACGAGGCGCGCCTTGCAATGGGCTGCGCCACGCAATTGCGCAGATTCGAGGAGTGGCCGCAAAATGGTGATGACGAAAAGGGCGATGCCGGTGATCGCGGCGGCCATGGTGGCGCTGATCGCGACGGGCGGCTGCACCCGTATCCGTGCGCACCAGGGCTATATCGTCGACAATCAGCTCGTCCAGGGCATCCAGCCGGGTATCGACAACCGCGATTCGGTCGAAGGCACGCTTGGCCGCCCCACCTTTGTCGGCCAGTTCGACGCCAATGACTGGTATTATGTCTCGCGCTCGACCCGGCAGCTCGCCTTTGCCGATCCCAAGCCCGTCGAACAGACGATCCTGCATGTCCGTTTCGATGCGGCAGGCAATGTTGCCGCGGTCGATCGGCAGGGACTTGAGAAGATCGTTTCGATTCACCCCAGCGGCGACAAGACGCCGACACTCGGCCGCGAACGCGGCTTTTTCCAGGAGCTGTTCGGCAATATCGGCGCGGTCGGCGCACCTGGCATGGGCGGTGGCCAAGGACCGCAATAGCCGGGCTGCGGCCCGGCGTCTGCTCATACAAGACGGAATCGTCATGCTGAACTTGTTTCAGCATCCATGCGGAAACGCCGACGCTGCCGAATAGATCTTATGGACCCTGAAACGAGTTCAGGGTGACGGTGGTGGTTGCCCTAGATCGAACACAGGCCAGAAGGGATTTCGGCCTTCACCGAGATCCCCTTTTTCTTTTGGTGTCAGCCCGCAATCCCTGCGGCCGCGAGCACCGCCAGTGTCACCAGCTCGGACGCGGTCGATGACATCGTCGCCACCTGCACCGGCTTTTCCATGCCGACGAGCATCGGTCCGATCACCGAATCGCCGCCCAGTTCGCGCAGCAATTTGGCCGAAAGATTGGCCGACTGCAGCCCCGGCATGATGAGGACATTCGCCGGACCCGAAAGGCGGCTGAACGGATAGTTCGCCATCACCTTGGCATTGAGCGCGACGTCGGGCGCCATTTCGCCTTCATATTCGAAGCTGACGCCGCGCGCGTCGAGGATCGATACTGCGGCGCGCAGATTTTCGAGCCAGGTGCCCTCGGGATTGCCGAAGGTCGAATAGGAGAGGAAGGCAACGCGCGGTTCATGCCCCATGCGGCGCGCGACCGCGGCAGTACCCTCGGCGATGTCGGCGAGCTCCTCGGCGCTGGGCCGCTCGTTGACCGTGGTGTCGGCCATGAAGACGGTGTGGCTCTGCCCGACAAGGACGTGAATGCCGAAGGCCGTCGACGCCGCGCGCTTGTCGATCACCTTGCGCACCTCGCGCATCGTGCGCGAATAGGTGCGCGTGACGCCGGTGATCATCGCGTCCGCCTCGCCCAACTGGAGCATCAGCGCGCCGAAGATGTTGCGGTCACGGTTGACCATGCGCTCGATCTCGCGCTTCAGATAGCCGCGGCGCTGCAGCCGCGCGTACAGAAACTCGACCATCTGGGGCACCAGCTTCGAATTGACGCTGTTGTGCACCTCAAAGCTCTCGGGATCGTCGACCCCCATCGCGCGCAGCTTGTCGTAGACGTCGTCACGTCCGACGAGCACAGGGATGCCATAGCCGCCGTCGCGGAACTGGATCGCCGCGCGCAGCACGACCTCTTCCTCGCCCTCGGCGAAGAGCACGCGCTTGGGATGCGCGCGCGCTGCCTCATAGGCGAGCGTCAGCACCGAGGTCGTCGGATTGAGCCGTCCCTTCAAGGTTTGGCGATAGGCCGTCATGTCGAGGATTGGCTTTTGCGCCACGCCCGAATCCATCGCCGCCTTGGCGACCGCGGCAGGCACTTCCTCCATCAGCCGCGGGTCGAAGGGCGCGGGGATGATATAATCGGGGCCGAAGCTGTGCGCGAGCCCGCCATAGGCGATCGCAACTTCCTCGGGCACCTGCTGGCGCGCCAATTCAGCGATAGCGTTGGCCGCGGCGATCTTCATCTCGTCGTTGATCGCGGTGGCGCGGACGTCGAGCGCGCCGCGGAAGATGAAGGGGAAGCCAAGGACGTTGTTGACCTGGTTGGGATAGTCCGAACGGCCCGTGGCGACGATCGCGTCGGGACGCGCAGCCTTGGCTTCGGGCGGGGTGATCTCGGGATCGGGATTGGCCATCGCGAAGATGATCGGGCTCGGCGCCATGTCCTTGACCATCTCGGGCTTGAGCGCACCTGCCGCCGAAAGGCCGAGGAAGATATCGGCGCCGACCAGCGCTTCGGTCAGCGATCGCGCATTGGTCTTGACCGCATGTGCCGATTTCCACTGGTCCATGCTCGCCTCACGGCCCTGATAGATCACGCCCGAGCGGTCGCACATGATGACGTGATCGTGCGGCACGCCCATCGACTTGATCAGCTCGGTGCACGCGATCGCCGCAGCGCCGGCGCCGTTCACGACCACGCGCACGTCCTTCAGGCTGCGTCCGGTCAGGTGGCAGGCGTTGATCACCCCCGCCGCGGTGATGATCGCGGTGCCGTGCTGGTCGTCATGGAAGACGGGAATGTTCATACGCTCGCGCAGTTGCTGCTCGATGATGAAGCATTCGGGCGCCTTGATGTCCTCGAGGTTGATGCCGCCAAAGCTGGGTTCGAGCAACGCGACCGCGTTGACGAAGGCGTCGGTGTCCTCGGTATCGACTTCGAGGTCGATCGAATCGACGTCTGCAAATCTTTTGAACAGCACCGCCTTGCCCTCCATCACGGGCTTGGAGGCGAGCGCACCGAGATTGCCGAGGCCGAGGATCGCGGTGCCGTTGGAGATCACCGCGACGAGATTGCCCTTGGCGGTATAGTCATATGCGGTCGCGGGATCCTCAGCGATCGCGCGCACGGGAACCGCCACGCCCGGCGAATAGGCAAGGCTCAGATCGCGCTGCGTCGCCATCGGCTTGGACGCAATGATCTCGATCTTTCCGGGGCGGCCATGCGAATGGAAGAGCAGCGCCTCCTTTTCGGAGAATTTCACGTTGCTGCCTTCGCTCATTCGAGGATCCTTTTGCTGTTGTCCGGCCAGGAGCTGCCGTTACGGCAAGCGGCCGATGGATATTGCTGAGAGTCGCGTTCGCTCTAAGCACAAAAATCGGTCAATGCTACCTTTGGCAAAGCTGAAATTAGCCGGTATCAGCACCGCGAGCCCATGAACAAGCAATCGCGCCCGCCCTCCGCCGCCCCGTCCGCACCGACGCCGATGATGGCGCAATATCTTGCGCTCAAGGCAGAGGCGCAGGATTGCCTGCTCTTCTACCGGATGGGCGATTTCTTCGAGCTGTTCTTCGATGACGCAAAAATTGCCTCCGCGGCGCTCGATATCGCGCTCACCGCGCGCGGTGAGCATGACGGCAAGCCGATTCCGATGTGCGGCGTGCCTGCGCACTCGGCCGAGGCCTATCTCGCGCGCTTGATCAAGGCGGGGCACCGCGTCGCGATCGCTGACCAGATCGAAACCCCCGAACAGGCCAAGGCGCGCGGTTCCAAATCGCTCGTCGGTCGCGCGATCATCCGCGTGGTCACCGCGGGCACGCTGACCGAGGAAACGTTGCTCGACGCGCGGTCTGCGAACTGGCTGGTGGCGCTTGGCGAAGCGGGTGGCGCGCTTGGCCTCGCGGCGGCGGACATCTCGACGGGCCGTTTCGAGGTGACGCGGATCGATCCCAATGCGCTCGGCGCCGAGCTCGCCCGGCTCAACCCCGCCGAAATCGTCGTTGCCGAAAATGCGGCGCACTGGCCCGACGCGGCCTTTGCCCGCCCGCGCGCCGATTTCGACAGCACGGGTGGCGAAACCCGGCTCAAGACGCTGTTCGGGGTCGCCACGCTCGACGGTTTCGGTGGCTTCGACCGCGCCGAGCTTGCCGCCGCGGGCGGACTCGTCGCCTATCTCGACCATGCGGGCAAGGGCACGCTTCCGTTCCTCCAACCGCCCATCCGCCGCGCGGTCGAGGGCCATATGATGATCGACGCGGCGACGCGCGAGAGCCTCGAACTGACGCAGGCGAACGGCGGCGGGCGCGCGGGCAGCTTGCTCGATGTCGTCGACCGCACCGTCACCGGCGCAGGCGCGCGGCTGCTCGCCGCGGACATCGGCGCACCGCTTGCCGACCGGCTCGCGATCGAGGAGCGGCTCGATCTCGTCCAGCATTATTGCGACGATTCCGGCTTGCGCGAGCATGTCCGCGGGGCGCTTAAGGCACTGCCCGATATTGGCCGTGCGCTCGGGCGGCTCGTTGCGGGACGCGGCAGTCCGCGCGATCTCGGTCAGCTCCGCGACGGACTCGGCGAGGCGCGGCTGCTGCGCGAAAGGCTTGGGAACCTCATCGATCCGCCCGTGCTCCTCGCACGGCTGCTGCCGATGCTTGACGGTCACGGCGCGCTGGTCGACCACCTCTCGCGCGCGCTCGTCGCCACGCCCCCGATCGACGCCGCGCAGGGCGGCTATATCGCCGAAGGCTATGATGCAGCACTTGATGAGCTGCGCGGCGTAGGCGGCGACGGCCGGCGCGCGATCGCCGCGCTCGAGGCGCGCTACCGCGAGCAGACCGGGATTTCGGCGCTCAAGATCCGCCACAATGGCGTGCTCGGTTATCATGTCGAGGTGCCCGCCAGGTCGGGCGATGCGCTGATGCGCCCCGAATCGGGCTTCACCCACCGCCAGACGCTGGCCGGGGTGGTTCGCTTCAACGCGCCCGAGCTCCACGAACAGGCGCTGCGCGTGACCCAGGCAGGCGCGCACGCGCTCGCCGCCGAGGCCGCGCATCTCGAGGCGCTGACCGAAGAGGCGCTGGTGCGGCGCGAGTCGATCGCGCATACCGCCGATGCGCTTGCGCGGCTCGATGTCGCGTCAGCGCTGGCGGAACGCGCCGCCGAGGGCGGCTGGACGCGGCCTGACCTTGTCGAGGATCCGCGCTTCGAGGTCGAGGGCGGCCGCCACCCCGTCGTGGAACGCGCGATCGAGAAGGCCGGCGAACGCTTCGTCGCCAATGATTGTCGGCTCGCGGAGAACCAGAGGCTGTGGCTGGTCACTGGCCCCAATATGGGCGGTAAATCGACCTTCCTTCGCCAGAACGCGCTGATCGCGGTGCTGGCGCAGGCGGGCAGCTTTGTCCCTGCGTCGCGAGCTACGCTTGGGCTTGTCGACCGACTGTTCAGCCGTGTTGGCGCGTCGGACAATCTGGCGCGCGGGCGCTCGACCTTCATGGTCGAGATGGTCGAGACCGCCGCCATCCTCGCGCAGGCGACCGAACACAGCTTCGTCATCCTCGACGAGGTAGGGCGCGGCACCTCCACCTATGACGGCCTCGCGATCGCATGGGCGGTGGTCGAGGCGGTGCACGACATCAACCGCAGCCGATGCCTGTTCGCGACGCACTATCACGAGTTGACGCGGCTCGCAGAACGGCTCGACGCGCTCTCGCTCCATCACGTCCGCGCGCGCGAGTGGAAGGGCGATCTCGTCCTGCTCCACGAACTTGCTGACGGTCCGGCGGACCGCAGCTATGGTATTGCGGTCGGCAAACTTGCGGGGCTGCCCCCCACGGTGCTCCACCGCGCCTCGGAAGTGCTGAAGAAGCTCGAGGCAGGGCGTGCGCAGACCGGGGGGCTCGCGGCGGGGCTCGATGACTTGCCGCTCTTCGCGGCGATGGCCGCACCGGCCGAGGAGGATAAGGACGTGCTTCGCGACGCGCTGAACATGCTTGATGCGGATGCGCTCACCCCGCGTGAGGCACTCGACGCACTTTACCGGCTCAAGGCTATCGCGACCGGGGGCTGAACGCTCAGCCAGGCGTGTCTGGCCTTTGCGCGGCTTCGATCAATGCGCGGATCGCCCAGCGCTTGACCGCGAGCGTCTCTTCCTCGCCGAGTTGCAGAACGTCCTTGAAGACGATCATGGCCTCGGTCCCGATGACAAGCGGCAGCGCCCGGATCAGCATATCCAGCGCCTCGGGCGCGAACTGATCGCGCACGGGATCGAGGGCTGCCTCGACCAATGGCGTGCGGCGATTCTGACGCGCCAGCAGTTCTCCGTCGTGCTCGGGGCGGCGGAGCGAATGCGCGAGCATCGTGCGAAGTTGCGCCTCGTTCTCCTTGATCATCGCATTGAGTGCATCGTCGACGCATGTCACACGCGCCACGGCATCATCCGGCGGAGCATTGCGCAGGATTTCGTCCGTCTCGGGAACAGCGACATCGAGCGCCGCCTCAACGAGAAGCGCGTCGAGCCCCGGAAAATAGCGATAGGCCGTCGCGCGCGACACCAAGGCCTCCTCCGCGATTTCCTCAAGCGTCGGGGTGGTCCCTTGGCGGATCAGGCGCGCGGCCGCCAGAAGCAGGTCCTTGCGCGTGCGTCGCCTCTGATTGGGGCGGCCCGCCCTTTCCGAATCCATGATTCAGCCCTGCGGCAATTGCTGGATGATCGCGGCGAGGTCGAGCCATACATTCTCGCGGCTGATCGTATTGTCTTCGGCAAATTCGATGATGTGGAGCAGTCTGAATTCGAGCGGTCGATCGCGACCGTCGATGCCAAATGGACGCCCGGCGGCGCGGCCGCGCCACAGCGATTCGTCGACAAGGAAATCCTCGCCATAGTAACGTCGCAAAGGTTGCACGCTCCCATCGGCAAGATCGGCGAACAGCGCTTCATAAAAGGGTTTGGCGGCATCGCGACCGTGGGTCGGACCCGTGGGCGCGCCAACAATGTCATGTTCGACATCGGGCGCGAGCGTCGCGAGTACCCCGGCCACGTCATCCTGCATCTCGAACGCGAAATGCACGTCCATCATACGGTCCATCGCCTGGCGTGTGAGTGCCATGAGCAGCCTCCATCGTAATCTATACGAAAGACTCATAATGAGATTTCAATCTCATTACAATAACGAAGTCGCGACCTGATGACGTCGGTTACTGTGCCGCAAAGCGCTGGCATGCCCCTGTTTCCGTCACTAGATAGGAGCCATGTCAGTCCGTTTCGAAAGCATTCCGCAGCGCCGCGCCATCGTCGATCGACGCGGACTTTCAGACGCCCTCGCCGAACTCCTGCCCGGCAGCGGCGACACGACCGCGCTGCGTCAGGCTGCTGTGGCGCTGTTGAAGAATGCGCTTGATATCGGACGCGTGGAGATTGCGCGGCGACTGACCGAACATCCCTCGCGTGGCAGCGAGGCGGCGTCCGCGCAGGCATTCCTCGTCGACCAGCTCTTGCGGCTGACCTATGACTTCACGACCAAACGGCTGTATCCTAACAGCAATCCGACCGCGGCGGAGCGCATCGCGCTGCTCGCGGTGGGCGGCTATGGGCGCGGCGAGATGGCGCCCTTTTCGGACGTCGATATCGGCTTTCTCACGCCCTGGAAGCAGACGAGCTGGACCGAGCAGGTCATCGAATCGATGCTCTACACGCTGTGGGACCTCGGCTTGAAGGTGGGGCAATCGAGCCGCTCGCTCGACGAGATGGTGCGCATGGCGAAGTCCGACATCACCATCCGCACGGGGTTGCTCGAGGCGCGCTATGTCTGGGGCGACCAGGCGCTCTATGACGAGGCAAGCATTCGGTTCGCCAACGAGGTGATGGCGGGCACGGGCCGCGCCTTCATCGCCGAGAAGCTCGCCGAGCGGGACATCCGGCATAAACGCATGGGTGATAGCCGCTATGTCGTCGAGCCCAATGTCAAAGAGGGCAAGGGGGGACTGCGCGATCTCCACGCGCTGTTCTGGATCGGCAAATATATTTACCGCGTGCCCACCGTCGCCGAGCTGGTCGACAAGGGGCTGCTGACCAGGAACGAGCTGCGTCAGTTCCAGAAGGCCGAAAACTTCCTCTGGGCTGTGCGCTGCCACCTGCACAGCATTGCGGGACGTGCCGAGGAACGGCTGACCTTCGACTTCCAGCCCGAAATCGCGCGCCGCATGCGCTATGCCGACCGCCCGGGTAAGTCGGCGGTCGAGCGCTTCATGCAGCATTATTTCCTGATCGCGAAGCAGGTGGGCGACCTTACGGGCGTGTTCCTAGCGCATCTCGACGAGAGCCACGCCGCGCGCGGGCGCCGCTTTGGCCTGCCTATGATCCGCCGCAGCCCACGCAAGCTCAACGGCTTCGTACTCGAACGCGGCCGGCTCGCGCTGCCCGCCGACGATTTCTTCGCAAAGGACCCGGTGCGCTTGATTGAGATGTTCGCGCTTGCCGACAAGCACGGGCTGGAAATCCATCCGCTCGCGATCCGCGCCGCCGCCCGGGACGCCAAGCTGATCGATGCGCGCGTGCGCAACGATCCGCGCGCCAATGCGCTGTTCCTCGACGTGCTGACCAGCTCGCGCGATCCTGAAACCGTGCTGCGCTGGATGAACGAGGCAACGGTGTTCGGCCGCTTCGTTCCCGATTTCGGTCGCGTCGTCGCGCAGATGCAGTTCGACATGTACCATCATTACACCGTCGACGAACATTCGATCCGCGCGATCGGCCTGCTCTCGCAGATCGAAAATGGAACGCTCCACGACGAGCATCCGCTTTCGACGGTGATCGCCAACCAGCTTGTTTCGCGGCGCGTGCTCTATGTCGCGGTGCTGCTCCACGATATCGCCAAGGGGCGCGGAGGCGATCATTCGGTGCTCGGCGCCGAAGTCGCCAAGAAGCTTTGCCCGCGCTTCGGGCTCACCCCCGCGGAGACCGAGACCGTCGCCTGGCTCGTGCGCTGGCATCTCTTGATGTCCGCCACCGCATTCAAGCGCGACCTTGCCGATTTCAAGACCATCCTCGATTTTGTCGAGATGGTGCAGAGCCTCGAGCGCCTCCGGTTGCTGCTGATCCTGACGGTGGTCGATATCCGTGCGGTGGGTCCCGGCGTCTGGAACGGCTGGAAACGGCAGTTGCTGACTGACCTGTTCGAGTCCGCCGAGGAGATGCTGCGCCTTGGCCACAAGCAGAAAGGACGCGCCGAGCGCATCGCGGCAAAACAGGCCGCGCTGCAGGAGGTGCTTGGCTGGGACGACGCCGAGATGGCCAAACTCAAGAAGACGCTCACCGACGCCTATTGGATCGCTGAGCCGTCAGATGTGCTCGAACGCAATGCGCGGATGATCGCGGCCGCCGCAGACAGCCCGCTGTCGATCGAGGCGCAAGTCTATCCCACGCGCGGCGCGACGCTCGTCACCGTCTATGCCAGCGACCATCCCGGGCTGTTCTACCGCGTTGCGGGCGCGATCCATCTGGCCGGAGGCAGCATCATCGACGCGCGCATCCACACGACGCGCGATGGGATGGCGCTCGACAATTTCCTCGTCCAGGATCCGCTCGGCCGTCCGCTCGACGAGCCGCAGCGACTGAAAAGGCTCGAAAGTGCGATCGAGGATGCGCTTGCCAACCGTCACAAGCTCGCCGACCGTTTGGCACAAAAGCCGCTCGTGCGCACGCGCGCAGAGGCGTTCGAGATCGAGCCCGCGGTGCTGATCGATAACAAGGCGTCGAACCGGTATACCGTGATCGAGGTCAACGCGCGCGATCGTCCCGCGCTGCTCAACGCGCTTGCCTATGCGCTTTTCCAATCGAAGGTGACAATCCATTCGGCGCACATCGCCACCTATGGCGAGCGCGCGGTCGACACCTTCTACATAACCGACCTGATCGGCGACAAGATCGAGGGTACGTCGCGCCTCAAGGCGCTCGAGCGGCGGATGCTCGAGGCGGCGGGGGGCGAGCAGGCGGACCGCAAGGCGGCGTGATCAGATAAGCACTTCGGCGGCGGGCGGCTCTTCGACCGCGGTGCGCGGTCTGGGCGTGTCGGGCGGGATGAAGCTGATCGCGATGTCGCCCGGTTCCACCAGCGGCCGCGCCGACGTCGAAAAGAACAGCAGACGCTTGTCGGGCTTGAGGACGGCGACAGGTTCGGCCTCTGCGGGCAGTCTCTCGCGAAAATCGTCATAGCCGAACTTGTCGGTGATCCGCGTGCGGCTGAAGCTCCAATCCTCGCTTGTGCGCGTCAGCAGTTCGTCCATCGACAGTCCGCCCTCCAGCAGCACGCGGCCGCGCGACGCGGTCGGCGCGTCGGGCTTGTCGGCGCGCGTCTGGCTGACGCGTTCGGTGCCGATTTCGGGGCCCAGTTCGGCGCAGATCAGCGCGTTATACGCGTCGTTGTCGGTCGCGGCGACGATGTGCTGATACCCACCCAGGTCATGCTGATCCTGTGCCTGCTCGTCGAGAACGTCCCCCTGCCACGTCTCCAGCCCTGCCTTGCGCGCCTCGCGCAATGCAAATTTGGATGGGTCGGCAACGGTTACCCCGATATCGAGCGACTTCAGCATCGCCCCGAGCTGGGTGGTCCAGGCATTGGCGCCGACGATCAGCACGGCGCTTCGTTCGCCCGTGTCGATCCCGAGCCGTGCGGCGAGCCAGCGCGCCGAAAAGCCGTGTGCGAAGATCGTCGCGACGACGACCCCGAAGCTCAAGGGGATGAGTGCCTCGGCGTCCTCGATGCCAAAGTCGGCAAGGCGGATCGCGAACAGCCCGGTGATCGCGACCGCGACGATGCCGCGCGGACCGATCCACGCGACGAACAGTCGCTCGCGCCAGGGCATCGAGGAAAGCAGCAGACTGACGAGCACCGTCACCGGCCGCACGACGAACAGCAGCAGGAACAGGAAGATCAGGAAGCGCGCCTGGAACTGGCTCATCGTCGCCCAGTCGAGCGTCGCGGACATCAGGATGAACACGCCAGAGACAAGGATGACCGTCAGATCCTCCTTGAAGCGCCTGAGCGCATGGCTGGCTGCGAGCGGGCGGTTGGCGATCACCACGCCCATGATGGTGACGGTGACAAGGCCGGTTTCGTGCTGGATTACATCAGCGATCACGAAACCCGCGATCACGGTCACGAGCAGGATCGGGGCCTTCAGATATTCGGGCACATAGCCGCGCGGGAAAAGCCAGCTCACCGCAAAGCCCAACCCCGCGCCGAGCAGGCCGGCCACGAAGGTCGAGGCGAGCACGTCGAAGCCTATCGCCGCGATGTCTGCGCCTTCGCCACCATATGTGACCCAGGCATAGATGAAGACCGCGAGCAGGGCGCCGATGGGGTCGTTGACGATCGCTTCCCATTTGAGCGTGTTCCTGACGCGCGGGCTGATGTTGAGCGGACGAAGCAGGGGTTGCACGACCGTCGGCCCCGTCACGACCAATATTCCGCCGAACAGGGCCGCGACCTCGAACGACAGCCCCGCGCCATAATAGGCTGCCGCGGTTGCCAGCGCCCAACCGAGCGGCGCGCCGATCACGACAAGCCGGAGCACGGGACCGCCCGCATGGCGCAGATCGCGAAAATTGAGGCTCAGCCCGCCCTCGAAGAGGATCACCGCGACCGCGAGCTTGACCATGGGCTCCATCAGCGCACCAAAATCGCGCCTCGGATCGATCAGCCCCAATATCGGGCCCGCGAGCACGCCCGTCATGAGCATGAGTGCGATGGCGGGCTTGTTCGTGCGCCAGGCTATCCACTGCGCGCCGATGCCGAGCAATCCGATCAGCGCGATCTTCACCATGAGGGAGTCGAGCAGCATGGTCACGACCATGCCAAGCCGTATGGCACTGTTCAAACAAAACCGGCCCGCCCCCGGTTGGGAACGGGCCGGCCGTTACACTTTGATATGTGTCAGAACTTGCCGCGCAACGTGATGCCGTACGTCCGCGGTTCGGCGAGGAACTGCGAGAAGATCTGCCGGCCGCCCGGGAACTGCGGATCGACGAATGGTGCGAAAGTGAAGCCCGGCGCGAACGGCGGTGTGGTCGACCCACCCGCCTGGAAGGGTGAGTTGAACGCCACCTGCGCATAATCCTCGTTGAACAGATTCTGCGCCCAGAACTCGACGGCCCAGCGCTCATCGGGGCCGCGGATGCCGAGGCGCGCGTTCACCACGACATAGCTGTCCTGCTCCTTCTGGGGAAACAGGTCGGAGCCGGTATTGAAGTCGCCCGTCATCCGCGAGTCGATGTAGACGAGCCCCGACAGTCCCGACCCGCCGATCTCCGGTGTCCAGGCGAGCGAGGCCGTGCTCACGAACTCGGGCGCGTTCGAGAGATTGTCGCCCGGCAACATTCGGAGCGCGGGGCTGAGCGGCGCTCCGCTTTCGTTGCCCACCAGATTGTTGCGATACTTGGTTTCGGCATAGGTGAAGCCCAGATTGACGCGCAGGTCGCGCGCCGGGACGAGCGACGCCTCGATCTCGACGCCGGTCGAACTCACGCCATAGCCAACGTCGTCGGCCGCGCACGCGCCCGTGCCCAGCGCCGGATTGAGGTTGAATGCCGCGCCCGGCGCGATCACAGGGTTCAAGAAATTGGCCGAGCCCGGGAAGAAGCTCTGGTCGCGGTCCGCCCCGCCCAGGTCCTGCCCGCACCCGTTGACGTTCTGGACGATGAACACCGTCCCGTCGAAGGTGTTGAGCTGGAAATTCTTGAACTCCTGGCGGAACGCCGCGACGTTCAAGCTGAACGGCCCGGTCGCATATTTCGCGCCGATCTCGAACGCGTCGACGATCTCGGGGTCGAACTGGAGACCGCTCACCAGCGCCTGCGCGCCGCCCAGGCTCGCGAACGAGACCGACGGCGCCTTGAGCGCCGAGCGGTCGAGGTTGAACCCGCCTGCCTTATAGCCACGCGAATAGCTTCCGTAGAGCAGCAGATCGTCGGTCGGCTTCCACGAGAGCACTGCGGTGCCGGTGAACTCGTCCTCACTGCGCCGATCATTGATCGAGACGCCATTGAGCTCGGCGGTCGAGTTGCCTTGGCACGAGAGGTTGAGGATCGACTGCGAGATCGCGAACAGCGCCGGGTTGAACGCCGGGCCGTTCGGGTTGGTGAAGGCCCCCACCAACGCCTGGTTGGCGACGCAGGCGGTGTTGTCATTGCCGAAGGTCGCATCGAACTTCTTGCGCTCGTTGGTGTAGCGCAGCCCCAGCGTGACATCGAGCGTGGACGTCACGTGGATGATGTTGTGCGTGAAGAAGGCGTAGTTGCGGCTGTTCTGCTTGTAAACGTCAAGCGTCGAGCCACGGTCGTTGATGCTATCGAGATTGTTCATCGCGGCATAGATCAACGGCGATGCTGCGCCGAATACCGGCGGCCGGGCCGCGAGGCACGCGCTTGAGGTCGGCGAGTAGAGCGCCGAAAGCCCGCCCGGCGACACGATCCGGCACGTCGCGAACCGGCCATATTGGTTGCCGAAGCGCAGATTGTCCGTCGCTGTCAGGTCCTCGTCGGCGTAATAGGCGCCGATGAGCCAGTCGAGCTTGTCGTCGAAGGCGGTTCCCTGGAGTCGCAGCTCCTGGCTGAAGGTCTCGAACTTGCGCGAGGAATTGTTGTCGTCGGCGCGATAAAGGATGTCGACGCTGCTGTAGTCGATGTCGCCCGCCTGGCTGCTGAAATAATTTCGGTACCCGCTGATTGAGGTGAGCGTCGCGTTTCCGAAATCCCAGTTGATCTCGACCGAGGCGCCATAGTCCTCGGTCTCGCCGCCATAGCTGCGCCCCGGCGTGACCGAGAGCTCGCGCGAATAGCCGGCATTGAGTGCGTTGATGTCCTGCCCGAGCGCGGTCAGCACGTTAATGATGTTGTTGCCCGAGTCGTTGGTGCGGCCGGGCACCGCGCCCGGCTGCTGGAGCGGGATCGCGGGGTTGTTGAGATTGCCGATGAACGGATTGACGCTGTTGTCGACATAGGTCGCGCCGCAGCATTTCTCGTCGCGCTTGGTATAGTCGCCAATGACGCGAACGCTGAGGTCGCTCGTGGGCTCGAAGAGCAACTGACCGCGCACGAAGTAGCGGTCGCGATCGTTGACGCGGGTGTCATTGGCTGCATCGTAATAGAATCCGTCGCGCTGCACCCACACCCCGTCGATCCGGGCCGCAAGCGTATCGGTGATCGGCCCGGTGACGCCGCCCGCGAGGCGCCAATAGTCGTAATTGCCGTAAGTCGCCTCGACATTGGCACCGAAGTCGAAGCTCGGGCTTTTCGAGACGATGTTGATCAGGCCTGCCGAGGCGTTTCGCCCGAACAGCGTTCCCTGCGGCCCGCGCAACACTTCGACGCGGTCGATCTCGCCCAGCTCGTTGAGGCCGATGCCCGAGCGCGAGCGGTAGACGCCGTCGATGAACACGGCGACCGAGCTTTCAAGGCCGGGGTTGTCGCCCACGGTGCCGATGCCGCGGATACGTGCCGAGCCATTGGCTTCGCTGCCGGTCGATGAAACGAGCAGCGAGGGCGCGATCTGGTTGAGCTGACGGATGTCGTTGGCGCCCGTATTGGCGAGCGATTCGGCGGTGACTGCGGAGACCGCCAGCGGAACGTCGGAAAGCGCCTGCGCACGTCCCTGCGCCGTCACGATGATCTCACCGGTATCGACGGAGGTGGGTGCTGGCTGGTCGGCTGTTTGCTGCGTCGTGTCCTGGGCAAAAACGGGTGTTGCGATCGCAAGACATGCAACCGACAGCAGCCAAGGGGTCTTGGGCATTAGGCTCTCCTCTCTGATCCGACGAATTTTTCCGTCTTGATATTTTTTTGCGTTTGTAACGGTTGCCGCGCCATCTCGCTATATCGCGTCGGCGATGAGCCGCAGTTTTCTGCGCCTTTGCGGCCTTTTTGTCACAGTGTTGCGTGGCTAAGTGCAACTGACGCTACGGAATGCAAAGGCTTCGAAACGTCCGAAGCTACCAGTGCGGCGCCGCGAAGGGCCAATTTGGCTTTTTGAAGATCGGGTATTGTCCCAAAACGACAACGCGCCCGCAGCATAGAGCGGCGGGCGCGTTCGATTCGGGTTGCTGGTATTGTTGAGTCGCGCGCGCTTATTTGGGCGACAACACCATCAGCATCTGACGGCCTTCCATGCGCGGATAGGCCTCCACTTTTGCGTCCTCGGCGGTGTCATTCTGGACGCGCTGGAGCAGCGCCATGCCAAGCTGGCCGTGCGAAAGTTCGCGGCCGCGAAAACGCAACGTGACTTTCACCTTGTCGCCCTCGCCGATGAATTTGTGGATCGCCTTCATCTTCGTATCATAGTCATGATCGTCGATGTTCGGACGCATCTTGATCTCCTTGATCTCCTGCGTCTTCTGCGTCTTGCGCGCGGCGTTCGCCTTTTTCTGGGCCTCGTACTTGTACTTGCCCACATCGAGGAACTTGGCGACCGGCGGATCGGCGTTGGGGGACACTTCGACCAGATCGAGGCCGATTTCCTGCGCCTGCTCCATCGCTTCCCGCGTATACATCACGCCCAGATTCTCACCGTTCTCGTCGATCACGCGAACTTTGGGCGAGTTGATGAATTCGTTATAGCGTGGGCCGTTATTTGGCATCTGGGGCGCAAGCGGGCGCCTGGTCATGGGCGGACGTATAGCAGTGTCTCCTGTCGTGGCTTCGCGCGCCATTTAGCGATTCCGCAGCCCCAAGAAAAGGGGCGTGCGGCAATCGCTGTCCGATTTCCGCCACAGCGTGGCGGATTGGCTGCACCCCGTTCACGCGATCATGGACCCCGGCGGTACCGGCCACAGCCTGTCGGCCGGGCGTCCCATCACCGTTGCCGCCGATGCGTGGAGCGACGCGGGGGCAAGCCAGCCCCTGTCGATCGCCGTGTCGAGCCACTGCTCGATATTGCCGCCGCGGGCGGGATAACCGTCGCGCATCAGCAGGCCGTATAGGCCCGCGGCCATGATGTGCATGCCGTCATCGGCGCGCGTCCAGCGCCGTGCCGCCGAGCGCGCGACACCGAGCCGCTCGCAGATGATCTGGTCGAGCGCCTGCACCAGATCCTCGTTGAACATGCCCTCAGGCGTTGTGTAGCCGAAGCTCGGATTATGCTCCCTGATTGCGCGCATCAGCAGCGGATCGGCCTCGATCAGCGCGATTGCCTTCTTCGCCACGTGCCCGTCCATCGGGATCGGGGGGTGCATCATCTCGTGCGCGGCCATGAAGACGAGCGTGTTGTCGTCGTAATCGGCCGCGGCGAGGAATTGCTGCCCCAGCACCTTGATTCCGTGCGGCTTGCAGAAATGCAGCACGACGACGTCGATTTGCGATTCGAAGGCGCGGCCGGTGATCCGTTCCTGCTCGGTGATGACATCATATCTGCCGAGAAAGCTGCGCAAATGCGCAAGCCGCCTTTCTTCGGTCGCGGCAAAGACGTCGCGGCGAAAATCCGTAAACTTCGCGGTGTCGAGCGCGACGAGCGACGCACGCAGCCGTGCGCGCGCCCCCATGAACCACGCCCACTCTTTCTGATCCCAATAGGGGCTGGCCTCAAAAGGCTTTCTGAGCAGCATTTCGCCACCGTCGATCGCACGGATGAGCGTGGGGATGTCGGCGTCCTGCCCGCTTGAAAAGATCACGTCGAGAAACGGCGTCAACATGATGTCGCTGGCCTTTGCCTCGTCCTTTAGCGCCTTGATCTGTTCCGTTGTGCCCTTGGACAGACGCGGCGAGAAGCCAGCGATCTCGGCGGCATAATGCTTGGCATAAAATTCGTCGCCTGAAAGCGGCCCCAGAAAGCTGATCGCGTCGAAGCCCGCCGAGCCGCGCACGTTCCAGCGTGTCCGCACGGGCTTGGCGGGCGCGTCCGCGGCAAGCGCGATATTGGGGTTGATCGTAGCAGCCGCCAGCGAGGCAGCGGCGGTGGACAGAAAATGGCGTCGATTCATGCCTGCCAGATTAGTCGGCAGCGTCGCACCCGTCTTGAACGGATGTGACATGACCCGCCCTTCCCCTGCGTCTGAGGGTAGCGGGAGGAAGCCCGGTGAGCTGGGCCACGGCTCGCGTCATGTGCGCCTGGTCGGAAAAGCCGAAATCAATCGCGATCGCCGCCAGCGGTTGTGCAGAATCGATGACGGCTTCAGCCGCCCGCCGCGCGCGCACTTCGGCACGGTAACGTTGCGGGGATACGCCATAGGCGAGCGCGAAACCACGGCTGAGCGAGGTGCGCGCGATACCCGTTTGCTCCGCCCATTCCGCAAGATTGGTAACGCGATCTTCGCGCAATGCACCGGCGAGCAGGTCGGGCCAGTCGAACAAGGCATTGTCGGCCGGCTGAAAGCTGTCGAGTGCCAGCGCCGTCGCTGCGCCCACATCGCGTTCGGCCAGCACCACGATCGCGTCCGCGTCGGCGACACGACCGACGCGTGACCCGATCGCGCCCGTCATCGGTAAATTGAGCACGTGCGTGTTGCCGGGCGCAAAATGGTCCTGATGCGCCTCGAAGCGGCCGTGGATCAGCATGTCGCCGGGGTGCACGCGGACCCGGCCGATGTCGCCGGCTTCTACATAGCCGCCTTGCAAGACCAGCGCGACATAGGGCGCTGCGTGCTGGTGCCGCGCCATGTTGTTAGCAGCGCCGTATCGGGCAACGCCGACATATCCGGCGCTACCCGTGCTCATGCGTTGCGCAGATCCGGGGGTGTCGCCTCGGCGGTCAGCATCGCGATTGCTTCGTCCAGCGGCATCATCCGTTGTCCCTCGGCGCCGAGCGTGCGGATCGCGACGGTGCCCTCCTCGGCTTCGCGCTTACCGACCACGAGCAGGTGCGGAACCTTCGCCAGCGAATGCTCGCGCACCTTGTAGTTGATCTTCTCGTTGCGAAGGTCGCTCTCGACGCGGATGCCCGCTGCCTTGAGCTTCGCCACCGCTTCGTGCGCATAATCGTCGGCGTCGGAGACGATGGTTGCCACCACCGCCTGCACGGGCGCGAGCCAAACGGGCAGCTTGCCCGCGAAATGCTCGATCAGGATGCCGATGAAGCGTTCATAGGAACCGAAGATCGCACGGTGGAGCATCACCGGGCGGTGGCGCTCGCCATCCTCGGCGACATAGCTCGCGTCAAGCCGCTCGGGCAGCACGCGATCGGACTGAATTGTCCCGACCTGCCAAGTCCGCCCGATCGCGTCGGTCAGGTGCCATTCGAGCTTGGGCGCATAGAAGGCGCCCTCACCCGGCAGCTCTTCCCAGCCATATTCGGGCGTGTTCAGGCCAGCGGCGGCGACGGCGTTGCGCAGTTCCTCCTCGGCCTTGTCCCACATCTCCTCGGTGCCGAAGCGCTTGTCGGGGCGCAGCGCGAGCTTGATCGAATAGCCTTCGAAGCCCAGGTCGCGATAGATCCGGTCGGCGAGCTCGCAAAAGGCGCGCACCTCGGCGACGATCTGGTCCTCGCGGCAGAAGATATGCGCGTCGTCCTGCGTGAACTGACGCACGCGCATCAGCCCGTGGAGCGCGCCATGCGGCTCGTTCCTGTGGCAGCAGCCATTCTCGTATAGCCGCAAGGGGAGATCGCGATAGGATTTGATGCCCTGGCGGAAGATCAACACATGCGCCGGGCAGTTCATCGGCTTCAGCGCCATCCAGTCGGCATCGTTCGAGATGATCGGGCCGTCATCCTCGGTGTTCGGCACCTCGTCGGGGATGACGAACATGTTTTCGCGATACTTGCCCCAATGGCCCGACTGTTCCCATTGGCGCGCGTCCATCACCTGCGGCGTCTTGACTTCGCGATAGCCCGCGCCGTCGATCGCGCGGCGCATATAGGCCTCCAGCTCGCGCCAGATCATATAGCCCTTGGGGTGCCAGAAGACGCTGCCATGCGCTTCCTGCTGGAGGTGGAACAGGTCCATCTCCTGCCCCAGCTTGCGGTGGTCGCGCTTGCCGGCTTCCTCCAGCCGATGCAGATGCGCGTCGAGCTGCTTCTTGTTGAGCCAACCGGTTCCGTAGATGCGCGAAAGCATCGCGTTCTTCTGGTCGCCGCGCCAATAGGCGCCAGAGACGCGCGTCAGCTTGAACGCCTGCGGGTCGAGCTTGCCCGTCGAGGGCAGATGCGGGCCACGGCACATGTCGAGCCAGTCCTTACCCGACCAGTAGACCGACAATTCCTCACCCTCGGGCAGCTCGGCCGCCCATTCGGCTTTGAAACTCTCACCCTCGGCCTGCCAGCGCGCGATCAGGTCGTTGCGCGACCAGACCTCGCGGACGAGCGGCTTGTCGGCGGCGATGATCTTGCGCATCGCCTCCTCGATCGCGGGCAGATCCTCTTCGGTGAAGGGCCAGTCCTTGGGCGCGAAATCGTAATAAAAGCCATCCTCGGTTGCCGGACCGAAGGTAATCTGCGTGCCGGGGAACAGCGCTTGCACCGCCTCGGCGAGCACATGCGCAAAGTCGTGCCGCGCAAGCTCGAGCGCGTCCGCCTCGTCCCTGGCGGTAATAAGCGCGAGCTTGGTATCGCCCTCGAGCGGACGATTAAGATCGCGCACCTCGCCATCGACCCTGGCGGCGAGCGCGGCCTTGGCGAGCCCGGGGCCGATTGCGGCCGCGATGTCCGCCGGGGTAGTCCCGGGCGCAACCTCTCGGACGGATCCGTCGGGCAGCGTGATCTTGAACATCTCGGACATGGCTTTGGCGTTCTCTTCGTCAGACAAGCGGGCAGGATTGCGCGCGGCTTATGCCCGCAAGGCCCGTTCAAGGGCAAGCGGTGGATGCAATGCCGCGCAATTGATGATATTCGCTGCGCCAACCCACAAGACAAGGACTGACAGGCGTGCTGCGTAAACTCTTTCTCGAACATCCCGAAGAAGTCGGCGAAAGCTATGGCGAGCATTTCCGCGCGGCCGGCGGCTTTGGCGTTGCGATGATCGTGGGCGGAGTGGCCTGCGTCCTCCATGCCATTGTGCCGCGGATGTTCGTCACCACAGGCAGCGGCACGGTCAAGCGGCTTTACGACCTCATGGTCGCCAAGCGCGCCGCGAAGCGCGAGGCCAATATCGAGATGCGGTCGATCGAATGGGTGATCTGAGCGCTTCGCCCCAAAGACATTGACCCGCTCCCCCCAACAATGCCAACCCTGTGAATGACAAGGCAAAGCTGGGGGGCTTGATGCACGAACAGGACAGCGCATTCGCGTTCGAGGGCAATTGGCGCGAATTCGCGCCGATTGCGCTCACCAATCTGCTGCTGACGATTGTCACGCTCGGATTCTATCGTTTCTGGGCGACGACGCGCGAGCGCCGGTACCTCTGGAGCCAGACGCGATTCATCGACGACCGGCTCGAATGGACAGGCACGGGCAAGGAGCTGTTCGTCGGTTTCGTACTCGTCGTCGGCCTGTTGCTGGCGCCGCTGCTGTTCATCCAGTTCGGGCTGCAGGCAATGATCCTGCGCGGCTATGCAGCGGCCGCGATCATCATCACGCTCGGCATCTATGTCTTTTTTCTCTATCTCTATGGTCTCGCGCGCTTCCGGGCATTGCGATACCGCCTCAGCCGAAGCTGGTGGCGCGGTATTCGTGGCGGCAGCGACGATCAGGGCTTCGGCTATGGCTGGTCGAGCGTGTGGAAGCAGGCGGTCGGCTTTCTCGCCGCGGGGCTGATGATTCCCTGGGCGATGTGCAGCCTGTGGAACGAGCGTTGGGGCAAGATGAGCTTTGGCGGCTATGAATTTTCGGCCGATGCCGATTTCGGCAAGATCATGTGGCGTTACATCCTGTGCTATGCCGCGCCCTTCATTGTGCTGTTTGGCGGCCTGATCGCGATGATCCCCGTGATGATGACGATGGGGACGGGCGATGGCGACCCTGGTGCCGGCGCGATGGTGACGGTATTCGCCTTCATCGCGGCAATCTATCTGATCTTTCCGCTCATCATCCTTGCCTATTACGCCGCCTTCATGCGCGAGGCTGTGGGGTCGCTGCGCCTCACCACGCTCGACTTCGAGTTCACCGCGCGGACCAAGGACTGGATCAAGCTCTTCCTCGGCAATATCGGGCTCGTCGTCGTGACGCTCGGGATCGGCATCGCCTTTCTGGGTTACCGCAACTGGAGCTTCTTCGTCCGTCATATGGAGGCGGGCGGCGAGATTGACGTCGCGGCGCTGACCCAGTCGATCACGCGCACGCCGGGGCAGGGTGAAGGGCTGCTGGATGCGTTCGATGTCGGGGCGATCTGACGCGTGGTGGAGCAGCCGTTCACGCTCTGGCACTATGATGGTGAATCCGGGCTCAGGCGCACGCCCCGGCTGATTGCCGACGATGCGGGCTTCACCTTGGTCGACGAGCGGGGCAGTGACGGCCCGATCGGCTGGGACGCACTTGTCGCGCGCGGCACGTCGGGCGGCGAGGCAGTCTATGGCCTGAAGGAGCGGCCGGGCTGGCGGCTCGGTCTTGGTGGCGCAATCCCCGAGGAAATCGCCCGGCGTCTGCCACAGCCGGAACGCTATGGCGGCTTCATCGACCGGATAGGGCTGGTCCGTGCCTCGGCGATCTTCCTCGCCATCGCCGCAACGGTGGTGTTTGCAGTGATGAGCGCGCCGCGCTGGATCGCGCCACACGTGCCGCCGAGCTTCGAGAAAAAGCTGGGCGATGCCATTGTCGGCGATTTCGGGGGGCGTTTCTGCAACGGTCCGGGTGGGCAGGCCGCGCTCGACGCGCTGACGCGCCAGCTCAATCCGAAGCGGCTGCCGCTCGAGGTCCGTGTCGCCAAGGTGCCGATGGTCAACGCGGTCGCGCTGCCCGGCGGCAAGATCGTGATCTTCGACCAGTTGCTCAAGGAGGCCAATTCGGCCGACGAGGTCGCCGGCGTGCTTGGCCATGAGATCGGCCATGTCCAGAACCGCGACGTGATGCAGGCGTTGCTCCGCCAGGCGGGGCTGAGCGTGATCCTTGGCGGCATGAGCGGCGATGCGGGCGGCTATTTCAACGCGCTTCTCTCCGCCACCTATTCGCGCGAGGCCGAGCGAGCGGCGGACGATGCCTCGATCGCCGCGATGAAGCGCGCGCAGATCTCGCCTGCCGCGACCGCGGGCTTCTTTGCGCGGCTGGGCGTGATGGAAAAGAAGCTCGGACAGGCGAGCGTCGCGCTCAATTATCTGTCGAGCCACCCGCTTTCCGGCGACCGCGAGCGGCTGTTTGCGGACAGCGCAGCCAGGAACGCGCAATATCGCCCGGCGCTCACGCGCGACCAGTGGGAGGCGCTTGTCGACATCTGCAGCAACGATCCCGATGTGAAAGACGACATGGGCTGGTTGGGGCGCTAGACCTTGATCGTTTCAGGCTGAATCGGCTTGAAACGTGAATCAAGGTCTCAACCATTTGAATAGAGCCTGATTCGCGCTTTCGGCGGAAGCGCGCAGCGCTTCCACCTCAAACGATCAGGCTCTAAGAAGCGCGCAATGACCGAAATCGCTTTTTCGTCACGCCCCGACGGGTGCCGTCTCGCCTACGCAAGTCGTGCGGGTGCAGGGCCCACGATCGTCTTCCTGCCCGGCTATATGTCCGACATGGAAGGATCCAAGGCACTCGCGCTCGACACCTGGGCCGAACGCACGGGTCGCGCGATGCTCAGGCTCGACTATTCGGGCTGCGGCATGAGCGACGGCGCGTTCACTGAGGGTACGCTGAACATCTGGCGCGACGACGTGCTCCATCTGATCGACACGCTGACCGAAGGGCCGCTCGTGCTTGTCGGTTCCTCAATGGGTGGCTGGCTGATGCTGCTCGTGGCGCTTGCGCGTCGCGAGCGCGTGCGGGCGCTGATCGGCATTGCCGCCGCGCCCGACTTTACCGCCTGGGGCTTCGGTGACGCGCAAAAAATCGAGCTTCGCGCGCACGGCAAGCTCGAGGAAGCGTCGGAGTATAGCGAAGACCCTTACGTCACTACGCTTGCCTTCTGGGAATCGGGTGAGGCGAACCGGCTGCTCGAGCGCGAGGTGGCGCTGGATTGTCCGGTGCGATTGCTGCACGGCCAGAATGATGCGGACGTGCCATGGAGCATCTCGCTTCGACTTGCCGAACGGCTACGTTCAGCCGATGTGCAGGTGACGCTGGTCAAGGATGGCGATCACCGTCTGTCGCGCGACGCCGATATCGCGCTCCTGATCGCGACGGCGGAGCGTCTGCTGGAGACCCGATGAGCCTTTCTCTCGCCCTGTTGCTGCAAACCGTCGCGGTAGATCCATCGGTCGCGGACACGCCTGTGCCCAGCGCCGACGCGCGCTTCGAGGCGTGCGCGCTGCTCGCGTCGCAGGATCCCGAAAAGGCCATCGATCAGGCCAACCAGTGGCGAATCGCTGGCGGCGGCGTGTCGGCGCGTCATTGTCTGGCGCTCGCCTATGCGCGGCAGGAGCGCTGGGCTCCGGCGGCCGTCGCCTTCGAGCAGGCCGCGCGCGATTCGGAAATGGCAAAGGATGGCCGCGCCGCCAATCTCTGGGTGCAGTCGGGCAATGCGCGGCTCGCTGCAGGGGAATATCAGCCCGCGCGCGCTGCGTTCGATACCGCCTTGGCTTCGGGCGCGCTCAAGGGCGAGATGGCGGGTGAAGCGCATCTCGATCGCGCGCGCGCCGCCGTGGGCATGGGTGACCTTGCCGCCGCGCGCGCCGATCTCGATCAGGCGCTCAAGCTCGTCCCCGCCGATCCGCTCGCCTGGCTGCTTTCGGCCACGCTCGCGCGGCGGATGAGCGATGTCGAGCGCGCCCAGGCCGATATCGCGGAGGCAGCGAAACGCTCGCCCGACGATGCGTCGGTCGCGCTCGAGGCAGGCAATATCGCGATTCTTGCGGGTTCGCCCGAGGCTGCGCGCATTGCCTGGCAGGCCGCGGTCGCAAACCAGCCCGAAAGCGCAGCCGGCAAAGCTGCCGCCGCGGCGCTCAAGGCGCTCGACGCGCCCGAAGCCAAACCGCAGCCAAGGCCGTAAGGGGCTGCAAAAGCGGCGCGTTGTTGCCTATATCGTGGACATTCCCTCCCGCTCTCACAGGATGCGTCGATGAAGTATCTCCACACCATGATCCGCGTCACGGATCCCGACGCGACACTTCGCTTCTTCGAGCTTCTGGGGCTGAAGGAAACGCGCCGGATGGAAAGCGAGCAGGGGCGTTTCACGCTCATTTATCTCGCTGCGCCCGGCGATGACCCCGAGGTCGAACTCACGCACAATTGGGATCCCGAGGACTATGCGGGCGGGCGCAATTTTGGGCACCTCGCCTATCGCGTAGATGACATCTACGAAACCTGCCAGCGACTGATGGACAATGGCGTGACGATCAACCGCCCGCCGCGCGACGGCCATATGGCGTTCGTCCGCACCCCCGACGGCATCTCGATCGAACTGCTTCAGGACGGCCGTCTCGAGCCTGCCGAACCCTGGGCCTCGATGCCCAATACGGGCGCGTGGTAAGCATTCACGATCTGCTCGCCTCGCGCCCGGTGATCCAGGCGCCGATGGCGGGTGCATGCGGGGTGGACCTCGCCATCGCCGCTATTGCCGGCGGAGGCATAGGGTCGCTGCCCTGCGCACTGCCGAGTCCGGCGCAAGTGATCGATCAGGTTGCGGCGGTGCGCGCGGCCTCGGGCGGGCCGATCAACCTCAACTTCTTCTGCCACCGGCTCGTCGAAAATGTCGACGAGACTGCGTGGCACGCGCTGCTTGCGCCCTATTATGCCGAATATGGCGTGGGGCCTCCTGCTTCGCCGCCGCCGCTGCGCCGGCCCTTCGATAGTGAAATGGCCGCCGTGATCGAACAGGTCGCGCCGGAGATCGTCAGCTTTCATTTCGGCCTGCCGGACAATGACCTGCTGGCGCGGGTGCGCGCGAGCGGTGCCCTGATCCTGTCTTCGGCGACAAACGTCGGAGAAGCGGCGTGGCTCGCGACGGCGGGGGTCGATGCGGTGATCGCACAGAGCTTTGAAGCCGGCGGGCATATCGGCCGCTTCCTGCCCGCGCCGGTGGGCACCGAAATGGGGCTGTTCGCTCTTCTCCCATTGGTGCAGCAGGCGGTTGCGGTTCCGGTGATAGCCGCAGGAGGGATTGCCAACGAGCAAGGTGTCGCCGCCGCCCTTGCGCTTGGTGCGGACGCGGTACAGGTGGGCACGGCCTATCTTTTCTGTCCCGAGAGCCTGGCCACACCGCTTCATCGCGCGCTGCTTGAAGGGAAAGGCGAGGGCGGGATCGGCGGCACGCGCTTCACCAATCTGATCAGCGGCGGACTTGCGCGCGGGCTGCCCAACCGGCTGATCGAGGAACTGGGGCCAGTCAATGATGTCGCACCACCCTTCCCCTACGCGGCGGCCGCGCTTGCCGAGTTGCGCGCGGCCGCCGAAGCAATGGGACGAACGGATTTTTCGACGCTCTGGGCAGGTCAGTCGGCGCCGCTCGGGCGCGTCGAGCCTGCCGAAGCACTGACCCGGCGTCTGGTCGCCGCCGCGCGCGCGGTACGAGGAGGATGACCATGATCGAGATCGTTCGCATTCCCGTGCTCAGCGACAATTATGTGTGGCTGGTACACGAACCTGCCTCCGGCGAGACGATGGCGGTCGATCCCGCTGTCGCTGCGCCCGTGCTCGATGAGGCGGCTGCGCGCGGCTGGACGATCACGCAGATCTGGAACACGCACTGGCATCCCGATCACACGGGCGGCAATTCAGAGATCAAGGCTGCGACCGGATGCATGATTACCGGGCCCGCGGCCGAAGCGGCGCGGATCCCGACGCTCGATCGGTTGGTCGGTGAAGGCGATCGCGTGACGCTGGGCGACGTCGTCGCGCAGGTGATCGAGGTTCCGGCGCACACCGCTGGCCACATCGCCTATCACATCGCCGGGGAAGGCGTTGCTTTCGTCGGTGATACGCTCTTTGCGATGGGTTGCGGGCGCCTGTTCGAAGGGACGGCCGAGCAGATGTTCGTCAACATGCAGCGACTGAAGGCATTGCCCGGCGAGACACGCGTCTATTGTGCGCATGAATATACCCAGTCCAACGGCCGTTATGCACGTGTCGCAGAGCCCGAAAATGCGGCCATCGCCGCGCGGATGAAGGCGGTTGATGCCGCGCGCGCGGCAGGTGAGGCGACGGTGCCGACGACGATTGCGCTCGAGCGCGAGACCAATCCGTTCATGCGCGCGGCAACCGTCGAGGAACTCGCCCGGCGGCGTGCCGAAAAGGATGCATTTGCGGGATAAAGGGTGTAGTATCAGCGGCATCAGGGGAAAATCGCACACACGAAAGGCCCCCCCATGCGTTTCCTCATCCCGCTGATCGCTGTCGCCGCACTCAGCGGCTGCATGTCCGCCAACTCGCCCGAAGTTCAGGCCGCGCGCGCCGAGGCTGATGCACGCGCCGACGCGGCACTCACCAAGGCGTTGAAAGGCAAGGTGCAGTCGGGCGCGCCGACGAGCTGCATCACGCTCAGCCAGGCGCGTTCGAGCACCACGATCCGCGACCGCGCGGTGGTCTATGAGATGAACGCTGGCCTCGCCTATGTGAACGAGTTTCAGAACGGTTGCACCGGGCTCAACGATACCAATGCGATTATCACACGCACGACGACCAGCCAGCTCTGCCGCGGCGATATTGCGACCGTTCGTGATCTGGTTGCCGGTTTCGATATGGGATCGTGTATTTTCGGCGATTTCATCCCCTATCGAAAGGCTCGCTGAGCATGCGCGCATTGGCGATTCTTTCCATGCTGGCGCTCGCTGCCGGCGCGACTGTTTCGCAGGCGTCATCGGACAAGGGAGAGCAGCGGCTCGCCAAGGCGCTCAAGGGACGCGTGGCCGGTGAACCCGTGAATTGTGTCTCGGCAAGCACGATTGGCGGCCCGCAGATCATTGATAGCCGCACGATCTTGTACCGCCAGGGCGCCAGAGTCTGGCGCAACGACCTCGCGGACAATTGCCCGTTCCTGCGTCAGGATCGGATTTTGGTGGTTGAGCTATATGGCAGCAATCTGTGCCGGAACGATATGTTCTCGGTCATTGATCGCGGCGGACTTTCCATACCGATCGGCAAATGCCGTTTCGGGCAGTTCACGCCCTACACAAAGGCCAAATAGCAACGCGGAGCCCGCGTCATTCCCGCGAACGCCGGAATGACGCGCCCCGATCAGCTCCGGTAAAGGGAATCCAGCCGCGCGCCATAGACTTCACGCAGCACATGGCGGCGGATCTTGAGCGAGGGCGTCATCTGCTTGTTGTCGATCGTGAAGGGTTCGTCGGCGAATGTCCATTGGCGCACCCTTTCGGTTACCGACAGGTCGCGGTTGACGCGGTCCACCGCGGCGGAGATCGCGGCGCGGAAGGGTTCGTGTTCGCGGAGCAGTCTGAGGTCCGCGGGAAGCCCCTTGGACTCGGCAAATTCCTTGGCCCATTCCGCATCAGGGACGATCAGTCCAACCAGCCAAGGGCGCCGGTCGCCTGTGACCATGGCCTGCGCGATCTCTACCTGAAGCGTGAGCATCCCCTCGACCTTCTGCGGCGAGACATTGTCGCCCTTGTCGAGGACGATGAGATCCTTCTTGCGATCGGTGATGACGATGCGGCCCTTGTCGTCGATATGCCCGATATCGCCGGTGTGCAGCCATCCATCGATCAGCACGCGCTCGGTCTCGGCCTCGTTGCGCCAATAACCCTTCATCACGAGCTCGCCCTGGACAAGGATCTCGCCGTCTTCGGCGATCCTGACCTCGGTGCGCGGCATCGGCGGTCCCACGGTGTCCATCTTGATCCCCGCCTTGGGGCGGTTGCACGAGATGACCGGCGCGGCCTCGGTCTGGCCATAGCCCTGTAGCAGCGTCAGTCCCAGCGAATGGAAGAACACGCCGATATCGGGGTTGAGCGGCGCGCCGCCCGAGACGAGCGCCTTCATGCGGCCGCCGAAGCGCGCCTGGATCTTGGGACGGAAGAGCTTGTCGAGCAGCACGTCCATCGGCTTGTCCCAGAAGCGCAGCTCGCCGCTCAACTCCTTGGCGCCGAGCCCCAATGCGCGCTTGAGCATCGCCTGCGGCACCTTGCCTTGCTTCTCGACCGCCTTCACCATGCGTTGGCGAAGCACCTCGAACAGTCGCGGCACCACGACCATGATCGTCGGGCGCACCTCCTCGATATTGCTCGCCAGCTTGTCGAGCCCTTCGGAGTAGTAAATCTCACCACCCAGCGCGATGGGCAGGAACTGGCCGCCGGTATGCTCATAGGCGTGGCTGAGCGGCAGGAAGGAGAGGAAAACCTCCTCGTCCCAGCCGAAATCCTCGGTGATGATGATGCAGCAGCCCTCGACATTGTGGAGGATCGCGCCGTGATGCTGCATCACGCCGCGCGGCGCACCTCCGGTGCCGCTGGTGTAGATGATGCACGCGAGGTCGTCGCGGCTGAAAGCTGCGCCTGCGGCGACCCCCGCGACGTCGGGCATCTCGCCTTCGATCAGCGCGTTCCAGTCGTGATAGTCGACATGTCCCGTCTGCGCGACGCGAAGCGGCTCGATTCCGATCACTGCGCGCACCTGCGACGATCGCACCACGCCGGGCATCACACCGCGCGCCAGCTTGTCGGTGGAGACGATGACCGCGGCCGCGCCGCTGTTCTCGAGGATATGCTGGTGATCGCGTTCGGTATTGGTCGTGTAGGTCGGCACCGTCACGCAACCCGCCGCCATGATCGCAAGGTCCGACAGGCACCATTCGGGCCGGTTTTCGCTGACCAGCATCACGCGGTCGCCGGGTCTTAGCCCTATGCGCTTGAGCGCCGCGGCGAGCCGCGCGACCTTTTCGGCGGCTTCGCGCCAGCTCAGACTCTGCCAGCTCCCCCCCGCCCTCTCGGCTCCGCTCGAGACAGGCTTGTGCCAGAGGAAGGGTTTGTCGCCCTGCTCGCCGGCCCGCGTGAAGAACATGGTGACCAGATTCGGAAAATGTTCGAGTTCGCGCATGACCCCTCCATTAGACGCACGGCTTTGCCGCATCGCCAATCCCTATAAACCCCTACCGCCCCGGTGGGCGGCCCCCTAGACCTTGATCGTTTCAGGCTGGATCAGCCTGAAACGTGAATCAAGGTCTCAACTATTTGAAGAGAGCCTGATTCACGCTTTCGGCGGAAGCGCTTGGCGCTTCCACCTCAAACGATCAGGCTCTCGTCACTCCGCGAGCACGGTTCCCTCGCTGCGCGGATCAGCGGCGCCGCGCCACCCCTGCGGCGTCCACTCGATCGCATTGACCTTCGACCCCAGATCGGACGCGACCGCCGTACGCCCGAGCTTCGACAGTTCGGGCAATTTTGCGGCGAGCGGCGTGTCTTTTTCGACCATCACCGCATCGCCGCCGAAATAGATGTTGGGCAGCGCGATCGCGTCGGCCGCCGAAAGCCCGAAATCCATATAGCCGATCAGCGTCTTGGTGATGTGCATGATGATCCGCTTGCCACCCGCGGAACCGAGCGCCAGCACGACCTTGCCGTTCTCGTCATAGACGATCGTCGGCGACATCGAGGACAGCGGCCTTTTGCCGGGCTCGACGCGGTTGGCGACGGGGGCGCCGTTCAGCATCGGCGCAAAGGTGAAGTCGGTGAGCTCGTTGTTGAGGAACATGCCGCTGGCGACGAGCTGGCTCCCGAACGGTCCCTCGATCGTCGAGGTCATGTTCGCGACATTCCCCTGTCCGTCGACCGCGACGAAATGCGTCGTCCCCGCGACTTCCTTCGACACCGCATAGGTGCGTGGCTCGGCGCCGGGCGGCACGCCGGGTTCATAGGCGGCGAGCGAGGTTTCGGGCGCGATCAGCTTCGAACGCTCCGCCAGATAGGCGCGGTCGATCAGGCCCGCGACGGGCACCTTCACGAAATCGGGATCGCCCAGATACATTTCGCGGTCGGCATAGGCGAGCATCATAGCCTCGGCGATGAGGTGCCACGCCTTGGGATCGTCCTTGCCCATCGCCTTGATGTCGAAACGCTCGATCATGCCGAGAATCTGGAGCACCGTCGTCGCGCCCGAGGAGGGCGGGCCCATCCCGCACACCTTGAAGCGGCGATAGGGCGCGCAGACCGCGTCGCGGTCCTTCGCCTTGTACGCGGCGAGATCGGAGAGCGTCATCGACACCGCATTGACGGGCGCCTTGCTGACCGCGTCGACGAGCGCTTTGCCCGCCGGGCCGGTGTAGAAGGCGTCGGGCCCTTCGGCGGCGATGCGGCGGAGCAGGCTTGCGAGCGCGGGATTCTTCACCGTCGCGCCTTGCACCTTTGGCTTGCCATTTTCCCAATAGAGCGCCTGCGCGTCGGGAAAGCGCGCCCAGAGCGGCGCGATCATCGCGAGCCGGCCGGCGAGCGTCGCGTTGACCGTATAGCCCTTGTCGGCAAGGCGGATCGCGGGTTCGAACAGCCGCGGCCAGGCAAGCTTGCCCCAGCGCTTGTGCGCATCGGCCATCAGCCGGATATTGCCGGGCACGCCCACCGAATGTCCGCCCTGAAAGGCGTCGCGATAGCCGATCGGCTTGCCCGAATCGTCGAGGAACAGGTCGGGCGAGGCCGATCTGGGCGCGGTCTCTCGCCCGTCGATCGTCTCGATCTTCTGCGCCTTGCCGTCATGATGGACGAGGAAACCGCCGCCGCCGATCCCCGAGCTTTGCGGTTCGACCACGGTGAGCGCGAGCATCATCGCCATCGCCGCATCGGTGGCGCTGCCGCCCGCGCGAAGGATCTCGCGCCCCGCCTCGGTGGCGCGCGGATCAGCCGATGACACGACCCCGCCCTGGGCGATGGCGGTGCTGGGGATGGCGAAAAGGGCGAAGATGAGGAGGACGCGTTTCAACATGCGCGCGATACTAGCCGCCTTTCCCTTAGCGGCAAGCGCTTAAGCCGAAATCGCGCGCCGTAGCTCGCCGAGGCGGAACTCGCCGCGCCACGCCTTTTCATGGAAGAAGAAGGCGACCGCGTTGATGCACGGTTCGATCAGCGCGATCCCGCCCGCGACCGATGCCGATCCGGTCAGCGCATAGGCCACGCTGAACCCGATGGTCAGGTGGATCGAGAGATAGCTGAGCGTCTTCAGATAGTCGGTGGACATGGCGTGTTCCTTCCACGCACAATATGCGAATCGTTCGCAATAATATCCAGTCGATTATCTGGTTGGCTGTGATCGATCGGGGCGATCAATCTCTTCGCGATTTTCACAAAGCTTACGCATGTGAAGAACGCATTTTATAGCGCGCACGCGGGGTGTGATCGAACGTGTCGATCAGGCATTTCACGGTTCAAGGAGCCGGTTCGATGCTGGCAGGGTTCAGCGATGTAGGACAGCGGAATCGGCGCCCCAGGGCAATTTGATCCGCTCCGGACGCAATAGGACGGCGCGCTCTTGCGGTCGGCTCTGAGAGGCTCGAAGCATGGCCACCCAATAACGGCGGTCATCGGGGAGGGGCGCGATGAGCCTGATCTGTTACTATGTTCGACTGCAACCCGAGTTCGTTCCGGCGCTATGCCCCAATCCGGACGCGATTTTCGAGGAGCCGCCTCCCGACCATCTGGAAGTGATGGATGTCGATCGCGCCTATGAAGCGCTGGCATGGCTGGCGTCGCCGCTCAAACGCGCCGAAGCCGCTCATATGGCCCGGCTGATTCGGGAACCCGACTGGCCCGATGAGGATGCGGACGAAAGTGTGGCGCAGCTCGATGCGATGGCGTTGGGCGAAGCGGTGGCGGCGATCGAAGGGCGCGCCACTGAAAGGATCGAGGCGATCAATTTCGGACCTGGCGCTGCGGGTTTCTTTCCGCCCCAGCGCGTGCGGGCGCTTTCAGCCACGATGAATAAGCTTTCCGAAGCAGAGTTGCGGGCGCGCCTCGATTTCAAGGTCATGGACGAGAATGATGTCGTGCCAGGCTATTGGCAGGAGGAAGGCGAGGATATTTTCCTTTCCTATGTGATGCCTGCATTCGGGCGGTTGCGGCGCTTTTATGCGTCCGCTGCCGCAAATGGCGATGCCGTTATCGTGGCATGGACTTAATGGCTGCTAGCGACCCGAAGGAGACCTTCTCCCTCAAGGGAGAAGGATACGGAGCCTTGCTGCGCGTGGGCGCAACTAGTCGGAGTTGGATGAGGGGGTGAAATCTCGGGAGTCGTGCGCTGCCGCTGACTTACGCCCCCTCACCCAACTCCGACTAGGCGGCGTGGACGAATTTGATCCAAAGCCGGATGGCAGCGAGATGGACCATGCCGAGGAAACTTGAGGGCGTTTGATCGTAGCGGGTGGCGACGGCACGATTGATTTTCAGCTTGCCGAACATTCGCTCAATGCCGTTTCGCTGCCTGTAGAGCTGCCGATCGTGCTCGATCCTTTCTCGGCGATTGGAGCGCGCCGGGATGACAGCCTGTATGCTGCGGCTCGCGAGATCGGCGCGAATGGCGTTGGTGTCGTAGCCTTTGTCGGCCAGCAGAGCCGCCGGAGCGCGGTCCGGCAGGCGGATCAGCGTGTCATAGGCCGTGCAGTCGGCGGCTTCACCACCAGTCAGGTGGAAGGCGACGGGGCGTCCTCGGGCATCAGCCAGACAGTGAAGCTTACTGGTGAACCCGCCCCGCGAGCGGCCAAGAGCGCGTCGACAAGTCCCCCTTTTCCGCCCGCTGCCGAGACATGGGCGCGAAGGGTGGTGCTGTCGATGCTGTAGTGTCCGGTGTCGGCCATGATCTCGGCAAGCGTCACCGACACGGCCTCCCAGACCCCGGCCTCGCTCCAACGACGGAACCGCCGGTAGATCGTGTTCCAATTGCCGTATTTTGGCGGGACATCGCGCCAAGCAGTCCCACAGCGCAGCCGCCAGAGTATGCCGTTGACTATCGAGAGATTCTGCTCAGGCCTGCGGCCGCGCCCTCGGTTCTCTGGCTCGATCGGCAGCAGACCCTTCAGAACGCGCCATTCTGCTTCGCTCAGATCGCCCCGGCTCAAACCTGCCTCCAAAAGGCAGCCTTGAATCAACCCACACCGTCCACGTCAACCAATTCGTCCACGCCGCCTAGGCGGCACAGCCGCCAAGTCTGCGCAACCCTCTCCCTTAAGGGAGAGGGAGTTCGAGACGTCCGCTAACCACGACATAACGGACGCCTGAGCGTCGAGCTTCAACTGCTGGTTCCCACCGCGTCCGCGACATTGGCGAAGCCGCCGCGCCTGAGCAGCGTCTTCAGCCCCGTGCTGATCCTCCGCGCGAGGCCTGGCCCCTCATAGACCATCGCCGAATAGATCTGGATCAGGCTCGCACCGGCGCGGATGCGGGCATAGGCGTCTTCGGCCGTCGCGATGCCGCCCGCGCCGATCAGCGGGATCGTGCCGCCCGTTGCCTTGCGGAAATCGGCGACGCGTTTCTGGGCGATGTCGCGCAGGGGGGCGCCTGAGAGGCCGCCGGTTTCCGCGGCGTGGGAGCTCCTGAGCGCGGGGCGGGTGATCGTGGTGTTGGAGACGATCAGCGCGTCGAGCGCCTTGTCGGCGGCGATGCGCGCGATGTCGTCGATATCGGCGGGTTCGAGATCGGGGGCGACTTTCAGGAAAATTGGTGGCCCGTCATTCCCCCGCGCCGCCATCACTGCGTCGAGCAGCGCCTCGAGCGCGCCCGCATCCTGCAGCGCGCGCAGGCCCGGGGTGTTGGGTGAGGAGATGTTGACGGTGAGGTAGGTCGCGACCTGCTTCATCGCCGCGACGCCCTTCGCATAATCGGCGATCCGGTCCTCGCTGTCCTTGTTCGCACCGATATTGACGCCGACCACGCCGGGGCGGTGTGCCACGCGCCTGAGCCGTTCGAGCGCGGCGGCCTGTCCGCCATTATTGAAGCCCATGCGGTTGATGACCGCCTCATCCTCGGCAAGGCGGAAGAGGCGGGGCCTGGGATTGCCCGCCTGTGGCAGCGGGGTGAGCGTGCCGAGTTCGGCAAAGCCGAAGCCGAGGCCGAGCATCGCGTGCGGCACCTCGCCATCCTTGTCATAGCCCGCGGCGAGCCCCACCGGATTGGGAAAGTCGATCCCCGCGACACGCGTCGACAGCACCGGATCGGGCGCGGGCGGCGGCGCGGGCGGCAGCAGCTTCAGCGCGGCGATGCTGAGGCGATGCGCGCGCTCGGCATCAGCCAGGAAAATGAGCGGGCGGAGCAGCGAATAGAGCATGGGCCGCCTATGGCAGCGCACCGTGAGGTGGTCAAAAAATCTCGTGGTGGGGGCCCCAAATGCGTGGGCCTCGGAGAGCGCGTTCGAGCTCAACCCTTCCCCTGCATACTCTTCCTCCGCGCCTCCGCGTCTCCGCGCGAGAAAGGGCGATGCGCGCGGAGACGCGGAGGCGCGGAGAAGAAACGGAAAACTAGGGGCTTCGACAGGCTCAGCCTGAGCGGGAGGGGGAGGGGTTCGGGGGTTTTCGACGAATGGCATAGCGGTTTCGACCGGCATCGCAGGACGCTTCCCAATGCCGTGCAGTTTCCTTTAGGGTCGCGCGCAGAACATTGTCTGGGAGATTCCACAAGATGCGCGTTATCCGCCCCGCCCTTTCGGCGATTGCCCTTGCTGCCGCCGCCCCGCTGATGGGGCTTGCCGTCGCCACCCCGGCGCAGGCGCAGGCCGACCAGAATGCCGCGATCCTCAAATTCTTCGCCGATTACGACGCGGCGCAGCTCGCGCGCTCGCCGCTGTCCAAGTCCTTCCGCGGGATCAAGGATGCCGACTACGGCAAATGGGACGAGTTCACCGACGCCGCCGACCAGCGCGAATTTGACGCCGACCAGGCGGCACTCAAGGCGATGCGCGCGAAGTTCGACCCCGCGAAGCTCAATGCCGAGAACGCGCTGTCCTTCCGCCTGTTCGAGAAGATGATCGAACGCAACGCGCGCGCCTGGCAGTATCGCGACTATGGCTATGTGTTCGACCAGATGAACGGGCCGCAGTCGCAGCTTCCCGCCTTCCTCATCAACATCCATCGCATCGACACCAAACAGGATGCGGAAGCCTATGTCAGCCGCCTGAACGGCCTCGGCCCCGCGATCGACCAGTTCATCGCGGAGTCGAAGGCACGCGCCGATGCAGGCGTGATGCCGCCGAAATGGGTGTACCCGTACGTGATCTCGGACTCGAAGAACGTGATCTCGGGCTTCCCCTTCACGCGCATCGCGACCGAGGCGCCGCTCTATGCCGATCTGAAAGCCAAGGTTTCCAAGCTCGACATCCCGCAGGGCGAGAAGGACGCGCTGCTCGCCGCGGGCGCCGACGCGCTCGTGAAGGCGGTCAAGCCCGCCTTTGGCCGGCTGGTCGCCGAGATGGAGCGCCAGCAGGCGATCGCGGGCACTGACGACGGCGTGTGGCGGTTCAAGGAGGGCGCGGGCTATTATGCCGAGCGGCTGGCCAACTACACCACCACCGCGATGACCCCCGACCAGATCCATCAGGTCGGGCTCGACAATGTCGCGCGCATTCATGGCGAGATGCGCGAGATCATGAAGAAGACGGGCTTCAAGGGCGATCTGCCGGCGTTCTTCAAGTTCATGCGCGAGGACAAGCGCTTCTACGCGCCCAATACCGATGAGGGCCGCGCGCTCTACCTCAAGGACACCGAGCAGGCGAAGCAATGGGTGACCGCCAAGCTGCCCGAATGGTTCGCGACGCTGCCGCAGGCGCCGCTGGAGGTGAAGCGCGTCGAGGCATTTCGCGAGAAATCGGCGGGCAAGGCGTTCTATCAGCGCCCCTCGCCCGACGGGACGCGTCCGGGCACCTATTACGCCAATCTCTACAACATGGCGGACATGCCACTGACCGAGGTCGAGGCGCTGTTCTATCATGAGGGGTTGCCGGGGCATCACCTCCAGCTCGCGATCCAGACCGAATTGAAGGACGTGCCCGCCTTCCGCCAGTTCGGCGGGGTGACCGCCTATTCGGAAGGCTGGGGGCTCTATTCGGAGAAGCTCGCCAAGGACATGGGGCTCTACACCGATCCCTATCGCGACTTCGGCCGGCTCCAGCTCGAACTCCACCGCGCGATCCGGCTGGTCGTCGATTCGGGGCTCCACCACAAGAAATGGACGCGCGAGCAGGCGATCAAATATGTCGAGGACAATTCGGCCGACGCGCCGGGCGGGATCGTCAAGGCGATCGAGCGCTATATCGTCTATCCGGGGCAGGCGACCGCCTATCTGGTTGGCCGACTCAAGATCAGCGAGCTGCGCGACAGGGCGCAGAAAAAGCTGGGCGACCGGTTCGACGTGCGGGCCTTCCACGATGTCATTCTCAAGAGCGGCCCGGTGCCGCTGGACGTGATGGAAGAGCGCGTCGACGCGTGGATCGCGGGGGCAGGCGGCAGGGCCTCGTGACGGTTTTGTGAATTCGCCAAGGAATTCCGCAGCATGTCGATTCTATACAATACGAATCGGCGGGCACGGTCCTAAAGGGACATGCGACCCGAAGGGCCCTTGAAATTCTTTAGGGGTTCTTGAACTTACGGCCTGGCCGGCATTCTTGCCGGCCGGGTCGCTTTTCATGCCTTCGCGATTGCGGTATGTTGCGGCCCCAACAATAAAAACCGGGTCGAACAGGGCATGGACATCACGCTCGACTACGCGGCGCCAGAGGGCGATCTGCGTGAGTTTCTTTCGGTCTTCTACGAATTCCACGCGCCCATTCCGGTGTTCGAGGATGTCGAGCGCGCCGATTTCGCGCAAATCCGCTTCATGCTGTCGGGTCAGGGCACCTATCATTTCGCGGACGGGCACGAGCAGGCCTCGTCGCCCGTCCACATCGTCGGCCCTACCACCGGCAACACCAAGGTGCATGTCAAGGGCCCCGTCCACATCTTCGGCGCGGGGTTGCTGCCCGCGGGCTGGGGCGCACTGATGGGTTTCGAGGCGTCGACGCTGGTCAACCGCGCGATCGACGCGACGCATCTCTTCGGCCCGGGGCTGCTGGCGGTGCTCGACGAACTGCGCGCCGCCGAGAGCCTTGAAGCCAAGGTTGCGATTGGCAGTCGCGTGACGCGCGAGCTCGCCAAGCGGATCGAGGAAACCCCGGTCTGGTTCACACGCGTCGTCGACGAATGGCTGGAAAGCGCGCTTTCTCCGGATGTGCAGGATCTGGTCGACCGGATCGGGCTTTCGCGCCGGCAGGTCGAGCGCCAGTGCAAGCGGCTCTATGGTGTGCCGCCCAAGCTGCTTTCGCGCAAATATCGCGCGATCCGCGCCGCAACCACGCTCGCGCGCGGCGAAGCGGAGGTCGGTGAGCTGATCGGCGAAAATTTCTACGATCAGTCGCATTTTATCCGCGAGATCAAGCAGTTCACCGGCCTGACGCCCAAGCGTTTCAGCGAGGAACTGCCCGTGCTCGCCAAGTTGACACTGAAGCCTGCTTCGCTCGCGGGCAAGGTCGACCCCATCGTCTTCCAGACCTGAGCGCACGGAGATCGGCGGGAGATTTGATGCCCGCCGCCACCTGGGCTAGTCATGCAGGTTCGATGCGAGGGGGATATCCAATGGATATGTCGCTGACCTATGCCGCGCCCGATGCGGACCTGAGCGCCTATATCACCGCCTTTTACGAGTTTCGCGCCGATGTGCCACGCTTCGAGGCGGGTGAATGCGCCGATTATGCGCAGATCCGCTTCGGCTTTTCGGGCAGCGGCACCTGCCGCTTCGCCGACGGTCATATCCAGCAGCTTCCCGTCATCAGCATTATCGGGCCGACCACGGGCAACACCAATATCCGTGCCGAGGGGCCTATCCATCTGTTCGGCGCGGGGCTGTTGCCCGCGGGCTGGGGCGCGCTGATGGGGTTCGAGGCGTCGATGCTCGTCAACCGCGCGGTCGATGCCACGGGATTTTTCGGCAAAACGCTGGACGGGATCATGGAAAGACTGCTCGCCGCGCCGACGGTCGAGGACAAGGCGGTGATCGCGAGCGCGCTGTTTCGCGAGCTCATCCAGCGCGACCGGCAGGCGGCGCTCGCCTTCACGCGCAGCGTCGATGCGTGGCTCGCGGCCTCGCCTTCGCCAAGGGTCGACGATCTTGTGGCTGTGCTCGGGCTTTCGCGCCGTCAGGTCGAGAGGCTGTGCAAGCGCTATTACGGCGCGCCGCCCAAGATGCTCGCGCGCAAATATCGCGCGCTACGCGCCGCAGCATCGCTCGCGCTGGGGGAGGGCATCGCGGGCGATATCATGGCCGAGAATTTCTACGACCAGTCGCACTTCATCAAGGAAATCAAGCAATTTACGGGAATCACCCCGACGCGCTTCGGGGAAGCGCTGCCCGTGCTCGCACAATTGAAGCGCGGCCGTGTAGATATCGCGGGGCCGACCGATCCACTCTTTCAGGGGAGTTGAGCCCCCGCGGGGTTGATCCCGCGCCGGACCCTCGCCATATGGCAATCGGAACGAATCAGTCCGATTTGAGAGTCATTCGCAAAGATGCGTCTTTCGAGCCTTGCCGATTATGCCGTCGTGATGATGGCGGCCGCGGCGCGTCATTGCGGCGCCGGAGCGGGGCTTGACCCTGCGACCCGCAAGCACGTCAAGATGAACGCGACGACGCTTTCGGCCGAAACGGGCATTCCTCTCCCCACCGCGCAGAAGCTGGTGAGCCGGTTGTCGGCGGCCGGCCTGATCGAATCCAGCCGGGGAACGGGGGGCGGGATCCGCCTCGCGCGTCCGCCGGCCGCCATCAGCCTCGCCGATGTTATCGAGGCCGTCGAAGGACCCATTGCAATGACCCCATGTGCCGAGCACGGCGCCCATGATTGCGGCCTCGAAGACGAGTGCCGCGTGCGGCCGCATATGAACGCAGTGACTGGCGCGGTGCGCGGCGCGCTTGCGGGCGTGACTCTCGCCAGCCTGTCGGGGAGGGCGCACTGATGCGCGCAGCGCAATCTCTCTTCCTCCGCGCCTCCGCGCCTCCGCGCGCACAAACTTTTCTCGCACGGAGACGCGGAGACGCGGAGGTTGATTTTGGCCGCTTCGCGGCGGGAGCATATTGATGGCCACGAAGAATCATGAAGCGCTCGCCGCCGCCGAAAAGCTGGCGACCTATGAATGGGGCTTCACCAGCGACGTCGAACAGGATTTCGCGCCCAAGGGGCTCAACGAGGACACCGTCCGCTTCATTTCCGCCAAGAAGCGCGAGCCCGAATGGATGCTCGAATGGCGACTGAAGGCGTTCCGCATATGGCTGGATATGGTTGCGCCCGACTGGGCGATGCTCCAGATCCCGCCGATCGATTATCAGGACGCCTATTATTATGCGGAACCGAAAAAAAAGGCCGAGCTGAATTCGCTCGACGAGCTCGATCCCGAGATTCTCGAGACCTATCGCAAGCTGGGCATCCCGATCGCCGAGCAGGAAGTGCTCGCGGGCGTCAAAGGCGCGCGCAAGGTCGCGGTCGACGCGGTGTTCGACTCGGTTTCGGTCGCCACCACCTTCCGCAAGGAGCTTGAGGAAGCGGGCGTCATCTTCCGCTCGATCTCTGAGGCGATCCGCGAATATCCCGAGCTGGTGAAGAAGTGGCTCGGCAAGGTCGTGCCGCAGCACGACAATTATTTCGCGACCTTGAACAGCGCGGTCTTCTCCGACGGCACCTTCGTCTACATTCCCGAAGGCGTGCGCTGCCCGATGGAGCTGTCGACCTATTTCCGGATCAATGCCGAGAATACGGGGCAGTTCGAGCGCACGCTGATCGTCGCGGACAAGGGCTCTTACGTCTCGTACCTCGAAGGCTGCACCGCGCCGATGCGCGACGAGAACCAGCTCCACGCCGCAGTGGTCGAACTGGTCGCACTGGACGACGCCGAAATTAAATACTCGACGGTACAGAATTGGTATCCGGGCGACGCCGACGGCAAGGGCGGCATATACAATTTCGTTACCAAGCGCGCGCTCTGCCAGGGCAAGAACTCCAAGGTGAGCTGGACGCAGGTCGAAACGGGTTCGGCGATCACCTGGAAGTATCCGAGCTGCGTGCTGAGCGGAGAGAACAGCGTCGGCGAATTCTATTCGGTGGCAGTGACCAACAACCACCAGCAGGCCGATACCGGCACCAAGATGATCCACCTCGGCAAGAACAGCCGTTCGACGATCATCTCCAAGGGCATTTCGGCGGGCTTCGCGAACAACACCTATCGCGGCCTCGTCCGCGTCGGCCCGACCGCGGAGAATGTCCGCAACTTCACCCAGTGCGACAGCCTGTTGCTCGGCGACAAATGCGGTGCGCACACCGTGCCCTATATCGAGGTGAGAAACCCCTCGGCGCAGATCGAGCATGAGGCGACGACGAGCAAGATCAGCGACGACCAGCTCTTCTACGCGATGCAGCGCGGGCTCGATCAGGAAAGCGCGGTGGCGCTGATTGTGAATGGCTTTGCCAAGGAAGTGCTCCAGCAGCTCCCGATGGAGTTCGCGGTCGAGGCGCAGAAGCTGCTCGGGATCAGCCTTGAGGGATCGGTCGGATGATCGACGCCTTTTCCATCCGCGTCATCCCAGCGAAGGCTGGGATCCAGACGATCCTCCAACCCACATTGCAGTTTGCGGCATCGCTTGGATGCCAGCCTGCGCTGGCATGACGGATAAGTTTATGTTGAAGATTGAAAACCTCCACGCCGAAGTTGACGGCAAGCCGATCCTCAAGGGGCTGACGCTCAGCCTGAATGCGGGCGAGATCCATGCGATCATGGGGCCCAATGGCGCGGGCAAGTCGACGCTTGCCTATGTGCTTGGCGGTCGTCCCGGCTATGAGGTGACTGAGGGATCGGTGACGTTTACACCTTCCCGTCCCCCCGGCCTTGAGCCGGGGTCCCGCTTTTCAGTGGCGGAAGAAGGAAGCGGGACCCCGGATCAGGTCCGGGGTGACGAGGGAGAGGCGTTGGACCTCCTTGCTCTCGAACCGCACGAGCGCGCGGCGCTCGGGCTCTTCCTCGGCTTCCAGTATCCCGTCGAGATCCCCGGCATCTCCAACGTTCAGTTCCTGCGCGAGGCATTGAACAGCCAGCGCAAGGCGCGGGGCGAGGGGCCGCTTTCGGGGGGCGAGTTCCTCAAGGTCGCGCGCCTGCAGGCCGACCGGCTCGGCTTCGACATGGAAATGCTCAAGCGCCCCGTGAATGTCGGCTTTTCGGGCGGCGAGAAGAAGCGCAACGAGATGGTGCAGATGGGGATCATCGGCCCCAGGCTCGCGGTGCTCGACGAGACCGACAGCGGCCTCGACATCGATGCGCTCCGCGTCGTCGGCGACGGCATCAACCGCATCATGCGCGCGCCCGACAAGGCGGTGCTGCTGATCACGCACTATCAGCGGCTGCTCGACTATGTGCAGCCCGATTTCGTTCATGTGCTGAGCGCGGGCAGGATCGTGCGTTCGGGCGGGCCGGAGTTGGCGCTCGAGCTCGAGCGCGAAGGCTACGCGCAGGTGGCGGCGTGAATAGGGGTGGCGCCTTCTCCCCTTCTCCCTTGATGGGAGAAGGATACGCAGCCTTGGCGCCGCAGGCGTCTAGGCGGAGTTGGATGAGGGTGATGTCCGACATTGCGCTTGGCACCGAACTGCACCCTCACCCAGCTCCGACTAGGCAGCAAGCCGCCAAGTCTGCGCAACCCTCTCCCATCAAGGGAGAGGGAATGAAGGCGCTTGCCCTATGACCACGCAGCTTCCTCTTCCCACGCGCAAGCTCGAAGCCTGGCGCTATAGCGATCTCGATGCGCTCGCGAAGGTCTGGCCCGAGGTGCCGGGCAAGCGCGAGACGATTGCGGTGCCGGCGGGCGAGAGCATCACGCGGATCATCGCGCAGCAGGCGCGCGAGGGCGCGGTGATCGTCGAGGATTACACCGTCACGCTGGGCCGCGATGCGCGCGCCGAATTCTATGTCCTCAACACCGGCGGGCAGTTCGGGCGGATTACGCTTGACGTCACGCTCGCCGAGGGCGCGCATTTCGAGATGGGCGGCGCGATCCTCGGTTCGGGGACGCAGACGCTCGAGATCGTGACGCAGGTGACGCATGCCGAGCCGGGGGCGACGAGCCACCAGACCGTGCGCTCGGTGCTCGCGGGCAAGGCGACGGGCAGCTATCTCGGCAAGATCCTCGTCGCGCGCGACGCGCAGAAGACCGACGCCGAACAATCGGTAAAGGCGATGCTGCTCGATCGCACCGCGACCGCTAACGCCAAGCCCGAGCTCGAAATCTACGCCGATGACGTCAAATGCGCGCACGGCGCGACCGTCGGCGAGCTCGACCGGCAAGCGCTCTTCTACCTCGCCAGCCGCGGGCTGCCGCCCGCCGAGGCCAAGAAGCTGATGCTGCAGGGCTTCATCGCGGGCGTGTTTGACGGAATCGAGGACGCGGCCGAGCGTGAGGCGATCGAGGCCGCGGCGATCGCTGCGCTGGAGAATTTGCTGTGAACCGGCCACCCCAGTTTCCGTTCGTCCCGAGCGTAGTCGAGGGACGTTGGGTATCGCGCGGGCGTCCCTCGACTTCGCTCGGGACAAACGGGGGGTGGAGATGACGACGCTCGCCGATACGCGCCCTCTGGACCATCTCGCCGACTTTCCGGCGATCCCCGACGGTTGGCGTTATCTCGACAGCGCCGCGACCGCGCAGAAGCCGCGCGCCGTGATCGATGCGATCGCGCGCGGCTATGGCGAGACCTATGCCACCGTCCACCGCGGCGTCTATCAGCGCTCGGCCGAGATGACGGTGGCGTTCGAGGCGGCGCGGCAGCGGATCGCGCGCTTCATCGGCGCCGGCGATCCGCAAGAGATCGTCTTCACGCGCGGTGCGACCGAGAGCATCAACCTCGTCGCGCATAGCTGGGGCAATACGCATCTGAAGGCGGGCGACCGCGTGCTGCTGTCGATGCTCGAGCATCATTCGAACATCGTGCCCTGGCAGTTGCTGCGCGACCGGACGGGCATCGAGATCGATGTCGCGCCGCTGACCGAAGATGGAAAGATCGACCTCGACGCGGTCGCGGCGATGTTGACGCCTGCGCACAAGCTCGTTGCGCTGGCGCATGTCTCCAACGTCCTCGGCTCGGTGCTCGACGCGAAGCGTGCGGCGGAGCTGGCGCACGGCGTCGGAGCGAAGCTGCTGCTCGACGGCTGCCAGGCGGTGCCGCGAATTCCCGTGAACGTCGCCGAGATCGGCGCCGATTTCTACGCCTTTTCGGGGCACAAGCTCTACGGCCCGACGGGGATCGGCGTGCTCTGGGCGCGGCCCGAGATCCTCGAATCGATGCCGCCCTGGCATGGCGGCGGCGCGATGATCGACAAGGTCACCTTCGCGAAGACGACCTATGCGCCCCCACCCGCGCGCTTCGAGGCGGGGACGCCGCATGTGGTGGGCGTGATCGGGCTTCACGCCGCGATCGACTATGTCGACGCGATCGGGCTCAATGCGATCCATGCGCATGAAACCGCGCTGGTGAAGGCCGCGCGCGAGGCGCTGTCGGCGATCAACAGCGTGCGGCTGTTCGGGCCCGACGATTCGGCGGGAATCGTCAGCTTCGGGATCGAGGGGGTTCATCCCCACGACATCGGCACCATATTGGACGAAAGCCATGTCGCGATCCGCGCGGGGCATCACTGCGCGCAGCCGCTGATGGCGCATCTGGGGGTCGACGCCACCGCGCGCGCGAGCTTCGGCGTCTATTCGAGCGAGGTCGATGTCGAAGCGCTGGCGAAGGGCATACAACGAGTCACGAGGATTTTCGGGTGAACGAGGAACGCAAGATCGTGGTCGAAGAGGTCGAGGAGGCTGTGAAGCCGCCCAAGGTGCGCGTCGAGGAGACGCCGCGCGACACGATGGAGCGCAAGCGCGACTATCTCGAGGGTTTCCTCTCGCAGAAGCCGGCGGCTGAACCCGTGGGCGAGCCCGGCGGCGATCTCTACGAGGCGGTAATCGGCTCGCTGAAAGAGATTTACGATCCCGAGATTCCCGTGAACATCTACGATCTCGGGCTGATCTACGGCGTCGACATCACCGAGGACGGCCATGCTGTCGTCACGATGACGCTGACCACACCGCATTGTCCCGTCGCCGAATCGATGCCCGGTGAGGTCGAGCTTCGCGTCGGCAGCGTGCCCGGGATCGGATCGGCCGAAGTCAATCTCATCTGGGATCCGCCCTGGGATCCGCAGAAGATGTCGGACGAGGCCAAGCTCGAATTGGGGATGCTGTGATGACCGAGACGACGACCAAAGTCCGCGCACGCCCCGCCGCGGTCATGCTCACACCCTCGGCCGAGGCGCGGATCGCGACGCTGATGAAGGACGCGCCCGAGGGCACGATCGGCGTCAAGCTGTCGACACCGCGGCGCGGTTGTTCGGGGCTCGCCTATTCGGTCGACTATGTGAGCGAAGCCGCGAGCTTCGACGAGCGCATCGACACGCCCGCCGGCCCCTTCTTCATCGACGCCGCCTCGGTACTCTACCTGATCGGATCGACGATGGACTGGGTGGAGGATGATTTCACCGCGGGTTTCGTCTTCAACAACCCCAACGCCAAGGGCGCGTGCGGCTGCGGCGAGAGTTTTACGGTTTAAGCACGGGGTGCTCCGGGCTTGACCCGGAGCCCATGGTTCCAGCGCTCATACGCCGCTCGCCATGGGCTCCTGCTTCCGCAGGAGCACTGAATGTGCGGGGCGTTAAAAATCCATCCCGAAGCGCAGTGCCATCCCGATGTCGTCGGGTGCGTACCAGAGATTTCCCGGGTCCTGTCGGTAGAACAGATTGGTGGTCAGCCAGCCCGGCCCGAGCGGACGCGCATATACGGCCTCGAGGTCGATTTGCTGTCCCTTGGGGGCCAATCCGAGATAGCGGATCGCATAGCTCGTTTCGCCCGTCTGATAATCGTAGCTGTCGGGAAGGGTGAGGCGAAAGCCGCCGCTGACGATCCGAAGCGGTTGCGCCACGCGCAGCGTCAGGCGGTCGTTCGCGCCAAATACGCCGGACTTGCCGACATCGAAGGCGAAGGCATTGCTCTTGAGCGTTCCGAGCGGCGCCCGCGTGATACCCTGCCGCAGCGTGCCGCCGATCCGCCAGCCGCTGCCGAGCGCGAGCGCCGCGTCGACATCGAGGAACCAGCTCGTCGCGCCATTGCCGCCCAGCGCGGGGCCGAAGCGCGCGCCAAGCACGGTTTCCTTCTCGACCAGCCGGCTCGCCTCGACGCCGAGTGCGATCTTGCCCAGTTGCCCGTCCAGTCCCAGCGAAATCCGGTCATAGCCATGGCGGCTATAATCACCCCGCAATCGCGCGGCTTCGGCGGGATCGTAGAGCAGCGCCGATCCGGTTTCGGCAGTGATCATGATGCCGAGATCGGAAAGCTGGTGCCGAACCGCGACCGACGATTTCGCCCGACGCTCGAACCCGAGACCGTGCGCCGGGTCTTCGGCGACAAGGAAGGCGGCTTCGCGCCTTCCCTTGAGCGACGCGGCGATCGTTCCCGCGCTCGTGTGGTAGCCCAGCGCCATCTCGGTGCGCCTGTCGATCCGGCTCGCGACAAAGCCCGCGGTAGCGCGCGCCAGCTCGGCCTGGTCGCGCGTCAGCAGCAATTGCGTGCCGCGCGTGCCCTCCGCGACGGACACTGAAAAGGCGAGCGCGCGTCCGGCGGCGGCAAGCTGGCGTCCGCCTTGCGCAAGCGCGGGGGTCAGCGTCCGTCGCGGCGCGCCGGGGCTGAGCGTCCGCGCGAGGTCGAGCACATAGGCGCGGCCATAGCCGTCGAGCATGACGGATTGCGCGGTCCCCGCCTTGGCGGCGTCGCCCATTGCGGGCGACATCGTCGCATTGCTGGCGGTCGAGACCGGCGTCATCGAGCCCGCGAGCGACGTTTGCCCCTGCGGCTGGAAGGCGCGCGCGAGGTCGAGCGCGCCTTGCCCGAAGGTCGCGTCGTCGCCCGCTGCACCCAGATCGCGCGCCGAATTGAACAGCAGCTCGACGATCTGGCGGCCGGTGAGAGTGGGGAATGCCTGCGCAAGCAGCGCGACCGCGCCCGAAATGACCGGCGCCGAGGCCGACGTGCCACTAAAAAAGATAGACGCACCATTCTCATTGACGGTGACCACCCGGCTGCCGAGCGCGGACAGATACTGGGCCTGCCCGCTGCCCGCCTGATTGCTGAAGCTGGCGAGCCCATCGCTGGCATCGAGCGCGCCCGCGATGATGACGAGCCCGCGCGCGACGGGGTCGAGCGCGACCTGCGCCATCGGATCGGGATTGGCGGCGCTGTCATTGCCCGCCGAGATCACGATGACGATCCCTGCGGCCGTGGCGCGGTCGATCGCGGCGCGCAGCACGCTGGCTGCGGGCGAGCCGCCGAGCGAGATGTTGATCACGCGCGCCTGGTTGGTGCGCGCCAGATCGACGCCGCGCGCGATCGCACTGTCGGGATGCTGGCAACCCTGCTGGTCGACCGGGCCGCTGGTATTGGTGCAGCTTCCGGGCTGATCGGTTTTTGCGATGAGCAGCGTCGAATTGAACGCGACGCCGTGCATGCCGCTGTCGTTCTTCGCCGCGCCGATGATCCCCGCGACCGCGGTGCCATGACCGTCCTCGTCGGCCATCGGCCGGGTGCCCGCAAGATCGGCGGAGGCGCTGCTGATCTTGCCCGCGAATTCGGACAGGGCGGGATTGATGCCGCTATCGACCACCGCCGCGGTGATACCCGCGCCGGTCGCGCCGGCCTGATAGGCGCTGATCGCCCTGGTGCTGACGGCGGCGTTTGACTGGCGATATTCGGGGGTATCGAAATTTGTGCTCGGCGGCGGTGGCGGAGGAGGTGGCGGCGGCGGAGGAGGGGGCGGCGCAGCGGGTACTGGCGCGGGCGTCGAGTTTACACCGCCGCCACCGCCGCCGCACGCCGCCAGCGAGACCGCGAGCGGAATCGCAGTGCCCAGCATCAGAATCCGTCTTACGCCCTGCAAACGCATTTTATTGCCCCAGCCCCGAATCGCTGACAGCCTAGCGCACGCGGCTTGCCTTGAACTTAATATAGAGGCTCGGCTAAACGCCTGTCCCGCATGATCGGCGCGCTCTCCCATATCCGCAACTGGATTTTCGACCTCGACAACACGCTCTATCCCCCCGGGGCCGAGCTGTTCGCGCTGATCGACGGACGCATGGGCGCCTATATCGCAGAGCTGCTCTCGGTCGATCTCGTCGAGGCCCGGCGCGTTCAGAAGGGCTATTTCCGCGCGCATGGCACGACGCTCGCCGGGCTCATGGCCGATCACGGCGTCGATCCGCACCATTTCCTCGACTTCGTCCACGATATCCCGCTCGATCGGCTGTCGCATGACCCGCATGTCGTCGACACGATCGCCGCGCTGCCCGGGCGCCGGATCGTGTTCACCAACGGCGATGCGCCCTATGCGCTGCGCGTGCTCGACCGGCTGGGCCTGGGCGGCGTCTTCGAAACGGTCTACGACATCCACCAGCTTGACTACCGCCCCAAGCCGCAGGCCAAGGGCTATGCGCGGATGTGCGCGGCGCTCGCGATCGATCCCGCCGAGTCGGTGTTCGTTGAGGACATGGCGCGCAACCTGGTGCCGGCCAAGGCGCTCGGCATGACGACCGTCTGGATCAACAACGGATCCGAACTCGGCAATGAGGGTGTTCAGGCCGGGATGATCGACTATGAGGTCGCCGATCTTGGCGAATGGCTGAAACACATAACCGAAAGCGAGTGACGATGAGCGACAATCTGCAGGCGGTGATCGAACAGGCGTGGGACGCGCGCGACGGACTAGGCCTCGATACGAAGGGCGAAGTCCGCGATGCCGTTGGCCATGCGCTTGCAGCGCTCGACTCGGGCAAGGCGCGCGTCGCCGAGAAGACCGGCAACGGCGAATGGGTCGTCAATCAGTGGCTCAAGAAAGCGGTGCTGCTGTCGTTCCGTCTCAACGACAATGCGCTGATCTCGCACGGCCCGGGCGCCGCGCACTGGTGGGACAAGGTTCCGTCGAAATTCTCGGGCTGGGACGAGGCGCGCTTCCGCGCCGCAGGCTTCCGTGCGGTGCCGGGCTCGATCGTGCGCGCGGGCGCGCATGTCGCCAGGGGCGCGGTGCTGATGCCGAGCTTCGTCAATATCGGCGCGTTCGTCGATGAAGGCACGATGGTCGACACCTGGACCACGGTCGGCAGTTGCGCGCAGATCGGCAAGAATGTGCACCTGTCGGGCGGCGTCGGCATCGGCGGCGTGCTTGAACCGCTCCAGGCCAACCCCGTGATCATCGAGGACAATTGCTTCATTGGTGCGCGCTCCGAAGTCGCCGAGGGTGTGATCGTCGAGGAAGGCGCGGTGCTCTCGATGGGGGTCTATCTGGGCGCTTCGACCAAGATCGTCGACCGCGCGACCGGAGAGGTGTTCGTCGGCCGCGTGCCGTCCTATGCCGTTGTCGTCCCCGGCTCGCTGCCCGGCAAGCCGCTCGCCGATGGCACCCCGGGGCCGGGACTCTATTGCGCGGTGATCGTGAAGCGCGTCGACGCGCAGACGCGCGCCAAGACCGGTATCAACGAACTGCTGCGGGACTGATCACGCGGCCCGGGCACGGGGGAGCGTCGCACGCGCGTCACGCAGCACGCTTCCCCACCAGCCCAGTGCATCCAGCATGGCGGCCAGCGCGCGCCGGGCTCGATCGGGCTCGTACAGCGCACCATTTGCTCCGAACTGCTCCCAGACATTCGCAAAGCTGAGCTGTTCGCGCACCGTCACCATGTTGAGCTCCGCGCAGACGAGCCTGAGCTGCTCGACGGCGCGTAGCCCGCCGGACACGCCGCCATAAGAGATGAAGGCGACGGGCTTGGCGCTCCATTGCTCATCCGCCGAATCGAGCAACGCCTTCAGCGCGGCGGGATAGCCATGATTATATTCCGGGGTCACCACGATATAGCCGTCGGCCGCTTCGATCCGGGCGCCGAGCGTATCGCTGCCCGCGACGTCCTCGCGCGGGTCGATGATTTCGAGCGCGATGTCGCGCCGCGCAGCAATCTCGCCGGCGGCCCAGCGCACCACGGTGTCGCACAACCTCGCCTCGCGCGTGCTGCCGTAGATAAGCGCGATATCGAGCGTGGAATGCATATGGCGGGCTCCTTTTGTGAATCGGAGCCGCTGGCATAAAGGTTCGAGTGGAGTTTAGATCAAGCGCCTTTTCTGCGGGATCGCAAAACAAGATGGCCTGGCAGGAAATCCTGCCAGGCCATCAAGGCGGGCCCCCGCTCCAAGAGAAGTGGCCCTTGGGTCGCGGGGTCGTTTAATCACGATTAACCATTACAAGCTGTGCGCTGGCGCACAGTTTGAAAAAATCGGCGATCAATAGGGATAGTTGACGCCGTAATAGTCATAGACCCGCTTGCCGTAATCGCGATCGTAGGCGGGCTCGTCATCGGCGCCATAACGCGGCGCATTGTCGAGCAGCGACTTGTCGAGATCAACGACATAGCCGCCCTGTCCGGTGTCATAGCTGAGCATGCTCCACGGTAGCGGGTAATGGTCCTGGCCCATGCCGAGGAAGCCGCCGAACGACAGTACGGCGTACTCGACATTCCCGGATACCTTGTCGACCATGAAGTTGGACACCGAGCCGAGACGATCGCCCGCGCGGTTGTAGACGGCGGTCCCTTCCACCTTGTTCGAAGCGATCAGTCTGGCTGTTTCGTCGGTTGCAATGTCGGTCATCATGCCTCTCCTCTTTGTCAGGATTAAAAGGGAACGGGTCGCGATTGGCATGGGTCCCTTCATTTCGCTTGCGGCCAAACGGCTCGTCCGAAACCCGGCTCCCACGATCCCATGGTGCGACTCACTCGCTTTTGATCTATGCTCGCGCTTCGCATCATCCGGCGTGAAATCTGGACCCTCGCGCGTCCGTCCGGATGCTGCGCGCAAACCGGGAGTGATCATGACTGAGCAGGACGATCTATCCTATTACACCCGGCGTGAACGCGACGAACGTACGCTCGCCGACAAGGCTGCCGAAAACTGCGTGCGCAAGCTCCACACGCGGCTGGCCGACGAATATGCCCGGCGCGCCAGAAGCGCCTTCATTCTCGCACGTGCCAAGGGCGCGTCGAGGTCTGATGAGTCGGAGTTGAAGGAAGGCTGACGCGCGTCGCACGCGCAGTTCAGGCCACACGCATGGTTGACGATCGCGGCGTGCACCCAGATTTGCGCTTGAACCGCGCGGTGTCAGCCACGATGTTGGGACCATGGCCTGTTTTCCTGCCCATTACTGCGTGCTTTCGCGTCGGGAGAATCCGCTCGCACTCGGTGTGCCCCAAGTCTGAGGGCGCTTTTGCGCCCCGGCTTGGGGTGTCGATTTCCATCACCAGTTCAGCTCGTGGCGCTGCGACCATGTTTTCGCGCGCCACCAATACACAGGACCCGCCATCATGCGTCACATTGCCAGCAACGATTCGGCGCTGCCCGCCATCATCATTACCGAGGCCGATCAGGATCGGCTGTACGATCTCGCATATGCCATCCGCCGGAGCGCCCCTGAGGTCGCCGAGGTTCTTCTTCAGGAAATGGGGCGCGCCGAAATTCGCGCGGTCGAAGAGATATCGGGCTCGGTCATCGCGATGGGGTCGATTGTCCGCTTCCGCGATGAGGATGGGCAGGAGCGGACCGTCACGCTCGTCTATCCCGGCGAGGCTGATATCGCGGCGGGCCGGATTTCGGTCGCGACGCCGGTGGGCGCGGCGCTGATCGGGCTGACCGTGGGCCAGTCATTCCGCTGGGCGGGCCGCGACGGCCATGACCATATGCTGACGGTGCTCGGCGTCGCGGCGGGCGCATGAAAACAAGGCGCCCGGCGGATGGGCCGGGCGCCCCTTTTTGTGGTTACCAGAAGAAATCGTGGATGATGTCGACGACATAGCCCGTGCGGACATCAACGAGCAGGACATCGTCATAATAGCGCACCCAGCGATATGGGCCATAGGCCGGCGGCAGGCGGTAATACCAAGGATCGTTGATCCAGTAGCGCGAGCCCCAGAGCAGCGAATTCAGCGTGATGCCGATCGAATAACGCCGATAGCCGTAGTTCCAGCCATAGGGCACGTAATAGCGGCCCGGCCGGTAGATCTGCCGGTTATACTCGCGGTAGCGACGCCAGTCGTAGCGCCGGTCGTTGCGCCATTTGCGTTGATCCCATCGCTGCCCGTCGCGGTCACGGTCGTTCCAGCGATTTCCGTCGCGGTCCCAGCGGCGGTCGCCATCGCGATCCCATCGGCGGTCGTTGTCGTCGTTCCAGCGCCGATCGCCGTTGCCGTCCCAACGACGGTCGCGGTTCTGATCCCATCGGCGATTCTCGTCGCGATCCGCGCGGCGATCATTGTCGTTCCAGCGGCGATCGCTATCGGAATTGCGATCACGATTGCCGTTATTCCAGCGCCCGTCGTTGCGATTGGTCCGGTCGCGCTGCTGCGGCGTGGCCTGGACGGGGACCGGCCGGGCGACCGGTGCGCGGCCCTGCCAGCCCCTGCCATTCTCGCCGCGCTGCGCGCGTGCATCGCGCGGGGCCTCTTGATCCTGCGCGCTGCCCTGTGGAGCATTGCGCCAGCCCTGACGGTTCTGCGCGCGATCCTGCGGAGCGATCTGGCGGCTCTCGCGCATCTCGCGGCGGACCTCCTGCCGTTGTTCGCGTGTCTGCGGCCGGTCTCGAGGTGTGGACGACGATGATGGCGCGTCTGCCACCGGCCGTCGCTCGCGGATGTCCCCATCACCGCGCTGCGCAAGCGCGGGCGTCGCCGCGGTGGCCGCGAGCAGCGCAAGGATCAGATACTTCTTCATCTGCAAATCACTCCAGGAACGGCGCACTGGCCGCATTGCCTGAAAATGCGACGAATGCCCTGAGCCGTTGCTGAACCGGGTTGAAAGCCCGTTGACAGATTCGTCCGCGCCAGCGCGACCTCAACGCGGGTCCTTGGGTACGGCGGGACTGAGCGCCGGCACCGTGCGCGCGGCGTCGGCTGGCGTGATGCCGGGTGGCGGCGCCGCCGCAATATTTTCGCCACCTGCCGCAATGCGCGCGGCGTGACGAATTGCGCGACGGATGCGCGGATAGGTGCCGCAGCGACAGATATTGGTCATCGCCGTGTCGATATCGGCATCGGTGGGGTTCGGATTCTTTTCGAGCAGCACCGCCGCCGCCATGATCATCCCCGACTGGCAGAAGCCGCATTGCGGAACATTCTCGGCGGCCCAGGCCTGTTGCACTGCATGGCTGCGGTCGCGCGACAGGCCCTCGATCGTGGTCACGAAGCTTCCCTCGATCTCGGCGATGGTCACACGGCAGCTCCGCCGCGCCTCGCCATCGATGTCGACGGTGCAGGCGCCGCAATCCCCGCGGCCGCAACCATATTTGGCGCCCGTCAGGTTGGATGCGTCACGCAACGCCCAGAGCAGCGGAGTTTCAGGGTCCATTCGGTAATGAACGGGCTGATTGTTGACGGTGAACCGGGTCATCGCCGTCACAGATAAATCAAATATTGCGGGTAGGGGAGCGGAGATTGCGCTTCGGCAAACGCCTGCGCTCCGCCGCGTAGCCCCACACGCGATGTTATAAAACAGATAGTTGTCACAGAACTCATAGAATAAATCATCGTCTGATTAGATATCTCCGTCGATCATCAGCAATACGCGACGTATTCATATTATTAACGTAATATTTATGCCGTTGACGTTGGCGTAATCCAACAATAGGGAACTTGTCCGTACAAACATAATAGTAATTCCTTCGCAGGATATCGTCCTGCAATCAAACAGAAAACAAGTGCGGTGATCTGATTCGTTGATAGGCCGAATCCTCGGTCTTTGAGCAAGTCACTGTAAAAAGTTGTGTTGTTGTAAGTGGCGCAAGCCGCGAGTAGGTCTAGGGGTCGCAAGTGAGTGTCGGGTCGCATTTAAGGTCTGCCAAGGGCATGGCCATCGTAGCACTGTGTGCTGTCGTATTAATCTTTCTGGGATTCCGGGCGGTGAATGCCCAATCGATCGCGATTGGGCAGGGCGTCACGCTGAATACCAAGTTCCGCGTGATGCAAAGTGATCTGGTAACCGGTGTCGGGCTGCAAAATGCCGGCACGTCCGGCACTGTTGTCGGCGGCCCGGTCAAGAAGGGCACGCAGATCTGGTGGCAGATCAATTTCGGCTCGGGGGCTGACGGATGGGTGCCCGAAACGCAGCTCAAGCTTGTGAGCGGGGGCACGACACCTCCTCCCCCGACCAGCACGGTGAGCCTGAGTGCCTCTCCCGCGACAGTCTCTGCAGGCGGATCGAGCACATTGAGCTGGAGCGCATCTTCGGGCGCGAGCAATTGCGTGGCCAGTGGCGACGGGCAGTTCTCGGGCCGCAAGGCGACCAACGGCTCTGTCGCGGTAAAGCCCTCGGCCTCCACGACATACAGGGTGGAGTGCAGTTTCTCTGGAACCGCGCGAGCGGCAACCGCGACGATCACGGTCGGCTCGAGCTCGGGCGGCGGTGGTGCGTCGGGTGCGTTCGGCAATCCCGATAACGGCGCGATCCCCGATCGCGCGCAGCATCCCATCGCCTTTCCCACCGCGATCGGCTTCGGCAAGAACACGAGCGTGCGTGGCCCCAATGCGGTCGTCTACAAGATCAACTCGCTCGAGGACACAGCCGTCCCCGGCGACGGCAAGATCACCTACCGCGAATGCGCGCTCGCGCTGCAGGTGACCAGCCCGTACAGCATCCCCGCGGGGCGTCCGCGCTACTGCGTGTTCGATGTCTCGGGCGCGATCGAGATCCAGTCGGCCGCCTATATCAGGACGCCCAAAATCTATATCGCGGGCCAGACCTCGCCGGGGGGTATCGAGTTCCGCCTCGGCGCCAACTACAACCCCGTCGATTCGCTGATCGACACGCGCTCGGGCGGCAACGACATGATCCTGCGCCATGTCCGCACGCGCACCGGCCCGCATCCCGGACGCAGCTCGCTGAACGGCGATCCCATTCGCATGTCGGGGACCAACAACCAGATCCTCGACCATGTCTCGACGATGTTCGGCACCGACGAGAGCCTCGACATGGGCTGCACCAACTGTACGCTGCAATGGTCGATCGTCGGGCCCAATCTGTGCCGCAATGGCGGCCACACCTCGTCGCTCCACTGCAAGAGCTTCTTCCTCAAGCCCGCCTCCAACATCACCATCGCGCACAACCTCTCGCAGCATGGCGAGCAGCGCGGCATCAACATCGCGGTGGGCACCGCACCCGCGGCCGCGGGCACCGTCGGCCAGGCCGACATCATCAGCAACGTCTTCTACAATTTCGTCTCCGAGACGGGGCTGGTCTCCAACCAGTTCGGCAGCGTCTATGCCAATTATGTCGGCAATGTCGCGCTGAGGGGCCCGCGCTACAATGCCAGCGACGGCAACTACCTGATCGGGCTCTACACCCCGGGCGGCGCGCTCAACTATGGCTTCAACATCTATGCCAAGGACAATGTGACGCCGCGCACGCGCGTCGCGGGGCAGTTCGGGCAGAGCGTCTCCGATCCCTTCGTCCAGGCCGCGGGCTTCATGGCGCATGTCGTGGCCTCGACGATCTGCGGCGTCACCCCTGTCGGCGCCAAGGACTGCGCGCGCGCGGGGCTCGGCGTCGTGCAGAATCTCGGTTACGCGATCGCCCCGGGCAAGGCGCTCAGCTTCGACCCCGCGCGCCTCGTCGCACCCGAACAGGCGCTGCGCGCGGTGCTCGCCTATGCCGGCGCCGATCGCTGCCGCGACGGCACCTGCCGCGACAATGTCGATGCGCGCTATATCGACGATGTCCGCACCTGCGACAAATCGCCTTATCTGTTCGAGGCCGACTGGCCGGGCTCGATCGCCGATCTCGGCGGCTGGGCGCAGCTCTCCCCGGGTGCGTCCAAGGCCGACACCGACAATGACGGCATGCCCGACGACTGGGAGAAGCGCTTCACCAACACCAATCCCAATGTCTGGGACGCCAATGACGACAAGGACGGCGACGGCTATCCCAATATCGAGGAATATCTCAACGCCCTCGCCCAGGACGACGCCCGCTATTCAGGCTTCGCCGCCAACGCCACCGGCTCCATCCCCGCCTATAACTGCGGACGCGCCATGTACTGACATGGACCGGCCCCAAGCGGGGTGGGCAAAAACGAAACTGAGCGGGGGCGTGCATTTGCTGCACGCCCCCGCGCTTGTTTCGGGTGCAGGGCGTGCCGATATGCGATCGCATGACCCAGCCAACCCTGTTCATCCCGCATGGCGGCGGGCCGTGCTTCTTCCTCAACGAAAATGGTCCGACCGATCCGATGTGGCAGCCCATGGAAAGCTACCTCGCCGGGTTGATCGCAAGCCTGCCCGAACGTCCGCGCGCGATCCTGCTAATCTCGGGCCATTGGGAAGAGCGCGGCTTCACGGTCCACACCGGCGCGCGGCCCGATCTCCTCTTTGACTATCACGGCTTTCCCGAGCATACCTATCGGCTGCGGTGGGACGCGCCGGGTGCGCCCGATGTGGCGCGCCGTGCGGCGGACTTGCTCGAGGCTGCCGGCTTCGCGACTGCCGAGGAACAGGCGCGCGGCTGGGATCACGGCGTGTTCATTCCGCTGAAGGTCGCGCTGCCCGGTGCCGATATTCCACTGGCGCAGCTTTCGCTGCGTGGCGATCTGGATCCGGCCGCGCATATCGCTGCGGGCAGGGCGCTGGCGCCTTTGCGTGACGAGGGTGTCCTTATCGTCGGTTCGGGGATGAGCTTCCACAATATGCGCGTCCGCGGCTCCGCCGCGACCGGGGGCGCCGATATCTTCGACGACGCGCTCACCGCAGCGGTGACCGACCCCGATCCCGTCATGCGCTCGGCGCGCGTCGTGAACTGGGAGGCGTTGCCGCAAGCGCGCTTCGCGCATCCGCGCGAGGAGCATCTGCTGCCGCTGATGGTTGCGCTCGGTGCGGGGGCCGATGATCCCGCGATTCGCGATTTCACCGATCACGTGCTCGGCTGGAAGGTCTCGGCCTATCGCTTCGGCTGAGGCGAAACCGCGCAAAAGCCGCTTTATCGCTTGAAAATCCGCGGCTCCGCTGTTACTGGCCGCCCCACACGGCGCAGGAATCGTCCTGCGACGACCCGTTTTTATTGGCTTTCGTGCCGCGGCCAGCGAGTCGCTGTGGTGCGGGATCGAAGATTGGAGACTGACGGCTTTATGCAAATCCTCGTTCGCGACAACAACGTCGACCAGGCGCTGCGGGCGCTCAAGAAGAAGCTGCAGCGCGAAGGCGTTTACCGCGAAATGAAGCTGCGCCGTCACTATGAGAAGCCGTCGGAAAAGCGTGCGCGCGAGCGTGCCGCTGCGATCCGTCGCGCGCGCAAGCTCGAGCGCAAGCGTATGGAGCGTGACGGCGCCCGGTAAATCCGGCGCTTTCCCTCAACGTTTTCCCTTCTTCAAATGACCGAGGCTGCCTGTCCATGTCGGTGACCGCCGTTCCGCTTCGCCCGATCGCCAAGGGCTCGATCGCGAAACTCTGGATCGGCGTGGCGCTTGCCGTCGCCGTCGCCGGCGGCGGCGCCTATCTCGGCACCTCGGGTGCCGCGGTGGCCAATGCGGGCACGCCCGAGCAGTTCCTCGCCTGGAATGCGAAGCAGAAGGGCGTGGTCACCACCGCGTCGGGGCTGCAGTATCAGGTGGTCGAGGAGGGCAAGGGCCCCAAGCCCACCGATGAGGACGTCGTTCTCGTCGGCTACAAGGGCACGCTGCGCGACGGCAAGGTCTTCGACGAGAATCCGCAGGCGAGCTTCCCCGTAGCGGGCGTAGTTCCCGGCTTCTCCGAAGGCCTGAAGCAGATGTCGCGTGGCGGCAAGTACAAGCTCTGGATCCCGCCGCAGCTCGGCTATGGCGAACAGTCGCCGGCCGAGGTGATCCCGGCCAACTCGCTGCTGATCTTCGAGGTCGACCTGCTCGACTTCAAGTCGATGGCCGAGATCCAGTCGGAAATGCAGCGGCTCCAGGCCGAGGGCGCCATCCCGCCGCAGGGGATGCCGGGCGGGCGTTGAGCTTCAGCAAAAATGCGAAATCAGGACAGGCCGGCGTCGATGCGCCGGCCTTTTCATTTATGCGGCTGTCGCTTCATCCGCCCCACGCTCCGAACGACGTTCGAGCGCAACCTTGATCATTGCAACGATCGGATCGGCCAGCGCGAGGCCAAAGATACCGAACAGCGTGCCGAAGAGGATTTGCGTACCGAGCGTCAGCGCGGGGGGCATGTCGACGGTTTTCCTGGCGACGAGCGGGATCAGCACATAGCCGTCGAAGGTCTGGACGACGAAATAGACGATGATCGCGGCAAGCCCGGTCTCGATTCCCGCGCTAAAGCCCACTGCGACCATCAGCAGGCCGCTTATGAACGCGCCGATATTGGGAATGAAGGCTAGCACACCCGTCAGGATGCCGAGGATCAGCGCCATCGGCACGCCCGCGATGCTGAGCGCGATCCAGGTCAGCACGCCTTCGAAGAACATGCCGAACAGCCGGCCCGCCATCAGCCGCCGCATGGTGAAGCCCATCCGGTCGAGCGTGATCTTGGCCTCTCTGCGCTTGTCAGCGGGGAGCAGCCACTGGAAGCCGCGTTCGTAAATACGCGGCTCCATCGCGAGGAACAGGCCGATCACCGCGATCATGAACAGGCTGGTGAGGGCGCCGAAGGCCGAGCCGAGAACACTCGTCAGTCGACCGATCGAACCGAATAGCTCGCGCGCGAGGGTCTTGACGTCCTCGGTGCCGGGCATCAGGCCCGTCGTCGTCAGCCAGGCGAGAAAGCGGTCCCCCTGAACCTCGATCGTCGCACGAAGCTGGCCGGCCTGTTGCGCGATCTCGACCCCGGTCATGTAGAGCGTGCCGAACAGAAAGGCGACCGCCGCGACCACGACGATCAGCAGGCGCCAGCCACGTCCGATCGGAAGCGAACGCCCGAGCAGGCGCGTACCGCCGTCGAGTATCACGGCAAAAATCACGCCGCCCAGGATCAGCAGCAGTGGCTGGATCAGCAATATGACGAGCGCGAACGCGCCAGCCATCGAGAACCAGATGAACGCGCGCTTGATCTCGGCGCGTGCCGCGGGGTCCTGGACCTCGCTCGGCCCCGGTGTGGTGACGGTGCGGTTTTCCTCGCGCGCCATCTTTATTCGGCGTTCTGCGGATGCAGGCTGGTAAAGGCGCGTCCGCCGCGCATCGCGGTGAACCAGCTTATCGGGTTCCACCATTTCGATGACCCGTCGAGCGAGAAGGTGATGAACTCGGCGCGCCCGCCGATATTCTCCCACGGCACCGGCCCGCCCAGCCCGAGCCCCGCAACGGGGAAACGGCTGTCGGCGGAATGGTCGCGATTATCGCCCATCACGAAGACATGGTCCTCGGGGATCGTCGTTGCGGGAAAGTCGTCGCCGTTCGAATAGCCCGTGTCGAGTACGGTGTAGCTGCGGCCACCGGGCAGCGTCTCGCGGAACGCGGGCAGCTCGCAATAGGCGCTGCCATCCGCGCTGCTCCTGAGCGCGCCGGGATATTCATCGCCCTTGCACTGCATGTTGGCGTCGACGGGGATGCGCGCATTGCCTGCGGGCGTGCGCTTCACGGGCACACCGTTCAGGATGACGATGCCGCTCCTGACCTCCAGACGGTCGCCGGGCAGGCCGATGACGCGCTTGATATAGTCGGTGCGCACACCCGGAGGGCTCACGATGACCACGTCGCCCCGTTCGGGAAGTCTGCCGAACAAGCGCCCCGGGAACTGTGGCAATATATGAAAGCTCGCGGAGACGAACGACCAGCCATAGGGGTATTTGGAAACGACCAGCCGGTCACCTGTCAGAAGCGCGGGCACCATCGATTCGGAAGGGATGTAAAACGGCTTGGCGATGAGGCTGTGAAAGCCCAGCACCGCGAGCACCAGCCAGAGGATCGCGCGCAACTCGGCCCACCAGTCGGTGCCCTTCTTTGCTTCGTCCTCGGCAGTTCCGGTGGTCTGTGCCGGCTCGTTCACGCGCTTTCCTCCCCGATCGGCAGCGCCTCGAGAATCACGAAGGCCTGCGCCCAGGGATGATCGTCGGTCAGCGTCAGATGCACTTTCACTGCGTGGCCGCTCGGCGTCAGCGCGTCAAGCCGCGCTTTTGCACCGCCCGTAAGCGCCAGTGTGGGTGCGCCGCTGGAGGCGTTGACCACGCCGATATCCTTCATGAACACGCCCCTCTTGAAGCCCGTGCCCACCGCCTTGGAGAAAGCCTCCTTGGCGGCGAAGCGCTTGGCATAGGTGCCCGCGCGCGTGAAAGGACGCCGTTCGGCCTTGGCGTGCTCGATATCGGTGAAGACGCGGCGGATAAAGCGCTCGCCGAAACGGTCGAGCGAATTCTGGATGCGCTGGATGTTGCACAGATCCGAGCCCATGCCGATGATCATCGCGCCAGATCCATCAGTTCGCGCATCTTCGCGACGCTCTTGTCGAGCCCTGTGAAGATCGCCTCGCCGATCAGGAAATGGCCGATGTTGAGCTCGGCGACCTGTGGGATCGCCGCTACGGCCGAGACATTGTCGAAGGTGAGGCCGTGGCCGGCATGTGGTTCGATGCCGTTCTTGGCGGCGAGCGCGGCCGCATCGACGATGCGGCGCAGCTCTTCGGTCTGCTCTACGCCTTCGAGGTGCGCATAGCGTCCTGTGTGGAATTCGACGACGGGCGCGCCCAGCCGAATCGCCGCCTCGATCTGGCGTGGATCGGGTTCGATGAACAGGCTGACGCGGATCCCCGCATCCAGCAGCCGTGCGACAAAGGGCGTAAGATGATTGTGCTGGCCAGCCGCGTCGAGCCCGCCCTCGGTGGTGCGCTCCTCGCGCTTCTCGGGGACGATGCACGCGGCATGTGGCTTGTGGCGCAATGCGATCGTGAGCATCTCCTCGGTCGCAGCCATCTCCAGATTGAGCGGCAATTCGAGCGCATCTATCAGCGAGGCGATATCGTCGTCGGTGATGTGTCGCCGATCTTCGCGCAGATGCGCGGTAATGCCGTCGGCACCCGATCGCGCCGCGATCAGCGCGGCCTTGACCGGGTCAGGGTGCGATCCGCCGCGCGCATTCCGGATGGTCGCGACGTGATCGATATTGACCCCCAGGCGGAGCCGGCCATTGTCAGCGCTTCGCAGCGTCATGCGGCTTCCTTGCGGCTTCCCGGCTTGATCGCCGGGATCGCCGCGAGTTCGGGCGGCAGCGCGTCGGGGGCATAGCTCGGCACATCGAGCGTGATCAGCGGGAAGAAGGGGACGTCGAACTGCGCCTGACCGTTGGAACGATCAACCAAAGCCGCTGCGGCGATCACTTCGCCTCCGGCCGCCGCGATCGCCTTCATTGCTTCGCGCGAGGATAGCCCGGTGGTGACGACATCTTCCATCATCAGCACCTTCTGGCCGGCCTTGAGCCGGAAGCCGCGCCGGAGCTCGAAAACACCCTCGGGGCGTTCGAGGAAAATCGCCTCGACTCCGAGCGCGCGGCCCATCTCATGCCCGGCGATGACGCCGCCCATGGCAGGCGAAACCACGATCTCGATGCTCGACCGGATGTCGCGCGGCATGCGCGAAACGAGTGAAGACGCAAGTCTGGCGCCCCGCATCGGATCCATCAACACGCGTGCGCACTGGAGATAACGCGGGCTCCTCAATCCCGAAGAGAGGATGAAATGGCCTTCGAGCAGCGCGTCTGCCGCCCGGAATTCCGCCAAAATTTCATCATCCGTCATTGCAGTGGCTCCAGCATTCCATGTCGTCGCGCCTTATAGCTTTTCATATGTGGCGGACAACTGCTTCAAATTATCGTCACAGATGCTTGAGGCATCCGATATCCGTGCCTATAAGCCGCCCCAAATTGACCGGGCGCGAGGGGAATCATCGTGTCCGGTCATTTCCAAGAGGGTGAGATCGAGACGCTTATGAATATGTTCAAGACCGCGTTTCTTGCGCTGAGCCTCGTCGCGGCCCCTGCCGCGGCGCTGGCGCAGGAAACGGCCCCGGCGGCGCCCGCCGAGGCGGCCGCAGCGCCTGCCGTTTTAGAGGCCGCGACCAATGCGGCAGAGGCAGCGCCGGCGTTCCCCGCGGCCAAGCCGGTTCCGGGAATCGGTCAGCCCGTCGACGGCGCGCTCGGCATCCAGCCCCAGGTCACCAAGATCGGTGAAGAAGCGCTGTGGATGCACGACTGGCTGCTGATGCCCATCATGGTCGCCATGTCGGTCCTCGTCCTGTTCCTGCTGTTCTGGGTCGCCGCGCGCTACCGTGCGAAGGCGAACCCGGTTGCGTCGAAGACCTCGCACCACACGCTGATCGAAGTGATCTGGACGCTGGTTCCCGTCCTCATCCTCGTCGGCATCGCGATTCCCTCGATCAGCCTGCTCGCCAAGCAGTTCAAGCCCGCCCCAGAAGGCGCGATCACGCTGAAGGCGATCGGCAACCAGTGGAACTGGTCTTACGAATATCCCGATCATGGCATCGAATTCACCGCCAACATGCTGACCGACGAGCAGGCCAAGGCCGCGGGCGAGCCGCGGCTGCTCGGCGTCGACAACCGCATCGTCCTTCCAGTCGGCGTTCCCGTCAAGCTGCTCACCACGGCTTCGGACGTGATCCATAGCTGGGCAGTTCCCGCTTTCTGGATCAAGCTCGACGCGGTCCCCGGCCGCACCAACGAGACCAGCTTCACGATCGAGAAGCCCGGTGTCTATTACGGCCAGTGCTCCGAACTTTGCGGCGATCGTCACGCCTTCATGCCGATCGCGGTCGAGGCGGTCAGCCCCGAGCAGTTCCAGGCATGGGTGAAATCGAAGGGCGGCAAGATGCCTGCCGAAAAGGCGGCCGAGGAAGCCGCTGCGAAGGCCGCGGCTGACGCCGCCAACGCCGCGAACGCTGCCGCCGCTGCGAATGCGGCGAACGCCGCGGCGCCCGCCAACGCCACCGAAGCGGCGCCTGCCGCAGCCAATGCCACCAACGCGGCCGCTGCCGCCACCGGAAACTGAGATCATGACCGATATCGCAGCAACTCCGTCCGAATTTCAGGCCGCGCACGCGCACGACCATCATGATGCGGACCACAAGCCGGCGTTCTTCGCGCGCTGGTTCATGTCGACCAACCACAAGGACATCGGCACGCTCTACCTGATCTTCGCGATTCTCGCGGGGATCATCGGTGGTGCGATTTCGGGCCTGATGCGCCTCGAGCTCGCCGAGCCCGGCATCCAGTATCTCGAGCACTGGGCCGCGATGCAGGGCGGCGACGGCCTCCATCTGTGGAACGCGCTGATCACTGCGCACGGCCTCATCATGGTCTTCTTCCTCGTGATGCCCGCGATGATCGGCGGCTTCGGCAACTGGTTCGTCCCCATCATGATCGGCGCGCCCGACATGGCGTTTCCGCGGATGAACAACATCTCGTTCTGGCTGCTGATCCCCGCCTTCACGCTGCTGCTCGGTTCGGCCTTCGTGTCGGGCGGCACCGGCCCCGGTTCGGGTACGGGCTGGACGGTCTATGCACCGCTCTCGACCTCGGGCAGCCCGGGCGCCGCAACCGACATGGCGATCCTCGCGCTCCACCTTGCGGGCGCCTCGTCGATCCTTGGTGCGATCAACTTCATCACCACCATCTTCAACATGCGCGCTCCGGGCATGACGCTCCACAAGATGCCGCTCTTCGCGTGGTCGGTGCTGATCACCGCCTTCCTGCTGCTGCTTGCGCTTCCCGTGCTTGCCGCTGCAATCACGATGCTGCTGACCGACCGTAACTTCGGCACCGCGTTCTTCGACGCTGCCGGCGGGGGTGACCCAATCCTCTATCAGCACCTGTTCTGGTTCTTCGGCCACCCCGAAGTGTACATCATGATCCTGCCGGGCTTCGGCATCGTCAGTCACATCATCTCGACCTTCTCGAAAAAGCCCATTTTCGGCTATCTCGGCATGGCCTACGCCATGGTCGCGATCGGCGTGGTCGGCTTCGTCGTGTGGGCGCACCACATGTTCACGATCGGCATGGACGTGAACACCAAGATGTACTTCACCGCTGCGACGATGGTGATCGCGGTCCCCACCGGCATCAAAATCTTCTCGTGGATCGCGACGATGTGGGGCGGTTCGCTCAGCTTCAAGACCCCGATGATGTGGGCGCTGGGCTTCATCTTCATGTTCACCGTCGGCGGCGTCACGGGCGTGCTGCTCGCCAATGGCGGCATCGACAACTACATGCACGATACCTACTACGTCGTGGCGCACTTCCATTACGTGCTGTCGCTGGGTGCGGTGTTCGCGCTGTTCGCGGGCTTCTACTACTGGTTCGCCAAGATGTGGGGCAAGAACTACAACGAGTTCCTCGGCCAGGTTCACTTCTGGGTATTCTTCATCGGCGTGAACGTGCTGTTCTTCCCGATGCACTTCCTCGGCCTGCAGGGCATGCCGCGTCGCTATCCCGATTATCCGGACGGCTTCGCATACTGGAACGAAGTGGCCTCGATCGGCTACGCGATCATGGCGGGTTCCATGGTGATCTTCTTCGTGAACGTCATCTGGTCGCTGATCGCCGGCTCGAAGGCGCAGGACAATCCGTGGGGTGAAGGCGCGACCACGCTCGAGTGGACGCTGTCGAGCCCGCCGCCCTACCACCAGTTCGAGACGCTTCCCCGCGTCGACTGAACGACTTCGCGCCGGGGCTTAGCCGCCCCGGCGCAAATGGTTTTGAAACGTGATGGCTAGCAAGGCCCTGGATACGCACGCGACCCCCATGCCCGCCGACTGGCGGGATTTCCTCGCGCTCACCAAACCGCGCGTGATGTCGCTCGTGGTTTTTACCGGACTGTGCGGGTTGCTCGTCGCCCCCCAGCACATCCACCCCGTGCTCGGTTTCACGGCGATCCTGTGCATCGCGCTCGGCGCGGGCGCAGCGGGGGCGCTCAACCAGTGGTACGAGGCCGATATCGACGCCAAGATGAAGCGTACGGCGAACCGTCCGCTTCCTGCGGGCCGGATGGACCGCCAGTCGGCACTGCATTTCGGCGTCGGGCTATCCTTCTTCTCGGTGATCCTGATGGGGATGGCGACCAACTGGCTCGCAGCCGCGATCCTTGCGGCGTCGATCCTCTTCTATGTCCTCGTCTACACGATCTGGCTCAAACCCAGGACGCCGCAGAATATCGTTATCGGCGGCGCGGCGGGCGCCTTTCCGCCGGTGATCGGCTGGGCGGCAGTGACGGGCGATGTCGCCACACTGCCGCTGCTGCTCTTCGCGCTCGTCTTCTTGTGGACTCCGCCGCATTTCTGGGCGCTCGCGCTGTTCGTGAAGACCGATTATGCCGCGGCGGGCATCCCCATGCTTCCGGTGGTGGCGGGTGAGCGCACGACACGGCGTCAGATCCTGATCTACAGCCTGCCCATGGCGGCAGCCGCCGTCGCGCCATGGGCGCTCGGGTTGGCGGGGGCGCTCTATGGCGTCGCGGCAGTGCTGCTGACCGCAATCTTCCTGTTCATGGCCGCACAGATCGCGTTCCGTACATCAGGCGACGGCGACTTGATGCGCCCGGAAAAACGCCTTTTCGGCTTTTCGATCCTGTATCTCTTTCTCCTGTTCGGCGCGCTCGTCGCCGACAAGCTGGTGCTCGCATGACCCCCGAAGAACTCGAACAGATCCGCGCGCGGCAGCGCTCGCGCGCACTCGTCATGGCGCTGATCCTCGGCGGACTCGTCATCCTGTTCTATGCGATCTCGATCGCCAAGATGGCGATCGCGGGATGACCATGCCCGCGATCGAAAGTGCGGCTGCAGAGCGTGGCAAGCGCCGGACCGCGATCTCGATGGCGATGCTCGTGGTCGGCATGGTGTGCCTGGGTTATGCGGCGGTGCCGCTCTATGACATGTTCTGCCGCGTAACCGGCTTCGGGGGCACGACGATGCGCGCCGACGCCGCGCCCGGTGCGGTTGCGGGCAAGACGATGTCGGTCCGCTTCGACGCGAATCGCGATCCGGGCCTTCCCTGGGAGTTCAAGCCCGAGCGCCATACCGAGACCGTCACGCTGGGCGCGCAGGACATGGCATTCTATGTCGCGAAGAACCTGTCGGACAAACCGATCAAGGGTATTGCCAGCTACAATGTCAGCCCGATGCAGGCGGGTAAATATTTCAGCAAGATCGAATGCTTCTGCTTCACCGAGCAGACACTCGAGCCGGGACAGGAGGTCCGCATGCCCGTGATCTTCTTCGTCGATCCCAAGATTCTCGACGACCCCGATGCGAACGATATCAGGGAAATCACATTGTCCTACACCTTCCATCCCGTGAAGCCCGATAAGGGTTGAGATTCTCGGGATTGAAGCTAGGGACACGCTAACGACGTCAAGGGACAGGGAAATGGCCGGAGCCACGAATCACCAATATCATATCCTGCCGCCGAGCATCTGGCCGTTCATCGGCAGCATGTCGGCGCTTGCGATGGCCAGCGGCGGCATCATGTGGATGCATGAAGTAGCCGGCGGTGGCTGGGTCTTCCTGATGGGTCTCGCGGGTGTGCTCTTCACCATGTATTCGTGGTGGGCGGACGTCGTGAGCGAAGCGCATGCGGGTGATCACACCCCCGTGGTGCAGCTCCACCTGCGTTACGGCATGATCCTGTTCATCGCTTCCGAAGTGATGTTCTTCGTCGGCTGGTTCTGGGCCTGGTTCGATTTCTCGCTCTTCCCCGTGCCGCTTCAGGTCGTGGATGGCGCGGTCGAACGCGTGACCGATCCTGCGCTGATCGCAACCGTCGCGCAGTGGCCGCCCAAGGGCATGGAAGTGCTCAACGCCTTCGAACTGCCGCTGCTCAACACGCTGATCCTGCTCTGCTCGGGCACCACCTGCACCTGGGCGCACCACTCGCTGATCCACGGCAACCGTGAGGGGTTGAAGCTCGGCCTGTGGCTGACGATCGCACTCGGCGTGCTCTTCACGGGCGTGCAGGCCTATGAGTATATGCACGCGCCGTTCCCCTTCAAGGGCCTGAACTATGGCGCCGCGTTCTTCATGGCGACCGGCTTCCACGGCTTCCACGTCCTCATCGGCACGATCTTCCTGATCGTCTGCCTCGTGCGCGCGTACAAGGGCCACTTCACGCCCAAGCAGCATTTCGGCTTCGAGGCGGCAGTCTGGTACTGGCACTTCGTCGACATCGTCTGGCTGTTCCTCTTCGTCAGCATCTATGTCTGGGGCGGCTGGGGCGCGCCGGTCCACGGCTAACACGGTGACCGATACGGCCCCCGGGACCGCGCAAGTCGCGCTCGGGGGCCTGTGTCCGCGCTGCGGCGCGAAGACGCTCTTTTTCGGCATCGTCCGGTTCGCGCCTGAATGCGGCGCTTGCGGCCTCGACTATGACCAGTTCAATGTCGGTGACGGCCCCGCGGCCTTCCTCATCCTCATCGTTGGCGCGCTGATCACGATCGGCGCGGTCACCGTCCAGCTCGGCTTCGAGCCGCCGTTCTGGGTGCATATTCTGCTCTGGGTGCCGTTGACGCTGGCGCTTGTCGTCGGGCTGCTGCGCGTCGCCAAGGCGGCGCTGCTGCAGCTCGAATTCAGGAACCGCGCGCGCGAAGGACGGCTCGTCGAATGAAGCGCTGGCCGATCATATCGACCATAATCGTCGCCGGTGCTGTCCTCGTGATGATCTCGCTCGGCATGTGGCAGCTTCGGCGCATGCACGAGAAGAACATGTTGCTCGCCGAATATGCCGAAGCCGCGAATCAGCCCCCGATCGCCTGGCCGGCGGTGCCGAGCCGGAAGGACGCGCCGCTCTTCCGCCGCGCGACGGGATTTTGCACCGAGGTCACGGGCTGGAATGCGGTTGCGGGGCGCAACGCAAAGGGCGAGGCGGGCTGGGCTCATATCGCCGCGTGCAGGACCGGCGGGGCGGAGGGCCCCGGGATGCAGGTCGACATGGGCTGGTCGCGGGCGCCCGCTGATCCCGCATGGACAGGCGGCGAGGTCACAGGCATCGTCGCACCCGACACGAAACATATCATCCGGCTCGTCTCGCACATGCCCGCACCGGGGCTCGAGGCGAGCCAGCCACCGAAGATGGATGACATCCCCAACAACCACCTCGCCTATGCGGTCCAGTGGTTCTTCTTCGCCGCCGTCGCGGGGCTGATCTACGTGCTCGCGCTTCGCCGCCGCAAACAAGCGTCGTCAGACGACGCGCAAAGATAAGCTTGGTTGCGCCCCCGGCGGCGCACGGCTAATCCCCCGGCATTATGCGCTATATCAGCACCAGGGGGAGCGCGCCGGCGCTCGATTTCGAAAATGTCACGCTCACCGGGCTCGCGTCCGATGGCGGGCTCTATCTGCCCGAGGCGTGGCCGAGCTTCAGCCCGCAAGAGATCGCCGCGCTTGCGGGGCTGTCCTATGTCGAGACCGCGGTCCGCGTGATGATGCCCTTTGTCGGCGATGCGCTGGATGAGGACGCGCTGCGCGAACTGTGCACGCAAGCCTATGGCCGTTTCGATCATGACGCCGTGACGCCGCTGATCCAGCTCGATCACCAGCATTGGTTGCTCGAACTTTTCCACGGGCCCACGCTCGCCTTCAAGGATGTGGCGCTCCAGCTTCTCGGACTGCTGTTCGAACGTTTCCTGTCGAAGCGCGACACGCATATCACGATCGTCGGCGCGACCTCGGGCGATACCGGATCGGCGGCGATCGATGCAGTGGCAGGCCGCGCCAAGGTCGACATCTTCATGCTCCACCCTGAGGGCCGTGTGTCGGACGTCCAGCGCCGGCAGATGACGACGGTGCTTGCGCCCAACGTCCACAATATCGCGATCAAGGGCAGCTTCGATGATGCCCAGGCGATGGTGAAGGCGATGTTCGCCGATCCGGATTTCTCGGGTCGTTTCCAGCTCTCGGCGGTCAATTCGATCAACTGGGCGCGGCTGATGGCGCAGGTGGTCTATTATTTCTATGCCGCGGTTCGGCTTGGCGCGCCCGAGCGCAGGATCGCCTTCGCGGTGCCGACGGGCAATTTCGGCGACGTGTTCGCTGGCTATGTCGCAGAACGTATGGGCCTCCCCGTCGAGCGGCTGATCGTCGCGACCAATGTCAACGACATCCTTCACCGCGCGCTTTCCACCGGAGATTATTCGGCGGGGCAGGTAGTGCCGACCGCGACGCCCTCCATGGACATCCAGGTCAGCTCCAATTTCGAGCGGTTGCTGTTCGATCTCGGCGGTCGTGATGGCACGGCCTTGGCCGACGCGATGCGCGGCTTCGAAACGAAGCGTGCGCTCCAGCTCAGCAATGCGCAGCGCGAGGGCGCGGCGCGACTCTTTTCGAGCGCGCGTATCGATGCCGAGGCGATGGGCCACGCGATGCGCTGGGCGCATGATCGCGCAGGCCAGGTTATCGATCCGCACAGCGCGGTCGGTCTTGCCGCAGCGCGGGCGAGCGATGTCGTCGATGTGCCGGTGGTCACGCTGGCCACCGCGCACCCGGCGAAGTTCCGCGACGCGGTCGAGCGCGCGACGGGCGTGCGCCCGCCGTTGCCCTCGCGCATTGCAAATCTGTTCGAACGCGAGGAGCGCTACGACGTGCTCCCCGCAACGCTTGCCGACGTGACCGGCTATATCGCTGAGCGCGCCACGCCGCGCAGTTGATATTCCCTAACCCGCTCATCCTGAGTAGGGACTGAGCGAAGGCGAAGCATGTCCTGAGCGACGCCGAAGGCGGCATCGAAGGGGCCCGTATCGAAGGACGCACGGAGCCGATCCTTCGAGACGCCGTTTCGCCAAGCTCAACGGCTCCTCAGGACGAGCGGAAAGGTGATCTTGGAACAGAATTTGACCACGCTCATTGGCGAGCCCTGGCCCGACTACGGGCTCGTCGACTCGGGCCATGGCCGCAAGCTCGAGCGTTATGGCCGCTTCCGCTTCATCCGCCCCGAGCCGCAAGCGATGTGGGCGCCGGCGTCCGATGACTGGGATGCGGACGCCGAGTTCGTGCCGGGTTCGGACGAGGAGGGCGGCGGTCGCTGGGAATATCTGAAGCCCGTACCGCGCGAGGGCTGGCCGCTCATGTGGGACGATGTCCGCTTCACCGCCAATTGCACGCCTTTCCGTCATCTCGGCTTCTTTCCCGATATGGCGCCCGTCTGGGGCTGGATGCGCGAACGCGTTGACGGCATGACGTCGCCCTCGGTGATGAATCTGTTCGGCTATACGGGCGTGGGTACGCTCGCGATGGCGGCGAAGGGGACGTCGATGGTGCATGTCGACGCGTCGAAGAAGTCGGTTGAGGCAGCGCGGCAGAATGCAGTGCTGTCGGGGCTCGCCGAAAAGCCCGTGCGCTGGATCATCGACGACGCTGCCAAGTTCACCGCGCGCGAGGTGCGGCGCGGGCGGCGCTACGACGGCATCTTGCTCGACCCGCCCAAATATGGCCGCGGCCCTGAAGGCGAGGTCTGGAAGCTCGAAGAAGGTCTGCCAGGCCTCATCGCCGATTGCCGCCAGCTTCTCGACGAGAATAGCCGTTTCTGCTTCCTGACGGTCTATGCGGTCCGCATGTCCGCGCTCGCGATCGGCGAGCTTATGCGCCAGGCGATGGGCGATCTGCCGGGCACGGTCGAGGCCGGCGAACTCGCGGTGCGCGAAGAGGCGCGCGGCCTGTTGCTGCCTACCGCGATCTTTGCGCGCTGGAGCTGCTAGAGCGGAGCGCGCAATCCCGCTCGTGGCGGCGCTGGCGGGCGGCGCTATAGGCCACCCAGCAGCCCGAGGCGATGACAACGAACATCACGCCGAGTCCTTCGACGGCTTGCGCCAGCGAAAAGGCAATGAGCGCCATGGCGGCTGCGATCAGCAGCGCCGCGCCCGTGCATATCCAGTTCCCAGTCATTGCGGACCCCGTTCCGTTGTGATTTTCACGCAGCGTGCCCGAAGGCGCACCCCCGCGCAACGGGAACGGAAGGGGATTCTGCTACTCGCGCCCGGCCCTGATCGCGGCGGCTGCGGCGAACGGTGCGATCGCCACGAGCAACAGACTCGCTGCCGCAAGCAGCTTCAGTCCACTGCCCGATTCATCGGTCAGCGATCCCGCGCCAAAGATCAGCACGGGCACTGCAAGCGGCAGCATCAGCAGTCCGGCAAGTGCTCCTGCGCCGCGGAGTCCAGCGGTGAGCGCGCTCACCATCAGCCCCAGCGCAGCAAGTCCGGGCGTGCCGATCGCCAGTCCGGCCTCGAGCCTTGCCAGCGTGGCGCCTTCGAGTCGCAGCAGCGCCGCCGCGGGAATCGCCGCGATCATCAGCGGCGGACCGAAGCTCAGCCAGTGCGCCACGATCCGGGCGAGCGCGACGATCTCGTCGCTGATGCCGCGCGTGGCGATCTGGTCGAGCACGCCCGCATCGCGATCGGGCGCGATGAGCCGGTCGACGGGCAGCAGCGCGGCGAGCAATGCCGCTACCCAGAGCACGCCGCCGCCGGTCCGCGCGAGCAGTTTGGCGTCGGGGCCGATTGCGAAGGGAAACAGCGTCGCGACGAGCAGGAAGAAGGCGATGGGAAGCAGCGCGCCCCCGGCACGGTAGCCAAGCGCCAGGTCGCGTCGAACGAGAAGCAGAAACGCGTTCATGCCGCCGTCAACGCGAGCGTCTGCGCGCCGATCAGGCCGAGCGGCTGATGCGATGCGGCAAGCACGATTCCGCCGCTTTGCCGGTGTGCCACCATTGCCGCCTCAAGCCGTTCGAGCGAGGCGGTGTCGAGGCCGTTGGCGGGTTCGTCGAGCAGCCAGAGCGGTGCATTGCCGGCAATGACGCGGGCCAGCGTCGCACGCTTGCGCTGACCGGTGGAAAGCATGCGCACCGGCACCTCGCTCAGATGGAGGAGGTCCATCGCCGCCAGGCCGCGCGCCACATCGCACACTTCGCCGCCGTCGAGACCGACCCAGAAGCCGATCGCGCGCGCCAGCGTCACATGGCGGTCGAGCGCGGAATTCTCATCGGCGAGACTGAGTCGCCCTTCGCGTCGGATCGTGCCGGCGGCGGGCGCGAGCAGCCCGGCGGCGAGGCGCAGCAAGCTTGATTTGCCGACGCCATTGGGACCGATGACGAGCGCTGCGTCGCCCGGACCAAGCCCGAAGTTCAGGCCTTCGAAGAGCAGCCGGCCGCCGCGCAGGCAGGCGACCGAGTCGAACGCCAGCGCGGCGCCCGTCACTCTGCCGCGTCTTCCAGCGCGTGCATGTCGTCGTCGGACAGCCCGAAATGATGCCCGACCTCGTGGACGATCACATGCGTCACCAGCGCCTCGAGCGACACGCCCGTCTCGATCCATTCCTCAAGCAATGGCCGGCGATAGAGATGGATGGTCGCTGGCATGTCGCCCGTTGCCGCAGGCTCGCCGACCGGGCGTCCAGTATAGAGGCCGGTCAGCTCGAACGGATCCTCGATGCCCATTTCGCTGAGGATCGTGTCTTCCGCGAAATCCTCGACGATCAGCAGCACGCCCGCCAGAAAGCCGCCGAACGGATCGGGCAGCCGCGCCATCGCGTCGCGCGCCAGCGCCTCCATGTCCGCCGCGGTCGGCGCGTAGCTCTGCGATTGACCTTTGCCTGCCATCGCTGCGACATAGAGCCTGATCGATTGAGGTGGAAGCGCTTTGCGCTTCCACTGAAAGCGTGAATCAGGCTCTATTCAAATCGTTGAGACCTTGATTCACGGTTCAGGCTGATTCAGCCTGAACCGATCAAGGTCTAGACCAGGAAGCAGGCGCAACGCCAGCGACAGCAGAACGGGAACAAGATGGTCGATCAATTGAGTGATGTCGAACGCGCCGATGCGCTTGACGGACTGCCCGACTGGGATTTCGACGAGGCGCGCGATGCGATCACGCGGACCTTCACCTTCGCCGATTTTTCCGAAGCCTTCGCGTTCATGACGCGCGTCGCGCTGCTCGCGGAAAAGGCCGATCACCATCCCGAATGGTCCAACGTCTACAACCGCGTCGAGATATTGCTCACCACGCACGACGCGGGTGGGCTCTCCGAGCGCGATGTCGAGATGGCCGAGGCGATCGAGGCGCTGCTCGAATAGCGGCTATTGCGTGCCCCCGAGCCGCGCGCCCAGCTTCTTGCGAAGCATGCCGGGCATCCAGCGCGCGGCGAAGGCCATTGATCTGGCGGTTTTGCCGACGACGACATGAACCTTGTCGCCGTGAACCGCATCCCACGCCGCCTGCGCGACAATCTCGACGGGGGTGAATTCGAGCCCGGCGTCGCGGACATTGTCGCGCGCGGTGGCGTTGGAGCCCGCGGTCACCACATCGAGCAGCGGCGTGTCGATGAAGCTCGGCATGATCGAGCGAACCTTGACGCCCAAAGGCCGCCATTCGATGTCGAGCGCTTCGGTCAGCCCGCGCACGCCGAACTTGGTCGCGGCATAGACGGCAAGCCCCGGCCCGCCGTAGAGCCCCGCCGCAGAGCAGGTGTTGAGCAGGCACGAACCCGGCGTCGCGCTGAGATAGGGCAGCGCGGCATGCGCACCGTTGATCACGCCTTTCAGGTTGATCTCGACCAGCAGATCGCTGTCCGCCGGATCGCAGACCGCGAATTCACCGCCGCGTGCGATCCCGGCATTGTTGAACAGCACGTCGAGCCTGCCGCCGCTTGCGGCGATGAAGGCGTCGAGCGCTGCCTTCCACTGCATACGGTCGGTCACGTCCATGCGATGGCAACTCGACCGGCCGGCGGGCAGCAGTGCCGCGGTTTCGGTAATCCCCGTTTCGTTGACATCGCCAAGTCCGACGAACCAGCCCTGCGCTGCGAAATGCTGCGCGGCCGCGCGCCCGATTCCCGACCCGCCACCGGTGATGAAGATCGCCTTGCTTGCCATGCCGCCCCTCCGTTTTTCTATCGGACGGGCATAGCCAACGATTACGTAAACGGAAAGCTCGGTTTGACGAAGGGGTGGTGGCGGACTCTATAAGGCGTGCAATGATCCCGCCGGCCGTCATCGACAACGCAGCGGTCCGCTTCGACGCGGTGTCAAAAGCCTATGGCGATGCTCCGCCCGCTGTGGCTTCGGTAACGCTGGACATTGTGCGGGGCAGTTTCATCGCCCTGGTCGGCGCATCGGGATCGGGCAAGTCGACACTGCTCAAGACGATCAACCGGCTGGTCGATCCCGATCGCGGCGTGGTGTCGGTGGATGGCGCGGCCGTCACCGCAACGCCGCCGCACCTGCTGCGCCGGCGCATCGGCTATGTTTTTCAGAGCATCGGGCTGTTCCCGCACATGACCGTCGCCGAGAATATCGCGATCGGCCTGACGCTGGAGCGGCGCGACACCAACGGACGGGTTGAGGAACTGCTCGATCTGGTCGGCCTGCCGGACGATTTCGCCGTGCGCATGCCCGATGCGCTTTCGGGCGGACAGCGCCAGCGCGTCGGCGTTGCGCGGGCGCTTGCCTTGTCGCCTGGGCTGCTGCTGATGGACGAGCCCTTTGGTGCGCTCGATCCGGTGACGCGCGATCAGCTCGGCCGCGCAGTACGCGCGCTTCACGACCGGCTCGGGCTCACGACGATCATGGTCACGCATGATATGGCCGAGGCGCTGCTGCTCGCGGACCGGGTGCTCGTGATGGAGGCAGGCGCGATCGTCGCCGATGCCAGTCCGCACGATCTGCTCGCCGGGCGCGCGGGTGCGATCGCTGACGCGCTTGTTGCGATTCCGCGCGAGCAAGCTGAAAGGCTGAGGCAGCTCGCCGAGGCGCGCGGGTGAACGAAGGGCTCCGATCAGCGCTGGAACGGTTGCCCGAGCTTCTCGCCGCGCATGTCGTGCTGGCGGGCGCAGCGCTGCTGCTCGCGCTTGCCGCGAGCCTGCCGCTGGGTATCGTGGCGGCGCGAAGACCAGCGCTGGCGCGTGTGGTGCTTGGGCTTGCCAGCCTCGTCCAGACCATCCCCGCCCTCGCGTTGCTGGCATTGTTCTACCCCGTGCTGTTGATGCTGTCGGCGCTGGTGGGCGGGGGCATCCCTGCGCTTGGCTTCCTGCCTTCGCTGCTCGCGCTTGCGCTTTATGCGCTGCTGCCGATCCTGAGGAACGGCGTGACGGGACTGGTCGGGATCGATCCGGCGGTGATCGAGGCGGCCGATGCGGTCGGTATGACGTCGGCGCAGAAGCTGCGGCTGGTCGAGGCGCCGCTCGCGGCTCCCGTCGTCATGGCGGGCATCCGCACCGCCGCGGTATGGACGATCGGCGCGGCAACGCTGTCTACAACGGTGGGCCAGCCCAGTCTTGGCGATCTGATCTTTGCGGGGCTGCAGACGCAGAACTGGGTGCTGGTGCTCGTCGGCTGCGTCGCGGCGGCAGTGCTTGCGCTTGTCGTCGATGGTCTTCTCGGTCTGGTCGAGCGCGCCGTTCGCGATCGTCGTCGCGGCACCGGGTTCGCCGCGCTCGGCCTGTTGCTCGCGGGCGTGATGGCCGCCGCGTGGCCCGCATTCGCCCCCGCGCCGTCGCGGCCGGTCGTCACCATCGGCGCAAAGAACTTCTCCGAGCAATATATCCTCGCGCGGCTGATCGGTCGCCGGCTCGAGGCGGCGGGCTATGCGGTGCGCTACCGCGAAGGGCTGGGTTCGGCGGTAATCTTCCGCGCGCTCGCGGCGGGGGACATCGACGTCTATGTCGATTATGCGGGCACGCTGTGGACCAATGAGATGCGCCGCGCCGACACGTCGCCGCGCGCTGCCATGATCGGCGAGATCACGCGCTGGGCGGCCAGTGATCGGGGCGTGAGCGTGCTTGGTCCGCTCGGTTTCGAGAATGCTTATGCCTTTGCCGTACGGGGCGCGGATGCGCGGCGGCTGGAGCTGCGCACGCTTGACGATCTGGTCCGCGTCGCGCCCGCAATGACGCTTGGCAGCGATCTCGAATTCCTCGAACGCCCCGAATGGGCCATGGTCCGGCGCGCCTATCCGCTCAATTTTGCAGCGACGCGCGCGTACAGCCCGACCTTCATGTACCGTGCGCTCGAAAGCGGGCAGGTGGGCGCGATCTCCGCCTTTTCGTCGGACGGCCGCATCGCGGCGCTGGGACTGACCGTCCTCACCGACCCCAAGGCGGCCATTCCGGGCTATGATGCGCTGTTGCTCGCAGGTTCGCGTTTTTCGCAGGATGCGCGTTTTCAGGCGGCGCTTCGCCCACTGATCGGTGCGATCCCCGTCGAACGGATGCGCGAGGCCAATTACCGGGTAGACCGCAGCGATTCCGGACAACAAAGTGCCGCCGAGGCCGCACTCTGGCTCGACGGCGCCTTGGCACATCGCTAATAGATCAGTCGGTTTGCGAGCAGACAACAGGTTGACCGTGTACAGGCTTATTCTTGCCCCGATCCTCTTCCTGCTCCTCAATCTCGCATCACCCGCCGCGGCGCAGGTGGTCGTCACCTTCTATTCGCACGATCTCGACGATCATTTCCCGCACGCCTTTTTCACGCTGAAGGGGACGACGATCGAGGGCGGCGAGGTCGTCGACACCAATTACGGCTTCACCGCGAAGACGATCGGTCCAGCCATACTTTTCGGATCAGTGCCCGGCCGTATTGATATCGCAAAACCCGGCTATGTCGCGCACTCGACCGCGCACTTCTCGCTCACGCTCACCGACGAACAATATCGCGCAATCCTCGGCGTCGTCGAAAAATGGCGCAATGCGGCGGGCGACAGCTATGACATGAATCGTTCCAACTGCGTCCATTTCACGGGCGAGGCGGCGCAGGCGATCGGCCTCAACGTCACCTTCCCCAAGAAGCTGATGAAGAAGCCGCGCAGCTATCTCGACGAGGTCCAGCGGCTGAACCCCCAACTCGTCGACCTTCGGGTTGTTGAGCGCAAGAAACAGGAAGCGTCCCGAGCCACGACCCGCTAGTCGGCGGACGCAACACAAGGAGAGTCCCGATGAACGACCGTCAGCGCGAAAAGGCGCGCGCGTTTGCCGCGCTGCATGTAAAGGGCAACCCGCTCATTCTGTTTAACATCTGGGACGCGGGTTCGGCAAAGGCCGTTGCGGATGCCGGCGCAAAGGCGCTCGCGACCGGAAGCTGGTCGGTCGCTGCGGCGCACGGACTGAGCGATGCCGAGGCGCTGCCGATGACTGATTCGATCGCCAATCTGAAGCGGATCACAGCCAGTGTGGACCTGCCCGTAACGCTCGACTTCGAGGGCGGCTATGCGACTGAGCCGAGCGATGTTGCGGACAATGCCGCCTGGGTCTCCGCCGCAGACGGGGTGGGCATCAATTTCGAAGACCAGATCGTCGGTGGCGAGGGGCTTTACAGCGTCGCCGATCAGTCTGCGCGGATCGCAGCGATCCGGGCGCGGACGGACGGCGACTTCTTCATCAATGCGCGCACTGACATCTTCCTGAAGGCGAACCCCGAAACGCACGACGCCGCGATGCTGGATGCCGCGATCGAACGCGCCAGCGCCTATGGCGATGCAGGCGCGAGCGGCTTTTTCGCGCCGGGCTTGATGGACGAGCAACTGATCGCGCGGCTCTGCGCCGCCACTATGCTTCCCGTCAACATCATGGCGTTTCCGGGCGTTCCCGATGCCAAGCGGCTGGGCGAACTCGGCGTCGCGCGCGTCAGCCACGGGCCCGGCCCCTATCGGCAGGCGATGAAGGCGCTGGGCGACGCGGCCAAAACCGCCTTCGCCTGAGTTCGGTTCAAATCATCAGGCTCAGGGCAGCTTCGTCACCTGGATGTGCACGGCGCGCCATTCGCCATTGATTCGGTGGAAGGTGTCGGCGAAGCGGATCCGGCTGGCGAAGGCCTTGCCGTCCGACACGCCTCTGATCGTCACCGCTGCGCTCGCGATTCCAGCATCGGATCCCAGCGGCATGATGACCCGATCCTCGAGCGTCACGGGTTCATAGCGCGTCCCCGGCTCGGTCCAGCCCGCGATGAAATCGGTCTTGCCGAGCCGTTGCCCCGATCCGGCGATGAAGACGAGGTCGTCGGAGACCATGCGGTCGAGCGCCGCGCCATCGCCCGCGATTTGCGCCTGATCGAAGCGATCGGCAAAGGCGCGAAGCTCTGCGACATTGGCGGCAAGCCCATCGGCCGCAACCATGGTCGGCGCCATCAGATGCAGCGCGGCCAACCCCGCCATCGCCCAACGACGCATATCCTTTCTCCCTCCGTGCGCTATGCGGGCACAAACTTCATTGCCACGCCATTCATGCAGTAGCGCTTGCCCGTGGGCCGCGGCCCGTCGTCGAACACATGCCCCAGATGCCCGCCGCAGCGGCGGCAATGCACCTCGGTGCGTGGAACGCCGATCTTCCAGTCGGTGCTCGTCGCGACCGCATTGGGAAGCGGCCGCCAGAAACTCGGCCAGCCAGTGCCGCTCTCGAACTTGGTTTTCGAAGAATAGAGCGGCAGCCCACAGCCTGCACAGATGAAAGTGCCCGCGCGCTTCTCCTTGTCGAGCGGGCTCGTATAGGCGCGTTCGGTCGCCGCCTTGCGAAGTACCGCGAATTGTTGCGGCGTCAGCCGCTTGCGCCACTCGGCCTCGCTGTAGCTGACCTCATAGCGCGTGGGAGCGGCAAGCACGCGCAAGCCGAATGCGCCACCTGCAAGAACGCACAGGCCGGCGGAGCCGATCACGGCACGGCGATGGATCGTCATGGGCATTGCTCCCTTCGACGGTAGATTCCGTAGATAGGGCGCATCAGCGGCATTGGCCACCGCTCCGTGCGCTCAATAGCGCGTGATCCGGACGGGCAGCTTTTTGTATCCATTGACGAAACAGGCCGCCACACGTTCGGGATCGGCGATCGGCTCGACGCGCATCCGGCGCTTCGCCATTTCCTCGAGCAGGATCGTGATCTGAAGTTCCGCGAGCCGCGCGCCGACGCAGCGGTGGATGCCGTAACCGAACGCCAGATGCCGCCGCGCATTTTCGCGGTCGACGATCAGCTTGTCGGCCTCAGGGAACACGCTTTCGTCGCGATTGCCCGAGATGTACCAGAGGATCAGCTTGTCGCCCTTGGTGATCTTCTGACCTTCCAGCTCGGTGTCCTCGGTCGCGGTGCGGCGCATGTGCGACAGCGGTGTTTGCCAACGGATGATCTCCGACACCGCATTGGGGATCAGCGACGGATCGGCCTCGAGCTTCGCGCGCTCGTCGGGGAATTGTGAGAGCCCCCAGACCATGCCCGTCATGGTGTTGCGCGTGGTGTCGTTGCCGCCGACGATCAGCAGGATGAGATTTCCCATGAACTCGTTCTGATCCATGTGGCTCATCGCGTCCGAATGGATCATCATCGAAATCAGGTCGGGGCCGGGTGCTGCCTTTGCGCGCTCTTCCCACAGCCGCTTGAAATAGGCAGCCATCTCGAACAGCACGTCGAGCCGTTGCTGACGTGTCTCTTCATTGTGCACCAGCTCGATATTGCCCGCCCAGTCGGACCAATAGGGCAACTTGCGCCGGTCTTCCCACGGAAAGCCGAACAGCGTGGCGAGCATTTGCGTGGTCAGTTCGATCGACACGGTATCGACCCAGTCGAAGGTCGTGTCCCATGGGAGCGAATCGAGCAGCTCGCCGGTACGCTGCCGGATCGACTCGTTCAGCCGCACCATCTCGCTCGGTGTGAAGGCGGGCGCCACCGTGCGGCGCTGCGCGGTATGCTGGGGCCGGTCCATCGCAATGAACATCGGCATGATGAAGTTCACGGTTTCTGCGGGGTCGGCGATCGTGATCCCGCCATACTCCCATGACGAGGAAAAAAGCTCGGGCAGCGACTCGACATGGACGATCGGCTTGTAGGTCGAGACGGACCAATAGGCGCCGAACGCGCTGTTCTCGCAGCGATAGACGGGCGCTTCGGCGCGGAGCTGGCGAAAGGGCTCCTGCCATTGATGATCGCGATAGAGTTCGGCGCGGCTGACGTCGAGCGAATCGGCGGTCGCGGGCGCTGCGGCCTCGCGTGCTACACTTGCCATGGTGCGTCTCTCCTGTCCGCGCCCGTCCCGGCGCAGTTCAGTTGCAGAATGCCACTATTAACAGGGCTGTCAATGACCCGTCGTCGAATCGATGGGTCGGTGCGCCGCAGATAAAAAAGGGAACCGGAATCTGTGTTCCGGTTCCCTTCTTCTGCGCACTGCCGGGGGGAGGGAGCGGTGCGCGGTTATCGTCTCTGGGGGTCAGAAGGCGTACGAGATACCCAGCAGGCCCTGGGTGCTGCTCAAGCCCCGTTCGTAATTGTAGTAGTTATACTCGGCGCGGAGCTTGGCGTGCGGCGCGACCTGGGTTTCGAGGCCGCCGCCGACGCGGATGCCTTCGCCCCACGACTTGTCGGAGACGTCGTTCTCGATGGTCTTGATCTGGTTGCGCGCATAGCCCGCGCGGACATAGGCCGCGGTGCTGTCGGAAATATCATAGCCTGCGCGCGCACCGACGCCCCAGCCCCAACGCGACTTGAGCCGGAACGAGTCGGTGCCGCTGGTCAGCCGTGCCTCGGCGGTGTTGAGGTCGATATTTGCCTCGGGTGCGACGAAGAAGCCATTGCCCAGTGCGACGTTATAGCCGGCATAGGCCGAGCCGCCGACCCCCGTCGAACCAATGCTGTCGAGGCCTTGGACGTCGGCATTGGGGGCATCCACCGTGACTGCGACACCGACATAGGGGCCGGTCTCGGTGCCGGCATGAGCGGCTGTGGCGAAGGCGAGCGCGGACGCCGCAAGAATGATCTTACGCAACATCGTATTTCCTTGTTTTATCTAATGTTTCCCCGAACGGGGTAGCGACGATCTAGGGGGCGTACCGATCGGTTACAATGGCCACCGAGGATTAATTCTGAGCGCGTACGAATGCAATTTTTGCATCTGTCCGATCCTATGGCGCTCTGGCTAAGCCGCGGCCTTGGTTCGTCCGAACAACGGCCCCGACCCAGATTTGAGCACGCCTCTGCGGAACATCCGCGCCGCAAGCGTGATGACGAGCGCTACCCAGATCAATTGCCAGCCGAGCGCGAGCAGATGCGGCCAGACCCGCGCGTCGGTCGCGCCGTGCGCCGCCATCGCGAAAGGCGATGAGAAGGGGAAGGTCTCCGCCACCAGCGCCAGCGTGCTTCCCGGGTTGGACGCCGCGGCAGACGACAGCCCGAACATCGCGACCTGAAAGATCGTTATCGGCAGGGAGAGCATCTGGATCTCGCGCACGGTCGCCGCCTGTGCGCCCACGCCGAGGAATACGGCGCCCAGCAGCAGATAGGCCATAGTGAAATAGGCGGCCGCGAGCAGGACGAAAGCGGGCATGCCGATCGCGGGGTTGAGACTGGCGATCGAGGGAGCGTCGGCGGGCAACTGACTGAGCCCCAGCAATGCGAGAACCCCCCAAAAGGCGATGAAGAGCAGCGCGACCCCGAACATGCCGATGAGCTTGCCAAGGAACACCGCCTCGAGCGGCACCGCGGCGGCGAGGATCTCGATCACCTTGTTGCCCTTTTCCTCGGCCATCATGCCCACCGCCTGACCGGCGAGCAGCAGCGTCAGGAAGAAGACCGTGAAGACGGCGGCGAATCCGATTCCCTGTCGCGCGGCCCTGGGGGACGGAGCGGGCGCGTCGATCGCGGTTACCGTCGCATGGCTCAATCTTTCGCCGGGGGCGATGCCACCGCGCGCGTCGCGGAGTACATTCTCCGCGAGCTGGCCGAGATAGGCCGCGGTCCGCCCGCCGCCCGGTGCGCTCAGGATCGACGGCTGGTCGAGCGGGCCATAGAGGACCGCATAGGTCTGGACATCGCTTCGCTTGAACAGCGCCTGCGCTCGCGCGTGCGTTTCGGCGCCTGCGGCCGGATGTATTCGCAACGGCGGGGGCGCCTGGTCGGATCGGTAGATGGCGCGCAGTGCGCGGTCCGCTGCGATCAGCTTTCCGGCTTCCTCCTTCGGAACCAGTGCGACGATCTCGGCGGCTACTGCGGGGCCTTGCGACATTTGCGAAGCACCCAGCCCGCCGGCCAGCCCGAATGCGAGCATGAAAAAGGGCGCCATCAGGAACAGCAGGAAGGTGGGCGTCGCCACCGTCGCGATGAAGTCGCGCCGCGCGATCACCGCGGTCTGGCGGATCAGCCGCTTCATGGCTGCACCTCGCGCGCCGTGTCGCCGACGATCTTGACGAAGGCGTCGTGCAATCCGGGTCGCTCGATCGACAGCCCCGCAATGCCGTGCCCTCGGGCGATCAGCGTTTCGAGCAAGGGTTCGATCCCTTCGTGCGGCAGCGTGAAGCGATACGCCGTGCCGAGCTTCTCGGCATCGGCCGGCAGCAATGTAGCGAGATCCGCGGCATTGCTGCGCGGCGTATAGAGCGCGCGCATCGGCAGGTGCCCGCGCGCCTCGTCCACGGTCCCCTCGAACCGCCGCCTGCCGCCCGCGATGATCGCGAGCCGGTCGCACAGCCGCTCGGCATGGGCCATCACGTGCGTCGAAAAGAGCACGGTTGCGCCGCGTGCGCGTTCGGCCTGGATCAGCGCCTCAAGACGCTCCTGATTGACCGGGTCCAGCCCCGAAAAGGGCTCGTCGAGCACGATCAGATCGGGTCGGTGGACGATCGATCCCAAGAGCTGGACGAGCTGCGCCATGCCCTTGGAGAGTTTGCGGATCTTCGCGTCGACCGCATGGCCGAGCCCCGCCGCCTCGAGCATCTCGGCGGCGCGCACGCGCCCCTCCTTCCAGCCGAGGCCGCGGAGCGCCCCCATGAAAGCGATCGCCTCGCGCGCCTTCATCTGCGGATAGAGCCCGCGCTCCTCTGGAAGATAGCCGATCCGGTCGCCCTCCGCGCGCGGATTGGCGTTGCCGAAGATCGCGCGGCTGCCGCGATCGGGTTCGAGGATACCGAGCAGCATGCGCAGCGTCGTCGTCTTGCCCGCGCCATTGGGGCCGAGCACGCCATAGATCATGCCTCTGGTGACTTCGAGATCGATGCCGTCGACCACGAGGCGTCCGTTGAAGAACTTGCTGAGGTCCGTCGCGCGGACCACCGGATCATCCGACATCAACTCCCCCACGCAACTCACTGTGTCCTAGTGTGCCGTGCTACGGCCTTCAACCGATTGTTTGCGGCAGCACAGCTTTCGATTCCCTTTCGCCGCGCGCCTATATTAAGGGTTCAAAAGGCGCGAAGAGGAGCTGCGCCTGACAGCAAGGCGACCAATGCAGACGCTTGAGACAGCGATAAAGGCAGAGGCCGCGCGGCTTGGCTTTGCGGCGTGCGGGTTCGCACGCGCCGATGCCGCACCACGGACCGCGGCGCGGCTCGCCGCCTGGCTCGCCGAAGGGTGTCATGGCGACATGATCTGGATGGAAAGCCGGGCGGAGCAACGCGGGAGTCCGGCGGGGCTGTGGCCTGAGGTTCGCTCGGTGATCATGCTGGGGATGAGCTACGCCCCCGCCAATGACCCGCTGCGGCTGGAAGGCGAGGGAACGATCGGCCGCATCTCGGCCTATGCGCAGGGCGCCGACTATCACGACGTCGTGAAGAAGCTGCTCAAGCAGCTCGCGCGCTGGCTCGTCGAGCGCGCCGGCTGCGAACTCAAGGTGTTCGTCGACACCGCGCCGGTCATGGAGAAGCCGCTCGCCGAAGCCGCCGGGATCGGCTGGCAGGGCAAGCACAGCAATCTTGTGAGCCAGAGCGACGGAAGCTGGCTCTTCCTCGGCGCGATCTACACGACGCTTGAGCTCGCGCCCGATGCGGCGGGGCGCGACCGCTGCGGTTCGTGCACGGCCTGCCAGCAGGCCTGCCCCACCGACGCCTTCCCCGCGCCCTACCGCGTCGATGCGCGGCGCTGCATCTCCTACCTCACGATCGAGCACAAGGGACCGATCCCGCTCGAATTCCGCGCCGCGCTTGGCAATCGTATCTATGGCTGCGACGATTGCCTCGCCGTCTGCCCCTGGAACAAATTTGCGGCGTCCGCTGCCGCCAATCTTGCCTTCGCGCCGCGTGCCGAGCTGGTTGCGCCGGCGCTTGCGGATCTGCTGGCGCTCGACGACGCATCCTTTCGTCAGGTCTTTGCAGGCTCGCCGATCAAGCGCATCGGGCGTGACCGTATGGTCCGGAATGCCGCGCTCGCGGCGGGCAACAGCGGCGAGCCGGCGCTGCTCGATCGGCTCATGCCGCTGTTCGACGATCCCGATCCGGCGGTCAGCGACGCAGCGCTCTGGGCCGCGGCGCGGCTGGCGCCAGAGCGCTTTGCGTACAAGGCCGACGCGCTGGCTATTTCCGGCTGAGCGACGCGACGCACGCCGCCTTGTCGACATCGGCGCCGTCGGTGCGCCGCGCATCGACATGCGTCACCACGGGTTCCTGCCCCTTCTTCTTTGCATAGAGATAGGCGTCGAGAACGCACGAGCCCCCCGCGAATTGCAGCTTGCGCGCGTTGAACTCGCGCACGTCAAGCGCGGGCTGGCCGAACAGCATCGTCAGCGTCCGCGCATTCTGCCCCATGACCTGCTGAAGCCCCTGTGTTCCGGCAAAGGGTTTGGGCGCGGGCCCCGCGGCCGGTTTGGACGCGGGCACCGTCGCGCACCCGCCCAGCGTCAATGCGCCCGCGATGATCCACCCCGCTACCCTCATGATTTTCTCCCGTGAAACAAATGCGTTGCCATAGCCGCACCAAGGATCGGCGCAAACAGGTTGGCGACAGGAACCACGAACAGCCCCGTCACGACAAGCCCGAGCATGAAGCGTGACGCGCGCGTCGTCCGAAGCCAGTCTCGTGTCGCCGGCGTGGACAGGTGGCGCACCGCGACCATTTCGCCAAGATCGCGTCCCAGCAGCAGCGCGTTCACCCCCGCGAACAGCGCGACCGTGCCCACGCCTGTGACCAGCAGGATCAGGTAGAGCGGAAGCGCAAGCAGGTTGAACAGCAGCGCGCGTGCCGCAGAAGCCAGCCCGAGCTGCGCCGATCGCACGAGCCCTGGCGCGCGCGCACCGGCCACTGCCTGCGGATAATCTCTGCGCTCGACCGCCTCGACCACGGCATCGGCGAACAGCCCGAGCACGGCGATCGCGACGACGCGGAATAGCAGCCAGCCCGCGATCAGCGCGACGACCACCGCCGCCGCTTCGGCCCAGTCCGACCATTGGGCCCAGCCATAATGCGCGGCAAGTGCGCCGGCCGACCACCACAGCACCGCGCCAAGCACCGCGAACAATATGAGCGTCAGCGCGACCACTTTCGCGAGCACCTTCAGGATCGCGGGGTCGAAGAGCTGGCCGAGCGAGAGCGTGAAAGCGCGGATCATGCGTGCAACCATGGCCGAGCCTGCCCGAACGCGTCAATCGCGGTTGCGTCGGCCCTCCGCTCCCATTAGGGCGGCGCGCATTCTTCCCGACATTTTCCAGCCAGGAGTGTTTCTTGAGCGATCCGCAACTCGACATCGTCGCGATCGGCAATGCCATCGTCGACGTCCTCGCCCAGGCCGACGACGCCTTCATCGCCGAAGAGGGCATGGCCAAGGGGACGATGCAGCTCCTCTTCTCGACCGAAGAGGCCGAGGCGCTCTACGCCAAGATGGGCGTGGGCCGCGAGGTCAGCGGCGGTTCGGCCGCCAACACCGTTGCGGGCATTGCAGCACTCGGCGGCAAGACGGGCTTTATCGGTCAGGTCGCCGACGATCAGCTCGGCGCGGTCTTCGCGCATGATATCCGTGCGCAGGGCGTCGCCTTCACGACCGCGCCGCGTGAGCAGACTGAGCCCTCGACCGCGCGTTGCCTCATCCTCGTCACGCCCGATGGCCAGCGTACGATGAACACCTATCTGGGCGCTTCGCAGTTCCTGCCCGAATCGGCGCTCGACCGCGCGATGATCGAAAACGGCGCGATCCTGTATCTCGAGGGCTATCTCTGGGATCCCGAGGAGCCGCGCGCAGCGATGCGCGCCGCGATCGAGATCGCACACGGCAAGGGGCGCAAGGTCGCCTTCACGCTCTCCGACACCTTCTGCATCTCGCGCCACCGCGACAGCTTCCGTGAGCTGATCGCAAACGGCGATGTCGACATTCTCTTCGCCAATGAGGCCGAGATCACCTCGCTGACCGAACTCAGCGATTTCGAGGCGGCGGTGGCGGCTGTAGCGCCGCAGGTCCGCGTGCTCGTCGTCACGCGTAGTGAAAAGGGCGCGATCGCGATCTGCGAAGGTCAGCGCTTCGCGGTTGGTGCAGAACCGATCGACAAGGTTGTCGACACCACGGGCGCGGGCGATCTGTTCGCCGCGGGCTTCCTCACGGGCCAGGCGCAGGGCCGCTCAATCGAGCAAAGCCTGCGTATGGGCGCGATCTGCGCCGCAGAGATCATCTCGCATTATGGTGCGCGTCCCGAAGTCGATCTGAAGGCGCTGGTGGAGAGCCGACTGGGTTGATCCGGCGCGCTTCAAAGCAAAAGAAAAAGGGAGGCGGTTGCCTCCCTTTTTTGTGTCCGCCTGTCGAACTCGTTTCAGTGCTCCGGGCTTGACCCGGAGCCCATATGTGACGCGATGAACGCCCGCCGGCATGGGCTCCTGCTTTCGCAGGAGCACTGAGCGAGTAATCAGAGTTCGGGCACGGGCGGCACCGGCGGCGGGGGTGCATCCGCGTCGGTCTCGTGCACCTCCACAACACCCCGGCCGACATGGCTGCGCGAGCGGCTGTAGAGGAAATAGACGACAAGGCCGACCGCCGCCCAGCCGATGAACATCAGCTTGGTATCGACCGAAAGGCTCCAGAACAGATACACGCAGCCCGCGATCGAGATCGGCGCGACGATGTTGACCGCCGGCGTGCGGAACGGACGCGTGCGGCCGGCATCGGTGCGGCGGAGCACCATCACCGCGATCGAAACCATGGCGAAGGCGAACAGCGTGCCCGAGTTGGAGATGTCGGCCAGCTTGCCGACGGGGAAGAAGGCCGCAAAGAGCGCCACGAACACGCCCGTGATGATCGTGATCACGTGCGGGGTGTGGAAACGGGTGTGAACCTTCGAAAATACCGCAGGAAGCAGTCCATCGCGGCTCATCACGAAGAAGATGCGCGTCTGGCCGAACATCATCATCAGGATGACGGAGGGCAGCGCGATCGTGGCGGCCAGACCGACAAGGTTGCCGATCTGGGTCCAGCCGATGTTCCTGAGCGTCCAGGCCAGCGCTTCCTTGGAGCAGACCACGGCATTGTCGCCCATCGCGGCGCACGCCTTGCTGAGCTCGAGACTGCCTGCCGCATAGGCGTTGCCTGCGGCGTCGGAAACGGGCTGCGCGCCAACGCTGCCGATCACGCCCGCCGCGACGAGAATGTAGAAGATCGTGCAGATCGCGAGCGAGCCGATCAGGCCGATCGGCATGTTACGCTGTGGATTCTTGGTTTCTTCCGCCGCGGTCGAGACCGCGTCGAAGCCGACATAGGCGAAGAAGATCGAGGCTGCCGCCGCGGAGATGCCGGCCATGCCGAGCGGCGCGAAGGGCTCGAAATTCTCCATCTTTATCACGGGCAGCGCGAGCACGACGAAGAGTGTCAGCGCGGTGATCTTGATCATCACGAGGATCGCGTTGACCGTGGCGCTTTCCTTGGTGCCGATGACGAGCAGCCAGGTGACCAGACCGGCGATGAACATCGCGGGCAGGTTGATGATGCCGCCGTCATAGGGCCCGAGCACGAGCGCATTGGGCACGTCTATGTGCAATGCGTTCTCGATGATCCCGATCATATATCCGGACCATCCGACCGAAACCGCGCCCGCAGCGACCGCATATTCGAGGATCAGCGCCCAGCCGACCATCCAGGCGAGCAATTCGCCCATCACTGCATAACTGTAGGTATAGGCCGATCCCGAAACCGGCACCATCGACGCCATTTCGGCGTAGCAGAGCGCTGCGACCGCGCAGACAATACCAGCGATGATGAAGCTGATCATCATGCCGGGGCCCGCCTTCTGCGCGGCTTCGGCGGTCAGGACGAAGATGCCCGTGCCGATGACGGCGCCGACGCCGAGCATGGTGAGTTGGAAGGCACCAAGCGATCGGTGGAGTGATTTTTTCTCGGCTGTGGCAAGAATGGCATCTAGCGGCTTAACGCGCCCGAATATCATGCAGAAACGTCCCCTCGAAACCGGGCTGCCCCTGTTCAGCCCGTGGATTTTGAAGGCCGAGAGCGTAAACGCAATTTTCGTGCGCGCAATAGCCGATCTTCGCGGTGGACCAGTTTATCTTGCCAGCATGGGGCCGAGCGGACGTCCGGCGAAGATATGGACGTGGAGGTGCGGCACTTCCTGATGCGCGTTGATTCCGGCATTGGCGAGCAGCCGGTATCCGGGCGCGACGAGACCGTTCTCGCGCGCGATATGTCCGACCGCGCGGATGAACCCTGCGATTTCGGCGTCGGATGCGCGTGCCGAGAAGTCGTCCCACGAGACATAGGCGCCTCTGGGGATCACGAGGATGTGGGTAGGCGCCTGCGGATTGATGTCGTGAAACGCATAGGCATAGTCGTCCTCGTACACCGCCTTGCTCGGGATCTCGCCGCGCAGGATCTTCGCGAAGATGTTCTGATTGTCATAAGGTTGCGTGGCGTCGATCGGCATGCGGTCAGTCCTTTGCGCGGTCGGCTTTTTCGGCGATCCCCGATATGCCTTCGCGCCGCTCGAGCTCTGCGAGCACGTCATCGAACGAAAGGTCGAGATCGGCGAGCAGCACGCCCAGGTGGAAGATCAGGTCCGCAGCTTCGGAAGTCGTCGCGGCGCGGTCGCCCGAAAGCGCCGCGATCACGGTCTCGACCGCTTCCTCACCCAGCTTCTGGGCGATCTTGGGGCGGCCCTTCGCGGTCAGCTTTGCGACGTAGGAAAGCGCCGGGTCACCGACCCGGCGCTCCCTGATCACGGTTTCGAGCTTTTGAAGCGTATCGGCCATGGCCGCACATGGCGCGGCCATGCTTTGCGCGTCAAGCGGCTTCGAGCCTGATCGGTTGAGGCGGAAGCGCTGCGCGCTTCTGCCGAAAGCGTGAATCAGGCTCGCTTCAAATGGTTGAGACCTTGATTCACGTTTCAGGCTAAATCAGCCTGAAACGATCAAGGTCTGTCGGTCTTCTTGCGGCGCTTGCGGCTGCCATGACGGCCGATCAGCAGGCCGGCGACGCCCATCGCGAACAGCGCGAAATCGGCGGGCTCGGGCACCTGCGTTCCGCCCGAGGACGAAGATCCTCCCGACGAGCTATGCCCACCCGAGGAACCGCCACTGGAACTCCAGCCGCCTGACGAGCTGTGGCCGCCCGACGAACCGCCCCAGCCGCCCGAAGAACCACCCCGTCCCGCATAGGCTGGAGCCGAGACAGCCAGCGCAATCGCTGACGCAACAAGTGCAACACGCATGATCGACATCGAACTATTCCCCTCAGGCTCTCGCTCCATATGTGCCCGAAAGCAGCAAGGAGCCTGCCAATTGGGTTGCAGGCCGCATGTCGTCGGCGATGTGATGGTTAATGAAGCGCGAGCTGTCATGGTTAATGTAAAGCCGCTCGACATTAACCACGATGCAAAATCGCGCGGATCTAATCCCTTAGCTCGTGCGCACGGGGATCCCTGCGGCAGCGAGCGCTGCATGTGCGTCGGCGACGCTCGCCTCGCCGAAATGGAAGATCGAGGCGGCGAGCACCGCGCTCGCATGACCTTCGACAATGCCCTCGACCAGATGGTGGAGAGCCCCCACGCCGCCGCTCGCGACGACGGGAACGGTCACCGCATCCGCGATCGTGCGCGTCAGCGCCAGATCATAGCCATCGCGCGTGCCGTCGCGGTCCATCGAGGTGACGAGCAACTCGCCCGCGCCGAGTTCCGCCAGCCGCACCGCATGTTCCACCGCGTCGATCCCCGTTTCGCGCCGGCCGCCATGCGAGAAGATCTCCCAGCGCCCATCGGCGACACGGCGCGCGTCGACCGATCCGACGATGCACTGGCTGCCGAAGCGTTCGGCGATCTCGGCCACGACCTCGGGCCGCGCGACCGCCGCGCTGTTGACCGCCACCTTGTCGGCACCCGCGAGCAGAAGCGCGCGTGCATCCTCGGGGCTGCGCACCCCGCCGCCCACGGTCAGCGGCATGAAACAGACCTCGGCGGTGCGGCGCACCATGTCGATCAGCGTGCCGCGCCCCTCATGGCTTGCAGAAATGTCGAGGAAGCACAGTTCGTCCGCGCCCGCGGCGTCATAGGCGCGCGCGGCTTCGACGGGATCCCCGGCGTCCCTCAGGTCGACGAAGTTGACGCCCTTGACGACGCGCCCGTCCTTGACGTCGAGGCAGGGGACTACGCGCGCGCGGACGCTCACAGCGCCGCCACCGCCAGTGCAGCGGCCAGGTCGAGCCGTCCGTCATAAAGCGCGCGGCCGGTTATCACGCCCTCGATTCCATCCTTGGCATGGATGGCGAGCATGCGGATATCGCCGATCCCCGCGACGCCACCGCTGGCGATCACCGGGATATCGGTCGCCCGTGCGAGGTCCACCGTCGCCTCGACATTGCAGCCCTTGAGCAGCCCGTCGCGGCCCACATCGGTGTAGAGCAGCGCGGCCACGCCCGCATCCTCGAAGCGCCGCGCCATGTCGACGATCGACACGTCGGACACATCGGCCCAGCCCTTGGTTGCGACCATGCCATCGCGCGCATCGACCGCGACGACGATGCCGCCGGGGAAGTCGCGCGCGGCCTCGCGCACCAGATCGGGATTTTCAAGCGCAGCCGTGCCGATCACGATGCGCGCGACGCCGAGATCGAACCAGCGTTCGATCGATTCGCGGTTGCGGATGCCGCCGCCGAGCTGAACATGGCCCGGAAAGGCCTCGACGATCGCCCTGACCGCGTCGCCATTGACCGAGCCCCCCGCGAATGCGCCGTCGAGATCGACGACATGAAGGTGCCCCGCGCCGGCCTCGGCAAAGAGCAGGGCCTGCGCCGCGGGGTCGTCGCCATAGACGGTGGCGCGGTCCATATCGCCCTCGGCCAAGCGGACCACCTGTCCCGCCTTCAGGTCGATCGCGGGAAACACAATCAGGCTCATGGCCGCCACTCCAGGAAACGCGCAAGGAAATCGAGCCCGTAACGCTGGCTCTTTTCGGGATGGAACTGGACGCCGATCATCGCATCTCGCGCGACCGCGGCGGTCACGGGTCCGCCATGATCGCTGACCGCGACGACCTGCGACGCCTCGACGGCGTCGAAGACGAAGCTGTGCAGATAATAGGCCTCACCGGCCGTAATCAGCGGGTGCGGCGTCGCGGGTGTCACGTCGTTCCAGCCCATGTGCGGTACCTTGAGCGCGGGATCGGCGGGGCGCAGCAGCCGGACGGTGCCGGGAATCCAATCCAGCCCCGTTTCTCCCCCGAATTCGTCGCCGCGCGTCGCCATCAACTGCATGCCGACGCAGATACCCAGAAAGGGCCGGGCCCGTTTCAGCATTGCCTCATCGAGCGCAGTGCGCATGCCTGGGATCGCGTTCAGTGCCGATGCGCAGGCGGCAAAGGCGCCAACGCCGGGCAGCACGATGCGATCGGCAGCGAGCACTGCTTCGGGATCGGCGGTAACCGAAACATCGGATGCCCCCGCGGCCCGGAGCGCATTATGAACCGAATGGAGATTGCCCGCGCCGTAATCGATCAGCGCGACCCGATCAGCCACCGCCCAGCGTCCCCTTGGTCGAGGGGACCGAATCGGCCTTGCGCGGGTCGATCTCGACCGCTTGCCGGAGAGCGCGCGCGAGCGCCTTGAAGCTGCTCTCGACGATATGGTGGTTATTACGCCCGTAAAGACACTCGAGGTGCAGCGTGATTCCCGCCGATCCGGCGAAGCTGTGGAACCAGTGTTCGAACAGCTCGGTGTCCATCTCGCCCAGCCGAGTCTGGCTGAACTCGGCTTTCCACACGAGGAAGGGGCGTCCCGAAATATCGATCGCGCAGCGCGTCAGCGTCTCGTCCATCGGCGCATAGGCGGTGCCGTAGCGCGTGATTCCTCTACGATCGCCCAGCGCCTGCGAAACCGCCTCGCCGATCGCGATACCCGCGTCCTCGGTCGTGTGGTGCTGGTCTATGTGCAGGTCGCCCACCGCCTTCACGCGCAGGTCGATCAGCGAATGCCGCGAAAGCTGTTCGAGCATATGATCGAGAAAGCCGATGCCCGTGGAAATCTCGTAGAACCCGGTACCGTCCAGGTTCAGTGCGACCTCGATCGAGGTCTCCTTGGTTTCGCGGCGGATGGTGGCGGTGCGCATGACCCGCCCCATAAGCGCGCTTTTCCGATGGCGCAATCTCTTGACCGGGCGAGCGTCAACGTTCACCAAGGCGGCATGAGCGACGATACGCCCGACAGCCTGATTCCCTATGACGAGATCGTCCAGGAGGCGTTGCGTGCCGTTGTCGGCCGCGTGCTGGGCGAGGTGGCGCATTCCGGCGGCCTTCCCGGCGAGCACCATTTCTACATCACGTTCAAGACCGCGGCGCCCGGAGTCGAGATTCCGAAGCACCTGACCGAGCGCTTTCCCGACGAGATGACGATCGTCCTCCAGAACAAATTCTGGGACCTGAAAGTGGGTGAGGAGGGTTTCGAGGTCGGCCTCAGCTTCAATCAGGTGCCCGCAAAGCTCGCCATTCCCTTCGCGGCGGTGACGGGTTTCGTCGATCCCGCGGTCAATTTCGCGCTCCAGTTCCAGGCGCAGGGCGATGACGCCGAACCCGAGCCGCACGACGAACCCGGCAACGACCGCCCGTCCGCCGAGCCCATCGAGGACGGGTCGAACGTCGTCGCGGTCGATTTCAGCCGCAAGAAATAATCCCGGGCCGTCCTGGCGGACGCTGGAAACTTCCCGTCATCACACATAGATACCGGTCTGCACCAGCATGACGGAGTGTGAGATGGCCGATACACGCACCGAGACCGACAGTATCGGCCCGATAAAGGTTCCCGCCGAGGCTTACTGGGGTGCGCAGACGCAGCGCTCGATAGAGAATTTCCCTTTCAGACCGGAAGAAAGGATGCCGATCGGCATCGTTCATGCGCTCGCGCTGGTGAAGCAGGCGGCGGCGCGCGTGAACCGTGCGCACGGGTTGCCCGTCGAGATCGCCGATGCGATCGAAACGGCGGCAGCCGAGGTCGTGGCGGGCAAGTTCGACGACCAGTTTCCGCTCGTGATCTGGCAGACGGGTTCGGGCACCCAGTCCAACATGAACGTCAACGAGGTGATCGCGGGCCGCGCCAACGAGCTGATGACTGGCGCACGCGGCGGCAAGAGCCCGGTCCACCCCAATGACCACGTCAATATGGGCCAGTCGTCCAATGACAGCTTCCCGACCGCGCTCCATATCGCCGCCGCACGCGCGGCGACGGCCGCGCTGCTCCCGGCGCTCGAACGCCTGCGCAGCGCGCTCGATGCCAAGGCCAGGGCGTGGGACGACATCGTCAAGATCGGGCGCACGCACCTTCAGGATGCAACGCCGCTGACCTTGGGGCAGGAATTTTCGGGCTACGCCAACCAGCTTCATCGCTGCCGCAACCGGATCGAGCCCGCGGTGACGCACGGCATGTGCCAGTTGGCGCAGGGTGGCACCGCGGTCGGCACCGGGCTCAATGCGCCCAAAGGCTTCGGCGCCGCGATAGCGGCGGAACTCGCCGACCTGACCGGGCTGCCCTTCTTCACGGCGGAGAACAAGTTCGAGGCGCTGGCCTCGAACGATCCGATCGTCCACCTGTCGGGCACGCTGAACGTGCTCGCGGTCGCGCTCACCAAGATCGCCAACGACATCCGCCTGCTCGGTTCAGGCCCGCGATCGGGGATCGGTGAGCTGATCCTGCCCGCCAACGAGCCCGGCAGTTCGATCATGCCCGGCAAGGTGAACCCCACCCAGTGCGAGATGCTGACGATGGTCGCCGCGCAGGTCATCGGCAATCATCAGGCAATCACGGTCGGCGGGCTTCAGGGGCATCTCGAACTCAATGTCTTCAAGCCGATGATCGGCGCCAATGTGCTGCGCTCGATCGCGCTGCTGGCGACGGGAATGGAAAGCTTTGCGACACGCACCGTCGACGGGATTGAACCCGATCGCAGGCGAATCGCCGAACTGGTCGATCGCTCGCTGATGCTGGTGACCGCGCTTGCCCCCGAGATCGGCTATGACAACGCAGCGAAGATTGCCAAGCACGCGCATGCGCAAGGGTTGACGCTCAAGGAGGCGGGCATCGCGCTCGGTCTTGTCGACGAAGCGACATTCGATCGCGTCGTGCGCCCTGAAGCGATGCTCGGGCGTTGAACGTCTGAAACGCAGGAGAAAGACCATGATCGGCAAGATAATCGGCGCGCTGGTGGGACGCGAAATTGACCGGCGCGACGGCCGGGGCGGGCTCAAGGGCGCGGTGCTCGGTGCGGCGGCCGCGGGCGGGATGCGCCGGCTGGGGCCGCTCGGGCTGGCGCTGGGAGGCGCCTATGTCGCCAAGCGGATTCTCGATCGCCGCCGCCGCGGCGGGACGTGATCGCCCGATTGACTTATCGGGCCTGAAGGAGCCTTTTCGGCGTCGCTGTGATCAACCAGCCGGAGGAAACGTGATGAATCGTGCCCCTCTTCTTGGACTGGCTCTCGTGCTGAGCCTCGCCGCGTGCGGTAAGCAACCCGCCAACGAAGCCGAAGTCGTCGTGCCGAACGAGAGCGCGGTGCTCGCCAATGCGACCAACGCGGCCATCAATGCCACAGCGCCGGCGGCCGCGGTCGATGTCAGTAACTGGGCAGCGCTCGATGCCGCGGTCGGCAAATATCCTGCCGATCTGAATCTGTGGGAAAACAGCGTTCTCGTCGCGCCGATGAAGGCGCTCCTCAAGGACGACTATGACGATTTCGTCGAGCGCGTTCAGGTCTCGGGCCCGCTGGGCAAGGAAGGTGGCGTGCTGTTCGTATCAGGCAACAAGCCGCATGAGGGCGGATCGGACGCCGCCTATATGCTTGCCGATCCGGCGACGCAGCGGCTTGAGGTTGGCATCTGGGACGATGGCAAGCTCAAAGCCTACAACAGCCCGGGCGCGCTGCTGACCCGGCCCAAGGACGTGCGCACGATGATCTCGAACATGCGCGCCCAGCCCAAGACGAGCTGATCGAATCAGACGCAGCCCGCCCCCTCCATGCGGCAGGGGGCGTCGCTGCCCGTTTCCACCTGCAGCGTCACATGATGGATGCCGAACTGCGCTTCCAGCCGTTGTCGCACGTCTTCGAGGAATGCGTCGCCGGGGTGCCCCGAGGGCATGATGAGGTGCGCGGTCAGTGCGATTTCGGTCGTGCTCATCGGCCATATGTGCAGATCGTGCACGCGCTTGACGCCCGGCGAGATCAGCAGTTCGACCTCAACCTTGTCGCGGTCGATAGTGTTGGGAACGCCAGCCAGTGACATCGCCACCGAATCGTTGAGCAATCCCCAGGTGCTCCAGAAAATCACGCCGGCGATCAGCAGGCTGACGAGCGGATCGATCCACAGCGCGCCGGTCCACAGCATCAGCAGCCCGGCGATGACCACGCCCGCCGACACGCCGGCGTCCGCCGCCATGTGGAGATAGGCGCCGCGGATGTTGAGGTCGTGATCGCGGCCGCGCATGAAAAGCATCGCGGTACCTGCGTTGATCGCGATTCCGATCAGCGCGACGATGATGACCGTGCCGCCGTGGACGGGCTGGGGATGCGCGAAGCGCTGCACCGCTTCCAGCGCGATCGCGCCGATCGCGACCAGCAGGAAGAGCGCGTTGAGCATCGCGGCAAGGATTGTCGAGCCCCTCAGCCCATAAGTGAAGCGCTTGCTCGGCGGCCTTTTGGCGAGAGTCGCGCCGCCCCAGGCGACGAGGAGCCCGAACACGTCCGAAAGATTGTGGCCCGCGTCGGCGAGCAGCGCCATCGAGCCCGTAAGGAAACCGGCGCCCGCCTCGACGATGACGAACAACAGGTTGAGCGTGATCCCGATCGCGAAGGCGCGCCCGAAATCGACGGGGGCATGCGCATGGCCGTGCCCATGCGCGTGGCCATGATCATGATGATGGTCGTGCGAATGATGCGCGTGGTTATGTGCCATGATTGCGCGAGCTTAGCGCGTTCGCGTTTGGATATGCTAGCGCATCGCGTGGAAAAGCGGGAACCGGATTTCTTCCGCAGCAATGCAACAAGGGCTCGCCATGGTCGTCAGGCGACCACGGGCTCGAGGATGCGGATCGTGCCTGCGTCGGCGTCGATCTCGGCGCGTGCGCCCACGGGGATGCTGAACTGGTTTGGAATGTGCCCGATCAGCGCGCCTTCGAACGCGGGCACGCCCAGCGGCTCGAGATGCTGCTTCAAAACCTGCGAGAGCGTGAAGCCGCTGAGCGAAGGCCCCGAAGCGCGGCAATTGGTGCACTGGCCGAACACGACGCCCGCGACGCGGCGCAAAACGCCCGCCAGCGTGAGCTGGGTCAACATGCGATCAATACGGTACTGCGCCTCGTCGACATCCTCGAGGAACAGGATCGCGCCGTCGAAATCGGGCAGATAGGGGGTGCCCATCAGCGCGCTCAGGACGGTGAGGTTGCCGCCGATCAGCCGGCCCGTCGCCTTGCCCGGTCGGAATGTGCGCGTTCGCCCCGCGCGCTGGGTCAGGCGATCCTCATTGCCCGGCGGGGTTGCATAGACCGGGGCCTCGCCCGCGAAGACGAGGCTTTGGAAGGCGTCCCACGACAGCTTGCCCCATGAACTCCCGGCATTGGGGCCGTGGATCGTGGTGAAGCCCGCGCGCGCTGCAAAGGCGAGGTGCAACGCGGTGATGTCGCTGAATCCAATCAGCAGCTTGGGATTGGCGCGGATCAGGTCGAAGTCGAGATGCGGCAGGATGCGTGCGCACCCCCATCCGCCGCGCACCGCGAACACCGCGCGGACGCTCTTGTCCGCATACATTGCGTTGATATCGGCGGCGCGCGCCTTGTCCTCGCCCGCCAGATAGCCATAGCGATCGGCCAGGTGCTTGCCGGGCCTGGGGACCAGCCCCATCGCCCTGATCGTCTCGATGACGAGCGCGAGGTCGAATTCGTCGTCGGTAAAGCCCGCAGGTTCGACCAGCCCCACCGTGTCGCCCGGCCGCAGCCGCGGCGGCTTGCGCAAGGCTTGCGGGGCTGCGGCCAGGCGTGGCGGCAGGGCGAGTGCGGCAGCGGTTGCGCCCAGGCCTTGCAAAGCGGTTCGTCTATTGAGCATTCGCAACGACATAACAGCATTGCCCAAGCCGCGCGACGGTTCAATGTTCACGATTCTAGCCACCCTGCTGCCAGAGCCTGATCGCCTCGATCGGCGAGACGAGCATGACCACGTTGAGCGTCAGGTTGTCGCGAATTGCCCAGAGCGTGAGCAATTCGAAGGCGATCGCCAGCCCTACCGTCACCCGGATCGGCGCCCGGCGGGCAAAGGCGAAACCCAGCGCCATCCATGCGACGTCAAAGACCGAGTTGATCACGCTGTCGCCGGTATAGCCCAGTGCAATCGTCGCCTCGCGGTAGCGGTCGATGATGATCGGCGAATTCTCCAGCACTTCCCACGCCGCCTCGATGATCACCGCGAAGATCAGCCGTTCGCCCGGCGCGCGGGCTCTCAGCACGAGCCAGCCGAGCGCGTAGAACAGAAAGCCGTGGATGATGTGGCTCGGTGTGTACCAGTCCGCGATATGCTGGCTGTTCCCCGAATCCAGCGCGCCGTGCCACAGCGCGACATAGCCGCAGGTGCAGATGGGCGAGCGCCCCGCCCAGAGCAGCACGCCCGCCATCAGGGTCAGGATCAGCGCAACGATCAGCCAGTCGCGCGCACCGATGTCGCGGATCGACGGTCGGCTCATGCGCGCGCCTCGATCATGGCCTGCAGCTTGAGCACGGTGTTCCAGTTGCGTCCGGTGACGGGCGATCCTGAAACCTTGTCGATATAGGCCGGGGTGAGTTTCGATCCGGCCACGCCGCTATCGCCATAATCGATCCATATCGCGTCGCAGGCCTCCTCAATCCGTTCTCCGCTCACCGCACGTTCGCGCAACGCTTCGATTGCGCCGGGTTTGATCGGGTCGCGTGGCAGCGCGAGATGGACCATTTTCGCCTGCGCGTGCGGGTCGTTGGCGAAGGGGTTGCAGTCGCGATACGCCGCCCAGTCGGCGCCGGCGCGCACGATGACATCGACCGGAAAGCCGAAGCGTTCGGTGATGGCCTTTTCGAGCGTCGAGCGCACATCATCGGCGCTTGCCTCGGCGCCGATCAGCAGATTGCCGCTTGCGATATAGGTTTCAGGATTGTCGAAGCCCAGCTCCGCACAGAGCTTGCGCAGCTCCGCCATCGGCAGTTGCCGCTTGCCGACATTGATCGCCCTCAGCAGTGCGACGAAGACCGTCATGCACTCTCCCCCCCGGATTGACGCGGCTAATTTTGCACGTCACTAGCGAGCATGGCCGATCCGATCCAGTCCGACCCGCACGGTTTCAAGCGCCGCGGCGTACTCTTCGTTCTCTCATCGCCCTCCGGCGCGGGCAAGTCCACCATCGCGCGCAAGCTTCTGGCGTCCGACGACACGCTCGCCATGTCGGTATCCGCGACGACGCGGCCGATGCGTCCCGGCGAGGCGGACGGCGTCGACTATCATTTCGTCGATCTGACCGAGTTCCGCCGCATGGTCGCCGATCACGAGTTTCTCGAATGGGCGCACGTCTTCGACCATCGCTACGGTACGCCCAAGGCGCCCGTCGATGCGATGCTTGGTCAGGGCCGCGACGTGCTGTTCGACATCGACTGGCAGGGCGCACAGCAGCTCTACCAGCTTGCGGGTGGCGACGTTGTGCGCGTCTTCATCCTGCCGCCTTCGATGGCCGAGCTCGAAAGTCGTTTGCGCGGCCGTCAAACCGATTCTAACGAGGTCATCGAGCGCCGGATGTCGCGCGCCGCGAGCGAGATCGCGCACTGGGATGGCTATGACTATGTGCTCGTCAACGACGATGCAGAAAGCTGCTTCCGGAAGGTGAAGACGATCCTCGAGGCCGAGCGACTGAAGCGCAGCCGACAGACCGGGCTGATCGGCTTCATCCGCAAGCTCCAGAACTGACATCGGAGCGGATTGCTCCGGTTTTGCTTGCAAGATGATGGCGTTGAACTAGGCTCTCCCGGCCAGAACAGGGAGGGACGCCATGCCCAGAATGCTGATCGGGGCGCTCGCCGCCGCCGTCGCCATGTTCATCACCGGCTTCATCTTCTTCGCATCGCCGCTCAGCCTGATCGCGTTCCGCACCGTTGATGATACCCGCAGCGCCACCGTGCAGGCCGTGCTCGCGCAGAATATCCCCGCCACGGGAACCTATGTCGTGCCCAATCCGGGAACGCGCGCGGGCACCGTGCTTTACGGCAAGGGGCCGGTGGCCACGGTCCACTATAATGCGAAGGGCTTTTCCGCGAACAGCATGGGCGCGGTCGTCAACGGCTTCATCCATGAGGCGATCGTCGCGCTGCTCATGGGTTTCGCGCTGCTCGGCGTCGCGGGGCGTGTTGCCGATTTCGCCTCTCGGGCGCAGCTCGTCGTGCTGTTCTCGCTCGCGGGTTCGATGCTTATCCATCTCGGTCAGCCGATCTGGATGCATGTCGACTGGATCCACGCGATCTACGTCTTCATCGCCGATGCGGCGATGCTGATCGTTGGGGGGCTGGTCATCGCGCGCTGGTTCCTTCCCAAAGTCCAACAGGGTTGATTTGATGCTCAACATTGTTTCGTTGCTAATCGGCGCGGTCGCGCTCGTGCTCGCGGTTCTCGCCTTCATCCCGCTGCTCGGCTGGGCAAACTGGTTCATCATCCCGCTCGCTGTGATCGGCCTCGCGATCGGCGTGCTTGCGAAGAGCAATGCCGGACGCAACCTCAACATCGTCGTCATCGTCATCGGCGTGATCCGCCTGATGCTCGGCGGCGGGATCTTCTGACTGCCGTTCAGCGGCAGGCGCGCCAGCCAAAGAGACCGCGATCGGCCTGATCAAGGTGGAAATGGTCGGCATGCGCGGCATTATAGTCGGGTGACAGCACCGTGGTGAAAACCCCGCACGCGCCGTCGCGCGCAAGCCGCAGGAACGTCGCCTTGCGCCCGCCTTCGGCCCAGTCGCGCTTCACGTTGATCCGGGTTCCGTCGGCGAGCACGAAGCCCGCAATGTCGAGCGCATTGGCGCTGGCATGCTCGCTCCATGGGGCGTCGTCGCGCCCGTACATGCGCCGGCAATTATAGCTGCCGAGATGCTCGATCTCCTCGACGCGCTGGCCGAATACCTGTCGCGCCGCGGGCTGGAGAACGTGCCATTCCCACAGCGCCAGCCCGGCCGCAACGGGGCAGGTGATCGCCGGGCTTCGCGGCCGGAACAGGATCGTGCGCGCCCCGCCGCCGGGCCTCAGCGCATTCTCTACGCGGCACTCGCCGCCGGGGTCGATCACGGGCATGGTCTCATATTCGATCCCGGCCGTGGCGAGCAATGCGCGGCAATGAGGCGCGTCGTCACCGAGCGCTGCCAGCTTCCTCCCGGTAAAGACGCCCACGGGCGCGGAGAGGTCAAGCGCGGTCCAGGGCAGGTCCTGTGGGCGCATCCGCGAGAACGCCCAGAACGCGAACGCAAGCACAAGCGCCGGGACGAGAAGAAGCCAGCCGCGATAGCGCGTGCGTCTCCGCCGTCGCGCCATCAGCCCCGGCGAACCTCGGTCATTGGCTGAAAGGTGACGGGATAGCCAAGGCCCTCGGGGATGCAGAGCATGGCCGCCCCGTCGCGTTCCTCGACCCAGGGCTGGATCAACTGTACCGGGATCGCTGCGGCATGATCGCGCGCCGCCTCGAAGTCCGCGAACAGCGCAAGACGCTCGAGGTTGCGGCGCGTCGGGAAGATGATACGCGCCTCGCCCCGGTCGGCCATGTCGAGCACCGCCTGCGCCGGCGCCCAGAACAGCCGGACATTCTCGGTCGCGTCGACCTGCGCCTCGGGCGCACCGGCGGGAAGCCGCGCGACGTAGAAGCGCGTATCGAAGCTGCGCGTCTCGCGGAAATTGGGGCACCAGCGCGCAAAGGGCACCAGCGCATCGAGGTCGATCCGCCAGCCACCATCGCGGAGCACGGCCGCGAAATCACCGCCCGCATGGATGGTGGCGCGCAACGCCTCGGTCGCCGCCGCATCGGGCAGCGGGTAGATGCCCACCGCCAGTCCGCTTTCCTCGATCGTCTCGCGGATCGCGGCGACACGCGCTGCGGCATCCTCGGCGTCGATCGCTTCCGCGCCGCTGACAAGCGTACTGTCCGCCGCGATCGCATGATCGCCCGGATCGACCCTGCCGCCCGGAAAGACCAGCGCACCTGCCGCAAATGACATCTGCTCGGCGCGTTCTACGATCAGCAATTCGGGCGCCTGCCCCTCGGTTTCACGGAAGAGCACCAATGTGGCGGCGGGGATCGGGGAGGGCACGCTCATCCCCCAGAGCTAGTGCGATGATTGCACATTGGGAAGAGGCGTGGCAGCGTGTCGGCGATGGGCGTGGTCGAGCTTCTTGGTGTCGCCGCCAGTGTGAGCCTGCTTGCGGGCTGGCGCATCTATCTTTGCGTCTTCGCGACCGGACTGGCGATGCGCACGGGCTGGGTTGATTTGCCCCAGCACCTGTCGTCGCTCGACGTCCTCGCCAATCCCTGGGTGCTTGGTATTTCGGGCATCGGGCTGATCGCCGAGTTCTTTGCGGACAAGGTGCTCTGGCTCGATTCGATCTGGGACGGCGTTCACACGCTGATCCGTCCGGTGGGCGGTGCGCTGCTGGCGATGGCGATCGTCGATGCGCAGGACCCGGCATGGCAGGTGATCAGCTTCCTGCTGGGCGGAGGCGCTGCGCTGCTGACGCACGGCGCAAAGGCGGGAACGCGCGCGGTGGTGAACACCAGCCCCGAACCCTTCAGCAATGTCGCGGTCTCGACGGGCGAGGATGTGGCGACGACCGGGCTGCTCTACCTTGCGCTCACCAACCCGATCGCGGCGGTGGTCATCGCGGTCGTCCTCGCGGTGGGGGCGGTGATCGCGATCATCATGCTGCGCCGGCTGCTCAAGCGCCTGTGCGGCGACGCCGAAGCGACAAGCTGAACCAGCTCAGCGCGCGAGCCGCGGTACATCCCACGTCGCGCCCGCCTCGATCACGCGGAAGCGGTCTGGCGCGATCCCCTGCTTGCCCAGCGCCGCGCCCAGCAATGTGGGCGGCCCGTCGATCGGCTCGTCGCTCAGCTCGAATGTTCCCCAGTGCACGCCAAGCGCATAGTCGCATCGAGCTGACGAAAGGCCGTGACCGCATCGGCCGGGCCGATATGGTTCCCGGTCTGCTCGCCATCGGGGTTGTAGGGACCAAAGAAAGTTTCGCTATTGAAATGATCATTTACCCGCCCGCCGTAATAGGCGCTCTTTTGGGGCGTCGTTCCCTCGGCTGTGCATCCGGCAGCGGCAATCAGTGCGAGAGCCAGCCCCATCGATCGAACCATGCCGAAGCTCCCCGAAGCGGAAAATCCGGCCGCAGGATAAGAGCGGTGGCGCGTGATCGCCAGGCAAATCAAACCCGTTAATGATCGTCTCCGCTTCGGCCGGCGGCGTATCGCCCGTAAGTGCCTTTGCTTAAAGCCCGGGCAGTGCCGACAGGGTGCGCTCGTGATCGAGCGCCAGCGCAACCGTTGGAGTGATGACAATTGCGCACGCGCCCGGCTCGGTCTCGCGCCCGAAATTGGCGGCGATCGGAAACAAGAGGCTCTTTCCCGAACCGGTGGGCATGCTGACCATCAGGCCGGATCCGGGTGGTTGCGTGAGCAAGGCTCGAGTAGCCGCTTTTTGGGCGATCGTGCGATAGCGCCTGTGCTGAGTGAGTCTCAGCAGGACTGCGTCTGGAGAGGCGGGTTCGTAGGCGTCACGCGGAACAGTATCCAGCCTTAGCGCGGCTCCGAGGCCATCAAGACCGGGCAATCCTCTTCGTCTACGATTCGAAGCGAAAGATCTTGATTTGTGCGAGCGAGGCCGAAGCGATCCATAAGCGCGAAATCTTCCGCACCCAATGGGCAAGCGAGATCGGCGATGTCAATTCGACCTCCCTTCAACCGGATCAGGGACCGGATCAGGGCAATGCGATCGGCGTCGGACACGGCTGCGGCGAGCGCGCAACTGCATCGCGCAATAGACGCATTTACCCACCCCAGTTCGTCTACGATACTCTCGCCCCCTTCTTTGTCGCTTGCGCCCTTTTTCTTAGCCCGACTCGAGTTCGCCTCCCAGCTTGAAAGATCATAGTTGGCATTTTCGGTAAGGGAATGAGGCCTTTATAGCTAGAGTTGCCCAACTCGGCTGCAACCGTCGATATCATCGTGATCGTCCGGGCGAGGTCAAATAGGTGTCTAAGGCGCGTTCGACGAGTTAGCCCCAGCTCACGCATGCTCGAGCGTGAGCGGGCGCTTCGGAACGGCCGTTTCTGCGAGGAGACTTTCACAGACCTTCTCGCGGCCTCAATGATGCCATTCGTGGGACGGCACGTGCAGATCGCGTACCCTGATGAGCCGATTACCGGCGGCGACATCGACTTCCATTTTCTTAACGCGCGTTCCGCAAAAGAGTGGATTATCCGCGTTCAAGCTAAGCGGTTGAACCAAGAGCAGGTCGGAACGAGGAACAACAAGTTCCAGAACCGCATGTACGCGGAACTCCTGCACAAGGTAAAGAAAACGGGCAAGTACCAATTCCGAACCCTGATCGCCGACCCGGAAATTGTGCCGCTATATGCATTCTATAATCACGCCTCGGTAGTCAGAAAGGCGCGGCAGGAGTCGATCCAGCCAGAAATTGCAGGTGTGAATCTCGCGTTTGCGCAACGCATTGCGCCGTCTTTGAAGGAACTGGTGGCGGGCTTGGCTGGTAGGCCGAAGAGGGTGCCGCATAATAAGCGGATGATGCACCTCAAGGCATGGTTCTTCGGCCTCGACGCGCTATTCTGTTCGCATGGGTCCAACGACCCCGTGCCCACCCCTGAGGCAGTGGCTGAAAATCTGCGTGCGAAATGGCTCAGCTTGGGCGGCGTGGAGGACCATCCAGTGGTCCGAAAGCTAAGTCTCGACATTTCGGCGCAAACTGTCGACGTTCTCGAGTTCGTGCGCCAGCCGCTGCAACTTGTGCAGGGTCTTGCTAGACCGGTTGTGCGTTTCGTCTCGGGGATCGAGCAAGAAGCGACTGTGAGGTCGCCACAGGTGAGCCGCCTTAGTGGGGAGCACAGTGTCGGCTTACCTACCCACTGCGAGACAGAGCGGCGATTGGCCGCAGACCCTGGCTTCAAATTCGACGGCGGCGGAGGAAACTGCCCGGTGTGGAGATTCAGCATTGTGGATGGATTTGACGCCATTTTTTACGCGCGAGGTACTCACTGGGAGTTTCAAGTGGCGCCCGCCGGTGAACACATGCCCACCCAAAATCCCCTGTTTGAACTGAAATCCTATTATGGACCGTGGCCGGAGGCAGCTAACATGCCCATGACTTCCGCCATGAAATACCTAGAGCTAGCCGTAGGCGTGTTTCGAAGCACGGGTGCTGGAATGCGTTGATCGCGCAAAACCCGCATTCTGCCCACGTGCTTAAAGGGCAGTCGGTGTTGCCCCACGACAAATCGGTCATTTCACCGCCACTGAATGAATGTCCGCTTTGTAGCAGCGAAATCAGCGCGCTGAACGTCTGATTTTCAGGCGCTTTCTGGCGTGGGCCAAGACCTTGTGAGGACGATCACGCGCCCAGCTTTGGTCGACTGAACAATCTCCCGTCATGGACTTCTGCCGGCGCAGACCTTACGCAACGCGCAGCGCAGGTGGGGAGGACAAGGGAGTGTCTTCGTTTCGTAGATCCGCCGCCAAAGGGGCGACAGACCTTGGCGGGGTATTCTTGGGCGATTCCGTCGCAGCGGAACGCGCCGAGCTGGTGCGTTATGCAAGCCGGCTGACGGGGCAGACCCAGGCGGCCGAAGATGTGGTGCAGGACGCCTATGCGCGCGTGCTCGGCGGAGCGACAGAGATCGCCAATCCGCTTGCCTATCTCAAACGGACAATCGCCAACCTGCTGGCCGACGGCGCGCGCCGTCGTGCGCGCGGCCCGCAGGTCGTGGCGATCGACGAGCAGATCGAGATCGCCGACCCCAAGCCCTCGCCGCTGCGCGTCCTGCTCGCGCGCGACGCGATCCGCGAGTTCATGCGCCTGCTCGGCATGCTACCGCCGCGCAGCCGGCAGGTATTCATGATGAGCCGCGTCGACGGCATGACCTACAGCATGATCGGCGCGCAGCTCGGCATCAGCATCAAGGCGGTGGAGAAGCACATGGCGCGCGCGATCGCGCATTTCGACCGGACCGCAGGAGACCTTCTGTGACCGTGGCCGAAACCGAGCAGACGCGCCGCGAGGCCGCCGACTGGTTCGCGCGGATGCAGTCGGACGTGCGCAACGACGACGATCTCGAGCGTTTCAACCAGTGGCTCGCCGCCGATCCCGACAACCAGCGAAGCTATGCGCGGCTCGTCGCGCGCTGGGATGCGGCCGCGCCGCTCGCTGCCGGTGCACGTGAACGCACGCGGACGCGGCGTCGGGGACTGGCGGGCGGGGCATTGGTGATCGCGGCGCTCGGGGCGTTCACGCTTTCATGGCAGATGATGCAGCCCGATTACGCCACGCGCGTAGGCGAACAACGGCGCGTCAGCCTCGCCGATGGCAGCGCGGTGGTGCTCGACACCGATTCCGCGATCGACGTCGATCTGGAACCCGGCACGCGGAGGCTCGCGCTGCGCAAGGGGCGCGCGCGTTTCGACGTACGCGCCGACGCGCGGCGCCCATTCGTGGTCGATGCGGGCGACGTTCGGATCACTGCGCTCGGCACTGCGTTCGATGTGCTGCACGAGGGCGACCGCGTCGATGTCGTACTGATTCATGGCAAGGTACGCGTCGATCGCAAGCGCGCCAAGAGCGTGGTGCTCGCTCCCGCGCAGCGCGCGGTGAGCGTGCCGGGGCGGGATGTCACGCTCGGCGCGACCAATCTCGATGCCGCCGCAGCGTGGAGCGAGGGGCGCCTCGTCTATGCGGCGATGCCGCTGGGCGAGGCGTTGCACGAGATAGCGCGCTATGCCGACAGGCCACTCGTCATCGGCGCCATCGACCCCGATGCGCGCGTGAGCGGCGTGTTCGAAACCAAGGATCCGCTCGCCGCCCTGCGAACGATCGCGCGCTATTACGATCTCGAGATCATCGACACCGGCAGCGAAATCCGCATCTCGAAAAAACAGGGGTAGGGTATTTGCCCTGCCGCGACGTCTTACCTTCCGGGACGAAAAAATAAGTCAGGGGGTATGATGATCGGGAGACAAAAAATCCGCGGCGCGTTGCTGGCGACCGCGATTTGGAGCGCTGTAGCGTCGGCGCCCGCGCTGGCCGCGGAAGCGCGTAATTTCAGTATCCGGCAACAGTCGCTCGCCGATGCGCTGCGCGCGGTTGCGATGCAGAGCGGCACCAATATCATATTCGACGAGCGGACCGTGGCTGGCCGTCGCGCGCCCAGGCTCGACGGTCGCTTTACCCCCGAACAGGCGGTTCGCCAGCTCCTCCAGGGGACCGAAATCAACGCCCGCCTCGATTCGGAGGGCGCCATACTGGTCAGCGAGGGGCGATCGGCGCCGGAGGCGCTAGCCTCCGGTGAGGATGCGGCCGAAGAGATCGTCGTTACAGGATCGCGCATCGCGCGCGCCGCCACCGAAAGCAACGTGCCCGTCACCGCCGTCAGCCGCCTCGATATCGAGGCGTCGGGGTCGGTCGAACTCAGCGAGATCCTGCTCGACTATCCGGGTGTAACCTCGGGTATCAACATCGCCAATTCGCGCGACGAGATTTCGAGCGCGGGTCTCAGCACCATCGACCTGCGCAACCTGGGCGACAACCGCACGCTGATCTTGATCGACGGCCGTCGCACCGTCTCGAACAGCGTCACCGCAAACCGCGTCAGCACCAGCACGATCCCGACCTTCTTCATCGAACGCACCGATATCGTCACCGGCGGCGCATCCGCGGTCTATGGTTCGGACGCAATTGCAGGCGTGGTCAACATCATCACGCTCGAGAAGTATGACGGCGTGAAGCTGGGCATACGATATGGTACGTCCATCACGGGCGGCGGCGGGGATGAAGATTTCCGCGCGTCGATCTTGGCGGGCAAAAGCTTTCTCGATGATCGCGCATCAATCATCATCGGCGCGACCTATGAAAAAGAATATGGGTTGATGGCCTATGATCGCGATCGTGCGCTGACATCGATCAGCTATAATCCCGCGACCAACACCACCACCTCCCCCGCAAAGAGCACGACCATCTTTGGCGGGCGTTTCCGCGGCAATGCCTTTTTCTATGATGAAACGGGGCTGAAGACGGGTTTTGTCGGCGCGCGTGATGGCTATGAAACGCGCGATGTGCTGCCGATTTCGGTGCCACGCACGTCGCGGATGATCGCGGGCAAGTTCAACTTCGCTTTCAGCGACGCGATCAACTTCTTCTCTCAGGTCCAGTTTTCCGACGTCGATACCTGGTCCAACCGGGATTTCGCGACCGTTACGAACTCCACCACTTTCGGCCAGACCGACGAGTTCACCGTCGGCACGATCGCGCGCACCAATCCCTTTGTCCCCACCGCCATCGCGACGGGGGCCCCGGCGTCGGGCATCACCTTTTCGCGCCGGTTGAAGGAACTGGGCGAGCGTGTGACGAGCAACGATCGCGACACGCTGCGTGCATGGGCGGGGTTCAAGGGCAATCTGGGCGGCGGCTGGTCCTGGGAAGCGAGCTATGGCTATGGCAAGTTCACGCAGCATCAGGAACGCCAGAACCTGATCAATCTGGAGCGGCTGAAATTCGCGCTGGCCGCCGAACGTGATCCCGCAAACCCCGCGCAGATTCGCTGCATCAACGCACAGGCGCGCGCCGATGGCTGCGTTCCGGTCAATTTGTTCGGCGTCAATTCCATGTCAGCCGCAGCGGCGGATTATATCCGCACGACGATGGTGACCGACGGCACCGTGCGGCAGGACGTGGTTCAGGCGTTCGCCACCGGCCCGTTGTTCAATCTGCCAGGCGGTCCGCTGCGCATGGCGCTGGGCGCTGAATATCGTACGGACAAGCAGTCGCTGCGTACCGATGAGGTAACGCGGCGTGGGGTGGGTTCGGCATCGTTCGTCCCCGAGTTTGACGGCAAGATCAAGGCCAAGGAAGCCTTTATCGAGTTTGACGCACCCATATTGTCCAACGTGCCTTTCGCGGATTCGCTCAGCTTTGATGCGGCATTCCGCATCGCCGATTACAGCGTCGATGGTGTGGGCACGGTGTTCAGTTACAAGGCGGGTGGCGAATGGGCACCGGTGCGCGGGCTGCGTTTCCGGGGGCAATATGCGCGCGCCCAGCGTTCACCCGATCTGACCGAGCTGTTCTCGCCCCCGCGTGACGATGCCGATACCGTGGTCGATATCTGCGATGGCGTGACCGCGACGACACAAGGTGTGGCGGCAACCAATTGCCGCGCCATTCCCGCGATCGCCGCCGCAATTGCCGCCAATGGCAGTTTCGAACAGGAAACGACGAGCATCCAGGGACCCAATTCGGGTAACCCGGATCTAAAGGAAGAAACCGCCGATACGATAACCTTTGGCGCCGTCTTGACGCCGACCGTGATCCCGGGATTTTCGCTGACGGTCGATTATTTCAATATCAAGATCAAGGATGCGATCGACGCGCTCGACAATCCCGATATTCTGCGTGAATGCTATCTTGATCCCGATAATTTCCCCAACAACGCCTATTGCGGGGAAATCACGCGCGATGGCGATGGCCAGCTTACGCGCATCCTCAACCGCCAGTTCAACCTCAATTCGATCAAGCGTTCGGGGATCGATGTTGCGGCCAATTATGTATTCATGGCGCCGCAATGGCTGTCGTCGGACGGCCAGTTCAGTGCGCGCATCCTCTATTCGCGTCTGTTGAAGTCCGAACTGGAATATGAGGGCCGCGATGGCACCCGCGTCAACAATTTCAAGGGCGAGATTGGTGATTGGGTGAACCAGGGCAATGCATCGATCAGCTACGCGGACGGCCCGTTCTACGTCCGCTGGACGACGAACTATACGGGCAAGGCCCTCGACAGCCGTGACCGGCGCGACGACGCGATCGCCGCCGGGATCACCAATCCCCTCTATCTCTACCTGGGGGATCGCTGGCGTCACGATGCCTATGTCAGCATGGAGCCCGAAGCGATCAAGGGCTTCAAGCTCTATGCGGGTATTCGCAATCTGTTCAACAGCATCAGCCCTTTCCTGCCCGACGGCACGGTGAATGGCGACCCGCTCAACTTCTCCGGCGACTATGACGTTGCCGGTCGATCTTTCTATGCGGGGATCGAGTTCAAATTCTGAACGGACAGCTGGACCGGGGTGAGTGGCCGCGCCACTTTGCCCCCGGCCCCGGAGGAAAGACATGATGCTGCAATTCCGGAATATCGCGGGAAAACGCGCGGCTGCGCTTTTCATGCTGCTCCCGCTCGGGGCGTGCGCAATGCAGCCCCGATCCCCAGTCACGCCGGCCGCGACGGGGACGGCGGCAAGCACCGGCTTCCTCGTGGTCGGCGATACGGGCTATGTGAGCGCCACGCCGGGCAAAAGCGGTTTGATGCCCGTCGCCCAGGCGATGCATCAATATTGCAGCACCGCTGATTGCCGTTTCGGCCTGATGGTGGGGGACAATATCTACGAGAATGGCGCGGCGGGTGATGCGGGCGATGCTGAACTCTTCCGGACGCGCTTCACTGAACCCTTTGGCCCATTGGCGAGCCTTGGCCGCGATTTCCGGATCTATGTCGCGCTGGGCAATCACGACTGGCACAGTTCGCGCGCGGGCGCGCTGGCACAGGCTGATTTCCTCGAACGCAATCCGCCGATGCACATGAACGGACTGTTCTACAGCGTCCAACCGCCCGGGCTTGGCGGACAAGTCGAGATCTTCGTCGTCGATACCGAAATGCTGCTAGCGCCGCTCAGCCTGCCTGACATGAAATCGAGCGCGGACGGTGTGATGGTTCCAACGGGCAAACAGAAGCAGGGCGGTGGCACCAATGCGCTGCCCGCGACCGAAGCGGAGCACGGCCAGCTCAAATGGCTCGAGCGGGCGCTCGCCGCATCGAAGGCGAAATGGAAGATCGTGATGGGGCACCATCCGCTCTGGCAGTCGCGTGCCGATTCAAAATATGCCCAGTCGATCGCGCTCCGCGAGCTGATGCTGCCCATGCTATGCCGGCATGCCGATGCCTATTTTGCAGGACATCAGCATACCATGGAGCTGCAGGGCGATAGCTGCACGGGTAAGGCCGCGGACGGCACAGCACGCGTCCTTCCCAATATCGTCTCCGGCGCAGGGGCGAAAGCGCGGCCAATCGATCTTCCCTTCCAGACATGGCAGCAAAAGCGTTGGCCGCAACTCGACCAGCTCTGGGCTGATGGCGGAAGCTGGGGCTTCAGTCACGTTACGCTAGCAGGCGACAGGATGGTTGTCCGGATGCTCGCGGTCGGAAAGGATGGCGCAACCACCGAGGCCTTCCGCCACGAGTTCATAAACCGCCCCGGATGACAGTATCCGGTCCCGGCGGAAGTGGCTGCGACCGCCCCGGATTGGCAGGCCAGCGGACAATCTCATCCAGCCTTTGCCCAGCCACCATCTGCAGGTTTGAAGCGGGGATGGGGTCGATACGATCGAAGGTCTTGGACGTCTCGGCGTCGCGCCAGAATATGCGTTTCGCAACAAGGTCATAAAGAGCAGAACGAACAGCGCCGCGGACGCAAATCGCACGGTTCCGGAGAGACGCGTAGCTCATCTGCAACATTGTGGGCCTGCAGACGACAGCGAACTGGCGCCTATCAGCGTCCATGCCGTGGCGGCGACCTTCATATGACCCCCTGCGCATTCCATGAATGCGCCGGTGCCGTTGCGAACGTCAGCGAAAATCACGCAAGCCATGAATTTTCGGTCGCTCGACGACGACTGTCCAATATTGCGTGCTCACGGCGCTGTGCGCAGCTCGAAGGGCCCGTTCCACTGGAATCCTGGACCACTGTCGCGCCAGAAGAACCACAGGCGGCTACCTGTTCTGGCAATGAGCTCAAGATTGCCGGGACTGCCGAAGTTCGACTGTATCATCGTGATCTCGTCCACCATGCCGATCGACGTGGCGAACTTGATTGGTGCGGACCAAGGTAGACTTCCGGAATCGTTGTTGCGCCAGGCAAACCAGATTCCGCCATCGCTTGCGGGGTAGACGAGCTCGAAATTGCCCTTGGTGCCGAAGCGGCTCTGGACAAGAACGGGATTGCCGCGCGCGCCACCAAAGAGAGGGAAGGGACCGTTCCAATTGAACGCGGGACCGCTATCGCGCCAGAAGAAGTGGAGCTGCGTACCCGTGCGGCTGACCAGCTCGAGGTTGCCCGGACTCCCGAAATTCGACTGGACCATGGTCAACGCGTCGACCAGACCGGCGCGGGCGCCAAACCGGACGGGAACGGACCAGGGCAGATTGCCGACATCATTGTTGCGCCAGGCAAACCAGATGCCGCCGCCGACCGCAGGGGCGACCAGCTCGAAATTGCCCTTTGAGCCAAAGCGCCCCTGGATCAGCGCTGGATTGCCACGCGCGCCGGAAAATAGTGGAAAGGGCCCACTCCAGCGGAAGCCCGGCCCGCTGTCGCGCCAGAAAAACCACAGGCGGTCGCCCGATCGTGCGATCAGTTCAAGATTGCCTGGACTGCCAAAGTTTGACTGTATCATGCTCAGCGAGTCAACTGCGCCCAAGCCATCACCGAAGCGCAGCGTACCGGCCCATAATAGGTTTGGATCGTCGTTGTTGCGCCAGCTGAAGCGGATGCCGGTTGAGGCATCCGGAACCACAAACTCGAAATTTCCCTTGGCGCCAAACCGGCTTTGAAGGAGCTGCGGCGTTCCGCGCGCGGGCGGGAATGCGCTCAACCAGCCGAGATGTGCGGGCGTGCGCTCGCACATCGTCCAACTGTTGCCCTTCATCAGGCAATCGACGCCGCCACTTGGCGCGCAGTTCTGGCAGTTTACATTCGGTTGGCCGAACCGACCCCAGTTCCCGGCGCAGTTGCACCCCGAACTCGCATATTCGTCGGGAGCGCCGAAGATATGGCCGGTCTCGTGGGTAAAGACCCGATCGATATTGTCCGGACCCCAGCCGTCATTCGCATATTGCATCACGATCCGAGGACCCCCGATCGAAGCATAGGCGAACCAGCCGAGCTGATATTTGGTGAAGAATACGCAATAGGTCCACCGTGTGCGGAGACGCGTCCGATTATCCTCGATATATTGACCAACGCTCGCCCAGGAGGCCGCATAGCCAAGTTCCGCCATGACAGGATCGCGCCAAAGTGCCTCGAGATCAGCCGCACCCGGGTCGGGCTGCGTTGAAATCGAGACATTCCGGATATCATAAACCCAGGTGATGCCCGCCGAAGCGTTCTGTGCCGCGAGCCAACTAAGACCGTTCTGCACCTCGGCGACGACCTGGGTTCGTTCGGCCTGGGTGAACTGGAGATCCGCAGTTGGGCCGTCCACGATAACGACGCCCACCGCCACGCGACCTTCAAGATATGCCGATGTCGGTCCCGGCGCGCCAGGAGGCGCCGCCGCCTCGGGGCCTGGCGCGGCTGCCTCATCGGCCGGTGCAATTGGATGATGGCAACCGGCCATGTTCCAGGGCTGGCCATCGTTCGGGCGGTTGGCTTTTGCGCGGATGAACTCCGCGCTGCTGCGCAGCAGGAAGGCGTCCCTGCCGTAACGCTCGACTTCGGAAAGGTCAGTCACGGCCTCGGCAGCCGTTGGAGCCGCCATTGGTCTGGCAGCGCCAGCATCCGCCGTGATCAGGACCCGCTCGCCATATTCATGGAGAATGCGGCCGGGCACCGAGGGATATGCTTCGGCACCTGGCATAGTCGATGGGGCGGCCTTGTCGGCAACGACCAACGATTCACGGATTTCGATATCGCCTGCCATAATGGCCTCCTCGATATTCAACGGTGTTCACGGCTTGCGGCGCGGCGGCAGGTCGGGAGGCTGGTAGCCTGGCGCATCCCAGGGCAAACCTTCTCCCTTCCTAGTCTTCGGGTCCTTCGACGCGCGCGCACGCCAACCTTCGATAAACAGCCTTTCGCCGTCCGTGAGCTCCGACGGCAGCGCATCGGGATCGATCGCACCGCAGGGGGCGGGAGCAGCGGCTGGTACTTGGCACACTGCCACCCGGCCTGATTGCGCCACGATTTTCACGCCCTCGGGCCTATTTTCAGCATCATCCAGAAGCACAAGCCATTCCGGCATCGCCAGCGGCCTCCATGTTGAATAGACGGTCAACTCGTGGTCGATTCCCCTGATTTTCGGGCGGGCTTGCGCGCCGGCTCGCCTTGTGAGGCGACCGGCTTGTCATAGCCCTCGCCACCAGGCGACACGCCAATCGCCATGGGGTCCGCAGGATAGGCTGCATCGCCCGACACAGTGGCGATGCCCGCTCCGAAATAGCCCGCAGATCCCGGCGGCTCGCCAACCGCCAAAATGCCTGAATTCGCCGAGCCACCACCAAAATATGCGGATGATCCTATCGCCATGCCTTCAGGCGCAACATCCGGTAATGTTGCAGTCGCGGCCCCATAACCGGGACCGCCCGGAGGGACGCCTTCGGGCGAGACCAACGAATGAGCACCATCTGGCGTCTGGAAAGGACCTGACCCTGCCGGCTCCATGTGCGCCTCCGTCAACGGAAAAGGATAAATATGGCGATCGAAAAAATCAGCATTGCTGCTCAGAACCTGAGTTCTGCGAGGTCTCATTCGTCATATTTAAAGTGTATGGACGATATGCAATAAATATGATTCGTGCAATTTGAGTCAGATGGAGAAAAATACGTATCACTACTAAGATTGATTTCAATATCATCGAATTCCAAATGAAGTTATTTGATTCATGTATATTTTGCATCGTGAGACCATGGCGAAGGATTATATCCATTTCGGATTGTTTTATTTGATCGTTTATCAAAAAATATGAGAAATTTTTGACAAATGGCATTGCAGTGCATGATGAGGTTTTGCGAGCAAGCGGAGAAGCGCTGGGCCGATGCATGTGGAATCGCCCGCGAGCCGTGATTGGTTGCTGATCAAGCCGCAGTCGGACGCGATCCGACATTGATCTGCAGGTGGCGCAAAACCTATCCATTTCGGAGCAATTTTCGGTGATTGTCCAGTCGACCATTGTGATGCGTCAATGGCGCAGGCCGCAAGACGCTCCAATACTGGCACCGGGGATGTGCCGGTCAGAAGGTTAACGCGCGGCTGACCTTCACAACCTGTGGCGTTCGATTGCTGCCATGCACTGGAAATGGGGAGGAAGTCGATGAAGCCGACGTCCATCGAAGCCGTCAAGGCGCGCTTGCGCTCCAATCACGACGAGATCATCCGTTCGATGAAGGCGGCAAGCCAAGGCAATCCGCTGGCGGCCGAACCCGATGCTGATCGACGCGTCGCGCGGCTTCAGAGCAAGGCGCATATCACGCAGCGCGAGGCAGAAGTGGTCGACGCGACGATCCGTGCCATGACGGCAGCCCCGCGTCCGACGGCAGAAGCTGCGGAGATCGCCTTTACCAAGGCGGTTTTGCCAAGCACCGGCGGCGCCGAGAAGATCTGGGGCGACACCGTCGACTTCGTCAATGCAAGCTTCCTCGAGAAGGGAGCGCGGATCGCAAGATCGGTCGGCCGCGTATCCTTTCAGAACGAGACTCCGCTAGGAACCGGCTTTCTCATCGGCAACGGCCTCTTCCTGACCAACCACCATGTCATTCCTTCGGCCGAGTTTGCGCGCCAGCTCGCGATCGACTTTGACTATGAGCTCGACCTTGTTGGCAACCGCCGATCTGTCACCCGTTTCCTGGTCGATTCGAGCGTGTTCGTGACCGATCCCGACAGTCAGGACGGACTTGACTATACAATCGTCGCGGTCGGCGACCGCATTCAGGGCACATTGCCGCTCGAAACCTTCGGATGGAGTGGACTGTCGAGCGCCGGCGACAAGCATATGCTTGGCGAGTTTGCCAATGTCGTCCAGCATCCGAGCGGGCGGTTCAAGGAAGTCGTACTACGCGAGAACCGGCTGGTCGGTCGATATTCCAACGCGCTGCACTATGTCGCCGATACCGAGCCTGGTTCCTCTGGAAGCCCCGTCTTCAACAGCGAATGGCGCCCGATCGCGCTCCACCATTGGGGCGGTCCCTGGCGCGAAGTGTTCGGCGACGACGGAACGCCGGCGCGGGTCGACATAAACGAGGGTATTCGCATCAGTGCGATCGTCGCGGATTTGCGCGCGCGACTACCCGGCATGCCCGCGGCTGTCCGCGAGCGCGTCGTCGCGGCCCTCGACATGGGCGAGCAGCCCGAGGCTAATCCGATGAAGCTGGAGCCGAATGACGAGGCGCACGCGTGCAGGCCGACCGCGCATGCTCCGCGGATCGATGAGTTGGGGCGCGTGTCCTGGACCGTTCCGCTGGAAATCTCCGTCCAGATTCCGGCGCTGGCCGCGACGCCGCCAATCCCCGCAGGGCCGGCCAAGGCCATTGTCGACGCCGCAGTGTCCGGCGAACTGAGCACTGCCGAGCGCTACCGCGACCGCGGCGGCTACAAGCGCGGATTCCTTCCCGACTTCGATATCCCGCTGCCAAATCTTGGTGAGGATGTCTCCGACCAGGCGGCGCCCAACCAGATCGCCGAGGCGGGGGATAATCCCCACGAGCTGAAATATCGTCATTTCAGTGTCGTGATGAACGCAAGGCGCAAGCTCGCCTTCTTCACCGCCTGCAATATCGATGGGAACAGTGCAAAGAGCATCGATCGCCAGACCAAGCGCGTGACACCGCTCGATCCGGACAGTGCCGGGCTCGAAGCGATGGCGAGCGACGCCGAGGCCGATAGCTGGCGTCGCGACAGCCGGATCGGCGCAAACGAATATACGGGCGACACATTCTATGCGAAGCAGCTTGTGCCGGGTTTGCCAGATCCCGATGACAAACGCAGGATAGCCCGAATGTTTCAGAAGGGGCATCTGGTGCGGCGACTCGATCCTTGCTGGGGCGACGATGCGATCGCGCTCCAGGCGGAAGAGGACAGCTTCCACTGGACCAATTGTTGTCCGCAGGTCGGCTTCTTCAATCAAGGCACGGCCACGCCAACCAAGCCGGGCACCGGTCGTGGCCAGCTCTGGCGCGCGGTCGAGAACTATGTCTTGCGCAATGCCGTTGCCGAGAAGCAGCGGGTCACATCCTTCACCGGGCCGATCTTCGCAGACAATGACCGCGACTATCGGGGTGTGCGTGTGCCCGCCCGCTTCTTCAAGATCACCGTTTGGGTTGACCATGGCAAGCTTCAGTCGCTGGCGATGATCGCCGACCAGAGCCAGGTTATCGAGGTCTGGCCCGAAGCCCTGTTCAGCGCTGGTGAGGCGCTGGACGCGTCTGAAGCCTATATGGACGAGGACGAACTCGACAAGGTTGGCGACTTCCTCTCGACCGTGGCCGCGGTCGAGGCGGCTACCAACCTCGATTTCGGCAAGGCGGTACGCGACGCCGATGTCCGAAAGGGGCAGGGAGAAGAGCGGATCGATAGCGTCGATGCGATCAGCCTCGCACCAGCACGCCGTCGCAAGCGTGCATAGCTCGCGCGCGCCGGCCCTATCCTCGCTGCCATAGTCGTCGTCAGCCCTTCGTGGTAGCGCCATATTGCGCGTGATGCCCGTTGGTCGTGATCGCGACCCGACCGAGTCTGCTCTTAAATCGAGCCGGGCTCCACCCAGCTAGTGTGTCGCTGTGGTGCCTCGACAGTGCGCCCTGGAGCAGATTTAGTCGGAAAGCACCGCCTTCAAATTGTTTATCGCCGCGATGATCTCGGCATTGTCCCTGCCTGCTCCCGGCGGATCAACGCCTTCACTAATGCGGCGGGCGGCCTCGAGTTTGGACGTCGCTTTTGCGGCGGTGACTGACGCCGACTTTGCATCGGTTTGCGCATCAGCCGCCCGCGCCTCGGCGGCGGCGACGCGCCCTTGTTGCACGGTCGTGCCGAGCAACACGCCGGCCGCTGCGACGGCCATCGTCTCGACGGCATTGAAAATGAGAAGAAGGCGATCCCAACGATATTGTTGATTTTCTTCAAGCTGCATTCCCTGTGTCATCATGATCCAGACGAGGAGAGCGAAAACGAGCAGAATGACGCTTCCGGCGAGCAACGAATAGCGGGGAATCTTAGTCGCTTCAGGCTTGTCGGTCATGGCTTACTACTCCGATTGCGTGGCGCGCAGCTCCTCAAGTGCAATCAGGGCCTGCAAATTGGCAATGCGTGCATTGATCAACGCGGTTTCCGCGCCCAAGGCGCTTGTCTCGCTGGCGAAGGGATCTTCCGCCTTCAATTGCAGCGTCTCATAGGCGTCGCGACGCTCCTTCAATGCCTTCAGATACGCGGTTTCTCGACCAAGGCGTGCGGTGGGATCGAGGGCGCCTGCAATTTTCGTGGCGCTGCTCGCTATTGCGCCGGACAGGGATTCGGCGGGTGCGGTCTTTTGCTCATAGCCGACCGACTTGAGGCTGCCATCGACCGCAAACTCGGCGTTGAACGAATTGCTGCCGAACGCGCGGCTTCGAAAAGGTAGCACGTTGACATAGCCCAGTTGCGTCACTGGCCCCTCAAACGTCGCCAATGTCGCGTCGCGCTCGTCAGATATGCAAGGCGAACGTGAACATGCGATGAGACGACCCTGGGCCGGCATGCGATACCGCAACCCCCTGATCTTGCTGTCCGGCAAGCGGGCAGGCGGCTCCGCCGCAACCTCCGCGGGACGTGTTTCGCCCGGTTGGGCTGGCATCAGATTCAATCTTGCGGGTGTGCGACCGAAACTGCCGGAGCGCTCGATCTGCAGATATACGGTATGGTTGACGGGCTTGACGTCTCCGAACCACGGATTGATCTTCGCGTCATCGGGCGTGATCGGTCCGCCGCTGAAGATGTCGCTCGCCTCGGGCCATTTAATCCTTCGCGTGTGGCTGATGGCCTTGAGTGCGGTGGTGAAGGCCTCTTGGGTCTGGGCCTGTGCCATCTGTGCATTGATGAGGGCATCATAGGCTTCGCTGAATTCCGACTTGGTTCGCTCATCAATGGCAAGGGCGAGTTTCAGCGCCTTGTCGTTCAATCCCGCATATTTTTCCGTGGCAGCCTTCAGCGCTTCGGTGTGCACCTCAAGCGTCGCCTTGGCCCTCTTGGCTGCGTCCAGATTCTCCTTCGCCTTCGGGTCGCAGAAGATCGTTGCGCGAGGGACTGCACCGGGCTCTCCTGGTGCCAAGGGACCCGTAGCGAGACTTACAAAGGTCTCGGCAATGTTTCCGAGGATCTTGGCGGATTGGTCGTCGACCGAAGCGCCGATCGACGACAGCATGTTCCGACCGTCATGCCATTTTGCCGTAAAGGTCGTGACGCCGGTCGCCGTCTGCAGATCCTGGGGATTGATCGTGAATGCGAGGCTCTTGTCGTCGGCGCTTACGGCCATGGCCTGGATCTTGAGCGCGATCGTGGAATCCTTGCCGCCCTGGGCTGTCGGATCGACCTGATCTGCGCAATAATCGAGGCGCCAGCTCAGCTCGACATCCCATTGGGTGAAGGGAAGGACATAGCCAATGCCTTCGCGCCCGCCTGCCTCATCAAGCGGTTCCGCGACCAGACTTGCCGTACATCCCGGAAGCCACGACAGGGTGATCAGCCCGGCGGCGATGACCGCCTCTTTCATGCGCCGGCCTCGAAGGGCTCTTCCTCGTCGCCGCGCAATCCTAGCCCTTGGACCGATGGCGTTCTGGCGAGTATCTCGAGAAACACGTCAGCCGGCACCAGAGTCTCAGGTGCGAGACCCGGAATGCTCGAGGCCGATGATGCGGGTATGATCGCGTCGATCGTCGGTCCGTACAGCCAGAGCCCGGTGAAGAAATGCGAGGGCGCCATGATCACCTGGGCTTCACCGTCCTGAGGCACATTCGCATCGGCCCAGGCGATGGCCCGGTTCAGCTCTTCTGAAAGCGGTGAATCCACCACTTCCACGACCTCGGCCGGCGCGCCGGGCGCGTCCGGCGCTTCAATTGACCGCGCAAAAGTCGGCACCTGATTGTCCGAATGGATCTGATGATGCCACTGGCCGGTCTCGACAATGCGCTCGGAAAGGGCGCCACTACCCGTCAGCAGGCGATCCTCAGGAAGCAGGGCAACGCGAAGACTCTCGCCGAGGCCACCGCTGGCACCGGGAGCAGCAAGCTCGGAGGATATGGGAAGGCGTTCGGCAATCTGGTTGGCGATGTTCTGCAGGATCTCAGGCGAAAGTTGCGGAGCGCTTACCATCGGAATCCCCTTCAGAATGTGAAGCTTTGGATCCATGTTCCCAGGCCGTAAGCCGCCTGGATCTGCGAAAATTGGCGGCGGCCGCGGCCATAGCCTGACCAGGGATCATGGACCTCAAAATCGCCGTTCGGATATTCGTCAACGATCAGGGCGACATGCGTAGATCGTGATCCGGCCCATTGATAGCACACCTGAACAGGGCGGCCCTTGGCAAGTTCGCTGCTGACAAATGGCTGCGAAAGCTGCGATGTCGTGCGCTTGGTTGGTAGGCCATGGCTCGGGTAGCATAGATCGGGCCAACACCCCTTGTTGCAGCCATTGGGCGCGCCTGGACTTGGGCAGCAGGTCAATGCGAACTGGGCCGAGGCAAGGCTGCATTGCGTTTGCCCGATGCCGCGCGGCTGCATGATCATCTCCCCGCAGGCCGCCCAGCACCAGTTGGTTTCGGATTGCGAGACATAGGGCACGACAGATGCCCCGGGGGGCGACAAAGTGCCGGGCAACCTCAAGTTGGGCAAAGGAATGCGCCGCTGAACACCTATCGCCATAGTGCTCCCAATCCGTCTTGTTGGCCTGATCCTCGGGGTGTCCACGTGCCTATGCAGCAAAATTCACCTTTGCCGACTGATTAATGGAAACCCGAAAGGAGCCGTTGATGTGGGGATGCCACGCGCACAACATGGTTTGCGACCGTATCTGGCGGGAGATACTCACTGGTCCGGCGTTGTTGTCCAGTCGGCTCTCTAAGATAATAATCCGTAATGGATGTAAAATTGCGTACGGAAAAATTTGATATTTGTATGCAATCCCTTGTCACGGACACAGCTTCTTCGGTTCAGTTCGAATGGTTGCACTTTTCGGCACCAGCGGACTGTTCGGCATGGCAGGGACGGACTGATCCCCCCAGCAACCAGGCCAGCATTGAGAAGACCTGGTCGGTGACCTGCGGCATGTGCGATTTGATCGAGCGCTTCCGACGCCATCATGGATGGACGCCCGCCATTGCCCTCATAATTGCGGTAAGGGCAGGCACCGCCCGAGTCCGCCGCTTGAAGTCCTAAGGTGGTCGCTAAGTCGTGGTTAGCGGTCCGACAGCTTGCGAGAGGCGAAGGTGGCATAGCGGCTACCAGCCACCAACTCCTGTGAGACCCTGTTGGTATTCAGCGATCCGGCGACTGGTAGCGGCCGAAACTGAAGCCGGTAGCTGATCTAGGGGGAACCAACCAGCTTGTTCGATCTCCATCACGCCGGCGCGCCGCAGTGTGCCATCTGCTGCAGATACAGTCCGTGCAGCGAAGATGGCTATGTGATCGTCCTTGCCTTCCCGACGGCTGTGATACACGCCTAAAACACGTTGAAAAGCTTGATTTAGGGCTGGTGGAGCTGAGGGGAATCGAACCCCTGACCTCTGCAGTGCGATTGCAGCGCTCTCCCATCTGAGCTACAGCCCCGCCCCGGCCCGCGCTCGCGCGCGGGAGGCTCCCAATAGCGATACTCCCGGCGCGATGCAACGGTCTCGCACGACTCTTTTGCATGGCTTGGCCACGCGATCAGTTTCTGGTTAAAACCGATTGCAATGGAGTCGCGATCCCGCGGCCCGCGATAGATATGGAGAGAGACATGGCCCGCGCCTGGCACCTGAAATCGCGCCCCACCGGAATGCCCACGCTCGACAATTTCGAGATCAGGGACCTGTCCGCGGCGCCGCTTGGCGAGGGGCAGGTGCGCGTGCGCAACCTCTGGCTTTCGGTCGATCCCTATATGCGCGGCCGGATGAACGACGTGAAGAGCTATGTCCCGCCCTTCCAGCTTGGCGAGCCGATGCAGGGCGGCGCGGTTGGTGAGGTGATCGAGAGCAACAATCCGGGCTTTTCGGTCGGCGACAAGGTCATGCACATGGCGGGCTGGCGCGACGAAGCGGTGATCGGCGCCGAATCGATGCCGCAAAAGCTCCCCGATATGGGCGTCCCGCTCGAGACCTGGCTCGGCAATCTCGGCCTGACGGGCGCCACCGCCTATTTCGGGCTATTGAAGGTCGCCGAAGCCAAAGCGGGCGACATCGTCTTCGTCTCGGCGGCGGCGGGCGCGGTCGGTTCGGCGGTTGTCCAGATCGCGAAGAACAAGGGCATGACGGTGATCGGCTCGGCGGGCGGTGCGGACAAATGCGCTTGGGTCAAGGAGCTCGGCGCCGATGCCTGTGTCGACTACAAGGCAGGTCCGGTGCTCAAGCAGCTTGCCGAGGCGGCGCCCAAGGGTGTCGACGTCTATTTCGACAATGTCGGCGGCGAGCATCTCGACGCAGCCTTTGCGCTCGCGCGCGACTGGGCGCGCTTCGCGATCTGCGGAATGATCGACGTCTACAATGACGGCAAGCCGCAGGAGATGAAATATATCATCCGCACCATCCCCGCGCGCATCCGCATGCAGGGCTTCATCTTTACCGACTATATCCAGCATATGGGCGAATTCCATCAGGAGATGGGCGGCTGGGTCGCGGGCGGCAAGATGCAGTCGCGCGAGACCGTGCATGAAGGGCTCGACGCGATGCCTGACGCGTTCTTCGGCCTCTTTTCGGGAGGCAATACGGGCAAGATGCTGGTGAAACTCTGATCTTCTTGCGGGGTGATCCCGACTGGTGTCACCCCGCGAAAGTGTCACACTTCGCGGGATCGCCGCCGTCGAGCCCGCGCTTGAGCCACGCCATGCGCTGCTGCGCGCTGCCATGCGTGAAGCTCTCGGGCACGGGGCGCTGGCCCGCCGCCTTTTGCAGCGTGTCGTCGCCGATTGCCTGCGCGGCGCCCAGCCCTTCCTCGATATCGCCGGGCTCGAGCAGGTTGACGTCGTTCGCTGCCCAGACGCCGGCATAGCAGTCGGCCTGCAGTTCCATCGCTACCTGAAGCTGATTGCCCTCGGCGCGGCTGGCGCGTGACTGAGCCTGGCGGACCTGATCGGCGGTGCCGTCGATCGTCTGGATATGGTGGCCCACCTCATGCGCGATCACATAGGCGAGCGGAAAGTCGCCCGGCGCGTTGAACTTCTGCTCGAGCTCCTGGAAGAAGGTCGTGTCGATGTAGATCTTCTTGTCGGCCGGGCAGTAGAAGGGGCCCATCGCCGATTGCGCCGCGCCGCAGCCCGACATGCCAGCCTGATCGTAGAAGACCATCGTAGGTGCGGGATAGCGCTTGCCGTGTTTCGCGAAGATGTCGGTCCAGCGACGTTCGGTTGAGCCCAGCACCTTTGCGGCGGTGCTCTGGATATCAGTGAGCGTCGCGGCCGTGCCGGGCGTGGCCGGCGCGGTCTGCTCGCTCGGTGCGGGGCCTCCGGTGCCCTCGATCAACTGCGTCGGATCGATCTTGAACACGAACATCGCGATCAGCAGGATGACGATCGTGCCGCAGCCGAGCTTGCCGCCGCCAAGCCGCAATCCGCCGCCGGGCATGCCGAAGCCGCCGCGCGAACGCCCCTGGACTTCGATGTTGCTGCTTTCCTGTTCGTCGTCGAGCCGCATCGCGTCGCTCCCGCCTGTTGCCCCGAAGTGATGGCCCAAATTCAAAGCCGCGGCAATGGAACGATTTATCTCGCAGCCGCATTCTGATATTGCACTGCACAATCATGGCTCGCTCCGATCCACGACCTCGTCAGGCCAAGAACGCCGCATTGCCGCTTCCGGACGAGGTGGCGCTCGTGCTGCAGGGCGGCGGTGCGCTGGGCAGCTATCAGGCGGGGGTCTACGAATCGCTTGCCGAAACGGGCATCGAGATAGACTGGGTTGCGGGCATCTCGATCGGTGCGGTCAATGCTGCGCTGATCGCGGGCAATCCCGAGGAACGCCGCGTCGAGCGGCTGCGCGCCTTCTGGAACACGGTCACCTCGACGCTGCCGAGCTTTCCCGTCTGGCACAATGATCAGGTCCGCGAATTCATCCATGAATGGTCGGCGGGCTTCGTCGCGACCTTCGGTGTCCCCGGCTTCTTCGCGCCGCGCCCGATCCCGCCGATGCTCGCCGCCCCCGGTTCGTGCGAAGCGACGAGCTTCTATGACAGCGCGATGCTCGAGGGCACGTTGAACGAGCTTGTCGACTGGGATCTGCTCAACGACGGGCCGATGCGCTTCTCGGTGGGTGCGGTCGAGGTCGAGAGCGGCAATTTCCACTATTTCGACAATCGCAGCGAACGCATCGACGCGCGCCACGTCATGGCTTCGGGCGCGCTCCCGCCGGGGCTGCCTCCCGTCGAGATCGACGGAAAATGGTGGTGGGACGGCGGCCTCGTCTCCAACACCCCGCTCGCGCACGTGCTCGACAACCAGAGCGCGGACACGCTCGTCTTCCAGATCGATCTCTTCTCCTCGATCGATGAGCGCCCGCGCACGATCATGGACGTGATGGCGCGCGAGAAGGAGATCCGCTTTTCCAGCCGCACGCGACAGGTTTCGAACCAGCTCATGCGGCTGCGCAAGGAGCGCGAGGTGATCCGCACCGTGCTCGAAAAACTGCCGGACGATCTGCTCGACGATCCCGACGTTAAGAAGCTGGCCGAGCTTTCGCGCGAGCATGCGGTCAACCTCGTCCACCTGATCTACCGTGCCAACGCGTGGGAGGGCGGCGCGCGCGACTATGAATTTTCCGCGCGCACGATGGACGAGCACTGGGCCGCGGGACAGGCCGCGGTCTGCGGCGCGATCTCCAAGGCGGGGCTCCTCGCCACCAACATTATCGACGGCAAGACCGCCGCATTCGACCTGACATCACGATGAAATAGCCCTCTCCCGCCTTCGCGGGAGAGGGAGGGCCCCGCGAAGCGGGAGGGTGAGGGTCTTCTTCTCCTTCTTGCGGGTTGCCCGAAAGGTAGAAAGAAGAAGACCCTCACCCCAACCCTCTCCCGCGAAGGCGGGAGAGGGGGTCAAAAGGAAAGGCGTATTTCATGTTCCTCAAGAGCAAGACCGCGATCGTCACCGGCTCGACCTCGGGCATCGGGCTCGCCTATGCCAAGGCGTTCGCCGCCGAGGGCGCGAGCGTGATGATCAACGGCTTTGGCGATGCCGCCGACATCGAGAAGGAGCGTGCGGGGCTTGAGGCCTCAAGCGGCGCGAAGGCGCTCTATTCGGCCGCCGACATGACCGATGGCGACGCGATCGCCACGATGGTGGCCGAGTGCCATGACAAACTCGGCGGACCCGACATCATCGTCAACAATGCGGGCATCCAGCATGTGGCCGCGATCGAGGATTTTCCGGTCGAGAAATGGAACGCGATTCTGGCGATCAACCTCTCCTCGGCCTTCCACATGATGCACCACGCGGTTTCGCACATGAAGGAAAAGGGCTGGGGCCGGATCATCTCGACCGCGTCGGCGCACTCGCTCGTCGCCAGCCCCAACAAGTCGGCCTATGTCGCGGCGAAACACGGGCTCGTCGGCCTCACCAAGACGGTGGCGCTCGAGGTCGCGACGCACGGCATCACCGTCAACGCGATCAGCCCGGGCTATGTCTGGACGCCGCTCGTCGAGAAGCAGATCCCCGACACGATGAAGACGCGCGGGCTCACGCGCGAGCAGGTGATCAACGATGTGCTGCTCGACGCGCAGCCGACAAAGCAGTTCGTGACCGTCGAACAGGTCGCCGCGCTCGCGCTTTTCCTGTGCCGCGACGAGGCCGCGGGGATCACCGGCGCCAATCTCCCCGTCGATGGCGGCTGGACCGCGCAATGAAGCGTCGCGCCGAAAAGTGGCTTCCGGTTTTCGGCAACGGCGACGCGATCCCAAGGGCCAAGGCAGCCACCCCGAACGGGGCGCTGCTTTAGGCTTTCAAACCCGAACGCTCCTGCTATCGTCGCGCCCGGCATAAACAGAATGGTCGCGCATGGGTCTGGGACTGAGGGTATTGCTTTTGACGTTGCCGCTTGCCGGTTGTGCGGCGGCTGATCCATCGCCCGGCCCTGTGACGCTCTCTGCGCCCGCCGCCGCAAACTGGCGCGTTGTCGCGACCGCTGAAGACCGCAAACGCATCGGCCAGTGGCGAACTGCCTTCACCCAGGCGCTCGGCCAGGCGCGCGCGGCAGGGCATTCCGCTGAAATTGCGACCGAGGGCGCGTTGCTCGATCCCGATGCCGCGCTTGCGGGCGTGGAGATCCCCAAGGGCGACTATCGCTGCCGCGTCATCAAGCTGGGTGCGGCGCGCGCGGGGATGGGGGCGTTCACGCGCTATCCCGCCTTTGCCTGCCGCGTCGAGGACGAGGGCGAGGTTTCGAGCTTCGCCAAGATGAGCGGCTCGCAGCGCCCCGTGGGGCTGATCTTCGACAATGACACGCAGCGCCAGATCTTCCTCGGCACGATGATGCTGGGCGATGAACGGCGTGCGATCGACTATGGCCGCGACGCCGATCGCGACATGGCGGGCGCGATTGAACGTATCGGCCCCGCACGCTGGCGGATGATCCTGCCCTATCCGCGCTTCGAATCGGTGATGGACGTGATCGAACTTGTCCCCGTGTCCGCCGCCTGAAAGCCTCACAAGGAGATATGTTGATGCGTCGTCTGCTGCTGACCCTGTTGCCCGTGCTCTTTGCCACCCCCGCCGCCGCCGAGCCGGTGCGCGATGCGGTGACCGGGGACATGGCGTCGCTGATGACGATCTACCGCGACCTCCACGCCAATCCCGAACTGAGCTTCGAGGAGGTGAAGACCGCCGCCAAGCTCGCCGCCGAGTTCAGGAAACTCGGCTTCGCCGTGACCGAGAAGGTCGGCAAGACGGGCGTGGTCGCGGTCATGAAGAACGGCGCCGGACCGGTACTTGCGCTGCGCGCCGACATGGATGGGCTGCCGGTACCCGAACAGACCGGGCTGCCCTTTGCCAGCAAGGCGCAGGGCAAGACGCGCGAGGGGCTGGCGACGCCGATCATGCATGCCTGCGGGCATGATACGCACATGACCGCGCTGATCGGCACCGCGCGCCGAATGGCCGCGATGAAGGACCAGTGGGCGGGCACGCTCGTGCTCTATGCCCAGCCTGCCGAGGAGATCGGCTCGGGTGCGGCGGCGATGCTCGCCGACGGGCTCTATACGCGCTTTCCCAAACCGCAGACGGTGATCGGCTTCCACGATGCGGCAGGCATCCCCGCGGGCGTGATCGGCATCCGCTCGGGCTATGCGCTCGCCAATGTCGATTCGGTCGACGTGGTGGTGAAGGGGGTTGGCGGGCATGGCGCCTATCCCAACACGACCAAAGATCCGATCGTGCTCGCCTCGCGCATCGTGACCGCGCTGCAGACGCTCGTCGCGCGCGAGCTCGATCCGCAGGATTCGGCGGTGGTGACCGTTGGCAGCTTCCAGGCGGGCGCCAAGCACAACATCATCCCCGACGAGGCGCGGCTGCTGCTCACGGTGCGCAGCTATTCGCCCGAGACGCGCCAGATGCTGCTCGACGGCATTGCGCGCATCGCGAAGGGCGAAGCGATCGCGGCGGGCGTGCCCGAGGACCGGATGCCGCAAGTGACGGTGAAGGACGAGTTCACCCCCTCCACCTTCAACACTGAACCGCTATCGGGCCAGATGAAGACGCTCTTCACCGCACGTTTCGGCAAGGATCGGGTGATCGACACACCCGCGGTCATGGGGGGCGAGGATTTCAGCCGCTATTATCTGGCGGACAAGTCGATCCAGAGCCTGATCTTCTGGGTCGGCGGCGTGCCAAAGGCGGCGTGGGACAAGGCGGGGGGCGACGCGGCCAGACTGCCCTCGCTCCATTCGCCGTTCTGGGCGCCCGACGCCGATGCGGTGATCGCAACCGCCACCGAGGCGATGACCGCAGCGGCGCTCGCGACGCTCAGGAAGTAACAGGACGTCGAGCGGTGTAGTCTGATCGCGCCGCGATCGATTCATCGATCACCGCCTCCCATGCGGTGACCACATTGGCGGTCGCGAATTTCCCCATGGACTGGCGCGCGGTGTCGCCAAGCCGCGCGCGCAGCGCGGGATCGCGCATCAACGCGGCGAGCCCCTGGGCCATCGCCTCCACATTGTCCGAAGGAACGAGCATGCCGTTGACGCCGTGCTCGATCATCTGGCCCGGGCCCCAGGGGCAATCGAACGCGATGGCGGGCATCCCTGCGGCAAGCGCCTCGAGCAGCGCATTTCCCCAGCCCTCGAAGCGCGAGGACATCACGAACAGGTCGCCCAGCGCCATCCAGGCGCCGGGATTGGCCGAAACGCCGGGCAGCAGCACGCGGCGGTCAATGTCGAGCTCGCGCGCCGTGGCTTCCAGCGCACCGCGTTCGGGGCCTTCGCCCCAGATCACCAGTTCCCAATCGGGAAAGGCGGGTGCGATGCGCGCAAAGGTTTGCAACAGCAGATCGAATCCCTTTTGGGGCACCAGCCGACCCACGGCGACCAGCCATTTTGTCGTGTCGCCCGAAACCGGGACGTGCGCGGCCGTCATCGCGGGATTGGGGATGATCCACTGCCGCCGGCGCATCGCGGGCGGAAAACAGTCCATCGCGCCCTGCGTCATCGTCACCAGCCCGAAGGCTCGGCGGTAGACACGCGCCCTGAGCCAGCCCCAGACGTGCCCGAAATCCTGAAGCCGCGGATTGTTTCGCTCGGAGACAATGACGGGAATGTCCGTGCCGATCGTCGCCAGCAACGCCAGCACATTGGTGCGCGTCAGAAAGCTGACGACGCTATCCGGCTCGATCGTGGCCATCGCGCGACGCAGGCGCACCACACGCGCTACGCTGGCAAGGCCGCCGAACGGCCATGGCTGACGTCGCGCGGGCAGGCCGAGCCGGACCAGCGAGACACCCGCCGCATAGTCATAATAGGACGGCGCATCGGGCTCTTCGAAGGCGATGACGCTGACCGTGCGACCGCGCGCGGCAAGCTCGTTGGCGATGATGTTGACGACGCGTTCTGCGCCGCCCGCGCCAAGCCCTGGAAGGACGAAGATGATCCCGCCGCGTCGCGCCTTTGTGCGATCCGTCGCGCGCGCGCGGCGATTCGAGTCCTCTCCTGGCCGGGTATGCCCGGTCTGAATGCTAGCCATGTCTTCCCACCCCGATGCAGCGATCATGCCATATAGAACCGCAGATTCTTGAGCGCATTGGGGCTAACCGACTATCTCTTTCGGCATAGGCTTCAGTGCGGCGTCGCGACCCTGTTGTCGCGTCTCGAGCCGCCTCCGGCAGCGCCGCTCGCATAGCCGTGCGTCCATGCAAAACTGGTGCTGTAGCTCAGGATCGGACGGTAGCCCGCGTCCTCGTCGGATCCCAAGATCCGGTCGGACCTGCTGTCGAGCACGGCGAGGCTTGCGCCGTCGCGGACGGCGAGCACCGCATGGTCGGCGCCGCGCGGTTCGTCGCGGACGATCACCAGATACAGATCGTCGCCGGCTACGCCCAGGCTCTCGAGCAGTTGCAGCTTGGCGATCGCGAAATCCTCGCAGTCGCCGCGTCCGCGTGCAAAGGCGCGCGTCGCCGACGCCCATTCGTCGCGATCCACATCATCCGCAAAGCCCAGATGGCTGTTGACCCAGCCGTTGACCAGACGGATCTGCGCGCTGCGATCCCGGCCTGCCGCGCTTTGCAGCATCGTCGCCCAGGGCCCTTCGGCGAGCAACTGTTCGCCACGCGCCGCCTGCCAGCGTTTATCAAGCGGGGTCGACGATATCGCGAGCGCCACCGAACCGAAAATGTCGGGGCCGCGCGGTCTGGCGGGTGGTTGGGGTGTCTCGGCACAATTGTCCCGGGGAAGCGCTATGACGAGGCCGCTGCCGGGCAGCGATACCGATGCCGCATCGGCCGGACGCGCGCAGGGTGAAGCGCCATCAGGCACGACATCGATCGGCTCGGCGATGGCGCGCGACGGGCCGGCAAGCAGCAAGGCTGCAATGACGAATGAACGACCCAAACCCAAAAGTGCCCCGGGGCTGTGTGCGACCTTTTGCGGGCGTCTTATGTACGCTCCCCGCAGGCACATCCAACATCGTTACGCAGCCGAAAGCCAGCAGCATTCGACGAAATGGTGCTTATTTGAGTCAGGCAGCGCGCTCGCCGCGGCGTGGGGGGTGGCGTCCGCTATGGCGTGGCGAGCGGACATTGGCTTGAGCCCTCTCCCGCCTTCGCGGGAGAGGGTTGGGTGAGGGTCTTCTTCTCTCGCCTGTATTCGCTCAAGAGGCTAAAAACGAGCAAAAGACCCTCACCGACTGCGACTAGGCCGCAGGCGGCCAAGTCTCCATTGCCTCTCCCGCGAAGGCGGGAGAGGGCTCAGATCAAACGTCTACAGCCGGTCGATCGACAGCCAGCCGTCATGCCCGCGCCACCGCCGCAGATGCGCGGCGCGCGTGGCGGCGGCTTCGGTGGTCTGGCCAAGCGCCTGCTGTGCGGTCATCAGACCGTAGAGCGCCCAGGCGTTGTCGGGCGATTTCGCCAGCGCCGTCATGAACGCCTGACGCGCACCTTCGCGATCGCCCGCGCGCAACAGCGCCGCGCCCAGCGACTGGTGGACGGGGTAGTACCACCAGGGCGGTTCCATATAGGTGAGCTTGTCCTCGACCGCGATGGCGTCCCGGTAATGCTTCGCCGCCTCGGCATAGCGGCCATGCGCATAGGAAAGCCGGCCTTGCGCGACGAGTTCCGCGAGCTGCAGCAGATCAGGCGCGGGCATGCCTTGCGCGATTTCGCCGGCGAAATCATTGGTGGTGCGGAGCTTGCCGATTGCGGCGATCTCTGCGTTGGCGCGCGCATCGTCGCGCTGCTGGGCATAGGCGACCGCGCGCGCATAGTGCCGCATCGCGGTTACATAGGGCAGCCGCGGATCGGGCGCGGGCAGCGCCAGTATTTCCTCGGGCGCGGCGAATTGCGCATAGGCCTGATAGGGCGCGGCATCGATAGCCTGGATCCACGCGATCGACGCCGAGACGTCGGGGTCGAGCAGCGCCCGCAACCGCCGCGCTTCGGTGATCGCGGTCTTCATGTCGCCCAGCATCTGCGCCGAGGTGACGAGGAAATGCACATTGTGCGGATAGTATCCGTAGCGATAAATGCCCTTGTCGCCCGACGCCTTGAGCCAGGCCTCATCGGCGCGCACCGCATCAATGTTGACGCGGATCGAATCGTCGAAACGGCCAAGCACATAATAGATATGGCTGGGCATGTGGACGAGATGGCCCGCCGCAGGGACAAGCGGCCGGGCCAGCCGGTCGGCGGCCGCCTCTGCGCGCTTCGCGTCGCTCGCTTCCACCAGATGGATATAGACATGCGCCGCCTGCGCGTGCGCGGGATTGCGCGCCATCACACGCTCGATCAGCGTCACCGCCTCGCCGATTTTCCCCTTGGGCGTGCGCCCGTCGGCTTCCCAATAGTTCCAGGGGCTCGTGTCCATCACCGCCTCGGCGGCAAGGATCGCGGCGTCGTCATGCTCGGGAAAGCGCGCCGCGACCTTTAGCATCGCGTCTGCATAGGCCATGTCAAGCTCGGCGCGGTCGGCGGCTTTCGCGACGGAATAGCGCGCGCCGAGTGCGTCGATCAGCGCCTGTTCGACGGGCGTAGCTCCCGCCTGGAGCGCGGTCGCGCGCCGCAGCGCCGTCATCGTTGGGACAAGGCTCGCCGCATCCATCGGCGCATTGATATTGGGGCCATAAGCGAGCGCCTCTCCCCAGAAGCACATCGCGCATTGCGGATCGCGCCGCTGCGCCGCGCGAAAGGCGCCGATCGCGCCGTGATGGTTGAAGCCGTAGGCGAGCATCAGCCCCTGATCGAAATAACGCTGTGCCATCGGATCGCGCGTCGTGATCGTGAAGTGCGTGCCGCCCAGGCCGGTCAGCAGCGGCATCGCGCCGCCGGATCCCGCCTGCTGCGCCTGCCAGGCCGCCGCGAATTGCAGGCGCTGGCGCAGTATCTTGCCTGCCTCGCGGCTGCTGCCGCAGAGGTTACGCATCGTCCGGGTAGGATCGAGCAGTTCGAGCAACTGCGGCGATGGCGGCGGCGCGGGGGCGACCCCCATCAGCGCGGTCGCCGCAACGGCGAGCAATATCGGCTTCGCGAAACTGATCATGACGCGTCTCCTCCCTGGCGCGAGGCGCGGACCGTAGCATAACAGGGCGGGGCAGTTCACCCGGTCAAATACGCGCTGGGTGGCGGGGCAGGAGGTGGGCCGCTTGTCGTCCGGCAGGTTTTAGGAAGATCCCCTGCAATAGTTACCGTTTGCAGGCTGCATGGAGGGATAATCCATCCATTTCGGACGCTTAGTGACGGGCTGCTCGGATCGCGCTAGGAATGCCAGTCTGGGGAGGAAGTAATGGCTAGCACACCTAACTTGCGCGCCGCGCTAGCGGGCATGATCGCCGACTATCGGACGGGAGAGATACAGACGCCGGATGCCGCGCATGTCGATCGTTGGATAAGCCAATTCCCCGCAGGGGTGCGTGATCCTATTCTCACGGAACTGTTACACGTCTTTCGCTGGACCTATTTCACGCGCGCCAAAGTCCAAACCTTCATCGACAGCATCGTCACCAACGCCAATTTCGCAGGCCCGAACCCCTGTCAATTCTGGCAGGGCGTCAAGGTTTTGAACCTGCAGACAGCCGGAAACAGCCAGAAGGACATGATCGCACTTCTGGCGGAATCGCTTCAACGGCAGTGCGGGCTCGCACTGACATCGTGCGGGGTCACACCCCATACGTACTTGTATTTGGATGATGCCCTTTTCTCAGGCGGTCGAATTCGATCAGACCTCGTAAAGTGGGTTACCGGAGCAGCCCCCGCAAAGGCCAAGCTCGCGGTTTTGGTCATTGGTGCGCACAAGCTTGGCGAATGGTATTCGGGGAACAAAATCCTGGAAGCAGCCAAGGCGGCCGGCAAGACGATGGACTTGAGCTGGTGGCGCGCCGCGTCGTTCGAGGACCGCAAATCGGCAATCAACAATTCCGACGTGCTGCGTCCCACTGCCATTCCCGCCGATCCAGCGGCACAAGCTTATGTGGCGGGACTGAAACAAGCGCCGATCATCCGGACGGTGGGCGGCAAAAGCCCCATCGGCATATTTTCCGGGGAGCCTAGTCGTCATCTGCTGGAGCAGGAGTTTCTTGTCGCCGGCGTTCGTGTGCGAGGCATGTGCCCACACCTCAATGATTTTATGCGACCGCTGGGGAACATGCTGTTCGAATCCCTCGGGTTCGGGTCCACGATCGTCACTTATCGGAACTGCCCGAACAACGCACCGTTGGTATTCTGGGCGGGCGATCCGTGGTATCCACTCTTTCCACGCAAAACAAACTGAGGCCCATGAGCGAGACGCAAATTCGAACATACCATACCAAGGATGTCGTCCGGTTCCGGAAGACAACCGAGGAGTTTGGCGGCCTTTCGAATATGGCCCCCGGCTTCCCCATTGTCGTGCTTGGGCACCGGATCCGCACCTCCGAGGCGCTCTATCAGGCGTGCCGCTTTCCGCACTTGCCAGAGGTTCAGAAGATGATCCTCAGCGAAGGCAGCCCGATGACGGCAAAGATGCGGTCCAAGCCCTTCCGCAAGGATTCTCGGCCCGATTGGGATGACGTCCGGGTCAAGGTGATGAAATGGTGCCTGCGCGTGAAGCTGGTCTATAACTGGCGCAAATTTTCTGAGTTGCTGCTATCCACCGGTGACCGCCCCATCGTCGAGGACTCGCGGAAGGACGGCTATTGGGGCGCGATGCCGCAGGATGCGGATACGCTGAACGGGCAGAACGTGCTTGGGCGCCTACTCATGGATCTCCGCAGGAAATTGCAGGAAGACCCGGAAGCGCTCCGCAGCATCCCTCCACTTCAAATCCGAAACTTCCTCCTGCTCGGCGAACCAATTCCCATGATCATGTCACCGCGGCAGCAAGAAGTCGCTTTGGTGCGGAGCGACGATGAGGGACCGGCGCAGCACGCCTTTCTCTAAGGGAGCCCTAACGTTGCCCGAGCGGTCGTCGCTCGGGTCGATTTGGCGGCCGAACAGCAACCAGAAGGTTTGCGCATTCGGCAAAGGCGCATCCGCGTTGATCCTCTCGATCACATGCTGGCCGAGCGGTGCCTGATTGCGAAACGCCGCATCTAATTAGCCGCTCACCATCGTGCACCTCAACGAGGGGCAGCTTTCAGGACGGGGCGAGGACCGCCCGAGCGACAAATTTTGGGCGCCAACCCGCCATTCCCGCTTGCCGTTTCGCAACAACGCCCGCCGGTGGTTTCCCACCGACGGGCGCGCTTTCCTCCCCAGGAAATCAGGGATCGGCTTGGGGTCGATCCGCAGCCCCGGCGCAGGCCGGGGTTCAGCATTCAAAAAATGGGCGCATCACCGGCAAGGGGGCGGGATGGGTCGTATCCCGAAGGGAGCCGGCGATGCGCCGTCTCAGGCCTTTCAGGCTGCCTGACTGAACTGGTTCATCGTGTTGTCCTTGCCGCCCGCCTTCAATGCGGCCTCTCCGGCAAAATACTCCTTGTGGTCGTCGCCGATGTCCGATCCCGACATGTTCTGGTGCTTCACGCAGGCGATGCCCTGGCGGATCTCCTTGCGCTGGACCCCCGCGACATAGCCGAGCATGCCCTGCTCGCCGAAATACTCCTTCGCGAGATTGTCGGTGCTGAGCGCCGCGGTGTGATAGGTCGGCAGCGTGATCAGGTGGTGGAAGATGCCCGCGCGCTTCGCGGCGTCGCGCTGGAAGGTGCGGATCTTCTCGTCGGCCTCGGCAGAGAGTTCGCTCTCGTCATAGGCGGCCGCCATCAGGTTGCTGCGCTCATAGGCAGAGACGTCACGGCCTTCCTTCTCCCAGGCGTCATAGACCTGCTGGCGGAAGTTGAGCGTCCAGTTGAACGAGGGCGAGTTATTGTAGACCAGCTTCGCGTTGGGGACGACTTCGCGGATACGGTCCATCATCCCCGCAATCTGCTCGATATGCGGCTTCTCGGTTTCGATCCACAGCAGGTCTGCGCCGTTCTGCAGGCTTGCAATGCTGTCGAGCACGCAGCGGTCTTCGCCCGTGCCGGGTCGGAACTGGAAAAGGTTGCTGGGCAGCCGCTTGGGCCGCATCAGCTTGCCGTCGCGGTTGATGATGACGTCGCCGTTGCGTGCGGTCGCGGGGTCGATCTCCTCGCAGTCGAGGAAGCTGTTATACTGGTCGCCGAGATCGCCCGGCTCCTTCGAAACCGCGATCTGCTTGGTGAGGCCGGCGCCCAGCGAGTCGGTGCGCGTGACGATGATCCCGTCCTCGACGCCCAGTTCGAGGAAGGCGTAGCGGCAGGCGCGGACCTTGGCGAGGAAGTCCTCGTGCGGCACGGTGACCTTGCCGTCCTGGTGGCCGCACTGCTTCTCGTCCGAAACCTGATTCTCGATCTGCAACGCGCAGGCGCCCGCCTCGATCATCTTCTTCGCGAGCAGATAGGTCGCCTCGGCATTGCCGAAGCCCGCGTCGATATCCGCGATGACGGGGACGACATGCGTCTCGAAATTCTCGATCTTGCCGAGCGTCTCGGTTTCCTTCGCCTTGTCGTCAGCCTCGCGCGCCGCGTCGAGCTCGCGGAACAGCAGGTTGAGTTCGCGCGAATCGGCTTGGCGCAGGAACGTGTAGAGTTCCTCGATCAGCGCGGGGACGCTCGTCTTCTCGTGCATCGACTGATCGGGCAACGGACCGAATTCGCTGCGCAGTGCCGCGACCATCCAACCCGAGAGATAAAGATATTTGCGCTTGGTCGTCCCGAAATGCTTCTTGATCGAGATCATCTTCTGCTGCGCAATGAAGCCGTGCCAGCAGCCCAGCGACTGGGTGTAGTTGGCCGGATCCCTGTCATAGGCCGCCATGTCCTCCCGCATGATCTTCGCGGTATAGCGCGCGATATCGAGCCCGGTGCGGAAGCGATTCTGCAGCCGCATGCGCACAGCGCCCTCCGCGCCGATGCCGTCCCACGTCCCGTTCTTGGACCGGATAAGTTGCTCGATCTGGTTGATATCGTCCTGGTAGGGCATGGTCCGCTCTTTCATCGCCTTTGATCGTGCAGCTTGGCGCTGCCTCTGATCAAGAATTGACAACGCGACGGCGCTGGTGCGAGCGAAATTTGTCGTTTTTCATGTGTTGCGGTGCGCGTTTTCGGGAAATATCTTGTCAATTTGTAGGTATATTGACAAGATCCGGCTTATGGCTGAACAGAAGCTTTTCGCGGGTCATGCGGTCAGGCGCCTCAGGCGCAGGGGTGGGCTCACCCAGGCCGCGATGGCGGAGATGCTCGACATCTCGGCCAGCTATCTCAACCTGATCGAGCGCAACCAGCGACCGCTTTCGGCGACGCTGTTGCTGCGGCTCGCCGAGCAGTTCGATTTCGATCCGCGCAGCCTCTCCGCCGACGAGCCGGGCGGGGGCGCGGCCGCGCTCCGGCGGCGACTGGCCGATCCGATGTTCGGCGACCTCGAGGTCGACCGCGCCGAGATCGACGAATGGCTCGCCGCTGCGCCGGCCACGGCCGAGGCCTTTGCGCGCGTGTTCGACCGGCTCCGCGCGGGCGGCGCAACAGCGACGGACGAGGTCGACAGTATAGGCCTTGTCCGGCGCGAGATCGCGCGCTGGCGCAACCATTTCGCGGATCTCGACGCGCAGGCCGAGTCGCTTGCCGACGAACTGCGCCTCGGTGCGGGCGACCTGTATGGCGCAATCGCCGAGCGGCTGCGCACGCGCCACCAGCTCTCGATCCGGATCCTGCCCGTCGACGTCATGCCCGATCGGTTGCGTCGCCTGGATCTGCACGCGCGCCAGTTGCAACTGTCCGAAATGCTCGATCCCGCGTCGCGCGCCTTCGCGGCGGGCTATCAGCTCGCGCAGAACGAGGCGCGCACCGAAATCGACGCGCTGGTGAAGGGGGCGGGCTTTACCGACCGCGTCGCCGAGCGTCTCTATCGCCGCCATCTGCTCAGCTATTTCGCCGCCGCGCTGATGATGCCTTATGCGCGCTTCCTGCGTGCGTGCGAGGCCACGGGCTATGATGTCGAGCTGCTCCAGCGCCGTTTCGGCGCGGGCTTCGAGCAGGTCGCGCACCGCCTCACCACGCTCCAGCGCGTCGGCGCGCGCGGGCTGCCCTTCTTCATGATGCGCATCGACCGTGCGGGGCAGGTGTCCAAGCGCTACGAGGGCGCAAGCGCCGCGCCGATCGTCGAATCCGACGGGCGCTGCCCGCTCTGGGTGCTGCACGCGGCGTTCGACCGGCCCGGGCGACTGATGCGCCAGCTCGTCGCGCTGGAGGATGGCACACGCTGGTTCACGCTCGCGCGGACCGTCCAGCCCCAGGGTGGTCGCTATGGCCGCATCACCGCCGAATTCGCGATCGGGCTGGGCGTCGCGGCGTCGCTCTCGGGCACGCTTGCGGTCGCGCGCGGCATTGACCTCAGCGGAGAGGCGACCCCGATCGGCCTCGGCTGCCGTGTCTGCACGCGCCAGGATTGCCCCCAACGCTCGGCGCCCCCCGCGGGGCGCGCCATGCTCGTCAATGAACGCGAACGGGGTCTCTCACCCTTCAGCTTCGCGGGCGATTGAAAAGATCCTCCGCTTCCAGGGAAGGATTATGGCGAAGCCTGTTCCAGCGACGCCACGTCCAGCCGCGCGATCTGGTCGGTGTTTAGCTTGAGCGTCATCGCTGCCAGCAGCTCGTCGAGCTGCGCAACGCTTGTCGCGCTCGCGATCGGCGCGGTGATGCCGGGCTGCGTGGCGTTCCACGCCAGCGCGATCTGCGCGAGCGTTGCGCCCGTCTCGGCGGCGACCGCGTCCATCACGCCCAGCACCGCGTGGCCGCGGTCGGTCAGATAGGGCACGATCCGCGCCCCGCGCTGACTTTTCGCGAGATCGGCGACGCTTCGATATTTGCCGGTCAGAAATCCTGCGGCGAGGCCGAAATAGGATAGCACGCCCAAATTCCGCTCGGTGCACAATGCCTGCAGCGCGCCTTCGAACCTGTCGCGTGTCATCAGGTTGAATTCGGGCTGGAGTACCGAATAGGCGGCAAGCCCGTTTGCGGCGCTGATGTCGAGCGCGCTCGCAAGCCTTTTGGCCGAGAAGTTGGACGCCCCCAGCGCGCGCACCTTGCCCGCGCGCACCAGCGCGTCGAACGCCTCGAGCACCGCGTCCTGCGGCACTTCGGCATCGTCCTGATGCGCGTAATAGAGGTCGACATAATCGGTATTGAGCCGCTTGAGCGAAGCCTCGATTGCCGCCGCGATCCGCGCCGGCGCAAGCCCCGTTCCCCCCTCGCCGGGCTGCATTCCCACCTTGGTCGCGATCAGCACGTCGTCGCGGCGTCTGCGCTGCTTCAGCCAGCGGCCGATCACGGTTTCGGATTCGCCGCCCCTGTGTCCAGGAATCCACGCTGAATAGACGTCGGCGGTATCGACCATCGTCCCGCCCGCGGCGATGAAGCGGTCGAGGATCTTGAAGCTCGTCGCTTCGCCCGCGGTCCAGCCGAAGACATTGCCGCCCAGCACCAGCCCGGGTGTTTCAAGGCCGCTGCTTCCAAGCGTTCGGATATCGCTCATTTAGCGCGCTCCTCGAGTTCCTGCGTCACCTTCTTGACATCCTGCGACCGCCCGCGCGGCAGAATGAGTATGTCGTTGCCGCTCGCGACCACGATCAGATCGTCGACGCCGACAATCGCGACGCGCGGTCCATCGCTGCGGATCAGGCAGTTATGACTGTCAATCACGATGGCGTTGCCTTCGCAAACATTGCCTTCGCCATCGCACGTGCTGATAGCGTGGAGCGCATCCCATGAGCCGAGATCGGACCAGCCCATCGCAACGGGCACCACCGCTACCCGTTCAGCTTTTTCCATGACTGCATAGTCGATCGAATCGCTCGGCGATTCGGCGAAATGCCCGGCGTGCGGCTGAATACGACGAGCTGTACGCTCTCCTTCGGCCATTGCACGCTGCGCAGCGGCAAGCATATCCGGAGCATGCTCTGCGAGCGCCGCAAGATAGGTATCCGCGCGGAACAGGAAGATGCCGCCATTCCAGGCATGACCACCCTCCGCAAGCATCAGCTCGGCGCTGCGCCGATCGGGCTTCTCGACAAAGCGCTCCACACGGTGAACGCCTGCAGCGATCGCATCGCCGATCCGGATATAGCCATAGCCGGTTTCAGGCTTGTCGGGCGCAATACCGAAAGTCACAAGCCAGCCGTCGTTGACCAGCGGCAATGCGGTGTCGATTGCCGCATGGAATGCGCCGACATCTGCTATCACGTGGTCGCTTGGCATGACGAGCAACGGCGCGCTTCGGTCATTTGACGCGAGTGCTGCAAGCGCGATCGCGGGCGCGGTGTTGCGCCCCAACGGCTCGAGAATCAGGCTTTCCGGCACGATTCCAATCTTGCTGAGTTGAGCCTCGATGGCATCGGCGTGCGCGAGGTTGGCCACGATGAGCGGCGCCTCAAACAGGCGTGAGTCGCGCGTACGCTGAACCGTGAGTTGCAGCATCGTCTCCTCGGCAGTCAGCGCAAGCAGTTGCTTGGGATTCTCTGGCCGCGACATCGGCCACAGCCGAGTTCCTGCGCCGCCTGACAGAATAACGGGTATGATGCGGCGTTTGTCTCTCACTTCAAATATCTCCTCTTTCTCTCCTTCCTACCTAAAAAGAAGCGGCTTGAGATTCAAAAACATCAATGGTGCCCGCGGCCTTCAGTCTTTTTTTGTAAATTTGGGCGACACTTGTCCTGTCGGAAATTTTTACGCCGTGGATTCGCAGGACAAGGCCAAGCCGTGATCAGGCTGTTCAAACATTATGTGCCGCACGCCGTGCTGTTTCTCGGCCTGCTCGATTTCGCGCTGCTGATCGTCGCCGCAGAGCTGGGCTGGATCGTGCGCGCGGATCAGATCGGCATGGCGGTGGACCCCGTTTCCGCGCGGGTGCCGCAATTGCTCGCCTTCGCGATCGCGCTTGAGACTGCAATGATCGCGGTCGGCGTCTATGGCAGCGAATCGCTGCAGTCGATGCGCTTCGCCGCGGCGCGGCTGCTGGTCGCTATTTCGCTCGGCATCATCTTCCTGTCGGCGCTCTTCTTCTTTGTTCCCGCGCTCAGCCTGTGGCGCTCCAACCTCGTCTACGCGATGGCTTTCGCCGCCGTATTGCTGCTCGCACTGCGAATTCTGCTCGGCAAGACGCTGGGCGGGCAGGCCTTTCGCCGCCGCGTCGTCGTGTTGGGCGCAGGCGCGCGGGCCGAACGCATCAAGGCACTGTCCCGCCGTCCTGGTTCAGGTTTCGCGGTCGTTGGTTTTGTCGGGATGAACGACGGGCCACAGACGATCCTTGAAGCGATCAACCGCGACGCGATCTACAATCTGGCGGATCATGTCGTGCTGCTGAACGCGAGCGAGGTCGTGCTGGCGCTCGAGGAACGACGCAACGCCCTGCCGCTGGCCGATCTGCTGCGGATCAAGACGACTGGGGTTCACGTCAACGAGATCTCGACCTTTCTCGAGCGCGAGACGGGGCGCGTCGACCTCGACAGCGTCAATCCCAGTTGGCTGATCTTTTCCGACGGCTTTTCTTCGGGCCGCATGGTTTCCAGCGTCGCCAAGCGACTTTTCGATATTGCCGCCAGCGCGCTGCTGCTGCTGCTCACCTGCCCGTTGATCTTGATCGGCGCGCTGCTCGTGAAGCTCGAAAGCCGGGGTCCCGCCTTTTTCCGTCAGACGCGCGTGGGGTTGTTCGGGCAGGATTTCAGCATCCTCAAGCTACGCTCGATGCGCACCGATGCCGAAGGCGACGGAAAGGCGGTCTGGGCCCAGAAGAATGATCCGCGCGTCACGCGCGTGGGGCGCGTGCTCAGGGTGACGCGGATCGACGAGCTTCCCCAGGCGTGGAGCGTCCTCAAGGGAGAGATGAGCTTTGTCGGACCGCGCCCCGAGCGACCCGAATTCGTCTCGGGCCTCGAGCAGAAACTGCCCTATTATGCCGAACGCCACATGGTGAAGCCGGGCATCACCGGCTGGGCGCAGATCAACTATCCCTATGGCGCGAGCCTGGAGGATGCCCGGCATAAGCTCGAATATGACCTCTATTACGCCAAAAACTATACGCCCTTTCTTGATCTGCTGATCCTGCTCCAGACACTTCGGGTCATCCTGTGGCCCGAAGGCGCGCGCTAGGCCGGTGTCGCGATGATCGCGCTTCTCGGCGATTGGGCGCATGCCGCGGCGGCAATCCTCTTCGGCGCGCTCGGCGTGTGGCAGTTGCGTCGCAGGGGCAGCACCGGACCGCACCGCGCGCTGATCGCCGCGCTTGCGCTGACAGCGGGCTGGTGCTTCACCGTCGCGGCGACAGGCGCGACGTCGATGAGCGCCGAGCTGACCGAGAATCTGCGCAATCTGGCGTGGCTGGGCTTTATGTTCCTGCTGCTCCGTCAGGGCCGACGCGATCATCGCCGCCTGTCCGTCTCGATCCTTTATGCGGTGCTGTCACTGATCGGGGTGGGCATGATCGCGATCGACATCGCGCCGCTCTTCCTTTCGGTCGACACGGGCGAACTGAACGCGATCCGCTTCTCGCTGCTGGTGCTCCACATGATCGTGGCGATTGGCGCGCTCGTCCTCGTCCACAATCTCTACACCGCCGCAGCACCCGAGGCGCGCTGGGGCATCCGCCTGCCAATGATCGCGCTCGCGGTGATGTGGATCTATGACCTCAATCTCTACACGCTCGCCTGGCTTGCGCGCGATTGGCCGGCGGAACTGCTCGCCATGCGTGGACTGGTCATGATGATGCTTGCGCCGATCTTCGGACTGGCGGCGCGGCGCAACGACCAGTGGCAGATGCGGCTGTCGCGCACCGTTGCCTTCCAGTCATTTTCGCTCGCAGCGATCGGAGGATATCTGGTGATGGTGGTTCTCGTCACCAACGCGCTCAACTGGCTCGGCGGCGATTATGTCCGCCTCATCCAGGTCGTCTTCGTCGTGGGGACCTCGGTGGCGGCCCTCGTGCTGCTGCCTTCGGCGCGGTTTCGCGCCTGGTTCAATGTCAAGATCGCCAAGCACTTCTTCGCGCATCGCTACGACTATCGTGAGGAATGGCTGCGCTTTACCGACACGCTCGGCCGTCCTGCTGAACAGGCCGCGCCGCTCGACCAGCGCATCGTCAAGGCGGTGGCCGACATCACCGATTCGCCCGGCGGCGTTCTGCTGGTCCCCGCGGATGATGGCGGGCTGGTGCCGCAGGCGCGGATGAACTGGCGCATGGTGGAGGTGCCGCTGCGCGCAAGTGCGGCCGAACTCGTCCGCCACCTCGAGCTGAGCGGACGGATCATGGAGCTCGACGCGCTGCGCGCGGGTGGAGAGGCGGAGGACGACGAAGCCGCCCTCGTGCCCGAATGGATGCTTGCGGAAAGCGGCGCCTGGGCGCTTGTCCCGCTCCTCCATTTCGAGCGGCTACAGGGCGCGGTGCTGCTCGAGCGACCGCGCATTGCGCGCAAGCTCGACTGGGAGGATTTCGATCTGCTCCGTCTCGCAGGCCGCCAGGTCGCCAGCTATCTCGCCGAGGCGCGCGGCGAGGAAGCGCTGAGTGACGCGCGGCGCTTCGACGAGTTCAACCGTCGCTTCGCCTTCATCATGCACGACATCAAGAATCTGGTGAGCCAGCTCAGTCTCGTCGCGCGCAATGCCGAGCGTCATGCCGATAATCCCGAATTTCGCGCGGACATGGTCGCCACGCTGCAGAGTTCGGTGGGCAAGATGAATGATCTGCTCGCGCGCCTGTCGCAGCACAACAAGGCACGTCCCGAAGAACCACGTCCGGTCTCGGCTGCGCGTATGGTCGAGGCGCTGGCTGCAGCGCGTCGTACGCAGCATCCGGTCGTCGCGATGGTGACGGGCGATCCGATGCTGCTCGCCGATCCCGCCCGGCTCGAACAGGCGCTTGCGCACCTGATTCAAAACGCCATCGACGCCAGTCCGCCCAATGAGCCCGTTACCCTCAAGGTCGTCGATCACGGCCATGAGATTGCGATCGAGGTCCGCGATTCGGGCGCGGGCATGTCCGCCGAGTTCATCCGCGCCAGCCTGTTCAAGCCCTTTGCGTCCACCAAGGACGGCGGCTTCGGCGTCGGTGCCTATGAAGCGCGCGCGCTCGTCACCGCGATGGGCGGCAGGCTCGATGTCGAGAGCCTGGAGGACAGGGGCAGCGTCTTCACCGTGACGCTGTCCGCGGCCGCGCAGGCATCACCCAATCCTCAAGAGTTGCTGGAGACCCCATGACCGCGTCCAAGCCCAAATTGCTGATCGTCGAGGATGACGAGGGGCTGCTGCGCCAGCTCCGATGGGCCTATGACGATTATGAGGTGGTCGCGGCGGGCGATCGTGCGAGCGCGATCGCGCTGCTCCGTGCCGAAGAACCTGCGGTGGTGACGCTCGACCTTGGCCTGCCGCCCGATCCAGACGGCACCAGCGAGGGCTTCGCTGCGCTTGCCGAGATGCTCGCAATCAAGCCCGACCTCAAGGTCATCGTCGCCTCTGGACACGGCGCGCGAGAGAGCGCTTTGCGCGCAATCGCGGAAGGTGCCTATGATTTCTACCAGAAGCCCGTCGATATCGACGAACTTGGCCTGATCGTAAGCCGCGCCTTTCATGTCCAGCGGCTCGAGGCCGAGAACCGTCGCCTCGCCGAATCGGGCGGGGAGGATGCCACCGTGCTCGGCGGGATGATCACCGCCGCGCCCGAGATGCTCAAAGTCGCGCGCACCATTGAGCGCGTCGCGGGCGCCGACGTTTCGGTGATGCTGCTTGGTGCGAGCGGTACGGGCAAGGAACTGCTCGCCCGCGGTGTTCACCGCGCAAGTGGCCGCGCGCGCCACGGCTTCGTTGCGATCAACTGCGCCGCGATCCCCGAAAACCTGTTGGAAGCCGAGCTCTTCGGCTATGAGAAGGGCGCCTTCACCGGTGCCATAAAGACCACCGAGGGCAAGATCGAGCTGGCGCAGGGCGGCACGCTGTTCCTCGACGAGGTCGGCGATATTCCGCTGCCGCTTCAGGTCAAGCTGCTGCGATTCCTCCAGGAGCGTGTGATCGAGCGTATCGGCGGGCGCAAGCCGATCCCGGTCGATACGCGGATCGTCTGCGCTACCCACCAGAATCTCGAGGCTATGATCGCTGACGGGCGTTTCCGCGAGGATCTTTACTATCGTCTGGCCGAGATCGTCGTTCGCATCCCGACACTGGCCGAACGGTCCGGCGACGCCGCGCTGCTCGCGCGTCATTTTCTGCTGCGCTTCGCGCGCGAGATGAATCCGCAAGTCAAGGGGCTCGCCCCCGATGCGCTCGCCGCGATCGACGCATGGGCGTGGCCGGGCAATGTCCGCGAGCTTGAAAACCGCATGAAGCGCGCGGTCATCATGGCCGACGGCAAGCTGGTGGCCGCGGCCGACCTCGACCTTCCCGCGAGCAATGCGGGGGAAGACGGTGGCGATGTCATCAATCTGAAGGCCGCGCGCGAAGGCGCCGACCGCAAGGTGATACGACGCGCGCTTGCGCGCAGCGAGGGCAATATCTCCAATACCGCGCGACTGCTCGGTATCAGCCGGCCCACGCTCTACGACCTGCTCAAGCAATATGACATGCACGCTTGAGCAGCCGCGCGGTCGACTCTATCGGGAGATCATGAACGGGAACGCCAACGACATCGCGCGCATTGCGGCTGCACTCGAGCGACTGTCGCCGCCCCCTCCCGAATCCGCCGATCCCGCGACGCACCCCGCCTATGTCTGGCGTGGCGGGGTGCTCGCCGCGGCGCGCGCCTTCGAACCGCTGCCGTTCGACATTTTGAGCGGCATCGATGCGCAGAAGGCCGCAGTTATCCAGAATGGCCGGCGCCTCGCCGCGGGGCATTCTGCGCATGACGTGCTGCTCTGGGGCGCCCGCGGTATGGGCAAATCGGCACTGGTGAAGAGCATGGTCGGAGCGCTTCACGCCGAGCATGCCGATATCGCACTGGTCGAAATCCCCGGCGATGCCCTTGCCGAACTCCCGGCGCTCTTCGCTCAGATCGCAGCCGCGCAGCGCGCGTTCGTATTGTTCATCGACGACCTCGGCTTCGACGATAATGGCGGCGAGGCGCGTACGCTGCGCTCGCTGCTCGAGGGCGGCGCCGAGGCGCGTCCGGCCAATGCGCGACTGCACGTCACATCGAATCGGCGCCATATCGTGCCCCGCGCGATGGAAGAGCAGCAGAGCGCGATCAATCCGCGCGACGTGGTCGACGACCGTATGGCGCTTTCCGATCGCTTCGGCCTGAGCCTCGGCTTTCACAATTGCGATCAGGATACCTATCTTGGCATCGTCGAGACCTATGCGCGGTTGAACGGCTTTGCCTTCGATCCCGCCGATGCGCTGCTCTGGGCGACGACGCGCGGCAGCCGCTCGGGACGGGTCGCCTGGCACTATGCGGTCGAGCTTGCGGGGCGTGCGGGCAAGCATATCTGAAGCACATTTCGTCGCGCTTCCATTTTTGCGTCATTGGCGTTAAGGCGGCGCGATTTTCCGCATCCAGCATAAGAGACTACATGGCGAAAGAAGAACTTCTGGAAATGCGCGGGCAGGTGGTGGAGCTTCTCCCCAATGCCATGTTCCGCGTCCGGCTCGAGAATGACCACGAAATTCTCGGTCACACGGCCGGCAAGATGCGCAAGAACCGCATCCGCGTGCTCGTCGGCGACGAGGTGCTCGTCGAGCTCACGCCCTATGATCTGACCAAGGGTCGGATTACCTATCGCTTCAAGTAATCCGGGGCCGAGGCCGTGCGCCTGATCCTCGCGTCCGCCAGCCCCCGCCGCGCCGACCTGCTCGCGCGGATCGGAGTCGTGCCCGACGCGATCGACCCCGCCGATGTGGACGAGACGCCCGGCACGAACGAGCTTCCCGCGCCACATGCGGAGCGCCTTGCCGCCGAAAAGGCCGCCGCGGTGGCCGCGCGGCATCCGGGCGCGCTGATCCTCGCCGCCGATACCGTCGTCGCGGCGGGCCGTCGCATCCTGCCCAAGGCCGAGGACGAGGCCACCGCGCGGACCTGTCTCGAGCTGCTGTCGGGAAGGCGCCACCGTGTCCATTCGGCGGTGACGCTGATCGACGCCGAGGGGAAAGCGCGCCATCGCCTCTCGACCAGCATCGTCACCTTCAAGCGGCTCGATGCCGCCGAAATCGCGGCCTATCTCACGAGCAGCGAATGGCATGGCAAGGCCGGCGGCTACGCGATTCAGGGGCGCGCCGAGGCGTTCGTGCGCTTCCTCGGCGGAAGCCATTCGGGCGTCGTCGGGCTTCCGCTGTTCGAGACGCGCGCGCTCCTTGCCGCGAGCGGATACGCCCTTGGCTGAATGGCTCTTCGAACAGGGCATTGGCGAGACGCGCGCCGCACTCGTCGACGACGATGATACCATTCTGGAGGCCCGGATCGAGCGCGACAGCGAGCTGGTGCGCGCAGGTGCTGTGGTACGTGCCCGTCTGACGCGGCAACTCATTCCGGGCAGGCGTGCGATCATCACGCTGGATGGTGGCGAGGAGGCCCTGCTCGAGCCCATTCCTGCCGGAGTTACCGAAGGCGCGACGCTGACCGTCGAGATCCTGCGTGGCCGTATTCCCGAGCCGGGTCGCGCCAAGCTGGCCAAGGCGCGCGGAATGCCCGACGAAACGCCGCTCGTCGCGGGGCCGAACCTGCAAAAGCGCATTGCGGCTACGGGTATCCCCGTGCGGACACTCTCCATCAATGGTCTCGACTTGCTCGAGGCCGCGGGCTGGAGCGAATTGCTGGAAGAGGCCGAAAGCGGTGAAGCCGCCTTTCCGGGCGGCAATCTCCGCCTCTCGCTCACGCCCGCCATGGCGTTGATCGATGTCGATGGTACGCTTCCACCCGAACAACTCGCGATCGCGGGCGCCGCCGCCGCTGGCCGGATGATTCGCCGCTTCGGACTGGGCGGTTCGATCGGCATCGACCTGCCCACTGTCGCCGGCAAGGCGGAACGGATCGCCGCTGCCGCCGCGCTAGATGGTACGCTGCCTCAGCCCTTTGAACGGACCGCGGTTAACGGCTTCGGATTTCTCCAGATCATCCGGCGGCGGACGCAGGCTGCAATTCCCGAACTGCTTCAGGGCGATCGTGCGCTGGCGGCGGCGCTCGCGCTGCTGCGCCGCGCCGAACGCGCCACCGGGCATGGCGCGCGCACCGTCACCGCCGCGCCTCAGGTGATCGCGCGGATCGAATCACAAAGTGCGTGGATTGCGGCGCTCGAACGGCGGCTGGGCGCGCAACTCGTCTTGCGCGCCGACGCCACACTCGCCATATCGGCGGGACATGTCAGCAGCGAACACCCCTAAGAGCCGGCGCGGCAAGTGCCCGGTGTGCGACAAGCCCGCACAGGCCGAGCATGCGCCTTTCTGCAGCCGCGGCTGCCGCGATCGCGACCTGTTGCAATGGCTCGGCGACGGCTACCGCATCCCGGGGCCGGCCGCCGACCCGACATTTGACGAAAACGATTCAAACGGGCTGGACAGAGAGCGCTGAGCGCCTCTATAGGCGCTGCTTCCGCAGCCGTCGGAATATGCCCGGGTAGCTCAGTTGGTAGAGCATGCGACTGAAAATCGCAGTGTCGGCGGTTCGACTCCGTCCCCGGGCACCACACTTTCAGGTCAGACGAACGGAACAGCGCGCGCGAGTGTGATACGCGCGCAACAGGCGCGACTATTCCCGACCTTGGCGCTATGAAAGCGCGGTGATTTCGGTATCCATGAACCGGATGAAGCTGCCACCGCCTCTCGACTGGCCGATAGCGGGGATCGGCCCCGACGCCGATGTACCACCCGAGCTTCGCGTGACGCGCGATAACTGGCGGACCTATCCCTATTCGCGCTGGGCCTTTCAGCACGCGCGCGAACTCGTGCCTTCGCGGGTGATCCGGCGCAGCAGCACGCCGCGCGAACTCGAGGAAGCGTGGCGCGATCTTTCGGGGATCAGCTTTCCCGATGCGGAGGGGCGGCTGGTGCGCTGGGATGAATTCCTCGAGCGTACCTATACCGACGCCTTTCTCGTCCTGCATCGCGGCGCGCTCGTCTACGAACATTATGCCAATGGCATGACCGCAGAGACGCCGCATCTGCTCTTTTCGATCACCAAGTCCTTTTTCGGACTGCTCGCCGAGATTCTGATCGTCCAGGGCGTGCTCGATCCGGACAGCGCGGTCGAACAGCATGTTCCCGAACTGGGCGCGAGCGGCTTTGCGGGATGCACCGTTCGACAGATACTCGACATGACCGATGGCGTCGCCTTCGACGAGAATTATGCCGATCCCGATGCGGAAGTGCATCGCTATTCAGCCGCCTACTGGACGCCGCAGGCGGGATTTGGAGGCGTGTTCGAGGCGTTGAAAGGGCTGACCAGGCGCGCCGCGCCGCCGGGCGCGCAATTCCGCTACCGTACCCCCGTCGCCGACGTGCTTGGCTGGATTCTGCTGCGCGCGACCGGCCAGTCGCTGACCAAGCTGCTCGGCGACCGGATCTGGCGTCCCGCGGGGTGTGCGGACAATGCGCAGATCCTGCTCGACACCGCCGGGCATGAGATCGCGGGCGCCGGACTCAATGCGACCGCACGCGATCTGGCGCGCGTCGCGCTGATGCTGCTCGACGGCGGATGGGTCGATGACCGGCTCGTGATTCCGCCTGTAGCGCTCGACAATATCGCGATTGGCGGCGATCGCGGGTTGTTTGACGCATCGGGATTTCCGACACGCCCGGGCGGCTCCTACCGCAGCCAGTGGTGGGTCAATCACGAAGGCTATGGCAGCCTGTCCGCGCTGGGCGTGTTCGGCCAGCGCCTTTATCTCGAGCCCGGGAGCGGTTTGGCGGTGATCCGCACGGGCTCGCATCCGGTGGCGAGCAACAGCTTCACCGACGTTATCCACGCCAACGCCTTCGACGCAATCCGCGAAGCGCTGGCCTAGGACATCCGGAGGGGCGTCCACACATGGACAGTCAGCTTGTCGCGGTCCGACGTGAGAAGCGGTGCCGAAAAGTTGGGGGTTAGCTGCCGTTCGCTCGATGCCCGACAGCCCTATACCCCTCCACAACAAGCGCGGTCGTATGAACGAGAAGCGTGAGAGGCAGGAACGCGCTCGCCGCCAACATCGCGTACCCCCCTAGGGTTACTTCAGCCGTCATCCCCGACGCATGAAAGAATAGAGACGACCCCGCTCTGAAAAGGACAAGGGCCATTGGAATGAAGGCCAGGTGGACGAGCCATCTCGGTGTCAGTCGCTGGACCAGTAACCAGACCAGCACCGAAAGAGCAACTGGGCCAACTGTTGCGATAAGCCAGCCAACGACGCCAAGCGCGGACTTATACCCGGCGCTTTCCTGATAAAGGTAGATGCTCGGCTCAAGTGTCTCACGCGCAAAGAGTAGGGCAATACCCCCTATTGCTGCGGCATACATGATCGCGCCAAGTCGGCTCATCGGCGCACTATCACTGGAATAGGGAATGTCCGCAACGTCGTCGTGTCCGGACCGGCAACTCTTGGTTCGCACTGAATTGCTCCATGGGAAGCGCATTGGGCCGGGATGTCGTGGTTAGCGGTCCGGCAGCTTTTTCCTGGGAAGAGCGAAAAGGGGACATGCGCTCGCAGGTCTGTTTACGGCCTGTTCTTCCCCTGCTGATCAATCAAGACCGCCTGTTGCCATCGGCTTGGCGCCTTGTCAGTGCGATGAATGCAGCCCGCCCAGCAGCAGGGCCGTTTCTTCCCCTCCAACAGTTCATCACAGGTTCGCTCAATGCGACGCTGGCGCGTCTTTGGTTGTTTCGCGTCATCCACCCAGCAGATGAACGCATTCCGACCGAGCGGCGTCAGGCTTTCCCACAGCACCAAGACTTTCGGATCCGACCGCAAGGCTGCTTGAAGGTCTTCGCGTGCTTCGTGGACAGTGCCATGTGGAAAAGCGTTCGCCACGAAACCTCCAAGCAATGCGGCCCGCAGCCGAGTCCACCAACTCCGCATGGAATGGAGGCTTCTCAGAGCTTGACCGCTAAACGATAGAATGTCCACGGTTGGGTCGCGCCACGACATAGCCGCTTTTGATGAGTGAACGGCAGCTTTTCCCGCTTCCGTTCTGCAAGCTGCCGGTCCGGACCCCGCCGCGAAGCGGACATTTGCGCCGTCGCGCCCAGCCTCAACGACGCTCAGCCTTTCGCGAAGCGGTCGGTGGCGGCGATCAGTCTGTCGAGGATGCCGGGCTCGTCAAAGGCGTGGCCCGCGTTGTCGATCAGTTCGAACTCTGCCTCGGGCCAGGCGCGGTGGAGATCCCAGGCGGTCTTCATGGGCGTCGCAATGTCGTAGCGGCCCTGCACAATCACACCGGGTATGCCCTTCAGCTTGTGCGCGTCGCGGATGAGTTGCCCGGGCTCGAGCCATCCTTCATGGACGAAATAATGGTTCTCGATCCGTGCAAAGGCGATCGCGAAATCGTCCGCGCCAAAGGCATCGGCAAGCGCGGGATTGGGCAGCAGCGTGATCGTGCCGCCTTCCCACTGGCTCCAGGCGCGCGCGGCCTCCAGCTTCACCGAATGGTCCGCGTGCGTCAGCCGTTTGCGATAGGCCTCGACCAATGTGCCGCGCTCCGCCTCGGGGATGGGCGCCACGAACTTCTCCCATTTATCGGGAAAGAGCCAGGATGCACCATCCTGATAATACCAGTCGATCTCTGACCGGCGGATTGTGAAGATGCCGCGCAGCACCAGCGCGCTGGTGCGATCGGGGTGGGTTTCGGCATAGGCGAGCGCGAGCGTCGAGCCCCAGGAGCCGCCGAAGACGAGCCATTTCTCGACACCCGCCATCTCGCGCAACTTCTCGATATCGGCGACGAGATGCCAGGTGGTGTTGGCCTCGAGCTCGGCATGCGGCGTCGATCGCCCGCAGCCGCGCTGATCGAAGAGCAGGATATTGTAGCGCGCGGGATCGAACAGCCGCCGGTGCGCGGGGGTGCAGCCGCCGCCGGGGCCGCCGTGGAGGAAGACCGCGGGCTTGCCTTCGGGGTTGCCGCACAGCTCCCAATAGACGCGGTGCCCGTCGCCGGCGTCGAGATGGCCCGAGGCATAGGGTTCGATCTCGGGATAGAGCGAGCGCAGCGTCTTTTGTTCCATGGCGCGGACCATGCCCGCGCACCCCGATGCGTGCAAGCCGCGATCAGGCGCCGCGTGTGGGATCGGTCAGCGGCTCGCCGATCTCACGCGCGCCCGGCGTGCGGCCGGTGGCGGGGAGCGAGCCCGTCTGGCGTTCGATCATGCGGTGGACGACGGGCTTGCCGGGTCCCCGGTGGAGCGCGAGCAGGCGCTCCGAATTGATTGCGTCGGTCTGCGTGCGGCGCTGATTGTGACGGACATAATCGAGCCAGGTCGGCGTGTGATAACGCTCAACCCAGAGTTCGGGATCGCCGAGGTCGCGCAGCAGCGTCCAGTGACGCGCACCGTCGCGCCGCCGGATACGCCGCCGCTCGGACATTACGGTCAGGAATTCCAATATGTCGGCCGGTGCGATGCGATATTCTATGGTGATGACGACGGGACCGCTGCGTGGTTCGATTGCCACCGCGGTCTCGGGCTCCTGCCAGTCGCGCAGATCGAGGTTGAGACCGCCCGTCTGCGGCAGCGACAGCCAGAAACCGGCGATGACGCCCGCCAACTGGAGCAGCGCGGCGCCGGCGAGCGCCGCCGCAATGCCCCATTGGTGGGCGGTCTCTCCCCACAGCCAACTGCCCAGCGCCATGCCGCCAAAGGCCGCCATCTGGTAAAGCGACAGCGCACGCGCGACGACCCAGCGGGGCGCGGAGAGCTGAATGGTGACGTTGAAGGTGGACAGTGCGAGCACCCAGCCCGCGCCCGCAATCACCAGCGCGGCCATGGTGAGCAGCGTGGCATGGCTGAGCCCCGCAACTATCCCCGCCAGCGCAAAAAAGAGCGCAGCCATCCGCGCGATTGCTTCGTTTGACAGCCGAATACGTATCGGCCCGCTGGCGACAGCACCCGCTACCGCGCCAAGCCCGAAGGCGCCGAGCAGCAGGCCAAAGGTCAGCGCACCGCCCCCGATGAGGTCGCGCGCCATCAGCGGCATCAGCGCGGGGACTGCGCTTGCACCAACACCGAAGAGCAGGCTCCGCGCCAGTACCGCGCGGATGCCCGGTGACATCGCGGCATAGCGGACGCCGGCCGCCATCGCGACACCCAGCGATTCGCGCGGGAGCAGCCGCGCGTGCCGCTCTGGTCGCCAGCGCGCGAGCACGAGAATGAGCCCGAGATAGCTGACCGCATTGATCGCAAAGGCGGTCGCCGCGCCCGCTGCCGCAACGATTGCGCCGCCGATGGCGGGGCCGACGCTGCGCGCGATGTTGAATCCCATGGAATTGAGCGCGATGGCGCCGGGAAGGTCGGCGCGTGGCACCATGTCTCCCACCGAGGCCTGCCAGGCGGGCCCGTTGAAGGCCGCGCCGCAGCCGATCAGAAAGGTGAAGACGAGCAGCAACCACGGACTGATCCAGCCCGCCCAGGCGAAGCCTGCAAGCGCGAGCGACACGAGCAGCATGAAACATTGCGCGGCGAGCATGATCCGCCGGCGGTCGAGATTGTCGGCGATCGCGCCTGCGGCCAGCGAAAACAGCATGATCGGAAGCGTCGTCGAGGCCTGAACCAGCGCGACCATGTCTGCGGAAGGCGCGATCGAGGTCATCATCCAGGATGCGCCGACCGACTGGATCAGCCCGCCGAAATTGGAGGCGAGGCTGGCGATCCACACCGCCTTGAAAACGGGATGCTGAAGCGAAGCCATGGCTCCGGGCCGGGATGTGTCGATCGTGGCCATATCCCGTCCGATGCCGCCAAGCGGCCGCGAGGCCAAGCCAAAATCGCTCGCGATGCACGAAAACCGGCCCGGAGCGTTCCGGGCCGGCTGCGCGCGTATGATCTACAGTTTCAAATCAGCGTGATTCGAACGTCGAGGCTGCCCCGCGTCGCATCGCTATACGGGCAGACGATATGCGCCTGATCGACGATCTCCTGTGCGGCCGCGCGCTCGATTCCGGGCAGGCTGATCGCCAGCGCGACATCAAGGCCGAAGCCTTGGCCATCGTCGCGCGGGCCGATGCCGACCGTGGCGGATACGGTGCTGTCGTCGGCGACCTTCACCTTCTTCTGTGCCGCGACGAACTTGATCGCGCCGAGGAAGCACGCAGAATAGCCCGCGGCGAAGAGTTGTTCGGGATTGTTGCCTTCGCCGCCGGGACCACCCAGTTCCTTGGGCGTGACGAGCGTGACCTCGAGCGCGCCGTCGGTGGTGCGTGCGGAGCCGGTGCGACCACCAGTCGCGGTGGCCTGGGTGGTGTAAAGCGTCTTCATGCCGTGTTCTCCTTCGTATCGCAGGCGGACCAGCGGGGTCACTGCCAATGAGGCATTTATATCGTGCGCGATATAATCGTGCAAAATAAGAAAAACTATCGGGCGCCCGACAAACTGTTTGGGCGATATATTTGCGCGCGATACGATGGCGCTTATATCGCACGCAGGAGAATAACATGACGAACGCCCTGCAGGATCCGCTGTCGCTGGACGCCCAGTTCTGTTTCGCGGTCTATTCGACCGCGCATGCGCTCAACCGTACCTATAAGCCGCTGCTCGACCGGCTTGGGATTACCTATCCGCAGTATCTCGTGATGCTCGTGCTGTGGGAAGCCGATGACCGTAGCGTGGGCGAAATCGGAGAGAAACTCCTTCTCGATTCGAGCACGCTCACCCCGCTGCTCAAGCGACTCGAGGCCGCCGGAATTGTGCGCCGCGAGCGCAATCCGCAGGACGAGCGCCAGGTCCGCGTTCGCCTGACCGAGCAGGGCAGGGCGATGCGTAAGGTTGCAAGCGATTTTCCGGCGGAGCTGCTGTGCGCGACGGGGTGTGACGCCGAAACGCTGACACGACTCAAGACCGAAATGCGCGACGTGCGCGATCGGATGCTTGCCGCATCAGCGGCCGGCTGAATGACGGGGAATCGCTTTTTCGGGCCATAGAAGCTAGATTTAAGCAATGACCAGGACGCTCAAAATCTGGGGTGGCGCGACGCTCGCCGCGCTGACGCTGGCAGGCTGCGCGCGTGCCCCCGAATATTCATTTGTTTCACGTGGCGACGCGCCGGATGCCCGGACGCGCTATGCGCTGGTTCAGCCCGAGGGCGAGGCGCCAGTGCTTTCTCCCGAGATCGAAGCGGCGCTCGTGCCAGCGCTCGCCGCGCAGGGGCTGGTGCAGGCCGAGCCCAACACGAAGCCCGACCTGCTTCTCTTTGCGGGTGTGGCGCGGCGGCCCGCCAAGGTGGCCAGCTTCACGCGCGATAATCCGGGCGATACCGCCGAAGCGCCGGGCTGGATTGCGACCCCCGACAGGCATGGGCGGCGGGTGACGACGCTGGCGCTGCGCTTCGTCGATCCGGCGACGGGCACGGTCGTTCGCTCGGTGCGCGCCGAGGCGCGACATGGCAAGCGTCAGGCGGAGATGGTGATCGCGCCGCTGGTCGAAGGTGCGACGGCGGGAAGGATGGCAACGCAGCCGGAGAGTTAGGCTTCAGCGCGTGGCAGGCGTAGCGTGAAGCGGCTCCCCTTGTCGCGTTCGCTGACGCATTCGACGACCCCGCCATGCCCCGCGACGACGGTGCGCACCAGCACCAGCCCGAGCCCGACGCCCGACGCATCGGCATCGGCAGGGGCGAAACGGTTGAAGCGCTCGAACAGGCGGGCCAGCTCCTCAGGGGCCATGCCTCGCCCGTCGTCCTCGACGACGCAGACAGCCCGGCCCGCCTCGTCGACCTGCGTACGGACGCGCACCTCTCCATCGGGTGCACCGTATTTGATCGCATTGCTGACAAGATTGGCCACGGCGCGGCAAAGCAACGACGCATTGCCCCTGACAAGCAGCTCGGTATCGCCCAGATCCAGCACGATCTTCATCCCGCGCGCCTGCGTCTGCGCCCAGAGCTGCTCGGTTGCGTCGGTAGCGACGTCGCGCAGATCGATCAGCTCCATCTCATAATCGGCGGCTTCTGCGCGCGCGATCTGGACGAATTCCTCGGCAAGATCGAGCGTCTGGCGCGCATGGCCCGCGATCCGTCGGGAAAGGTCGCCCGCGATGTTCTCCGCGGTGGCGCCCGCGAGCAGCGCGAGGATCGAGGTCTGTGGCGATCGCATATCGTGGGTCAGGAATTGCAGCATCGTGTCGCGCTGCCGTGCGGTCGCGCGCAGCTCGGATATATCGGTCAGCCGCACGATGCCAAAGGTGAACGCGCCATCGACATCGAAACAGGGCTTGATCCGCATCAGGAACGCGCCGCCATCCACCAGGTCGATTTCGCATTCCTGCTCGACCGCGCTGCCTGCGGCGATGCCATCAACGAGCGCATCGAATGCGTCCAGGCCATCAACGATAAGCGGCCTCAGCGCGCGCAACAGCGGCAGCAGCGATCCCTGCGCACGCCGCAGCGCATAATGCTCCTAGAACTGCTGCGCGCGATCATTGGCGAGCGCGATGAGTCCGCCCGCATTGGTCACCAGCGTGGCATCGGGAAGGCTCGCCTGCGACTGCTCGATGAAATGCTTGAGCTCGCGTACCTGACGCACCGCGTCGCGCAGCAAATTCATCTGGAGCTCGAGCCGGTCGGCCGCCGCCACCGACGGCGTCGACAGTCCCAATATTCCGGGCTCCTCGCGCAATCGGCCCAGCTCGGTGACGAAGTAGCGGCTCGCCGCCGCCAGTCGCCGCCAGCCCCAGATCGGCAGGAACAGCGCCATCACGATGATCGCGGGCGCCGGCCGGATCCAGAGGGCGTGATCGAGCAATAGCCATCCGCTCACCGCGAGCAGCAGCAACAGCAGCAATGCAGCGAGCAGCAGGTTGCTGCGCGGCGGGAGGTAGAGAAAGCCGATCCACAGGATGATGAGCGGCGTGAAGGTGAAGACGAGCGTCCAGCCCGTGCCCGCTTCGCTGCGAAGCCCTGTGCCGAGAAGCGCGTCGAGCAGATTGGCCTGGAACTCGACCCCCGACATCAGGTCGCTACGGCTTTGCATCGGGGTGGCATATTGATCGCCAAGCCCCGAGGCGGACGCGCCGACGAGCACGATCTTTCCGGCGAGCAGCTCCCGCGGCACTTCACCATTCAGGACTGCGGAGAAGGGTACTGTCGGATAACTCCCTGCGGGTCCGGCAAAGGGGACAAGTGCCTCACTCGCGACGCTGCCGCATCGCTCGGCCGCTCCCGTCAGAGCGCGCGCCGCGGTCAGCGCGAGGTGCGGCCAGCAGCGCGCGCCGATCACCGTCTCGATCCGGGCGCGGCGTAGTACGCCGTCGTCATCGGGGTGCGCGATGACGTGCCCCGCGCCCGCCATTGCCTGCGCGAGCGGCGGCGCGGGCAGCGTTTCCTCGAACGGCGCGCCATTTGCCCCAGGCACCTGGAGCAGCAGCGGCAGGAACACCGGGCGCGCCTTCGCCATCGCAAGCGCCAGCCGCGCATCGTCGTCGCGCGCGGATTCGACGAACAAGATGTCGTAGAGCACCGCGCGCGGCTGCGCTTCGGCGAGCCGCTCCAGCGCCTGAGCATGAGTGGCGCGCGACCAGGGCCAGCGGCCGATTTTCGCAAGGCTGGCATTGTCGATCGCGACGACGATCAGTCCCTCGCCCGCAGCCCGCGGAACCGCGCGACTCAGCGCGTCATAGACGAGATTGTCCGCGCGGTCGGCCACGCGCGCCACGACGAGCAGCGCGGCAAGACCCAGCGATGCGAGGAACAGCGCGACCCACTCGATCGCGGTTCGACGGCGGTTCAGCAGTGAGACCAGTGAGCCTGGCCGGACAAGCTTATTGCGGGTCACCGATTTGCAGCTTCTGGGGGGACGAAACCGTCTCCGAATGGCGGCCATTTTCATAGCGGATCGACCAGACGCGCCAATACCAGACACCGGATGGAAGATCACTGATGCTGATATTGGTCCGCGTCAGGCCCGCCTCGTCGACGAGCCGATCCTGACCAGCCTCGTCGCGCGAAAGCACGAAACGATATTCGACCGTCCCGCCGCCGGATCCGCGCCAGCGGAACAGATAGTCCTTGCGTCCGCCGGCCTTGTCAGCCTGTGGCGTGTCGAGGTCGAGTGTGTTCAACTGCCGCTCGAAGCCATAGATATTGGCCATGCCCTCCACACCATTGGCGTCGAAGGCGGTGGCCTTTACGAAATAGGTGCCGCCGGGGAGTCCGTCGAAGCGCGCTTCAGGTGTATCGGCCTTCGTCTCGGCAATCCGGTCGATGAAGCCGGCATCGCTCGCGATCTCGAAACCATAGCCTGACGCGCCCGATACGGCACGCGCGGCAAACGCCAGTTGTTCGCCCTTTTGCGCGGCACCCGGGCGTTCCAGCGCAGGTGCGGGGAGCAGCGCTCCCGCAACGATCTGCGCATTGGGCCGCAACGCAGCGCCCGTTCCCGCCGCAAGCGCGGTCTCGGTGACGGCGTCCGGCCCCGTCACCGCAACGCGTCCCTCGAGTACGCCCACTGTCATCGCGTCGCTATCGGGCGAATAGGTCACGCGGAAACCAGTGCCGCGCACCGCCGTGGTGGCAACGGGCGTTTCGACCGAGAAGGGGTCTGATTTGCCGGGTGTCACGTCCCAGTCGCTTCGCCCCTTTTCGACACGAAAGCGGCGCTCGACCTCGCCCGTCAGCAACGTGCGGCGCAGATGCGCGATACCGACGCGACTGTTGGAGGGCAGGCTGAAGCGCGACGCGTCGGGCAGCTCCACCGTCACGAAGGATTTTGCGCCGGTTTCCACCGCCATGCCCTCGCGAACCTGAGCGCGCATCGCGGCGGGCCGCTGCGCACCACCTTCGGCGATCACGACATTGCCCCTGAATGCGACGACATTGCCGTCGACAGGCTCGCTCCGCAGGATCCGGCGCGGGATGCGCAGGATCCGACCGATCGGCAGCCGACGGGGATCGGACACGCGGTTCATGCGCTGGACGATCCGATAGTCCTCCGGGCGGATGAAATAACGCGCGCCCAGCTCGAACAGCGTATCGCCAGGCTTGATGCGATACTCGACGATCGCGCGGTGTTCAGGAGCGTGCGCAGGCTGCGCGGCGGCCAGCGCGGCAAAGAGCGCCAGCGCAACGCTCATTGCGCCTCGCTGATAACGGGAGGCGCATCGATCATGGCTTCAAGGCGATAACCATAGCTGTAGATCGGCGTCAGTCGAAATCCGCGATCGGGCCGGAGCCCGAGCTTGGTGCGGATCTTGGAGATATGCGAATCGAGCGTACGCGTCGGCAGGTCAGGATTGCGGCCCCAGACCGCCTCAAGCAGATAGTTGCGCGACAAGGGGCGCGAAAGGTTGCTGAACAGCGTCAGCGCGAGGTTGAACTCCTTGGAGGTCAGCGCCACGGCTTCACCCGCGATCCGCAACTCCTCGGCGGGGAGGTTGAAGTCAAATTCGCCGAAGGACTGGACCGGGCCCGGTGGATCCGAGGGATAGCTACGCCGACCCAACGCGCTCAACCGTGCGAGCAGGACAGCGCCCTCTACGGGCTTGGTGATATAATCGTCGGCTCCCGCCTGCAGGCCGGCGACGATGTCGTCGACCTCGGTCCGCGACGTCACCATGACGATCGGCACGCGCGATCCGCACTCGCCCCGAATCCATTTTACCAATTCGAAGCCCGATACGTCGGGCATGTTCCAGTCGATCAGCACGAGATCGAAAGTGTCTTGCCGGAATTGTTTCATGAAAGCGGCCGCTCTCTCGAAGCCGTGCACGATATAGCCCGCGCCTCGCAGCAGAGACTTCGCATATTCGCGATAGTCCGCGTCATCTTCTACGATCGCTATCCGCATGCTGTTCAATCGCTTTTTTCGAGGCCAGACGGCAACATACCTGCCAACGCCTAGCACGGACATCATCGCGGCGGGAGGCGACGCCGTGGCCACAACGTAAATAGTTGTAACATAAGGTGTCGCTGACATGAAGTCCGCGGATATAGCGGAGTCATGAACGCAGTGACGATGCGATTTGGCGCAAGTCGAGAGCAAGAGCGTCAACAATTGTCAAAAGGCCATATTGAAGTTCTTTTGTAGAAATCGATCGACTATTCGCAGACCCGACAGCCGCTGCGGCGGCTGGGGTCCAGCCGGGTCGCAAAGACGGCACCGGGGCTGTTTCGGTGATGCGTCGCGAAAGGATCGGTGTGGTGAAACAACGGCAGCGGCCTGTTTCCGACATTATGCGTGCCAGACGGCCCCGGTGACCCAATCCGTCGGGCGCACAGGCGGGATCGTCCTGCACGCCATTCCCAATGGTCGCGCGGGCGATGCGGTAAGGATAAACACCGAAAACGAGGATTGAGATGGATCACGCATTGCCCGCCTCAAGCGCGCCGAGCCATCTCGGTCTCGCCTCCGAAGCGCTCGTCGCGATGGCGCGCGCGCTCGATTGCCTTGATGCGATCGGTGCACACCAGTATGGCGCGCATCTCGACTATACGATCCACCTGTTGCGCCAATGGTGCGTGGCGCAGCGCGGTGTTGAACTGTACGGCGCTGTGTCCGACCCTGGCAACTGACGCCCGGACCGACCCCCTTGTCAGAACCTCGGTTCGCGAACACAAGGTTCGCTCAATGACATGGAGGCAGGAATGACCAAGGCGTATCGGACGGGCACCGCGTTAGTTCTGGGGCTCGCCCTTGCAGCCGCCACGGGCCAGACGGCCAGCGCGAAGCCGGCCAATGCCGCGCAGGCGGCCGAAGCCAAGGAAATCCTGAAGAAATCGGTCGGTTTCCGCACCGTCGAGGGTCAGGGCCAGGTGCCTGCCTATGCCGCCTATCTCGCCTCCGTGCTGAAGGCAGCGGGCTATGCCGACAGCGACATCGAGATGACGCCGATGGGCGAGACCGCGACGCTGATCGCGACGCTTAAAGGTACGACGCGCGAAAAGCCGATCGTGCTGCTGGGCCATATGGACGTGGTCGAGGCCAAGGCGGCCGACTGGACGCGTGATCCGTTCACCGCGGTCGAGGAGGGGGGCTATGTCTTTGGGCGCGGCGCCGAGGACAACAAGTACGACGTGACGATGATGGTCGCGACGATGGCGCGGCTGAAGAAGGAGGGTTTTAGCCCCAAGCGCGACATCGTGCTGGCCTTGTCGGGCGACGAGGAAACCTCGATGACGACGACGCGTGCGCTGGCGCAGAAGTTCAAGGGCGCCGAGATGGCGCTCAACGGCGATGGCGGCGGCGGGCTTTTGAACGAGGCAGGCAAGCCGCTATTCTACGGGCTTCAGGCGGGCGAGAAATCCTATGCCGATTTCGAGGTCGCGATCACCGATGCGGGCGGCCATTCGAGCGCGCCGACGCCGACCAATCCGATCTACCGGCTCGCAAAGGCGCTCGACCGGCTCGGCGCCTACAAGTTCCCCAATCAGGCGAACGAGCTGACCAAGGCCTCGCTGACCGCCGCGAGCAAGCAGGTCGGTGGCGAGCTGGGTGCCGCGATGGCGCGCTATGCCGCCAATCCCGGCGACAGCGCGGCGGCCGAGATCATCGCCTCCAAATCCGAATATGTCGGCCAGATCCGCACCACCTGCGTCGCGACGATGGTGAGCGGCGGCCATGCACAGAACGCGCTGCCCCAGCGCGCGACCGCCAACGTCAACTGCCGCATCTTCCCCGGCACCTCGATCGACGCGATCAAGACCGAGCTGACCAAGGTGATGGCCGACAGCAGCGCGAAGATCACCGTGCTCGACGATCCGACCGCAAGCGACGCTTCGCCGCTGCGCCCCGACGTGATGAACGCGGTCACCAAGGCGGTGCGCGCGCGCTATCCGGGTATCGCGGTGACACCAAGCATGTCCGCGGGTGCGACCGACAGCCTGCATTTCCGCGCGCAGGGCGTGCCCAGCTATGGCGTCGCCAGCCTGTTCATGCGCGCAGAAGATGGTTTCGCGCACGGCCTCAACGAGCGCGTACCCGTCGACACGATCGGTGACGCGCTCGGCCAATGGCACTCGGTGCTCACCGACCTGGCGAGCAAATAGGGCGGATCAGCCGAAGGCGGGGCGTTCGAGCAGCGTATCGAGCCAGCGCACCGCCATCGCGCTCGCCTGATCGGGCGTGAAGGTCGTCGGATCTAGCGAAAGTTCCAGCCAGAGCCCGTCGACGAGCGCGGTGAGCGCGATCGCCACGGGGCCTGCGCTGGCCTGTGGCATGCCGCACGCAGCGAGCAACGCCTCGAGATCGTCGCGATAGGCGCGATACGTCTCGCCGTGGATCAGGGCGATATCGGCGTCGGTCTTGACCAGGCTCCAAAAGGCCAGCCAGGTCGCGAGCAGCGACGGATCGGTGATGGGCGGACGAAAGCTGGCAGTGACATAGGCGATCAGCCGCGCGCGCGGGCTCTCCCCCGCAGCGGCGACGGCGGCTTCGAAGGTCTCCGAAACATGCCGTGTCACCTCGCGATAGGTTTCGGCAATCAGCGCATCGACCCCCGCGAAATAGTGGCGCAGCAGCCCGGGCGAGACGCCCGCACGTGCGCAGATCGTCCGCACCGACGTCCCCGCAACGCCCCTTTCGGCAAGGCACGCGGCGGCTGCCTCGATCAGCGCCTGACGGCGCATATCGGCGGGCTCGCGGGTAAAGCTGGCGCGGGTCTGGTTGAGCATTTGATCGACACATAACAGCAGTTGCATGGCCCGTCACCTTGTTATACGATCGTATAACAAGGAGCGCTCATGACCCGTCCCGCATTCGCCGATCCGCGGCCCAATACCGATCCCGACGAGGGCTGGAGCCTGCCGGCATGGGTCTATCACGATCCCGAATATTTCGAGGTCGAGATGGCTCGGATGATGCGGCCGAGCTGGCAGGTCGTCTGCCACGTCAACGATGTGCCGAATGCCGGCGACTGGCATACGCTCGAATTCCTGGGGGAAAGCATCCTCGTCATCCGCGGCGAGGACGCCCGGATGCGGGCCTTCACCAATGTCTGCCGCCACCGCGCGTCAAGGTTGGTCGACGGTTCGTCAGGCTGCGCGAAGAAGCTGATCTGTCCCTATCACGCCTGGACATACGCTCTTGATGGACGGCTGACCGGCGTGCCGGGCAAAAGCGAATATCCGACGCTGGTGATGGAGGATAATGGCCTCGCCCCCGTCGAGCTCGAGATCTGGCAGGGCTTCATCTTCGTTCGGCTCGAAGGCGGCGGTCCATCGGTCGCGAGCATGATGGCGCCCTATGAGGATCGCGTCGCACCCTATAGGTTTGACGAGGTGCAAGCGCTGGGCCGCGTCACGATGCGTCCGCGCAAGGTCAACTGGAAAAATGTCGCCGACAATTATTCGGACGGGTTGCACATTCCCGTCGCGCATCCGGGGCTCACACGGCTGTTCGGCCGCGGTTACGGCATCGAGGCCGAGGAGCATGTCGACCGTATGTGGGGGGCGCTCGTGGAACGTCCCTCCGCCAATCTTTCCGAGCGCATGTACCAGAAGATCCTGCCGCGCGTGGACCACCTGCCCGAGGATCACCAGCGGCTGTGGCTCTATTTCAAGCTGTGGCCCAATGTCGCCTTCGACATCTATCCCGATCAGGTCGATTTCATGCAGTTCATCCCCGTCTCGCCCACCGAGACGATGATCCGCGAGATCAGTTACGCGCTGCCCGATGAGCGCCGCGAGATGAAGGCCGCACGCTACCTCAACTGGCGGATCAACCGTCAGGTCAACACCGAAGACACCGAACTCATCACGCGCGTGCAGCAAGGCATGATGTCGCAGAGCTATACCGTCGGGCCACTCGGTGAGAGCGAGGTGTGCCTGCGCGCCTTCTGCCGCAAGACACGCGAGCTGATCCCCGAAGCAAGGCTGCACAGGGCGCCGGCGCCGGGGTGGAGTAACAAGCCGGCCGCGACGCTGGTCAACTGAAGCCGTTCGTGTCGAGCGAAGTCGAGACACGTCCAGCGCCAAACGTCCCTCGACTTCGCTCGGGACGAACGGAGAGACTGAGTTGAACAAGAAATACGACGCCGTCATCATCGGGGCAGGGCATAACGGCCTTGTCTGCGCCTTCTACCTGGCAAAGGCCGGGCTCAAGGTCCGCATCGTCGAGCGCCGCGACACCGTGGGTGGCGCCGCGGTTACCGAGGAATTCCATCCGGGCTTCCGCAACTCGGTCGCGAGCTACACCGTCAGCCTGCTCCAGCCCAAGGTGATCCGCGACATGAAGCTCGTCGATCACGGCTACCGCGTGATCGAGCGCCCGATCTCGAACTTCCTGCCGCAGGAGGACGGCGGGTATTTGAAGCTCGGCGGCGGTCTCGAGCGGACACAGGCCGAGTTCCGGCGTTTTTCCGAGCACGACGCGAAGGCGCTCCCCGCTTATTATGACGCGCTCGAAAATGTCGCCGAGGTGTTGCGCGACCTCGCGCTCAAGGCGCCGCCCAATGTCGGCGACGGCCTGAAGACGCTTATCGACGGTGCGCGGCAGGGGCGGCGGCTTGCGAAGATGCCGATCGAGCAGCAGCGCGACGTGCTCGACCTGTTCGTGAAGTCGGCGCGCACCTTCCTCGATAGCTGGTTCGAGAGTGAGGCGGTCAAGGCGGCCTTCGGCTTCGACGCGGTGGTCGGCAACTATGCCAGTCCCGATACCCCGGGCTCGGCCTACGTGCTCTTGCACCACGTCTTCGGCGAAGTGAACGGCAAGAAGGGCGCATGGGGCCATGCGGTCGGCGGCATGGGCGCGATCACGCAGGCGATGGCAAAGGTGTGCCGTGACGCCGGCGTCGAGATCAGTCTGGAAGCGCCCGTCTATCGCGTGCTCGTCAACGGTGAGAGGGCGGTGGGGGTACGGCTCGAAAGCGGTGAGGAGGTGATGGCCGATATCGTCGCGGCTAATGTCGGGCCCAAGCTGCTCTACGAACGGATGATGGACGCGGTCGATGTCGGGCCAGAATTCCTGAAGCGGATCAAGGCGTTCAAGGCGGGTTCTGGTACCTTCCGAATGAATGTCGCGCTCTCCGAACTGCCGCGCTTCACCTGCCTGCCCGAGCCCGGCGAGCATCACCAGTCGGGCATCATCATCGCGCCGACGCTCGACTATATGGATCAGGCGTTCATCGACGCAAAGGCGCATGGCTGGTCGAAAAAGCCGATCGTCGAGATGCTCATTCCATCGACCGTCGACGACAGCCTTGCTCCCAGGGGGCAGCATGTCGCGAGCCTGTTCTGCCAGCAATTTGCGCCCGAGCTTCCCGACGGCCGCGACTGGGATCAGGAAGAGGATGCCGCGGCCGACACGATCATCGACACCGTCGAGCACTATGCCCCGGGCTTCCGCGCCTCGATCCTCGGCCGACAGATTCTCAGTCCCAAGGGGCTCGAGCGCAAGTTCGGCCTCGTCGGCGGCGATATCATGCACGGCAATATGTCGCTCGACCAGCTCTGGACGGCGCGACCGGTGCTTGGCCATGGTTCGTATCGTGGGCCGGTGAAGGGTCTCTATATGTGCGGCGCGGGCACGCATCCCGGCGGCGGCGTGACCGGCGCGCCGGGCCATAATGCGGCGCATGAGATCCTTGCGGACCGAAGCTTTGTCGGGCGGATGCTTCGACGCGCGTGAACGTGGGTCAGTGCTGGAACGCCATCTGACGCGTGCCGAAATAGACGGGAACGCCGACCGCGAGCAGCACCAGGATCCAGCCGCTCGCCTCCCAGCCTGCGCCGTAGAAGGTCCACAAGGAATAGATGACGCCGAGGCTGGCAATGGCGACGAAAGCCGCCGAGCGCGGGATCACTTTTTTATAGGCGAGGCGCAGGCTCGCGAGTGCGCAAAACAGGTAGAGGACGAGCGCCGAGGCGGTCGAGAGCAGCGCCATGAAGGTGAAGAGGCTCGCCATCGAGCGCTCATAATTCATGTAGATGAGCACGCTGACGAGCACGCTCGAGACGAGCAGCGCGCGTACAGGCGTCTCGCGTGCGTCGGTTTTGGCGAACCAGCTCGGAAAGCTGCCAGCGCGCGCCATCGACAGCGCAACCTCGCCCTGCATCAGGACCCAGCCGTTCAGCGCGCCGATCGCGGCAATCGCGACGAAGAGGGCGACGAAAAGCGCGGGCTGCTCCCCCCAATAGCGCGCGATGAAATCGGCGAAGGGCGCGCCGGACTGCGAGACCTGCGCTAGGGGGAGCATCAACGTCACCGCCGAACAGACGATGATGTAGAGCAGGCCGACGAGCAGCGTGCCGATCATCGTCGCGCGCGGAATGGTGACTTGCGGATTGTCGACCTTGCCTTGCGGCACCGCGGCGCATTCAAAGCCCAGCATCGCCCAGAGCGTGAGCGCTGCGGTGGCGGTGATCGCGGACGGCGAGATGTCTGCGGCGCGAAAAGCGACGATTTCGGTCTTTTCTACGCCTGCGCCCATGAGCAGTGCGATGACGACGACCGCTATGAGCGGGAGAAGCTTCAGCACCGTCGTCACGATCTGGAACCACCCCGCCGATCGTGCGCCGCGCAGGTTGATCAGCGTCACCGTCCAGAGCAGTCCCGCGGACAGCAGCGCGGGCAGCCCCGATATCTTCGTGATCCCCGGCGCGAAGATGCTGAGCGCGCTGACGGCTGCAATTGCGATTGCGGCATTCGCCACCCAGACCGAGATCCAGTAGCTCAGCCCCATCACAAAGGCGGGCAGCGGCCCGAAGGCGGCATGGACGAAACCATAGGGTCCACCGGCTTGCGGCAGCGCCGACGACAGCCGCGACAGGACATGCGCAAGGCAAAGCGCGCCGCCGATCGTGAAGATCCAGCCGAACAGCGCGTTCCAGCCATAGGGCGCGAGGCTCGCGGGAAGCAGGAAGACGCCCGAGCCGATCATGTTGCCCATGACGAGCGCGAGGCACATCCAGAAGCCAAGTGCGCGGGCTGGGGCTGACTCGCGGTTCATACTACGATGTCATTCCCGCGAATGCGGGAATCCAGATGGCTTCGAACAAGATGACGGCATCCTCTGGATTCCCGCTTACGCGGGAATGACACGTGTGGGAATTCAGAACTTGGTTCCGACCTTGATCCCGATCGTCCGCGGCTGGCTGACATAGGTATAGACCTTGCCGCCGATCGCGGTGACGCCGTCGGGATCGCCGCACGTCGTCTCAACGCACTGGATCGCCTTGCCGACTGAGCCGAGCTCGTCGAACAGATTGCGCACGAAGATCTCGGCAGACCAGCTTTTGCCTTCGATGCCCGCGCTAAGGTCGACGGTGGTATAAGCGGGGAGCGATCCGAGCAGGTCGCGCTCGAAGAGGCGAAGATCGCTCGTCCGCTTGCCCTCATGAGTAACACTGCCCTGGAAATGGGCATTCAGGCTGCCGATCGGAACCTCGTAGCGCGCGACCGCATTGCCCTTGAACTTCGCGGTGATCGGCAGACGTGTTCCTGCGGGCGCCAGAACCGCATTCGGATCGGGGATGCCATCGTCGTCGGTATCCGGGCCCGGCAGTGAGCAGTCAAAGGCCTGATTGGCAAAAGTGCAGAAATCCTCTGTGATCTCGGCATCGTTGTAGGAGCCACCAAAGGTCAGCGTGAATCCCTCGGCCGGCCGCACATAGACGTCAAACTCGGCGCCGCGAATCCGGGCGTTGCCCGCATTGCGGATCTCGGTCAGCCCGTTTGCGCCGAGGAAGGACAATTGCGTGTTGGTCCAGTCGAGCTGATAGACCGCGGCGTTGATCCGTAGCCGCTTGTCCCACCATGTCGTCTTGAAGCCGATTTCGTAATTGTCGACGAAGTCCGCGAGATATGGCGGAATCGAACCACGACGGTTGATGCCGCCCGGCCGGAAGCCACGCGATGCCGTGGCATAGACCAGCGCGTCGTCGTTGAACTTGTAGGTCAGGTTGATCTTGTGGATGAAATCGGTGTCCTGCGTGCGTTTGTCGAGATTGGTGCAGGGGGAGCCCTTAACCTGCGACGGTCCCTGGCACAGATAGTCGGGGTTCGAGCTGAAGCCCGGATTGTTATAGCCGAAGAAGCCGACGAGCGTGTTGTCGAAATAATAAATGCGCGTTCCCAGCGTCACGCTCAGCTTGTTTGTCACATCGGCAGTCAGCTCGCCAAAGGCGGCATAGTCGCGATCGACGCGCAACTGCTTGGTCAGCCAGATATTGCTGTCGGTGCCGGGAACGGTGATCGAGTCCGCAATATTGTCGATGATGTAGTTCTGTTCGATATTGTGCGTCTGGCGCTGATAGAACAGGCCGCCGATAAAGCGCACGCGCTTGTCGGCCGGCGAGGCGAGGCGGAGTTCGTGGCTCTGCTTGGTGAAGCGGTCGACCGACTGGATATACTGGTTGGGGTTCACCAGATCGCCGTTATTGTCGTAGAAGAACGTGCCGTATCCCGAAATGGCATCGTAGAAATAGGCATAGTCGACATAATCAGATTCGCCGGTGATCTTGCGCTTGAGATACGCGCCGGCATAGGTGAGGTCCCAGTTGCCGATCTTGCCTTCGATAGTCAGCGCCGCCTGGATCCAGCGGTCGTTGAACCGTTCGGGATTGAACTGCTGCACCTGAAGCTCGTCGAGCCCCGATTCCTGCGCGAAGAATCCGTGGCTGACCTGTTTCTGGGCCATCACCTGCGGGGTGATCGTCCAGTTGTCGTCGAGGTCGATCCTGAGCGCGGCGCGCCCGCCATAGGTCTCGACGTCGTTATAGTCCTTCTCGACGAAGGGCGCGTTGTCCATCGTGATGCCCGAGCTCGGGAAGGTCAGCGAGCCCGGGATATTGTCGATATAGCCGGCGTCCTTCTTGTACCAGCCGACGATGCGCACCGCGGCGCTGTCCGAGATGGGCGCGTTGAGGAAGGCCTCGCCGATATATCCCTCGCCGCCATGCGCCACCGTGTTCACTTCGACATTGGCGGCGCCATAGAAGCCTGACGTATCGGGTTTGTTGGTGATGATGCGGATCGTTCCCGCCTGGCTCGAAGCGCCATAGAGCGTGCCTTGCGGACCGGCCAGCGCCTCGACGCGTGCGATGTCGAAGACATGGATGTCGAGCGCGCCCGTCGTCGTCGTGATGGGCTGCTCGTCGAGATAGATGCCGACCTGCGGCAGCGGGCCCGAATGGTTGGCATTCTCGCCCGAGGCGACGCCGCGGAAATAGACATTCGCGCCGCCGGGACCGGTCGTCTGATAGCTGACATTGGGCAGGAAGCGCGCATAGTCATCGAAATCGGTGACCTGGAGCTGCTCGAGCTTCTCGGTGCCGATCGCGGTGATCGCAATCGGAACATCCTGCAGATTTTCCTCGCGTTTCTGCGCGGTGACGATGATGACGTCACTGTTCGATGCCTTCGGTTCGGTGCTTTGTGCCAGCGCGGTCGCACTGGTGGCGAGCATCGTCGTTCCCAGCAGCGCGGCAATGGTCAGACGGACGGAACTGTGGCTCTGGTCGAGATCGGAAACGCGCATATTCCTGCCCCTTAAGGAAAGCGTTCACATTAGAAACGAAATCTGAGTCGCTTTCGGGAGAGCGTCAATTTTGATTTCGATCAAAGCCTTTCGTCGGTAACGATTGGCGCCGCCCTGTGACGAAAATATCACGAAACTTTCAAGGCGGCGGGGCTTCAGGATATCGGTCGAGGACTGGGCCGAGCGCATTTTTGAGCAGATCCAGCCAAGGCTCGAACGCCTGCCACTGATCCAGCCCCTCGCGGCTGATCGGGCGGCGGACCTGTTCGGAGCTCGCGGTCCGGACGGGCCGATCGGTCTCCCAGAAGCGCAGGCAGCCGGGATCGAAATCGAGACCAAGATAGGCGAGCAGCCGGCGGACCTCCGCCTCGGTATCGTCGACCAGCGCCTCATGGACCACACGGTGGACGCGCCCGGGCAGCACCGCGTCGACGTGTGCCATAAGCTTCACATAATCGCGATAATAACGTGCCATGTCCTCAAGCGCATAGCTGAAGCCCTGGCCGCGCGCGAAATGCTGCTTGAAGTTGGAGAAGCAACAGGCGAGCGGATGGCGTCGTGCGTCGATGATCTTCGCATTGGGCAGGATCAGGTGGATCAGTGGAACATGCGCCCAGTTGTTGGGCATCTTGTCGATGAAAAAGGGGCGATTTGTCTTGCGATTTACGCGCGTCCTTTCAAGATATTCGTTGCCGAGCGTGGCAAATGCTTCAGCATTCATTGCATCGGCGCATTCGGGATAGCGCGCATCACCCCGGCCGAGCCGCAGCGCGATCGCGCCGATATCGGGCAGTTCGTGCGTGCCCTCGACGAGCGCATGGCTGGCGAGGATCTGCTCTATCAGCGTTGATCCCGCGCGCGGCATGCCGAGGATGAAGATCGGATCGGCCGCGGTTGATCCGTGCCCAGCGCGTGTACCGAAAAATTCTGCGGTGAACAGCGCGCGGCTTCTCTCGACAAGGCTACTGATTTCCTGCGGATCATAGTCGATCATCGCGCGCCGCAAACGGTTGCCCTCGGCATAATGCGCGAACGCGCCTTCCGCGCGCGCCTGATCCTCGAGCGCCTTGCCCAGCGCGAAATGGAGGTGGAAGCGATCTTCAGCGCCGAGTTCGGTCTGTTCGAGCGCAGCGGTCATCGCTGCGATATCGTCGGCATCGAGCGCGATGGTCTTGAGGTTGGCGAGGCTCCACCATACCTCGCCCAGCCCCGGCGCGATCGTGATCGCCCGACGATAGGCGGCGATACTGTCGGTCTGGCGTCCGACGGTCTTGAGCACATGGCCGTAGCTCATCCACACCTTGGGTTGGTCGGGAAAGCGCTGCAGCACATCCTCGTACAACGCGATCGCCTCGTCGAAACCGCCGACCCGGCCGAGCGCCGCGGCTTTCAGGTTGCGGTGCGCCGGGTTGGCGGGGTCGGCGTCGAGCAACCGGTCGAGCTCGGCGATCGCCTCGGGCGCGCGATTCTGGCGATAGAGCACGGTCGCGAGATTGCCGCGCGCGGCCGCGAAGCCGGGCGCCAGCTCGAGCGCGCGTCGCAGCAGATTCTCTGCATCGCCATAGCGCCCCAGCCGCCCCGCAAGCTCGGCCATCATCCGGATTGCCGCGACGTCGAAAGGATTCGTCTTGAGACGCGGGCGCAATATGCGCTCGGCATCGGCAAGCGCGTTGTCGAGCAGCGCGTGCGCCGCCTGCACCAGTTCGGGATCATGCACCGAAGCGGCGATCGCATCGAGTTCGGCGCGTTCGGCCGAGTCGTCGTCGCCCGTGGCGCGCAGCGATCGCGCGAGCAGACGCAAGGCCTCGGCATTGGCCGGGTCGACCGCGAGGATCTCGCGCGCCTGTCGGGCGGCCAGCAGGGGCGATTCGTTGAGTAACGCGCGGCCATGTGTGAGCGCCTCGTCGATGCTTCCCTTCGTGCGCGCCTCGGCAAGTGGCATGCTGATCGACCCCTTTATTCTATGACCTGGACGTCTCTCGTCGCATCGGAGCAAGTTTTTCGCGGGCACGCAACCGGCCCGGGATGACCGGGCGACGCCATGCATAGCTATCGGATTCAGCGTCATTTTTGATGCCGCTACGGCTTCGCGCGGGCATGCCGGGCTGCTCTCCAAATCGCCACACCTGCGTAATGAAAACACCGAAGTTTACAAATATTAAAAAGCGTTAACCCTAAAAGGGCGTGACTTCGCATGGTTACCAAATTATTAAAGCCAAGTAAGGGCCGAGTCGTGGGGTCGCCCCGCGCCCTTGAGAGCGACGCAAAGAGTAGTCGTGCTGGAAGCATGGCTGTGCTTGGCGGATGTGGGGGCATTCCTGCACCTAAAGGGCCGAGATGCATCGGTTTTTTAGCGAGGTGGCCTGCTGCCTTTTTTGGCGTCTGTGGGCGCCGTGACGGCCAGATCCTCCATTCACCCAGCGCGGTTTCGGCCGGTGAAATTGTGTGGGGAGTGGGGATTATGGATTTCGAGCGCATTTCTGGCCGCGAACTCGCGCAGCAGGCAACAGGCGAAGTCGAACAGACTTCCACCGCGCAAGAGGCGCAGGCGATCGCCGCGCTGCAGCAGGCGGCAATGGCGCCAGGCACGCTGCGCGTCATCCCCGGCCCCGATGGTGTCGTGACCCTCCCCGAGGGCGCATCGCTCGACCATATCAGCGTTTCGGGCCGCGATCTTGTCGTCCAGCTTCCCGACGGCTCGCAGATGGTGATCGTCGATGGCGCGGTGTTCGTGCCGCAGATCGTGATCGGCGGCGTCGAGATCCCGGCGCTCAACCTCGCCGCGCTGCTCATCGGCGACGAGCCCCAGCCCGCCGCAGGCCCACCGCAGAGCTCGGGCGGCAATTTCGAGGCGCCCGTCGGTGCGATCTCCGATCCCTTCGACCTGGGCGATCTGCTGCCGCCGACCGAGCTTGCCTTCGCTCAATATGAAGAGAGCGAGCTCTTCCCCGCGCAGCCCGACCGCGAGCCCACCATTTCGATCGTGTCTGCCGACAATGCGGCGGGCGCGGCGATCGCCTCGGCCTCGGTCAACGAGGCGGGGCTGCCCGCGCGCGGCGGCGAGCCCGCGGGCTCGAACGCCGCTGCCAATAGCGAGACGACGACGGGCTCGATCCTGTTCACCGCGCCCGATGGGCTGGCGGGCGTCGCGATAGACGGTGTGGCCGTGACCGCGGTCGGCCAGACGATCACCGGGCCCTTCGGCACGCTCACCATCACCGCGATCGCCGAGGGGCGGATCGACTACAGCTACACGCTCACTGACAACACGTTGAACGGCAATCCGGCTGACGTGTTCACCGTGACCGTCACCGATGAGGATAGCGACGTCGCGACCGGGACGCTCACGATCAACGTCATCGACGACGCGCCAACCGCGCGCGCGGACACCGATTTGGTGGCCGCGGGCACCTATGGCCCCGAGGCGGGCAATGTCTTCACCGGCGCGGGCACCACGAGCGGTGCTCCGGGCGCTGATACGCCCGGCGCGGACGTCGCCGCGGTGACTGGCGTCCGGCTTGGCGCCAGCGGAAGTTTCGCCGCGGTGACTGCCGCAGGCGTCACGATCGACGGGCAATATGGCGTGCTCACGGTCAAGGCCGATGGCAGCTACAGCTATGTCCGCAATCCCGGCACGCCGGGTGGCGTCAACGACGTCTTCAACTACCAGATCACCGATGGCGACGGCGATGCGTCGACGACGACGCTCACCATTGCGATCGACGACAGCGGCGTTGGCGTCCGCGTGCCGACCGCCAGCGAGAATACCAGCGTTTCCGAGGCGGGCTTGCCCGCACGCGGGGGCGAGCCCGAGGGGTCGGCAGCCGCGACCCCTGCCGAAACCACCTCGGGCTCGATCGCGATCACTGCGCCTGATGGCGTTGCGAGCGTCACGATCAACGGCACCGCGGTAACCGCCGTTGGCCAGACGATCACGACGCCGACGGGTGTTTTCACGATCACCAGCATTGCGCCCAATGCGATCGGCTACAGCTACACGCTGACCGACAATAGTTCGGGCAACAACACGACCGACACGTTGACCGTTGTCGTTACCGACAGCGATGGCGATAGCGCGACCTCTCCGCTCGTCATCAAGATCGTCGACGACGCGCCGACCGCGCGCGGAGATAGTGACAGCGTTGCTGGCGGCACCTTCGGCCCAGCGACGGGCAATGTCATCACGGGCGCGGGCACGACCGGCGGGCCTGCGGGTGCGGATACCCAAGGCGCTGATGGCGCGACCGTCACGAGCGTGGGCAATGGCACGAGCTCGGTCGGCGCGGGTACGGCGATCGTGGGCCAGTACGGCGTGCTGACGCTCAACGCCGACGGCAGCTACAGCTATGTCCGCAATCCGCATACGCCCGGCGGCGTTACCGACAGTTTCACCTATACGCTGACCGACGGCGACGGCGACACCTCGACCGCCAAGCTCGACATCCTTATCGGGAACGCGCCCATGCCTGAGGCGCCCGAACCGGTTTTTGTGACGGTCTATGAATCGGGCCTTGCCGCGCGCGCGGGCGAGCCTGCGGGTTCGGACAGCGCCTCGGCAAGCGAATCGGCCTCGGGCACGATCTCCTTCTTCTCGTTCGACGGCGTCGCCAAGGTCGAATTGGCCGGCACCGTCATCACGCCCGGCAGTCTGCCCCAAACGGTGTTCAGCGATGCGACGGGCACGCTCGTCGTCACGAGCTACAGCTATGACCCGGCCACGGGCCAGGGCGAAGTGGGCTTCACCTATACGCTCACCGATAACACGCTGACCGATCCGACCGATCTGCTCGACTTCCCCCTGGTCGTCACCGACCTTGATGGCGGTAGCCATAGCCGCGACCTGCTGGTCGAGATCATCGACGACGTGCCGGTCGCGCGCGATGATGCCCCGGTCAGCGTTGCCGAGGATGCGGCGGGCACGGCGGGCGGCAATGTGCTGGCGAACGACACGCAGGGTGCGGACACCGCGACGCTGACCTCGGTCACGATCGGCGGCGTCACAACCGCGATCGCCGCGGCGGGCACGACCAATGTCGTCACCGCCAACGGCACCTACACGTTCCAGGCCAATGGCGCGTGGACCTTCGATCCGAGCGCCAATCTGAACAATGCGAGCGGGGTCGACGCCTCGTTCAGCTATGTGATCACCGATGGCGATAACGACACGTCGACCGCCAACCAGCCGATCACGATCACCGATGGTGCGGGCCCGGCGGCGGGTGCGCCGCTCAACCTCTTCGTCGACGACCAGTTCCTGCCCGGCGGCAATATGCCAGACGGGTCGGTCCCTGCGACGCCCCACACGGGTATCATCACCTTCACCGCGGGATCCGATGCCATCGTCTCGATGGTCTTCGGCACCGATCTTTCGGGGCTTGGCGGGGGGCTGGTCTGGACGCGCGTCTCGGACACGCAGATCGTGGGCAAGGACGGCGCGACGACGATCGTCACGCTCGACCTGACGCGCATTGGCGATAACGCCCAGATCAAGGCAACGCTGAGCGACAATTACGACAGCCATCCCGGGATCGATATCGACGATCTGGTAGCGCTTGGCTCGGTGAATGTCGTTGCGACCGACATCGATGGCGACACTGCGACGGGCACGGTCAGCGTGTCGGTCTCCGACGATTTGCCGATCGCGAGCGACCAGACCGACGACGTCACCGAAGACGGGCCGGTTGTCGCCGACGGCAATGTGATGACGGGTGTCGGCGGGACCGACGCCAACACCACCGACGGCGATCCCGACCGGCCCGGTGCCGACGGTGCGGTGGTGACCTCAGTGCGCTTCGACGGCACGACGGTGGCTGCGGGCACCGCGATCGCGGGCAAGTACGGCACGCTCGTGATCAATGCCGATGGCAGCTACAGCTATACGCTCGACAACGCCAACCCGCTTGTTCAGGCCCTGTCGGCCGGGCAGGGGCTGAGCGATGTGTTCTTCTACACGCTCACCGACGGTGACGGCGACACCGACACGACGACGCTCAAGATCCGGATCACGGGCGCCAACGATGGCGTCACGATCACGGGGCTCGGCGTCGAAGGCGGCGAGCTGATCGTCAACGAGGACGATCTCCTGGACGGCTCCTCGCCCGATGCGCCCGCGCTGATCCAGACGGGCAGCTTCAGCTTCAACGCGGCCGACGGACTCGGGACGGTCACGGTCGGCGGCGTCGCCGTCATAAGCGACGGCAGCTTCACCGCGCAGACGATCACAACCGCATTGGGCACGCTCAAGATCACGGGCTTCACCCCCGTGACCGCGCCCGACGGCTCCATCATTGGCGGCAGCTTCACCTACCGATACACGCTGACCGACAACACGCTGACGCACGGCGCCCCCGGCGAGGACAGCGTGCTGGCCAGCTTCCCCGTCATCGTCACCGACGCCGACGGCTCGACGGCCAACGCCAGCCTCGATGTCCGCATCATCGACGACGTGCCGGTGGCTACGGACGAGCCGGGTCGGACTGTCGTCGAAGGCGCCACGGTCACGGGCACGCTCGACTTCGTGGGCGGTGCGGATGGCGCGCGCGTCACGCACGTCAACGGCGCCGCGCTGGTGTTCGGCGTCGACGGCTATTCGCAGGCGGTCGACATCGGGCATGGCGCGATCAGGGTGAAGGCCGACGGCAGCTACAGCTTCACCGCGGATGCCTCGGTCAACGGGGCGGGCGCGGCCTCGGCGGTGTTCACCGTCACCGATGGCGACAACGACACCGACACCGGCACGGTCAGCTTCACCGTCACCGATGGTGCGGGTCCGGCGGCGGGTGCACCGATCACGCTGACGCTCGACGACCAGAATCTTGCCGACGGCTCGACGCCGGCGGGTCCCGACAGCGACACCGACAGCATCGTCTTCACGCCGGGATCGGATGCGATTGCGAGCATCGCCTTTGGCGCGAGCGTTGCGGGGCTGGGCGGGGGTCTGACCTGGACGCGCGTCTCGGACACGCAGATCGTGGGCAAGGACGGCGCGACGACGATCGTCACGCTCGATCTGGTGCGCGCCGGCGACAGCGCGCAGGTCAAGGCGACGCTGAACGACAATTACGACAGCCATCCCGGCATCAACCTCGACGACCTCGTCAATCTGGGCAGCGTCGGCGTGGTCGCCACCGATACCGATGGCGACACCGCTGTGGGCACCGCCACCGTCACCGTCTCCGACGACGTGCCGGTGGCGCGCGATGACACCGATAGGGTCAACGAGGGCGCTACCGAGACTGGCAATGTCCTGACCGGCATTGGCACGGTGGGCGGTGCCGCGAACGCGGATGCGCCGGGTGCCGACGGCTATCACGCGAGCGGCGCAGTGGCCGGGGTCGCCAGCATCAACGTTCCCGCGAACAGCGATACGACCGTGGACGGGTCGGGCAATTATCAATTGTCCGGGCAATATGGCGTGCTGACGCTGAACAAGGACGGCAGCTACAGCTACAAGGCCAATGCGAACGCGGTCACCAGCAACGCGGTCGACAGCTTCACCTACACGATCCGTGACGGCGACGGCGACACGACCACCGCGATGCTGAGGATCAACGTCAACAACGTGACGCTGACCGCGGACAACCAGACCAAGACTGTCTACGAAGCAGCGCTCGACACGAGCGCCACGGGCAGCGATCTGGGCGCGGGCACGGTCACGGGCAGCAATCCGGGTCTCGCGACCGAGACGGTAACGGGGCAGCTCGCGGCTACCGGCGCTGTCGGCTACACGCCGCAGACGATCACGGGCAATTACGGCCTGTTCAAGCTCAACGCCAACGGCAGCTATACCTATACGCTGACCAAACCTTACGACACGACGCCCGATGCCAATAACGGCAACAACACCGAGGCGGCGCGCGAGAGCTTCACCTACACCGCGAGCGATGCCAGCGGGAATACCGTCACCGGCACGATCAAGATCGACATCGTCGACGACAAGCCCGATGCCAGCAACGACACGGCCAACCTTCAGGTCGTGGTCGATGATCTGGGCGTCGGCTCGATCGTGGCCAAATGGACCAACGTCGATATGACGTCGGACAATACGACAAATTATGATCGTGACGGCGACGGTCAGACCGATGAGATCCGTTGGGGCACCGGCAGCAACGGATCGTCGGGCTACGGCTTCGTCGACAACCCGGCGCTGTCCAGCACCCCGGTGCTTACCAACCAGACATTCTATCTGGGAACGTTCACGCACTTCAACCAGCCGGTCAACGGCGGCACGCTGGAGAGCACCACGCTCTCGGTGACGTTCATGGCAACGATCAACGGTGAGGAAGTCGAGGTCGGACCGATCCTCGTCAACTTCACCCACACCGAGACGTCGAACACCAGCGATCCGAACGCGAGCCGCGACATCATCAGCATCGCCACCAGCACGGCAACGGTGAACATCGCAGGACAGAATTATACGCTCGATATTCGCGGCTTCGTCGACGAGAACAACAATATCGTCTCGACCGTGCGGACCTATGAAGGGCAGACCAACAGCTATCAGTTGGCCGTGCGTTTCGTGTCGTCTGACTCGACCAACGTCACCAAGACCGGTGACGTGTTGCAGAACGACGTTCGCGGTGCCGATGGCGGGCTGCTGACGGCGGTGACCGGCTATAATTCGAGCGACAATACGGCCAACGGCGCGAGCAATTATGAAGTCCTTGGGCGCTACGGCAAGCTCGTCATCAACAAGAACGGCAGCTACACCTACACGCTGACGACCGATGGCGCCTCCGTGCCCGCCGGTGCGCAGGAGACGTTCAGCTACACGATCACCGACGGCGACGGCGACACCGATACCGCCAATCTGGTGATCAACATCAGCAAGGTCGACGGCGGCGACAATTTCGCCACGGGCGACCGCGTCCTGACCAACCAGAGCGGGGCCGGCGCAATCGTCGTTCCCGAAGCGGCGCTGCTGTACAACGACAATCCCGGCACGACGGTTGCAGGCGTCACACCCAACACCGCGGGCGGGGACAATGCGACGCGCGCTGGTGGCAACGTCACCTTCACCGATGGCGGTACCAATGGCGGTTCGTTCACCTATACGGGCAGCAATGGTGGCAACACCGAGCCGACCAATGTGAGCGTCGACCGCGGCGCGGCCGGCAACGCGACGATCAATGGCACAGACTACAGCGAAATCCTGATCGGTCGCGATGGTTCGGCCGACACGCTCAATGGCAATGGCGGCAAGGACTATCTCCTCGGCAAGGGCGGCAATGACACGCTGAACGGTGGAATCGGCCACGACATTCTTGTCGGAGGAAAGGGTGAAGACACTCTGACCGGTGGTTCTGGCGCGGATCGCTTTGTGTTTTCGGCTAGCGACAGCGTAGCCACTGTTGGTGGATCCGGCCGCAATGGAACGATTTCCGGCTTCGACAAGATAAGCGATTTCAATGTGTCGCAGGATATTCTTGATCTTGCAGGCACGCCGTTCGTGGCCGTGGATACGAATGGGACGAACGGAAACGACAGCGCGCTGCGCGTATCGAGCAGCAGCGGCAGCACGGTAAAGTCGCACGCCATCAGCAACGGCATGATTAGCTTCGCGACCACCGACAGCTATTCGTCGGGCACGCCGATTGACGTCAATTCAGATGCGCGTGTTGCTGCAGTGGTTCAATATCTGCAACTTAACGATCTTGGTGCACCAGGCGCGACGGTGGCGTTTGTGTCGGATGGCGATACCTATGTCTATCAGCAGGTGGGCGATGCGCCGAATGCGGGCAATGACATCCTCGTCAAGCTAGAGGATACATCCATCTCGAACCTGTCCTCGCTGATCGGTTCGACGGTCACGCCGGTCGTGCTCGACCTGGATGGTGACGGCGTCGAACTCGTCGATCGCTCGGCGGGCGTGACGTTCGATTATGATGTCGACGGAGTGCGTGAGGCGACAGCTTGGGCTGGCAGCGACGACGGCATCCTTGCGCTCGATCGCAATGGCGACGGTGTCGTCAACAATGGCGCCGAAATCGTCTTCGGTGGCAACGGGCTGACCGACCTGCAGGGGCTGGCGGCAAACTTCGACAGCAATGGCGATGGCATCCTCGATGCCAGCGATATCGGCTTCTCGAAGTTCGGCGTGTGGCAGGACGCGAACGGCAACGGTGTCAGCGAGGCGGGCGAGTTCCGTTCGCTCGGCGACATGGGCATCGCGAGCCTCAAACTGACCTCGGACGGAAAGGCCTACAGCGCCGCCAATGACGATGTCGTCGTCCATGGCGAAACGGTCTTCACGCGCACCGATGGCAGCACCGGCGTCGCGGGCGATGTCAGCTTTGCTACGGGTGGCGCAGCGCGCCCCGACGAGGCGGGGCGTCAGGCCGTGGCCATCGGCTTGACAGGACTTGCCAGCGCGCTTGTCGCAGCCAGCCTGGTGGCCGCGCCGCTGCTGACGCCCGAAAGTGGCAAGACTGATGCGAAGACCGGTGGCGACATGGCGACGCCCGCGGCGGATGCCACTCAGTCGCAGGCGGATGTTTCCGTCAAGTCGGCGCCGGACGGCGAGGCCATGCAGCCGCTGGCACTCGACGCACACAAGCCGGAATCTGCGCCGTTGGCGCATCTCGATCGCGGGTCGGACGATGACGGCGGTCGCGGCGGGGATGCGACGCGGATGGCCGATGAAGGCATGACGGACCATGCGTCGACGCCGCTGCTTTCGGACAGCGATGCGGCCATCGCCGACATCGCTGACCATGCCGCGCCGTTGTTCATCGATATGGTGGCAATGCCCGCAATTCCCGCGGCGATGGCGCCTGTCGCTGACGCGGTGGCCGCACCGCAAAGCGAGGCGCTCGCCTCGGTGCTTGCCGACGCGCTCGGCGGCGGGGCGGGCGATGGCCCCGATATCGACGCGCTGCTTGCGGCGGCGACGGGAGACAGCGGCGATCCCGCCGGTCTGCTCGCTGCGATGGGCGGCAACGACGCGGCCGCGTTCGCGGGCGGCATGGCGACGGGCCACGGCTTCGACTTCGCGATGCTGACGCACGATGCGGTGCTTGCGGTGAATCACGGATGACCAGGGTGGGGAGTAGCGCAGTGTACGAGCCAGTTTTGCGGGAGGGGAAGATGAAGGCACAGCTTGGTGCAGCAATGATCGTTGCGGCTGCGGCACTTGTGCCGGGGCAGGCGTCGGCGCAGGTCAGCCCGCGTTCGCCGCTGCTGGATCTGGACAGGGCCGAGCTGCGTTCGCAGATCGACAGCCGCTACCAGTCAGCGGTGCAGGCGACGCAGGCGAGCGAGATCAAACGATCGGCGGATTCGCGCTTTGTCTGGGCCGCCGAGGCCAAGGTGCAATGCGGGATCGCTCTCGGCTATCTGAAGAGCGGCACCAGGGACGAAGCAAGCATCAACAAGTGCGACGGGTTCTCGACGCGCATGGCGCAGGCTTCGGCGCCTGCTCCGGTCGCCGCGGCACCAGCGCCCGCGCCCGGCTGCGGCGTCGATCCCAGCGTCTCGGTCTTCTTCGACTGGAACGCCGACGCCCCGCTCGCAGAGGCGCAGGCGACGGTGCAGCAGATGGTGGCCAGCCGCGCAAGCTGCGGCTGGACCCGCCTTGCGGTGACCGGCCATGCCGACCGCTCGGGCTCGGACGACTATAATGTCGGCATCTCGACGCGCCGCGCGAACAACATCGCCGCCATGCTGGAGAACGCGGGGGTCGCGGTCAGCGACATGACCGTGTCGGGCAAGGGCGAATCCGAACTTAAGATCGAGACCGCGGACGGCGTGCGCGAGCCGATGAATCGGCGCGTCGAGATCAGTGCACAGTAATCCGGGGGACAAGCCATGAAGAATAGCAACAGGATCAAATGGATGATTGGCGTCCCCGGCGCGCTCATGCTGAGCGTCGCGGGGCTGGCACAGGCGCAGACCGTCGATCTCAAATCGGCAATCGAGGCAGCGCTTGAATCGCATCCTGAAATCAACCAGGCCGCGATGAACAAGGAAGCCATCGAGTTCGAGCGCAAGCAGGCGCAGGGCCTGTTCATGCCGCGCGTGACGACCGAGGCATCGGCTGGCGTGCGCCGGCTTGAGAACAACACGCGGCGCTCGCTCGGCATCGCCGATCAGACGCTCTATCCACTCGAATCGAGCCTTGTCGCCGAGCAGGTGATCTATGATTCGGGCGTGCGCTCGTCCGAGCTCAAGCGCCAGGCATCGCGCACCGACGGCGCCGCGCTGCGCGTCGAGGAGCGTTCGGAGTTCGTCGCGCTCAACGTGTCGCGGCAATATCTCGATTATCTCCTCCAGCAGCGGATTGTCGCTGCGTCGGAAGACAATGTCGCTTTCCACCAGGGGCTGACGAACGATCTGCGCGAAGGCGTCGCGAAGGGCTCGATCAGCATCGCCGATCAGCAACAGGCCGAGGAACGGCTGCAGTCCGCGCGTGTGCGTCGCACCGAAGCGCAGGAAGAACTGGTCAACGCCGCTATCGCGTTTCGGACGCTGACGGGGCTGTCGATCGAGCAGGTCTCCATGCCGCCTTCGCTCAGGGCAAGCCTGCCGCCTTCGCTCGCCGAAGCGGTGGAGGGCGCGCGCGACAAGAACCCGCGGGTGCGTGAAGCGATGGCCGATATCGACGCCGCGCACGCGATGGTCGACAAGGCCAGGGCTGAAATGTACCCGGTGCTCTCGGTTGAAGGCACGGGTCGCGTCGGCGACGATGTCGACGGTTTCCGCGGGCGCACCGAGGATCTGCAGGCACGCGTCGTGCTGCGCTGGAACGCGTTCGACGGCAACATCAATCGCAACAAGGTGCAGGAAATGGTGCGCCGTTCGAGCGAGGCGCGCTTCCGTATGCACCAGCTTCAGCGCGAGGCGGAGGAAGACGTCCGTCGCGCATGGAACCGCTGGGAGCAGCAGGGCACGCTCGTCACCGAACTGGAGCAGCAGAGCCGCGTCACCGACGATCTGCTGCTCTCTTACCGCGAGCAGTTCAATGTCGGCCGGCGCTCGCTGCTCGACGTGCTCGATTCGCAGAACACGCGCTACAATGTCCAGGTCCGCACCGAGACCGCGCGTTTCGCGCAGATCTTTTCCGAATATCAGGTATTGGCAGCGACGAATGCACTGTTGACCTCGATGGGCATTGCGCCTCCCGGTTCCGCAAAGACATACGCGCGCGATCGATTCAAGGTTGGTCCGACCGATCCTGCCGAGACGATGTACCGGCGTTATCCGAAGTAAGCGAAGGACAGGCGGGGCGCGTGGGGCGCCCCGCGCTGTCGTGGGGAGTAACGAAGTGACTTTGGTTGAGTGGCACCGGGATCCCGCGCGCGTCGCGGGCGATGACGACGTTCTGGCGTGCATCGCGATGGTGGCCCGCCGCTACGATCGGCCGTCATCCCCGGTGACGGTGCGTGCCGGGCTGGCGCTCGACGAGAATGGGCGCCTGCCCTTCCATCAGATCGAACCAGCGCTCGACCAGATCGGTCTGCGCGGCGAAAGCACTCGCCGCGATCTCAAGCGCTGGAAGAAGCACGACGTTCCCGCGATCCTCAAGCTCTCCGACGACCGCGCGGTCGTGTTGCTGGAACTCGCCGACGACGACGCGCAGGTCCTGATGCCGGGGCGCGAGGAGCCCCTCTGGGTGCCGCGCGCATCGCTTGGCGAGCTGTACGAAGGCGCGGCGGTCGTGATCGAACCCGATCCGACGCAGGACCGCGAGGCCGAACGGCCCTGGGACAAGGCCAGGCGCACGCACTGGTTCTGGAGCGAGGTGTGGAAGGTGCGCGGCGCCTTTACCTATGTCGCGCTCGCGGCGCTCATCATCAACCTGCTCGGTTTCGCGCTGCCGCTGTTCACGATGAACGTCTATGACCGGATCATCCCCAACAAGTCGACCGCCAGCCTGTGGGTGCTCGCAGTCGGCGTGCTGATCGCCTTTGCGATGGAGTTCACGCTGCGGCTGGCACGCGCGCGGCTGATCGACGAGACGGGGCGCGATCTCGACGCACGGCTTTCGCAAAAGCTGTTCGAAAAGGTGATGAATATTCCGCTCGCTGCCAGAGACGGCAGCACCGGCGCGTTCGCACGACGCGTTTCCGAATATGAGATGGTGCGCGATTTCTTCGCCTCGACCACCGTCGTGCTCGCGGTCGACGTGCTCTTCCTCTTCGTCTTCGTGATCCTGATGGCGGTGCTGGCGGGCTGGCTCGCGCTCGTTCCGTTGGTGGCGATTGGCGTGATGGCGTTTGCGGGTATTGCGCTGCAAAAGGCGATGGCGCGCGCAGCGCTCGAAGCACAGGCCGATTCAAGCCTGCAGCAATCGGTGCTGGTCGAATCGATTGGCGGGCTCGAGACGCTGAAGGCCGTGCGCGCCGAAGGCCGGATGCTCGGACGCTGGCGCCGCTATGCCGAGATGAGCGCGACGACGCAGGAGCATCTGAGGAAGCTCACCTCATCCGCGGTCAATCTGGCCTCGGTGTGCCAGCAGACGACGAGCATCGCGCTCGTCATTGGCGGCTTCTACCTGTTCAACGCGGGAACGATCTCGATGGGCGCGATCATAGCGATCGTCATGCTCGCCGGGCGCGCCATGGCGCCGATCGGGCAACTCGCCTTTCTCATGACGCGCGCGCGCCAGGCGATGGTGACGATGGACGGGTTGCAGAAGATGATGGAGTTCGAGGACGAACGGACGCAGGGCAGCCGCAGCATCGTTCCCGAGATCCGCACCGGCGCTATCACGCTTGAACATGTCGCGTTCCAGTATCCGGGCTCGGGCAAGGACTCGCTTGCCGATATCTCGCTGACGATCCGGCCGGGTGAACGCATCGGCATTATCGGCCGCGTCGCTTCGGGCAAGTCGACGCTGGGGCGTGTTCTGTGCGGCCTCTATCGCCCGACCGCGGGCAGCTATCTGCTCGACGGGCTCGACAGCCGCCAGCATCATCCGCACGAAATGCGTTCGGCGCTGCGCTATGTCGGGCAGGATGCCGAGCTGTTCAGCGGCACGATCCGAGAAAACCTCATGCTCGGCGCGCGAAGCCAGGACGACGAGAAGCTGGTCGACGCGCTGAAGCGATCGGGCGCCGGCATCTTCCTCGCGCGCGATGCGGCCGGCTTCGACCTTAATGTCGGCGAACGCGGCTCAAAGCTTTCGGGCGGACAACGCAGTTTCCTCGTGCTCGCGCGCGCGCTGGTTGAGCCGTCCAGGCTGCTCTTCCTCGACGAACCGACGGGCGCAATGGATACGCAGACCGAGAAGCTGTTCATCGAGCATCTCGCCAGGGCGGTGACGCCCGATCAGACGCTGATCGTCTCGACGCACCGCCACGCCATGCTTGCGATCGTCGATCGGATGATCGTGATCGACCAGGGGCGCATCATCGCCGACGGGCCGCGCGACGAAATCCTCTCGTCGCTCGCGGGCCGCGCCGGAAAGGAAGCAGCATGATGCCGACGCACACCGCGAAACCCGGACTTCGCGCCACCACGCGCAGCGCCGCCATCGCCGGCATGGTCGCTCTCGCGGTGGCCGGATCGGCCGCAGGACTTGGTTGGGAGCAACTCGCGGCGCTCACGGGCTTTGCGGGCGAGCCCGCGGCGGCTGCGGATATCGCGCCGGTTTCGCGCGCTGAACAAAAAGCGTTGGTCGAGCTGACGCGTGGCCCGCAGGCAGCAATCATGGTCGAGGGACAGGACGCGCTCCTTGCCAACGCCGCGCTGCCCTTTTCCCAAACGCCGATCATCGCCGCGCGCCCCTTCTCGATCGCGGGCGCTGGCGTGTCGGACAAGGAACGCGCGCTCCAGTGCATGACGCAGGCGGTCTATTACGAGGCAGGCTTCGAGCCCGTCGAAGGCAAGCGCGCGGTCGCGCAGGTCGTGCTCAACCGGATGCGCCATCCCGCCTTTCCGAAATCGGTGTGCGGCGTCGTCTATGAAGGCTCCAACCAGCGCGTCTGCCAGTTCAGCTTCACCTGCGATGGTTCGCTGATGCGCGCACCCGCGCCCGCAGCCTGGGCAGAGGCCCGCAAGGTTGCGACGGAGGCGCTGAGCGGCGCGGTGCAGAGCGCGGTCGGCCTCGCGACGCATTATCACGCCGATTATGTCTCGCCCTATTGGGCGCCACGGCTGACCAAGCTCGCGCAACTGGGCGCGCATATCTTCTACCGCTGGCCGGGCGGCTGGGGCGCCCCCGGCGCGTTCGGCGGGCGCTATGCCGGGCTTGAGGCGATCCCCGCCTTCCGCACCGACGCGCTGGCCGATGCCACGCCCGTCGACCCTGCGGAGGCGTTAGGCCTGCCCGCCGAGCGGCGCGCCGAAAACGACGTCGGCGGGCGCCTCGACATCTCGAAGGGATGGGCGCTCAAGATCCCTTCGCCGACCGAGAGCAAGGGCAGCTTTGCCTCGATCACGTCGCAGCAGGCGGGCGCCACCCCGGCGCCCACCACGCTTGCGGCAAATGACAAGAATATTGGGAGTTAACGTGTTTGCGCGTCTGACACACTGGTTCAGGGGCCTTGGGGGTGCCGGGCAGATCATCGTCGCAAGCGCAGTCGGGATGGCGTTGTTCCTGCTATGGGCGAGCCTTGCCCAGATCGATGAGGTAACGCGCGGTCAGGGGCGCGTTATCCCGTCGAGCAAGGCCCAGATCGTGCAGGCGGCGGAACCGACGACGATCGACGCGATCCTCGTCCGCTCGGGTCAGCGCGTCCGCAAGGGGCAGTTGCTCGTGCGGCTCGACGACACCCAGTCCACATCCGAGCTCGGCCAGATCGCCGCGGAAACACGCTCGCTCGAGGCGCGCGCCGCGCGTCTGGGACGTGAGGGCGGCGTGGGCGGCGGCACGGACTGCACCCCGGGCACGAACGGTCAACTGCCCGCCGAATGTGCGCAGGAAGCCGCGCTTCAGGAGGTGCGCCAGTCGGCGCTCAGGAGCCGGCTTTCAGGCATGAGTGCCGCCGTCGAGCAGCGCCGCCGCGAATATGCCGAGGCGCAGGCGACCATCGCCAGCCTCAGGAGCAGCGTCCAGCTCGCGCAGGACCAGGTCAACATGCTCGCACCGCTCGCTGCCAAGTCGATCGTGCCGCAGACCGAACTGCTCTCGGCGCAGCGCGAGCTGGTCGATCTGCGCGGGCGTCTCGCAGCAGCGCAGCAATCGGCCTCGCGCGCGGCCGCAGGCGTCAACGAGGCACAGGCCCAGGCTTCCGAAGCCAATTTCCAGTTCCGACAGGAAGCGCTCAACGAACGCAGCCAGCTTTCCGCGAAGATCGCGATGAACACCGAGTCGCTGCGCGGCGCCGCCGGGCGGGTCCAGCGCTCGGAGATACGCTCGCCCGTGAACGGCGTCGTCAACGACGTTCAGGTGACGACGATCGGCGGCTTCGTGAATGCGGGGCAGAAGATCATGCAGGTCGTCCCGCTCGGCGACAAGCTGCTGGTCGAGGCCCGTGTGACGCCCAAGGACATCGCCTTCATCAAGATGGGCGATCGCGCCAATGTGAAGGTCACCGCCTATGACTTCTCGATCTATGGCGGCCTGACCGGCAAGGTGGTGCAGGTCTCGGCGGACAGCATCTATGACGAAGCCGCCAAGGAAGCCTATTTCACGGTGATCGTCGAAACCGACAGGGCGTATCTCATGGCGGCGGGCAAGCAATTGCCCATCACGCCGGGCATGATCTGCGATGTCGAGATCATCACGGGGCGCAAGAGCGTGCTCTCCTATCTGCTGAAGCCGGTGCTCAAGGCGCGCTCGGAAGCGCTGGGCGAGCGCTAGAACGGATTACTATCCGATAGGATCGGATCGACCGCTCTAGATTATTGATTTGCTGCGATTTCCGAGTCGTTGGGCGATGCCGCCCAACTCGAAATCGCTCTGATCAGCGCCCGCCGATCATCGCGGCCAAAGCGGTGCGCAGCGGCGGCGCTACCGGATCGCGATCGACGCGATAGCCATGCGTCCAGCTTCGATCGGCGGCATAGGTCATGACCGGTCGATAGTCCTGAACTTCTGGGGCATCGAGGATCTGGTCGGTCTGATTGTCGAGGATCACGAGACGATCATCGAGCCGGACGGCAAGCACCGCATGATCCGTGCGGCGTACCAGATCACGCGCGATGACGAGGTACAGGTCTGCAGCCGGAATTCCGAGACTGCGCAGCAGCCCGAGCTTGGCGATCGCATAATCTTCGCAATCGCCCTGTCCGCTTGTCAGCGACTCCGCGGGCAGCGCCCAGCGATCGACGACGCCATGCCGGCGGATATCGTCAACAAAGGCGATGCGGGCATTGACCCAGCGATTGATCGTTGCGATCTGCGCGGCGCGATCCTGTGTTCGTGCCTCGCTCAGCACCGCTGACCAGGGACCCGAGCCCAAATTGGCGAAACGCACCCTGCGCCAATTCGCATCGAAGGGCGTGCGCGAGATCGCCATCGCGACCGAACCGAAGACGTCGGGCAATCCGATGCGCGGTGCAGCGGGAGGCAGCATGCCCATCGCCAAGGTCGCCTGGACGGCCGGCGGTGCGACGGCTTCGGTGCACGCATCCCATTGTGCGGACGCGGGGAGCGGACCGGTCAGGGGCGGCAACATTCCTGCTTGCTGCGCGCTGATCTGCGCAAGCCGGCTGGGTGCGCCGCCGAGGATCGCGTCGCGCTTGCTGGGCGCTGCGCGGATCTGCCCGGCGGCGGGCACGGGCGTCGCGCCGTTGAAACCGGGCGCACAGTCCGCCCCCGCGGCATGGGCGGTTCCCACCTGCGCAGCCCATGCGATCAGGGCATATCCGGCAATGCCGGATATCCTCCAAATCTGCGTAATGGGCCGGACGGACTTTCGCATGCCGAGGAGGCTGCCTGCGAAAACCCAATATCAGATTGTCAAAATTGGTTAATCCAACGCAAGCAGCCCGCCGGCGCTGGGCGGGCGGGGGGCCTTTGTGCGTTGTCAGCAGGCCGGCAGCTCGGCTGAGCCCTTGGCCTTTTCATAGGTTTCGCCATGCCTTTCATAGGTCACGCGCGCACTACTCGACCCATTATAGGCTACGACAAAGCTCTGATCCTTCGCGCCCGGAATAATTTTTCCGTTGATGTTTTGCGCCGCGCTGCCGGCCATCGCCCCCTCGTCGCTATAGCCGAGCTGGATCCCCTCTGCCACGGTCAGCGGCGCGTCGGGTTTGAGCTCGACCAACTCGGCCGCGCTGCACGTATAGCCCTGAAATGTACCACCGCCCCGCGTTTCGAGCACGGGGTTGGACGCCAGATCGGTGCGCAGAGTCCATTCGGGCGGCTGCCCCCATGATGTGCCCGAAGCCGCCTGCGGCCAGGCGCCCACGACCTCCAGCGCATCGCCCTTGGGCTGCAGATAGTGCACCGCGAGCGTGCCCGCGCAGCCATGGCAGTCGTCGCCCTGCCCCCCCGAAATCAGCACCGCGCGCTCACCGATCCAGGAAACTCCCTCAGGCTTGAATGCGTAGCGCGTGTCGCCAAGCGTCAGCGTGGACGCGCCGTCCTTGAACGCAGTCTGGAAAGCGATCTGGAGCAATTGCTTTTCGGGCATCGTACGGAATCGCGCCGCGGGATCGGCGGCGGCGCTGGAAGTGAAGCCATTCTCGCGCTCGGGGGGCGATTGATCGCATGCGGCGAGGAGCGCTGCGCCGGTTATCGCCAGTGCCCAGCCCGTCGTTCTCAGTACCACCCGGTTTCCCTCCAACGCCCTTTGCCCGATCCGATAGACTCGATACGCTATCCCGGCGCAAGCGCGTTTGCGGAACCCGGGTATCGGCGGGCGGTTTGCACCCTGCGATGGGCCGAGCTTCTATCGCTGCGGTTCGGTCATGCGTTCTTGGGGCGCCGTCGGAACAACGGGCGGCGGAATGACGACAGGGCGATCGCCCGGCCTCGGCTGGGGCGGCACGTCGCCCGGTGCGGGCTGCGCCGAAATATTGATCTGCTCGGGGCCGATCTCGACACCGATCTCGAGCCCGCCGACCTCCGCGTTGATCGTCGCAGCCGCCTCGTTCTCGATGGCCTCGGCTTCGGGTTCGGGCGCCGCGGTGCGGACCGCGGGGGCATCGTTCACCGCCTGCGCCATGAAATCGCGCCAGATTCGCGCGGGCAATCCCCCACCGCCGACGCCGGGCAGCGGACTGTTGTCGTCATTGCCGATCCATACCCCCGTCACGAGATCGCCGGCAAAACCAATGAAGATCGCATCGCGATTGTCCTGCGTCGTGCCGGTCTTGCCGAAGGTCGCGGTGCGCAGCGCCGCTGATCGTCCGGTGCCGTCATTGGCCGCGGCCGAGAGCAGTTCGAGCAGCATGTCCTGCGTGTCGCCGCCAAAGCTGCGCTTGCGATCCCACATGCTGTCGAACCAGCTCCGCTCGCCCTCGGGCAGCCCGCGCGCTCGCACCGGATAGCTGTCGGCCGCGACCGCGGCATAGGCGCTGGTCAGTTCGAGCAGGGTCACGCCCGACGTGCCGAGCGCAAGGCTGGGCTGATCGCCGAGCGGGCTTGTGATTCCGAGATCGCGCGCGGCGCGGATCACGTTTTGACGGCCGACCGCTTCGGCAAGCCTGACCGCCGCGACGTTACTCGACTGCGCAAAGGCCTGACGCAGCGAAATCTTGCCACGGTAACGGCCATTGTTGTTGGCGGGCGACCAGTCGCCGATCGTGAGCGGCGAATCGTCGACCAGCGTATCGGGCGTCATGCCGGCGCGCAGCGCGGCCAGATAGACGAACAGCTTGAAGGTCGAACCCGGCTGGCGCCGCGCCTGCGTCGCCCGGTTGAACGGGCTGTCGGCATAGCTCTTGCCGCCGACCATCGCGACCACCTCTCCATCGGGGCGCATCGCGACGAGCGCGACCTGCGCTTTGCCCAGCCCGGCGCGGCGCACCACGCGTTCGGCGACGCGCTGAAGGTCGCTGTCGAGCGTGGTCTCGACGCGCTGCTCGGCATAGACTGCACCGGCGCGATCGCGCGCATCGGGAATCACCCAGTCGGCGAAATAGGTGCCGGTAGGCATGTCGCGCAGCGGCCGGATATCGATGCGCGCGGGGCTGAGCCCATCAGCGGTCTTCTGGTCGATATAGCCCGCGTCGACCATCGCCGCGATCACGACTTTTGATCGCGCGCGCGCTCCCTTGAGATTGACCGCTGGCGAAAGTCGCGACGGCGCCTTGAGTAGGCCCGCAAGCATTGCCGCCTGCGGCACCGTCAGCTTCTCGGGCTGGCGGTTGAAATAGTGAAGCGAAGCGGCGCGCAGCCCATAGACATTGTCGCCGAAATAGACGTTTGAAAGGTAACGCGCGAGGATCCCGTCCTTGGTGAGCCAGGCCTCAAGCCAGAAGGCGATCAGCACCTCGCGCAGTTTTCGCGCGGCGGTACGGTCGGCCTTGAGAAAGGCGACCTTGGCAAGCTGCTGCGTGATCGTGCTGCCGCCCTCGCGGACACCGCCGGCAAGCAGGTTGCGCCACGCGGCGCGCGCGATGCCCAGCGGATCGATGCCTGGATGGCTGTAGAAGCGGCGGTCCTCGATCGCCATGAACGCCTGCGGCACATGCTCGGGCAGTTCGGCGATGATCACCGGTTCGTCGATGATCGCGCCGCGCCGCGCGATCGGGCGGCCTTCGGATGAAAGCAGCGTGATGCTCGGCGGCGCGATCGGCTGGAGCGAACGAGAGAGCGGCGCAGTGATCGCGAGCCAGGCCACGAGCACCGCGAACAGCGCAAGGACTGCGAGCGCGATGCGCTTCCAGCGCCGAAAGATGCGCTCGCCGGGCGAAGGCGTGGACGGTTCGGGCGCAAGCGGTGGTCCGGCATCCGGGGCGATCCCTGGCAGATTGCGTGGATCCGCCGCGCTCGCGCCATCCGGGCCGCGAAATATCTCGTTCATGACCTTCAGTCGCCCAGATCAACGCCGCGCATTGCGCGACAATAGCGGGATCGCATTACGAGCAACAGTCCTCGCCCAGCCAATTAGCGTTCGGGCTCACGCCCGAACTGTAGTATATGTATAATACACTATGGTGTGACGTTCAATCCGCCTGCGGCTAAGCAAGTTCCTCGGTCTTCGCGTCGTCGCCGTGCAGGTTCATCAGCGAATCCATCAGCCCGTCGTCCGCACTGGAGCAGACCGCGAGGACAAGTGCCTCGTCGCAGTCCTTGCCCGCCACATAGGCGTGGCCCATGCTCGAATCGAGATAGACCGACTTGCCCTCGCCCAGCGTGATCGGATCGTAGAATTCGGTGTGGACGACAATCTCGCCCTTCACGACATAGACGAACTCCTCGCCGGGATGGCTGACGAACTCACCGAATTCGTCTGCGGATTTCGCGCGAATACGCGTGAAGATCGGGATCATCCGCTTCCTGCGCAGCTCGTTACAAAGGTAGAAATAGTCGTAATTGGGGGTCGTGACGCGGACCGCGCGGTCGAGGCTGCCGATGCTGCGCCGCGCGGTGACCGGCGCGTCCGATCCGCCCGGACCGTCGTCTTCGGCGAACAGCTCGGACATGCGGATGTTGAGCCGCTGGCTGAGTTGCAACAGCTTGTCATAGGTGAGCGTCAGGCGGTCATGCTCGACCTTCGACAAAGTAGAAACCGGAATGCCGCTGCGATCGCTCATCTCCTTGAGCGTCCAGCCATTGCGCGCGCGCAAGCCGCGAACGAGCTTTCCCAGCGTCGGCTGCTCTGCCTTCATACACTTGCCCCCCAGTTAACCGAAATGACGCGCGATGCGATTGACAATTCTCTAAACGGGATCATTATAGCCCAATCAGGATAAATTTTGTTCCAATTATCGATGATATCTGCGCGGCCAGCCGAGTGCAATGAAGTGACGCCGCCGGGCTGCCGCGCGACATTTTTGGAGGGGCTGAGATGAAGCGATTGATGCTTGCCGTGGCTGCAGCCATGTCGCTGGCGGCCGCGCCGGGAGCGGCGCAGCGGCCGTCGCCCGCGGCCTCCCAAACCGTCGCGACAGCGCTCGCTTCCGGCGCACCGCAGCTCACGCGCGTCGATGTCGATGCCTGGCTCGATGGCTATATGCCTTATGCGCTCCAGCGCGGCGACGTGGCGGGCGCGGTGGTGGTGGTGGTCAAGGATGGCCAAGTGCTGACGCAGCGCGGCTATGGCTTTGCCGATGTCGCCACGCGCAAGCCGGTCGATCCGAACGCGACCTTGTTCCGTCCGGGCTCGGTCTCCAAGCTCTTCACCTGGACCGCGGTGATGCAGCTCGTCGAGCAAGGCAAGCTCGACCTCGACAAGGACGTCAACGCCTATCTCGATTTCAAGATTCCCGCGCGCGACGGCAAGCCGATCACGCTCAGGAACATCATGACGCATACCGCGGGTTTCGAGGAATCGCTCCGCGGCCTGATCGCGTCGGGAAAGGCCCCGTCATCTCTCGAGACCGTGATGAAGCGCTGGACGCCTGAGCGCATTTTTGCGCCGGGAACGACGCCGGCCTATTCCAACTATGCCACCGCGCTCGCCGGCTATATCGTCCAGCGTGCGTCGGGGCTGCCGTTCGACGATTATGTCGAGCGCAACATCTTCCAGCGGATCGGGATGACCCGATCGAGCTTCCGCCAGCCTCTTCCCGCCAATCTCCAGCCGTTGATGTCCAAGGGTTACATGCTCGGCTCGGGCAAGCCGATGCCTTATGAGATCGTCGAGGCCGCGCCCGCGGGCAGCCTCGCCGCTACGGGCGCGGACATGGCCAAATTCATGATCGCGCATCTCGACAATGGCGGCGTGCTGCTCAAGCCCGAAACCGCGACGATGATGCACAGGACCACCCTGCCAATCATCCCGCCGCTCAACCGCATGGCGCTGGGTTTTTATGAGCAGGATCTGAACGGCCAGCGCATCATCGCGCATGGCGGCGACACGCGACTGTTTCACAGCGCACTGTGGCTGTTTCTCGACCGCAATGTCGGTATGTTCGTGTCGCTGAACAGCACGGGCAAGGACGCCGCCGCGGGCGCTATTCGCAGCGGACTGCTGGGCGAATTCACCGATCGTTATTTCCCCGGAGCGCCCAGCGACGGTCGCGTCGACGCGAAGACGGTGAAGGCGCATGCCCGCATGATGGCGGGTTCGTACATCGTCAGCCGCCGTTCGCAATCGAGCTTCATGTGGGCGGGCGCGGTGCTCGGTCAGATCAGGGTCAGGGTCGATGCCGATGGCGCGCTGCTCGTTGATTCTATCAAGACGATCGGCGGCGCGCCGCGCAAATGGGTGGAGATCGCGCCCTTCGTATGGCGTGAAATCGGCGGCGATCAGCGGCTTGCTGCCAGGGTGGTCGATGGCAAGGTCCAGCGTTTCAGCTTTGATGGCGCCTCGGCGATCATGCTCTTCGAGCGGGCTCCCTGGTACGCCAATGCTGCCTGGCTCAACCCGGCGATGATCGCGGCGTTTGCGATCCTGCTCCTGACCGCGATTTCCTGGCCCGCGGGTGCGATCGCCCGGCGCGTCTATGGCGCTGCGCTGCCATTGGCCGGGCGCGACCGTCAGGCCTATCATCTCATGCGCGGCTCCGCCTTGCTGACGCTCATGGTTGCGGGCGGATGGGCTTATGCGCTGAGCTCGATGTCGGCCAATCTCGAAATGCTTAATGGCAAGCTCGATGCGCTGATCCTGCTGCTTCAGGGCGTGGGCATGATCGCATTCGTCGGCGGACTCGCCGTCGCACTGTGGCACATGTGGCGGGCCTGGATGGGTGGGCGAAGCTGGTTTGCCAAGGGCTGGAGCGTCGCAATCTTTATCGCCGCCGCACTCGCGTTGTGGGGCGCATTCGCCTTCGGCCTGATCGGCTTCGGCCTCGAATATTGATTTAAGAACAAGGATTTGAAGATGACAGGTGCTTCCGCCCTTTCGCTGGCCGTCGTGGTCGAATCGCTGCCGCTCGCCAAGCCGTTCCGGATCTCGGGCCATGTATTCACCCGGTCCGACGTGGTCGTCGTCACACTTTCGGACGGCGTCAATATCGGGCGCGGCGAGGCCTCGGGCGTTTATTATCTCGACGAGGACGCACCCGCGATGGTTGCGGCGATCGAGCGCGCAAGGCCCGCTATCGAACAGGGGGTGACCCGCGCTGCGCTGCGCGATCTTCTTCCGTGCGGCGGCGCGCGCAACGCAGTCGACAGCGCACTTTGGGAGCTGGAGGCGCGGCGCAGCGGCCAGCCGATATGGGCGCTTGCCGGGCTCGAGCGCCCGCACCCGCTGCTGACGACCTTCACACTCGGTGCCGATGATCCCGAGGTCATGGCGCAAGGCGCGCTGTCATTCGCCGAGGCGCGTGCGCTGAAACTCAAGCTGACCGGCGACCTCGCGCTCGATATCGCGCGCGTCCGCGCCGTGCGCGCCGCGCGGCCCGAATGCTGGATCGGGGTCGACGCCAATCAGGGTTTCGCGATCGGTGATCTCGACGCACTGGTCGACGCGCTCGTCGCAGCCGATGTGAAGCTGCTCGAACAGCCGCTCCCGCGCGGACGCGAGGGTGATCTCGACGGTTTTACATGTCCGATCCCCATCGCCGCCGACGAAAGCGCACTTTCGCTTGCCGATATTCCGGGACTCGTCGGGCGCTTCGACGTCGTCAACATCAAGCTCGACAAATGTGGCGGGCTTACCGAGGGCCTCGAGATGGCGCACACCGCGCGGCGCCTTGGCCTGCAGGTCATGGTCGGCAACATGGTGGGATCGAGCCTGGCGATGGCGCCCGCCTTCATCCTCGGCCAGCTCTGCGACATCGTCGATCTCGACGGCCCCATTTTCCTTGCCGAGGATCGCACGCCCGCGATCGACTATAGTGGCGGACTGGCCTGGTGCGACGAAGCGATTTGGGGCCGCGCGGTCGAGCAAGCCACGCAAGCCTAAGGCGGCTTGCAGCCTGGGTGCGCCATAGGCGTAACGGCGACGTCCTGCATTCGGCTTGACGTTTTCTAATTGGGACAATACAGTCCTGATTAAGACAATTACGGAGGAGCGGTCATGCAGCAGGATGAAGGTGTCACGCGTCGCAGGCTGCTGGGGGGAGGCGTGGCGGCGGCCGCCGCTGCGGTCACCGGCTTTCCGATGATCAATCTGGGCGAGTACCGGCTGCACGCTGCCTCGCCCAAGGCCTATTCGCGGCGCGCGGTCGATCTGGTGCGCAAGTCGCTGGTGATCGACATGCTCGCCCCGCTCAAGATCGATTTTCGGCCCGAATATTTCGCCGCGCCGCTCAGCGAGCAGGATGCGGCCGATTTCCGCGCGTGCGGCATCACCGGCTTTCACAACGCAGTCGGTATCGGTGGCCCCGACGCGCGCACCGACACTCTGGCGTGGATGAGCGGCTGGCAGGGTTTTGCCGGGCGCAACGCGCATGTTTTTTCGCTGGTCGGCGTGGCTTCGGATCTCGATCGTGCCAAGCGCGAGAAGAAATGCGCGGTCATCATGGGGCTGCAGAATTCCGACCATTTCGAGAAGGTCGAGGACGTCAAGCTGTTCTACCAGCTCGGCCAGCGCTGTTCGCAGCTCACCTACAACAGCCAGAACCGGCTGGGTTCGGGAAGCACGGAGCGAGTGGATGGCGGCATCACCGATTATGGCGCCGCGATCATCAAGGCGATGAACGAGGTCGGTATGCTGATCGACGTGTCGCATTCGGGCGACCGCACGACGCTGGATGCCATCGACATTTCACCCAGGCCGATCGCGATCACGCACAGCAACTGCCGGGCGCTCAACGATCACCCCCGGCTCAAGCGCGACGATGCGATCAAGGCGCTCGGCGCCAAAGGCGGCGTAATGGGGATCACCGGGGTTCGCAATTTCGTGAGCGCCACCGAGCCGACCACCATTGCCAACATGGTCGATCATATCGACCATGTCGTAAAGCTGATCGGCGTGGATCATGTCGGTATCGGTTCCGACGCCGACCTCAACGGCTATGACGACATGCCCGCGGATCAAGCGGCGAAGCTGCGCGGCGGCTACAAGTCGAGCTACGCCTTTCGCGAAAAGCTCGACACCGACGGCTTCGACCATCCGACCAAGGTCTACGACCTCACCGAAGAGCTGATCCGCCGCAACTATTCCGACGCCAACATCGCCGCGATCCTTGGCGGAAACTTCCGCCGCCTGCTCGGCGACACCTGGGCTTGAGCCCGCCCACCCCACCACGGTCCGTCCCGGGCCTTCAGCAGAGTATCGCTATGAACGCTCATTTCGATCCCACCCATGGATCGGCCCTTCGCCTGCCCCAGCCCTATCTCCTGTTCCTTGCCGACACGGTCGACGCCGGTTTCGCCAAGACCGCGTTCGGACTGCGCGACTGGGCGGGCGATAAATGTGTGGGAGAGTTCGCGATCGGCGCGACGGTCAGCACCGGACTGCCCGTCATGACGCCCGCCCAGGCACGCGCAGCGGGTGCGCGTGCGCTGGTAATCGGCGTCGCCAATAGCGGCGGCGTGATCGGCGACACCTGGATCGCGCCGCTGGTCGAAGCGCTCGAAGCGGGGCTCGACATCGTGAGTGGCATGCATGCGCGTCTCTCCGAGATACCCGAACTGGCCGAGGCGGCGGCGCGCTTGGGGCGCCGCCTCATCGACGTGCGCGTACCGCCGACGGGGCTACGCGTCGGCACCGGGGCCAAGCGGACCGGCAAACGGCTGCTGACTGTTGGGACCGATTGCGCGCTCGGCAAGAAATATACCGCGCTCGCGCTCTCCAGCGCCTTTGCCGCGCGCGGGGTCGATGTCGATTTTCGCGCCACCGGGCAGACGGGGATCATGATCGCGGGCGGCGGGATGCCGATGGACGCGGTGGTCTCGGACTTCGAAGCGGGCGCGGCGGAGATGCTGAGCCCCGACGCCGATCCAGATCACTGGGACGTGATCGAAGGTCAGGGCTCGCTCTTCCACCCCGCTTATGCTGCCGTGTCGCTCGGCCTGCTCCACGGCAGCCAGCCCGACGTGATCGTCGTCTGCCACGAACCCGGGCGCACGGTGATGCTTGGGACCGAAGGGTTCGCGACACCCACGATAGAGGAAGCGATTGCGCTCAACCTGGAACTTGGCGCGCGCACCAATCCCGCCATCCGCTGCGGCGGAGTGGCACTCAACACGTCGCAGCTTGATCCCGACGAAGCGGCGCGGCTGATCGCGGCAGAAAGCGAAAGGCTGGGCCTTCCCGTCGCCGATCCGATCCGCGGCGGTGCCGCGTTCGATGCGCTGGTGGAGGGCTGTCTGAAATAGGCCTCGCCAGCTACGCCCGACAACGAAAAGAGGGGAGATTCCATGCCGTCCATTTCGCGCTCCATCCGCCGCGCGCTGTTGCTCGGCGGCGCAGCGGCGCTGCTGGCCGCCAATGCGCCCGCCGCCGCACCCGAATATGACATCGTCATTCGCGGGGGCGCGTGCTGGACGGCGCAGGAAATCCCTGGGTCAGCGCGGATGTGGCGATCAACAACGGTCGCGTGGTCAAGGTTGGCGCGATCTCCACGCGCGGCAAGCGCGAGATCGACGCACGCAACCGCTATGTCGCGCCGGGCTTCATCGATATGATGGACCAGTCGGGCCGGGTGCTGCTCGAAAATGGTGCTGCTGAGAACAAGCTGCGCATGGGCGTGACGACGGTGATCGCGGGCGAGGGCGGAACGCCCGTCCCCGCGGCCGAGATTCCCAATTATTTCCGGCAGCTCGAGCAGCAGGGCATCTCGATCAACTTCGGCACCTATTATTCCTCGACGCAGGCGCGCATGAAGGTGATGGGTGACGGCGCGGGATCGCCGACCGCGGCGCAGCTCGAAGAGATGGGGCGCGAGGTACGAACCGCGATGGAGGCGGGCGCTTTCGGCCTGACCAGCGCGCTCATCTACCCGCCGAGCAGTTTCCAGACGACATCCGATCTCGTCACGCTGGCGAAGATCGCCGCGCAATGCGACGGCTTTTATGCGACGCACATGCGCGACGAGAGCGCGGATCTCGTCAAGGCGATCGAGGAAGCGATCGAGATCGGCGAGAAGGGTGGGGTCAAGGTCGAGATCTTCCACCTCAAGGCCGCCTATGCGCCCGGCTGGGGCAAGCTGATGCCGCAGGCGATCGCGACGATCAACGCGGCGCGCGCGCGGGGGGTCGATGTCGCTGCCGACCTCTATCCCTATACCGCCGGCGGCACGGGGCTGGAGATCATCGCGCCGAGCTGGGTCTGGGCCGATGGCGTCGAGAAGGGCATCGAACGGCTCAGGGATCCGAAGCTGCGCGAGCGGATGAAGAAGGAGGTCGCCGCCGGATCAATGCCCGGCTGGTCGAATCTCGTCCATGCCTCGGGCGGCTTCGCCAACGTCCGCCTCGCCAACGGCTTCAGCAAGAAATATGCGCCTTACCATGGCAAGAGCCTCGCCGAGATCGGTGCCGCGCTCAACCGCGACCCCGCCGACGTGGCCTGGGACATATTGCTCGAGGGCCTGCCCAACCGTTCGGTTGCGCTCTATTTCATGATGAGCGAACCCGACATCGAAACGGCGCTGAAACAACCATGGGTCAGCATCGGCAGCGACGCCGCGGCGTCGAAGAAGCTCGGCGAGGTCGATGCGCTGGGCCTGCCGCACCCGCGCGCTTATGGCACCTTTCCGCGCATCATCGCCGAATATGTGAAGCGCCGTCCGATCCTGTCGCTCGAAGACGCGGTGCGCAAGATGACGGGCTGGCCGGCGCAGCGGATGGGGCTGAGCGATCGCGGGCTGATCCGCGAGGGCATGCGCGCCGATGTCGTCGTTTTCGATCTCGACAAGCTCGATGACGTCGCGAGCTGGGAAAAGCCCACCGCGCAGCCGACGGGCATCGAAACGGTGATCGTCAACGGTGCGATCGCGCTCGATGCGGGCAAGGCGACTGCCGCCCGCACCGGCGTGGTGCTCCGCCACACCTGTTCCTGATCGGCAGGTGAGGCCGGGGGGCGTTCGCCCTGCGAGGGTTGTTCCGATTTAGAGCTGGTCCATGTTTGTGCTCCGGGCTTGACCCGGAGCCCATGCTCGAAGCGACTGTACCTCCGGACAAATGAACTCCTGCTTTCGCAGGAGCACCGAGCCCGATTTAACGCTCCGCGGTCCAGGTTGAACCGGGACGTCATTGCGAGCGTCGTTACGCTCCTCGCAATGACGATTCCATGTGAACCAGAACGGGTCTAGCGCGCCGACGTCGTGCCCAGGATCGCCTCTCCGGGGAATGCGCCCGCTACCAGCTTGCCGTCGCGCACCACGGGCTTTCCGTTGACGAGCACGTGACGGATGCCGCGCGAAGGCTGCATCGGTGTTTCGAAGGTCGCTGCGTCGATCACCGTCCTGGGATCGAAGATCGTGATGTCGGCGTCGGCGTCGACGCTGATCCGGCCCTTGCGCGCCATTTGCGGTGAAACTGCCGCCAGCCTTTCGGCGGGCATGATCGTCATCTTCTTCAGCGCCGTCATCAGGTCGAGCGTCTGCTTCTCACGGACATAGCGGCCAAGCACGCGTGCGAAGCTGCCTGCGCCGCGCGGATGCTCGCCCGATGTGCGCCAGGGCATGCCGTCCGACGCAATCGAGATTTCGGGTTCGGCGATGATCATGTCGACCACCTTTTCGGGGATCATGTGGACTACCACCGCGGCATTGGGCTGCTCCCTGCGATAGCGCGCAAAACTCTCCGCGGTCAGTCGCTCGCCCGTGGCCGGCCATTGAAGGTCGCCATAGTCGATCCCCGAACGTTCGCGCCATCCGTCGCGGAAGAACTCGGAGCCGATCAACGTGCTGCCCGCGGTATAGGGATAGGCTTCGGAAGTGACGTCCAACCCGCGTGCCCGCGCCCGCTTCACGATATCGATCAGCGTCGGCGTATCGCCGAGGCCGGTGGAATGGAGATGCACGATCTGGAGCGGGGCCCCGGTAACCGCGGCATCGGCAAGCACTTCCTGCACCACCGCGATCGGCACGCCGGGCGCCGGATCGAGCGGCCGGCTGCGGACATGGACGAATACAGGCGCGCGCGTCACCGCCGCCGCCTTGAAGATGTCGTAGATCTCGCTGCGACCCGCACCCGGTGTATATTCGATGCCGAGGCCATAGCCGAGCGCTCCCGCCGCGACCTCGCGGTCGAGCGCGGCGACGATCGCGCGTTGCTGCTCGGGCGTGGCGGGCGCGGTATAGGCCTTGCGGTCCGCAACGGTTTCGCCGTTGATCGCGGCGTGGCCGCGACAGGGGGCGGCGGCAATCACCTCCATGCGTGCGCACTGATGCGATGCGGTGGCACCGAAGTTGATCAGCGCCTTGCCGCTGAGCGCCGCGACGAAGGGCGCGATCGGCATTGCGCCGCCTTCGGCGTCGATCGCGGTGGTCACGCCATCGAGCACCTGGAAATACTGGCCCTTGGGATCCTGGCCATGTGCGTGGAGGTCAACGAACCCCGGCGCGACCACCATGCCGCGCGCGTCGAGGACGCGCCGGCCATCGAGCTTTTCGGTCGAGATGATCGCGATGCGGCGGCCGTCGATGCCGATATTGGCGATTTCGTCGCGCCCGCTGGCGGGATCCATCACGCGTCCGCCCGCGATGACGATGTCGTAGGTCTTCGCGAATGCGCCGGGTGTGGTGGCGAGCGCTGCGATTGCCGCTGCGAGCATGAACGGCTTCTTCATCGTGGCGCGCCTCATTTCGCGGGCGCCGAGAACAGGTAGAAATCGTGCACCGAACGAGCAATCTCGGCGATGGCGCGCTCGCGATCGGCCATGGGCGCCGCGCTCTTCTTGACATAGACCGCGATCGCGATCTGCCCCGCATCACCGGGCAGCGTGATCACGCCTGTGTCGTTGACGGTACCGCCAATCGTGCCCGTCTTGTTCGCGACAACCGTGCCGGGCGGCAGCTTGCCGCGCAGGCGCGCGCCGCCGGTGCGACACCGCTCCATGATGCCGATCAGCGCCTTCGTGCTCTGGGCCGAGAGCGCCTTTCCCGAGAAGATGCGCGTCAGCAGCGTCGCCATCGCTGTGGGCGTGGAAGTGTCACGCGGATCTTCGTCGAAAACGGCGTCGGGCTGGCTCGACTTGCCGAGCAGCGCAGGATTGGTCTTGGCCGCCGCGGCAAAGCGCTCGCCCAGCGGGCCTGGCCCGACGCCATAGAATTCGCGGAGCAGTCCGGCCGTGTCGCGGTCGACACGCTGGCCGGTCACACCCTGCCCGCGAAGCCAGGCGGTCACGACGGCGGGGCCGCCCGCTGCCTTCGTCAATACGTCAGTCGCGGTGTTGTCGCTTTGCGTCAGCATAAGTTCGAGCAGATTATAGATCGACAGGCTGATCCCGGGATGGATCAGCCTGTCTGCGATCACCTCCGAGGGGACGATCATATCGCTGGGCACGTCGAGCATTTGCTCCAGTCGCAGCTCGCCCTTGTCGACCCGGTCGAAAATCTTCGCCGCCACCGCGACCTTGAAGGTGCTTGCCATCGGAAACGCCTGATCGGCGTTGACCAGAACGCGTGGGCCTTTGCCGTCGAGCCGCCAGGCGGCGACCCCCACGACCCCGCCCGAGCCCTGGCCAAGCCGCGTGACCTGCTGTTCAATCGCTGGGACCCGCGGCGTTTCGGGCTGTGCCGCAGCGGGCGCCGCCCACGCGGCGGAGAGCAGGAGCGCGGGCAGCGCGAACGCGGAAAATGGCTTCTTCATCGACATTCCTTCCCCGAGGTCGGCGCAGCGCTTTCGAGACCGGCCGCCATGGTATATTCTCTGATCAGAACATTTGCGCCAAAACACCTCCAAGGCAATGGGTTAATATAAATTCGCAGTAACATATTTGAAAATAACAAAAATAAATGTTTGAAGTGGCGCATGTCGGTCGAATGTCGACCGATGTGACATCCTGATTGGAAAATATCATCCTGATATGATAGCGTATCCGCCAAACGCAGCGACATGGCTCGCGGGCAGATTCGGGAGGGCGATATGGTGATGCGCGATGGGGGCTTTTGGCGAGGCGTTTCCGGCCGCGAAAGGTCGTTCGCCTGCCTTGCGGCGCTCGCTCTTGCCACGCTGCCAGCGACGGCGCTGGCGGACGATGCGCCCGCCGCGAAAGCGGTCGCCGTCAAGCTCGATCGCGCCCGGCTCGACGGTCTTGAGGAGTTCGTCAACGGCGTGATGGCGCAGCAGCTCGCCAATCGCGAGGTGGCGGGCGCGGTGATCTCAGTGGTGTACAAGGGCAAGCTGCTTTTCGCGCGCGGCTATGGCTATGCCGATGTCGACCGCGCGATTCCCGTCGATGGGGAGAGGACGCTTTTTCGCCCTGGTTCGGTGTCCAAGCTGCTGACCTGGACCGCGCTGATGCAACAGGTCGAGCAGGGCCAGGTCAGCCTTGATGACGACATCAACAAATATCTCGACTTCCGGATTCCCGATACTCAGTCACGGCCGATCCTCGTGCGTCATCTGCTCGATCACACCCCCGGCTTCGAGGACAGCGGCGTTGGAATGATGTCGAAGACGCCGGCGGACTTTGTCGCGCTCGGCCCGTGGCTGCGTGACCATATACCGACGCGCGTCCGCGAGCCCGGTGTCGAGACCTCCTATTCGAACTATGGCTCGGCAATCGCCGGCTACATCGTCGAGCGGGTCTCGGGCGAGGCGTTCCCCGACTATGTGGACCGGCACATATTGCAGCCGCTCGGCATGGCGAGCACGACATTCCGCGAGCCGCTTTCCGGCGTGATGGCAGAAAATATGGCGCTGGGCTATGCGCTGACCGACGGACGTTTTGTCGCCAAGCCCTTCGAACTCTATCACAACGTCATGCCTGCGGGTTCGGTCTCGGCCACCGCGCCTGACATGGCGAAATTCATGATCGCCCAGCTCCATGATGGCAGGCTTGGCAAGGCGCAGATTCTCAAGCCAGAGACCGCGCGGCTGATGCGCGGTGACCTCATGCGCAACGCGCCCGCGCTGCCGGGCATGGGATATGGCTATATGGTCGTCCGTGAGCAGGGGCCGCGGCTGATCGGGCATGGCGGGAACACCGCCGACTTTCACTCCTTCATGCTGCTCGCGCCCGAGGCCGATTTCGGCTTCTTCGTCTCGACCACGGGCGGTCCGGGCAGCTATCCCGCCCGCACCGAACTCATGAACGCGCTCATCGGCCGTGTTTTTCCTCAGGCGCCCGCGCCCCGATGGACCGGGGCAGCAACGCCCGCACCGGTGGGTGCCTATCGCACCAATCGCCGGACCTATAGCGAGCCGCCCCGGCCTGAATTCGACATCAAGGTGTCGGCGGCAGGGGAGCGCGCCATCACGCTCGAGATCATGGGCGCCAGGAGCCATTGGGAGCAGATCGGCCCCGATCTCTATGAGCAGGTGACGGGCGCGCGTAGCGGCGGTCCATATGAGCGCGTTGAATTCTACGGTCCCGATTCCGATCGCAAGATGTCATTCGGGTCGCAGCCGCACGTGCTCTATCGCCTCGTCCACCAATAACGGCCGGAAACGTACCGTTCATAGCCCATAAAGAAATTACTTGTCCTGATTGGAAAATTTTCTATTATCAATCTTGGCCAGTTCGCAAGCGAATGAGGATGGCGAGCGCGCGACAGATGCGCCCCGTTTCTCATGGCTCCAGGGGAAGTTTCAGAAGGGGACCGCAATGCAATCGTCACGTAACGAGTTTCGCTGGTTGAAAACCACGCGCGGCAGCGCCATCGCACTGGCCGCTGCGCTCGCCTGTGCAGGCACCGCCTCGGCGCAGGCCCAGCCTGCTCCTGCAGATGCACCCGAAACCGAGCAAGCTGATGCCGGGGGCGAGATCGTCGTGACGGGTTCGCGCGTCGAGCGCGCAGGCTTTGATGCGCCCACCCCGACAACCGTGATCGGCGATGTCGAACTGCGCCAGGGTTCGCGTCCGAGCATCGCCCAGGTGCTCAACGATCAGCCGCAGTTTCGCGCCACTTCAACGCCGGCCAGCACCACGGGCAACACCAATTCGAGCGCCTCGACCGCCGATCTTCGCGGTCTGGGCGCGGTCCGCACGCTGACGCTGCTCAACGGCCGCCGCTTCACAGGCAGCGCCGATCTCAACAGCGTCCCGATGAGCGTGATCAAGCGCGTCGAGGTCGTGACGGGCGGCGCGTCCGCGGCATGGGGTTCGGGTGCGGTCGCGGGCGTCGTGAACATCCTGCTCAACGAGGATCTGGAAGGCATAACGCTTGGCGCCGATGCGGGCATTTCGTCGCGTGGCGACGGTTTCCGCTATGGCTTCAACGGTTCCTTCGGAACGAAGTTCGCGGACGATCGCGGGCATTTCATGATCGCCGCCGAATATGTCGACGATCAGGGGGCTTTCGATCGTCTGTCGCGGCCCAATCTCGGCGCGGGCCTGTTCTCGCTCAATGGCCGATTGACGCTGCAGCCCGACGTGAACGTCGCCAGCGCGGCGCCAGGTGGCCTCATCATGAGCGGCGTGCTCGCGGGGCAGGTTTTCAACCCGGACGGCTCGCTCAGCCCCTTTGGCTATGGCAGCGTCGTCAGCCCGAACAGCCCGACCACGCTTCCGACGAGTATGCTCGGCGGGGCAGGGCGCTCGCAAAATGACTATCTCGCAGTGTCCTCGCCTTATGAGCGCATCAACCTCTTCGCGCACGCAAGCTATGAGCTGAACGAGACTGCCAAGTTGTGGATCGACGGCAGCTTCAATCGCATGGAGAGCGACTTCGGCTTCTTCCCCGATGTCCGGGCCGTGTCTCCCGCGACGCCCACGACGGCGGCTGCGGGCGGCATCCTCATCCAGCGCGACAATGCGTTCCTGTCGAGCGCGATCCGCAATCGGCTGATCGCCGCGGGGCAGACGTCGTTCCGCATGGGCCGCTTCCTCGATGATATCGGGGAGCTGGGCATTCTCAACTACGCCTATAAGCGCGACAACATCGAAGGCGCGATCGGCCTCGATGGCGAGATCGGCGGCGGCTGGAAATACAGCGCCTATTTTGGCCATGGCGAGCTGAAGAACCGGCAGGCGTTGCAGAACCAGCGGATCACCGCGAATTTCAACAATGCGGTCGATGCGGTGATCAGCCCGACCACGGGGCAGCCGATCTGCCGGATCGCGCTGACCGATCCGACCACGCTTTGTCGTCCGCTCAATCTCCTTGGCTATGGCAACGCATCCGCAGAGACCGTCGCCTATGCCTTTGGGGACGGGGGCAACACCACTGTAACCAAGCTCGACACGACGGGCTTCAGTGTGCGCGGCGACGCGTTCTCCACCTGGGCGGGGCCGGTCTCGGTCGCACTCGGCGTGGAGGCGCGCCGGGAAAGCATCGAGACGACGCAGGTTGACGCGCTCTCGCGGCAGGGTGCTCTCGGGATCCTCAACTTCAGCGCGCTCGACGGCAGTTTCAATGTCAAGGAAGCCTTTGCCGAGGCGGTGGTGCCGCTGCTCGACATCGAGGATACCGCCACGCTCGAACTCAACGGCGCGGCCCGCTACAGCGATTACAGCAACAGCGGTGGCATCTGGTCGTGGAAGGTGGGGGCCACCAGCCGCCTTTTCGACAGCCTGCTGCTCCGTGCGGTGCGCTCGCGCGACATCCGTTCGCCCAGCATCACCGAACTGTTCACGACGCGGACCACCAACATCCAGCCCGTCACCGATCCGTTTAACGGCAATCAGGTGGTCACGGTTTTCCGCTATGGCGGCGGCAATCCCGATCTCGTGCCCGAGATTGCGCACACGACGACGATCGGCGGATCCTTTTCGCCCAAATTCATCCCGGGCTTCAGCCTCTCGATTGACTATTACCGGATCGATATCGACAAGGTCATCGGCTCGCTCAGCGCGCAGGATATCGTGACGCAGTGTTTCAGGGGCAATACCGGGCTCTGCGACCAGATCGTGCGCGATTCCACAGGCGCCATAACCACCGTCTTCGCGACCAATTTGAACCTGGCCAGCTACAAGACGCGCGGCGTCGATTTCGAGGCATCCTATCAGTTGCCGCTCGACACGGTCGGGGCGGGTCTGCCCGGCTCGCTCCGCTTCCGCGCACTCGCGACCTATGTCGACACGCTGCTGATCAATGACGGCGTCAATACCTATGACCGCGCGGGCGATGTCGGCGACAACGCCGCATTCACCACGCCCAAATGGCGCGGTACGGGTAGCATCACCTATCAAAGCGAGGACGTGAACGTCGATATGCGCATGCGCTATGTCGGCGGCGGCAATTACAACAGCCTGCAGCCGATCGTGAACAACAGGATCAACAGCCGGACCTATTTCGATCTGGGCGCGCAGTTCAACATCGCCGAACGCTTCACGCTGACCGCGACGGTGAACAACCTGTTCGACCGCGATCCGCCCCCGATCGCGTATAGCTCGGCGATCTACGATGTGATGGGGCGCTATTTCCAGGTCGGCGCCAAGGTTCGCTTCTGACGCGCCAGGGCGCGGCCTGAACGCCGCGCCCCACGAGGCTTTCCTGTCTCAAACGCCTGCAGGCGAACTGGACCGAAACGGATCGTTACGCTTCTGTTCGGCGTACGTGCTGTGATGCTCGTGCGCGCAAGGACTAGCTTTCCGCTGTTTCGCAAGTTGTCGCCGAATCGGATCGGCTTTGCGCCCCGCAGCAGGCGGCAGATTGGTCGTCGAATGCTAGAATTCATCGTGGAACGCGATCCGCGCAGGGGCCGACAGGCCCCGGCAGCGGGTCCGCCAGCTCCTGCGCTACGCAGAAGGACAGGCTGCCATGGTGATTACCTCCTCGATGCAACCCGAGGTGCGTGCGCGTTACCTCAAACGGCAGGTCGAACAAATACGCGACATCACCGCCGATCGCGTGGTCGAACTGGTCGTCAAGATCCGCTCCGAGGAGGAAAGCGCGGACGCGTTCGTCGACACCGTTGCGGAGGCCCTGAAGCGCCGTGGTCTTTCGACCCAGGCGCGCGACCTGCTGCCCGCCGACCAGTCCACCTTCGACGAAGGTCGCAAGAGCAAGGAGGGCGGGGAAGCGCTCAGGCAACATGCCGAGAGCATGTCTGCACAAATGTCGGGTTCCGCGGTGCCCAGCCGTGTCCAGCTCGAGCGCAAGGCCGTATCCGCACTCGAAACCTTCCTCCAGTCCGATGCGGTGAAGGAATCGGTCGCGGCGGTCTCCGCGGTGCCCGCGGCGCAACGCCCGGAGCCGATGGCGCCGATCTCCTTCTGGACATCCAGCAGCGCGGTCCTTCAGGTCCGCGACGAGGATCTGGACAAGCTCGCCAGCCGCGAGGACATCGAGGGTATCTATCTCAACCAGCGGCTTTCAGTGCCGCCCGTGCTGACGCCGAAATCGGTTCCGAGCGCGGTGCTCGACAACAAGGTCAGCAGTTGGGGGCTCAGAATGATCGGTGCGCTCTCGGCCTGGGGCGCGTTCGGCTGCAAGGGCGATGGCGTGACGATCGGCCTTCTCGATACGGGCGTCGACGCCGATCATCCCGATTTGAGGGGCAAGATCGCCGCCTGGGCCGAATTCAACAGCATGGGGCAGGAGATTGTCGGCTCGAAACCGCATGACAGCGACAGTCACGGGACGCATTGCGCCGGTGTCATTTGTGGCGGCAATGCGAGCGGTCGCTGGATCGGGGTCGCGCCCGCCGCGAAGATCGCGGCCGCACTCGTCCTCAACGGCGCGCAGGGCGGGACGCATGCCCAGATCCTTGCAGGCATGGAATGGGCGATCAACCAGAATGTCGACGCGATCAGCATGTCGCTGGGCGGGCTCATCATGGAGCCCGACGTGCCCAGCACTTATACGCGCGCGATATTGAGCGCGGTCAAATCCGGGATCCCGGTGGTGACCGCGATCGGCAATGAGGGGCATCAGACAACGGGTTCTCCGGCGAGCGACTTCCTCGCCTTTGCCGTCGGGGCCACCGATCATGAGGACCGCGCCGCCGGATTCAGCGGCGGGCGTACCCAGGTGATTTCGGAATCCCCGGTGTTCCCGCCACAGACGCTTCCGCTGGTCTATTCGAAGCCCGACCTGTCTGCGCCTGGTGTCGCGGTCTTCTCGAGCGTGCCCGGCGGGCAGTGGCAGCATATGAACGGCACGTCGATGGCCGCGCCGCATGTGGCGGGCGCGATCGCCCTCCTGCTCAGCGGCACCTCGATCGCCAGGCCCTCCAGGGTGCCGCGTGACCAGAAGGCATTCGTGATCCAGGACCTGCTGACGGGTTCGGCCCGGGAACTCGGCGAGGCCGGTCAGAATCATCGCTTCGGATTCGGCCGGCTCGACGTGCTTTCGGCGATTGGTTTTGCGCGTGACCTCGGTTACTGAGACATCCCGATGCACGGCGCGAGAGGAGTTCCGTGGCCAGTCCCTCGCTCGACAAGATCAGGTCCCCACGCCTTCGCGCAATGGCCGAAAGCGGTGACCGGGAAACCGTGGTCGCGATCGTCGAGGTGGTCCTGTCTCCCGATGAAATTGCGAGCATAGAGGCCGCCGGCGAAGGATCGCTTGCGCGCCGCCTCGTCACCGCGCTTCCCAAGGATGTGAGCGGCCCGGAGTTCACGATCGAGGCATTGGCCGGGCAGGTGGCGAAGATCACGGGCGATCAGCCGCAGCGGTTGACGTCCGCGGCCTTGTCGGTCCGCGCTGATGGTGCGCAGCTCGCGACCATCGCGGCGCTGCCGGGCGTGCTCGCGATCTACGCCAATTGAGCCAGAGCCGCGCGATCCGCGGTGCCGTTGTTCTGACCGATGCTCGCTGGGAAGGCGATCTGGACAACGCGCGGTGACATGGCGCGCGGTGAGCAGGTTCCCGGCATTGTCCGGGAACCTGCTCACCGAAATCACGCGAGGTCGAACCGATCGAGGTTCATCACCTTGCTCCATGCTGCCACGAAGGCGTCGACGAAGGCGCCGCCGGCATCGTCGGTCGCATAGGCTTCGGACAGCGCGCGGAGCTGCGAGTTCGAGCCGAAGATCAGGTCGACGCGGGTGCCGGTCCATTTCTTCTCGCCGCTCTTGCAGTCCGTCGCCGCAAACCTGCCGTCATCCTGCGCTTCCCACTTCATCGTCATGCTCGTGTTGAGCAGGTTGACGAAGAAGTCGTTGGAGAGCGCCTCCTTGCGGTTGGTGAACACGCCAAGCTCGGAGTCGCCGTGGTTCGCGCCGAGCACGCGCAATCCGCCGACGAGCACGGTCATCTCGGGCGCGGTCAGCGTCAGCAGGTGCGCACGATCAACCAGCAGCTCCTCGGGCGAATAGACCGAACTCTCGCCGACATAGTTGCGGAAGCCATCGATCTTCGGCTCCAGCGGCCCGAACGAATGCGCGTCGGTCTGTTCCTGCGAGGCGTCGGTGCGGCCCGCCGTGAACGGCACCGTCACGTCATAACCCGCCTTTTTCGCCGCCGCCTCGACCGCAGCGCAGCCGCCGAGCACGATCAGATCGGCGAGCGAGACCTTCTTGCCACCAGCGTTGAAGTCCCGCTGGATCGATTCGAGCTTTGCGAGCGCACCCGCGAGCTCGGCCGGCTCGTTGACCGCCCAGTCCTTTTGCGGCGCGAGGCGGATGCGCGCCCCATTGGCGCCGCCGCGCTTGTCCGAGCCGCGGAAGGTGGCGGCCGACGCCCAGGCGGTCTTGACGAGCCGCGAGATCGAGAGACCCGAATCGAGGATCTTCGCTTTCAGCGCCGAGATGTCGGCCGCATCTATCAGCGGGTGATCGACCGGCGGCACCGGGTCCTGCCAGATGCGCGGCTCGGCGGGCACTTCGGGCCCGATCATCCGGCTATGGGGTCCGAAATCGCGGTGGGTCAGCTTGTACCACGCCTCGGCAAAGGCCGTCGCGAACTCTTCCGGATTCTCGAAGAACCGGCGTGAGATCTTCTCGTACTCCGGGTCCAGCCGCAGCGAGAGGTCGGTGGTCAGCATCGTCGGCGTGTGGCGCGTACCGGGGTTGTGCGCATCGGGCACACCCTGCTCCGCGGTCGCGTTCCTGGCGATCCATTGCTTCGCGCCGGCCGGGCTGGTGCTCGGCTCCCACTCGAACTCGAACAGGTTCTTGAAGAAATTGTTGCTCCACTGCGTCGGGGTCTGGCTCCAGGTAACCTCGATCCCGCTAGTGATGGTGTGGGCGCCGTTGCCATCGCCGAAGCTGTTGGCCCAGCCCAGCCCCTGCATCTCGACGCCCGCACCTTCCGGCTCGGCCCCGACATATTCTCCGGGATCGGCCGCGCCATGCGTCTTGCCGAAGGTGTGGCCGCCCGCGATCAGCGCAACCGTCTCCTCGTCGTTCATCGCCATCCGGTCGAACGTGTCACGGATGTCGCGCGCGGCGGCGATCGGGTCGCCGCTGCCGTTCGGTCCTTCCGGATTGACGTAGATCAGGCCCATCTGCACCGCCGCGAGCGGGTGCGCCAGGTCGCGTTCGCCACTATAGCGTTCATCCTTCAGCCATTCGCGCTCGGGACCCCAGTTGATGTCCCGCTCAGCCTCCCAGACATCCTCGCGGCCGCCCGAGAAGCCGGCGGTCTTGAAGCCCATCGATTCCAGCGCGCAGTTGCCAGCGAGCACAAGCAGATCGGCCCAGGAGAGCTTGAGGCCATATTTCTGCTTGATCGGCCAGAGCAGAAGGCGCGCCTTGTCGAGATTGGCGTTGTCGGGCCAGCTATTGAGCGGCGCAAAGCGCTGTGTGCCCGCGCCCGCGCCGCCGCGGCCGTCGCCGATGCGGTAAGTGCCCGCGGCGTGCCACGACATGCGGATGAAGAGCGGGCCGTAATGGCCGAAATCGGCAGGCCACCAGTCCTGCGAGTCGGTCATCAGCGCGAAGAGGTCCTGCTTGACCGCAGCGAGGTCGAGGCTCTTGAAGGCCTCGGCATAGTCGAAGTCCTTCTCCATCGGATCGCCCGCAGGCGGGTTCTGATGGAGAACCGACAGGTCCAGTTGATTGGGCCACCAAAGCCGGTTGGTCATTTCGAAGAGGACGGCTGCGCCCTCTACCTTGCCACCGCCCACGGGGCACTTGGCTTCGACGTTCATGGCACACCTCCTCCTGGCTTGTTTCTCCGCACGCAGCGATGACGATTGCGCGCTGACGGCCGGCTGTCCAATCGTTAAATTCTCTAAGAGTGATCGAATCCTGGCTTGGATCGAAGGCACGCCGGCAAGTGCCGCCCGCGGCGAGGCGGCCGACCGCTCGCCTTTCACCTCACGGGCGGCGAAGCGGCCGATTGCAAGGCGTATGAAGCTCTGATCCGCCTGCCCGAACGCGCTCCGGATGCCCTGCTGGCGGACAAGGGCTATGACGCCGACGCCATCCGCGCAGACCTCGCCGACCGAAACATCAAGGCCGTCATCCCAGGGCGATCAAACCGTCGCGTGAAGATCGAGCATGATCGTGCCCTCTACAGGCAGCGTAACCGCATCGAGCGCATGTTCGGTCATCTCAAGATCAACCGCGCAATCCCACCCGATACGATCAACTCGCCGACAGCTTCCTCAGCATGGTCCACATCGCAACAACCAGATACTGGCTCAAATTCGTCCACGCCGCCTAGATTGTGACTGGAGCGATGATGAAGCTGTTGCTTGGCTGATTTTTCGAAGAAAAATCCTTGTTTTTCAAGGATTTTTCTGGTGCCGCTTACAGGACTCGAACCTGTGACCCCCGCATTACGAATGCGATGCTCTACCAACTGAGCTAAAGCGGCGCGCGCTCGTGTCGAGCGTCTGAGCGGGGAGCGCTTACCAGCGCATCGGGCTTTGCACAAGCGGGCAAGGCCAAAGAAATTCACAGGCGCAGCTTAACCGGGTGTCAACCATGTCGATGCACAATGCTTGCCGTTCGGCGGCTGCCGTGGGGGGCTTGAATGGACAGTTTGCGTGGTTTTGACGGGGAAGAGACGATCGTCGATCATGACGATTCGGAGCATTCCGGCGTGGAAACCCCAATAGCGATCGGCGCGGACGAACGCCGGATGCATGTGCGCGCCTATAATCACTGGGCCTCGCTGCTGAGCGGACGTGCCTTTCCCTCGATCGAGGATCTCGAGCCCGATGCGGTCGAGGATTTCGGTCCCAACAGCGTTCTTCTCGATTTTACCGCGGGCGCCGAAAACCCGACAATCGCCTGGCTTGGCCACCGGCTGCGCCGCGAATGCGCGCTTGACGAGAGTGTCGTTTCGGTCGCCGATGTGCCCAGCCGCTCGCTGCTCTCACGACTGACCGATCACTATCTCCAGATCATCGCCAACCGCGCGCCGATTGGCTTCGAGGCGGAGTTCATGAGCCAGGCCGGCGTCAATACGCTCTATCGCGGCATCCTGATGCCCTATTCGTCCGACGGCGACACGATCGACTTCATCTATGGCGTGATCAACTGGAAGGAGCGCGTTGATCCGGCGATCGAGGCCGAGCTGGTGCTTGAGGTCGAGCAGGCAATACTGAGCGCGCCGCGCTCCGCGGGGCACGCGCCGATCTGGGCCGATGAATTTGGGGAAGTCGAACCTGACGCTGATTTCGATGCGGACGATATGCAGGGTCCCGACATTCCCGTCGTCGACGCCGATGCGGGGCTCGCCGATCTGCTCGATGCCGCGCGTCAGGGCGCCGACGCGGTGCGCGTCGCAGACGGGCGCAGCCGCGCCGCGCTCTACCGCGCGCTCTCGCTCGCCTATGATTTTGCGCTGATCGCAGCCGCGCGGCCGCAGGAATATGCCGAGCTGCTCGAAGATTCGGGGCTCAAGGCGCAGGACCGCGCCCCGATGACGCCGATCGTCAAGCTGGTTTTCGGCGTGGATTACGACAAGACGCGCCTCACCGAATTTGCCGCCGCGCTCGCGCACGGCCATCGTCAGGGACTCGGCGTGGGCGAACTGCTGGGTGCGCTGGAGCGCTTTCCGGGCGGCCTCAAGGGGATCGTCAAGGCCGAGCGCGCCGCCCGCGCATCCGCGATCAGGCCGCCGCGCGGCGAAGTGGCGGCAAACCAGCTTCGCCAAATGACCCCGCAGGCGATCATCGAGCTCGACTCGGGTGAGGGCGAATTCGTCGTTCTTGTCGCGCGCCGCGTGAGCAAGCGTGGCCTCGCGGTGCTCGGCGCCGTGCTGGACGATGCGCTGGTCGAGCGCGCCATGTTGAAAGCGGCCAAATAACCCTTCCTGACGGCCAAAATAACCCGCAACCGGGTTGAGTTTGCCATCCGTCAGGCGTAGTTCCGCCTTATAATAATATTGCGCGGCTCCGTTTCGTGGGACCGCGGATTTGCAGGCGGAGATACATGGCGGACTTGAGCGATTCGCAACCCGAGGCGCGTGCGAAGGCATTTTGCGCGCCGATTTCAGCAGCATTGGTGGCAGGGGCGCTGCCCGGCGAGATTCAGGATTTCGGCAAGCAGGCGCGCGAAGAAGCGGCTGCCTTCATCGCTGAAACCGCCTTTGCCCGGCGTCAGGATACGCCCGCCATCAGCCTGGAATCGATCGGCGCTGACGATGACAGCGGCCTGCGCCGCATGCGCCTGGCGGTGATCAACCGCGACAAGCCCTTCCTCGTCGATTCGGTCGCTGCCACCGTCGCGGCGCATGGCCTCGCCATTGACCGTGTGCTTCACCCGGTCGTGCCCGTTGCGCGTGACAAGGACGGCGCTCTGCTCGCGATCGGCAAGGCTGCGGGCGAGGATGCCGCGCCCGAGTCGATGATCTATATGGAGATAGAGCGCGCCGACGCGAAGGAGCGTCGTGCACTGGTCGCGGCGATCCGCAGCACGCTCGCAGACGTGCGCGCCGCCGTGCGCGACTGGCCGAAGATGCAGGCGGCGCTGCGCGCCGACGCCGAATCGCTGGGCGATACCGAAGGCGCTGCGCTGCTCCACTGGTTCCTCGACGGAAATCTGACGCAGCTTGGGCACGAAGTGCGGCACCGCGACGGCAGCGTCGAATCCGCGCTTGGCATCGCGACGACCAACGATGATGTGCCGATCCTGGCCGAGTCCTCGCGCGAACTCGCGTTCAAATGGTTTGAGACCAGGGGCAATTCGGCACCGCTCATGCTCAAATCCAACTGCCTCGCGCGCGTCCATCGCCGCGTGCCGATGGATCTGCTGATCGTGCCCGTCATGAAGGACGGCAAGATCGCCGCGCTATCGATCCATAGCGGGCTGTGGACGAGCGCAGCGCTTGCCGCCGCGCCGGGCAAGGTGCCCGTGCTGCGCGCCGGACTTGCGCATCTTCTGGACAAATACGGCTTCAACGCCAAGGCCCATGCGGGCAAGGCACTTGCGCATGCGCTGTCCGAGCTGCCGCACGACCTGCTGATCGGCTTCAAGCCTGAGGCACTCGAGGAAACCGCGCTCACCGCGATGTCGCTGGCCGATCGCCCGCGCCCCGCGATGCTGCTGCATCGGAGCCCGCTCGGCCGGCACCTGTTCGTGCTGGTATGGTTGCCGCGAGACGATGTCTCGACGGGACGGCGTACCGCGATTGGCGAGATGTTGAAACGCGCGGCCAATGCGGAGATTCTCAACTGGGCGCTCGAGCTCGACGACAGCGAGGTGGCGCTGCTGCGCTATACGCTCGACCTGCGTGACGGCGGCCAGATGCCCGACAGCGCCGCGCTCAACCGCGAGCTCGTCCAGATGGTGCGCGGCTGGATTCCCGGGGTCGAGGCGGCGCTCGCCGAACTGGGTGAGGGGCAGCGCGCGCCGCGGCTCGCGATCCGCTACGCCAATTTCTTTCCGCAGGCCTATCGGTCGGCCTATGGCGCGGCCGAGGCCGCGCGCGACATTCTGCGGCTGCGCGAGCTGTCGAGCGAGGGGCATCGCGGCGCGCGGCTCTTCCACCGCGAAGCCGATGGTGAGCACAAGCTCCGCCTCAAGGTCTATCATCTGGGCGGTGCGATCCCGCTGTCGGACATCGTGCCCGCGCTCGAGAATTTCGGCTTCCGGGTGCTCGAGGAACTGCCGACCGCGCTCGATGGCGGTTTCGGTTACGTCCATGACTTGCTGCTTGAAGCGTCGGGCGGCGTCACCGCGCGCGAAATGCTCGCGCGAGCGGAGGTGATCGAAGGCGCAATCGCTGCCGTGCTCGAAGGCGGTGCGGAAAATGATGGCTTCAACCAGCTCATCGGCTCGGTCGGCCTCGATCCTTCGGCAGTCATTCTCTTCCGTGCATGGTTCCGCTATCTGCGCCAGACGGGCATGTCCTACGGTCTGGACACTGTGGCTGGCGCGCTGCGCCGCGCGCCGCAGGTCGCGCAGCAGATCATCGCGCTGTTCCACGCGCTTCATCATCCGGCGCAGGCGAGCGAGGCGGCGGCCGGGGTGGCCGAGGATGCGATCGACGCCGCTTTGGCCAAGGTCGCGGCGATTGACGACGATCGCATCCTGCGCCGTATCAGGGGCTTCGTCACGGCCACGCTCAGGACCAATTTCTTCGCGCCCGCAGCGGCCGAGGCGCTGGCGTTCAAGCTCGACAGCGGCGTCGTGCCCAACTTGCCCGCGCCGCGTCCGTGGCGCGAGATCTGGGTCTATTCGCCACGTGTCGAGGGCATCCATCTGCGCGGTGGCCCGATCGCGCGCGGCGGGCTGCGCTGGTCGGATCGGCGCGACGATTTCCGCACCGAAATTCTCGGGCTGATGAAGGCACAGCTCGTCAAGAATGCGGTGATCGTGCCGACGGGCGCGAAGGGCGGCTTCTACGCCAAGCAGCTCCCTTCGCCGGCCATCGATCGCGACGCATGGCTTGCTGAAGGAACCGAGAGCTACCGCATCTTCATCCGTTCGCTGCTGTCGGTCACCGACAACATCGTCGAGGACAAGGTCGTGCATCCCGAAAAGGTCGCGATCCGCGACGGCGACGATCCCTATTTCGTGGTCGCCGCCGACAAGGGAACCGCGAGCTTTTCCGACGTCGCCAATGCGATCGCGCTCGAACGTAATTTCTGGTTGGGCGATGCGTTCGCGAGCGGAGGTTCGCAGGGCTATGACCACAAGGGCATGGGCATCACGGCCAAGGGCGCCTGGGTCTCGGTCCAGCGCCACTTCGCGGAGATGGGGATCGACGTGCAGAACGACGTCGTGACGGTCGCGGGCTGCGGCGACATGTCGGGCGACGTCTTCGGCAATGGCATGCTGCTGTCGAAGACGCTCAGGGTCGTCGCGGCCTTCGATCACCGTCACATCTTCCTCGATCCCGATCCCGATCCGGCGAAGAGCTGGAAGGAGCGCGAGCGCCTGTTCAAGCTGCCGCGCTCGTCCTGGGCGGACTATGACGAGACGCTGATTTCCAAGGGCGGCGGCGTCTTCCCGCGGACGCAAAAGGAAATTCCGATCTCGAAGCAGGTTGCGGCGCTGCTCGGCATCGACGCCAAATCGGTTGATCCCTCGACGCTGATCTCCGCGATTCTGAAGGCGCAGGTCGACCTGTTCTGGTTCGGCGGCATCGGCACCTACATCAAGGCGCGAGACGAGAATAATGCCGAGGTCGGCGATCCCGCCAACGACGCGCACCGCGTCAATGGCGAGGATGTCCGCGCGCGCGTGGTGGGAGAGGGCGCCAATCTCGGCGTCACCCAGGCGGGGCGCATCGCCTTTGCCGAGAAGGGCGGGCGCATCAACACCGACTTCATCGACAATTCGGCGGGCGTCGACTGCTCGGACAACGAGGTCAACATCAAGATCCCGCTCAACCGCGAGATGCGCGAGGGAAGCCTGAAGTTCGACGATCGCAACACGCTGCTCGCCAGCATGACCGATGATGTCGCGGCGCTGGTGCTCGAGGATAATCGCCTGCAGACGCTCTCGCTCTCGCTCGCCGAACGTGGCGGCGCGGCGGCGTTGCCCGCGCAGGTCCGCGTCATCGAGATCATGGAGAGCGCGGGCCGCATCGACCGCGCGGTCGAGGGGCTCGAAAGCTCGGACGATCTCCTGCGCCGCGCGCAGGACGAGCGGGGCCTCACCCGTCCCGAGCTTGCGATCATCCTTTCGCATGGCAAGCTGGCGCTGCAGCACGCGATCGAAAACACGGCGATCACTGCCGACGCCGCGCTGACGCCGTTGCTTCACGGCTATTTCCCCAAGGCGATGCAGAAGCGCTTCGCGCCCGCGATCGACGCGCACCGCCTTCGCCCACAGATCATCGCGACCAAGATGGCCAACCGCGTGGTCAACCGTCTTGGCCTCGTCGCGCCCTTCGAACTCGCCGAGGAAGAAGGTGTTGCGCTTCCGCAGGTCTCCGCCGCCTATTTTGCGGCGGACATGATCTTCGGGCTCGAGGACATGATGGAAATGATCGAGGCCGCCACGCTTGGCGAGGAAGATCGCCTCGCGTTGTTCGACCTCGCCGCCGCCGCCGCGCGCCTCCATGTCTCGGATCTGCTGCGCGTGATGGATGCCGAAAGCCGGCCCGGCGCGGTTGCCGAGCGGCTGGGCGACGGCATCAAGCGGCTCGATCAGGCGCGCGAGCGGCTGCTCAAGACCGAAGCACGGACGCAGGCGAGCACGCTGCGCGCGCGCGTCGAAGGTCACGGCGCCCCGCCCGCGCTCGCGGATCGGATCGTGCGGCTCGACGAGCTCGACGGCGCCGTCGGCATCGCAGCTTTGTGTGAGACGCGCGGCTTCGACGCCATCGAGGCGACGCGCGCCTATGTCCGGCTGGGCGAGGCGCTCGGCATCGACTGGGCGAAGTCCGCGGCGCTGCGCTGCGTGGCCGCGGATCAGTGGGAGCGCCTTCTCATCGCTGGCCTCAGCAGCGACTTCGAGCAGCTCCGCCTCGACTTCCTCGCCAGGGCAGAGGGCAATGATCCGCAGGGCGCGGTCGAGGCGTGGCTCGCCGCCAATGCCGCGCGTGTCGCGCAGTTCAGGGGCATCGTCGATCGCGCGCGCACCGCGGCAGTGCCGACCCCCGCGATGCTCGCCCAGATCGGCGGGCAGGCGCGCTCGCTGCTGTCGCGCTGAACCAGACACCCCCGCCCGTTATCCGGGCGGGGGTGCTTTCCTAGTTGTAATTGAGAATCGTTCGCGTTATGCGCCGCCTTCATGAGCGATGGCGCAGATATATCGGTAATGGACCGCCCCAAGGGCGTGCGCGCCGCGCCGAAGCGCGGTCGCAAGACCTTCTGGCTCAAACAGTTGCACACCTGGCACTGGATGAGTTCGGCGATCTCCCTCGTCGGGCTGCTGCTCTTCACCATCACCGGCTTCACGCTCAACCACGCCGCCGAAATCGAGGCGGCGCCTGTCATCGCCGAGCGCAACGCGCAGCTCCCCGCCGAGCTGTTGACGCAGATCGCGCCCGACGACGCGCCCGACGCCAGGAAGCCGTTGCCGCCCGCGATCGCCACGTGGGTTGGCAAGGAATTCGGCGTTAAATCGGGGGGTGAGGCTGAATGGTCGGCGGGCGAGGTCTATCTCGCGCTGCCTCGCCCCGGCGGCGACGGCTGGGTCGCGATCGACCGGGCTTCGGGTGCGATCACCAGCGAGGCCACCGATCGCGGCTGGATCTCCTATCTCAACGACCTCCACAAGGGCCGCAATGCGGGCACCGCGTGGAAATGGTTCATCGACATCTTCGCTGCGGCCTGCATGGTCTTCGCGATCACCGGACTGGTGCTGCTCCAGCTTCACGCTGCCAAGCGCCGCAGCACCTGGCCGATCGTCGGCTTCGGGTTGCTCATCCCGGTGCTCATCGCCGTCATCTTCATTCACTAGGGGACAAAAATGCAGCTTTCGCATCGCATCGTGCTCACCGGCGCTTCGCTCGGCGCCGCACTCACGCCCGGCATGGCGCTCGCGCAGACGATCGACGTCAGCATCGCGATCCCGCGCCTCACCGTCGCCGAATATCACCGCCCCTATGTTGCAGTCTGGGTCGAGGCGCCCGGCGCGCCCGCCAGGACGCTGTCGGTCTGGTACGATTTCGACATGAAGGCCAATGAGGGCACCAAATGGCTGCGCGACGTCCGCCAATGGTGGCGCGTCTCTGGGCGCAGCCTCAAAATGCCCGCGGACGGCATCACCGGCGCGACGCGCGCGCCGGGCACGCACAAGGTGAGCTTCACCAACGGCCGCGGCCCGCTCGGCAATCTTGCGCCGGGCAGCTACACGCTGGTGGTCGAAGCCGCGCGCGAGGTTGGCGGCCGCGAACTGCTGCGCCTGCCCTTCGCCTGGCCGCCGAAGCCCGGCCAGACCGCGCGCGCCGCGGGCACATCCGAACTTGGCGCGGTCAGCGTCGCCTTCAAGCGTTGAACAGGGGAACAGTCACCATGAACAAGCCCATCGCACGCACGCTTTCCGCCATTGCGCTCGTCGCCGCGCTCGCGACGCCAGCCACGCTCTCCGCGCACCGCCAGTGGATGATGCCGTCCTCCACCGTCGTTTCGGGCGACGATGTCTGGGTCACCGTCGACGCCGCGGTCTCCAACGATCTCTTCTATTTCGAGCATCAGCCGCTGCGCCTCGAGCCAATCAAGGCCTGGGCGCCCGACGGCAGCGAAGTGAAGATCGAGAATGGCTCCACCAGCCGCTATCGCAGCACCTTCGACGTGCACCTGCACCAGAAGGGCACCTACAAGATCGTCGATGCGCGCACCATGATCGGCGGCACCTACATGCTCGCGGGCAAACAGGAGCGCCTGCCGCGCGGCGTGACCGCGGACAAGCTGGCCAGCGCCATTCCGGCAGGCGCCACCGATGTGAAGATCAGCGAGAGCCAGAACCGCAACGAGATCTTCGTCACCTCGGGCGAGCCGAACGACACCGTGCTCAAGCCCACGGGCAAGGGCCTCGAACTCGTTCCCGTCACGCACCCCAATGATCTGATCGCGGACGAGGCGGCGACCTTCCAGTTCGTGATCGACGGCAAGCCCGCCGCCAATATCGGCGTCACCGTCATTCCTGGTGGCATCCGCTATCGCAACGACCTCAAGCAGGTCGATCTCAAGACCGATGCCGAGGGCAAGGTGGCGATCAACTGGACCGAGCCGGGAATGTACTGGGTCAACGCGACCGCCAGCGACAGCAAGACCAGCGTGCCCGGCGCCACCGAACGCCGCCTCGGCTACGTGACGACGCTTGAGGTGCTCGCGCCCTGAGCGGCAATGACGCCCGCATCCTGATCCCGCCCACGCTCTCGCCCGCCGCCTTTGCCGCGCGCGAGGCGAAGGGACGGGTGACGATATTGCACGGTCTGACGATGGGAACGAGCTGGTCGGTCCGGCTCGTAGCCCCGCCAGCGGGCCTGCCTGATGTCACCCCCGGCATCGAGCGCGTGCTCGACCGTGTCGTCGCGCAGATGAGCAACTGGGAAGCGGGCAGCGACATCAGCCGCTTCAACCGTTCGCCCACCGGCGCATGGCAATTGCCACCGCCCGAGTTCATGACCGTGCTCGACGCCGCGCTCGGCGTGGCGCGTTTGAGCGGCGGCGCCTTCGATCCGGCGATCGGCGCGCTCGTCAACCTCTGGGGCTTCGGCCCCGCCGGACCGCGCACCGCGCCACCCGAAGACTCCGCGATCGCCGAAGCGCTCGCGCGGTCGGGCTGGACGCGGATCGAACACGACATGCCCGGCCTGCGCGCACGCCGCACCGTCGCGGTTGATCTCGATTTTTCCGGAATTGCCAAGGGCTTCGGCGTCGACCAGCTCTCCGAATGGCTGACCGCGCAGGGTCTGTCCCACCATCTTGTCGAGATCGGCGGCGAACTGCGCGGATCGGGGCTCAAGCCCGATGGCCAGCCCTGGTGGATCGATCTTGAAGCGCCGCCGGGCCTCGGGCTGCAGCTCAACCGCGTCGCGCTCCACGGCCTCTCGGTCGCGACCTCGGGCGACTATCGCCGCTGGTTCGAACATGACGGCGCGCGCCACGCGCACAGCCTCGATCCGCGCACCGGCCGCCCGATCGCCAATGGTGTCGCTTCGGTCACGGTGCTTCACCCAAGCTGCACGATGGCGGATGCCTGGGCGACGGCGCTGACGGTGCTCGGCGCGGAGGCGGGGCTGGCGCTCGCGGAGAAACAGGGCCTCGCCGCGACGTTCGTCGAGCGAACGGAGGGGGTAGCGCGCGAATGGCAATCCACCACGTTCAAGGCGATGCTCGACTGACACGGAAGGGGACGAAGTCGTTCGAACAAATCCTCCCGGGTACGGGGAGGATTTTTAGGGCAATTGGATCGCAAGCTGACATCGACCGATAGCCCGGCAGGCTGTTTTAGGGCAATTGGATCGCAAGCTGACATCGACCGATAGCCCGGCAGGCTGAGAGCTGCGAGCTTAGATCTGATCCATGTTCGTGCTCCGGGCTTGACCCGGAGCCCATGCTCGAAGCGACTGCACGTCCGAACAAATGGGCTCCTGCTTTCGCAGGAGCACTGGACCCGATTTAACGCTGCGCCCCCTAGCTGTCCGCCCAGCGCCTCAGCAGATTGTGATACACCCCCGTCAACTGGATGATCGCCGCGTCGCCCTGTCCGCGATCCTGCGCGATCGTCTGGATCGCGGTGTCGAGTTCGAACAGGTTGCGCCGCGCCTCGCCGTCGCGGACCATGGACTGGATCCAGAAAAAGCTCGCAATCCGTCGTCCCCGCGTGACGGGCTCGACCTTGTGCAGGCTGGATGCGGGATAGAGGATCATGTGCCCCGCGGGCAGCTTCACCGCCTGCGCGCCGAACTGATCCTCGACGACGAGTTCGCCGCCGTCATAGGCCTCGGGGTCTTCGAGGAAGAGCGTCGCGGAAAGGTCGCTGCGGATGCGGAAGTCGGTGCCGCGCTGGATGCGCACCGCATTGTCGACATGGACGCCAAAGCCCTGCCCGCTGGCATAGCTGTTGAACAGCGGCGGAAAGATCTTGAACGGCAGCGCGGCCGCGATGAACAGCGGCGTGCGGCCGAGCGCTTCGAGGATGATCGCGCCCGCCTGCTTCGACGCGGGGCTGTCCTCGGGAAGCTGGAGGTTGCGCTTGGCGAGCGCCGACTGATGACCCGAAGTGGCGTTGCCGTCGATCCAGTCGGCAGCGTCGATCAGCGCGCGGACCTTTGCGAGCCGCTCCGGATCGAGCACATCGGGGATCTGGATCATCATCGTGCGGCACCTCTTCACCGTCACCCTGAACTTGTTTCAGGGTCCACGCGATCTATCCTCTTGCGCCCGCGCTTTCCAATGGATGCTGAAACAAGTTCAGCATGACGGGTCGCAAATGGCCGGCGGGGAGGGGATCCCGCCGGCCATCCCCCTATTTGCGCATCAGAAGCTGTAGAACAGGCTCAGCACCGCCGACCGGTCCTCGCCGGGTGCCGCCCAGCCGCCCGTCACCGCGCCGCTCGTCGCGTTGATGTTGTTGCGGATATTGGTGAAGTATCGCTCGTTGGTGAAGTTCTGGACGTTCAACTGCGCCGTCAGCCCGTTGTCGAAGGCATAGGACAGGAAGGCGCGGTGGATCAGATAGTCGTCGGAACGATATTGCCGCTGGTTGAGCAGCGCGCTCTGGTGCAGCGCGAAACTGCCCTGATAGGTCAGGCCGTAACCGATCTCGAGGCCAAAGGGCAGCGTGTAGCTGGTGAAGAGGCTGCCCGCATGCTTCGGAGTCTGCACCAGTTCGTCGCCGCGTTGCGGATCGGGGATGGCTGCGCTGTTGTTGCAGCCCGTCCGGCCCGGATTGGCGAGGCAGAAGTCGGAGACGCTCTGCAGCACCTTGCTCTTGAGGTAAGTATAGTTGGCGAAGATCGTCCAGTCGGGCGTGATCTTCCCCGTCGCGCCCAGCGCGATCCCGTCGACGCGCGAGCGCCCGTCGAGCACCTGGAGCCCCGACGGAAGCGTCGTGTCGTTGGACGGGATGCGGAAATTGGTGCGCTCGTTGCGGAAGATCGCAGCGGTGAGCTGAAGCGCATTGTCGAGCACATCGGCCTTGATCCCGAACTCGATATTGCGCGCCTTTTCGGGTGCCACCGAGCAGGGATTGGCGGCGCCCTGCGGCGGGACGACGCCGCAGCCCAGTCGCACGGTCGCCGACGACGGCGTCTTCGAGTTGCCATAGGCGGCATAGAGGCTGACGGTTTCGACGGGCTTGAACACCGCGCCCGCGCGCCATGAGAACAGCGTTTCGTCGCTCTGCTGCGGAAGCTGCTGGAGCGCGGTGAGCGGCGTCGTGCCCGGCGGGTAGAAGGCGAGCGGAACGTTGCGGAAATCGGCCTTGTTGCTCTCGTAGCGAATGCCGCCGTTGAGCTCGAACATCGATCCGATCTCGAGCGTGTCGAAGGCATAGATCGCCTTGTTGCGCGACTCGCTCCTGGACCGCGCGGTGACCGTGAAATTGATCGGGCCCGTGTAGACGGTGTCGGGGTTGGCGAGGCTGATCTGCGGCAGCAGCACCGCCGCACCGGCGGCATTGCGCGCCAGCGACGCGGTCGTGATGCTGTAATCCTCCCAGCTCAGCGAAGCGCCGATCACCAGCGTGTTGCGCAGCTTGCCCTGCTCGCCCGAGATGACGCGCAGGTCGGTCTGGTTGTGCAGCAACTGGTTCAACTGGTCGCGAACAAGGCCGCGCGGGCCGTTGGGCTGGAAAAAGCCGGGGGGCACCGTCACCGTCACATTGGCTATCGGCGCATTGTTGATCGAGACATTGTTGATCGTCGCGGTGCAGGCAAGGCCGACGCTGTCGTTCGCGCCGCCCGAAATGGGCTGGCGACCGGTTTCCGTAAGGCAGAAGGTGCCCTGCGGCGCGCTGGTCTGGCTGTACTGGTGGACGCGCTGCCAGCGGGTGAGATTGCGGATCGTGACTGAGTCACTGAAATCATGGCTGAATGTCGCGGTCAGCCGGTCGACCGTGGTTTCCTGCTCGTCGAGGTTGCGGATGCCGAAATAGTCGCTGTCGTCGACCTCCTCCAGCGGACCGTCATTGAGCTGGTTTTTGAAATAGGGCACGCCGTAGATCGGGATATTGTCGTCGCGCTGGTGGAAATAGGCGAGCGTCAGGCTGGTCGGACCCTCGATGCCGAGGGTGATCGAGGGGGCGACACCCCAACGCTGGTACTTCTCCACGTCGCGGCCGGGAACGTCGCTGCGGTGATAGGCGGCGTTCAGCCGCACCGCGATCAGATCGTTGACGCGAACATTGCTGTCGATCGTGCCGCGATAGTAATTGTCGGTGCCGACGCTGCCCTGGACGATCGTCAGGTCGGTCGGCTGCGGCACCTTGGATACCAGGTTGATCGTGCCGCCGACCGAGCCCGATCCGTTGAACACCGAATTGGCGCCGTTATAGACCTCGATTTGCTGAAGGTTGAACGGATCGGAGCGCGTATATTGCGCGCTGTCGCGCACGCCGTCCTGCGTGATGTCGTTATTCGCCGAATAGCCGCGCAGGTTGATGCTGTCGCCGTAACCGCCGCCGCCTTCGCCCGCACCAAAGGTGATGCCCGGGATCGTCGCCAGCGCGTCGCGCAAGGTCAGCAGGTTCTGCTTGCGGAGCGTCTGGTCCGAAATAACCGTGATCGTCTGCGGCGTGTCGAGCAGCGGCGCGGTCGCCTTGGGCGATTCGACCTCCGCCTCGGCTTCGCCCGTGACGATGATGGCGCGCTGTTCGACAGGGTCGGTTGCGGGGGTATCGACCGCGTCGGTTGCGAACGCGGGAGCCGAGGAGAGGAATCCGACACAGGTGAGCGCGAGGAACGCGGGCGATGCGGCGTGGCGTGCGGGCTTGGGCGACGACTTGGTGGACACGGCAGTAAACCCCCTTTTGCTGTTGGGGCCGCTGCTATTGAGAGCGCCTCGCAATGTCAATGCTATTGCGAGCCATTCTTAGTATTGTCGCAAATTATCCCAGCTCTTCGACCATCTCCGCCAGTTCCAGCCACCGTTCCTCTGCCGCATCGCGCTCTACGCGCGCGGCATCGATCGTCTTCGTAAGCTGTTCGAAGCGCGCGGGATTCTGCGTGTATAGATCGGGATCCGCCAGCGCCGCCTCATCGCGCGCGATCGCCGCCTCAATCTCTTCGATCCGCCCGGGCAGAAGGTCGAAATCGCGCTGATCCTTGTACGACAGTTTGGTTCGCTGCCGCGCGGGTTCCGGAGCTGCCGAAACAGACGCCTTCACCGTCGCCTTTTTGGGCTCAGCCCGCGCGACGCGTTTCCGCTCCCAGTCGGCATAGCCGCCCGCGACGACATCGACCTTGCCCGATCCATCGAGCCCCAGCGTCACTGTCACCGTTCGGTCGAGAAAGTCGCGGTCGTGGCTGACGATCAGCACCGTGCCGTCATAATCGGCGATCACCTCCTGGAGCAGGTCCAGCGTTTCGAGATCGAGATCGTTGGTGGGCTCGTCGAGCACGAGCAGGTTGCTCCGCCGCGCGAATTCGCGTGCAAGCAGCAGCCGCGATCGCTCGCCGCCCGAAAGCGTGCCGACTTTCGCATCCGAAAGACCGGGCTCGAACAGGAATTCCTTGAGATAGCCCTGGATGTGCTTCTTGACGCCGCGCACCTCGATCCAGTCGCCGCCCTCGGCCAGCACGTCGCGCACGCGCTTTTCGGGCGCCATCAGACTGCGCTGCTGATCGATAATCACGCCATCGAGCGTCTTGGCGAGCGTCACCTTGCCCTCGTCGGGGGCGATCTCGCCCGTGAGCAGCCTGAGCAGCGTCGTCTTGCCTGCACCGTTAGACCCGACGATGCCGATCCGGTCGCCGCGCTGCACCTTGAAGCTGAAATCCTTGATCACCGCGCGCTCGCCAAAGCGTTTGGTCACTCCCTCCGCGGTGATCACGCTCTTGGTCCGGACGTCATCGGCCTCGATCGCGAGCTTGGCCGCGCCCTGCGGACCGATCATCGCGGCGCGCTGCGCACGCATCTTGTGGAGCGCCTCGAGCCGGCCCTGATTGCGCTTGCGCCGCGCGGTCACGCCGCGCGCGAGCCAGTGGAGCTCCAGCTTCAATTTGGCGTCGAGCTTCTCGGCGGCGCGTTCCTCCTCGGCATAGACCTTTTCGGTCCACGCATCGAAGCCGCCAAAGCCGATCTCGCTGCGACGGATGTTGCCGCGGTCGAGCCACAGCGTCTGCCGCGTGAGCCGGGTCAGGAAGGTACGGTCGTGGCTGATCGCGATGAACGCACCATTATAGCGCCCCAGCCAGTTCTCGAGCCAGTCGATCGCCGCGAGGTCGAGATGGTTGGTGGGCTCGTCGAGCAGCAGCACATCGGGCCTCATTGCCAGCGCGCGCGCGATTGCTGCACGGCGGCGCTCGCCGCCCGAGGCCGTTGCTGCCTCGCGCGAAAGGTCGATGCCGATCTGGTGCGCGATCGCTTCCACCTCATGCTGCTCGGGCGCATTGGTGCCCGAGAGCGTGAAATCGAGCAGCGTCGCGTGCCCCGCCATGGCGGGTTCCTGTTCGAGCATGACGACATTGGTGCCCGGAACGATCGTCCGGCGCCCTTCGTCGCAGTCGATTGTTCCCGCGATGAGTTTCAGCAGCGTCGTCTTGCCCGCGCCGTTGCGGCCGATCAGCGCCAGCCGGTCGCGCTCGCCGATGAACAGGTCGAGCCCGCGGAACAGCCACCCGCTCCCCTGGACGACGCCGAGATTTTCATAGGCAAGAACGGGGGCTGACATGGTGATTCTCTGAATGACGTGGATGACGGCCGGATGAAGCGGCTATTCATGGCCTATTCAACGCTTTCGCCCTATGCCACAAGCCCATGACGACGATGAACCGCCTCTTTTCCCCGCTTTCCGTTGCGATTGGCGCGACTCTGCTGATGGGAGCCGCCGCCGCCGATGCGCGCCGCGGCGACCAGGAATCGGCTTATGAGGCGCATCAGAAGGGCCAGGTCATGTCGCTCCGCCAGATCGAGGCGAGGGTGCTTCCCTCGGCGCGCGGCGCGGAGTATCTGGGGCCAGAGTTCGATCGTGCGCGTTCGGTCTATCGTCTGAAGTTCCGGCGCGATGTCCAGGTCTTCTGGATAGACGTCGACGCGCGTAATGGTCAGGTCATCGGCCGTTCGGGCCGTTGAGGCTCCCAGCTCGCAGCAATGAGCGACCGGGCCGCCTCGCCGGCCCCAGGATAATGAAGGGGAATGCATGCGCGTTTTGATCGTTGAGGACGAACCCAGTCTCGGCCAGCAGCTCCGCCAGACGCTCGAAGGCGTCGGTTATGCGGTCGATCTCGCCACCGATGGCGAGGATGGGCATTTCATGGGTTCGACCGAGAATTACGACGCGGTCGTGCTCGATTTGGGACTTCCCGAAATCGATGGGCTGACCGTGCTCGATCGCTGGCGCAAGGAGGGCAAGGTGATGCCCGTGCTCGTGCTCACCGCGCGCGACAGTTGGTCGGACAAGGTGGCCGGGCTCGATGCCGGCGCCGACGATTATCTCGCCAAGCCCTTCCAGTCGGAGGAACTGATCGCGCGGCTGCGCGCGCTCATCCGTCGCGCGTCGGGCAATGCCTCTTCGGAACTCACCGCGGGCGACGTCCGCCTCGACACGCGTTCGGGCAAGGTCACGCTCGCGGGCTCACCGGTCAAGCTGACGGCGCAGGAATACAAGCTTTTGAGCTATCTGCTCCATCACAAGGGCAAGGTGGTCAGCCGCACCGAGCTGATCGAACACATTTACGATCAGGACTTCGACCGCGATTCGAACACGATAGAGGTGTTCGTCACGCGGATCCGCAAGAAACTCGGTGCCGACGTGATCTCCACGATCCGCGGACTGGGCTACAGCCTCGACGATCCCGAAGGCTGACGGTCAACGCCGCCCATGACCGCGCGGCCCGAAGCCCCATTCGCGATGACCGAAGCCCTCCCGATCGAACAGAAGCGGCGCACCACCGGGTCGCTCACGCGCCGGATGATCACGATCGCGGCGCTGTGGATTCTGTTGCTGCTCGCCGGTGGCGGCCTTGCGCTCGATCGCGTGCTGACGAGCGCGATCACGCGCAATTTCGACGCGCAGCTCGAATATGTGCTGCGCTCGATGGTCGCTTCGGCCGAGATCGGGCCCGATGGGGAGATGCGCTTCAGCCGTGCGCTTGCCGACCAGCGCTTCCTTGAGCCCAATTCGGGGCTCTACTGGCAGGTGACGGGTAAGGGTTTCGAGGCCTTTCCGTCGCGCTCGCTCTGGGATCGCCGGCTCGCGGCGGGCCCTGCGCATACCGACAGCGATGCCCATGCCTATGACAGTCGCGAATTCCCCGATGAGGCGTTGCGCATCCTCGAACGCGATATCCGCCTGCCCGATTCGCCCGTCCTCTGGCGCTTTCAGGTGGCCGAGAGCCGCGTAGGGCTCGACGAACAGATCGCCGTGCTCCGCCGCACGCTGGTGCGCAGCTTCGCGCTGCTTGGGCTGGGGCTGATCGTGCTGGCGGGCTTGCAGACGCTTTATGGGCTGTGGCCGCTCAACAGGATCAGGCAGTCGATCGGCGAGATGCGCGCCGGGCGCGCGAACCGCGTCGAGGCCTCGACCATGCCCAATGAGGTCCAGCCCATGGTCGAGGAGCTGAATGCCTTGCTCGAGCACAATGAGAAGCAGGCCGAGGAAGCGCGGCGACACGCGGGCAATCTTGCGCATGCGCTCAAGACGCCACTCACCGTCATCATGAATGCCGCGACCGCGCAGGCGCCCGATCTCGCCGATACCGTGATCCGCGAGGCCGCGACGATGCGACGCCAGGTCGACCATCATCTGGCGCGTGCGCGCGCCGTCGGCCGCCGCGGCCATGCGCACAGCCGTGCGGACGTCTGGCCCAGCCTCGAATCGGTCGAGCGCGCGGTCGGCCGACTCTACGACCATGTCCGTTTCGACATGGACGGGCCGCGAGACCTCGCTGTGCATGTCGAGCGCCAGGACCTCGACGAGATGCTCGGCAATCTGATCGAGAACGCCGCCAAATATGGCGGGGGCAGTGTGTTCGTGACGATCGCGCGCGCAGGCGATTTCGTTGAGATGCTCGTCGAGGATGACGGCCCGGGCATTCCCGAGGAGGAACGCCAGCGCATATTCGATCGTGGCGTGCGGCTCGACACGGGCAAGCCCGGCACCGGCCTCGGTCTCGCGATCGTGCGCGATGTTGCCGAGATTTATGGCGGCAGCGTGTCGCTCGAGGAAAGCGAGGATCTGGGCGGGCTGCTCGCGCGCTTGCGCTTGCCCGCCGCGGCATAGCTCTCCTTGATCGAATTGACCCGCTCATCCTGAGGAGCCGTTGAGCTTGGCGAAACGGCGTCTCGAAGGGTCCTTCGAGACGGGCCTTCCTTCGCTCAGTCCCTCCTCAGGATGAGCGGGTCAATTCATTTGCGCTACACTCTAACCGCGCAGCTTCTCGTGGTGGCGAATGACTTCGTCGATGATGAAGCGCAGGAATTTCTCGGAAAACTCAGGATCCAGATTTGCATCGTGCGCCAGCTTCCTGAGCCGCTCGATCTGGCGCTCCTCGCGCCCCGGATCGGCGGGGGGAAGCCCGTTTTCCGCCTTGTAGCGGCCCACCGCCTGCGTGACCTTGAAGCGCTCGGCAAGCATGAATACGAGCGCCGCGTCGATATTGTCGATGCTCTCGCGGTAATGCCTCAGCCGGTCGTCGCTCATTCACAGTCTCCTCGATCTGGCGGCTTTTCGTTGCATGACACTGCGAAAGCAAGGCCATATCGCTTGCATAACGCGGTGCGCGGGGCCAGAGCCACACTGTCATGACCGCAACGATTCACCGCCTGAACCCGTCGGGCCGCGCGCCTTCGCTCGAACCGATGATGGCGCTCGTCGCCAACGATATGAATCAGGTGAACAGCGTCATCCTTGCGCGGATGCAGTCTGATATCCCGTTGATCCCCGAGCTGGCCGGGCATCTGATCGCGGGCGGCGGCAAGCGGATGCGGCCGATGCTGATGCTCGCCTGCGCGCGGATGCTCGATTATACGGGTACGCGCCATCACAAGCTCGCCGCCTCGGTCGAGTTTATCCATACCGCGACGCTGCTGCACGACGATGTCGTCGACAAATCGGACCTTCGCCGCGGTCGCCGCACCGCCAACCTGATCTGGGGCAATCCCGCGAGCGTGCTCGTCGGCGATTTCCTGTTCAGCCGTTCGTTCGAGCTGATGGTCGAGGATGGCAGCCTCAAGGCGCTGCGCATCCTTTCAAATGCATCCGCCGTGATCGCCGAGGGCGAGGTCAACCAGCTCACCGCGCAGCGACAGGTCGAGACGGGCGAGGACCGCTATCTCCAGATCATCGGCGCCAAGACCGCCGCACTGTTCGCCGCCGCCTGCCGCATCGCCGCGGTGGTCGCGGAGCGTCCCGAGGCGGATGAACTCGCGCTCGACGCCTATGGCCGCAATCTCGGCATCGCCTTCCAGCTCGTCGACGACGCAATCGACTATGCCTCGGACGCGGAAACGATGGGCAAGGGCGTGGGCGACGACTTCCGCGACGGCAAGGTCACGCTGCCCGTCATCCTCGCACATGCGCGCGGGAGCGCTGAAGACCGCAGTTTCTGGCGCGATGCGATGCACGGCCACCGGATCGGCGACGACGATCTGGCGCACGCCAAGTCGCTGCTCGAGCAGACAGGCGCGATTGCCGACACCATCGAGCGTGCGCGTCACTATGGTCAGCGCGCGATCGATGCGCTTGGCAGCTTCGGCAGCAGCCAGGCCAAATCGACGCTCGTCGAGGCGGTCGAGTTCGCCATCGCGCGGGCTTATTGATGTTGCACCCCTCCCTTTCAAGGGAGGGGCAGGGGTGGGTGCGAGCGAAGCGAGCCTTCTGTCCTGACATCTACCCACCCCAACCCCTTCCTTGGAAGGGAGGGGCTTTATGACGCTTCCCATCCACGCCGTCTTGCCTGAGCTGCTTGCCGTTCTGCGCGAGCAATCCAACGCTGTCCTCGTTGCCCCGCCCGGCGCGGGCAAGACCACCGCGGTCGCGCCGGCATTGCTCGATCAGCGCTGGTGCACGGGTCAAATCCTGCTCCTTTCGCCCCGCCGTCTTGCCGCACGCGCCGCTGCCGAGCGCATGGCGATGCTGGCAGGTGAGCCCGTCGGCAAGACAATCGGCTATGCGACGCGGATGGACAGCAGGCAGTCCGCTGCGACGCGCGTACTGGTGTTGACCGAGGGCATCTTCGTTAACCGCATCCAGACCGATCCCGAACTCGCCGGCATATCCGCAGTTCTGTTCGACGAGGTTCATGAGCGCAGCCTCGACAGCGATTTCGGGCTGGCGCTCGCGCTTGATGCGCAGGGCGGGCTGCGGCCCGACCTTCGCCTCATCGCGATGTCGGCCACACTCGATGGCGCGCGTTTCTCGGGACTGATGGGCGATGCACCAGTGATAGAAAGCGAGGGGCGCAGCCATTCGCTGAGGCTCAGGCACCTCGGCCGCAAAGCAGAGGCGCGGATCGAGGATGAGATGGCCGGAGCGATCCGTCGCGCGCTGGCCGAAGAAGCAGGCGGGGTGCTCGCCTTCCTACCCGGCGTTGCCGAGATCGAGCGCACCGCCGAACGTCTGGCCGGGCTTCCCGGCGATGTCGAGCTTCACCGTCTGCACGGCACGCTCGATCCCGCCGCACAGCGTGCAGCGATCGCAGCCGCGACTGCGGGCAAGCGCAAGCTCGTGCTCGCCACGAGCATCGCTGAAACCAGCCTGACGCTCGACGGGGTCCGCGTCGTCGTCGACAGCGGGCTGGCGCGGCGTCCGCGCTACGATCGCGCCGCGGGAATGACCAGGCTCGTCACCGAACGCGCCAGTCAGGCCGCGGTCACGCAGCGCGCGGGCCGCGCCGCGCGCCAGTCGCCGGGCGTCGCCTATCGGCTGTGGGAAGAGGCGGCTACCGCGGGGCTGCCGCGTTTCGATCCACCCGAAATCCTTGAGGCCGATCTGTCGCCGCTCCTTCTCGATTGTGCGCTCTGGGGTGTCCATGACCCGCGCACGCTCAACTGGATCGACCCGCCTCCCTTGGCCGCGATCGCGGAGGCGCGGCGTCGGCTGCAGACGCTGGGCGCGCTGGATGCGGACGGCCGGCCGACGCCGCATGGTGCGGCGATCGCGAAACTGCCTTTGCCGCCGCGCCTCGCCCATATGCTGGTCGAAGCCCACGTGCGCGGCTGGGGCGGGCTGGCCGCGGAGGTGGCGGTTCTGCTATCCGAACGTGGGCTGGGAGGCAACGACGCCGATCTAGAACTGCGTCTGCGGCGCTGGCACGGTGAACGCGGCCAACGCGCTCAGGCGGCAAGGAAGCTGGCGCAGCGATGGGAGACGCTCGCCGGCAAAGCGGCCTCACTCGATACGAACGGCGATTTTGGCGCCTGTATTGCGCTCGCATTTCCTGATCGGCTGTCGAAACGCCGCGACGCCGATGGCGCCAACTGGATTTCGGTCGGCGGGCGCGGCTTTCGGCTCGATCCTGCCTCGCCGCTCGCGCGCGCCGAATGGCTCGCGGTGGCAGAGATCCAGGGCGCTGCGTCGGGCGCACGAATCCTGTCGGCCGCGCAGATCGACCTGGCCACCGTGGAAGCGCTGTTCGGCGACCGCATCGAGAGCGGCGCGCATGTGACCTTCGATCCGGCCACCGGAGGCGTAAGGGCTATGCATGGTCGGTGGTTGGGCGCGATCCAGCTCGCCAGGGGGCAGGATGCCAAGGCCGATCCATCCGCAATTGCCGCCGCGCTCGTCGAGGGTGTTCGCACGCACGGGCTCGACCTGCTGCCGTGGAGCGACAATGCCGCCGCACTGCGGCTGCGTGCACAATTCGCGCGCGCGCATGATGCTTCCTTGCCCGACCTGTCCGATGTGGCGCTGCTCGCCACGCTCGACGAGTGGTTGCCCGCGCTCGTCGCGGGCAAGCGGCGGCTCTCGGAGATCAGCGCCTCGGCACTGTCGGGCGCGTTTGACGGCGTCCTTGGCTGGGACGGACGCAAGCGCGTCGATACGCTCGCGCCCGCCGAGTTCACCACGCCTGCAGGCAGCACGCACGCGATCGATTATGAAGCTGAAGGCGGGCCCACCGTCACCACGCGCGTCCAGGCGCTGTTCGGGCTGGCGACGCATCCGACGGTCGCGGGCGGGCGCGTGCCGCTGGTGCTCAGCCTGACCTCGCCGGCAGGACGGCCGATACAGACGACGCGCGATCTGCCTGGATTCTGGAGCGGGAGTTGGGTCGATGTCGCCAAGGAGATGCGCGGGCGCTATCCCAAACACCCCTGGCCCGACGATCCCGCCGCCGCAAATGCCACGTTACGCACCAAAAAGGCTGACGCGCGACGTTCGTAACGCTGCACTTGACGACTCCGGCGCGCTTCGGGCACTGGACGGGCGCTGAAATCAGGGAAACGGACATGGCTGCGCGTATCTATCAGACCCCCAAGAATGCGATGCAGTCGGGCAGGGCGCTCACCACTCGCTGGGTGCTGGAATTCGAGCCCGCCGAAGCCAAGCGCCCTGATCCGCTGATGGGCTGGGCCGGTTCTGGGGACACGCGCGAGCAGGTGCAGCTTTATTTCGCCGACGCCGAAGCCGCGAAGGCCTATGCCGAGCGGCAGGGCATTGCGTATCACGTCGTCGCCGCGCCCGAGCGCAAGCTCAAGCTCCAGGCCTACGCCGACAACTTCCGTTAAGGGCCTGAGGCCGTCAGGCCGCGGCGCGACCGGTTTCCTGCAACCATGCGCGCGCCTGGCGCTGTGCTTCGGCGATTTCCCAGCCGCTCATCTCGTGCGCAATCTCGGCACGGCATTCCTGGCCACGGATATTGCCCTTCAGCGCCGCGAGATTGAACCATTTATGCGCCTGGATCAGGTCGACCTCGACGCCGCTTGTTCCCGATGAATAAGCGATGCCCAGATCGAAGCAGGCCCTTGAGTCGCCCTTTGCTGCATCGGCGAGCCGGCTTTCCATCAGCAGGATCGCAGCACTCAGACTATGTGCCATTCCCCATTCCCCCGTTCGACACTTCTGTCGACAAGCAGCTTCGGGGAAAGGCGTTAAAAAAATGGTTAACGCAAATCAGCTTTGATCATTCGTCAAAATCAATCACAATTTTTCAATAGCTTATTCAACGGCAAGATTGTCGATCAGGCGCGTGCGCCCGATTCGCGCTGCCGCGAACAGCCGCGCGGGACGATCAAAGACCGTCAGCGGATCAAGCGTTCCCGCGTCGTGGAGCGCGACATAGTCGATCGGATCGAAGCCCGCCTTGGCCAGCATCCCCCTGGCCTTGGTCAGCGCTTCGGCGACATCGCCACCGGCCGCAATTGCGCGCGCGGCCTCGCCCAGCGCGCGGGGCAGCACGCGCGCCGCTTCGCGTTCTTCGGGCGAGAGATAGATATTGCGCGAAGACAGCGCGAGGCCGTCCTCCTCGCGCTGGGTCGGGACGCCCTCGATCTCGATGCGGACATTGAGGTCGGTCACCATGCGGCGAATCACCGCGAGCTGCTGGTAATCCTTCTCGCCGAACAGCGCTATATCGGGCTGCACCTGATTGAACAGCTTGGCGACGACGGTAGCGACGCCATCGAAATGGCCCGGGCGTGCGGCGCCGTCGAGATGCTCGGTGACACCCGATACTGAAATGTTGGTCGAATAGCCGTCGGGGTACATCACCTCGACCGGGGGCAGCCAGAGCAACGCGCAGCCCGCGGCTTCGAGCATCGCTGCGTCGGCATTCTCCTTGCGCGGATAGGCATCGAAATCTTCGTTCGGGCCGAACTGTTTCGGATTGACGAAAATCGACGCGACGACGCGGTCCGCCCGGGCCTTCGCGGCCTCGATCAGCGCCATATGTCCCGCATGCAGCGCGCCCATGGTGGGCACCAGGGCAACGCGATGCCCTTCGGTTCTGAACTCATCAATTGCCACTCTGAGACTGTCGAGATCACGGACCGTTTGCACGCTGCCTTTGCCTCCGATATTGCCGGAGGCTGCTCTTAGGGGGGCAAGGTTGCATTTTAAAGGGGCGGAAATTCTGCATGGCGGTCAATGGCGTTCATCTGATTGTGTTCGCGAACGAAAAGGGCGGCAGCGGTAAATCTACCAGCGCCGTTCACACCGCGATCGGGCTGGCCAAGGCGGGGCGGCGCGTCGCTGCGCTCGATCTCGACGGGCGGCAGAAGACGCTCGCGCGATATCTGGAGAACCGGCAGGACACCGCGAAGCGCCACCTGCTCGGGCTCGACATCCCCGCTTTTGACGTGGTCAGCGACGGCAGCCCCGAAACCTTCGAGACCAAGCTCGATTCGCTGACGCGCGATGTCGAATTTCTCGTCATCGACACCCCCGGGCGCGACGATCCGCTGGCGCGTGCCGCGGCAAGCAAGGCTGACACGCTCGTCACGCCGATCAACGACAGCTTCATCGACCTCGACCTGATCGGTCAGGTCGACTCGGAAACATACAAGGTCAAGCGCCCCAGCTTCTATGCCGAGATGGTGTGGGATGCGCGCAAGGCGCGCGCCAAGGCCGATGGCGGCACGGTCGACTGGGTCGTGCTGCGCAACCGCCTCCAGCATGTCGAGGCGCGCAATATGCGCCGCGTCGGCGATGCGCTGGCCGAGCTTTCCAAGCGCGTCGGCTTCCGCGTGATTCCCGGTCTTGGCGAGCGCGTGATCTACCGCGAACTCTTTCCCAAGGGCGTGACGCTGCTCGACCTGCAGGAACTGGGCGAACTGGGCATCAGCCACATCGCCGCGCGGCAGGAACTACGCGAGATGATCTCCGGGCTTGCGCTGCCCGAAGCAACTGCGAACGCGGCCTGATGGCAAAGCTGATCCTCCTTCTCGGGATCATCGCGATCATCTGGCTATGGTGGAAGGGGCACAAGGTGGGCCCGGCGATGTCGCCCGACGAGGCAAGGCTGCTGCTGGGCGTTCAGCCCGGCGCGACGGCCGACGAGATCCGCGCGGCGCACCGTCGGATCATCGCCCGCGTCCATCCCGATGCGGGGGGCAGCGAGGAACTTGCGAGAAAAATTAATGCGGCGCGTGACCTGTTGCTCAAGTCGGGCGTTCAGGCACCGTCCCAAACCGACTGAACGACGGAGCCTTTGATGAGCCATGTTTTCGACCCGACGACGTTGCGCGAATATGACATTCGCGGAATTGTCGGAAAGACGCTCCACCAGAACGATGCCTATGCAATAGGTCGCGGCTTCGGCACGTTCGTGCGCCGCGCCGGCGGCACGCGCGTTGCGGTGGGCTATGATGGCCGCGAATCCTCACCGATGCTCGAGGCCGCGCTGATCAAGGGCCTGGTCGAAACCGGCATCGACGTGGTGCGTGTCGGGCTCGGCCCCACGCCAATGCTCTATTATGCCGAGGCGGTGCTGGAGGTTGATGGCGGCATACAGATAACCGGCAGCCATAACCCCGCCGATTATAACGGCTTCAAGATGGTGCTTCAGCACGCGCCATTTTACGGCGCCGACATCCTGAAGATCGGAAGCATGGCCGCCGAGGGCGACTGGCTCGAGGGCAAGGGCACCGTCTCGAATGCCGACATCATGGACGATTATGTCGGGCGGCTGCTCGCCGGCTATGCGGGCGGCGCGTACCGGATCGGCTGGGACGCGGGCAACGGCGCAGCGGGACCGGTGATCGAGAAGCTTGTGAAGCTGCTCCCGGGTGAGCATCATCTGCTCTTCACCGATGTCGACGCGAATTTCCCCAACCATCATCCCGATCCGACCGAGGAAAAGAATCTCGCGCATCTGAAAGCGCTCGTCGCCGAAAAGAAGCTCGATTTCGGTGTGGCTTTCGACGGCGATGGCGACCGGATCGGCGCTATCGACGGCGAAGGCCGCGTGATCTGGGGCGATCAGCTCCTCGGCATTCTCGCCGAACCGGTGCTGAAAGCCGTTCCCGGCGGCACGATCATCGCCGACGTCAAGACCAGCCAGGCGCTCTACGACCGCGTTACCGAACTCGGCGGCAAGCCGCTGATGTGGAAGACCGGCCATTCGCTCATCAAGGCCAAGATGAAGGAGGTCGATTCGCCGCTGGGTGGCGAGATGAGCGGCCACATCTTCTTCGCCTGGGATTATTACGGCTTTGACGATGCGATCTATGCTGCGGTGCGGCTGATGAGCGCGATACGCCAGTCGGGCAAGTCGCTCACCGAAATCAAGGACGCGATGCCCGACATGGTCAACACGCCCGAAATGCGTTTCCAGGTCGATGAAAGCCGCAAATTCGCGGTGATTGACGAAGTGCTCGCGCGACTGAAGGCTGATGGCGCCGAGGTCAACGACACCGATGGCGCGCGCGTCAATACCGCCGATGGCTGGTGGCTGCTGCGCGCTTCGAACACGCAGGACGTGCTGGTGGCGCGCGCCGAGGCGAAGGACGAAGCGGGGCTCGAACGGCTGATGGGCCAGATCGATTCGCAGCTCGCCGCCTCAGGGATCGAACGAGGGGCGCAGGCAGGGCATTGAATTTGTCCGGACAACCGCGGAAATGCGGTAAATTGCATTTTTTGCATGTCTATCGATGTCATTCGCACTTGCACAAAATCATGCTGCAGTGCACATAGAGCGTGCCTTTCAGGCATCCTCTCCTAAAAACTTTCCAAGCCGTCCCTTTGGGGCGGCTTTTTTTTGGGCCCGTCGAGGCGGCAACCCCTTGCCAGTGGCACGCACGCACGCCTACCCAGACACCACGCAAAAGTCGGGGGGCTTCGTGAACATCAATGGATTTGGCGTCAGGGCGCTGTTGCTGGCCGCGTGCATGGGCACCGTGGCGCCTACGACCGCAATGGCCGCATCCGATTATGTCCGCTGTGACGGTCAGTCCAAGGGCATGGGCGTGGCCGAAGGGCTTGCGCGACTGACGCTTGTGATCGGTACGATGGGCCTGCTCGGCGCACCCGAGAGTGACAATGTCGCCGAGCGTCGTTTTGGCACCGAAGGCGTGGCGGCGTGCACGGCCGCGCTTTCCGAAGGCAAGGGCAAGCGGGATGATCGCCGGCGCTCGCGACTGATGCTGGCGCGCGCGATCCACCATGTTGAGGCGAAGGAACTCGAATCGGCGCTTTCCGACGTTCGCAGCTTCCCCGCCATCGGTGGCGAACGCGCTGCGGATGGAGAGTTCCTCCGCAGCCTTGCACTCTCCGCGATCGAGCTTGAGGCGGCGATTTTGGTGCGGGTGAATCGACCCGCGGAGGCCGAGGCCGCGGCGCTTCGAATGGCGGCGCAATCGCCCTATGACATCCAGAACCTGCTGCGCGCGCAGCAATATCTGCGTCCCGATGGCGCGATGGACGGCGCTCGACGCGGATTCTACGCGAATTTCGTGCGTCTTGCGCCGCAGGCACGGCTGGAGCTGGCTGAGGCGCAGGAATGGGCGGGCGACTTCGCGGGTGCTGCCGCGACGCTGGCTGGACTGGTTGCGCTTGTCGAAGGCGATACCGTCGCGGCCAACATTCTCGCGCAGATCGCGATCCAGCATATATTGGGGGGCAACATCCCGGTCGGGGAAGCGCAGATTGCGCTGGCGCGCCGCGCCAATGACGATCGGGCCGCCGCGATCTCCGGCGCCGACAGCCAGCGCGAAAAGGATGCCGTCGCGCGCACCGATGAACTGCTTGAATTCGCGCGCATCGCGACACTGGCCAGGCAGGGCAGGATCGACGATGCGCGTTTGATCTTTTCCGCGCGCGCGCGCTGGCTCGCGCCCTCGGTGCCGGCGGTTGCGCACCTCACCGCGTTGCTGCGTGAGGGCGCCGCGCCGACGCAGCTTCAGGGGGCGCTTGCCCGCGACCCCCAGCAACTCCGCGCCGATGCAATCAAGGCGCATTATGAAGCGCTGACCAACGAGGCCGCGACCAAGCGACTCTACGCGACGATTCGTCCGATCCTGACCGATGGGGACTATTCGCGTCTGTCAGCGGGCGTCCGCCAGACGACCGATTCCAAATATCTGCAGATCAAACGCGATGACAAGCGCGGCGAGGTGCTGATCGTACAGGGTGGCAACGGCATTGCGGGCGGGGAGGCGCTGCTGCTGCACGCAGCCTATCTGGCGAAGAAGCGCGGAAGCACCGGCTTTGTGATCCTGCCGATGCGGGTGTCCACAACCAGCGCTCGCATCGTTTTCGAGAAGCCAGGTGAATCGGCGCTGCCCGCCGATGCCTATTTCGATTCGGCGGAGCTGATTGCGGCGCTGGATGCCCGTTTTCCGATGCCCGCCAAATAGCCGGAACCCTGCTCTAGCTCTCTTCGTCGTCATAGCCCGCGAGATCGAGCGCGCGCGCCTTGATCTGGTGCATCTGGCACCAATGGACCAGCGCGTCCTCGCGGCCGTGGGTGACCCAGACCTCGCTGGGCGCGACCTCGACCAGCGTGCGCGTAAGTTCGTCCCAATCGGCATGATCGGACAGGATCAACGGCAGCTCGACGCCCTGTTGCACCGCGCGCTGGCGCACGCGCATCCAGCCCGAAGCCATTGCGGTGATCGGATCAGGCAATCGCCGGCTCCAGCGGTCATTCAGCGCCGAAGGCGGCGCGATCACGATCGCCCCGCGCATCGCCGCCTTGTCGGCGTCGGTGGCGGCGCGCAATTCGCCCAGCTCGACGCCGTGCGCGGCGTAAAGGCTGCACAGCGTCTGGAGCGCACCGTGAATATAGATGGGGTCGGCGTGCCCCAGCGCGCGAAGCTCGGCGATCACGCGCTGCGCCTTGCCCAGCGCATAGGCGCCCACAAGCACGCAGCGATCGGGATTGGCGTGGAGCGCAGCGAGCAGCTTGTCGATTTCGTCATGCGTCTCGGGATGGCGGAACACCGGAAGCCCGAATGTCGCCTCGGTGATGAAGATGTCGCAAGGCACCGGCTCGAAGGGCGCGCAGGTCGGGTCGGGCCGCCGCTTATAGTCCCCCGAGACGACTGCGCGCTCGCCCGCATGATCGAGCACGATTTGCGCCGAGCCGAGGACATGACCCGCAGGCGCGAAGCTCACGTCGATATTGCCCAGTGTCAGCCGCTCGCCATAGGCGACGGGATTGCCCGGCTGCGGTCCGTAGCGCACTTCCATGATCGCGAGCGTTTCCGGGGTCGCCCAGACCGCGCCGTGTCCGCCGCGCGCGTGATCGGCATGGCCATGCGTGACGAGCGCGCGGGGCTTGGGCGTAGAGGGGTCGATCCAGATATCGGCGGCGGGCACGTAGATGCCCTCCGCATGGGGTTCGATCCAGGATCCGAGCCGTGTCACATCGGCCTATATCGGGTCGTCTCCGGTATTTTCCAGCGCATTGCGCGTGGCGAGCCAGCCGCCCGCCGCGCCCGCCGCGATCTTGGTGCCATAGGACAGCGCCAATACCCCCCAGGGAAGATCAAGCTCGCCCGCGAGTGCGAGCAGCAGCACCAGATCGATCACGGTATAGACCAGACCAACCAGCACGCCGGCGCCGATGCCTTCGCGGCGCGGCAGATTGCGGGCGATGAACCAGCCGGCGACGAACAATATGGGTATGCCGGTGACAATCGCGATCGTTGGCGCCGCGCGCGCCGCATAATCCTCGTAGAATGCGAGCCCCTGGCCCGGCGCTATCACCGCCGAATATATGGCGACCCAAAGGATGGTGCAGAGAACGCCAAGCATCATTGCCGCAATAGCGAGCAGGATGGCGCGCAGAACTAGTCGACCCGTCAGCATGGCGCTTGTCTAGCAGGTCGCGCGCGGCGGGCAAGCGGCGCTATCCTCTTTTCGCGGCACGCTTATAGTGCCGCCGATGACCGCGCTCCCGCCCGCGTTGACTGAGTGGTTCGCGATGCGCGGCTGGGCGCCGCGACGACATCAGCTTGCGATGCTCGACGCCGCGCGCGCGGGGCGGCACGCGATGCTCGTCGCGCCCACGGGCGCGGGCAAGACGCTGGCGGGCTTCCTGCCCACGCTCGTCGATCTGATCGGGTCTCCCGGTGCGGGCCTCCATACGCTCTACGTCTCGCCGCTAAAGGCGCTCGCGGTGGACGTTCAGCGCAACCTGCTCACGCCTGTAGCCGAGATGGGGCTCGATATTCGCGTCGAAACGCGCACCGGCGACACTCCCGCCGATCGCAAGGTGCGCCAGCGCGCACGGCCGCCGCAGATCCTGCTCACCACGCCCGAGTCGCTCAGCCTCTTGCTCAGCTATCCCGACAGCTTCCTGATGTTTGAGGGGCTGAAGACCGTCGTCATCGACGAAGTGCACGCCTTTGCGACGCAGAAGCGAGGCGACCTGCTGTCGCTTTCGCTGTCCCGGCTTCAGGCGATTGCGCCCGCGATGCGCCGCGTTGCGCTGTCGGCCACCGTCGCCGATCCGGATGGGTATCGCGCCTGGCTCGCGCCAGATGGCGATATCGATATGGTCACCAGCGTCACCGGCGATCCCGGCGCCGAACCCGACATATCGATCCTGCTGCCGGAGGACCGCGTGCCCTGGTCGGGGCATTCCGGCCGTTATGCCGCAGAGCAGGTGATGGCCGAGATCGAGACGCACCGCACGACACTCGTCTTCTGCAACACGCGCTCGCTCGCCGAACTGATCTTCCAGGATCTGTGGAAGGTCAACGAGATGAAGCTGCCCATCGGCATCCATCACGGTTCGCTCAGCCGCGAGGCGCGGCGCAAGGTCGAAGCGGCGATGGCCGAGGGCAGGCTCCGCGCGCTCGTCGCGACCGCAAGCCTCGATCTCGGCGTCGACTGGGGCGATGTCGACTGCGTGATCCAGATGGGGGCGCCCAAAGGCTCGTCGCGGCTGCTCCAGCGCATCGGTCGCGCCAATCATCGGTTGGACGAACCGAGCGAAGCGGTGCTCGTGCCCGGCAACCGCTTCGAATATCTGGAGGCGCGCGCCGCGCTCGATGCGGTCGAGGCGGGCGAACTCGACGCCGACGTCTTCCGTCCGGGCGCGCTTGACGTGCTTGCCCAGCACCTGATGGCGTGCGCCTGCGCTGCGTCCTTCGACGAGGCTGAAATGCTGGCGGAGGTGCGCTCGGCGCTGCCTTATTCCGCGCTCGATGCGGAGACCTTCAAGCGCGTGCTCCATTTCGTCGAGAATGGTGGCTATGCGCTCAAGGCCTATGACAGGTTCCACCGGCTCGTGCGTGACGGCGACGGGCGCTGGCGCGTCACCCATCCCGATTTTGTCAAACAGTACCGGATGAACGCGGGGATCATCGTCGACGCGCCCGTACTCGACGTGCGCTTCCGGAACGGGCGCAAGCTTGGGACGGTCGAGGAGAATTTCGCCGCGTCGCTTTCCACGGGTGATACTTTCTTCTTCTCGGGCCTCAGCCTCGAAGTGGAGAAGATCGACCAGACCGACCTGATTGTCCGTGCGACTACGCGGCCCGCGCGCGTGCCGACCTATATGGGCGCGCGCATGCCGATCTCGACCAACCTCGCCGCGCGCGTCCAGGCGCTGATCCACGACCGGCGCGAATGGGCACGTTTCCCCGACGATGTCCGCGAATGGCTCGAGATTCAGGACTATCGCTCGCGCCTTCCCGAGCCCGGGCGGCTGCTCGTCGAGACCTTCCCGCACGAGGGGCGCCACTATATGGTCGCCTACAGCTTCGAGGGATGGAATGCGCACCAGTCGCTCGGCATGCTCATCACGCGCCGGATGGAGAGTCAGGGATTGAAGCCCATCGGCTTCGTTTCCAACGACTATGCGCTCGCCACCTTCAGTCTTGAGCCCGTCACCGATCCGGCGAGCCTGTTTTCGCCCGACATCCTCGAGGGCGAGTTCGTCGAATGGGTGCAGGGATCGCATCTATTGAAACGCGCCTTTCGCGAGGTTGCGGTGATCGGCGGGCTGGTCGAACGCCAGCACCCCGGCAAGCGCAAGACCGGCCGGCAGGTGACCTTTTCGACCGACCTGATCTACGACGTGCTGAGGAAATACGAGCCCGACCATCTTTTGCTCCGCGCGGCATGGGCCGACGCGCGCACCAAGATGACCGATGTCGGCCGGCTCGCCGACCTGCTCGACCGCGCTGCCGACACGATGGTGCATGTCGAGCTCGATCGCATCACCCCGCTCGCCGTGCCCGTGCTCGTCCTGATCGGCCGCGAACATGTCGCTCAGGGCACCGTCGACGACGCGCTGCTGATGGAGGCCGAGACGCTGGCGGCGGAGGCCATGCGCGTCGATTGAACCGCCGCCCCGACGCATATTTCGACGAATGCGTAACATGCGGCGTCCAACGCGGACGCGTTGCGGCGTGCTGCCCTTGCCGCGCCGTGGGCAGAGGCGTAATCTTTGCGGAACCGCCCTTTGGAGAGGGTCTGAAATGCGCAAATACTCGATGTTTTCGCCGCTTGTGACAGGCGCTGTCTGGTTCATGGCCAGCGCTGCCGGCCCGCCGCCCGCGCCACCGCCTGCTGTGGACGGGGCGAGCGAGACCATTGCGATGGGTGCCGACCGCGTCGACCGCATGACCGTACCCGTCAGCATCGGCAACAGAGGTCCCTATCATTTCGTCGTCGACACCGGCGCCGAACGTACGGTGATCTCGCGCGAGCTTGCAGGCGAACTGGGGCTGGCCGCGGGACCGACGGCGCGGCTCCATTCGATGACTGGCGAAGACGATGTCGCGACGGTGATCATCCCCTCACTCGGCGTGAACCGCGAGAAGATGCACGACGTTCGCGCGCCCGCACTGGCGCGCGCGGATCTGGGCGCGGTGGGCATGCTGGGCATCGATAGTCTCAAGAAAAACCGCGTGCTGCTCGATTTCAGGCAGCAGACGATGACGATCGTTCCCTCGGACATGCCCATGGGGCGCCGCGATCCCGACGAGATCGTGGTGACCGCGAAGAGCCGTTTCGGCCAGCTCATCCTGACCAATGCCGAGGCGAACGGACACGAAGTGAGCGCGATCGTCGACACCGGATCGCAGATCACGATCGGAAACATGGCTTTGAAGCGCAAGCTCATGGGGCGATCGCTCAGCGGCCCGCGCAGAACGGTCCAACTGATCAGCGTCACCGGTGAAACGATGCTCGCCGAATATATGTACGTCTCCAAAATCAAGATCGGCGGGATGACGCTCACCAACCTGCCCGTCGCCTTTGCCGAAGTGCATCCTTTCGAAAAGCTGGAGCTGACGCGCAAACCCGCGCTGATGCTGGGGATGAATGCGCTCAGGGTCTTCGACCGCGTCTCCGTCGATTTCGCCAATCGCAAGATCCGCTTCCTCCTTCCCGAAGGCGGACGGCGCGACGATGAAGTCATGCTGGCGATGCGCGCACGAGGGCGGTCCGGCTCCTGATGCTGATCGCCGATAGCTGGGAGGAACTGTCGCTGCGCGTCGGGCTCGCCACGCTCGTCGGCGCGTTGCTCGGGCTCGACCGTGAACTGCGCGGCATTGATGCCGGTGTGCGCACCAATGCGCTCGTAGCGCTGAGTTCGGCGATGGTGACGATCTGCTCGCTGTTGCTTTACGACCAGATGCACGCGCTCGATGCCAACAACCGGACCGATCCGCTGCGCGTGATTCAGGGTGTCGCGCAGGCGATCGGTTTCATCGCCGCGGGGTTGATCTTCGTGAAGCGCGGCGACGTCCACAATGTCACCACCGCTGCGAATCTGTGGGTTGCGGCATCGGTCGGGATCGTGGCGGGGCTGGGGCAATATAAGCTGCTCGCGATCGGCACGGGCTTCGCGATCATATTGCTGGTTTCGGAACCGCTCTTTCACCGGCTGAGACCCGACTGGGGCAAGCAGGGCAACGACAAATCATCGCATTGAGGTGCTTGTGCCGCCCCCGACCCACGCGCTAGAGCATTGAGCGTGAAATGTGCGTCACACTATGCCGCTCATCCTGAGGAGCCGTTGAGCCCTTCGACGCCGCCTGCGGCGTCGCTCAGGATAAACTTCGCCGATGGCGAAGTCGAAACGGCGTCTCGAAGGACGCACTGAGATGATCCTTCGAGATGGGACTTCGCCAAGCTCAGCCCCTCCTCAGGATGAGCGGTGCTGATTTTTCGCGCGATGCTCTAGGGAGGCGCATGGTTCCCTTTTCGTTCGCAGGGCATGAGCTGGCCGCGTTGCCACAGGGCGCGCTGTTCTGGCCCCAGCGCCGGGCGCTGCTCGTCGCCGATCTGCATTTCGAAAAGGCGAGCTGGTTCGCGGCGCGCGGGCAGATGCTGCCGCCCTATGATTCGCTCGCGACGCTTGCCGAGCTCTCGGTGCTGGTATCGGCAACCGGCGCGCGCGAGATCTGGTGCCTGGGCGACAGCTTTCACGATGCCGATGGCGGCGCGCGGCTGGCTGAGGATGCTCGCGCGGCGCTGCGCCGGTTGACGGGGACGACGCGCTGGGTGTGGGTGACGGGCAATCACGATCCCGCGCTCGATTCCGAGCTTGGCGGCGAGGTCGTAGACGAAGCCGTGGTCGACGGATTGGTGCTGCGCCATGAGGCCGATCCGTCCGACCCGCGCCCCGAGCTGTCGGGGCACTTCCACCCCAAGCTGCGCGTTCGCGTGCGCGGGCGCAGCGTCGCGCGGCGCTGCTTCGTCGCGACGGGCGCCAAGCTGATCCTCCCCGCCTTCGGTGCGCTCACCGGCGGGCTCGACGCGTCGCATCCCGAGATACTGCGCGCGGTCGGCGGCCAGGCCGAAGCGCTGGTGCCGCTCGAGGACAGGCTGCTGCGCTTCCCGCTCGCCGCCTGACGGGTCGGCGGACATTCTGTCAAATTTTTTCGCGTCTATGTCACATGCGCCGGACCTGTCTCGTCATGTCATCGGAACCAACGAAAGGAATCCGAACATGACTGCCAAGCTCGACCCCTTTGCCGCTGCCCCCGCGCTCATGAAGAGCTGGCTGGGTACCTCGGTCGCCGTGGCCGCCAGCCTCGAGCCGAGCCTCATCGAACTCGTGAAGATCCGCGCTTCGCAGATCAACGCCTGCGCCAACTGCATCAACATGCACACCGTCGAGGCGCGCGCGAAGGGCGAGACCGAACAGCGCATCTACATGCTCTCGGCCTGGCGCGAGGCGCCGTGCTACACGACGCGTGAGCGCGCCGCGCTCGGCTGGACCGAGGCATTGACGCGGCTCTCGGAAGGCCACACCCATGAGGCCGCCTATGACGCGCTCAAGACCGAGTTTTCCGAGGAGGAACAGGTGAAGCTCACGCTGATGATCAACGTCATCAACGGCTGGAACCGCCTCGCGGTCGGTTTCGGTCTGTGGCTGGAGCCCGCTATAGCCAAGGCGGCCGCCTGATGCCCGACGCGGCTTCGGAGGACGCAGCGGCGAGTTTCGACCCGCTGCGTCCCAGGCTGACCCGCGTCGCCTATCGCATGCTCGGCTCGGTCGCCGACGCCGAAGATGTGGTGCAGGAGGCCTTCATCCGCTGGATGAAGGCCGACCGCGCCGAGGTGCGGGTACCCGAAGCCTTTCTGCGTCGTACCGTGACGCGGCTCTGCCTTGATCAGCTCAAGTCGGCGCGACACCAGCGCGAGACCTATATCGGCGAATGGCTTCCCGACCCGATCGTCGGCGGGGAAGAGGACGAAGACGTCACCCTGCCGCTGATGCTCGCGTTGGAACGCCTTTCACCGCTGGAGCGCGCCGCCTTCCTGCTCCACGATGTGTTCGGCCTCGACTATGAGGAAGTCGCCCGCACGATCCAGCGCGATCCCGCTGCCTGCCGGCAACTGGCGGCGCGCGCACGCACGCATGTCCGTGAGGCGCGGCCACGCTTCCATGTCGAGAAGGAACGCGGGCTCGAACTCGCCACGGCCTTCTTTGCCGCCTCGCGCAGCGGCGACATGACCGCGTTCGGCGCGATGCTGGCGGCGGATGTCAGCATCCATTCGGACGGCGGCGGCAAACGCCCGGCCGCGCCAGAGCCGATACTGGGCTTCAACAACGTAATGAAGCTGCACAAGGCGCTGGCGATATTATTCGCCAAACACGGTTCGCAGCTCGTCCGCACCGGCCTTATCAACGGTCTGCCCGGCTTCGTAACGCTGGAAGGCGACGGCGAGCTTCAGACTACCGCGCTCGAGATCGAGGACGGCAAGGTCACCGCCATCTACGTCATGCGCAATCCCGACAAGCTCAAGCACCTGCACTAGAGTGTTGGACAGTTGTCGTCATTCCAGAAGCCGATTTTCTCCAAATCTGTGATTTGGATAGAAAATCGAGCTGTCTGGAATCCATGAACACCGCGTCAAACGGCACAGTCGCGGTGTTCATGGATTCCGGGTTCCAAGTCGAACCAGCAGAAAACCTACGGTTTTCCGGGTTCGCCTAGGTCCCGGAATGACGACGAGGTCTAACGAGCCAGCGAGGGGTAGCCTGCTCGAAAGGCCGCGAGCTTGGGCTTGTCCCAGCGCACGATATACGGGTGGTTGGGGTTTCGCGCCATGAAGTCCTGATGATAGGCCTCAGCCCGGTAGAAGCTGCCGCTCTCGATTTTCGTTACGATCGGCTTGGGAAAGGCGCGAACAGCGCCGAGCTGCGCGATATAGGCGCGGGCCACACGCGCCTGATCGGCGCCGATGGGAAAGATTGCCGAGCGGTAACTGGGGCCGCGATCAGGTCCTTGGCGGTTGAGCTGGGTCGGATCGTGCGCCACCGAGAAAAAAACGCGCAACAGCGTGGCGTAGCTAACCTTAGCGGGATCGAAGACGATCCTGACCGCCTCGGCATGGCCGGTCCGCTCGCTGCTCACCGCGCGGTAATTGGCGGTTTGCGAGGTGCCGCCAGCATAGCCCGAGGTGACGCTCTTCACGCCCTTCACCTGCTCGAACACCGCTTCGACGCCCCAGAAGCAGCCGCCCGCGAGAATCGCGGTCTGCGCGCCCTTCGTGTCCGTAACGTCCATGGCCGCGCGCGGGATCGCTACCGCGCGCTCGGCGCTGGCGGGGGCGATCATCACCCGCGGCCAGGCAAAGCTGGCAAGCGCCAGCGTCAATGCTGAAAGGGGAAGGGCTGCCTTTGACAAGTGCATCGCTACGTCCTTGCTGCCGACGATAGCGCAGATACGGATCAGCGCGCGATATGGTTACGCGCCGCCCGAAAAAATCAGGCGATACCCGCCGCCGCCTTGATCGCTTCAAGGAAGGGCCAGGCATCGGCGGGCTGGACCGCAACGATAGCGATCGCGCCCACGACGAATCCGCCGGCGAAACGCTGGAACAGTTCGGACTTGAGCATGGTGATCATCATCTTCTTCCCTGGGCGTCCTGTATCGCCGAATAGTTACGAATCGTTACCGCACCTGGATGCCACCGCGGACCTGACGCCGCAGTGAACGGGATCACAGGCTTTCAGAAAGGTTTGCCGGCTAGAGCACTTCCCGAAAAAGTGGGAACCGGTTTTTCGGCCGGGAAGTGCTCAATATATTGAACACGCGGCGCGGTCCTCTCAGCTCAACGCCGCACAGGCTTCCTGAATGCGCGAACATGCTTCGGTGAGCACGGCTTCCGAGGTCGCATAGCTGACGCGGAAGGCGGGTTCGAGCCCGAAGGCAGCGCCGTGTACGGCCGCAACCCGCGCATGATCAAGGAAATAATCGATTAACGCCGCATCGTTTTCGATCAACAACCCGGCAGGAGTCTTCTTGCCGATCAATCCAGACACATCGGGGTAGACGTAGAACGCGCCTTCGGGGCGCGGACAATGCACGCCGTTGATCTGGTTGAGCATCGAGATGACGAGGTCGCGGCGTCCCTTGAACGCGATGTTGCGTTCCTGAAGGAAGCTCTGGTCGCCATTCAGCGCCGCCGTTGCCGCCGCCTGCGCGATCGAGCAGGGGTTGGAGGTCGATTGCGACTGGAGCTTGGCCATCGCCTTGATCAGCCAGGCAGGACCGCCCGCAAAACCGATCCGCCAGCCCGTCATGGCATAGGCCTTCGAACAGCCGTTGACGGTCAGCGTGCGCTCGTAAAGGTCGGGCGCGACCTGTGCGATCGTGGTGAACTCGAAATCGTCATAGACGATGTGCTCATACATGTCGTCGGCCATCACCAGGACGTGCGGATGGCGGCGCAGCACCTCTGCAATCGCTTCCAGCTCGCTGCGAGTATAGGCGGCGCCCGAGGGGTTGGAAGGCGAATTGAGGATCAGCCACTTGGTCCTGGGCCCGATCGCGGCATCGAGCTGCGCAGGGGTGATCTTGTAGTTCGCCTCGGCGGTCGCCTTGATGAAGACCGGCGTGCCGCCCGCGAAATTGACGATGTCGGGATAGCTCACCCAATAGGGCGCGGGGATGATGACCTCGTCGCCCGGATCGACGCTGGCGACAAGCGCGTTGAACAGCGTGTGCTTGCCGCCGACATTGGCGCTGATCTGGTTCGCCGCGTAGCTCAGGCCATTGTCGCGCCTGAACTTGGCGGCAATCGCTTCCTTGAGCTCGGCGGTGCCGTCGACATTGGTGTATTTGGTCTGACCCGCCTTGATCGCCTCGATTGCGGCGTCCTTGACGAAATCGGGGGTATCGAAATCGGGTTCGCCCGCGCTCAAGCCGATGACGTCGACGCCCGCGCGCTTCAGCTCGAGCACGCGGCTGGTCATCGCCAGTGTTGCTGAGGGCTGGATGCGGCCGAGCGCGGCGGAAGGCTGAGACATTTTGAGGGCTCCCTGATGGACGCCCGCGTCCTTAGTCCCCCCCGTGCTGCACCGCAACGGGCGCGGCCCCAAGAATTTCTATTCAGCCGTTCGCAGCAGGGCTTGTCAGCCGGGCGGGCAACAGGCCGCGCACCGCATTGCCGATAAAGAACCCGCCGCCAAGGTCGGCGGGGGTCAGATCGGCCTCCACCGCGCGGCCTTCTTCGATCAGCGCGGCGCGCAGGACGCCGGGCAGCAGGCCGCGCGAGAGCGGCGGGGTGAGCAGCTTGCCGCGGCGTTCGACGAACAGGCTGGTGAAGCTCCCCTCGGTCAGGAAGCCCGCGGGGTCCCGAAAAATGACCTCGAAGCTGCCCATGCCGCGGCGCGCCTGTTCAAAGAAGGCGCGGTCGCTGGTCTTGTGGCGCAGGCGGAAGTCCGATGGATTGACGGGCAGGGGGGCAATCGCGACGCTGGCAGGGCCCTCGGGCGCGCGCGGCATTGCGCGAATTTCGACTGCGAGCGCGCCGCTACGGCTCAGCATCAGCCGGACGCGCGCCGGCGCGCGCAAGCGGAAGGTCGCGGCCTGCAGCTCGTTACGTGCGGCGTGGTGATCATAGCTGAAGCCGAAGACATCGGCGCTGGCGCGCATCCGCCCGAGATGGCGCTCGAGATGCAGCACGCCATCCGACGGGTCAAACCCCATGGTCTCGACAAGGTCGAACCCGCTCTCCGCCCCCTTCACAAACGCTCCCTTCGCCAGACACTCGTCCCATTCGTCGTCGCTGCGCGAGTCCGCCACAACCGCGGACCCCAACCCCATTACGGCACGCCCCCCTTTCTCTTTTAGATGGAGCGTGCGGATTGCGACATTGAACGCAGCATTGCCGCCGGGATCAAGCCGGCCAATGGCGCCCGTATAGACGTGGCGCGGGCCCGCCTCGACCTCGGCAATCACCTCCATCGCGCGGATCTTGGGGGCGCCCGTGATCGAGCCGCAGGGAAAGATGGTGCGCAGCACGTCGATCGCGCTCTTGCCCGGCACGAGATCGGCGGTGACGGTAGAGGTCATCTGGTGGACCGTGGGATAGGTTTCGACCTTGAACAGGTCGGGCACCTGCACCGACCCCGCGACCGCCACGCGCGACAGGTCGTTCCTGAGCAGATCGACGATCATGAGGTTCTCGGCGCGCTGCTTGGGATCTTCGCGCAACTGCCGGATCGCGGCCGCGTCACCTGCCTGCGTCTTCCCGCGCGTTGCGGTGCCTTTCATCGGGCGCGTCGTCAGCCGGCCCGCCTGCAGCGCGAAGAACAGCTCGGGTGACAGCGAGAGCAGCCAGTCATGCCCGGTGAAGACCACGCCGCCGTAACCCGCCTGCGCGCGCTGACGGAGCTTCGCATAGACCGCCAGCGGGTGGCCCAGCGTCCTGACTTCTGCCTGGAAGGTCAGGTTTGCCTGATAGATGTCACCCGCGGCGATAAGGTTCTGCACGCGCGCAATCGCCACCTCATAGGCTCCGCGCGTGATCAGCGGCCGTGGTTCCGACGTCCATGCCCCGGCTGGATCGGGCAGCAGCGTGGGCACGGTCGCGGGCGCAATGGTTTCAAATCGTTCGAACAGGCCAAACCATAGCAGGGGCAATTCGCCGCCCGGATGTTGAAGCGCGCGCAGTCGCGGTTCGAGCGCGTGGCCGAGCTCGTAGGAGAGAAAACCCACCGCATGCAGCCCATGCGCTTGCGCTGCCTCGATCTTTTCCAGCGCGGCGCGGACGCTGCCCGCGCCCTGCGCCGTAATGGTGTCGACGGGCGCGCTGTAGAGGCGTGCGGGTGCCGCGCCTGTCGTGCGTGCGTCGTCCAGCAGGACGAAGGGCCTGGTCGTATCGAACGCCATGTCGATGCTGTTGCCTCGAATGACTGCCCTCCGTAAACACAAGAAATAATATTACGGAGGATTTGATGCGTTTTCTGTTGCTTGCCGGCGCCGCGCTGCTGCCGCTTTCCCCCGCATATGCCGATGCCGAAAAGCCCGCCGCGCTGGTCGCCGACGGCGTTCCCGCCATCCCCGATGCGATCGTTGCGGAAACGCGCCCCTATATGGAATTTCGCACCGCGGGCTTTTCGGGCTGGAACCCGCTCGACAAATCGATGCTGATCACGACGCGCTTCGCCAACACCGCGCAGCTCCATGTCGTGAAAGCGCCGGCGGCGGCGCGCACCCAGATCAGCTTCGAGGCGGAACCCGTGGGCGGTCGCTGGTCGCCCAGGGGCGACGTGCTTGTCGTCCGCAAGGACAAGGGCGGCGACGAATTCTTCCAGCTCCATACGCTGAAGGACGGCAAGCTCACCCTCATCACCGACGGCAAGAGCCGCAACGAATTCGGCGCGTGGAGCAAGGATGGAGCATGGGTCGGCTATAGCTCGACGCGGCGTAACGGCACCGACAGCGATCTCTATGTCGTCGATCCGCGCAATCCTGCGACCAACCGGCTGGTCGCACAGGTCAAGGGCGGCGGCTGGCAGGTCTCGGATTTCGCGCCTGACGGCAAGCGCGCGGTGGTCTTCGAATATGTCTCGGTGACCAAGTCCAACCTGCACCTGCTCGATCTCGCGACGGGCAAGATGACGCCGATCGGTGACCACAAGAAGGCGGTCGCCTATGGCGGCGCCGAATTCGCGCCGGACGGAACGCTGTGGGTGACTTCGGACGAGGGCTCCGATTTCCAGCGGCTGGGCACGATCGACCTGAAGAGCGGCAAGTTCACCGTGGTCAGCAAGGATCCAAAATGGGATGTCGACAGCTTCGACATCGCCGATGACGGCAGCTTCATCGCCTATGTCACCAATGAGGCGGGCGCGAGCCGCCTGAAGCTGCTCGATCCGAAGACGGGCGCGGTGCGGGGTGTCGATGCGCTGCCGCTGGGCGTTATCGGCGGGATCGAGGTCGCGCGCTGGGGCACGATCGGCCTGACCCTTTCCTCCGCGAAAAGCCCGGCCGACGCTTATTCGGTCGATCCGCGGACGCTGGCGGTCACGCGCTGGACGCAGAGCGAGACGGGCGGCCTCGATCCCAATGCCAATGTCGAGCCCGAATTCGTCGAGGTGAAGAGCTTCGACGGAGAATCTGTGTCGGGTTTCCTCTATCGGCCCGACGCGAAGAAATTTCCGGGCAAGCGCCCGCTGATCGTGAACATCCATGGCGGGCCCGAGGGGCAGTCGCGTCCCGGTTTTCAGGGCCGCAGCAACTATCTCCTGAACGAACTGGGCGTTGCGATCTTTTACCCCAATGTCCGCGGCTCGACGGGCTTCGGCAAGCGCTTCGTCAGCCTCGACAACGGGCCGTTCAAGCGTGAGGATTCGGTCAAGGACGTCGCCGCCTATCTGGGCGTGCTCGAAAAGGATGCAACGATCGATCCTGCGCGGATCGCGGTCACCGGCGGCTCCTATGGCGGCTATATGTGCTATGCCTCGGCGATACGTTACGGCGCGCAATTGAAGGGCGCCAACTGCGTCGTCGCGATTTCAAACTTCGTGACCTTTCTGGAGAACACGCAGAGCTATCGCCGCGATCTGCGGCGCGTCGAATATGGCGATGAACGTGATGCGAAGCAGCGCGCCAAGCTGATGGAGATATCGCCGCTGACGCGCGTGGGTGAACTCAACATCCCGCTGATGGTGGTTACGGGCGGGAACGATCCGCGCGTGCCCGCGTCGGAGGCGGACCAGATCGTCAAGGCGGTGCGCGCCAAGGGCGGCACAGCATGGCATCTTCTCGGCCAGAATGAGGGGCATGGTTTCGCAAAGAAGGAAAATGCCGATTACCAGTTCTGGAGCGGCCTGATGTTCTGGCAGCAGACACTGCTCGCCGGGGCTAAGGGAGCGACCGACTGACCGCACTCGTCTATATCGCCGCCGCACTGGCCGAGATTGCGGGCTGCTTCTCCTTCTGGGCGTGGCTCCGGCTCGATCGGTCGGCGTGGTGGCTGCTGCCCGGCATGGCGGCGCTTGCGCTGTTCGCATGGCTGCTGACGCTTGCCGAGGCAGAGCATGCGGGCAGGGCCTACGCCGCTTATGGCGCGGTCTATATTTGCGCATCGCTCGGCTGGCTTTGGGTCGTCGAAGGCGTGCGGCCCGATCGCTGGGATGTGCTAGGTGCAGTAATCTGCCTCGCGGGTGCGGCACTTATCATCTATGGCCCGCGCCCTGCCTGAAACGGCGTAAATGGAGTAAGCTGAAGCAATGGTCGCCAGCACATTCGACCTCTTCAAGATCGGGGTCGGGCCTTCGAGTTCGCACACCATGGGCCCGATGAGCGCCGCCGCCGATTTCGTCGAGCGCATCGCGCGCGCCGACCTGCTGACGCGTGTCGTGCGCGTCGACGCCGCGCTGTTCGGCTCGCTTGCGCTCACGGGCAAGGGCCATGCCAGCGATCGCGCAGTGCTGATCGGGCTGACGGGCCAGCGCCCCGCCGAAATCGATCCCGACGCCGCCGATGCGCTTGTGGCGAAGATTCGCGAGAGCGGACGGCTGATGCTCGGCGGTAGTCACGAGATCGCCTTTATCGAGGATCGCGACCTACGGCTGCTCCAGCGCGAACGCCTCGCCTACCACTCCAACGCGATGACCTTCACCGCCTTTGCCGAAGATGGCGCGCCGCTCGCGCAGCGGACCTATTATTCGATCGGCGGCGGCGCGATCCTCGACGAGGACCAGACGAACAAGAACGCGCCCGCCGAGGGCGGCTGGGACGTGCCCCATAATTTCCGCTCAGGCGACGAACTGCTCGCGATTGCCGGACGCACGGGCAAGAGCTTCGCGCAATTGATGCGCGAGAATGAGGAAACCGCGCTGTCGTCCGAGGAGATATCGGCCAGGCTCACGGCGATCCGCGACGCGATGTCGGCGTGCATCGATCGCGGCATCGCCTCGGGCGGGATTTTGCCCGGCGGTCTGAAGGTGAAGCGCCGCGCGCCGACGATCTACCGGACGCTGATCGAGCGGCAGGAGCGCGCGCTCGCCGATCCGCTGACCGTGATCGACTGGGTCAACCTCTGGGCGCTCGCGGTCAATGAAGAGAATGCCGGGGGCGGCAAGGTGGTGACCGCGCCGACCAATGGCGCCGCGGGGATCATTCCCGCGGTGCTGCGCTATTATGAGCGCTTCGCGCCTAAGGCGTGCAGCAACGGCGCTGAGGATTTCCTGCTGACCGCCGCCGCGGTCGGTTCGCTGTTCAAGGAAAACGCCTCGATCTCGGGCGCTGAGGTCGGCTGTCAGGGCGAGGTCGGCGTCGCCTGCTCGATGGCCGCGGCGGGGCTCGCGGCGGCGCTGGGCGCAACCCCCGCGCAGATCGAGAACGCCGCCGAGATCGGCATGGAGCATAATCTGGGGCTGACCTGCGATCCCGTGGGCGGGCTTGTCCAGGTGCCGTGCATCGAGCGCAATGCGGTGGGGTCGATCAAGGCGATCGAGGCAGCGCGCCTCGCCATGCTCGGCGACGGCACGCACCGCGTCAGCCTCGATCAGGTGATCGAGACGATGCGCAAGACCGGGCTCGACATGTCCGAACGCTACAAGGAAACCGCGCTCGGCGGCCTCGCGGTCAATGTTGTGGAGTGTTGAACGGCTCGGCGGCCCTGCCTGCTTTCCGGCGTCGAAAAATCAGGCAGAGCCGTTGAGAGGCTGATTCAGGCTTTATTCCAATGATCTAGACCATCGTGCGTTATACCAGATCCATGTCCGTGCTCCGGGCTTGACCCGGAGCCTATGCCGGAAACGACTGTACGCCCGGAAAAATGGGCTCCTGCTTTCGCAGGAGCACTGAACCCTATTAAACCCACGATGCTCTAGGCGGGCTTTTTCGGGAGTTCGATTTCAGCCTTGGCCGTCGCCAGCACGGCGCCCAGTTGGTTTGCCATCTTGCATTCGACCTGCACGATATGCCGGCCGTCCTCGTCGACGAACTTGTCGAGGATGCTGCCGGTGGTGATGGTGATATCGCCCGTCAGCGCCGGGCTGCGATAATTGCAGGCCGAATGGCGCACCATGCCCCATTCGCCGGCCCAACCCGAGAAATAGTCGGTGATCCACGCGCCCATTGACGCGCCATAGCCATAGCCGCGCGGCATGCCGATAAAGCGCGCCCAGCGCGGGAAGAGATGGCCGCGCGACGGGCCGATATAGGCGCCGTCGGTGTTCTCGGGATTGTTCGCCTCCTCGGTCGGGTCCTGCTCCGGCCCCGCCATCGGCCCGGTGAAGCCCAGTTCGGCCATGTTCAGATCGGTACGGCGGTGCATCGAGCCCCACTGGGTGAAGGTGTAGGAGCGCCACTCGGTGGTGAAGCTGACGATCGAATGCGGGCCGAACACACGCTCGAGCAGCGCCTCACCCGCAGTAACATCGTCCCAGTAACGAGCACTGTGGCCGAGCTCGTGGAGCATCCTGATCCAACCATACTTGCGCACTTCCAGCGCCTCCAGCTCGTCGTCGCTCCAGACGGGATCGTCCTGATTGTCGGTCGGCGTGTTCGATTGGCCGGCGGCTTGGGCATAGCGGATCGAGGTCGAGCGCTGCTTGGCGATCAGATCGCCATGCTGGTTATAGTAGAAATTGTCGCCGCGCTGGAAACAGGTCGGCCCGCCGAACTTGGTCTCCTTGACCGTATAGTCGAACGGGATCCGCTCATTCCACACACGGTCGCCCGCCACGATGCGCGGGCCGTAGAACCACCATTCGTCGCCGCCGAACAGCATGTGCGAATTGGGAATCAGGCCGATGCACGACGGCGCCGATCCGTGCCCGTCGTCCATCGTCACGGGAAAGCTCTGCGGCGCGATCAGTTGCCCGAAGCGGCTCTGCATCGCGTACATCGCGTCATAGTGCAGCCGGTTGGGATAGTGCATCGCCTGCACCCAGCGCCGGATATCATTGTTGGCAAACGGATCCACCATGCGGGCGGGTTGCATTGGCTTGCCCAGATATTGGTCGATATCAGAGCAATCTAGTGTCGGCGTCGTCACACATCGTCTCCTGTCGAAATCCTGTTTCGGCTGCCCCGTCTATCAATCCGAAAATGCCAGTTTCATGGAAGCTGGCGTGCATTTCGAGGCAACCGTCAGCCAGGCACGCTAGCCCTGCTGCCCGGGGATTGCTTGACGGATATGGACAGGCGCCGCCTGTGACCGACGGGAGGCGGTCTAGAGTATGTCCTGTTCAGATTGAAGCAGTGCCGTCACCCTGAACTTGTTTCAGGGTCCATGTCTGGGCCTCCGCGGGGCCACCGGCATCAATGGATGCTGAAACAAGTTCAGCATGACGGTTCAATCTCTTCAGGACAGACTCTAGCGCAGAATGTCCCCCGCCAACAGCAGCAGCATCTTCGCGTCGATCGCAAAGCCCTGATTGCGCTTCGCCGCGACGAAATGCGGCACTTCGTCCACGGGCACGCGGTGCACCGTGATATGCTCGTCCTCGACGCCGCCGCCTTCGCCGACGCGCGTCAGTCCCGTGGCGCGCACCAGGTCGAAGGTTTCCGAGATCATGCCGGGCGACGAGGCGAAGCGGCCGATTAGCTCGATCTTCTCGGCGTGATAGCCGGTTTCTTCCTCGAGTTCGCGCGCGGCTGCAATTTCCACCGCCTCGCCCTCCTCGTCATCGCCGACCAGCCCCGCGGGAAGTTCGAGGCAATGCGCTTTCAAGGGATGGCGGTATTGCTCGACCAGCAGGACATGGCCGTCGTCGATCGCGACGATCACCGCCGCGTTGATGTTGCGGGCGCGCGAGACATATTCCCACTTGCCCTCCTGCTTGGCCACGATGAAGCGGCCATGCCACATGATTTCTACGGGGTCGGACATTCTTGCTCCGGTTGGTAAGCGCGGTTCGTTACAGCTCGATGAGCCTGTCGGGAAGTTCGTTCGGATCCTCGTGATCCTTGGGGAAATGCTCGGCGAGGATCACGCCCACCCGCCCCACGGCGGCGGCCATGCCCTCGCCAGGGCGGCCTTCGCGGACATGATCGATCAGCGCGACCATCGCGTCGCCCCAAGCCTCGGGCGCGACCGCGCGGTGCACCGCCTCGTCCGCCACGATCTCGGCCATGTGCTCGCGCATCGAGAGGTAGATGAGCACACCCGTCTTCTTCATCGTCCGGCTTTCGGCGCCGACCTTGAAATACTGGATCGCGCGGCGGCGGACGCGGCGCGCCTTGGTCGCGCGCGGGGTGAGCGCGAGGCGGAGCGGCGTCCAGGTAAGTATCCACCGCGCCGCGAAAAACTTGACCGCGAGCAGCACAAAGATGACGGGCAATATCTCGCGCAAGCTGAACTCATGTTCCCAGCCACTGGAAAGCCAGGTGAGCAGCGCGATCACTTTTTCGGGAAACACCGCAAACAGCGCTAGCGCGAGGAACATGATGCCGACGGCCCAGTGCAGCGCCGAATCGTGATAGGAATCAGAGACATCGGTGACGATCGTCACGATCTCTCCGTCGGTGCCGCGCTCTGCCTTCGACACCGCTGCGCTCACCAGCGCATGGTCGGACTCGCTCAGCCGGTTGACCTTTGCCATCACCAATCCCCCGATGCGCCGCCGCCGCCGAACGACCCGCCGCCGCCCGAAAAGCCGCCGCCGCCCCATGATCCGCCACCACCCCATGAGCTGCCGCCCGAGCTGTCGCCCCAGCCGCCCGAGGTCGGTCCCCAGATCACGATCGGCCCGTGGCCGCGCCGGTATTTCCGGCCGCGCCCGCGCCTGAAGAACATCGGAAGGATGATGAACATGATGACGATGATCCAGAAGATCAGCGTAATGGGGATGCCGCCCTTGTCCTTCTTCTCCGCAGCGAGCAGTTCCTGTTGCCGCTTGGCGGCTTCCTCCGGGGCAGGCTCGCCTGCTGGACGATCGCGTCGGCACCCGCGACGATTCCCGCCGCCATGTCGCCATCGCGAAATTTCGGCAGGATCGCGCGGTTGATGATCACGCTCGACAGCGCGTCGGTCAGATAGGGTTCCAGCCCGTACCCCACCTCGATGCGCACCTTGCGCTCATTGGGCGCCACAAGCAGCAGCACGCCGTCATTCCTGTCCTTGGTGCCGATGCCCCAGTGACGGCCGAGCTGATAGCCATAATCCTGGATGTCGCGGCCCTCCAGGCTGTTGACGGTGGCTACCACGAACTGCCGCCCGCTCGCCTTTTCCAGCGCCTCGGCTTTCGCCGTGATATCCGCTTCCTGCGCGGGGTCGAGCAGATTCGCCTGATCGACCACGCGCCCGGTGAGCGGGGGAAAGCTCTGTGCCCAGGCGGGCGCCGCGATCAGCAGCAGCAGGGCGATTAGATAGCGATAGAGCGTCATGCGGCCATCCTAGGCTGGTCCGCCAGCAATCCAAGGCCGACGATGCGTTTCGCTTCCAGTAGCTGGATTATGGCATTTGCGCCGTCTTCTATGCCGCCGGGCATGTCTCCCTTTCGAAAAGCCGGGAGAATGTCCTCGCGAATGATCTCCGCGCAGATCTCATCCTTGAGAGTCTTTTCGAGTCCATAGCCGACCTCGATGCGGACCTTACGCTCGTTGGGCGCAACAAGCAGAATGACGCCGTCATCGCGTTCCCGCGAGCCGATGCCCCAGGCGCGCCCGAGATCGAGCGTGAAGTCGTTGATCGAGCGACCGTCGAGGCTTGTCACGGTTACCACGACGAATTGTGGGCCGCGCTCGCGTTCGAGTTGCGCAAGCCGCGCATTCAGTGCCCGCTCCCGGGCCGCCGGCAACAAATCGGCGCGGTCCACGATGCGCCCGGTCAGCGGAATGGCCGGTTCCGCTGCGTCGACCGGCTCGCTCTCGCAGGCGGCCAACAGCAACGGTCCCAGCAGGAGCAAGATCAACCGCCTGCCCATCGCGATCCCCAATGTCGCGGCGACCGCCTCAGCCGAAATTCACCTTGGGCGCCTGCTCCGAACCCGGCTGCGCCTGATAGGGCACCATCGGCTTGGCGCCGTGGATGATCTTGGCGCCGATCAGGTCGGGGAAGGTGCGGATCGTCGTGTTGTAGCCCTGCACCGCGGTGTTGTAGTCCTTGATGGAGACGTTGATGCGGTTCTCGGTGCCCTCGAGCTGCGATTGCAGCGCGAGGAAATTCTCGTTGGACTTCAGATCGGGATAGGCCTCGACCGTCGCGAGCAGCCGCCCCAGCGAGCCCGACAGCGCGGTTTGCGCCTGCTGGAACTGCGCCACCTTGGCGGGATCGTTCAGGTCCTCGGCGGTCACCTGCACTGACGTCGCCTTGGCGCGCGCCTCGGTCACCTGCGTCAGCACGTCCTTTTCCTGCGCGGCATACCCCTTCACCGTCTCGACCAGGTTGGGGACGAGGTCGGCGCGGCGCTGATAGTCCGCCTGGACGTTCGCCCATTTCGCCTTGGCATTCTCCTCGGCGGTCGGAACGCTGTTGATGCCGCAGCCCGCCAGCGTCGCGGCGAGGGCAAGCCCCAGGAAGAAACGCAGCTTCATGGCAATCCCCTTTGAAGAATGGACATTCATGATAAAAACCCTTTGCCCGTTTGTCGAAGCCTAAGCGCAAAATGGGGCCGGAACGGTAGCTCAACAAGGGGAAGGTCATGCTGAAGGAATTCAGGGAATTCATCGCACGCGGCAATGTGCTCGATCTCGCGGTCGCAGTCATCATCGGCGCGGCGTTCGGCAAGATCGTCACGTCGCTGACCGGGGACCTGGTGATGCCCGCGATCGGCGCGATCTTCGGCAAGGTCGATTTCTCGTCGCTGTTCGTCATCCTCGGCGATGTGCCTGCGGACTATAAAGGCTCGTTGGCCGATTATGCCGCATTGAAGGCCGCAGGCGTGCCGCTGCTCGGTTATGGCCAGTTCGTCACCGAAGTCATCAACTTCGTGATCATAGCTTTTGCGATCTTCCTGCTCGTCAAGATCGCCAACCGGATCAACAAGCCCGCTGAAGCGCCCGCCGGTCCCACCGAGATTGAGCTGCTCACCGAAATCCGCGACGCGTTGAAGAAATAGTCCGTCCACTTTTCATTCACGACGGAGCCCCTATATTGGCCGGTGCCGGATTCGTCCGGCTATGGCGATAAATTGTGTCGTGCAATAGATGCAGCGGACCCGGGGGCGGTACCCGGCGGCTCCACCATAAACCCTTGGCGACAGGGGCTTTTGACGGGGCCGAACTAGGATCGACGTGTATTGAAAGACGATGTTTTTGCCCGGCCTGAATGAGCCGTTAAACCGTTCAAAACCACAAGTGCCAACGATAACGAAGCACTCGCTCTCGCAGCGTAATTGAGGGGCTAACGCCCTGAGATTATTCTAAAAGAACGCGGTTCGGGCCGAACCGGGCAACAGAATCGGACTCCAGCGGCCCCGGGGGGCCGGGCAACAGAACCCCCCGACCCTCATCAGCGTGTCCCACATGCCGAGGCGCAGGCAGTCCGGCTGTGCGCCGCTCCCCCCACCACGCCATCATCATCAACTCGTCGCATTTTCGGGAACGCTTCGCGCGCCCGTGCCTTTTCGCAGTTCCGCCGCAAGAACGCGGCTCCTGCACAGGGGACTGTAATGAAGACTGTTGTGAAATCGCTCGCCTTTGCCGGGTTTGTGGCGCTTGCCGCGTGTGGACAGACGCCCGCGGAAAACGTCGCCGACAATGTCGAGGCGGTTACGGACAACCAGGCGGATGCGATCGACGCGATGGCCGACAACACGACCAACGATATCGCAGAGGAACAGCTCGAGAATACGGCCGATGCCATACGCGACGCGGGCGAGGCCAAGGCGGATGCGATTGAAGACGGCGCAGTCAATGCCGCGAACGCCACCGTCGCCAACGCCACCAATTCGACCGGACAGTAACCGCCGGGTCGCGAGGGTCGGGGACAGCGTATCGTCTCCGGCCTGCCGATATGGAGAGTGGGGCGCCCGCCGGGCGCCCCACTCTCCATATCGTTGCAGCAGAGGCCTCAGTCGTAGCGCCTTGTCCGCGGCGTGAGGCTCCTCTGCGCGCTTGATCGCCCGCGCCCTGAGGTCGGCTTTCCCGACGACGCGATAAAAAAGCATCGCAACAGGCGCACGTTTATTCAACGCGAAAACCCGGACAAGCGCTAGTTTTCTCCTGATCCCAACGGAGAAAGCCATGACAACCGCAGAACTCGCACTGCCGCTTCCGGATCTCTTCGCGCGCTATCATGTCGGCTGGGAAACCAGGGACCCGGAGCTGATCGCTTCGCTCCATTCGGAGGACACGGTCTTCCATCTTCATGACGGATCCGATGCGGTCCGTGGGCGTGATGCGCTGCGGCAGCATTGCATCGATATGTTCGCGCGCTTCGATTTCACGCACGAGGTCGTCCGCACACTCTATTGCGATGACCACTGGGTAATCGAATGGACGATGGTGCTTGCACTCGAGGAACCGGGCGGAGCGCCGTTCACGGCCAGGGTTGAGATGCTCGATGTCGTGACGGTCAACGCTCGTGGTGAGGTTACGCGCAAGGATGTCTACATGAACGGCGCCGAAGCGCAGGCGGCGTTCGCCCGGGCCGGGATCCGGCGCTAGCGGGTTGCCCGGCGCGTGCCACCATGGGGCGCGGAACAATCCGCCGGCCCTATGTGGCGCAATTGTTGCCGCCGACTTGCGCCAGGCGGTCGGGTTGCCGATGATAGAGGCCATGCCGGACCCGGTGTCGCCTTTCACCAGCACGATACTACCCATCGGGGTCACGCGCCTCGCGGCGCATCCAAACGTCGTCATGGCGGTGCTGGTGGGGCGGACGGGTCCGATTATCGTCGAATATGACGGGGCGCGCGTTACGGGCGATGTATTGCTCGTCCGGCCTGGGGTCGTGCACAGCGTCACGCTCGCGGAGCACGGCGCTGACGTCGTCTACCTCAACGGACTGACCTTTCCCTTCGAAGCCCCGCTGGCGGTGGCGCTCAAGGGCATCCTCGAACAACTGGCGCGCCGGTCAGTTGGCGGCGATCGAGGCGCGATCGAGGAATTACGGGCAAGGCTGGCATTCGCGACCAGTCCGCTTCCAGTGAAGATCGCGGACATCGTGCGGGCGACGCAGGCGGATCCCATGCGGCGCATGACACAGGACGAGCTGGCGCGATATCTCGACATGGAGCGGACGCGCGCGCTGCGCTGCTTCAAGGCGGCGACGGGGCTGACATTTCGCCGGTTCAAGCTGTGGTCGGGTCTGCAGCATGCTGCGCTGCAAATGGCCGGGCACGCGCTGGTGCGGACGGCGGCGATAGATGCCGGTTTCGCCGATACCGCACATCTGTCGCGCGCGTTCGGCAGCATGTTCGGGCTGTCGCCCAGCACGGCGATCGCGGGGCTCGACGATCGGGGGAGCGAATAGCCGGTTTCGCGCGACGGAAATTCAGGCTCAAATTCGGCCCGTAAAACACAAAAAGCCCCGCGATCGCTCGCGGGGCTTTTCGTTAGGATCAATCTGAAAGGGAAGGGGCCTGGGCCCCTCCTCCTCAGTCGTCGTCGCGCTTCAGGAACGCGGGCGCGAATTCGGGCTCGGGGCCTTCATCCTTGCCGCCTTCGCTGCGCTCGCGGCGCGGACCGCGGTCACCGCCGCCGTCGCGACGCGGGCCGCGATCCCGGCCACCGTCACGGCGGGGACCCCGATCGCCACGGCCTTCGCCGTCACGACGGGGACCGCGATCACCGCGGTCGCCACGGGGACGCTCCTCGCGGGGCGGGCGCGTGTCTTCGAGTTCCTCGCCGGTTTCCTGGTCGACGACGCGCATCGACAGGCGAACCTTGCCGCGCGGATCGATTTCGAGGACCTTGACCTTGACTTCCTGGCCTTCGCTCAGGACGTCGGCGACCTTCTCGACGCGCTCGTTCTTGATCTCCGAGACGTGGACGAGGCCGTCCTTGCCGCCCATGAAGTTCACGAAGGCGCCGAAATCGACGAGGTTCACGACCTTGCCGTTGTAGATCTTGCCGACTTCGGCTTCCTCGACGATGCCGAGGATCCACTTCTTGGCGGCCTCGATCTGGCTGAGGTCCGAAGAGCTGATCTTGATCAGGCCCTCGTCGTCGATGTCGACCTTGGCGCCGGTCTCCGCGACGATCTCGCGGATCACCTTGCCGCCCGTGCCGATGACTTCGCGGATCTTCGACTTGTCGATCTGCAGCGTCTCGATGCGCGGTGCGTGTGCCGACAGCTCTTCACGCGTGTGGTCGAGCGCCTTGGCCATTTCGCCGAGAATATGCGCACGGCCTTCTGCGGCCTGCTTCAGCGCCTGCTTCATGATCTCTTCGGTGATGCCGGCGATCTTGATGTCCATCTGCATCGTGGTGATGCCTTCGGACGTGCCCGCAACCTTGAAGTCCATGTCGCCAAGGTGATCCTCGTCGCCGAGGATGTCGCTGATCACCGCGAAATCCTTGCCTTCGAGGATCAGGCCCATGGCAATGCCCGAGACGGGGCGCTTCAGCGGCACGCCCGCGTCCATCATCGACAGCGAGCCGCCGCAGACCGTCGCCATCGACGACGAGCCGTTGGACTCGGTGATGTCCGAAAGCACGCGGATCGTGTAGGGGAACTCGTCCTTGGTGGGCAGCACGGGGTGCAGCGCACGCCATGCCAGCTTGCCATGGCCGACTTCGCGACGGCCCGGCGCGCCGAAGCGGCCGACTTCGCCGACCGAATAGGGCGGGAAGTTATAGTGCAGCATGAAATGCTCGTAGCGCAGGCCGTTCAGGCCGTCGATCATCTGCTCGGCGTCCTTGGTGCCCAGCGTGGTCGTGCAGATCGACTGCGTCTCGCCGCGCGTGAACAGCGCCGAACCGTGCGTGCGGGGCAGGAAGCCCACCATCGCGTCGATCGGGCGGATCTGCGTGGTCGTACGGCCGTCGATGCGCTGGCCGTTCTTGAGGATCGCGGTGCGGACGATCTCGGCCTCGAGCTTCTTGACGAGCTTCGATGCGGCCATCTGATCCTGCGGGGTCGCGTCGGAGAACGCTTCCTTCGCCTTGGCGCGCGCGTCGTTCAGTGCGCTCGAGCGTGCGGACTTGTCGGTCAGCTTGTAGGCTGCCTCGATGTCCTTGCCGATCAACTTCTTGAGCTTGGTCTTCGCGGCCGAGAGGTCGGCTTGCGCGGCCATCGGCCAGGGCTCCTTGGCGGCCTGCTCGGCGAGCTTGATGATCGCGCCGATCACCGACTGGATGCCGCGATGCGCGAACATGACCGCGCCGAGCATGACGTCCTCGGAAAGCTCCTTGGCTTCCGATTCGACCATCATCACCGCGTCGTGCGTGCCTGCAACGACGAGGTCGAGGTCGCCCGCGGCAACCTGCTCATCGGTCGGGTTCAGGATGTACTCGCCGTCGACATAGCCGACGCGCGCGGCGGCGATTGGGCCCATGAAGGGCACGCCCGAAAGCGTCAGCGCCGCCGAGGCCGCGACCATCGCGAGGATGTCGGGCTCGTTCTCGCCGTCATAGCTCAGAACCTGAGCGATGACGTTGATCTCGTTGTAGAACCCCTCGGGAAACAGCGGGCGGATCGGACGATCGATGAGGCGGGAGACGAGCGTCTCCTTCTCGGTCGCGCCGCGCTCGCGCTTGAAGAAACCGCCCGGGATGCGCCCGGCGGACGAATATTTTTCCTGATAGTGGACGGTGAGCGGGAAGAAATCCTGCCCTTCCTTCACACTGCGTGCGGCCGTGACGGCGCAGAGCACGACGGTTTCACCCAACGTCGCGAGCACCGCGCCATCGGCCTGGCGGGCAACGCGGCCCGTTTCGAGCTTGAGGGTTTGTCCGCCCCACTCGATTTCGACTGTCTTCGTGTTGAACATTTGTTTTCCTTCACTCCCGTCGCCCTATGCGACGGGGGCCTGTGTGCGGGCTAAGCCGGCCCGTGCGGTGCGGGGCTTTCCGTGCCCCATCGGGTGAAGGCCTTATTGCCTCACCCGCTTCGTACTCCGGCGAAAGCCGGAGTCCATTCCGCGCTGTCGCGCGGATATTTGCTGGATTCCGGCTTTTGCCGGAATGCCAAAAGGGCGCCCATCGGGCGCCCTTTCGTCACTTGCGAAGGCCGAGCTTCGCGATCAGATCGGTGTACCGCGCGTTGTCCTTCTTCTTCAGATAGTCGAGAAGGCTGCGGCGCTTGTTCACCATCATCAGCAGGCCGCGACGCGAATGGTTGTCCTTGTGGTGGCCCTTGAAGTGCTCGGTCAGGTTGACGATGCGCTCGGTCAGAACCGCGATCTGGACTTCGGGGCTGCCCGTGTCACCCTCGGCGCGAGCATGTTCCTTGATCAGCGCGTCCTTGCGCTCTGCAGTAATCGTCATAAAAATCTTTTTCCTTCGACATCGCTACAGGTTGAAACCGCGCACCACCCGCATTTCCGGGCCGGAAACCTCCACAAGCGCTACCGGCGTTTCCGCTTCGGTGGCGAGGTGAAGGCCCTGATGAGCAGCGATCCCGATCAAGACCTGCCCCTGGCGGAGCAGCCTTGCCTGATCGGGGGTGACGGATAGAGCCGGGATGTCGTCCAGCCCCGCCGTCAGCGGCAAGGTTATGTCCTCAAGCGCGCGGTGCATAGAGAATTCCGCCAGCTTGTCCAGCGAAATTGCCTGATCCAGTGTGAAAGGGCCAGCCTTTGTGCGCCTGAGCATCGTCACATGCCCCACCGTGCCGAGCGCAATCGCGATGTCGCGCGCGAGGCTGCGGATATAGGTGCCCTTCGATACATGTGCGCTAAGTGTGATCTCTTCCAACCCTTCGTTGTCATTCCCGCGAAAGCGGGAATCCAGACGAGCTTCGGGAATCGCACTGGCATCCTCTGGATTCCCGCTTTCGCGGGCATGACACAGAGAGAGCGCGTGGATGGTCACGTCGCGCGCTTTGAGCACAACGTCCTCACCCGCACGCGCCAGGTCATAGGCGCGCTTGCCGTCGACCTTGAGCGCGGAAAAGGCGGGAGGCATTTGAACGATCGGACCAGTGAAGCGCGGCAGAACCGCTTTCACCGCCGAAAGAACAGGCCGCACGTCGCTGGTCGCGATCGCCTGCCCCTCGGCGTCGAGCGTATCGGTCTGGACACCGAAGCCGATCGTGAACTCGTAGATCTTGTCGCTGTCGAGCATCCGCCCGGCGAGCTTCGTTGCTTCGCCCAGCGCCACGGGCAGCACACCCGATGCCAGCGGATCGAGCGTCCCGCCATGGCCGATCTTCACCTTGGGATAGCCGCCCTGCCGCAACGCGCGTTTCACGGCGGACACCGCCTGTGTCGAGCCGAGCCCCAGAGGTTTGTCGAGAATGATCCAGCCGTGCATGCGCCGCTCCTAGAGCACTTCCCGAAAGAGTGGGAACCGGTTTTTCGGTCGGGAAGTGATCAAGATATTGAGCCGAGAGCCTTTCTTGTCCGGCAAGGCGATTCCGCCTTGCCGGGAAAGGCTCTAACGACGCCACGTCCCCCGGGCAATGATCGCGCCTTGTTCGTCGAGCTTGTCGAGCCGCGGCGTCTCGAAGCCGAGCGCGATCGTCGCGCGCAGCCGGTCGCTTGGCCCCGCCGTGACGGTGCAGTACCAGTTGCCGCTGACGCTGCGGACGAAGAGTCCGCGCTTGTGGCGGGCAGGAAGCCTGGCGTTCATGCGCGCGGGAATTGCACGCCGATGCTGAACGCCGGCTGAGCGTCAGCGCGTCCGCTCGACATAGTGGCGGCGACAGAGCGCAACATAACGGTCATTGCCGCCAATCTCGGTCTGCGCGCCCTGCTGGATCGCTCCGCCGTCAGCATCGACGCGCAGGTTCATCGTCGCCTTGGCGCCGCATTCGCAGATAGTCTTCAGCTCGACGAGCACGTCGGCAATCGCGAGCAAATGCGCGCTGCCCTCGAACAGATTGGCCTGAAAATCGGTTCTGAGCCCATAAGCGAGCACGGGAATGCCAAGATCATCGCATATGCCCGCGAGTTGCCACACTTGCGCGTGCGTCAGGAACTGCGCCTCGTCGACAAGGATGCAGTTGAGGCGCCGCGCGGCATGTCCGGTTTCGACCAGCGCACGAATGTCGGTTTCAGCGTCGAACATCGTCGCCTCCGCCTCGAGCCCGATGCGCGAGGTGATCATGCCCGGCGCATAGCGATCGTCGATCGCGGCGGTGAAGAGCATCGTCTCCATGCCGCGCTCCTGATAGTTGAAGCTCGACTGGAGCAGCGTCGTCGACTTGCCCGCGTTCATCGACGAATAGTAAAAATAGAGCTTGGCCATGGCCGCCTATTGGACGGGCGGACGCGCTGCGCAAGCCGTCACGCGTCATCCCTGTCGAGGTCGCGTGCAACCTTGGGGTCGCGCAGCAGCGTGTCGATATGGGTGCCCTCGTCGAAGCTCTCATCGGCCAGGAATTTGAGCTTCGCCGCGTATTTCATCTTCACGCGGTGCGCGACCTCGCGCTGGAGATAGGCGGTGTTGGTGCGTAGCGCCTTGATGACGGCTTCCTCGTCCTTGCCGAGCAGCGGCTTCACGAAGACCGTCGCGTGGCGAAGATCGGGGGACATGCGCACCTCGGTGATCGACACCGGATGGCTCGCAAGCGTCGCGTCATGCACATCGCCGCGCATCAGGATCTCGGACAGCACATGGCGCACCTGCTCGCCCACGCGCAGCAAGCGAACGGAGCGGGTTTCGGGGGTTTCGGTTTGACGCATGATTTCGACCTGATCACCCTCTCCCGCCTTCGCGGGAGAGGGCTATTGATTAGAGCGTCCGTTCGCGCAGCTCGACCTCGAAGGTTTCGAGATAGTCGCCGGGCTTGATGTCGGTGAAGTTCTGCGTGAACGTCACGCCGCATTCCAGACCCGCGCGCACTTCGGCCACATCGTCCTTGAAGCGCCTGAGCGAAGCGATCTCGCCCTGGTAGATGATGACGTCCTCGCGCGTGATGCGCGCCTTGAGCGCCTTGCGGATGACGCCTTCGGTGACGAGCAGACCCGCCGCCTTGCCATGCTTGCCCGCCGAGAAGACCTCACGGATTTCGGCGCGGCCGACGACGTGTTCGATCGCTTCAGGACCCAGTTCGCCCGCCATGCCCGCACGGATCTCGTCGGTCAGGTGATAGATCACGTCATAATATTTGAACGCGACCCGGTCCCTTGTGGCGATCTCGCGCGCCTTGGCGTTGGGGCGGACGTTGAAGCCGATGATCGGCGCACCCGACGCAGCGGCCAGGATCACGTCCGACTCGGTGATGCCGCCCACGCCCGCATGGAGCACGCGCGCGCGGATGTCTTCGGTCGAGATCTTGTTGATCGCGCCAACGATCGCCTCGACCGAACCCTGCGTATCGGCCTTGACCACCAGCGGATATTCGATCGCCTGCTTTTCCTTGAGCGCCGAGAACATCGTCTCGAGATTGGCAGGCGCGGTGGTGGTGCGCTTGCGCGTCGCGAGTTCCTGACGATAGGCCGCGACCTCGCGCGCCCGCGCCTCGCTCTCGACCACCGAGAGCGGATCGCCCGCGCCCGGCACGCCCGACAGGCCCAGCACCTCGACGGGCATTGACGGGCCGGCCTCCTTGATCTGCTGGCCCTTGTCGTTGACCATCGCGCGGACCTTGCCGCTCTCCGCGCCGACGACATAGATGTCGCCCACGCGCAACGTGCCGCGGCGCACGAGGATCGTCGCCACAGGACCGCGGCCCTTGTCGAGCTTGGCCTCGATCACCGTGCCTTCGGCGGCGCGGTCGGGATTGGCCTTGAGTTCGAGCAGTTCGGCCTGAAGCAGGATCTTCTCGATCAGTTCGTCGAGCCCGGTCTTCTTGAGCGCCGAGACTTCGACGTCCTGGACGTCGCCCCCCATGTCCTCGACCACGATCTCGTGCTCGAGCAGGCGCTCGCGCACCTTCTGCGGATTGGCGCCGTCCTTGTCGATCTTGTTGATCGCCACGATCATCGGCACGCCTGCCGCGCGGGTGTGGTTGATCGCCTCGATCGTCTGCGGCTTCAGACCATCATCGGCCGCGACCACGAGGATCACGATATCGGTGATGTTGGCGCCGCGCTGGCGCATCTCGGTAAAGGCCTCGTGGCCCGGCGTGTCGAGGAAGGTGATCTTGTCGCCCGACTTCACCGTCACCTGATAGGCGCCGATGTGCTGGGTGATCCCGCCAGCCTCGCCCGCGACGACATCGGTGCCGCGCAGCGCGTCGAGCAGCGAGGTCTTGCCGTGATCGACATGGCCCATGATCGTCACCACCGGCGGACGCGTCTTCAGCGTTTCCTCGGCGTCGACATCGGCCCCGATGTCGATCTCGACGTCCGATTCGGAGACGCGCGTGATGTTGTGGCCGAATTCCTCGACCAGCAGCTCGGCGGTGTCCTGGTCGATCGTCTGGTTGACGGTCACCATCATGCCCATCTTGAACAACGATTTCACCAGGTCGGCGCCGCGTTCGGCCATGCGGTTGGCAAGTTCCTGGACGGTGATCGCCTCGGGGACGACGACGTCACGGACCTGCTTGACCTGGGGCTGGCTATAGCCGCCCATATGCGCACGCTTTTCCTTCTCGCGCGCGCGCTTGAGCGCGGCGAGCGAACGCGCGCGCGCGCCGCCGTCGCCGTCATTGAGCGCACGGTTGACGGTGAGCTTGCCCGACTGGCGGCGATCGTCGACGCCCTTGGCCGGACGCGCGGGGCGCGCAGGCGGCTCGGGGCGCTTGGGCGCCACGACGGGCGTAAATTTGCGCGGCGCGGGGTGGCGGTCGTCGGTCTTGACCGTGGGTTGCTGCTGCGACTGCGGTTGTTGCGGCGCGGTCTCTTCGGCGACGGGCGTCGGCTCGGGTGCGGCAGGGGCCTCCGCTGCGCGCCGGGCTTCTTCCTCGGCATTGCGCGTGGCCTCTTCCTCAGCCTTGCGATTCTCCTCGGCGCGGCGCTTCTCGTCCTCGGTCGCCTCGTGGCGCTGACGTTCCTCGCGACGGCGTGCCTCTTCGAGCGCGGACATGCGCGCTTCCTCGGCCTCGCGGAGCAGCTTCGCCTGAAGCTCCTGACGCGACAACAGGCTCGTCTCCGCCGGGCGTGCCGGTGCCGGCGGCGCCTTGGCCGCGGGGGCAGGGGCGGGCGCGGCGGCGGCGGGCGCGGGGGCTGGTGCAGCCTGCGTTTCCTCCACATGCGGCTCCGCCTCACCGGGCTTGCCCAGGATCCGACGGCGCTTGACCTCGACCACGACGGTGTTCGACCGGCCATGGCTGAAGCTCTGCTTCACCTTGCCCGTCTCCACGGTGCGCTTCAGGCCCAGCGGCGCGCGCATGCCCAGTTTCGGCTTTTCGTTGTCCGTGTCACTCATCGACTGATCTCAAACCCTTTGTCTTCACCCATGCCGTCGCCGTCATGCGCATTAAGCGCCGATGGACCCTGCGCATCTTTTGCGCAAGGTTCGGCCTCGGCCTCACTTCCGATAAATTCGCGCCAGCGGGATACCGCTTGCGCTACCCGCTCCGCTGCGGCCCGGTCGGTAAGCGCGATGTGTACCACATTTTCGCGCCCCAATGCCAAGGACAATATAGTGCGCGAAGCCGGCAATACCATGCCCCGTTCCGCGCTGCCCTCGCGGCCGCTTCCAACGCGCCACGCCTGATCGAGCTTGCGGTTGCCGTCGGTGCCCGCGTCGCTTGCGTGCATCAGCAGCCGCACCTGCCCGCTGCGCGCAGCGGCCTCAATCTTCTCCGAGCCCGTGAGCAGCTTGCCCGAACGCGCCTCCAACCCCAGCCGGTTGAGCGCATCCTGACGCAATGCGTCCTCGATTCGCGCGCCAAGATCTGCAGGCGCGTCGACCGCGCCCGATTTGAAGGCACGCGCGAGCGCACCTTTCAGTTTGCCCTTGGCGTTGGCGGCATCGAGCGCGGCGCGGTCGACCCCGATCCACGCGCCGCGCCCCGGGGCACGTGCGCGCACATCGGGCGCGACCATGCCGTCGGGGCCGAGCGCCAGCCGGATCAGGCCGTCGCGCGCGTCCTTGTCACCGCTTAATATGCAGCGTCTTGAGTTCTCGCTCATTTCGCCCCTCCCTTCCAAGGGAGGGGATGGGGGTGGGTGGCGAGCGCCAGCGAGCCCCGTTTCCCCATGCGCAAGAAAGCGTCCCAATCGGCGTCGAGCCGATCGGTACGCTCACCCACCCCTTGCCCCTCCCTTGAAAGGGAGGGGTTGAAGAGGGGCGCCTGCTTGAATTGCCGTCCTAGCGTCTCATTGGGAGGTGTCCGCAACAGCGTCCTCCCCGGTATCCTCGGCGGCCTCGTCCTCGAACCAGTGCGCGCGCGCGGCCATGATGATCTCGTTGCCCTGTTCTTCGCTCAGGCCATATTCGGCGAGCACGCCGCCCTTGTCCTCGCTGCGGCCTTCACGACCACGACGCGGCTCGGCGCGCTTCTTCTGGATGAGCTCGTCGGTCGCGAGATCGGCGAGGTCGTCGAGCGTCCTGATGCCCGCCTTGCCGAGCGTGACGAGCATCGCTTCGGTGAGATAGGGCATTTCGGCGAGCGCGTCCTCGACGCCGAGATCGCGGCGTTCCTGGCGGTTGGCTTCCTCACGGCGATCGAGCGCCTCGACCGCGCGGTTTTGCAGTTCGGCACCGAGTTCCTCGTCAAAGCCCTCGATCGTCGCCAGTTCGTCGAGCTCGACATAGGCGACCTCCTCGAGCGCGCCGAAGCCTTCGGCGACGAGGAGCTGTGCCAGCGTCTCATCGACGTCCAGCTCGTTCTGGAACATCTCCGAACGCTCGACGAATTCGCGCTGGCGCTTCTCGCTGGCGTCGGCCTCGGTCATGATGTCGATGGCCTTGGCGGTCAACTGGCTGGCGAGGCGGACATTCTGGCCACGACGGCCGATGGCGAGGCTGAGCTGATCGTCGGGGACGACGACCTCGATCCGGTCCTCTTCCTCGTCGATGACGACGCGGCTGACATTGGCGGGCTGGAGCGCGTTGACGACGAAGGTCGCGGTGTCCTCGCTCCAGGGAATGATGTCGATCTTTTCGCCCTGCATTTCCTGGACCACCGCCTGGACGCGGCTGCCCTTCATGCCGACGCAGGCGCCGACGGGATCGATCGAGCTGTCATGGCTGATGACGCCGATCTTGGCGCGCGAACCCGGGTCGCGGGCAGCCGCCTTGATTTCGATGATGCCGTCGTAAATTTCGGGCACTTCCTGCGCGAACAGCTTCTTCATGAAGTCGGGGTGCGCGCGGCTGAGGAAGATCTGCGGGCCACGGTTTTCGCGGCGAACGTTCAGGATCAGCGAGCGGACGCGGTCGCCGACGCGGACGACTTCGCGCGGAATCTGCTGGTCGCGGCGGATCACGCCCTCGGCGCGGCCCAGATCGACCACCACATGGCCGAACTCGACGCGCTTGACGACGCCGGTGATGATCTCGCCGTTGCGATCCTTGAACTCTTCATATTGGCGCTCGCGCTCGGCGTCGCGGACCTTCTGGAAAATCACCTGCTTGGCGGCCTGCGCTGCGATGCGGCCGAACTCGATCGGGGGCAGCGGATCGACGATATAATCGCCGACCACCGCGTCCTTCTGGAGCTTCTGCGCGCCCTTGACGTCGACCTGCTTGAAATAGTCGTCGACCGCCTCGACCACCTCGACGACGCGCCACAGGCGAAGATCGCCCGAATTGGGGTCGAGCTTCGCGCGGATGTCGTTTTCAGCGCCGTAGCGCGCACGCGCGGCGCGCTGGATTGCGTCCTCCATCGCCTCGATGACGATCGCCTTGTCGATCATCTTTTCCGATGCGACGGCGTTCGCGATTGCGATCAGTTCGGCCTTGTTGGCGGAAATGGCGGTGGCCATAGGTCTCAGTCCTGTCCTTCTACCTGAATGCTGTCCGCACCCTCGGCTGAGAGGGGGGCGGTCGCCGCGATGAGCCTGTCGGTCATCACCAGCTTTGCGCTGTCGATATTGGCGAACGCCACGCGCATCTCGCCATGCTTGTTTACGTCAATCACGATGGTTTCGCCATCGATTCCCTTGAGTTCGCCGGTAAGCTGCTTGCGCTTGTCCTGCGGCTCGATCAGGCTGATCTTCGCCTCGTGCGTCGTCCAGTCGGCAAAGTCCTGCAGCCGCGTCAGCGGACGATCGATCCCCGGCGAGCTGACTTCTAGGCGGTAAGCCTCGTCGATCGGGTCGCGCCCCTCGGCTTCCAGCACGTCGAATTTTTCGGAGATTCGCCGCGAAAGCGCCGCGCAATCGTCGATGTTGAGCTGACGCGTATCGGGCCGCTCGGCCATGATCTGCAAGGTCCGGTCACCCTCGCCGCCGAACAGCTTGACGCGCACCAGCGCAAACCCGAGCGCCTTCGCTTCGGGTTCGATCAGACTGGTCAGCACATCAATATCGGCCATCAGGGCTCCACGGCTTTGAACATGCGGTCTTGGCGCCGGAGCCTTCCGGCCCCGACCTCGCCATTGTTACCGATGTCGAGAAGTGAAGGGGATATAGTGCGGATGCGCGGGAAGGGCAAGCGGGGATGCGGACGCCAGCGCACAAGCTCCGGACAGGCAGGTTCAGGCGGGGTGAATGGCTGTAAAGTCGTGGGACGCGGTTATTGGCTTGAGCCCTCTCCCGCTTTCACGGGAGAGGGTTGGGTGAGGGTCTTCTTTCTTCTACCTTGCGGTACATGCATCCGGTCCGACGCCAGATCAGTCCACTGTCGAGCGCCGCGTGTGGCATGCGGTGCGCGATCGCCGGCTCGAGGGTTTCAAGTTTCGTCGCCAGGCCAGCATTGGCCCGTTCGTCGTTGATTTCCTGTGCGTCGAGGCGGGATTGACCGTGGAACTTGATGGCGGACAGCAGCGTGGAGGCTGACGCCCCGCGTACAGCATATCTCGAAGAACAGGGTTATCGCTTGCTTCGATTCTGGAACAGCGAGGTAATCGAAAGTTTCGAAGGCGTTCTCGAAACTATCGCCCGCGCGCTCCGCGACGGCTGAGCAGGAAAGAAGAAGACCCTCACCCACCCCTCTCCCGCGAAAGCGGAAGAGGGCTCAAGACATGTCTGAAATTGGTCGTGAGCAGTCAATCGGCCTTGACGGTAAGCACGGCTGGATCGGCAATAGCAGCCCCGGACGATCCGCTGTCCTACACAAAATGTTCCTGATACGTTCCCATCGGCCCCGCATATTCGCGCGCGGTCGGGCAGGGCGAATCAACATGCGCGTTTGCGGGAAGTTTGCGAAGTTATGTGAAGTTAAGCGTGCCGCCGTCGGACCGAAAAAAGACCCCGCCGGATCGCTCCGGCGGGGCAATGCAACGTCCGCGGCGTGCGGGTCAGGCGGCCGCGTGCGCCAGCGCCGCGAGCAGAAGCAACGCGACGATGTTGGTGATCTTGATCATCGGATTGACGGCGGGCCCCGCGGTGTCCTTGTAGGGATCGCCTACGGTGTCGCCCGTCACCGCGGCCTTGTGAGCTTCGCTGCCCTTGCCGCCGTGGTTGCCGTCCTCGATGAACTTCTTGGCATTGTCCCATGCGCCGCCACCCGAGGTCATCGAGATCGCGACGAACAGGCCCGAGACGATGACGCCGAGGAGCAGCGCGCCGAGCGCCGCAAAGCCCTCGGCCTGACCGCCCACCGCGGTGATCGCGAAATAGACGACGATCGGCGCGAGCACCGGGAGCAGCGACGGCAGGATCATCTCCTTGATCGCCGCCTTGGTGACGAGGTCCACGGTGCGGGCGTAGTCGGGGCGGCTGGTGCCGTCCATGATGCCCTTGTTATTGGCGAACTGCTCGCGCACGTCCTTGACGACGTCGCCCGCAGCACGGCCCACCGCGGTCATCCCCATCGCCCCGAACAGATAGGGCAGCAGAGCGCCGAGCAGCAGCCCGACGATCACATAGGGATTTTCGAGGCTGAAGCTCACCTGCAGGTCCGGGAAGTACGCGCGCAGGTCGGTGGTGTAGGCGCTGAACAGCACCAGCGCCGCCAGCCCCGCCGAGCCGATCGCATAGCCCTTGGTCACCGCCTTGGTGGTGTTGCCCACGGCATCGAGCGCGTCGGTTTTCGCGCGCACGCTGTCGTCGAGCCCCGCCATCTCGGCGATGCCGCCGGCATTGTCGGTGACAGGACCATAAGCGTCCAGCGCCACGACCATGCCCGCGAGCGCGAGCATCGAGGTCGCCGCGAAGGCGATGCCGATCAGGCCCGCCAGCGAATAGCTGATGATGATGCCTGCGATGATGACGAGCGTGGGGAGCGCGGTCGATTCGAGCGACACCGCAAGCCCCTGGATCACATTGGTGCCGTGGCCCGTCTCGGAGGCCTTGGCGATGCTGCGCACGGGACGGTAGTTGGTGCCCGTATAATATTCGGTGATCCAGACGATCAGCCCGGTGACGCCGAGCCCCACGATCATCGACCAGAACAGGTCCATGCCCGTGAAGGCGCCTTCGCCGGTGAGGCCACCGCCGATCGCCGCGTTCATGTCGCCGAGCGTCTGCCAGGTGACATAGTAGATCGCGGGAACCGAGAGCACCGCGGTGGTCCAGAAGCCCTTGTAGAGCGCGCCCATGATCGACTGGCTCTTGCCCAGCCGCACCATATAGGTGCCGATGATCGAGGTCAGGATGCACACGCCGCCGATCGCGAGCGGCAGGCTCATGAGCTGCATCAGCTCCTCGCCGCCCGTCTGGACGAGCAGCGCGGTCAGCACCATCGTCGCGCCTATGGTCACGACATAGGTTTCGAACAGATCGGCGGCCATTCCGGCGCAGTCGCCGACATTGTCGCCGACATTGTCCGCGATCACCGCGGGGTTGCGCGGATCGTCTTCGGGAATCCCCGCCTCGACCTTGCCGACAAGGTCGGCGCCGACATCGGCGGCCTTGGTGAAGATGCCGCCGCCCAGACGCGCGAAGATCGAGATCAGCGACGCGCCGAAGGCAAGGGCCACGAGCGAGTCGATGACGAGGCGGTCATCGGGCAGGTGTCCGGCGGGGCCGGTCAGGTACCAGAAGAATCCCGCGATCGCGAGGAGCGCGAGGCCCGCCACGAGCATTCCCGTGATCGCACCGGCCCTGAAAGCAACCGTCAGGCCGCTCTGCAGGCTGGTGCGTGCGGCCTCTGCTGTGCGGACGTTGGCGCGCACCGAGATATTCATGCCGATAAAGCCCGTCGCGCCCGAAAGCAGCGCGCCGATCAGAAAGCCCGCGCCCGCGGTGAGGCCGAGGAAATAGGTGACGACGGCTGCGACCACGATGCCGACCACGGCGATGGTGCGATATTGGCGGCCCAGATAGGCCTTCGCGCCTTCCTGGATGGCGCCTGCGATTTCCTGCATCTTTTCGCTGCCCGCGGACGCGGCCAACACCTGGCGACTGGTTATGAAGCCATAGAGCACGGCCACCAGGCCGCACGCTATGGATATGGTGACTACGGTCATCCGGTATCCTTCCCCTTTTATTCTTGGAAACTGCGTCGAGACTTCAAGAATAGCGGCCCGGTGATTTTTCTTATCGGGCTCGGGGCAAAGGTATGAGGGGCGATTCGCGATTAGGCAAGCGCGCGCAGCTATTTGGTTCAGCCGTGCAGATAGCCGAGCTTTTCGGGGAGGGGGACGGGACCGTCGCGGTCGAAGAGCGTGAGGCCCGCTCCCTCGGCAAAGGTGCCAACGCGCGTCGCCGCGACGGGGAGCGTCATATCGGGCGCGGCGGCAAAGAGCAGTTGATAGTCGTCGCCCGCGGTGGCGGCGCTGAGCCGGAGCGCGCGGCCGTCCAGCGGCTGTGCCAGCACATCGGGCGAAAGCGGCGCCGCATCAAGGTCGATTTCGAGCGCCAGCCCGCTCGCCTCCGCCATGCGCGCGGCATCGATAAGCAGCCCGTCGGAAACGTCCATCATCGCGTGGACATGGGGCGCCAGCGCGCTGCCTTCCAGAAGCAGCGGCCGTGGACGGCGATAGGCACTGATAGGAGCCTTGGGGGTGGTCTCCCCGGTCTGGAGCAACGCAAGTCCGTAGCCCGCATCGCCGATCGTGCCAGTCACCCAGAGCGCATCGCCCGCGCGCGCATCGGTGCGCGAGGGCGCTCCGCCATCCGCGCGCCCGATCGCGGTCAGCCCCAGCACGCGCGGCGCGCCTTGCGGCAGGGATACCGTATCGCCGCCCAGCAATGGCGTCTCATAGTGGCCGAGCACGTCACGAAGCCCACGCACAAATGCGGCATCCCAGCCATCGTCGCCCGTCAGGCAATAACCCGCCAGCACGCCAAGCGGCTTCGCCCCCTTTGCAGCAAGATCGGACAGATTGACCGCAACCAGCTTCCACGCGACATCCTCGGGCGGATCGTCGGGCAGGAAGTGCACGCCCTCAACGATGGTATCGTGCGTCAGCACGATCGCCGCGCCACCAATGTCGAGCACCGCAGCATCGTCCATCAGGCCGCGCGCGCCGGGATGGGCGGCCAGCGCTCGGAGCGTTGCGATGAAGGTGGTTTCGCTCATAGCCCTCCCCCTTGATGGGGGAGGGTTGGGTGGGGGTGATGCGCGTGCAGCGCCAGTTCGATCAACATCGAGATACCTTCGGCATTGCCGAGCACGTCATTGTTCCAGAATCGAATGACGCGATAGCCCTCGGCTTCAAGGATTGCCGTTCGAGCATCATCCTCAGGTCCACCGTGTTGACCGCCATCAACCTCTATGACGAGCTTTGCCCGATGACTTGCGAAATCGGCAATGAAGTGGCGGATCGGAACTTGGCGCCGAAAGCGGGCTCCTGGAAATTTCTCGCGCAAGAGCCGCCACATGGTCAGTTCAGCGTCGGTGGGGCTGCTTCGCAACCGCCTGGCTTGTTGTGTCGCTCCCGCTGACGGATGATGCTTCATGCAACGCACCCTACGCCAAACATCACCCCCACCCAACCTCCCCCATCAAGGGGGAGGAGAAAGGGTAGCAAGGCCCTGCTACGCCCGCACGTCCTTCGCGATCGCGTCGAGCAGGCCGTTGACGAAGCTTGTTTCACGCTTGTCGTAAAAGGCGTGCGCGACGTCGAGATACTCGTTGATGACCGTCGGCGTCGGAACATCGGCGCGCGCGATCAGCTCATAGGCGCCCGCGCGAAGGATCTGGCGCATTGGCTTGTCGAGCCGTGCGAGCGACCAGCCCTGGGCGAGCTTGCCACCGACCAGCGTATCTATTTCCGCGCGCCGGGCGTCGACGCCCTTCACGATGTCGTCGAAGAAATCGACCTCGGCATCGGCATATTCGACGTCCTCGATCGTCGCGCCGAGGCGGTGCTGGTGGAATTCGTGGAGCAGCGTTGCAAGCGGCGTCTTCTCCATCTCGAGCTGATAGAGCGCCTGCACCGCGGCGAGGCGGGCGGCGGAGCGGGCTTTGGATCGGGTCATTTCAGGCGAATTCCAACGGAAAGTGCATGGGCGGGAAGCCCCTCGGCGCCCGCAAGGGCAACCGCGGCGGGGCCGATTTTGGCGAGCGAGCTTTCGTCGCACGCAAGGAAACTGGTGCGCTTCATGAAGTCGAGCACGGACAGCCCCGAGGAGAAGCGTGCCCGGCGCCCGGTGGGAAGCACGTGATTGGGCCCGGCGACATAGTCACCGACGGCCTCGGGAGTGTGGCGACCAAGGAACACCGAACCGGCATGCCTGACCTTGTCGAACAAAGGCTGCGGGTCGGCGACCGCGAGTTCGAGATGCTCAGGAGCGAGCCGGTCGACCAGCCGGATCGCCTCGGTGAGTGCGGGAACGGTGACGATCGCGCCATTGTCGTTCCAGCTCGTCCGCGCGGTGGCTTCAGTCGAAAGCGTCGCGAGCGTGCGCTCGACCGCTTCGGCAACGCGATCGGCAAAGCCGACGTCATCCGTGAAGAGGATCGACTGGCTGGTCGGGTCATGCTCGGCCTGGCTCAGCAGGTCGGCGGCGATCCAGTCGGGATCGTTGGCGCCATCGGCGACGACGACGATTTCGGACGGGCCGGCGACCATGTCGATGCCCACAACGCCGTAAAGCTGGCGCTTGGCTTCGGCGACCCACGCATTGCCCGGTCCGGTGACGACGTCGACGGGCGTGATCCGATCGGTACCATAAGCAAGCGCGGCGATCGCCTGCGCGCCGCCGACGCGCCAGACCTCGTCGACACCCGCCAGCGAGGCTGCCGCGAGCACCAGCGGATTGACCTCGCCACCCGGCGTCGGAGTAACCATCACCAGCCGTTCGACCCCCGCGACCTTGGCGGGAATCGCGTTCATCAGCACCGAGGAAGGATAGGCAGCCCTGCCACCCGGCACATAGACACCCGCCGCATCGACGCCCCGCCAGCGCGAGCCAAGGCGCACGCCCGCACTGTCGACGCTTTCGCTGTCCTGCGGCTTCTGCCGTGCATGAAAGTCGCCGATCCGCGCGGCCGCGAGTTCGAGCGCGATCCGAAGTTCGGTGTCGAGCCCGTCGAGCGCGGCGCGGCACTCTTCGGCGGAAACGCGCCATCCCGTGGCGTCGAGATCATGCCGATCGAATTGCAATGTCAGCGCATGAAGCGCCGCATCGCCCTCGGTGCGCACACGCTGGAGGATCGCCGCGACATCGCGCGAGACATCAGCGTCGCTTTCGCGGCGCGCATCAACCAGCGCGGCGAAAGCATCGGCAAAACCGGTGTCGGACGCATCGAGCCTAAGCGGCATGTTTGCCTCCCGCCGCCCTGCGGAACCCGTCGACCAGTGGCGCGACCTCGGCCGCGCGCGTCTTGAACGCCGCGCGGTTGACGATCAGCCGCGCCGAAACCTCGGTGATCACCTCGACCTCGACCAGCCCGTTCTCTTTCAGCGTCTTGCCCGAGGAGACGAGATCGACGATCCGGCTGGAAAGGCCCAGCTTGGGCGCAAGCTCCATCGCGCCGTTCAGTTTGACGCACTCGGCCTGGACGCCGCGCGCCTCGAAATGCTTGCGCGTGAGATTAGGGTATTTCGTCGCGACGCGCACATGGCTCCAGCTTCGCGGATCGTCGCGGCTGGCCAGATCGACAGGCTCCGCGATCGAGAGCCGGCAACGGCCGATGCCAAGATCGACCGGCGCATAGAGCTCGGAATAGTCGAACTCCATCAGCACGTCCGAACCGACGATGCCGAGCTGAGCCGCCCCGTGCGCGACGAAGGTGGCGACGTCGAAGGCGCGCACGCGGATGAGCGAGATCCCCGGCTGGTTGGTCGCGAAACTCAGCGCGCGGCTGCTCTCGTCCGAAAAGGCGGCCTCGGGCAGAATTCCGACGCTCGCGAGCAGCGGCAATGCCTCTTCGAGAATGCGTCCCTTGGGGACGGCGATGATGACGGGTTGGGCCATGGCGCTCGCGGCTTTACTTGTGCGGGCGCGATAGGGCAACTGGAGCCATGGCCAGCACTGCCGACTCCCCGATCCTCGACACCTTCCGCGCGCAGGCCGAGGCGTGCCGGCAGATGGCGGCACCGCTGACCGCGCGGATTATCGACGCCGCCGCGGACCTTGCCGATGACAGGACCCGCACCGGTCGGCGCATCCTCGGCGCGGTCGATCATTCGGGCTATGGCGAGGCGACCGGGCTCAGGCTTGCGGGCGGGCTTCATGCGCTGGCGCGCAGCGGCGACGTGCCCAAGTTGAGCGCTTTCTATGCGCGCGAGGCGGACGACGCGCATGCTGCTGTTGCGGCCGCATTGGCGGCGCGAGATGCCTGGCTCGAACGTTGGCTCGACTTGCCCCCGCAGACCAACGAGACCGCGCGAAGCGCCGCGGTGATGGCGGGACTGCTCGTTGCTGCGCGCCGATTCGGATTGCCATTTCGCCTGTTCGAGCTGGGATCGAGCGCGGGGCTCAACCTCAACCTTGCGCATTATCGTTTTGACCTTGGGGGCGTGACGGCGGGCGATCCGGATTCGCCACTGGCTTTCATCCCCGAATGGCGCGGCGCGACGCCGCCGGCCGCGCCCGTGACGATCCTCGCCTCCCAAGGCGTCGATATTGCGCCAATCGCGACCGATACCGCCGAAGCACGCGAGCGGCTCATCGCCTATATGTGGATCGATCAGCCCGAGCGGATCGCGCGTATCGAGACCGCGCTTGCCATCGCCAAGGTGCATCCACCGCGCGTGGCCAAGGGCGATGCCGCCGACTGGACCGAGGCGCGCATGGCCGAGCCCGTCGAGAGTGGCGTCATGCGCGTGCTGTTCCACACCATTGCGTGGCAATATTTCCCCGATCAGGTAAAGGCGCGGGTACGCGGCGCGTTGGAAAAGGCCGGCGCGCTGGCGGACGAAGACACGCCGCTTGGCTGGCTCCGCCTCGAGATCAACGACGATCGCAGCGCCTATGAGCTGCGACTGACCATGTGGCCGGGCGGCGAGGAAATTCACCTCGCCGACGCGCATCCGTACTGCGCGTGGGTCGCCTGGCGCATTTAGGCCGGAACACGCGCCTTCAGAAACTCGCTGATCGCGTCGGTCACTGCCCCCGGATTTTCCCACGGGACGAAATGCCCTGAATCGACCTTGGCGACCTTCAAATCGACGCAAAGCGCGTCGAGACCGTCGAGTTGGCAGGGAAGCAACGCCTTGTCTCCGGTGCCCCAGATCACGAGCACGGGCATCTGCAGCACGGGGAAGGGGCCATTGAGCCAAGCGGGGCGCTCAGGGGTCTCGTCCATTGCGGGGACCACGATCGAGGATGCGCGATACCAGTTGAGCATCGCGGTCATCGCGCCGGGCTGTCCCCATTGATCGAGATAGACCGCCTTCTCGTCGCCAATCTTTGCGAAATCAGTGTGCTTCATAAAGCTGCCGTCGAAGAACTGCTCGAGCCCGATCGACTCGATATGCGCTTCCAGCGCGGGATTGCGGAAGGCGCGGATATACTGGCTGGCCTCGCGCTGCGCCATGTCGTCGAACAGCGTCTTCTGGAAGATCAGCGGGTGCGGGGCGTTGACGATGATCAGCCGCGCGACGCGCTCGGGATGCTTGAGTGCCGCCATCCACGCGATCGCACCGCCCCAGTCGTGCCCGACCAGTGTGAAGCGATCGACGCCCAGCGCATCGGCAAGCGCGATCAGGTCGGCGACAGTATTTTCGGGAGCGTAGTCCGAAACCTCGGCGGGCTTGGACGAGCGCGCAAAGCCGCGTTGGTCGGGCGCGACGACGAAATAATCTTCGGCCAGCACGGGCATCTGGTGCCGCCATGTCCGATGCGATTCGGGAAAGCCGTGGAGGAAAAAGATCGCGTCGTTGGCCGGATCGCCGCCCAGCGTGACGTCAAGCTCGACACCCGTGGGCAGCGCGAAACGTTGGGTTTTCAGCTCAGCCATTTCTTTCTCCATTTCTTTTGGCATTCCCGCGAAAGCGGGAATCCATGACCATCGGCGCGTCCGGAAAGGGCGGCGCGGCTGGATTCCCGCTTTCGCGGGAATGACAGCATGGGGTTCACGGATAGCTCACCGTTTTCGGGATTTCGGGGATGGGAATATATTCCTTCTCGTCTCCCTTCACCTTGGGAAAAAGCCCCTCTTTCCAGTCGTGCTTGGCCTGGTTGATGCGCTCGCGATCGGAAGAGACGAAGTTCCACCAGACATGGCGCTGCGTCGTGAATGCCTCTCCGCCGCATAGCATTACGCGCCCGCCCGCATCGGACGAAAGCGTCGCCGCATGGCCCGGTCGCAGCACATAGAGCGTCATCGGCTCGAGCTTCTGACCGTCGAGGCTGGCCTCACCCAAGGCAACATAGACCGCGCGTTCGTCGGCTTCGGCGTCGATCGGGATCAGCCCGCCGGGCCCGAGCACGATGTCGGCATAGATCGTTCCGGCATAAGTCGTGGTCGGTGCCGACTTGCCCCACAGCGTGCCCATGATGATGCGCGCCTGCACGCATTCGTCCTCGACGATCGGCAAGGCGTCGCGCGCGACGTGCTCGAAGGCCGGGTCCATCTCCTCGTTTTTCTCGGGCAGCGCCAACCAGGTCTGGATACCCGAAAGCTCGGGCCCCGCGTCGCGCTCGGATTGCGGCGAGCGTTCGGAATGGACGATGCCGTGGCCCGCGGTCATCAGATTGACCGCGCCCGGCTCGATCGCCTGGAAAGTGCCCAGCGAATCGCGGTGGTCGATTGCGCCTGAAAACAGATAGGTGACCGTGGCGAGATTGATGTGGGGATGCGGGCGCACGTCGATGCCGCTGCCCTTGTCGAGCACCGCGGGGCCCATCTGGTCGAAGAAGATGAAGGGCCCCACCATCGTTCTTGGCCTGGAGGGGAGCGTGCGGTGGACCTTGAACCCGCCCAGATCATGCGTCACCGGCGTGATCGTCTGGGTGAAAAGATCCTCGGCCATCACTATTCTCCCGGCGCGGTCGCCCTGATGGCAAGCGCATGCACGCGCTCGCGAAGCAGGTCGCCCAGAGCATGGTTCACCATGCGCTGGCGCGCAAGGCGGGTCTGCCCCGCAAAGGCGGCGCTTTCTATCTCCACGGTGAAGTGCGATTCGCCCGATCCGTCGTCGCCCATATGCCCGCGGTGCTTGGCGCTGTCGTTGATCACGGCAAGCCGTGCGGGGGAAAGGGCGGCGGTCAGGCGCGCTTCGATTTCTGCGGCCACAGGGCCTTGGGTTGGGGTGGTCATCGCCCTTATATAAGCGAGTCTAAAAGGATCGGGAGCCGTTTTGAGCGAGCAGCAGGAAGAAGGACGCAAGAAGCAAAGCCGTTTCCACGGGCGCGTGGAAGGGGAGGGGCGACGCTGTGCTCAGGCCGGTTGCGCCGAACCCGGCGAATTTCGGGCGCCCGGTGATCGCAGTCCGGGCTTTGACGGTCCCGGCGACTGGCGCTGGCTCTGCCTCGATCACGTCCGCGAGTTCAACCAGCGCTACAACTTCTTCACCGGCATGAGCGCTGACGAAATCGCGGATGCGCAGCGCCCTCTCGCGGGTTGGGAACGCGAGACGCGCGCTTTTGCGACCAACGGGGGTGACGTACCCCCGCGCTGGGCCGATTTCACCGATCCGCTCGATGCGATCGGCGCGCGTTTCCGTGACCGTGCGGAAGCGCTGCGCAAGGATGGCAAGCCGCTCTCCGAAGGCGATCGCAAGGCGCTGAAGACGCTGGGGCTGGGCGCGGATGCCGACCGGCGGGCATTGCGCCGCCGTTATACCGAACTCGTTCACCGCTATCACCCTGATCGCAATGGCGGCGACAGGTCTCACGAACGGGCTTTGCAGGATGTGATTTCGGCTTATACGAGGCTCAAATCCGCCCCCGCCTTCGCCTGAGGCTGTGGTAGTATCAATGCCGCTCATCCTGAGGAGCGGCTGAGCGAAGACGAAGCCGCATCTCGAAGGACCCTTCGATACGGCATTTCGCCAAGCTCAATGCCTACTCAGGGAGAGCGGAGAAGCTGGATAGAGAATGATGACCGACATCCCCAACGCTCAGCCCGACAGCCGCGCCGACACCGTGCTCGACGCGCCCGACAAGATGGTGAAGGCGCGCGATCTGTTCGGGATCGACACCGACATGGAGATACCCGCCTTTTCGGAAGCCGATGAGCGCGTCCCCGATCTCGATCCCGCCTATGTGTTCGATCCCGACACCACGCTCGCGATCGCCGCGGGCTTTGCATTCAACCGCCGCGTCATGGTCCAGGGCTATCACGGAACGGGCAAGTCGACGCATATCGAGCAGGTCGCCGCACGCCTCAACTGGCCGTGCATCCGCATCAACCTCGACGCGCATATCAGCCGTATCGACCTGATCGGCCGCGACGCGATCGTGTTGCGCGATGGCCAGCAGGTTACCGAGTTCCGCGAAGGCCTGCTCCCTTGGGCGCTCCAGACGCCGACCGCGCTCGTCTTCGACGAGTACGACGCGGGCCGCCCCGACGTGATGTTCGTGATCCAGCGCGTGCTGGAGACCGAGGGCAAGCTGACCCTGCTCGACCAGAACCGCGTGATCCGGCCCAACCCGTATTTCCGCCTGTTCGCGACCGCCAACACGATCGGGCTCGGCGACACCTCGGGGCTCTATCACGGCACACAGCAGATCAACCAGGGCCAGATGGACCGCTGGAACATCGTGGTGACCTTGAACTATCTGCCCGCCGCCACCGAGGCGCAGATCGTGCTCGCCAAATCGGGCGAATATGACAAGCCCGAGGGCAAGCAGGTGGTGGAGAACATGGTCAAGGTGGCCGATCTCAGCCGTCAGGGCTTCATCGCGGGCGACATTTCGACGGTCATGAGCCCGCGCACCGTGATCACCTGGGCGCAGAACGCGTTGATCTTCAAGGATGTCGGCTTCGCCTTCCGTCTGAGCTTCCTCAACAAGTGCGACGAGGCCGAACGTCCGCTGGTCGCCGAATATTATCAGCGCGTCTTCGGCAAGGATTTGCCCGAAAGCGTGGTGGGGAAGGCGTGACTCAATAGCCCTCCCCCTTGATGGGGGAGGGTTGGGTGGGGGTGATGTTTGGCGTGAGGTGAAACCTATGAAGAATCATCCGCCGACTGGAGCTACATCACGAGCACGGCGATTGAGGAGCAGCCCCACTGATGCAGAGCAGGCAATGTGGCGATTGCTGCGTGACCATTTTCCCGAGGCGCGGTTTCGCCGTCAGGTTCCACTGCGTCACTTCATCGCCGACTTCGCGAGCCACAGGGCGAAACTGGTCATCGAGGTCGATGGGGGCCAGCATGGCGGCCCGAATGATGAGGCGCGGACTGCGATCATTGAGGCGGAAGGTTATCGCGTGATTCGGTTCTGGAACCCTGACGTGCTCGGCAATGCCGAGGGCGTTTCATCCTTGATCGCGGGCGTGTTGCACGAGCGTCACCCCCACCCAACCCTCCCCCATCAAGGGGGAGGGCTTGAAGGTGCGCATTCATAATGGCCGAGCAGACGCCCCTCGATCGTTTTCGCACCGTCCTGACGGGCGCGTCGCGCGCGATCGCGCACGAGCCCGAGGTCGAGCTGGCGTTCACCGCTGATGCGCCGGTGGCGGCGGGCAAGCATCTGAAGGTGCCGATGCCCGCGCGCAGTCTCCCGCCCGAACAGGTGGCGGAGGCGCGCGGTTTTGCCGATGGTTTCGCGCTGAAGCTCAGGCACCATAACGCCGCGCTTCATGTGAAGGCTGCGCCCGCCGAGGCGGTGGCGCGCGCGGTCTATGACGCCGCCGAGCAGGCGCGCGTCGAGGCGCTGGGCAGCCGGGCGATGGCAGGCGTGAAGGCCAATCTGACGCATGCGCTTGAGATGCGGATGCGCTCGGATCCGATCACGCGCGCTCGCTCGCGCGAGGAGGTGCCGCTGTCGACCGCGGTCGGATTGATGGTGCGCGAGCGGCTGACGGGGCAGGCGGCGCCCGAGGTCGCTGAGGCGGGGCTCGCAATGGTCCGCGACTGGATCGAGCAGAAGGGCGGCGCTGATCTCGACGCGCTTGCGCTGCTCGCCGACGATCAGGCCGCCTTCCAGAAGCTCGCGACGCAGTTGCTCGAGGATCTCGAACTCACCGAGGGCGATCTCGCACCCGACAGCGCCGATGATGGCGGCGACGAGGACGAGGGCCAGGATCAGGAAGAGAGCGAAGGCGAGGAGGGCGACGACCAGTCGAGCGGCGCCGAGGGGCAGCAGGACGCGCGCGGCGAGCCCGATGATGGCGAGACCGGCGAAGGCGAGCAGAGCATGGCGGATGAGGACATGCTCTCCGACATGGACGCCGAGGCCGATGGCGAGGGGGAGGAGGGGATGATGCCCGTGCGGCCCAACCGGCCGCTCTCCGATTTCTCGCCGCAGTTCGACTACAAGGCATGGACGACGCGCTTCGACGAGGTGATCGAGGCGACCGATCTGTGCGACGAGGACGAACTCGGGCGGCTGCGCGCCTATCTCGACCAGCAGCTCGTCCATCTTCAGGGCGCGGTCACCAAGCTCGCCAACCGCCTCCAGCGCCGCCTGATGGCGCAGCAGAACCGCAGTTGGGATTTCGATCAGGAAGAAGGGCTGCTCGATGCCGCGCGGCTGGCGCGCGTCGTCATTAACCCCACCCACTCGCTGTCCTACAAGATCGAGCGCGACACCGATTTTCGCGACACCGTCGTCTCACTGCTCATCGACAATTCGGGTTCGATGCGCGGGCGGCCGATCTCGATCGCCGCGATCTCGGCGGACATCATGGCGCGCACGCTCGAGCGCTGCGGCGTCAAGACCGAGATTCTCGGTTTCACCACGCGCGCGTGGAAGGGCGGGCAATCGCGCGAAGACTGGCTGGCGGCGGGACGCACGCCCATGCCTGGCCGGCTCAACGATCTTCGCCACATCGTTTACAAGAAAGCCGATGAACCCTGGCGTCGCGCGAAAAAGTCGCTCGGGCTGATGATGCGCGAAGGGCTCCTGAAGGAGAATATCGACGGCGAGGCGCTGCTCTGGGCGCACAACCGCATCGTCAACCGCCCCGAGGAGCGCCGCATTCTGATGGTGATCTCCGACGGCGCGCCCGTCGACGATTCGACGCTTTCGGTCAATTCGGGCAGCTATCTCGAAAAGCACCTCCGTCAGGTGATCCACTGGATTGAAAACCGGTCATCGGTCGAGCTCATCGCGATCGGCATCGGCCACGATGTCACGCGCTATTACCAAAAGGCGGTCACCATCATGGATGCCGAACAGCTCGGCGGTACGATGGTCGAGCAACTGGCGGGACTTTTCGACACCGACTGAGGAGGCAGCATGGGCAGGTCACAACTGGCGCAGATCAATGTCGGAACGCTTGTCGCGCCCGAGGGCGATCCCGGGGTCCAGCCCTTTTTCGACGCGCTCGATCGCATCAACGCGCTCGCCGAGGCAAGCCCGGGCTTCGTCTGGCGGTTGAAGGATGATCAGGGGCCGGGTGCCACCTATCTTCGTCCGACGATCGATCCGCTGTTCCTCATCAACATGTCGGTGTGGAACTCGGTCGAAACGCTCAGGGACTATGTCTATCGCTCGGCGCATAGCGAGGAACTGGCGCGCCGGCGTGACTATTTCCTGCCTGCCAAGCATGCGCATATGGCGCTCTGGTGGGTGCCCGAGGGCCATGTACCGACGATCGACGAGGGGCTTGCGCGCCTCTGGCATCTCGACCGTTATGGCCTCAGCCCGCAGGCCTTCACCTTCCGCAAGCATTTCGCGCCGCCGCCCTGCGAAGATCTGCGCGACGCGGCCTGAACCGCAACGCAAAGGGGCCGGAACCTTGCGGTCCCGGCCCCCGGCCCCCGACCCTCGCTACGCAACCGGAGGGTCGTTACATGGTGTTGCGCTTAGCAGCGGCGACCGTCCGAGCGGTCGATCGCGCGGCCGGCGAGTGCGCCGACACCCGCGCCGATGATCGTGCCCGCCGTCTTGTCGCCACGGCGGCCGACCACCTCATGGCCGAGCAGGCCGCCCGCGATCGCGCCGATGATCGTGCCGCCGGTGCCATTGTCGCAGCGATAGCCGCGATTGCTCCGGTAATAACGATCGCCGCGATAGCCGCGATCATAGCCGTTGTTCCGGTAGCTGCGGTCGCCGCGATAATAGCGGCCGCCGTCATAGTCGCGATAATAGCCGTCGCGCGCCATGGCGGGGGCGGTCGGGATGACCATAGAGCCGGCACCCATGGCAAGCGCGGCACCAACAAGGCTCAGTTTCTTCAGCATGACCAAAACTCCATTTGCGACCAAAGCCGTTTTCGGGTCGGCGTCTGCCCGATAATCCGGAACAGCTTTCGTCGACTGAGGCCGTTATGGAGCGATTCGGTTGAGCGCGTCCTGAACGCAGATGTTATCTGCCGTTCAGCCACATGCCGAATGGGGGGCGTGACAGCGTTGCGATTTCAGGCTGCGGCGATGTGTCCGGACGTCAGCCTTAGGTGTGGGGCAGGTCGCAATTCCACCGGGTCAGTCACGATTTCGGGCGGCGCGGTGAGGGTCGGCCGGCGGGACGGCTTCGCGTCATCCTGCGCGGCTTCGTAGCGCAGCCCTGCGCGCGCGGCCATCACCGCTGCCTGCGTGCGGTTGCTCACCGACAGGCGGTTGAGCAGCGCGCGGATCTGCACCTTCACCATCGCTTCGCTGCAATTGTGAAGCTTGGCGATCACCTTGTTCGAATGGCCCTCGGACAGGCAGCGCAACAGCGCCCATTGCTCTGCATCCAGCGCAAGGTTGCGAATTTCGCGGATTTCGTCGCTGGGGCCGGGCTCGCAGAATTCGTCGATGAAGATCCGACGGCCGCGGCTCGCCAGTCCCGCGAGATAAGCAAGATCCTCGCGCGAAATGTCGAGCGGCGCCGCCGATGCCGAGAGTTTCAGATCGCGCAGCGTATTGTAGACGTCGTTGTCCTTGCTGTCGCACAGCACGAGCCAGTTGGTCGCTGCGAGCTGGGGGATCTTTTCGGCGTCGCGCTGGCTGTTCCGCCCCGAATGGCCCGAATCGATATAAAGGATCAGATCGGATCTGAGCGCGCCTTCCCCGACAAGTTCCTCCGAAATGAACTTCAGGCTGGCGACGACATCCACCGCGCTCATGGCAAGCGATTCCGCCACAGATTCCCTGACAAAGGTTTCCCGGCAGACAATCACGCACGAAAAACGATGCTCCTGCATATTCAGCAATCCCCACCCATGCGCCCCCGCGCACCCAAAACACGACGCGTTGCGCAGCTCTCCACCGGATGCAGCCTATCCGCTTCACCTCGGGGGTTGCGCCCCGCGTTGCGCCGCACCGCGAAATTCGAAATTAAGCTTGGCGCAATGATATTTAGCAATTGTTAATCACCATTAACGCTTTTGATCAAGCGCCCGTGGATTATGCAGGCTCGTGACGCCGGGATTGGCGCAAAACCAACATTTCTGACGTGAATTTCTGCGCAAATCGGCGCGCTCACCGCTTAAGGCAGAGCCGCCGAATCAAGACGCGAAGCTATTGATTCGGCTGCAAAACCTGACTGCGTTGGAGGGTGTATATATCAAAAGTTGCAAAATCTGCGCATTGGCGTGTCATCTGCAACAAATCGTAAAGATCGCATCGAAATCACAGCGTCTAACGCATTTTCGATAGCGGATTGCGCGTTCGGTCAATCCCGCCCTCAAAGTTGATAGTTACCTCTAACCATTGAACAATATTTTACGCGCCGCGCTTCGCCTAGCTCTGGTGGCAGAGAGGTGCGGGCAAGAAGGGCTGCTCCGGCAGCGCCGAATACTCCGTGGCTGGTCGCGCTACGAAACTCAGGCGGCGTGCCTCTCATGTTTTGGACGACTAAAACTCGGAGTTGAACATGAAGAACCTGATCAAGCTTTCGGCCGTCGCCGCGATGGTCATCGCGTCGCCGGCATTTGCCGCTGCCTCGGATAGTGACTCGTTCACCGTCAACGCGAACATCGCGACGGCCTGCGTCATGGAAAACATCCAGAACGTCACCCTCGACCCGGTCAACATCGACACCAATTCGGGTTCGGGCGCACTGCTCCTCGCCAGCGACACCAGCAACAATTCGAACAAATTCTGGGTGAGCTGCAACCAGAACAACCAGATGACGATCGCCGGCAGTCCCGTGCTGCAGGGCAGCCGCGCGCTGCAGTCGGGCGACGATGCGACGTTCACCGACAAGCTGAACTACCGCGTCACCGCCGAGAACTACTACCAGACCGGTACGCAGCCGAGCTTCGGCAGCGTTGCGGGCGCCACCGCCAACCAGGGTACGACCCGCGGCGCAATCCATCGCCAGGTGCAGATGAAGGCAGAGGTCCGCCAGGCGGATAACGCCGGCAAGCGTCCGCTGGCGGGCACCTATTCGGGCACCGTGACCGTCACCGTTTCGGCGGTCTGACATTTCCGGAACGGCCGGCGCGCTCGCGCCGGCACTGCTCAGGCACTGAATTAGATAGGATCTAACATGAAGAAGTTTCTGCTTGTCGCCACTGCGGCGATGCTCGCCACCGCACCGGCCCACGCCGCACAGGATTCGTTCGATATCTCCGCGACCGTCGCCAAGACGTGTACGATGGACAATATCAACGACATCAACCTCGGCACGCTCGACATCAACACCGCCGCCGGTCCGAACGCGCTTGTCCTCACCGAGTTGCTTGCCGCTGAATCGGCCGGCGAATTCTGGCTGTCGTGCAACGACAGCAACAAGATGACTGTCACGTCGGCCAATAATGGTCGCCTGAAGAACCAGACCCGTTCGGTCAGCGCGACCGACGATCCGGGCTTCACCGACCAGCTCGTTTACGAGCTCAACGCCCAGAACTATCGCGATGGCTTCTTCGCGACCCAGCCCGGCTTTGCCGGCGGCATCAGCTTCGGGCAGGGCACGCCCCGCGCCGCGATCCACCGCAAGATCAACATGCGCGCGCGCACCAGCGCCCTCGCAAACTTCGGTGCTCGTCCGCTGGCTGGCGCCTATCAGGACACGGTGACCGTCGCGGTTACGACCATTTAAGACCTTGTAGATTACTGAACCTTGGATCGGGGAAGTCTCTGGGCTTCCCCGATCTTGTGTTTTCATAAGAGTCCGGGGGGATCGACGTGCTGCGCAACCTGATGTTGGGTATGAGTGTGCTTGGGTTGGCGTTGAGCGCGGTTGCGGCCGAGGCCGCGCGGGTCACGCCAATGGCGGTCGATCTTGCGCCTACGGGCAGCCAATCTGCCTCGCGCATCGAGGTTACCAACAATGAGGACCGCCAGTTGCCTCTGGAGGTCCGCATGTATCGCGGCGCCATCAGCGAGACCGGCGAGCTCGACCTGCAGCCCGCGGACGATCGCTTCATGGTGTTCCCGCCGCAAACCGTGATCGAGCCGCGCTCGCAGCAGGTTTTTCGGGTTCAGTATATTCCCGATGCGATGCCGGCGACGTCGGAAATCTATTATGCGGCGGTCAGTCAGGTGCCCGTGCCGCTCGATCCGAGCGAGTCGCGCATTCAGGTCGTGATGCGATTCAACGTTCTTGTGAACGTCGTGCCGTCGGGAACGACGCCCGATCCCGTCGTCAGCAATGTTGCGGTGGTCGATCGGGACATCGAGCTGCCAGCCGACGAAAAGCAGCCCGCCGAAAAGCAGGTAAAGCGCACCGAGAAACAGCGCGGGATCGAAGTTCGCATCGAAAACAAGGGCACGCGCTATTTTGCGGCGGGACGCACGGGATGGACCATCGCAGGCGCCGATGAAGCGGGGGCGCCGGTTTCGGTCAACTATACCGACGCGCAGATGAGCGACCTGATCGGCATGGGCATCGTCGCTCCTGGCAAGGCGCGCAAATTCTTCGTGCCCACAGAAAAGCTGCTCAAGACTGGCAGCGTCACCGTCACGCTCAAGCGCTGATCGGCACCAGGGGGGATGGCCGGAGAGCGCTGGTGAAACCACTATTTTGCAAGGTCGCCCTGACCGTGCTGGCGACGCACTCTGCGACGGCGTTGGCCCAGAACGTCCGCCCTGTCCCGGCGCAGCAGCCTCCGGCTGCCGGCACTGCCGACCCTGACGGCTTGCTCGCTGCCGCGCAGCCCAACACGGGCAAGCCGGACAAGTCCATGCAGCTCGTGCTGCCTCTTTCGCGTGGCGGGCGCCTCTATGGCGACGTCCTTGCCGAAGTGTATTCCGACGGCCGTGTCCGATACGACAGAACGTCGCTGATCGAACGGATTGGGCCAATCCTTTCCGAAAACGGACGGGCGCAGCTTGAAGCATCGCTGCCCCGGACCGAATTTCTCACTCCCGAAGAGGTGGCGCAGGCGGGCATCACGCTCAAATACAACTCTTCGCTGCTGGAGATTGCGGTCGATCAGATTGATCCCGCAATGATGGCCGTGCAGTCGATCGGTGAAGCATTCCGCAACAATCCGATCCCGGTCACACAGCAACCTCAGGACTTCAGCGCTTATCTCAACATCGTGAGTGATTTTCGGCTGACCGATTTCAAGGAATTCGAAGATCCGGGCGTGCTGTTGTTCGGCGCTGCGCGCTACAAGGGCGTCGTGCTCGAGCTCGATGGCGGCTACGATCCCGCGCTCACCGGCAGCAGCGGCTTCTATCGTCGCCAGGCCCTGCTCAGCTATGACGAGCCTGACAAAATGCGCCGCTGGAGCGCTGGCGATCTGCAGATCGGCAGCCTTTCGCTGGTTTCCGGCGCGCTGCTTGGCGGTGCTTCGGTCGAAAAGGGGCGGCGTGTCTTCACCGCATCGGCGCCATTGACCCAATTCGGGGGGCAGCAGGTGCTGCTCGACCGCGATGCCACGGTAGAGGTCATCGTTGATGGTCAGCAGGTCCAGACTCTGCAATTGGCCGCGGGCACTTACGATCTCTCGCAGCTCCAGGCGCAATATGGTGCCCGCAACGCGCAATTGTACATCACTGACGTCAGCGGCCGCCGCCAACTGGCATCCTTTGATCCTTTCTTTAATCCCGCCGATCTTGTCGCGGGTGAGACCGAATATGGCGCGGCCGTCGGTGTCCTGCCTTCGCGTTTCAACTTTCAACCCGAATATGGTTCGGACCCTGCCTTTTCGGGCTATTATCGTCGCGGGCTCAGCAATCGTCTCATCCTGGGCGGAGCGTTGCAACTGTCGCAGGATATCCAGGTCGCGGCAGCCGAAATCATCGTCTCGCCGCGTAAAATTCCGGGCCGAATAGAGGTTTCGGGAGCGGTCAGCACCGGGAATTCAACGGGCTTTGCGCTGCGCGGCGCCTATGTGGTGCAGTTGGGCAATGGTGTGAGCGGCAGCCAGTTCGCGGTCAACGCCGACTATCGCAGCAGCGGGTTTTCGACGCTCGCCGATTCGATAGGCCTTGCCCGTTTTCGTTCGCTGAACCTGACCGCCAGCTATTCGCAGAGCCTGAGCGAGCGAACGACGCTCATCGCGGGTGCGAATCTGTTCAGCCGCGAAGGCGCTCCCACGACACGGCTTGCCTATGTGGACGTTCTCCATCGTACTTCGCGCTACCGGCTCACCGCGGGTCTGGAATATGGCCGCGACGTGTTCGGACGGCAGTTCGGCGGTCGAATCACGATAACGATCCCGCTGGATCGCAAAACGCGCGCGGAGGCCGGCTATAACAGTCGCCGTAACGATGCCCGGGCGTTCGTGTCGCGCAGCTATGACGATACCGTCGGATCGTTCGGCTATGATCTGGGCGTTCGCAGCACCAGTGACGACAAGAGCGTCGACGGCATCGCCAACTATGTGGGCAACCGCTTCTATTCGCGGCTTGCCGTCACAACGTCGGGTAACAGCTTTGGAAGCATCGACCAGCGACAGACGGCGCGCCTCCAGCTTGGCTCGTCGATCGCATTTGCCGGGGGCGATTTCGCGATCGGCCGGCCGATCAACGACAGCTTCGCGATCGCCAAGCCGCATTCCAGCCTGAAGAATGAGCAGGTCGTCCTCGGCCGTTCGGTCAACGACGAGAAATACGAAGCCGAAAGCGGGCTTTTCGGCCCCGCGCTCAGCGGCCGCCTCAATTCCTACAATCGCCAGAATGTGATCTACGATCTGAAGGACGGCGGACAGGGCTATGACATCGGCACGGGCATCCACGTCGTAGAGCCGCCCTATCGCAGCGGCTATCGCATCGTCGTCGGCACCGACGCCAATGTCAGCGCCTATGGCTTCCTCAACTATCCGGGCAAGCGCGCGGTGCTGGTTTCGGGAACGATCGCCGGACTTGACGATAACGATTTCGAACGCCAGCCTTTCTTCACCAACTCGGCAGGACGCTTTGCGGTCATGGGACTGCGGCCTGGCAAAAGTTACCGCGTCACGTTGTTCAATTCGCAGAGCAGTTTCAACATAACCGTACCCGCGGATTCGGGATCGCTCCTCCAGTTGGGCGACATCGCTGTCGCTGCGGCGGAGCAGGGACAGGAGTGAAGGCCATGCGCGCACGTTACCGGATGCCCCTTGCGGCGTTGACCTTCGGACTCGCGCCCGCCGTGGCGCAGGCCGCCTGCGAACCCAGCCTTGTCGATGGCGCGATCGTCGTCCAGCTCATTCCTTCCGACGGGATGGACAGCCAGCAGCTCGTCGAGCGCTTCCATATTCGCATCCGCAATAATGGCCACAGCGATTGCGCGCTGCGTCTGGCGGTGGGACGCGATCTTGCGGCCTCGGACAATCGCTTTCCCAATTACACGCTCACGGGGCCCAGGGGCGTCGTTTCGCTGGTTCCGGTTGCCGCGGCGACTTCCAACCCCGATGCCTCGGTACCCGTCGCTATCCCGGCAGGCGCGCAGATTTCGATTCCCTACGATGTCCGCATGGCGGTGGGCTGGGGCGCGGAGGCGGGCGACTATCGTCAGGAACTGCAATATTTTGTGCTCCCCGAAAGCGGCCGGGAAGAGCTGGCATCGCAGCGTGCGCAGCTTTCATTGCGCATTCCCGCGACAGCACGCATCCGCTTTTCGGGCGCGCAGGGCGGCAACGGCCCAGCACGGATCGATCTCGGCACGCTTTCGCCCACCAGCGTGACGACCTCCCAGCCCTTTGGCCTGCGCGTCCTCAGCACCTCGGCCTATCAGGTGCAGTTCGCTTCGCAGAATGGCGGCGCACTGCAGCGCGTCGACGGGCCAGACCGGATACCGTACCGCCTGCTCATTGGCGGGCGGACACTCGACCTGACGGGTATTGATGGTATCAGCGTGGCGCGCCACACCAGCGCGTCAGGCGATCTCCACCCGCTTTCGGTGGTGGTCGATCCCGACCCGGAGCGCCATGCGGGCAGCTACGCCGATCGCGTCACGGTGACGGTGACGCCGATCTGAGGCGCACCGCGCCTCAGAAACAGTCGGGCGTCTCAGAAATGCGTAATGGTGAGGTTGATCGCAAGCGGTTCGGTCAGCCCGCTGTGCTGGACGCTGATCGGGCGTGTTCCGAATTTGGCGCCAGTGCGGTTCGCCACCTGCGTCCAGCCGTGCGCGCCGAGCTGGCGTGTCGTGCCGGCATAGCTGAACAGCACATGTTCATTGGCCGCAAGCTGGCGATAATTGGCCACGACCTGAAAGCCTTCCTGAACGTTGCAGCTTTCGAACACGCTTCCTGTCTGAAAGCCGTTGCCCTCGGAAACGAGTAGCGGAGAGCTGTTGATCTCGCAGCGCTCGGGCACGACCAGGCGGACCGCGAACGATCCGCTCGCTGTTTCGGCTGCGAATGCCGGCGTGGCGCCAGCCAGGGCGGCTCCGATGACGAAAACTGATCCAATATGACGGGCGTGACGCATGAGAGACCCTTTGCTCAGACCCTTCGACCACTATCGTTCAAAGGTTAATGAATGGCCCCTCAACGTTTTTTTGCTAATCGGCGTTCCGCACCGTAAAATTACGGACCGCGGCACGCGCGGGGGTATCGTCAAGGGCGGCATCGGGCAGGCGTATCGCGAAGGAAGATTTGATCGGCGCTCAAGATAGGGTATTTGCGCGAAATATGAGCCGCCTTTCGCTATCCAACTCGCTGAAGCTTCCGATCGTCATGGCACTGGCGCTCGCCGGCCCGGCACTCGGCCAGACTTCGACGTCCGTGACGCCACCGCCGGCCCTACCGCCGACCGTTGTGCCGGCCACTCCGCCTTCAACCATTCCCTTCATTGTGCCGCCGGCGCCACGCCCGTTGCCGACATTGTCCGCCGCGCAGTCGGCGTTTCTGGTCGCCTGGTTGCGCGGTGGTGAGGATCACGGGCTATCCGCCGGGCCCGAATCCGCGTTGCCGCCCCAGGGGGAAGCGTTGGTCAAAGCCGTGCTCGACCGCGCGCATGCGCTGCACGGCGGCCGCGTTCCGACGACCGACTTTTTGAGCATCTGGGCCCTGCGCCCCGCCGAATATGATCCCCTGCCAGGCTTTACCGAAGCGGTGGAGACCGACCGGCTGCCGCAATGGGTTGCAGGCCTTACGCCCCCTTATGCCGGCTATGACGGGCTGCGAAAGGGCCTGTCAGCCTATGAAGCGATCCGCGACGCCGGCGGCTGGCCCACGCTGACCGCCAAGTCCGACGTTACCGCGATCCGGTCACGGCTCGCAATCGAGGACAAGGCAGTCACGCCCGATGAGAAAATCGTCGATGCGCTTCAGCGCGCCCAGCGACGCTATGGCCTCAATCCTACGGGACTGCTGGATGCGCGGACGCTTGCTGCGCTCAACGTTCCCGTCGCGGATCGGATCGCATCGATCTCGGCGAACATGGAGCGTTGGCGCTGGCTGCCGCGCGAACTTCCCGTCAATCGTGTCCAGGTCAACATTGCCGCGGCGGTGCTGACGATGTTCGAGGGCGACCAGCCCGTCGCGTCGATGCGCGCGGTGACGGGGCGCCCTGGCAACGAGACGCCGATGCTGGCGTCGAGCATCCATTCGATCGTGGTCAATCCGCAGTGGAATGTGCCGAATTCGATCGCGACGAAGGAATTGTTTCCCAAGGGGCGCGCGGCGCTGCTGCGTGAAGGGTACAAGATCATCGGCACGCCGAAAACGGGCCAGCGAATCGTCCAGCCTTCGGGGCCCGGCAATGCCTTGGGCAGGCTGAAGTTCGACTTCGACAACCCGTTCGCGGTCTATCTTCACGATACGCCCGCCCGTGCGAAGTTCTCGAGCTATGACCGGCTGGCGAGCCATGGCTGTGTCCGGCTCGAAAAGCCGCTGCCGCTGGCGGAAATGATGCTCAAGAACGACCCGATATTCGCGGGGCAGGTCCAGACGGTAATCGACGCCGGCAAGACCCAGCGCGTCAAGCTGCCGCAGGAAGTTGCGGTGTATTTGCTCTACTGGACCGCATTTGCCAGCGGCAACGGAACCATGAACTTCCGCGCCGATCCTTATGGCTGGGACAAGCTGCTCGCGTCCAAGATCGACGCTTCCAATCGCCGCGCCGCGAATGTGGCGACGGCATCGAAGGAGTAAAGACATGCGTATTGCCCTTGTGACCCTGGCCGCCGCGCTCGCGCTCGCCGGATGCGGGCGCAGCGAGCCCGAAGAGCAGCCGCTCGATAACGTGGTTGTCGAATCCGAGGCGCCCGTGAATGATATCGCGCCGGTCAACATCGTGGCGCCGCCGCCTGAGGTTGCCAATGCCACCCCGCCCGCCGCGCCCCCGCCGGAATTCACCGACGACGAGCAGATGCTCGACGATGCCGACGCGACCGGCCTTACCGCACGGCTGCCCGCGCAGGATGACGTAGTGCCCGGATCAACCGAGAATGAGACGCGGCCTGCTGAATAGCTGCATTATTGGATGGTCAACGACCTGATGATATAGCCTGCATATGGATCGCCGTACCTTTTCCAGACTTGCGCTTTCGGGCATCGGCCTCGCGATGCTGCCGCGCTCGGTCGCGTTCGGAGCCACAGCCATGCCATCGGCGGGCGTCCCTTCGCCGGTGCCGATGCCCGCGGCCGTGCCTCCGTTTTCGCAACCAACGGCCTATGCGGCCAAGCCCTATGCGCGGCTTCTCGACCGCGCGCGCGCCGCGCTCGACCGGCATGGTGGCTCGATCGCGCTGCGTGACCGGGTCGCGCTTGCCGACTTCACGGCTGCTTCGCGTGATCTGCGATTTCATATCGTCGATCTGATCAGCGGCCAGGCGTCGTCCTATCTCGTCGCGCATGGGCGCGGATCGGATCCGGCGCATTCGGGCTGGCTCCAGTCATTTTCCAATGAACCGGGCTCGCTCGCGACATCGGACGGCGCCTACCGTACTGGCGAAATCTATTATGGCGTGCATGGCGCCGCCATGCGGCTTGCCGGGCTGGAGCGACACAACAACAATGCCGAAGCGCGCGCCATCGTCATCCACGGCGCGGACTATGTGAGCGAGGATCATATCGCATCCTGGGGCAAGCTGGGCCGCAGCGAGGGATGCTTCGCCGTCGCGCGCCACATGCTGCCGCAGGTGCTCGGCTTGCTTGGTCCCGGACGGCTTCTCTACGCCGACAAGCTCTGACGCCAACGCCGTGGCGCGACCGGACGCCATATGGCGGCAAGCGCGCGTCGCGCGCGCTTCCTTGACCAGAACCCGCATATCCGGCGCCGGAACGGCGGCGATACGCCGCTTGCTGGTCTTTCCGCTGATGCCACTGCTTCTGGTGGGCCACTATTCGGGTGAGTCCCGCCGGCCGATTCTCGGTGACGACATGCGCGTGACCGCGCGTCCGATCGTTCTCGATGCCAGTGATGCCAACCGTACGCGCGTCGGGCCGCTGCGGTTTCTGGGCGGCTGGGAACTGAAGGGACGCGACGACGGCTTTGGCGGCTTTTCCGCGATGGCGGCGATGCCGGGCGAATTGCGGTTTCTAAGCGATGCGGGCGGCCTGGTGACCTTGCGGATCAATGCTTCGGGGCAGATCGCGCCCGTCGGTTTCGCGGATCTGCCCGGCGGGCCGGGGCGGGGTTGGGGCAAGGAAGACCGCGATACCGAAGCGATGACGCGCGATCCGCGTACCGGTCAGGTCTGGGTCGCCTTTGAGCGCGCCAATGCGATCTGGCGCTATTCGCGTGACCTCCGGCGCGTCGAGGCCAGCGCACAACCAGAAGCCATGCACGACTGGCCGGAAAATGGCGGCGCGGAGGCGATGCTCCGCCTCCGTTCGGGACGCTTTCTTATTTTCTCGGAAAGGGCGCGCTCCAAAAAGAAGCTTGGCATCGAAGCGCTGGCCTTTGATCGCGATCCGACCGATCCGGCCGCCCAAGTCACGCGTTTCGCCTATCGGCCGCCCAAGGGCTACCGCGTGACCGATGCGGTCGAGATGGCTGACGGGCGGATCCTTCTGCTCCACCGCCGCATAGCGCTCCACCCCTATCTGTCCGCCAGGCTGGCGATGCTCGATCCCTCCGGCATTCGCGCTGGCGCGGTGCTCCCGGTTCACGAGGTAGCGCATTTCGCGCCGCCACTGGCGGTCGACAATATGGAGGCGCTCGCGCTGGACGAAGAGGGCGGGCGGCAGATCCTGTGGATCGCCTCGGACGACAATTTCCGATCGCCCTTTCAGCGGAACCTGCTGCTCAAGTTTGAGCTTCTGCCGATTCCGGCTGCACAGCGATAAGGCGGACATGCCAAAAGCGGCGCCCGTACGATGCGGGCGCCGCTTCTGAAAATACCTTCATCGAAGGACAAGGCGCTCGTGCGCCCCGATCCGGCTCAGGCGGCCGCAGCGGCTTTTTTGGAGACTTCGCGCTTCAGGCGGCGGGCCTTCAGGCTGAGCTTGTCGTCCGAGGTCTTGAGCAGCCAGTTGTCGAGGCCGCCATTGTGCTCGACCGAGCGCAGGCCGTGCGTCGAAACGCGCAGCTTGACGCTGGTGCCCAGCGAATCCGACATCAGCGTCACATTCTGCAGGTTGGGCAGAAAGGTCCGCTTGGTCTTGTTGTTGGCGTGGGAAACATTGTGACCCACCTGGCGACCCTTGCCGGTCAGCTCGCAAATACGCGACATCGTTCTCAATCCTGAATATCGGTTGCCCGGAAAGTCGGTGCGGATAGCGCTAGGGGTGATTCGCGTCAACCAAAACGTGGCAATTCACGCATCTGTTGCAAGTGCGTAGCCTGTCGCTACACGCAAAGCCCATGGCCTTTCCACTGCCCGACCCGATGAAACAGGCGCTTGCAGCCGCACGCGCAGCCGTCGATGCGGGCGAGGTGCCGATCGGCGCGGTGCTGATGCTGGACGGCAAGGTGATCGCGACCGCCGCCAACGAGACGCGAACCGGGCGCGATCCCACCGCGCATGCCGAGATGCTCGTCATCCGTCGTGCCGCGGAGGCGCTGGGGCAGGAACGGCTCGAGCGCTGTGATCTATGGGTGACGCTCGAGCCGTGCGCGATGTGCGCTGGCGCGATCGCGCATGCCCGGATCGCGCGGCTCTATTATGCCGCGCCCGATCCCAAGGGCGGCGGCGTCGAACATGGTGCGCGCGTCTTCGACCAGCCGACCTGCCATCATCGCCCGGAAGTCTATTCGGGGCTGGGCGAAGCCGAATCGGCAATGCTCCTGCGCGAATTCTTCGTCGCGCGGCGGTAGGAAAAGGGCGCAGGGCAGCAGCCCCGCGCCCGATGGTACGCGTACGCTACTTCCTACAAAGCGGTTAGCCCTGAACGTCCTCCTGCTTGATGGGGACGATCTTGATCTCAACGCGGCGATTGGCCTGCCGGCCGTCAGGCGTATCGTTGCTCGCGATCGGGCGCGTCGCGGCAAAACCCTGCGTTCCGATACGCGCGGACTGGACGCCGCGCAGCGTCAGATAATTGGCGACCGACTGCGCGCGATTCTGCGAGAGCGGCACGTTGATCGCATCATTGCCCGTCGAATCGGTGTGGCCATAAACATCGATAAAGGTCTGGTTATACTGGCTCAGGGTCGACGCCACCTGATCGAGTGTGCTTTGAAATTCAGGTTTTACGGTGGAGCTGTTGGTATCGAAGGTCACGCCCGAGGGCATGTTGAGCAGCAGCTCGTCACCCTGGCGCACGACGTCGACGCCCGTGCCTGCGGTCTGCTGTCGCAACTTCTTTTCCTGCTCGTCCATATAATGGCCGATGCCTGCACCGGCGAGCCCGCCTAGCCCTGCGCCCACGATCTTGGCGGTGCGGTCGTTGCTGCCGCCGATGATATCTCCCATCAGATAGCCGCCGAGCGTGCCCGCAATCGCGCCTATGCCCGCTTTGGACATCCGCTTCTGGCCGGTCTCGGGATCGGTGGTGCATCCTGCCGTCAGGAGTAGTGCGCCGATCGCCGCCATGCCCGCCGTCTTGTTATCCATGCGCATCAAATTCCCCTTGCTCCGGATTTTCCGGCAATAGCCCGCAAACACAGGATAAACCCGCACGGGGCTTTCTTGTTCCGCATCCGGTCTGAGCCCGGCATTACGCGGATGTTGTTATCGCAGCGAAATCCTGACAATAGGGAGGCGAGCCATGCCGCCGCTTCCCCCCTTTCCCTGGATCGACGTCGCGATCATCCTCGCGCTGGTCGCCTTGAACGGCGTCTTTGCGATGTCGGAACTCGCGATTGTCTCGGCGCGCAAGCCGCGGCTTCAGGCGATGGCCAAGGCAGGGCGCAGCGGCGCGCGCACCGCGCTTGCGCTCGCCGCCGATCCGGGCCGCTTCCTCTCGACCGTCCAGATCGGCATCACGCTGATCGGCATCCTCGCGGGCGCCTATTCAGGGTCCAGCCTGGGTGGCCCCGTGGGCGCGCGTCTCGCGCTGTTCGGCATTCCCGAAGGCACCGCCGACGAGCTTGGCTTCGCGCTCGTCATCGTCGTCACCACCTATGCCTCGCTGATCGTGGGCGAACTCGTGCCCAAGCAGTTCGCGCTGCGCGCGCCCGAGCCGATCGCGGTGGTGGTCGCGCGTCCGATGCTCTGGCTCGCGCGCATCACCGCGCCGGTCGTCTGGGTGCTCGACAGGTCGAGCGCGCTGATCTTCCGCGTGCTCGGCATGAAGCGCGAATCCGACAGCCATGTGACCGCCGAGGAGCTGCACCTGATCGTCGCCGAGGCGAGCAAGTCGGGCGTGATCGAGGAGAGCGAGCGCGCGATCATTTCGGGCGTCGTCCGTCTTGCCGATCGCCCGGTGCGCGAGGTGATGACGCCCCGCACCGAGGTCGACTGGATCGACGCCGACAGTGATGCGGAGGCAATCCGCGCGCGATTGCTTGAAACCCCGCATACGCGCCTGCCCGTCGCGGAAGGATCGGCCGACGCGATCATCGGCGTGGTGCAGTCGCGCGACATCGTCGCGGCAATGCTCCGCCGCGAACCGCTCGATCTGCGCGCGCTGATGCGTCAGGCGCCGGTGCTGCCCGATCAGCTCGATGCGATGGATGCGCTCGATGCGCTGCGCCGGGCCGAGGTGCCGATGGCGCTCGTCCATGACGAATATGGCCATTTCGAAGGCCTGGTGACCCCCGCCGACCTGCTGATCGCGATCGCGGGCGAATTCGCGTCGGACGCCGATATCGGCACCGATCCCGCGCTCGTCGAGCGCGACGATGGCTCGCTGCTCGTCTCGGGCGCGATGGCCGCCGACCAGCTCGCCGAACGCCTCGCCATCGACCTGCCCGAAGACCGCGACTATGCGACTGTTGCAGGGCTGGCGCTGGCGGTGCTGCGCCACCTCCCCAATGCCGGCGAACATTTCACCGAACAGGGCTGGCGCTTCGAGATCGTCGACATGGACGGCCGCAAGATCGACAAGCTGCTGGTCAGCGACGCGCGCAAGCGCGGATAGCGGGGGCCATCAGGATGTCTGGAATGTCGTGGGATCCGGTCATTGGCTTGAACCCTCTCCCGCCTTCGCGGGAGAGGGTTGGGTGAGGGTCTTCTTTCTTCTACCTTGCGGTGCATGCATCCGGTCCGACGCCAGATCAGTCCACACGCTGCGCGCCTGAGGCGCGACATGACCGATGTCGAGCGCCGCGCGTGGCATGCGGTGCGCGATCGCCGGCTCGAGGGGTTCAAGTTTCGTCGCCAGGCCAGCATTGGCCCGTTCGTCGTTGATTTCCTGTGCGTCGAGGCGGGATTGATCGTGGAACTCGATGGCGGGCAGCACAGCGTGGAGGCCGACGCCCCGCGTACAGCATATCTCGAAGAACAGGGTTATCGCTTGCTTCGATTCTGGAACAGCGAGGTATCGAAACTTTCGAAGGCGTTCTCGAAACTATCGCCCGCGCGCTCGACAACGCTTGAGCAGGAAAGAAGAAGACCCTCACCCAACCCTCTCCCGCGAAAGCGAGAGAGGGCTCAAGGCATGTCTGAAATTGGGTCGATAGGCGCCATCCAGATGTGGGCGCAATTCGTGCTGTCCTACAGCCTGTTGATTGTGTCAGGCTGTATCCGTCCCATCCCTCGGACTCTTTTTCATTGTCAGTCTATGCAGCGATCCGGCGAGCCTGAGCCCGCCGAAGTTGCGGAACTATTATTTCGTCGTGGAGAAATTTAATTCCACGATTCAAGGGAAAAGTGCGAAGCCAAGACGCAAGCCGCTCGATCGCTTTCGCGAACGCGACATACTGAGTGGCGCTCAGTTCTCGCTGTCGAGCTTGCCGAACTTGGCCTCGAAGCTCTTGATGTCGCCCTTGGAGAGATAACCCGCCTGCTCGATCCACAGGTCGCGCGTGATGCGGCCCTTGAAGGTGCCGAGCTGTGCGTCGACACGTTCGATATCCGCCGGACCCCATGCCGCGATCTGCGCGAAGCTGTTGACGCCGAGGCCGTTGAGCAGCGTGACGAGCTTGGGGCCGACGCCCTTCAACTGAAGCAGATTATCGGGCTTTGCGGGCGCTGCGGCCTTGGCGGCGGGTTTTGCCGCGGCCTTGGGCTTTGCAGGCGCCTTGGCGGCAGCGGGTTTCGCAACGGGCTTTGCTGCGGGCTTGGCCGCAGGCGCCTTGGTCACCGGAGCCTTGGCGGCAGGGGCCTTTGTCACGGGTGCTTTCGTTGCCGGTGCTTTGGCGACGGGCGCCTTGGCGGTCCTGGCCGCGGGTGCTGCCGCCTTTTTGGCAGCGGGCGCGGCGGCGGTCTTCGGCGCAGCGGGTTTGGGCGCAGCCTTGGGCTTGGCCGCGGGAGCCTTGGCCGGGGCCTTAGCGGTGACGGGTTTGGGCTCGGCCTTCTTCGCTACCGCGGCCTTGGGCGCGGGCTTCACCGCGATCGGCGCAGGCGTCACGACGGGCTCCTGCGCGGGGATCTCGCCGGCAAAGGCCAGCGGCTCGGCGGGCTTGGGAGCGGGCTCGGCCGCTTTGGCGAGCGGTTGCGGAGTGGTCGCGGGGGCGGCGGGCTTGGCCGGAATCGACGGCTTGTCGGCGGGCGCGGCGCCGCGGCCCCAGACCCACCAGATGATGCCTGCACCCACGGCCAGCAGGATCAGCACAAATACCCAATTCACGTCGGTCATGTCCGCATCCCCTATTTCGCCGGGCCTTCTCGCCCCCTCAGACTGAAAAGCCTAGCGAATCGCGGTGCGCTGTCCACCCCCAATGGGTTACGCGAAGGTTACTGCCCGCCGCTGCCCCGGGAATTGCGCGATCCCGCAGAGCCCGCGAGCTTCAAGAACTCCTGCCGCCAGAAATTTTGCCGGGTTAGGTCTTTTCGCGTTCGACCTCGCGCCAGCCGATGTCGCGGCGGCAAAAACCCGAGGTGAAATCGATGGCATCAACCGCCTTGTAGGCGGCCGTCTGCGCTGCGGTGACGCTTGGGCCGGTGGCGGTGACGTTGAGCACGCGGCCGCCATTGGCGATGAGCGCGCCGTTCTTGATCGCGGTGCCCGCATGGAACACCTTGGCGCCCGTCGCCTCCGCGGCGTCGAGGCCGGTGATCGCGCCGCCCTTCTCAGGCGTACCCGGATAGCCCTTGGCGGCCATTACGACGGTGAGCGCGGTTTCCGCCTTCATCGCGGGCCTGGCCATGTCGGCGAGCCGTCCCTCGGCGGTCGCGAGGAGCAGGTCGAGCAGATCGTCCTCCAGCCGCATCATCAGCACCTGGCATTCGGGATCGCCGAAGCGGACATTATATTCGATGAGCCTGGGCCCCTGCTCAGTCAGCATCAGCCCCGCGAAGAACACACCCGAATAGGGCATGCCGGCGTCCGCCATCGCGCGTGCGGTCGGGGCGACGATCTCATCCATCACGCGTTGCTCGAGTTCGGGTGTCAGGACGCGCGCCGGGCTGTACGCGCCCATGCCGCCGGTATTGGGGCCGGTATCGCCTTCCCCGACGCGCTTGTGGTCCTGCGCCGATCCGAAGGGCAGCACGGTCGTGCCGTCGCACAGCGCGAAGAAGCTCGCTTCCTCGCCGGTCATGAACTCCTCGATTACCACCTCGGCGCCCGCCGCGCCGAAGCTGCCGGAGAACATGTCCTCGACGGCGGCCTCGGCCTCTTCGCGCGTCTCGGCGATGATCACGCCCTTGCCCGCGGCGAGCCCGTCTGCCTTGACCACCACCGGAAAGCCGAAGTCGCCGAGCGCGGCGAGCGCACCGTCCTTGCTCATCGCACGAACATAGGCGGCGGTCGGGATATTCGCGCGGGCGCAAAGGTCCTTGGTGAAGCCCTTTGATCCTTCGAGCTGCGCCGCGGCCTTGTTCGGCCCGAACACCGCGATGCCCATCGTGCGCAGATTGTCGGCGAGCCCGTCTACCAGCGGCGCCTCCGGGCCGACGACGACGAGCGCGATCGAATTGCGGATGCAGAAATCGATCACCGCGCGGTGATCGGCAGGATCGATCTCGACCAGCTCGGCATGCGCCGCTATGCCCGGATTTCCGGGGGCCGCGAACAGCCTGGTCAGCTTCGGCGATTGCGCCAGCTTCCAGGCGAGCGCATGTTCGCGGCCTCCCGCGCCCAAAAGCAGGACATTCATGAGCGATCCCTTCGACAACGATAATTCCGGGCGGCTGTTAGCCGAGGAGCGCGACGGGGACAACGCGCCCGCGCTTTCGGTCAGCGAATTGTCGGCATCGCTCAAGAGAATGGTGGAAACCAATTTCGGCCATGTCCGCCTGCGCGGCGAGATTTCGGGCTACAAGCGCGCCGCGTCGGGCCATGTCTATCTGACGCTCAAGGACGAGAATGCCTGTATCGACGCGGTGATCTGGAAGGGCCCGGCGAGCCAGATACCCTTTCGTCCCGAGGATGGGATCGAGGTGATCGCGACGGGGCGGCTCACCACCTATCCGGGCCGATCCAAATATCAGATCGTGATCGAGCGGCTCGAACTGGCGGGCGAAGGCGCGCTGATGATGCTGCTCGAGCGGCTCAAGGCGAAGCTCGGCGCCGAAGGCCTGTTCGATCCTGCACGCAAGGTTCCATTGCCCTTCCTTCCGCGCGTGATCGGCGTGGTCACATCTCCCACGGGAGCCGTGATCCGCGACATTCTCCACCGACTGGAGGATCGTTGCCCGACCCGGGTGATCGTCTGGCCCGTGCTGGTGCAGGGCGAGGGCGCGGCCGCGCAGGTAGCGGCTGCAGTCAACGGCTTCGATTTGCTGCCCGACGGCGGTCCCGTCCCGCGCCCCGATCTCGTCATCGTAGCGCGCGGCGGCGGTTCGATAGAGGATCTGTGGGCCTTCAATGAGGAAGCCGTGGTCCGCGCGGTCGCCGGCTGCTCTATCCCGATCATTTCGGCGGTGGGGCATGAAACCGACACCACATTGTGCGACTATGCCGCTGACGTCCGCGCGCCTACGCCAACCGCCGCCGCCGAGATCGCGGTGCCCGTCCGCGCTGACCTGATCGCGCATCTCGGCCAGCAGCGGCTGCGCATGATCCGCGCGGCCAATCGCTACAGGGAGCGTGGCGCCGAGAGGCTCCAGGCGCTGGCACGACTGCTGCCCAAGCCCGCGCAGTTGCTTGACCCCCAGCGCCAGCGCACCGATGAACTTGGGGAGCGCCTGCGCCGCGGGCTTGCACACCGCCTGTCCGACGCGCGCGGCGAGCTTGCGCGCGCAGGCGGGGCACTGCGCCCCGTGCTGCTCACGCACCGCATTGCACGCGACCGCGACCGGCTGGAGCGGCTATGGCGGCTCGCCCAGTCGCTCCATCCCGACAAGCCGCTTTCGCGAGGCTATGCCAAGGTCGAGAAACGCGGCGGCGGTGTGGTGACGACCGCAGCGGAAGCGCGCGCCGCGGGCGCGCTGACGCTCCATTTCGGCGATGGGGCGATCGACGCACGGGTTGAGCGTGCGGGCGGCAAGGCCTATGATCCGGCGAAGACCGAGCAGCCCAAGCTCCTTTGAGAGAGGGCTGCCAACAGGAGCATGAAGACCCGATGTTGATGTCGCATTCCGGACGGCCGGCGAAACTCCATTACATGGCGAACGGCTTCCGTGTGCTCGCATCGGGCGATCATGTCGTCTGCGCAGTGACGGGGGACAAGATCCCGCTCGATCACCTGCGCTATTGGAGCGTGGCGCGGCAGGAGCCATATGCCAGCGCCGAGATTTCGGTACGCGCTGAGCTCGATCGGTGAGGAACGCCCTGCGGCGCGGAAGCGGTGCCGCGATCGTGTTTTTGCTCGCCGGTTGCATCGCTGCTCCCGTATCGGCGCCATCGTCCGGCGCGGCGCCGGCCAGCGTGCCGATTCCTCAAAAACCGGCCGCTCCGGTGCGTCCCGATTTCGAACTTGCCGGACCTTTTATACAGGGCGGAGTCGCGCTCGGACTCGCACCTTCCGATGCCCTGTCTCTCGCGCTCGATGGCAGGCCCGTCGACATCGCCGCGGATGGCCGCTTTCTGATCGGCTTCGGGCGAGACGCCACCGCTTCGGCCGAGCTGGTCGCGCGGCGCGCCGACGGTTCGACGATCCGCCGGTCGCTGACCGTAGCGCCGCGCGCTTGGCGGATCGAAAATCTGAACAGGCTTGCGCGACAGTCACGGCCAAGTGTGGAATTCGAGCGGCTGCGCGCGCCCGAACTTGCGGAGATCAATGCCGCGCGCGCCCTCGTTTCGGACAGTCAGGGCTGGCGCCAGCGCTTCACCTGGCCTGCAACTGGCCGCATCTCCGGGCTCTTCGGATCGCAACGCATCTACCGGGGCGAGCCCGGCGCCTATCATTCAGGGGTCGATGTCGCGCGCGTCACGGGTACGCCGTTTTTCGCCCCTGCCGACGGCGTCGTCATTCTCGCTACGAACCGGCCCTTCACGCTCGAGGGCTATCTGCTGATGATCGATCACGGCATGGGGCTCAACAGCGCCTTCCTCCATCTCTCGCGGATCGATGTGAAACCGGGCGACGTCGTAAGGCAGGGGCAGGCGCTCGGTGCGATCGGCGCGACCGGCCGCGCGACCGGCCCGCACCTTCACTGGAGCATGAAGTGGCGCGACGAAAGGATCGATCCATTGCTCCTCGCGGGGCCGATGCCGCAGGCCGCCGATTAGTTTTCGCGCCGCTAATTTTCGCGCCGCACACGGACACTGGGCTGGCCGTTGAAGGAGGCGAAGTACGAACCCAGGGAGGCGCGACGGATCTTCACTTTCGTGCCGGTCCTGGGGCCCACGGCCACGGGTTTCTGGTCGATCTGCGACCAGCGCGCGCCATCTTCCAGCGTAAAGCGCCATCCACCGCCCACGGTGCGCCCGGTGCCGGCGATCGTCGCCTCGATTTCCTTGATTTCTTCCTTTTGGTCGGCGTCGTCGTTATCGCCATCGCCGAAGATCTTGAGCGACGGGAGCGTGAAGCCGAACAGCCCGCGCCGTGCTTCGCGGACCTGCTGCTTGTCGACGATGACGACGTCGCGCTGCTTTTCCGCGGTCTCGAGCGCGCTGACCTGCGCGTCGTAACAGGCGAGGCGCTGCGCGGATTCGGCGATCGCCTTGCAGTCTAGCAGATTCTGAAAGGCTTCGGCGCGCGGCTTTTCTTTGTCCGCGGTCTTCGCGGCCGCGGGATGCGCTGCGATCAGGAAGGCGAAGGCACTCAGAACGGCGGCACGCATCATTTGGCATCTCCCCTTGGTCATCGGTCTTGTGAAGTGCGCGCGGGCGCGATGCAAGATTGTTGGACGCACGGCGTGTCAGGTGTGTGTGGCATAATGGATACACACCGCGGACAACTTGGCCTTCAGCCGTGATCTGGCGTTTACAATACCGTGAACATTGGGGCATTTCGCTGCGCAGACTGCTGGGGGAGGGCCGCGCAGGGAGCGCGCGCTTGCCCAGACAGCTAACATAGTCGGGACGAGTACTTCGCCTCGATCGCTCCAGAAAAGGGACTGGATAGTGAGCAAATCTCCAAAATATACGAGCCTGCGCGGGGGCGTTGCGTCCTTTGCACTTGGCTTGGCCATGATCTCTGCGCCTGCCTTTGCGCAGGACGAGCCCCAGGCCGCCGAAGCGACCGAAGGCGAAGCCATCATCGTCACCGGTTCGCGCATTCCGCAGCCGAACCTCGAATCGGCTGCGCCCGTCACGGTCGTCAACAGCGAAGAAATCAAGCTGCAGGGCACCACCAAGATGGAGGACCTGCTCAACTCGCTGCCCGGCGTGTCCGCGAGCCAGGCCTCGACGCTTTCCAACGGCGCTGACGGCACCGCGTCGATCGATCTTCGCGGCCTCGGCACCAGCCGCACGCTGACGCTCGTCAACGGCCGCCGCCTGCTGCCGGGCGATCCGAGCCCCACCAGCGGTTCGGCCGCCGACATCAACATCATCCCCGCTTCGATCGTGAAGCGCGTCGAGGTTCTGACCGGCGGTGCGTCGTCGACCTATGGTGCGGACGCGGTTGCGGGCGTCGTCAACTTCATCATGGATACCGATTTCGAGGGTATCCGGTTCGACGGCCAGTACAGCTTCAACCAGCACACCAACCGCAACGAGTTCATGCCGCCGCTCCTTGATGCGCGCGCCAATGCGGGTCTCGACGGCTATGGCTATCCCAAGGGCAGCGTCGTCGACGGCGGCACCATCGACGCCACCGTTTCCTTCGGCACCAAGTTCGACGACGGTCGCGGTCATATCGTCGCCTATGCGGGCTACCGCAAGGCCAAGCCGATCCTGCAATCGCGCCGCGACTTCAGCGCGTGCACCCTGCAGAACACCGGTGGCGGCGCACCACGCTGTGGCGGTTCGGCTACCTCGGACAACGGCAACGTGATCGTGTTCGACACGTTCACACGTCCGCCGGGCCATCCGCAGGCGGGTCAGCCATTCGTCACCTCGACGATCTACACCTTCGCGCCCGGTGGCGGTTTCAACAATTCCACCACGCTCTACAACTTCGCGCCGACCAACTATTTCCAACGGCCGGACGAGCGCTATACCGCAGGCCTGTTCGCGAACTACGAGATCAACGACTCGATCAAGCCGTATCTCGAGTTCATGTTCATGGACGACCGCACGGTCGCCCAGATCGCACCGTCGGGTGACTTCGGCAACACGCTGACGATCAACTGCGACAACCCGCTCCTGTCGGCGGCTCAGAGCAACGTCGTCTGCGATGACGAAAACCTGATCAACGGCTTCCTGGGCGTCTTCCCGCTTGCAGTGGGCGCTCCCTACAACACCGGCGCGCCTGGCTCTGGCACGCCCGGACCTGGCGGATTGCCGATCGACTTCATCGATCCGACGACCGGTATGTCCTACAACAAGGCGTTCTTCCAGTTGCTCCGCCGCAACGTCGAAGGCGGTCCTCGCCGGTCGGATCTGCACCACGTCAATTTCCGTACGGTCATTGGTACCAAGGGCGATCTGGATGACGTCTGGTCGTACGACGCCTATTACCAGTATGGCCGGTCGAACTATACGCAGGTCTATTCGAACGAGTTCTCGGTGGCGCGTCTCAACCGCGCGCTCGATGTCGTGGTCGGTCCCAACGGTACCCCGATATGCCGCTCGGTCCGCGACGGCACCGATCCGACCTGCGTGCCCTACAACGTCTTCGGCGGCGCGGGCTCGGTGAGCCCGGCAGCGGTTTCCTATCTGTCGGCGACCGGCTTCCAGAAGGGCCAGACCTCGGAACAGGTCGCGAGCGTCTCGTTCACCGGTCTTCTCGGTGACTATGGCTTCAAGGCCCCCTGGTCCGAAGATGGCGTTGGCATCAACGTCGGCGCGGAATGGCGCAAGGAATCGCTGGAACTGAACACCGACAACGCCTTCCAGACGGGTGATCTCACCGGTCAGGGTGGCGCGACGCTGCCGCTTTCGGGCAACTTCCGCGTCTATGATCTGTTCGGCGAAGTCCAGATCCCGCTGGTGCAGGACAACTTCATCCACGACCTGTCGATCAACGCGGGCTATCGCAAGTCCTGGTACAAGACGAGCGCCGACCGCGAGTACGACACCGACACCTACAAGGTCGGCGTCGAGTTCGCGCCGATCCCGGACATTCGCCTGCGCGGCGCATATAACCGGGCCGTCCGTGCTCCGAACATCCAGGAGCTGTTCGCCACCAACACCGTCGCTTTGAACGGCAGCGTGGATCCCTGCGCTGGCGTCACGATCACGGCGGCGGATTTTGGCTGTATTGCTCAGGGTCTTCTGGTTGGCCAGCGGACCGCAGCAAATCCGGCGGGCCAGTATAACGGCCTGATCGGCGGCAATCCGGATCTACAGCCCGAAAAGGCGACGACCAAGACCTTCGGTGTGGTCCTTCAGCCCAGCTTCCTGCCGCGCTTCGCGCTGACCGTCGATTATTTCGACATCAAGGTCGACAACGCGATCCGCGCGTTCGGGCAGGACGCGGTTCTGAACGACTGCGTCGACAACTCGACCGCAACGTCCACGGCCCCATCGTGCGACCTCGTCAATCGTGACGCGGCTGGCTCGCTGTGGCTGACCCCGGGCGGTTTCGTTACCGACCTTCCGAACAATGTCGGTACGCTTCAGACCAAGGGTATCGAGGTCAACGGCTCGTACTCGCACAGCCTCAGCTTCGGTTCGATCTCGGCCAGCTTCATCGGGACCTATCTCGACAAGTACCGGATCGACAACGGTCTGACCGATCCCTTCGACTGCGCGGGCCTCTATGGTCCGACCTGCAGCCTCGGCGGCACCACCAATGCCGGTGCGCCGCTGCCCGAATGGCGGCACAAGGCGCGCGTGACGCTGAACACCGAAATGGGTCTCGGCTTCTCGGTGCAGTGGCGCTACGTCGGTGAGGTTTCGGCTGAAACGCTCGAGGACAACGAGTCGATCGGTGCACCTGTCAGCTCGCAATTCGATCCGGGTCTGAACATCAAGGCGCAGAACTATATCGACCTTGCCACCACCTACGCCATTGGCGAGAACTACCAGTTCCGCCTGGGCGTGAATAACGTGTTCGACAAGCAGCCTCCGCTGGTCACGTCGGGCAACGCCGGTCGTGCGGGCTCGAACCTGTGCCCGACCGGTCCGTGCAACGGCAACACCTATCCGGCGACCTATGATGCGCTCGGCCGTTACGTCTATGCGGGCGTGACGCTCGAGTTCTAAAGCTCGGCTCGGACTTCGATCTGGGGCGGTCGGTCTTCGGACCGGCCGCCCCTTTCTTTTTTGGGGCCGCGCCCTCCGGGGCCATGCGTATTCCGATTGCATTGGCGCGGCAGAACGGCTCAAACAGTGAAAGTGGCTACTGCATCCATGCTTGATCCAAGAACCGCCGATGTGCTCCGGCAGGCCGTGGCTGCCGCGCAGGCGGGCGATCTGCAGCGGGCGCAACGTTTGGCGGAAGGCGCGCTTGTGCAAGGCGGCGACGTTGCCGCACTCAACGCGTTTCTCGGCATGTTGCGCGCGCGATCCGGAGATGCCGCTGGCGCGATCCGCCATTTGAAGGCCGCGCATAGAGGACGGCCTGGCGATGTCACGATCGCGTGCAACCTGATCGCTGCGCTGATCGAGTCTGGTGAAACCACCGATGCTCTCGCTGTCGCGACGCGCGAACTCGCCCTTTCCGATTCGACGTTGCGCGTCGCGCGCTACCGGGGATTCCTTGCCCAATCGCTCGAACGTTTCGCCGATGCGGTCGAAGCCTATGAGCATGTGGTCAAGCACAACCCTGCGGATTTCGAGAGCTGGAACAATCTCGGAAACGCCAGGTCGGGCGTTGGCGATTTTGCGGGCAGCGTCCTGGCGCTGCAACATGCGTTCGAACTTGACCCACAGGCGCCCCCGACACGTCTGAACCTTGCCAACGCCCTGCGTGCGGCCGATCGAACCGCCGAGGCTGTGAGCATCCTTCGCGCTGCCGCCGCGGATTTTCCAGATGATGCGCGGGCGCTGTATGAGCTTTATGTGCAGTTCAAGCGCGAATCGCGGCAGGAAGAGGCGCTGCCTGTCCTGGAGGAGGCAGTGGCGCGCGACCCCAATAATGCGAGCTTGCAGCTCAAGCTCGGTGTGGAATGCGGGCTGGTAAACCGGATTGAAGACGCTGAGCGGGCCTTTCGCAAGGCGATCGCGCTCGATCTGCACATGGCCGATGCCTATCTGGGGCTGGTCATTCAATATGAGCACACCAATCGCGAGGACGAGTTCGCGCCGCTCATCGCACTCGCCGAAGAAAATGGGCTGGATCAAGGTGCACTGAGCTTCCTGCGGGCAATGGAGCACAGGCGTGCAGGACGGTTCGAGCTGGGCCTCGAATGCCTTGCGCTAGTGCCGTCGACGATAGAGCCCGAGCGAAGTGCACACATCCGCGCTACCTTGCTCGATCGCCTGGGGCGTTCCGATGAGGCTTTCGCGGCGTTTGAGGAGACCGCCAGGCTGCACGAAGCGCATCCAACCGAACCCGTGCGTCGTGGTAACGAGTTCCGCGACGAACTCCGTTCGGAAATCGAGATGCTCACGCCCGAATGGGTCGCGGGCTGGTCTGATGCGAATCCCGCACCCAAGTGCGCCGACCCGGTGTTTCTCGTCGGCTTTCCGCGATCGGGAACCACGCTGCTCGACACGATCCTGATGGGGCATCCGGGCGCGGTCGTGCTCGAGGAGAAGCCGCCGTTGAACCTTGTCGACATCGCGATCGGCGGGCTGGCGGGCATTCCGGCTCTCGATGAAGCCGGCATCGTCAATGCCCGCGCGCAATATTTCGACGAGGTCGGCAAGATCGAAGAGCTTGGTGCGTCCAGCCTGTTGATCGACAAGTCGCCGCTTTTTCTTCACAAGGCCGCGCTCATTCAGCGGCTCTTTCCCAATGCCCGCTTCATTTTGGCACTGCGTCATCCGTGTGACGTTCTGCTGAGCTGCTTCATGAGCAATTTCCGCCTGAACGCGGCCATGTCCAATTTCCTGAGACTTGAGGACGCGGCGGAGTTCTACGACCTCACCTTCCAGCATTGGGAGCGTTCGCGCGCACTGCTTCCGCTCAACGTCCATACGATCGTTTATGAACGGCTGGTCGATGACGTTGAAACCGAGGTCCGCCCGCTTTTCGATTTCCTGGGCCTCGAATGGCATGAAGGCGCGCTCGACCATCAGCGCACCGCCAAGTCGCGCGGGCTGATCACCACGGCGAGCTATTCGCAGGTGACCGAGCCCATCTACAAGCGCGCGGCGGGCCGCTGGCAACGTTATCGCAAGCATCTGGAGCCGATCTTTCCGACCCTTGAGCCCTGGGTTGAAAAGTTCGGCTATTCGCTTTGAGCGCCGAGCTGCCATCGCTGCTTGCCGAGGCCGATCGCGCCTCGGTTGCGCAGGATTTCGTGCGGGCACAGGCATTGTTGCGTCAAGCCGCCAATGCGCGCCCCGACGATGCGTCGATCTTTCTGAAGCTCGCCGGAGTAAGCCGCGCCGCTGGGGAGCCGCGCGTCGCCCTCGACGCAATACATCGCGCGCTAGCCATCTCGCCGCTCGACTTCACAGCGCTGCTCATGAAGGCGAGCCTGCTCGACAGGATCGGCGATCCATCGGCGGGGGAGGCGTGGGGGCACGCGCTCGCGCAGAAGCCTGATGGCGATCTGCCGCCACAGATCGCGGCAGTGCTCGCGCAGGGTGCGCTTCGCCATGCGGCCTGGCTCGATGCACGCGAAGATCATCTGAAAGCCGCGATGACCGCGGTTGAGGCGCGCGCTGAGGACGAGGAGCGGGGCCGCATCGCACGCTTCCGCAGCAATGTGCTGCGCAGGACGCGGCATTTCCACAGCGAGCCGACGCATTTCCAGTTTCCGGGGCTCAGCGAGCGCGAGTTCCACCCGCGCCGGCTGTTTCCCTGGCTCGCCGAGCTCGAGGCCGCAACTGATGTCATTGCCGCCGAGCTTGAGGCGGTCATGGCCGCCGAGCGCGCCGAACTCGTACCCTATATCCAGTATGCGGATCACCAGCCGCTTCGCCAGTGGCAGCCGCTCAATCACAATCCTGACTGGACCGCTATTCACCTGTGGCAGAATGGCCGACGGATCGAGCCCAATGCGCGTCATTGCCCGCGCACGCTGGCCTTGCTCGAACGCTTTCACCAGCCGGCAATCCCCGGCGCGTCACCCAATGCGATGTTCTCTCTGCTCGCGCCGGGCACCGCAATCCCGCCGCATGTCGGCGTCAGCAATGCGCGCCTGATCTGTCACCTGCCACTGGTCGTGCCCGAAGGCTGCTGGTTCCGCGTCGGCGCGGAAACGCGACACTGGCGGCGAGGTGAAGCCTTTGTTTTCGACGATACGATCGAGCATGAGGCGATGAATCCGAGCGATCAGCTTCGCGTCGTCTTCATCTTCGATCTTTGGCATCCCGATCTCAGCGAGGTCGAGCGCGAGGCGGTGACGGCGCTGATCACGGCCGATGGCGGCGCTCCGGCCGCGGGGTTGTGAGCTTCGAAGCCGTACTGGCCACGGCGCGCGGCACCCATGCCGATGCAGACAGCCTTGCCGATCTGGCCAGTATCGCGCTTGCCGAAGGTGAGGAGGACCGGGCACTCCCTCTCGTACGCGTCGCGGCGGAGCGGAACCCGGATGCACGATTGTGGCAATGGACGGGGCTGCTCGAGCGTGCGCTCGACGAACACGAAGCCGCGCTGCAGTCGTTCGCACGGGCGGCGCGGCTCGCGCCTTCGGATCCCAGCATTGCGCATGGTCATGCGCATGTCGCGCTCGAGGCGGGTGTCGATGCGGTGGAATTGTTCGAGCATGCGAACCGGCTCGGCCCGCCAAAGGGCGATGTTCTGATTGGCCTCGCGGCCGCGCGCATGGCGGCTGGGAACGGCGAGGAGGCTGCGGCCGAACTGGACGCGATCCTGCAACAAGCGCCACTCTGGGTTCAAGGGCACGCTCAACTGGCACAACTCCGCGCGACGATGGGGCGTCCCGAGCTTGCAAGCGCGTCGCTGGAGCGGGCATTGGCGGTGCTTCCGGGTGAGGCGTCGTTGTGGCAGGCGCTGTTCGATCTCGATCTTCGCCGCGAAAATTTTGCGGGACTGAGCGACAATGTGGCGCGCGCGCGCGCTGTGCAAGGCGCGCAGGCGCTATGTGCCGAATATGGGGCGATCGCGGCGGCGGAACTGGGCGACATCGAGCGCGCGGACGCGCTGTTCGAAGCGGCACCGGTGGACGCGCTTCCGGCGCTCGCGCTGTGGCGGATCCGGCACCTGCTGCGCACGGCCCGGACCGAACAGGCGTTAATGCTGATCGATCGCGAGCTTGAGACCGAGCGTGGCACAGGGGTCTGGCCCTACGCCGCCGCCGCCTGGCGGCTGACCGGGGACCCGCGAAGCGCATGGCTTGACGGCGATCAACGCCTAGTGACGGTGATGGATATCGCAGGGGAGCTTCCGGCGCTCGACGTGCTGGCCGATCGCCTGCGCGCACTGCATGTCGCCAAGGGCGAGTATCTCGATCAATCCGTGCGCGGCGGCACGCAGACCGACGGCCCGCTGCTCAGCCGCATCGAGCCTGAGCTGCGTGCTGCGCGTAGCGCGATCGTGCGTGCGGTGGAGAGCTACGTGGCGCAGCTTCCGCCCCCGGACAGCGCGCACCCGCTGCTGGGGCGTCGTCGCGATCGTCGCATTCGGTTCGCTGGGAGCTGGTCGGTACGGCTTCGAAAGAGGGGGCATCATGCCAATCATGTCCATCCACAGGGCTGGATCAGCTCGGCGCTGTATGTCTCGTTACCCGAGCGCGGGCCCCAAGAGGATCTTCACGCCGGCTGGCTCGCGCTCGGTGAGCCGCAGGCGGCGATCGGTCTCGACCTGCCCCCGATGAAGATGATCGAGCCGCGGCCGGGGAGGCTCGTGCTTTTCCCTTCATGGATGTGGCACGGCACGCGGCCTTTCGCCGAAGGCGAACGACTGACCATCGCGTTCGATGTGGCGTTGCCACGATAGATAAGGTCTTGTCGCTGGTCGAAAAATCCTTGGAACCTGGGGCCGGATGCGGCAAGTTCAATGTTATCTGGGTATCGAAAGGAGTTACGATGAGCCCTTTTGCACGTGTGACCGCATTGGGGGCTGTGATTGCCTTTGTGCTGGCGGTTCCCGCCGCGGCTGAGGATACGGCGGCTTCAAAGCCGAAGAAAGGCGATCCGGACGAGGTCGTTTGCGAGAAGCAGGAAGTGCTCGGAAGCCGACTCGCGGTGAAGAAGGTTTGCAAGACGCGCGCTCAATGGGAAGAGCAGCGGCGAGCGGATCGCGACCTGGTCCACAAGTCGCAAATGGGGTCGTGCGCGCGGCAGGCCGGTTGCTGACAAGACTGCGGAATGCCCGGATGAGGCGTTTGAGCCTCGTCCGCGCCCGTTAAATTGGTCCGCTTTTTCAAAAGCGCGCCTGGCAATGCCGGGCGCGCCGGTCGGCAGGTCGTACGATCGCCGTGCTTGATCGACGCATCGAGCCAATAAGCAAGTCGCCCTTGTGCCTTCTGCGCACGGCGCATCTCCCAGAACAAACAAGCTCTGCTGCTTCACTGCACCCAGCCGAAGTTGCTCCGGGTCCGTAGCGCCGCCGGCGTTTCGATGATTGGTGAACTCAAAAGAGGTTTTATAACAAACTTGTTAATCCGTCGTTCATGGAGGCGACGGTTGCCAAAACTGTTGCAAAAATGTGACAGCGCTTGATTCGTATTGTGTCAAACTAAAAGCCGAAATTTACAACGCCGGGAAGGTGGCTCATGGGACGCCATGCTGCGCGGGAAAGGGGTTTCCAGCGCTTCGACCAGATTTCTGGAACGGTTCTCGTTCCCAAATTAGTGTTGTATAAAAGGAAATCGACCCAAAATGAACAAGCGTTTGTTGCGTCTTCGGGCGGGTGCCGCGCATTTGGCAATCGGTCTGGCAGTCGTGTCCTTTCCTGCCCATGCGCAGGATGTCGCCGCCCAAAATGAGCCCGAAGCGATCGTCGTTACCGGCTCGCGTATTGCACAGCCCGAGATCGACTCCGTATCCCCGATCCAGGTGGTCGGCCAGGAAGCTATCGAGAATTCCGGTGTCACCAACATCCAGGAACTTCTCCTCGAAAATCCGGTTTTCGGCACGCCCGCGCTCAGCCGCACCAATTCCGCGTTCCTGACCTCGGGGACCGGAGCTGCCACCGTCGATCTGCGTGACCTTGGCTCGGACCGTACGCTTGTTCTGATCGATGGCCGTCGCGTGGTCGCTGGTCTGCCCGGCTCGTCGACCGTCGACCTCAACGTCATTCCCACGCAGTTCGTGGAGCGCGTCGACATCCTGACTGGCGGCGCGTCGTCGCTCTATGGTTCGGATGCGGTCGCCGGCGTGGTCAACTTCATCTACAAGAAGAACTTCGAGGGCCTCATTGCGGAGGGCCAATATGGCATCACCGAGCGTGGCGATGACGCGCAGTATCGCGGCAGTGTAACGTTCGGCGGCAACTTCGCCGACGATCGTGGCAACATCATGGTGCACATGGGCTATACCAAGCAGGAGGGCCTGCTGTCGCGCCAACGTGCAAACACCTTTTACGACGATGCCGACAAATGGGCCTACTTCACGGGTGATCCCGCGGATTTCGGCACCTCCGTCACGCCCTATTTCTCAAGCTTTGCGCCGCAGGGCAGCTTCCTGGCAGGCGGTCGCACCTTCACCTTCGACGCCAACAACGCGCTCAAGGAAGGCTTTTCGACCAACGGCCCGAACGGCGACGGCGTCGGTGCCGACGGCTTCAATCGTCAGTACTACCGCACGATCGCGGTGCCCGTGGAACGCTACCTTTTTGCGGCACGCGGCAACTATCAGGTGACCGACGCGATCAATTTCTTCGCGGAAGGCACCTATGCCAACACCAGCTCGTCGCGCCAGATCGAGCCCTCTGCCATCGGTTCGGACGACATCTTCAAGAGCTCGGGCGGGCTCGTGCCGATCGAGACGCGCGTCAACGGCGCCATCATGCTCAATCCCTATGTGCCCGCCGCGATCGCCGCGGCTGCTACGGACGAGGATGGCGATGGTCTGCGCGACATCAGCTTCTCGAAGCGTCTGTCGGATCTGGGCCCGCGCGATGGCAGCACCAGCCGCGATTATTACCGTTTCGTTGCGGGTCTCGAAGGCGATGTGTTCGACAAGTTCCACTGGGATGTCAGCTATGTCTATGGCCGCACCAGCGAGACGCAGCAATCGAACGGGCAACCGAACATTCTGAACTTCGCCAATGCGCTGTCCGCGGTGCAGGACCTTGGCGACGTCAACAATAACGGCCTGACCACCGACGTGATCTGCGCGAGTGCCGAGGCGCGTGCCCAGGGTTGCGTGCCGATCAACATCTTCGGCTTCAATTCGATCTCGCCGGAAGCCGCGAAGTACATCGCAGCCGAACAGTCCTACAGCACGCGGATCACGCAGCAGGTGGTGTCCGCGAACCTCTCCGGCACGCTGTTTGACCTGCCGGCGGGCGGTCTGGGCGTGGCGATCGGCGCGGAGTATCGCAAGGAAAGCAGCCGCGAGAACTGGGACGCGCTGACCAACGCCGGTCTCAACGCGGGCAATGCGCTTCCCGACACGCGCGGTTCGTTCGACGTCAAGGAAATCTACGGCGAAATCAACGTGCCGATCCTTGCCGACACACCCTTCTTCCATGACCTGTCGCTGCGCGCTGCGGGCCGTATTTCCGACTATTCGACGGTCGGGACGGTCTACACCTACAATGTCGGCGCCGAATGGTCTCCGATCCGGGATATCAAGTTCCGCGGCGGTTACGCGCGATCGGTGCGGGCGCCCAATGTGGGTGAGCTGTTCACGGGCGCATCGCAGACCTTCCCGAGCGGTCTCGTCGATCCGTGCGCGGGCATCGGTCTGACGGGCGGCGGCGCGATCGGCGACAATTGCCGCGCGGCCGCTGGCGTGCTCGCGAACATCCAGCAGAACGGTGTGTTCACGGTCAACCAGGCGGATCGCCAGGGGATCAGCGGCTATGACAGCGGCAACCCCAATCTGAAGGAAGAAAAGTCCGATTCCTACACCGTAGGCGTCGCAATCAATCCGCGCTCGATCAATGCGCTGCGCAACCTGACGCTGACCGTCGACTATTACAACATCAGCATCAAGGACGCGATCGTGGCGCCGCCGCGGCAGTTCATCCTCGACCAGTGCTACGGTCAGGGCGAGCAGTCGTTCTGCGACCTCGTCGATCGTCGTCCATCGCAGACGGCCATCAACAGCTCGGGTTCGCTCGAATATGTTGACGCACCGCTGTTCAATGGCGGGAAGCTCAAGGTCGAGGGCCTCGACGTCGCGGTGGCCTACAACACTGCGCTGAGCGCTTTCGGTGCCGACGGTCGCCTGAGCGGACGCATCGCCTATACCCGCGTCTTCGACGGCTATGTCGTTTCGGTCCCGGGCGCGGACAAGGATCCGTTCGCGGGCGAGGTCGGCAACTCCAAGGATCGTTTCACAGCGAACCTCGGCTATGGTGTGGACGATTTCAGCATCAACTTCACGGGCACCTATATCGGCAAGGCCTATGAGGACGACCAGTTGCTTGCCGCCTATGACCTCGATCCCCACGCGATCAAGATCGGTTCGGAATTCTATCTGGACACGCAGGCGCGCTTCAAGCCGACCGAGAAGGTCGAGATCTATTTCGGTGTCGACAACCTCCTCGACAACAAGGCGCCGCGCCTGCTGTCGGGAACCTCGTTCAACACGACGGGAACGGATACCGCCGCGGATGTCTACGACGTCTTCGGCCGCCGCCTCTACACCGGCGTGCAGTTCAAGTTCTGAGGCCTTCCCTTACGGCCAAAGAAGGAGGGGCAGAGCTTCGGCTCTGCCCCTTTTCTTTTGCGCCGGTTATCGGCGTCAGGTGGTGGTGAGGATCAGCGCGCCGTCGCCCTCGTCGACCTTGACCGTTGATCCGTCGGGGACCTCGCCGCGCAGGATCAGTTCGGCGAGCGGGTCCTGCAGATATTTCTGGATCGCGCGCTTGAGCGGCCGCGCGCCATAGACAGGGTCGTATCCCACGCGGCCCAGCCACGCGCGCGCAGCGTCGGTCAACTCGAGCGTGACCTTGCGGTCCTTGAGCAGCTTCTGGACGCGCGACACCTGGATATCGACGATCGGGCCCATATGCTGCTGCCCGAGCCGGTGGAACAGGATGATCTCGTCGAGCCGGTTGAGGAATTCGGGGCGGAAATGCCCGCGCACGATCTCCATCACCTGGGGCTCGACATCGGCGACTGACTGGTCGTCGGTCATGCCCGCGAGATACTGGCTGCCGAGGTTCGAGGTCAGGATGATCAGCGTGTTCGAGAAGTCGACCGTGCGGCCCTGCCCATCGGTCAGCCGCCCGTCGTCGAGCACCTGGAGCAGGACGTTGAAGACGTCCGGATGCGCCTTTTCAACCTCGTCGAACAGCACGACCTGATAGGGCCGGCGCCGAACCGCCTCGGTCAGCACGCCACCTTCCTCATAGCCGACATAGCCCGGAGGCGCGCCGATCAGACGTGCGACCGAATGTTTCTCCATGAACTCGGACATGTCGATGCGGACCATCGCGCTGTCGTCGTCGAACAGGAAACCGGCGAGCGCCTTGGTGAGCTCGGTCTTGCCGACGCCCGTGGGGCCGAGGAAGAGGAACGAACCCAGGGGACGATTGGGATCCTGAAGGCCCGCGCGCGAACGGCGGACAGCCTTCGACACCGCGTTGACCGCGGCTTCCTGCCCGATCACGCGCTTGCCAACCATCGCTTCCATCTGGAGCAGTTTCTCGCGCTCGCCCTCGAGCATCTTTTCGACGGGGATGCCCGTCCAGCGGCTGACGACCGCGGCGATGTCCTCGCTCGTCACCTCTTCTCGCAGCATCGCGCCCGCCGCCGCATTCTCGGCGTCGGCGAGTTGCTTTTCGAGCCCGGGGATCACGCCGTAGGAAAGCTCGCCTGCTTTCGCGAGATCGCCCGAACGCTGGGCCTGATCGAGCTGGAGCCGCGCGGCATCAAGCTGCTCCTTGATCCTGGCCTCGCCCGCGATCTTGTCCTTTTCGGCCTGCCAGCGCTGCGTCAGTTCGGCCGATTGCTGCTCGAGATTAGCCAGATCTTCCTCAAGCGTGGCCAGCCGATCCTTCGATGCCTGATCGCTCTCCTTCTTCAGCGCCTCGCGCTCGATCTTGAGCTGGATGATGCGCCGGTCGAGATTCTCGATCTCTTCGGGCTTGGACTCGACCTCCATGCGCAGCCGCGACGCGGCCTCGTCCATCAGGTCGATCGCCTTGTCGGGCAGGAAACGGTCGGTGATATAGCGGTTGGAGAGCGTCGCGGCCGAGACGAGCGCGCTGTCGGTGATCCGCACGCCGTGGTGCAGCTCGTATTTCTCCTTCAGGCCGCGCAGGATCGAGATCGTGTCCTCGACCGTGGGCTCGCCGACGAAGACGGGCTGGAAGCGCCGCTGGAGCGCGGGGTCCTTCTCGACGTACTTCTGGTACTCGTCGAGCGTGGTCGCACCGATGCAGTGGAGTTCGCCGCGCGCCAGAGCGGGCTTCAGGAGATTGGACGCGTCCATCGCGCCTTCGGATTTCCCCGCGCCGATCAGCGTGTGCATCTCGTCGATGAAGAGGATGATGTCGCCCTCGGCGCCGCGCACCTCGTCGAGCACGCCCTTGAGGCGCTCCTCGAATTCCCCGCGATACTTCGCGCCCGCGATCAGGCTGCCCATGTCGAGCGCCATGAGCGTGCGGTCCTTGAGGCTGTCGGGCACATCGCCATTGGCGATGCGCAGCGCGAGCCCTTCGGCGATCGCGGTCTTGCCGACGCCGGGTTCGCCGATCAGCACGGGGTTGTTCTTGGTGCGACGCGCGAGGATCTGGATGGTGCGGCGGATTTCCTCGTCGCGGCCGATCACGGGATCGAGCTTGCCGTCCTTGGCCGCCTGGGTCAGATCGCGCGCGAATTTCTTGAGAGCATCGTAGCGATCCTCCGCGGACGCGGTGTCGGCGCTCCGGCCGCCGCGCAGTTCGTTGATTGCACCATTGAGTGCATCCGCCTTCAAGCCCGCGGTCGCCAGAACCTTGCCCGCAACGGTCGTCGTCGCGAGCACGAGCGCGAGCAGCATCCGTTCGACGGTGACATAGCTGTCGCCCGCCTTCTGCGCGACCTGCTCGGCCTGATCGAGCACGCGCACGAGATCATTGTCGAGACCTGGCGTTTGCTGCGCACCACTGCCCGACACCGCCGGAATCTTGCTCAGCGCCTTGTCGACTTCGGCTGTCGCGGTTTGCGCGCTGCCGCCGGCTGCCTGGATCAGACCGGCGGCCATACCCTGTTCGTCCTCGAGCAACGCCTTCAGGAGGTGTTCAGGGCTGATCCGCTGATGGTTCATGCGGATGGCGACGGTCTGCGCGGACTGGAGGAAACCCTTGGCGCGATCGGTGAATTTTTCGAGGTTCATGAAGCTCCCCTTGTTTCAAATCGGTCGCGATATGGTGTTGTATTTATGCAACACAAGGTTTGAAGGATAAAATTTGCGAGGGTGCCAACGGGGCCACGCGCGCTTGTGTTCGCACTTTTCCCTTGAATCGTGACGCAAAATATCGCGCCCAAGACAGATAGTTACACGCGACGGCGCTTCAAGCCCGTCACAACCGGGCGGCCGACGATAATCTCTGCGCATCCGCCGAGCATGGCATGCGGGGTAGGTGTAGGACAGCCGATATTCGGAGTGGCTCCATGACGGCCATCCCTGGACCCCGGCTTCCGCCGGGGTGCCGTTGTCGGTCGAAGCTATTTTCCCGCCCTGGTTGCGGGCGCCTTTTCCTGCGCAGCGGCGAAGGTGTCACCGAAGAAGCTGCCGGCATACCAGCGCGGTGCTATCGGTGCGTCGGCGATCGCCTTGGCGATGAGATAATTGATCTTCGCGAATTTGGCGCTCGCGTCCCAGTTGAAGGGCAGGTCGATCTGGTCGCTGACACGGTGGTAATGCGTCGACAGGAAGCTCTGGAACGCCTTTTCGCCGCCATTGGCGAAGCCCGTCATCAGGAAAATAGAGGGAATTCCCTGCTGGACGAAGCGATAATGGTCGGAGCGCGTGAACAGCCCTTCCTGTGGCAGCGGATCGGGCGACAGCTTCACACCCGCGCTGGCCGCGGCCTTTGCGGTGATCGGACCGAGCGTGGAATGTTCGGCGCCGAAGGCAATCACGTCGGTGAAATCGTAGAGCAGGATCGGCATGTCGAGATTGACGACGCCAACGACCTTGCCATCCTTGGTCAACGGATGACGCGCGAGATATTCGGAGCCGAGCAGCCCGTCCTCCTCCGCGGTCACCGCCGCGAACACGACGGGGCGTTTGGGCTTGTCGGGCGCGGCCGCCATGGCGCGCGCGACCTCGAGCATCGTGGCGATGCCTGCGGCATTGTCCATCGCGCCATTGTAGATCTTGTCGCCGTCCTTTGCGTCGCCCTTGACGCCCTCATGGTCGAGATGCGCCATCAGCAGCACATATTCGCCCGCGAGCGCAGGATCCGAGCCGGGGAGGACGGCCACGACATTGGGGCTGGTGAAGCGGCGTTGCTGAACCTCACGCTCCATCTTCACCACGGACTTGAGCGCGAAGCCCTTGGGCTTGCCGCCCTTCTTGTCGGCCTGTGCGAGGATCGTGGAAAGCGTCTTCGGCGCGCCCTTGAACAGCGCGTCGGCCGCGGGCGTGTTGAGCGTCGCAGTGAAGCGGATTTCGGGCGTGTCGCTGTGCGCCTTGCCTGCCGCATCGGCCCAGGCGATGTCGGGTTCATCGGCGAACTGGACGGTGCGCGCCCAAGGACGCAATTTCTGGCGCTCGAGCGTCTGGATCGAGATGACCCCGATCGCACCGCGCGCCGCCGCCATCTTGTTCTTTTCGGAAGCGAGGTGCGCGCCGATCTCGCTCGGCGTCCCCTTGGGCGCCCCGCTCAGCACCGCGACAATCTTGCCCTTCACATCGAGCCCGGCATAGTCGTCAAAGCCGAGTTCAGGCTTGTCGAGGCCGAAGCCGACAAACACCACCTCGCCCTGCATTGCGTCGCGCGCTTCGGAGGTCTCCGCGCCGATCAGCACGTCGCCCGCATTGGCAAAGCGCGTATTGCCGATGGTGATCGCGGCGCTGTCCCTGGCCTTCAGTTTCATTTCGACAAAGGGGACCTGCTGATACCAGCCGCCGTCGGCCGCAGGCTTCAGCCCCAGCGCCTCGAAGCGCGTGGCGACGTAACGCGCGGCGATGTCGTAGCCGCGGGTGCCCGCATCGCGGCCTTCAAGCAGATCATCGGCAAGGAATTCGACATGCGCCCTGACCGCTTCGGGTCGAAATTCGGGTTGCGCGTCCGATTGCGCGATCGCCGCGGTTGAGGCCGATACGAGCGCCAGCGCCGCGGCGATTGTCGGAAATTTCATTGCGTGTCCTTGGAGATGGTGTGTGTGATGGGACTGAGGCCTATCGCATATGCGTGCGGTGAGAAAGATGCAGATGAAACGAAAGTTGTCGCCCCAGCGCAGGCTGGGGCCCAAGCAATGCTGTGAAGCATATTGAAGGTTTGGGGCTCGCGTACGCATCGTCTGGGCCCCAGCCTGCGCTGGGGCGACGGGACGCAGATGATGGCAGGGCAGTTTGCCTTCGTCGGTCCCCGTCATACCTTTGCAGAAGCGCCGCTTGTCAGTGAGATGGCGGCTGCTATTGTCCCGGCAGGTTTCGAATAAGGATGTATTGATGCGTCATATGCTCGCCGGCCTGCTCGCCGTGCCCCTGATCGCGTTCTCGTCGTATTCCGCAAGCGCGCAGCCGGCCGAACCCGCGCCCGCTCCGGTCAGCAGTCTCATCAAGAAGGTCGACATACCCTATCAGGAATTCACGCTGGCCAACGGGCTGCGCGTGTTCGTCCACACCGACCGCAAGGCCCCGATCGTCGCGGTTTCGGTGTGGTACGATGTCGGGTCGAAGCATGAGCCCAAGGGCAAAACAGGCTTTGCGCATCTTTTCGAGCATCTGATGTTCAACGGTTCGGAGAACGCGCCGGGCGATTTCTTCGAGCCGCTCCAGCAGATCGGCGCCACCGATCTCAACGGCACCACCTGGTTCGACCGCACCAATTATTTCGAGTCGGTCCCCACAGCCGCGCTCGAGCGCACACTGTTCCTCGAATCCGACCGGATGGGGCATTTGCTCGGCGCGGTGACGCAGGAAAAGCTCACCAACCAGATCGGCGTCGTCCAGAACGAGAAGCGGCAGGGCGACAACCAGCCCTATGGCCTGGTCGAATATGCGCAGATCGCGGCGATGCTGCCTGCCGATCACCCCTATGGTCATTCCACGATCGGTTCGATGGCCGATCTCGACGCAGCGAGCCTTGAGGACGTCAAGAACTGGTTCCGCCAGCATTATGGCCCCAACAACGCCATCCTCGTGCTCGCGGGCGATATCGATGCGGCGACCGCAAAGCCGCTGGTCGAGAAATATTTCGGCGACATCGCGCGCGGGCCGCAACAGGCGAAGATCGCGTCGCCCGTGCCGACGCTCAGCGCGCGCAAGGATGAGGTGATGAAGGATCGGGTCGCGACGACGCGGCTCTATCGTGACTGGATCGTGCCCGGGCTCAACGATGCCGATGCGGTACCGCTTTCGGTGGGCGCGACGGTGCTTGGCGGGCTCGCCAGCTCGCGGCTCGACAATATTCTGGTGCGCGATGAGAAGCTGGCGGTGCGCGTCTCTGCGGAGCTGCAGCAGTTCGCACAATTGAGCATGTTCGAGGTTCAGGTCGATGTGAAGCCCGGCGTCGATGCCGCTGCAGTTTCGAAACGGCTCGATGCGATCCTCGCCGACTATTTCAAGAACGGTCCCAGCGCCGAAGAGGTGAAGCGCGTTGCCACCAGGACCGTGGCGAACCGCATCTCCGGCCTTGAATCGGTGGGCGGCTTTGGCGGCAAGGCGGTCGCGCTGGCCGAGGGCGAGCTCTATTCGGACGATCCCGAATTCTACAGGAAGCAGCTTGCCGGCTATGCCGCTGCGACGCCCGCGCAGGTGACCGCGGCGATGCAGAAATGGTTGAGCCGCCCGGTTTACGCGCTGACCGTCGTGCCCGGTGAGCGCGAAGCCTATGAGGAGGCCAAGGCGTCGCGCGGGACCTTCGCGCCGTCCTATTACAAGGCGCCCGCAAAGGGCGAAAAGCCCCTTGCGGCGCCCGCCAAGATCGCGCCCCTGGAAGCGACGGAAGGATCCGGGACATCCGCCCCGCTCGCGGCGGTCGACCGTTCCAAGCTGCCCGATGTCGGACCGATTGCGGATCTCGATTTCCCGACGGTGACGCGCGCGAAGCTCTCCAATGGCATCGAGATCGTCTATGCACACCGCGACGCGGTGCCGATCACGCAGGTGTCGCTGAGCTTCGATGCTGGCAACGCCGCCGATTCCAAAGCCAGGCTCGGCACCCAGTCGCTGATGCTGGCGCTGCTCGACGAGGGCACGACGACGCGCAACTCGGTGCAGATCGCCGAGCGGCAGGAAATCCTCGGCGCGTCGATCAGCAGCTATGCCTCGATGGACCGCACCTCGGTCAACCTCTTCGCGCTGTCGGACAATCTGGCGCCTTCGCTCGAACTCTATGCCGATATCGTCCGGAACCCGGCTTTCGCCCCAGCCGAGGTCGAGCGTCTGCGCGTCCAGCAGCTCGCGCGGATCTCGGACGAGATGACGCAGCCGCAGGGGCTGGCGCTCCGGACGCTGCCGCCGCTGCTCTATGGCAAGGCGCATCCTTACGGCGTTCCCTTCACGGGTACGGGCGATCCCAAGGCGGTGGAGAAAGTGAGCCGCGACGAACTGATCGCCTTCCACCGCGCGTGGTTCCGTCCCGAGAAAGCGACGATCTTCGTGGTGAGCGATCAGCCATTGGCGACGATTACCCCGTTGCTCGAGACGCGCTTTGGCCAGTGGGCGGCGACCGGCCCGGCGGGAGCGAAGAATTTCAGCGCCGCCATCCCCGCGCCCAAGCCCCGCATCGTTCTCGTCGATCGCAAGGATTCACCGCAGTCGCTGATCGTGGGCGGGCTCGTCCTGCCCTTGAAGGGCACCGAGGAGATCACGTCGCTGCTTTCGGCCAATGACGTGCTCGGCGGCAATTTCCTGTCGCGGATCAACATGGATCTGCGCGAAACCAAGGGCTGGTCCTATGGCGTGCGCGCGCAGGTCAACCGCGTCGTCGAACGGACGCCCTATCTGGTATTCGCGCCCGTCCAGGCCGACAAGACGGGGCCGTCGATCGCCGCGCTTCAGCAGCAGATCCGCGACTTCCTCGGAAGCAAGGGGGTGACGGCCGCGGAACTAGAACGCACGAGGAACGGCAGCATTCGCGAGCTTCCGGGCAGCTACGAAACCGCGGCCGACGTGCTCGGCGGGATCCAGCGCAATGTGCTCTACCGGCGTTCGGACGATTATTACGACACGCTCGCCGCACGCTATCGCGCGATGACAGCAGCCGAACTCGACAAGGCCGCGCGCGACGCGATCAAGGCGGACCAGATGGTCTGGGTCGTCGTCGGCGATGCCGCCAAGATACGCAGCCAGCTCGACGGGCTGGGACTTCCCGTCGAGGTCGTCCCCGCAGCGCAGTGATTTTTGACCAAGGGAGGATATGACATGGCTAATGTGGACGGCGCCTGGGATTGCGTCATCAAGTCGCCGTTGGGCGATCAGAAGGCGGTGCTGACGGTGAACAGCACCGGCGGCAGCTTTGTCGGCAACATGACCGGCGCGATGGGCGCGATGGACGTCGAGGACGGCAAGGTCGACGGCGATACGCTGAGCTGGAAGATGAACCTCAAGGTGCCCATGCCGATGACGCTCGACTGCACCGCCAGAATCGACGGCGACAGCATCACGGGCAGCGCGGGTGCAGGCGCGTTCGGCAGTTTCCCGCTGACGGGCACGCGTCAGGCGTAACGCATTCCCAAATCTTAACCGTCACCCCAGCGAAAGCTGGGGTCTCTTGTCGAATTCCGCGCGAACTCTTCGGGGGATGAGCATCGGGTTGAACATGCCCCGCATGTTCAAGGATCGTCCGGCGGACGATCCGGCCCGACGCTCTTTCGCTGGCATGACGGCAATAGGATTCAGAAAGTGTAGGCCACGCCGAACGCGCCGAACCACTGGTCGTCGTCGCCCGCTTCGCTCACCACCGGGCTGCGCTTGAAGTCGCCGAGCAGCTTGGTCCAGCCGCCTACTGCAAAGAGCGACCAGCCCGCGCGCAGATCGCCCTCGAGCGACTGCGCGCCGAGCAGATTGAGCGAGACGCTCTTGAAGCCGCCATCGGCATCGAACGTGGACAGGCCGCTCGCGGCGGAGCCCGCCGGGCTGACGCTGTAATAATAGCGCGCAAAGCCATCGCCCACATAGTCGGCGGACGCGCCGACCCCGACATAGGTCTGCTTGCTGAGTGGCGTGCCATATTCGATGGAGGGGGTGATGACATAGCTCTTGTGCGCGCTTGCGACATCGGCGGTGTAGGCCACACGGAAGGCCAGGCTGTCATAGGCGCTGGTGATCACGCCGGTCTTGCCGATACCGACATAGGCGCCGAGCTCGAAAGCGGGGTCGAGCTTGCCGAGCGCACGGACCTGCGCATCCTTGATGCTCGTCACGCGGTTGAGCCGCGCACCCACCACCGGCCCGAACGAGAGATCCAGCGTCTCCTCGGGCGCTTCACGCACCAGATCAGCATAGAATTGCAGCCCGCGCATGAAGAAGCTGTAGCCGTCAACCTTGCCGCGCACCTGTGCGCCCGGGATGATCTGGTAATCGTCCGAACCCTCGTAACTGGGGCCATAGGCAACCCCTCCGCCGAGCGTGACGGTATCGTCCTCTCGGGCGAGAGCGGGGGTGGACGCGCACAGGACAAGCAATGCCGCGACGCGCAATAAGGGTGGTCGACCTGTCATCCGGTATCCTTTCAGGTGCTACCCAACAGAAACGTGGCGCGACGTCAAATAGTTGCGCAACCGTCACCGATCACAGGAAATAGCGGAACCGGACGGTCTGCTTCACGGGCGCTGTTCCAACGGCGAAGCGCGCCGAATTGAAGCCGGGCGGGCCGAAGGTGATCACGGGGTTGCGCGAGAAGCCAAAGCCCTCGCGCGGGATGCCGGCAAAGGTATCGAGCCGGGCATTGGCGTTCTCGTCATGGATCACCGAAACGGCATAGTCGCCAGCCGCAAGCGCATCGAAACGCGTGCTGCGCTGCCCAGCTTTTAGCGTGCGGGTGATGGCGCTGCTGTCCGCCTTGCAATCCGGAAAGCCCTTGGGGTTGGCGGTGAGGCAGATCTGGATCAGCCCCTTGGCCGACCGCAACCCCTCAAAGTCGAGGTCAAGCGATCCCGGCGCCGTCGCCCCGCCGAGCACGGTCATGATCAGCACCGCGCCCGCGATCCGGCGGATCGAAGCGGCCAAGCCCATTGTCGGTGCCGCACAACCGATCCCAGACGCGGAAATAGAGCCCATAGTTGCACCTGTAATCCTGATGGTGCCGCTGATGATGGCTCGCGGTGATCAGCCAGCCCCCCAAAGGCCCTGAATGGACGAAACGCGGGAAGATTTCCCACCCCATGTGATTGGTCACACCCATAACCGTCATGATCGTGAGCACAAGCGCGAGCGCGCCGACATGGATCGGGATCAGAAAGACGAGCGCGGGAATGACCACCGCGCCGGTTAGCGCCTCGATCGGGTGGAAGCTCATCGCCGCCCATGCGGTGGGCGGGCGGCTGGCATGATGGACCGCGTGCGCGATGCGGAAGGGCTGCGGACGATGCATCCAGCGGTGCGTCCAGTAGAACCAGCTATCGTGCGCGGCGAGGTAGAGCAGCACCGATAGCGGCCAGTACCAGAGCGGCCATTCGCCAAGCGTCGAATAGATCCGCGTCCAGCCCCGGTTCTGCCAGCCCCAGGCGATGACACCCGCGGGGACGCCGTAAATTGCGGCGCTGGCGAGCGACCAGCCGATCTCGCGCCGCATCTGCGCATCAAGCCCGGCATAGAGCCCAGGATGGCGCAGCCGCGTCGCGAACGCGAAGCCGCCGCTCGCGACCAGATAGCGCACGCCAACGATGAGCGTCATCGCGAGCGCCGAAAGCGCGATGGCGCCAGCGATGCTCATCGCGGCACGATCGCCTCGATTGCCTGCGCGGCGATCGCCTCGAGCGTTTCGCGGGGTTGCCCGGCGCGCACCCGGACGCCGAGCGAATGGATGGCCGCGCCGACAAGCTGCGCGCGGCCTGCGCCGTCGGCAATGCCATCGCGCACGAACCAACGCGCGATCCGCGTGTCGACGAGGGCGAGGGTGCGATCAAGCGCCGCGCGAATATCCGCGTCCCGGACGGCTTCGGCGGAAGCGGTGCCGACGGCGAGGCAGCCGCGCGCACCATGCGGGCCCGCAAGATAGCTGGCGATCGACCAGGCGAAGAGCGCGGCGATCGTGTCGCGCAGGCCAAGCGCCTCGGCATCCAGTCGGTCGAAAGACTGGGCGATCGCGTCGTGCTGGCGCGCGAGCGCGGCCAGATACATAGCCTTTTTGTCGCCATAGGCGGCATAGAGGCTGGGACGGTTGAGCCCCGTCGCCGCGGCGATCTCGTCGAGCGAGGTTGCGGAATAGCCGCCATCGCGAAAGCAATCGGCGACAATGCCGAGTACCTGTTGCGCATCGAAGCTGCGCGGGCGTCCGCGGGCGGGTTTGTTCAATTTCTATGCCGTTTCGAAGACAAGTTCTGCGCGGTCAGTTTTCTGCGAAACGATACAAAATACAAGGCGCGTGCGATCAGTGCTTCACCCGGTGCACCACCGCGACGATCGCTGCGCCGATCGCGAGACCGACGATGCCCGCGCCGATGGCGCCGACAATCCATTCGACCGCGCCCCCCGCGAAGGGCATCGCGTGACCCGCAACCTCGGCGGTGTGATGAATGAAATGGGGGATCGTCTCGAGCCCGTATTGCTCGATCCCGTGAACGATGATCCCGCCGCCGACCCAGATCATCGCGGCGGTGCCGATCGTCGCCAGCGCCGAGAGCAGCCACGGCATCGCCTTGACGAGACCTCGACCGATCTGGCGCAGGACAGCGGACGGCTTTTCCGCGAGATGGAGCCCGATATCATCCATTTTCACGATCAGCGCGACGACGCCATAGACACCCAGCGTCACGAGCACACCGACCACCGCGAGCACCGTGCCCTGCGTCCAGATCGGCCGGTCGGCGACGTCGGCGAGCGCGATCGCCATGATCTCGGCCGAGAGGATGAAGTCGGTGCGGATCGCGCCGCTGACCTTTTGCTGCTCGAGATGCGCCGGATCATCGCTTTCAGCGACGCTTTCGCCGGCATCATGCCCGCCCTCGCCGAAAAGGGACTCGATCACCTTTTCGGCGCCCTCGAAGCAGAGATAGGCGCCACCCAGTATCAGCAATGGCGTGATCGCCCAAGGCGCGAAGGCGCTGAGGAGCAGTGCTGCGGGCAGCAGGAAGAGAAGCTTGTTCTTGAGCGAACCCAGCGCGATACGCCAGATCATCGGCAGTTCGCGATTGGGATGGAAGCCGACGACATAGCGCGGCGTGACCGCGGTATCGTCGATCACGACCCCCGCGGCCTTGGCGCCCGCCTTGCCAGCCGCCGCCGAGACATCGTCGACCGACGCGGCGGCGAGCTTGGCGATGCCTGCGACGTCGTCGAGCAGAGCGGCTAGTCCCGATGGCATGGTGCGGCTGATCCCCTTTTGCGCCCCGGTGAAGCCGAAAGTCGCGCAGCGCGACTCCAGCCCTTTGAGCTTTCACAAAAAGCTCTGTAGGGCCGGGGCCAAATGCCAAGCAAGACATCCTGTGACATTGCGATCGTCGGCGGCGGCCTCGCCGGCTCGTTGATCGCACTCGCGCTCCATGCGCGCCGCCCCGAACTCGACATCCGGCTGATCGAGACGAGCGCCGTCATCGGCGGCGATCATGTGTGGTCCTTTTTCGGCAGCGACGTCGCCGCCGAGCACCGCTGGCTCGTTGCTCCTGCGGTCGCGCATATGTGGCGCGGCCATGACGTCGCGTTTCCGGCGCACAGCCGATCGCTCGATGGGCGCTATTATGCGATCCTGTCCGAAACGCTCGACCGGCATGTCCGCGCGACGCTGCCCGCAAAGGCGCTGATGACCGAGCGGCGCGTTGCCGCGCTGACGCGATCGAGCGTGGTGCTGGCGGGCGGCGACCGGATACGTGCGCAGGGCGTGATCGACGCGCGCGGCGCGGCCGATTTGTCGGCGCTCGACCTCGGCTGGCAGAAGTTTGTCGGGCAGGAGCTGGTGCTGGCCGAACCGCACCTGCGCGACCGCCCGATGGTGATGGACGCAACGGTTGCGCAGCAGGACGGCTATCGCTTCGTCTATGCGCTGCCCTTTGGCGAGGAACGTGTCTTCGTCGAGGACACCTATTACAGCGATACCCCCGGCGTCGACGCGATGCGGTTGCGCGGGCGGATCGCCGATTATGCGCGGGCGCGCGGCTGGCTGGTCGATCATGTCGCGCGCGAAGAGACGGGCGTGCTTCCAGTCTGCATGGGCGGCGATTTCGAACGTTATTGGGACATGGGAGGCACACAGGTGCCCAAGGCGGGGATGCGCGCGGGGCTGTTTCACCCCACGACAGGCTATTCGTTGCCCGATGCGGTCCGCACCGCGATCCTGATCGCGGACATGCCCGATTTCGCGGGCGAGGCGCTGCACGACCGGCTGTTCGAACATGCGCGCGACGCGTGGCGAAGCCGCGGCTTTTACCGGCTGCTCAACAAGATGCTGTTTCGCGCCGCCGAGCCCGATCAACGCTACCGGATTCTGGAGCGCTTCTATCGGCTTGATCCCGCGCTGATATCCCGCTTCTATGCCGCGCGCTCGACGGGGCTCGACAAGCTCCGGATATTGAGCGGGAAACCGCCCGTGCCGATCGGACGGGCGATCGCGGCGGTCAGGGAGAAGCGCGCTTGAGCCTGGGGGGAAAGAGGGCGGCGATCATCGGGGCGGGTTTTGGCGGGCTTGCGCTCGCGATCCGCCTGCAATCGGCGGGCGTGGACACGACGATCATCGAGGCGCGCGACAAGCCCGGCGGGCGCGCCTATTACTGGGAAAGGGACGGCTTCACCTTCGATGCGGGCCCCACAGTCATCACCGATCCGCGTTGTCTGATCGAGCTGTGGGCATTGTCTGGACGTTCGATGTCGGACGATGTGACGCTCGAGCCCGTGTCGCCCTTCTACCGGCTCAACTGGCCCGACGGGACGCAGTTCGACTATTCGAACGACGAGACGCAGCTTCGCGCCGAGATCGCGCGGCTCAACCCGATGGATCTGCAGGGATACGAGAAGTTCCTCGACTATTCCGCCGGAGTGCACGCCGAAGGCTATGAGAAGCTGGGCGCCACCGCGTTCCTCGACTTTGCGACAATGATCAAGGCCGCACCCGCGCTGGCGCGCTATCAGGCCTGGCGATCGGTCTATTCGATGGTCTCGCACTTCGTCCAGAACGAAAAGCTGCGCGAGGCGCTGAGCTTCCACACGCTGCTCGTCGGCGGCAATCCGATGACGACGAGTGCGATCTACGCGCTCATCCACACCATCGAGAAGCGCGACGGTGTGTGGTTTGCCAAGGGTGGCACCAACCGGCTCGTTGCGGGCATGGTGACGCATTTCGAGCGGCTGGGCGGCACGCTGCGACTGGGCGATCCGGTGGCGCAGATCGAAACCGTGGGCGACCGCGTCTCGGGCGTGCGCACCGAAAGCGGCTGGCACATGGAGGCCGATGCGGTGGCGAGCAATGCCGACATCATGCACAGCTATCGCGACCTGCTCGGTGGCAATCGGCGTGGGGCACGCATGGCTGAAGCGCTGTCAGCCAAGCGCTTCTCTCCCTCGCTGTTCATCGTCCATTTCGGGATCAAGGGTACCTGGCCGGGGATCCCGCATCATTCGATACTGTTCGGCCCGCGCTATCGCGGACTGCTGACCGATATTTTCGACCACGGCGTGCTGAGCGAGGATTTCGCGCTCTACCTCCACCACCCGACGGTGACCGACCCATCGCTCGCACCCGAGGGACATTCGACCTTCTACGCGCTCGCGCCCGTCCCCCATCTCGGCAAGCTGCCCGTCGACTGGGGCGAGATCGGTCCGATCCTCGAGAAACGCATTCTCGACGAGATCGGGCGGCGGCTGATCCCCGACATTCATGAGCGGATCGTGACCAAATTCCATTATGCGCCGAGCGACTTTGCGGTCGATCTCCGCGCGCATCACGGCAGCGCCTTTTCGCTCGAGCCGATCCTGACGCAGAGCGCGTGGTTCCGTACGCACAACCGCGACGACGCGATTTCCAACCTTTACTTCACGGGCGCGGGCACGCATCCCGGTGCGGGCATCCCCGGCGTCGTTGCGAGCGCCAAGGCCACCGCCGGGTTGATGCTGGAGGATTTGAGACGATGACGAACTTCACGGTCTTTTGCGGTTCGAGCCCGGGCTTCGACCCGGCGCACCGCGAGGCCGCCGCCGCGCTCGGCCGCGAACTCGCGAGCGCGGGGATCGGGCTCGTCTATGGCGGCGGCAATGTCGGGCTGATGGGCGTGCTCGCGGATGCGGCGCTTGAGGCCGGCGGCGAGGTGATCGGCGTGATCCCGCAGGCGCTGGTCGAGCGCGAGCTCGCGCATCAGGGCTGCACCGAACTGCACATCACCGCCAATATGCACGAGCGCAAGGCGCTGATGGCCGAGCGCGCCGACGGCTTCATCGCGCTCCCCGGCGGGATCGGGACGATGGAGGAGCTGTTCGAGGTCTGGACCTGGGGACAGCTCGGCTATCATCCCAAGCCCTGCGCGCTGATCAATGTCGGCGGCTATTACGACGCGCTGATCGCGTTTCTCGACAATATGGTCGTGCAAGGTTTCCTGACGCAGGATCACCGTGACATGCTGATCGTCGCCGAAAGCGTCGCCGACCTCATTGACCTGCTGGCGGACTATGTTCCGCCGCAGACAGGCAAATGGATCGGCCGCAAGGACCTGTGACCGGCGCAAGCCGCGAGGCGCTCGTGGCGACCGCGGGCGAGAGTATCGCACGCGGTTCGCGCTCCTTCGCGCTGGCCAGCCGACTGTTCGACCGGACGACGCGCGAGCGCGCCTGGCTGCTCTATGCCTGGTGCCGCAAATGCGATGACCTTGCGGATGGGCAGGATCATGGCGGGGACATGGTCGCCGTTGCCGACCCCGAGACGCGGCTGGACTATATCAGCGCGATGACCGAGGCAGCGCTTTCGGGCCAGATAGCGGGCGAACCCGCCTTTGATGCGCTGGGCATCGTCGTGCGCGAATGCGCGATCCCGCATCATCTGCCGCTCGACCATATTCGGGGCTTCGCGCTCGATGCCGAGGACTGGCGCCCGCGCACTGAGCAGGACCTGCTGACCTATTGCTATCATGTCGCCGGCGTCGTCGGGGTGATGATGGCGCGTGTCATGGGTGTTGACCGCGAGGATACGGATACGCTCGATCGCGCCGCCGATCTCGGCATCGCCTTCCAGCTCGCCAATATCGCGCGCGATATCGAGGAGGATGACCGCGCGGCGCGCTGCTATCTGCCGCTCGACTGGCTGGTCGAACTCGACATTCCGCCTGGCGAGCAGATGAAGCCGCAATTCCGCCCGCGCCTGGCGGTGATGGCGAAATGGCTGGGGGAGATGGCTGCCGAGTATGAAGCGTCGGCGCGGAGCGGCGCCATGCGGCTGCCGTTCCGCGCGCGCTGGGCAGTGCTTGCGGCCGCGGGCATATATGGCGATATCGTGCGCACGGTCGTCGCGTCCGGCGATCACGGATGGGACCACCGCGTCGTGACGTCGCGTCGAGCCAAGCTGGGCTGGGTGGCGCGCGCGCTGGCGCAGGCGTTGGGAAAGCCATCGCGCGCGCATTCGCGTGACGGATTGTGGACGAGACCGAAGGAGCAGCCGTCATGAGCGGTGACCGCATCGAGGCGCTGCAAGTCGATATCACGCGGCTTGCGGTGGATGCCATCGTCAATGCCGCCAATTCGAGCCTGCTCGGCGGCGGCGGGGTGGATGGGGCGATCCACCGCGCGGCTGGCCCCGACCTGCTCGCTGAATGCGCCGCGCTGGGCGGATGCCCGACGGGCGAGGCGCGGATAACGCGGGGCTACAGGTTGCCTGCGCGCCATGTGATCCACACCGTAGGGCCCGTCTGGCGCGGCGGCGGGGCCGGGGAACCCGACCTGCTCGCATCCTGCTATCGCCGCAGCCTGACGCTCGCCACCGATTGCGGCGTTGCGAGCATTGCGTTTCCGGCGATCAGTTGCGGGATCTATGGCTATCCCGTCGATGCGGCGACCGCGATCGCGGTTCGCGAGGTGCGCGATTTTCTGGAGGTCGAGCCCCAGATCGAGCGGGTGATCTTCGCCTGTTTCGGCAGCGATGTGCTTGATGCCTATCGCCGGGCGCTGGCGGACTAGATCCGCGGTTCGGCGGCATCGGCCAGGCGGCGCCAGTGACCGAGCGCACGCCACAACAGGAAGACGCCGGCCGCCAGCAGCGCTGCAATCGCGATCAGCGCATAGGTGATCGATTCGAGCCAGGGCTCGAGCGCGTTGCGTGGCGGGGACGGGGGCAGCGCAACCAGTTTGCTTGCGCCCGTCCCTTGCGCCCGGGAAACGTCACCGCCTCGCGTTTCGGTATCGGGGGAGGACCGAGGATCATCGGGCAGCTCGGTCGGTTGGTGTGCCATGTCCATGCGCAGCCGCTGTTCGATGCTGCCCGATGGGATCGCGGCGATGGAGCCGATGATCGAAAGCGTCGCGATCAGGCTCAGCGCGACAATTATGGTGCGCGCAAGCCAGTCGAGCGCTCGCGTCACCCCGCGCGATCCTGTGCCGCTGGCGCTCGAACGCCCGCATGGCCGCGCGCCGCGAGCGTGGCCTTGAGCACCTCGGGACGCGGCGCCCAGAGGAAGCCGAAGCTGACCGTGCCCTCGCGGGTTTCGACCACATGATGCAGCCGGTGGGCTTGCACGATCCGCTTCATATAATCGGATTTCGGCAGATAGCGGTGATCGAGCCGCTTGTGCACGATCACGTCGTGAAAGCCGAAATAGATGGCGCCATAGCCCGCGATGCCCGCGCCAACCCATGTGGCCCAGTCGCCCCAGTCGAGCTGGACGCCGCCCAGCAGCAGCACGATCGAAGGGACCGCGAAAATCACCGCGTAGAGATCATTGAGCTCCCAATTGCCCGTACGCGGCCGGTGATGGCTCTTGTGGAGAAACCAGCCGGGCCCGTGCATCACCCAGCGATGCGCGGCATAGGCAAAGCCCTCCATCGCCGCGATGGTGGCGGCGAAAAGCAGGATGCCGAGTGACCAGTGCATGGGATGGATATAGGCGTCACACGCCTCTTCCGTCACCCTGAACTTGTTTCAGGGTCCATCTGTCCGTCTTGCGGGGTCTTCGATATGGATGCTGAAACAAGTTCAGCATGACGGAGTGTTAATGCGTTATAGCCATGTTTGCCTCATACCGCTGCTCGCGCTTTCGGCGTGCGCGACTCCGGAAACCCGGCTGCGCAATGGCCTGCAGGACGCGGGACTTTCGCCTGCCATGGCGTCGTGCATGGCCGATCGCATGGTCAACGAACTGTCGATTGCGCAATTGCGCCGCATCCAGTCGCTGGGCAGTCTGAAGGGCGATCGCATCAGCGATCTTTCCGCTACGGAATTCCTCCACAAGGTCCGCGCCTTGCGCGACCCCGAGATACTTGCCGAGACGAGCAAGGCCGCCGCCGGCTGCGCGCTGGGGTTTTGAACCCCAAAGCGGGGGGTTTCCTTCGTGGCCCAGCTATGCTTAAGCCGCCAGCGACTCTCCCTGTTGCAATGCGGAAAGGCTTGGATCGCCCATGAACATCCACGAATATCAGGCGAAGGAATTGCTCGCGAAGTTCGGCGTGCCCGTTCCCGCCGGCCATGCGGCCCTCTCGGTCGAGGAAGCGGTCGAGGCCGCCAAGAAGCTCCCCGGGCCGCTCTATGTCGTGAAGGCGCAGATCCATGCGGGCGGCCGCGGCAAGGGCAAGTTCGTCGAGCTCGGCCCCGACGCCAAGGGCGGCGTCCGCCTGGCCAAGACGCTCGACGAGGTGAAGGCGCATGCGACCGACATGCTCGGCAACACGCTGGTCACCATCCAGACGGGCGAAGCCGGCAAGCAGGTCAACCGCCTGTACGTGACCGACGGCGTCGACATCGAGAAGGAATTCTACCTCGCGGTTCTCGTCGATCGCGCCACTGGTCGCGTTGCGATGGTCGTCTCGACCGAAGGCGGCATGGACATCGAGACCGTCGCACACGACACGCCCGAGAAGATCCACACGCTCGACATCGATCCCGCCACGGGCTTCATGCCGCACCACGGCCGTGCGGTTGCCGCGGCGCTGGGGCTGACCGGCGACCTCGCCAAGCAGGCGCAGAATGTTGCGGCCAAGCTCTATGACGCGTTCCTCGGCACCGACGCCGCGCAGATCGAGATCAATCCGCTGGCGATCACCGGCGACAACAAGCTGATGGTGCTCGACGCCAAGGTCGGTTTCGACTCGAACGCGCTGTTCCGCCACAAGGACCTGATGGAACTCCGCGACGAAACCGAGGAGGATCCGATGGAGCTCGAGGCGTCGAAGCACGACCTCGCCTATATCAAGCTCGACGGCGATATCGGCTGCATGGTCAACGGCGCGGGCCTTGCCATGGCGACGATGGACATCATCAAGCTCAATGGCGCTTTTCCTGCCAACTTCCTCGACGTCGGCGGCGGCGCGAGCAAGGAGAAGGTGACTTCGGCGTTCAAGATCATCCTTTCCGATCCCGCGGTGAAGGGCATCCTCGTCAACATCTTCGGCGGCATCATGCGCTGCGACATCATCGCCGAGGGCATCGTCGCCGCAGCGAAGGAAGTGCACCTCTCTGTACCGCTGGTCGTGCGCCTCGAGGGTACAAATGTCGCCGAGGGCAAGAAGATCCTGTCCGAATCGGGGCTTGATATCGTTCCCGCCAACGATCTTGGCGATGCCGCGAAGAAGATCGTGGCGCAGGTAAAGGTAGCCGCCTGAACATCCTCCCCGGGGAAGTTTGAGCGAAGCAAGGAAGGCAAGAGCCATGAAAGTGCTGGTCCCGGTCAAGCGGGTGCTTGACTATAATGTGAAGCCGCGCGTGAAAGCGGATGGCACGGGCGTCGATCTGGCGAACGTGAAAATGTCGATGAACCCCTTCGACGAAATTTCGGTCGAGGAAGCGATCCGCCTGAAGGAAAAGGGCGCCGCGACCGAGATCATCGTGGTGTCGATCGGCGAGGCCAAGGCGCAGGAAACGCTGCGCACGGCGCTGGCGATGGGCGCAGACCGCGCGATCCTGATCACCGCTGAGGGCGAGGTCGAGCCGCTGGCGGTGGCCAAGCTGCTCGCCAAGGTCGTCGAGGCCGAGGCGCCTGAGCTGGTGATCCTCGGCAAGCAGGCGATCGACGACGACAGCAACCAGACCGGCCAGATGCTCGGCGCACTGCTGGGCTGGGGTCAGGGCACGTTCGCGTCGAAGCTCGAGCTCGAGGCCGGCCAGGCCAAGGTGACGCGCGAGGTCGATGGCGGTCTCGAGACCGTGTCGCTGAAGCTGCCCGCGATCGTGACGACCGATCTTCGCCTCAACGAGCCGCGCTATGCTTCGCTCCCCAACATCATGAAGGCCAAGTCCAAGCCGCTCGAGCAGAAGACCCCGGCCGACTACGGCGTCGACACGGCCCCGCGTCTCAAGACTTTGAAGGTCACCGAGCCGCCCGTGCGCCAGGCAGGCGTCAAGGTGGCCGATGTCGATGAACTGGTTGCGAAACTCAAGGCTCTGGGAGTGGCGGCATGAGCGTCCTCGTCCTCGTCGAACATGACAATGCGTCCGTGAAGGACGCGACCCTTGCGGCGGTTACCGCCGCATCCAAGCTGGGCGAAGTCCATGCGCTGGTCGCTGGGCAGGGCGCGCAGGGCGCCGCCGATGCCGCCGCCAAGATCGCGGGCGTGGCCAAGGTGCTGCTCGCGGACGACGCGGCCTATGGCCATGCGCTCGCCGAGAACGTCGCACCGCTGGTCGCCGACCTGATGGCCGGTTACGACGCGTTCGTCGTGCCCGCCACCTCGAACGGCAAGAACATCGCGCCGCGCGTCGCAGCACTTCTCGACGTCGCGCAAATCTCGGACATCCTCTCGGTCGAGAGCGCCGATACCTTCACGCGTCCGATCTATGCGGGCAACGCGATCGCAACGGTGCAGTCGAGCGACGCCAAGAAGGTGATCACTGTGCGCGGCACTGCCTTTGAAAAGGCAGCGACCACGGGCGGTTCGGCTGCGGTCGAGAGCGTTTCGGGCAAGGGCGATGCGGGTCTGTCGAGCTTCGTCGGCGCCGAGATCGCCAAGTCCGAGCGTCCCGAACTGACGAGCGCCAAGGTGATCGTCTCGGGCGGCCGCGCGCTGGGATCCTCCGAGCAGTTCCACGCGGTCATCGATCCGCTCGCCGACAAGCTCGGTGCAGCGGTCGGCGCGAGCCGCGCCGCAGTCGATGCGGGCTATGCGCCCAACGACTATCAGGTCGGGCAGACGGGCAAGATCGTCGCCCCCGAGGTCTATGTCGCGGTGGGCATCTCCGGTGCGATCCAGCACCTCGCCGGCATGAAGGATTCCAAGGTCATCATCGCCATCAACAAGGACGAGGACGCACCGATCTTCCAGGTCGCCGACATCGGCCTCGTCGGCGATCTCTTCAAGATCGTGCCCGAGCTGACCGGCAAGCTCTGACGCGAAACACGCATTTCGACACGGAAAGGGCCTCGGCGAAAGCCGGGGCCTTTTTCGTTTGCGTCCAGCGCAAGCACCGTCTTCGCGCCTGCAAAATGCGCATGTGACGGAACTGTTACTATTTTTGGCCATTATTCCATGTCATGAAAATGTCATGGGTCGAGTCGTGAGCCAGTTACAGACGCAATATGTCAGTGCACCCCCACTGGGGGCGCTGCTGCGCGAGGTGCGCGTGCTTGCCGATCTGCGCCGCGGCTGGCGCTATGGGCCCGCGCTGCGCTTTGAGCATGACGGCGAGCGGAAGCCGGTGATGGTGCTCCCGGGCTTTCTCGCCTCCGACGGCTCCACGGTGATGCTGCGCCGTACGCTCAAAGCGGCCAACTATATGACCTATAGCTGGGGCCAGGGCCGCAATTTCGGCGTCCGCAGCGACATCATCGAGCGGCTCGACCGCAAGATGGACCGGATCGAGCGCGAATGCGGACAGCCCGCCGCACTAATCGGCTGGAGCCTCGGCGGACTGATCGCACGCGAATATGCCAAGCATCGGCCCGACCGCGTTTCGCGCGTCATCACGCTGGGCAGCCCCTTTTCGGGCGATCTGCGCGCCAATCACGCCTGGCGGCTCTATGAACTCATCAACCGACATCCGGTCGATCGCACACCCTTGCCCGTCAACCTCACCGAAAAGCCGCCGGTGCCGACCTTTGCGCTGTGGTCGGAGAATGACGGCGTCGTTGCGCCCGCCACGTCGCGGGGCCTTCCACATGAGCGCGATCATGCGCTCGAGGTCGCGTGCGGCCATATGGGCTTCACCACGTCGCCCGATTCGATCGAGGCGATCCTGAAGGCGCTCGAGGCGTAAGGCTCCGGTTCCTTTGCTGTCATTCCCGCGAAAGCGGGAATCCAGCGCGATGCCGCAATCAGGCCAAGTCGCTGAAAAGATCGCGCCAGTCAGGATTGTGGCGTTCGATCAGTTCCAGCTTCCACGCGCGGCGCCATTTCTTGATCGCCTTCTTGCGCGCAATGGCAGCGTCGATATCCCCGAACTCCTCGGCATGAACCAGCGTGGTCACGCAATATCGCTTGGTGAACCCATCGGTTTGACCATTGCGATGCTGCCAGATGCGATGCGCGAGCGATCCGGTTACGCCCGTGTAAAGCGTGCCGTTGCGGCCGCTGGCCAGGATGTAAACGTGATAGCTTTTGCCCACGCCGGGCACCGTACTGGATTCCCGCTTTCGCGGGAATGACACGTAGGGAAGCGCTCAGGCCTTTTCCAGAAACCGCGCCGACACTTCCTTGGGCACGCGCAGGATCCGACCGCTCGCGCGGTCGATGATCGCCCAGGTCGATCTGGCGCGGACCTTTACCTTGCCGTCCTTGCCAGAGAATTCGACATGGCGGTCGAAGCGCGCCCCGCGCGGGCCTTCGGGGTCGACCCAGGTGCGCGCTACAACGCTCTCGCCCGGGCCGACATTGCCGAGATAATCAATCTCATGGCGCACCACGACCCAGATATAGGCGTCGGCATGCACGGCATCGGCGCGCGCCGCCCAGTGCGACACCGCCATGTCCTGGATCCAGCGAACCCAGACGGCATTGTTCACATGGCCGAGCTCGTCGATGTCGCCAGGCTCGGCGGTGATGCGCTTTTCGAAAGCGCTCATTCGCCTCCCATCTGCCACAGCACGAAGGCATAGGCTTCGGCATCTTCCTTGAGGCTGTCGAACCGCCCCGACTTGCCGCCATGGCCAGCGCCCATATTGGTCTTCAGAAGCAGGACGTTCTTGTCGGTCTTGGTCTCGCGCAGCTTTGCCGCCCATTTGGCGGGCTCCCAATAGGTCACGCGCGGATCGTTGAGCCCGCCAGTGATGAGCATCGGCGGATAGGATTTGGCCTCGACATTGTCATAGGGGCTGTAGCCGCGGATGAGTTCGAACGCCTCTTTGTCGGTGATCGGATTGCCCCATTCGGGCCATTCGCCTGGGGTGAGCGGCAAGCTCTCGTCGAGCATGGTGCTCAGCACGTCGACAAAGGGCACATCGGCGACGACTGCACCCCAGAGTTCCGGATCGGTGTTGGAGACGACGCCCATCAGCTCGCCGCCCGCCGACCCGCCGTTGATCGCGATATTGCCGGCACGCGTGAACCCGGCCTCGACCAGCCCCTTCGCGACGTCCGCGAAGTCGTGGAAGGTATTCCACCGCGCCTTGGCCTTGCCCTGGAGATACCAGTTATAGCCGAGATCGTCGCCGCCGCGGATATGCGCGATCGCATAGGCATAGCCGCGATCGAGCAGCGAGAGGCGGACCGTGGAGAAGCTCGGCGGGATCGCATAGCCATAGGCGCCATAGGCGTAGAGAAAGAGCTTGCCCTCGCCGTCCTTCCGGAAGCCCTTTTTGTAGACCACCGAGACGGGCACCTTGGTTCCGTCGCGTGCGGTGATCGTTACGCGCTCGGTCGCGTACTGGCTCGGGTCGTAGCCCGAAGGAATCTCCTGCACTTTCAGGGTGGTCAGCATATTCTTCGCCGGGTCGTACTCATAGGTCGTCCGCGGCGTGACCATCGACGAGTAGGAGACGCGGTAGACGTCGGGGTCGTACTCGGGATTGCTAGACAACCCGGCCGAATAGCTCGCCTCGGCGAAGGGGACGCGGCTTTCCTTGCCGGTTTCATAGTCGCGCAGGATGACCTGATCGAGCCCGTCGACGCGCTGGCTGAGGATCATGTGCTTTTTGAAAGTCGCAACGCCCGTCAGATAGACACGGTCAGATCCCGGGATCACGGTCTTCCATTCGCCAGGGTTCTTTGGATCGGCCTCGGCGAGGCGGAAGTTTACATGCTCGTCATTGGTGTGGACCCAGAGCTTGCCATGCGCTGAATCGACAGAATAGAGCCGCTTTTCCTTGCGCGGAGAAATCAGAATGGGCTCGGCCGCGGGGTTTGAGGCGGGGAGCAGGCGCAGCTCGCTCGTCTGGTTGTCGCCGGTGCCGATGACGATCCACTGCTCGTCCTGCGTGTCGCCCACCGCGACCTGGAAGCCCAGCTCGTCCTTTTCTTCGTAGATGACCTTGTCGGTCCTGGGATCGGTGCCGAGCACGTGATGCAGCGCGCGATAGCTGCGCCACTGGTCGTTAACCTCGGTATAGACGAGGCTCTTCGAGTCGGAGGCCCAGACGACATCGCCGTTGACGACGCTGCTGATCGTCTCGAGCTCCTTTCCGCTCGCGATCTCGCGCACTTTCAACGTGAAGCGTTCGGAGCCATTGCTGTCTGCGGCATAGGCGATCAGCTTGCCGTCAGGGCTGACCTCGAGGATGCCGAGGCGGTAATATTCCTTGCCCTCGGCCTCACTGGGCTCGTCGAACAGCACCATGTCCTCGCCGCCTGCGGCAAGCTTGCGATAGTGGATCGGATACTGGCCGCCCACCTGATAGGCATACCAGTAGAGCCAGTCGCCGTCCTTTTGCGGCACGCTCGAATCGTCTTCCTTGATGCGCCCCTTCATTTCCTTGAACAGCGTGTCGACCAGCGCCTCGCGCGGCTTCATCGCGGCGTCGAAATAGGCGTTCTCGGCTTTGAGATAATCGAGCACGTTCTTGTCGTTGACCTCGGGATATGCCGGGTCCTTCATCCAGAAATACGGATCGTCGATGGTGTAGCCGTGGCGCGAATATTGATGCGGGCGCTGTTCGGCCTTGGGCGGTGCGGGAAGCTCGGTCATCGTGTCTTTCTGGGCGAGAGTTGGAGTGGGGGTAGCGAGCAAAAGTGCGGCGGCAACGCCTGGAGCCTGATCGGTTGAGGTGGAAGCACTTCGTGCTTCCGCCGATGCCGTGAATCAGGCTCTATTCAAACGGTTGAGACCTTGATTCACGTTTCAGGTCGATTCAACCTGAAACGATCAAGGTCTGGACGCATCAAGGCTCTTTCGTCTCCGGGCAAGACTGGCAAGGCGAATGCCAAGGCCCTATGTTGATCGTCTGCAATAGAAATCAAGGAATACCCGATGTCCACCCATGAAGCGCGTCTCAAGGCGCTGCGCGACCAACTCAAGGCCGACCGTCTCGACGGCTTCGTCGTCCCCATCTGCGACGAGCATATGAGCGAATATGTCGGCGCCTATGCGCAGCGGCTCGCGTGGCTGACGGGGTTCCAGGGATCGGCGGGAGCGGCGGCGATCCTGCCAGAGGACGCCGCGATCTTTGTCGACGGGCGCTATACGCTTCAGGTCCGCGATCAGGTCGATGGCAATCTCTGGCAATATCAGAGCGTGCCGCAAACCAGCGTCGCCGCCTGGCTCGGCGAGAACGCGCCCGAGGGTGGGCGGATCGGTTATGACCCGTGGCTCCACACCAAGGCGTGGGTCGAGCAGGCCACCAAAGCGCTCGCCGAGCGCGGCGCCGAGCTTGTCGCGGTTGACACCAATCCCGTCGACAAGATCTGGCCCGATCAGCCCGAACCCAGCAAGGCAAAGCTGGTCGTCCATCCCGAGGAACTTGCGGGGCGCAACGCGCACGACAAGCGCCAGGAGATCGCTGACTGGCTGCACGCGAAACATGCCGATGCGGTTGTGCTGTCGGCGCTCGATTCGATCGCCTGGACCTTTAATATTCGCGGCAAGGATGTGGAGCGCACCCCCGTCGCGCTCGCCTATGCGATCGTCCATGGCGATGCGACCGCCGATTTCTATGTTGCGCCCGAAAAGATGGCGGACGATGTCGCCAAGCATCTCGGCAACGCCGTGCGTGTTCATGACCGCGGCGCGTTTGCGGGCGATTTCGCGAAACTGAAGGGCAAGCATGTCGTCGTCGATCCCGAGCGTGCGGTTTCCGCGATCTTCAAGGGACTCGACGATGCGGGGGCGATCGTCCACCCGATGCGCGAGCCCGTGGTGCTCGCCAAGGCGATCAAGAACCCCGTCGAGATCGCGGGGCACCGTGCCGCGCAGGCGCGCGACGGGGCGGCGCTCAGCAAATTCCTGCGCTGGATATCTGTGGAGGCGCCCAAGGGTGGTGAGACCGAGATTTCCGCGCAGGACAAGCTGCTCGCCTTCCGCGAAGAAACCGGGCTGCTTGAGGATCTGTCGTTCGACACGATCTCGGGCGCGGGGCCCAATGGCGCGGTCGTTCACTACCGGGTGAGCGAGGAAACCAACCGGCCGCTCGAGATGAACTCGCTCTACCTCGTCGATTCGGGCGGGCAGTATCGCGACGGCACCACCGACGTGACGCGGACGGTGCCAATCGGCGAGCCGACGCAGGAGATGCGCGATCGCTTCACGCGCGTCCTGAAGGGGCATATCGCGCTCGCCCGCGCGATCTTCCCCGCGGGCACGCGCGGCGGCCAGCTCGACACGCTGGCGCGGCAATATCTTTGGGAGGCGGGCCTCGACTATGCGCATGGCACGGGCCACGGCGTGGGCAGCTTCCTGTCGGTGCATGAGGGGCCTCAGCGCATCGCCATGTCCGCGGGCGGTCAGGCGGGCACCGACGAGCCGCTCCGCGCGGGGATGATCCTCTCGAACGAGCCGGGTTATTACAAGACCGACGCCTACGGCATCCGCATCGAGAACCTCGTGCTCGTCGTCGAGCGCGATGTGCCGGGCGCGGAGAAGCCCGTGCTCGGTTTCGAGACGCTGACCTTCGCGCCCATCGAGCGGCGGCTGATTGATGTATCGATGCTGTCGGCGGTCGAGCGCCAATGGGTCGACGACTATCACGCCAAGGTCCTCGAAATCGTCGGTCCGCAGCTCGAGGGTGCGGACAGGGCGTGGCTGGAGGCCCAGTGCGCGCCGCTTTGACCTGACGGCTCCGCAGTTAGGCCGAGCCGTTACGTCACCCTGAACTCGTTTCAGGGTCTATGAACACCGGCGGTGCAATACCTGACGAGCCCGTGTTCATGGATGCTGAAACAAGTTCAGCATGACGATTCAATTGGCCGAGGAGGTCTGCCATGTTCGTTGCGGTCTATTGGTGGCGCGTCCATCCGGGCAAGGAGGACCAGTTCCGCGAGGCCTGGCGGCGCGGCACCGAACAGATCACGCGGATCTATGGCAGCTACGGCTCGCGGCTCCACCAGGATCGCGACGGACGCTTCGTCGGCTATGCCGAATGGCCCGATGAGGCGACGTGGCAAAGGGCGTTCGACGCCAGGATGGTCTATGAGGACCAGGAAGCCCGCGCGATGTTCGTCGATGCGATCGCCGAAACGCCGCCGGGCCACGCGCCCGTATTCACGATGACCGTGACCGATGACCTGCTGACCCGGCGCGCATAAGCTGGGTCGCAAAAACTCGGCCTTTTGTCGAATATCGCGCGCGCCCCTAATCGATATTGCCACTTCTTCTCGTCGGGCGCTCTCCGGCAGCCCGATGCAGGAAGGGGCAATATCGATGCGTTTGAAATCTACGTCCGTCGCGATCCATGTTGCGCAGGGCTGCGGCGCTCTGCTGGCCGTGGCGCTGACGCCCGGCAACGCGCTTGCGCAGGCGCGTACCGAGCAGACGGTGCTGATGTCCGCCAACCCGCGCGAGCGCGCGGGGCAGGAGCAATATGGTTATGCCAGCGCAGTGATCGCGGGCGGCATGATCTACGTCTCGGGTGTCGTCGTCGGGCAGGGGCCGGGCGAGGCCGATCTCGTTCCCGGCTATGAGCGCGCCTTCGATCAGATCGAAGCGACATTGAAGCGCATGGGCGCCACGCTGGACGATGTCGTCGAAATGACGAGCTTCCATACGGATATCACGGCGCAGATCGACCTACTGTCAACCGTCTCCAAGCGCAGGCTGAAGGGCCAGCCCCCCGCATGGACCGCGATTGATATCGATCGGCTGCTGCCTGATCAGGGGCTGACGGAGATCAAGATCGTTGCTTACCGGCCGGGCGCCGCGCCCGTAAAATAGCCAGGTAGCGCACGGGACAGTGGCGGCCGCGAAAAGATTTGAGCGCGCGCGTTGACAGGCGGATGCGTCCTTCCCAGATACACGTCAACGCAACGATACATTATATCATTGCGTTGACGTGTTGATGGATTATGGAAGCTTGTCATGGATCAATCGCGGCGCCGGCAGCGCATCTGGGACGCGGCGGCAATTGGCGCATCCGCAATTTGCCTGATTCACTGCCTGGCATTGCCCGTGCTGATCGCGGCGCTCCCGGCGCTTGCTGACCTGCTGCACTTGCCCGAGCGCTTTCATCTTGCCGCGCTCGCGCTGGCGCTTCCCATGAGCGCGCTGGCGCTCGCCGCGGGCTGGCGTCGGCATGGTCTCTGGCTGCCGCTGGTAACCGGTATCTTGGGTCTGCTGCTTTTGGGCTGGGGTGCGCTTGGCGGACATGCCGTTGCGGCCGAGACGGGTTTGACCGTGGTCGGCAGCATTCTGTTGACCGTCGGCCACGTCGCCAACTGGCGCGCGCGCTGAAGCGATAGCGATTTTGTGGATCGCTGGAGCGGGCGAAGGGATTCGAACCCTCGACCCCAACCTTGGCAAGGTTGCGTTTCGGCGTTTTTGGCTGTTTTCCGTTGATTGCCTCTGACTGCAAAAATCTCGGTAATCCGCCATTTTATTCCAATTTATCCTCCAGCAATCATCGGGGAACACCTTCGCGGTGGTAGCCCGGTGGTAGCCCAGAGAGAGAAAATTTGCTACACGCCTGTCCATGAAAACGAAACTCTCAAAGTCGGTCGCTGAAGGCGCCGAAACCCGAACCAGCCGCTATAATCTTTGGGATTTTGAGATTTCCGGTTTCGGATTACGGGTGACCCCGGCAGGAATAAAAACCTGGGTGGTGAAGTACAGAACCGGCGAAGGGGGCCGAACCGCGGTAGCCCGTTGGTACACTATAGGCACATTTCCCGAGATTTCTGCGTCCGACGCCCGAAAGGCGGCCGAGATTGCGCTCGCGCGGGTGCGTCTCGGGGAAGACCCCGGTGGCGAGCGCATCATAAAGCGCGCCGAAATGACATTGGCGCAGGCCATAGACTTCTATGAGCAGGAGGGCTGTTTCGTGCAGCGCGGCATCCGGCAGGGCGAGCCGATGAAGCCGATGACCAAGGCCTATACTCTCGCGCGCCTTCGTCATCACGTCGTGCGGCTGCTGGGCAAACGGCGCGTCACCGAGATCGACGAGGGTGACATCACGACATTCGTGCGCGACGTAAGCGCCGGGAAGACGGCCCGTGACGAGTGGGTCGTCGCCCCCGAAACGGGGAAGCGCAAGCGCGTGATCGTGCGCGGCGGCGAGGGCGCGGCGCGCAAGGTCGTGCGCGATCTGTCCGCGGTTTATTCCTTCCTCAAGACGCACAAGCGAAAGACGCGTGTCACCCACAACCCGGTTGAGGATGCAAGCGTCCGGAAGACGGACAACAAGCGCACGCGCTTCCTCTCGATCGAGGAAGTGAAGCGGTTAGGCGCCGCGCTAGACGCAGTCGAAGCCGCAGGCGCGAACGCCAAGGCGGTGAACATCGCGCGCTTGTGGGCACTGTCCGGCTGCCGGCGAAACGAGATTGCCGGCCTGAAATGGTCCGAGGTCGATCTCGAACGCGGATTGCTGATCTTCGACGATTCGAAAACCGGCCGAAGCGTTCGCCCACTTGGCGCGGCTGCCACTGCGCTTCTTGAAGCCATGAAACCCGATGAGGCCGTGGGCTATGTGTTTCCGGCGGAGCGCGGCGACGGCTTCTATCAGGGGACAAAAACCGTCTGGCAGGTGGCGATCAAGAAAGCCGAACTGCCGGGTGTGACGCCGCACGTCCTGCGTCATACCTTAGGTAGCGCTGCCGCGTCGGCGGGCGAAGCGCTCCTGATGATCGGATCGCTGCTGGGGCATGCGAATGCCCGGTCGACCGCTATCTACGCGCACATCTCGCATGATCCGGCCCGCATGACAGCGGACCGTGTAACTGCTCCTATCGCAGAAGCGCTCGGTCGGCCCGTCCAGGCGGGGAAAGGAGAGCCGGAAGTCGCGGCAGCGCCTTAATCCCGCCCGGCACACCGGGCGGGATGTCGAGCCGTTCAGTCTCCGCCGCGGCGGCCGGGACGCGACCAGATCAGGTTGAAGCTTTCACTGCCCTCGTCGTCGAAAAGGTTGGCGTAAATCGGAGCGGCGAAGCTCGGATCGTCGAGCTTGAGTCCGAGATAGTCGCGGCCTTCGCTCGACTGCTTGGCCCAGGCGGCGCCGATCTCGGCGCAGCCGACGAGAACCCGGTGCGAGGGAGCATTTTCGCTGGTCCGATTGTCTTCGGGGACGATGCGAACCCCATTGGCCTGAACGCTGAGTGTCACGATGTCGCCGACGAACTCGCCCTTGGCGGTCTTCTTGAAAGTGCCGATGGTAGCCATGTTGATGTCCTTCCAAACTTGAGACCATGCCCTTCATGGCCTCGATGGCTTGGGAAGTGGCCGGGACTGCCGCGGCCGCAGCCGAAGGCCCGCAAGCGAAGCTGGAGGACGACAGGGGCGCTCTTTTTTGTCTCGCGAGGAATGACGGCGCTTGCCTCCGGCAGGGGAAAAAAGGGCGAACCGGCCGTTGCGGCCTCGAGCGGCAGAGGCGCAGCCGGTCTCGGTCATCAAGCCATTTCGAAGAGGGCGTGACGGGCCTTGGTTCGTGCGGTGCGACGGAGACTGGCTGGCACGTTCGGCTTTCACCAGACCGGCGCGCCGTCTGTCGGGACCGAAACGGATCACCTCGCCAAGGCATATCCGCTTCCTCGGCAATTGCACCAGCAAACCGCCGTCGGCTGTTTCAGCCGCGGGCCGAGACAGGGGTGCGTCAGGCGCCCGCTTTGGCGCGACTGCGCTCCGCAGGTGCCGCCTTCGCGGCCGGCTTCCTGCCGCCACCGCGCCCCTTGGTGCCAAGACCGATCTGCTTGGCGAGCGCGGGGCGCTTCCCGGCGTAATTCGGCGCGACCATCGGATATTCCTGCGGCAGGCTCCACTTGGCGCGATAGTCGTCGGGCGTCATGCCGTAGGCTGTCATCAAATGACGGCGCAGCATCTTCAGCCGCTTGCCGTCTTCGAGACAGGCGATGTAGTCGGGCTTCACCGACGAACGGATCGGCACCACGGGCCGCTGTTCCTCGACCGGCTCCTCGGCAGGTCCGCCAAGTCCAGCAAGCGCGCCATGGACGCGCGTAATCAGGTCGGGAAGATCGGCCACGCCGACGCTGTTGTTCGAGACATGCGCCGCGACAATATCGGCGGTCAGGGTGAGCAACATATCTTAGGCATCGTTGGCCATTGGCGATCTCCTTTTTCCGCCTATGCCCTATCAACTGCCTTGCCATCTGACCCATAGGGCATCGCGCCGTGCGCCCGCCAAGGGCGCGCGGCGAGCGATTTTTCGGGGACCGGCGCCGGACGCGAGAGATCAGGAAAAGGGCGCCGCCGCCCGCGCCGCCGCCCCTTATCGTCACGCGGCCTGGCGTTGCGGCTCTTCCTCGGCCTCGGGTGCCGCTATCTCGCCATGCGCCGCGACGGTGCCGACCCCGCCGCGTGCCGTGTAGGCGGCGGGCGGGAAGGTCATCCATTTCGGGACCCAGCCTTCGACCTTGGTGCGGCCGTTGGTGCCGTCCAGATGATCGCGGATAATCGCCTTGAGCGTCGCGCTCTTCTCCTTGGCATTGGCAGCGGCAACCTCGGCCCCGCTGACCTCGGCGACAAGCGCGGTCAGCACTTCCTTGTCGCGAAGCCCGTCGAAAAAGGCATTATCGGCGTTCCACCATGAAGCCATGTCGATGCCGATGTGGAGGCCCACTGCCTCGACCGCCGCGCTCCCGGCGAACAGCGTTTCGCCGATAACGATGGCGATCACGTCCATCACGGCACGGTCGGGAAGGTCGAGCAGCCGCTTGAACAACGGCGCAAGCGGCATCGAATTACCGCCGGTCACGCTCGGCTCGTCGGCATCGAAGCCGATCAGTGCGAGCACCGCGCGGCGTTTCTCGTCGAACATGGTTTCGGCGCGGCAGACCTCGACGCTCTCGCGCACGTCGTCTTGCCTCGCCGACTGTGGCTCGATCCTGACATTCCACAGCGGCGACCCCGCGATGGCATGGGCAACCATCAACCGCAACGCGACGGCGGGATGCCCGGTCAACGCCGCGCGCACGGCGGCATGACGATGGAGGTCGACATAGGTCTGCATCCGCGAAGTCAGTTCGGGACGCTTGGGCTTAGGCGCGGCCTCGATCCTTTCTCCCTTGTCGAGCCGCGCGGCTTCCTTGGCGGTGACATAGCCTTCGCGAATGTCGATCTCGCCGCTGCCGTGCACCTCGATATAGATGCGACCGCCTTTGCGCTTCGGCGCATGTCGAAATTCCCACTCACGGAAATATTCACCCTTGGGCAGAACGGCCACCTCGGCCCAGCCATCCTCCAGAAACCGCGCACGGCGCGCCTCGACGGCGGCGAGCTGCGCGGTCCAGAAGGCATCGCTGTCGGCAAAATAGCGCTCGTCGCCGAACAGGTCGGCAATGATCGCGAGGCCGCTCGCCTCGACGTCGAACAGCGCATGATCGACCTTGATCGCGCCGCCGCCGAACAGCCAGTTCTTGAGCTGGTTGCCCTGCGGGCAATAAGCGTCGGCATCGTCGAACAGCGCCAGCCATGCGCGCTGCTGGCCTTTCGACGCCATCGTCAGATGTCGCACCGTGCCCGCGCTGATCTTTTCCTTGGCGTAGAGCGACCGGATGCGCGGCAGGAGATTGCCGAGCGCGAGGATGCGCCTGACCATCGGCTCGGGCATCCCGAACGTCTCGGCGAGGTCGGCGACGCTGCGGCCTTCCATCACCAGCCGGGTATAGGTCACCCACTGGGTGACCTCGTCGGCATCGCGCCGCGCGACATTCTCGATCAGCGAGGCTTCGAGCGCGGCGGCATCGTCACCCTCTTCGAGAATGGCGCAGGGCAAAGGTTCGGCCTCACCCTTTTCACCGGCAACGATGGTCGCCGCCGTGAAGCGCCGCGCGCCCGCAACGATCTCGAATGCGCCTTCGGCGCAATTGGGGCGCACGATCAAGGGAACGAGAACGCCGCGCGCGCGGACCGTGGGCAATATATCCGACACGTCGGGCGCTTTCTTCGCGTAGCGCATATTGGCCTTGCTGATCGAAAGCTTGCCAAGGTCGATAAAGTCGAGTTTCATCACTTTCACCTTTCTCACGTTGAAGGTGCCGGTCCGTCGAGTTTCGCGATTGGGCGGACCGGCTAGCGATGACGGCGAAACGCGCCGCCTGCGTCAGCCGTCGCCCCTGTTGCCCAAGGGTTTCGGAAGCTCGTCGCCGCGCACCGCAGCGCGGCAGAAATTCTGTTCGGCAGTGATGATCGATCCCGCGCGGCGCGCCGCAGCGGCCCAGCCCGACAAGGGAACCCCGGAATCGAAATCCAGATCGCGCTCGATGCCAAGGCCGAAGCGCAGTCGCACCGACAAGAGTTCAGCAAGGCTGAACGCCCCCAGCTCGGGACAGCCGAAACCGAGATCGGCAAGGCCGAACAAGGTGTCGCCATCCTCGCCCAATTCGGTCGCGAGCCACGTCGCCGCACCGACCGGCGAGAAGAATTTGGCGACCGGCACGAAATCCGGTTCCACCGCACCCTCCATCACGGCAGCGCGCCGCGCCTCGTCATTGGCGCGCAACGCAGCGCGCAAATCCGGCGACAGGAGCTTTCCTCCATCACGACGTTCGTTGGCCCTGACCATCTCATCCTCCATCCCGCCCCCTAACCATCAGGCCCCCGGCGGAGCGGGGGTGGGCGGCGAGAGCGACCTGCCGGGCGCGGCCAGGAAGGCGGCCCGCACCCGAAGGGCTGGAACGAAGAGGAAGAGCCAGTCCTGAGCGAAGTCGAAGGGCGGCTTGCGGGACGCCGGGACGTGCCCAGAGGGGAGAGCCGGCCAACCCAGCGACAGACGGGAGGCCGATCAACAACGCCGCCGCGACCTGCGCGGCGTCGACATGATCGTCAGCGACGAAGACTTAGCCGCCGCGTCGGCGGATCGTGAGAAGGAGCGCGCTCTCGGACCGGCCGTGGGCGTTGCGGCGTGCGTGCGCAGCCGTGCTTAGCCGCCGCACCGCCAAGACAGACGCGCCGAGTGCGCAGCGCGGTCAGGACAAACGCGCGATCCCTGCTGGCGCTCGTCGCCGGCAGCGAGCGCCCATCGGCAACCGCGCTCATCAGACCGGGGCGTCGCGGGGGCGGCCAGCCCCCCGCGGAAGGGGTGCGGCCGGACCGCGACCGGCCGTCAGGAGAAAGCGTTCCCCTCCTTTCCCCAAGCCATAGCGAGACTATGGGCTTTATCTCCGCATGCGTACAAAAATCCTGCGTCAATTTGCGTCGCCGTTGTCGCGCGAACGTCGGGAAATAGGAGAGCATCACGACGTGGAAGACAGGATTGATCGAGGTGCGGCTCATTGGAGATACGCCTCATCCGCGACCGTGCCATCACGGGCAGCCACGATGAGCGACACGTAGTCTTCGTTATCTCTTCAGTTGAATACGCGCCCCACGACGGTCCAAATCTGCCGGTTCTGGGGATACTGTCGATCTTGGCCTTGTATGACGCCCGGATTCAAAATCAGATCGCCTATTCCCGGAGCCTGGCCCGCAAAAACCTCGTCCGCACAATCCCCAATCTGGTGATTAGCGAGGACGAATTAGTTGATGGTATACTCCCGCCAAGGGATATTACGAAGCGGCACCGACGAGAGGAAGCGGGCAATGTCCGGACGCCCATAATAGGTAGGTCGCCCGCGCCCATCCTGCGCCATCAACACGACAGGAACACCGAATACCGGCGCGAAGCTGCGAATGGCATCTGCCGCCGCGCTTCTGTTCTGAACGACATGAGGCTTGACGATGACGATCGCAAAGGACTGCCCCTGCTCGCGGATCATTGCTCCTTGAACTCGCATAATATCAAATCCTTCGTTCACATGGGAAAAGAGCCGGACCTGGTCCGGCTCTTCCCTACTTTGCTACTTTCCGCGGTTCGGTCGCTGCGTCAGCGCCGATGCGGCCGCGCTCTTAGCCGCCGGACTCGACTTGGGATCGCTGAGAACCTTCGCCGCCGCCGATGCCGCCTTTGCGCTCGTCACTTCCTTGTTGCCTGCCATTTCATTTACCTCCTTTCCTTCCGACCGATCGGGAATCGACGAGCCGTGACGCTTTATTTGCAACGCGCGCTTGATATGTCAAGCATCAATCAAGCGCGCTTGCTATATCAAGCAGAAACCGCTAGAATTCGCCCATGCAAAATCGCAGTTTGGATTGATCGTGCTCGACGGCAATAAGCAGGCGTCAACGCTGGGGGGCTACCTGGCGGCTGTGCGATCCGATCGCGGCTTCTCTTTGCGACAGGTCGAGGAAATGACCGGCAAGGAAGTATCCAACGCGTATCTAAGCCAGCTTGAAAACGACAAGGTGAAGCAGCCGTCGCCTAACGTGCTTCATGCTCTTTCGATAACCTATGATATCGACTATATCGGCCTGATGGAACGTGCGGGATATTTGACGCCGCAACAATCTTCTGACGCACCTAAGCGTCACGGTAGAGCAGCTACCTTTGCCGAGATTGACCTGTCTTCGGACGAGGAAGCCGAGCTTCTTCGCTTTCTCAAATTCATGCGAAGCGAGAAGAAGTAGGTAGTGCGCAAAGACGACAGTTCGTTAAGCCACGCCGAAAGGGAGTTTGTCGAGAGCCGGGCGAGGATGCTTCTTCAACGGGCCGATGCTTGGGGCGTTGTCCCGGTCCCGATCGACGATTTGCTGAGCGCGGCCAATCTCAAGGTTGCACCGACAAGCATTTTCGACCCTCGCGCCATTGCCGCTTACGCCATCGCGAAAGGCAAGCAGGCTGCGAATCTCGTCAAACAAGCCATCGGGAAAGTTCTGGGCATTCTAGATGCTCACGAAGAGGTCATCCACATCGACGATACTGTGCTGGAATCACGCCAGCGGTTTTTGAAGCTGCATGAAACGGGCCATTTCGAGCTTCCCCATCAACGCAAAATCTTCCGATTTTTTGAAGACAGCCAGGAAGAGCTAGATCCTTCAATCGCGGACAAGTTTGAGCGAGAAGCGAACAACTTTGCTCGGTTCGCGATTTTCAACGGCAATGCTTACGCCGAGAGAGCGGCTGATCTTCCGCTCTCCTTCTCGTCGGTCAAGAAGATGCAGCGCGGTTTCAAAGTGTCTTTGTATGCGGGCTTGCGCGAATATGCGCGGACCCACCGCCATGTTTGCATCGCGATGGCCATCGAAAAACCTGCAATATGTCCGATAAATGGTTGGAGCGCGGAGATTCGCAGGGTCGAAACGTCCCTTTCTTTCGAGCAACAGTTCGGGCGACCACAGCTTCCCACGATCACGAAGACCCATCCGCTCTGGCCGCTCGTCCCGTTTGGCAAGGCGACAAGGCCAACGACCATCCGGCTTACCGACCTGGATGGGGAGCACCACGAGTTCATTGGGGAAGCGCTGGATACCTCCTACAATATCTTGCTGTTTGCGTGCCCGACCACCCTCTTTAGAAGCTGAAGCCACTTTCACGGGGAGGGGCAAGATTGAACCCGTGGAATTTATCGAACGACCGCTTTGAGGTGACACCCGCTTTGGCCCGAACGCCCGACCTCGGGCGCGAAGCGGTCGTCTCGGCGCTTCTCCCATTCACCACCGTTGGAACGCTACCACCTTTCGACATCGCGCGAGTGCGCGCATCATATGGTACTCGACTCCCTGTTCGCTAATGCCAATTTCTTCCGCGATTTCCCGGCAGGTCTGACGCCGCAACCGGTGCATCAGGAATATGCGCCGCGTGCGACGAGGCATCGCCAGAATTGCGCGCCGTAAGCCACGCCGCAAATCCGATGCTTCCATAGCCAACGCCTGTTCTGGGCCGGCGGGTGCGTCACGCTCTTCATCGAAAGGAAATAGCCCGGATTTCTTGCGCATTCCTCGACGTGCGCGCTCGATCACGAGATTCCGGGCAGCGCGAAAAAGGTAGGCACGGGGATTTTCCACCCGGTCGAATGCCCCGGTACGCAACATTCGTGTGAACGCTTCTTGCGTGAGGTCGGATGCTTCCTCGCGCCCCACTCGACGCCTGAAAAAATGGAACAACTGGTTATTCTCGCTCCGGTAAAATGCATCGAACGACGCGAATGGACCGGGGGGCGTCATGGCTGCCGCTCCCGAAGGGAATATTCGGGTAGCGGCGCATCCCGCGAAGCGCGGTAGAGGGTGATGCCGGCCTCGATGCGATCGAGGATAAAAGTGTCGCGCTCGGCCTTGGCCGTGCGAATGTCGGACTTGGAATAAATCTCGACGTCGACGGCGCATCGATTGCCGAGTTCCCGGTCGATCGTCGCCAGCGCCCGCCGCCAGCAGTGTTCGTCGGCGAGCATGGGGTGGTTGACGACGACCCAGAACTCGTAATCGGAAAATTCGAGCGTCCGGCTGTCTTCATACCAGGATCGTCGCGCGTAGGGGCCTATCAGGATGATCCGCTTGATTTGTCCTGGCTCGGGCGCCTGTACCCGTGATGGATCGAACAGGCAGCGCAATATGCGGGCGATGCGTTCGATTTCTCGCTGCTTGCGTCGGATGAGATGGCCGACGCGTGCCATCACGACTTCGCGCGCGTAAGCGTCGTTCGAATGTGGGGTAGTCATTTGCAGCTCGCACCGCGGCGGTCCGCGCATTCATGCGCGGATGGGCAAGCGGTGTTCGCTGTCGGACCGCTGGAGCGGCTATCAGCAACCGTCCGACACGCGGCCGGACCTACATGATGCCTGGCAGGATTATCCCCGGAATGGCCGCCAGTCGTTCCATTCCGTGAGGCGGATTATGCCAGAATCCGGGAGTCTCGGCAAGTCACGAGGGTTCAGCGTCTACTTGCGTACCGCCGCCTCAAGCTCGGCGATCTTGTCGGAGCAGACCTGATGGACGACACGGCCGAGCTCCTCGACGCGCTCGCCCAGCCAGGACAGCTCTTCTTCGCTGATCTTGTAGTGCTTCGAATATCGGGCCTTGGTGTAGGCTTCCTTCAGCTTCTGGAACGTCGATCGCTCGCGACGATTGCTCTCGGGCCAGATGCCATAGAGGCGCCGGTCGTGTCCTTCAGCGAGCGATCGCAGGAAGGCGATATTGTGGTTGTATGGTGTATAGAAGGTCAGCGTCAGCAACAAGCACCCGTATAGTCGCTCGGTTGCCTGATGCAGCTGAAAGGCTGACTCCTTCAGCCTGCCCCGGCTAAGCGCATACTTCGACGTATCGAGAAAGCCGGCTGCGCTGGGCATCCATTCCTCAAAATACTCTGTGGCAGCCTCAAGCGCTTGCTCGGCAGTTTTGGGCTTGGGCGTCGCCAACCCTCGGTCATCGGCGTCGTAGAGCGCAATCCCATCCTTGGCGACTTCCATGAAGAAGACGCGTCCGTGCGAGAGCCCGTCGTTCACCTCATGCAAACTGTGGACGATGAAGTTAACCGGCGTGCGGAGCGTCTTCTCGATCGTATAGGCGCGGATCATCCGTTCCTCGGCCTTAGCCCAATAGGCAGCGCGATCAGTGAGCTCTTTCTGGCTGACGATGATGAGGATGTCGTAGTCGGATTTATACTGGTTGGCCGACAGCGGCGCGTCGACCCAATCGCCGCGGGCATGGCTGCCGAACAATATGATCTTGAGGATGCGCGCGCCCTTGCGCGGGCCGGTCGCATTCTCCGTCGCACCGCGAAACTCGTCGAAGATCGCCTCGACGACGCGTTCAAGCTCGCGCTGCTTGGCGGCAGGAAGATGATCGAGATCGGTGCGCATGCATCGGAATCTTCGGGCAATCCCCGTCGGTTGGCAAGGGCAATCGCGGGCGACGCATAGGCCGCGGGGAACGTGGGCGCCCCGAAGTTCGAATCGATTTTATGGGAATTGCTTCGATTGAGACGGCATCTGGATTGCCTGAAATCGCGGTGCGGTTGCGGGAATATCGATATCGGATTTCATGGCCATATGTCTTCAAAAACCGCTGTTTTTCAAGCTGATTTGGAGGATTTTCCCAAATATACAATAGTTTACGCTTTCTTCCGGAAATTCCATGCTAGCCGGTCGATATTCCGGTTTTGCGGTCGCACCGGACGGAGCTGGGGGCTTTCCTCCTGTGGCGGGTGATGCGGTAAACAGCCGCGCGCTCGCACGTCGCTAACGATGGATGATCTCTCCGATGGCGGTATGCGCCGTCGGGAACGGATCGCCGCGCGTCGTCCGGTTATCGTGCCCGATCGGGAGGAAGGTGTAGCGCGTGGGTGAGCGACAAAAAACTCGGGTTGCGTCGGTGCGACCGGACGTGCCGGCGTCTCTTCAGCCGACGGGCGGCAGCCGGACCGGACGTGTCATGCGAATGGTTGGCGTTTCGGGCATCCTTATCCTGCCGGTCCCAGCGCCCGTTTTTGCCCAATCGGTCGACCGGCAGGCGGAGCGCATTCAGGAGCAACTGAGGGAACGCGAGCGCGAGCGCGCCGAGACGTTTCGCGAGGACCAATCACGCCCGCCAACGGGCGAGGCGCCGGTGGCGATCGAGCCCGAGGCCGCTCAAGTGGGCGGGGAATGCGCGTCGATCCGCGAGGTCCGCATCGAGGGGCTGACGCGTTTCAGGCGCGGGGATTTCGCCGAGGCGCTGGCGCCGCTTGCGGGACCTTGCGTCGCGGTTGGGGCGATCGATGCCGCGCTCAGGGCGATCACTAATCACTATGTCGCGGCGGGCTATGTGACCTCGCGGGCCTTTGTGGGTCCGCAGGATTTGAAGTCGGGCACACTCGTGATCACTATGTTCGAGGGGCGGGTTGGCGGAGTCGAGGGTGAAGGCGACCGGCCCTATGGCGGTGGTGAGATCGGCGCCGCTTTTCCCGGTGTAGCAGGTGGTCTGCTTAATCTTCGCGCGCTCGAACAGGGCGTCGACCAGCTTGCGCGGTTGGGCAAGGCCGAGCCCTCGATCGATATAGCGCCGGGCGCGACGCCGGGCACGAGCAAGGTGCTGGTCAAGCGCAAGGAGGCTGGAAGCTGGGTTCGGCCGAGCCTGTCGCTGAACAATCAAGGCTCGACCTCGACCGGACGCTGGCAGGCAACTTTGGGGCTCGATGTGGATTCGCCGCTGGGGATCGCGGACAGCTGGTCGCTCTATTATCAGAATGAGGTCGACGGCGACGGTCAGCGCGGCAGCGAAGCCTATGGCGGCTTCGTGTCACTTCCTTATGGCTGGTGGACCTTGTCGCTGAACGCGGGCGCCTCGCGCTATCATTCGGTGCTGGAGGGAAACGGCTTGTCGTTCGCGACGCGCGGCCAAAGCTGGAACGCGGGTGCGAGCCTCGACCGCATGATCTATCGCGACGCGAAGACCAAGCTCGCGCTGATCGGCGGGCTCGCGGTGCAGGACACCAAGAATTTTATCCAGGGCATCGCGCTCAGGACCGGAAGCTACCGGATCGCGAGCGCGAAGATTGGCGCACGCTGGCAGCGCCGCGCGAAGGCAACGCTGTGGTCGGCGTCGCTTGGCTTCGAGCAGGGTCTGGGCCTGTTCGGCGCACAGACGGTCGATACCGGACCCGGCGGGGCGAAGGGCAAGTTCAGCCTCGTCGCGGCCGACGTCGCGGCGCAGACCGGATTTGAGCTTGGGGGCATGCGCTTCACCAATCGCGCGATGCTCCGCGCACAGTGGGGTCTCACAAATCTCTTCCCGGCGCAGCGCTTCAGCGTCGGCGGCTTTTCGACGGTGCGCGGATTTAGGGACGACGGCATATCGGGGCGCTCGGGCGCGAGCTTTCGCGAGGAGCTCGGCGTGAGCCTCGTCGACCTCGCCGCCAGATCGCCCATGCGCACCAATGTGAGCGCCTTTGTCGGCTACGATGTCGGCGGAATCCTGCCGCATGATTTCGATGCCTATGAGCGCGGTCTGCTGCAATCGCTGAGCGCGGGCGTTCGCGCGCAAGGCCGGCATGTGCAAGCCGAGCTTGCGGTCGCGGTGCCGGTTTCGGCGCCATCCTGGGTCCGCCACCGCGGCGCCGAGGTCATGGCATCGGTGAGGATGACATTGTAATGCGCAAAGACTATCGGCGCGCCCGCCATTCGGCTGCCGCGGATGACACTTCGGGCCTTCGTCATGACCGCGGCAGGTCGCCGCGACACGGATTGTCGGCGCTGCTCATCGCGGCGCTGACGACGTCGGCGCTGTCGCCCGCTTCCGGGCAGTCGGCGCCGGTCGCCGCGCCGCAGGTGAAGCCCGCCGACCCACGCACTTCGCTCGACGTGACGCCCGGCGGCACGCCGATCGTCAACATCGCCGCGCCCGATAAGAACGGCGCTTCGCACAATGTCTACACCGAGCTGTCGGTCGGCCAGGAAGGGCTGATCTTCAACAATAGCCCTGAAGTCGGGCAATCGACGATCGGCGGCTTCCTTCTCGCCAACCCCAATTTGCAGCGTTCGGGTTCGGCGAGCCTGATCCTCAATGAGGTGACGGGCGGGGTGCGCACGCGCCTCGCGGGGCCGATGGAGGTTTTCGGTCCCAAGGCGGCACTCGTCATCGCCAATCCGACCGGCATTACGTGCGATGGCTGCGGCTTCATCAACATGAGCCGGGTGACGCTCGCTTCGGGGCGGCTGGTGTTCGGCGCCGACGGTGCCTTTTCCGGGCTTGCCGTCGATGGCGGCGATGTCAGCGTCGAGGGCAAGGGGCTGCTCGCGGGCAATGTCGATTATTTCGATATCGTCGCGGGCGCGGCGCATATCAACGCCGAGCTTTATGCCAGAGACCTGACGGTCGCAGGCGGCGCGGCGGATTTCGACTATGACGCGCGCACCGCGAGCGCCCGGGGAGGCGGCGTGGGCAGCGGGATCGCGATCGATTCGACGCTGCTCGGCGGCATGTATGCGAACCGCATCCGGCTCATCGGCACCGGCGACGGAGTCGGCGTCAACATGGCCGGTCTTGTCGCGGCATTGGACGGGCCGCTTCATATCACCGCCGACGGGACGATCGGGCTCGGCAAGGTCGCCGGCGCGGGCGACGTGACGGTGACGGCGGCGCGCGGCGGGATCGCGCTTCGCGATCAACTGTACGCCGGTGGCGCTGTCAATCTCGCCGCTGATGGTGCGATCACGCAGGATGCGGGCTTTATCGGCGGCGCGGGCGATGTGACACTTGCCGCCGTCGGCGACGTGGTGACCGGCGGCAGCGGCGTCTATGCGGGCCTTGGCAGCGACGGGACGCTCAGCGGCACCGGCGCGCTGCGCGTTACGGCGGGCGGCGCGATCGAGACGCGCGCCGCGACATTGGCGGCGGAGACCATCGACCTCACCGCGGGGGGTGCGCTCGCCGCGAGCGGGGTGATCGCCGCGTCGGGCAACGCGAGCCTCAAGGGCGACAGCGTCAATGTCACGGGGACGCTCGGCGCCGATGGCAGGCTCGCGATCATGGGCCGCGCGATCGCCATCGGCGGCACCGCGACGGGTCTCACAGGCGCGAGCGCCACAGCCGCGGATAGCCTGGCTCTGGGAAGCGACGGCGCGCTGCAAAGCAATGGCGCGCTCGATGTATCGGCATCGACGCTGGCGAACGATGGGACATTGATCGGTGGTGCGGGCGTCAGCCTGACGACCGGAAGTCTCGCGACCCGCGGCACGATCCTGTCGGGGGCGGACATCCTCGTCCAGAATGCGGGCGACGCGGCGCTGGGCGGCACGATCGAGGCCAATGGCGGGGTCAATCTCGCGGTCGGCGGCAACGCCGCGACGACGGGTCGGATCGCAGCGGCAGGCGATGTTGCACTCGATGGCGCGCGGATCGACCATGCGGGCAGCCTGGTCGCGGGCGGCAATATCGCGCTCGGCGCTTCGAACGCGATCGTGCAAGGCGGAAGCATCGAGGCGAGCGGCACGCTGATGCTCCGCGCGCCCGCGCTCGCCCTGGCGGGCCGCACGGTCGGCGGCGCGGGCGTGACGATCGAGAGCGGCGCGCTGAGTTTCGCTGCCGGCTCGGACCTTCAATCGGGTGGTAGCCTCGCCATCGCGGCTACGGGCGATCTCGCGACGCTCGGCAATATCGCGGCGCTTGGAGCGATCCACGTGTCGGCGGCGGGGAGCCTCGACCAGCAGGCGGCGATCGCCGGCAATGACCGGGTCACGCTCGCCGCGGCGCGCGATTTGCGCCAGGCCGGGTCGGTCGAGGCGCTCGGCGACATTGCCCTTTCCGGCGACAGCATATCGAACAGCGGCGATATCGTCGGCAATGGTGGTCTCGCGCTGACCGCGGCGACCGGGATCGTCTCGACGGGGACCCTCGGTGCGATGGGCCGGGTCGATCTGGTTGCCCCGCGGCTTACGCTCGGCGGCACGATCACCTCCAACGATGTACTGGCGCTGACCGCGCGCGATGTCACGCTCGAAGGAACGGCCGCCGGGATCGCGGGCATCGACGCCAATATTTCCAATCTCACCCTCGGAGCGAACGGCGCGCTGCAAAGCGGCGCCGGTCTCGACCTGGCGCTCGCGGCCCTCGACAATCGGGGACTCCTCTATGCCGCCGGTCCCACGCGCATCGCGAGCAGTGGGTTGTTCGCGAATGGCGGCGAGATCGTCTCGGGGAACAGCCTCGCTCTGGTGGCGGGCGCGGACCTGTCCTCGACCGGGCTCATCCAGGCATCGACCGATCTGGCCGCCGATGCGGCGGGCGCGATGAGTCTCGCGGGCACCGTCTATGCGGGCGGCGACGCCCGGCTCGGCGCGGCACAGCTCGATGCGGCAGGCGTCCTCTCGGCGAAGGGCGCGCTCGCGATTGATATCGAGGGCGCCGCGACCTTTGCGAGCGCATCGACAAGCTATGCCGGCACCGCGCTGGCGCTTGGGGCGGCCGATGTCAACACGGCGGGCGCCATACAGTCGGACGGCACGCTGGCGATCGCCGCGACCGGCAACCTTGCGCTCGGCGGCCAGATCGAGAGCGGTGCGACCGGCGATGTGAGGGCCGGAAACGGCGCAAGCATCACGGGGACGCTCGTGAGCAAGGGCGCGCTCGCCTTGAACGCCGCGACCATCGACATAGGTGGCGCGATCATCGGCGAGGACGGGGTGACGGTCACCGCGGCAAGCGGCGATATCGCGCTCCCCGGCACGATCAGCGCGGGCGGCGACGTACGCCTTGCCGCGCTGCATACGCTGACGATCGGAACCGCGCCGGGCGAACCCGGCTCGGGCGGCGAACCGGGAACGGGCAGCGAGCCCGGCTCGGGCAGCGGAGCCGGCTCGGGTGGATCGGGAACTGGCGGAGCCGGAAGCGGGTCGGGCGACGGCTCGGGCGGCACGGCGGGCGATGGCGGCGAACTTGTGGCTCCGGGCGGCGCTGGGGATGCCGGGAACGGCGAGATGTTGGTTCCGGGCTCGCTCAGCGCTGTGGGCAAGGCCGAACTCGAAGCGGAGGATATTCGCATTTATGGCCTGGTGGCGAGCGGGGGCGACATGTCGCTGCTCGCGAGCCATATCCTCAAGGTCGACGGCAGCGCCTGGAGCCAGGGCGGGCTCGGCGCGTCGGTCGGCAGTCTCGACATCGGCGCGCGCGGCACGCTCGGCGCCGACGGGCTGGTCGCGATCCGCGCAGCTGACGGCATCGTCAATGCAGGCAATCTCGCCTCGAACGGCGCCGACCTCGATCTCGAGCTTGGCGGTAGTTTCGCCAATAGCGGCACAGTCGTCGCCGGCGGCACCTACCGGGTCTCCAGCATCGCCGACTATGCCGACGCCGGAACGGTGGAAGCAAGCGTGATCGACATCGCTGCGCGCGATGTGTCGCTCGGCGGCCCGATGGTCGCGAACGACCGGCTCGGCGTCGGTGGACGCAATATTTCGCTGTCGCCTGGCGGCGATCTCCAGAGCGGCGATGCGCTGGCGCTCGATGCGGCGGACGCGATCGCTCTGGACGGCAGGATTGTCGCGAACGGCGACGCCCTGCTCACGTCGGGAACGACGCTGACCCTTGGCGGCGGAGCCGATGTTGCAGCGACGCGGCGCCTGTCGCTGACCGCCGCCGGGGCAATCACCGCCGCGAGCGGCAGCCGCATGGCGAGCGGCGAAGCGCTGGGCCTTTCGAGCGCGGCGATCACGCTCGATGGCGATGCGCTCAGCAACGGGACATTGACCGCCGACGCGGCAGGGCGCCTTTCGACCAGCGGAACGCTGAGCGCGCTCGGCGAGCTGTCGCTCAGTGGTGGCACGCTCGATCTGGCCGGCGCGATCGCGACGAACAGCCTTTTGTCGCTTGTCGATCGGGCCGGGCCGACAACCATCCGCGAGAGCGCATTGCTGAGCGGCGACCGGATCACGATCGGGGCGGTTAGTGACGTCTTCAATGCGGGGACGCTCGCCGCCGTGCACGGCCTCGAGGCCGACATCGGCGGCACGCTCACCAATGCCGCGACCGGCACGCTGCAAGCCGGGACGTTCGACGATGCCGGCAATGTGACCGCGACCGGCGACATGCGGCTCGCCGCCGGCGCGGCGATCGACAATCAAGGCCTGATCCTCGTCACCGGCGTGCTCGATATTGCGACGCCCAGTTTCGCGAACAGCGGCACGCTGGTGAGCGCGAGCGACATCGATCTTGCCGCCCCCAGCCTGTCGCTCGGCGGCACGATGATTTCCTTCGGCTCGGTGCGCGCGGCGAGCACCGCGGGCAATCTTGAGGTGAGCGGCGGGCTCGAGGGCCGCGATGTCACGCTGGCGGCGACCGGCGGCGATCTGTTGCTCGGAACCGATTCACATATCACCGCCTATGGCAGCGGCGCGCAAGGTTTTGCGACACTGACGAGCTCGGGCGATATCGCCGCGCTCGGGACGATCGCGGCGAACAATGACGCGAAACTCACCGCCGATAGCGCGATTCATATCGGCGCCGACCGGAGCGCGGCCGATGGCAGCCTCGTCCATGCGCTGACCAGCCAGGCGAATATCGCGCTCAGCGCGGGCGGCGCCATCGTCAATGACGGCACGGTCCAGGCGGCGGGTTCGCTGACGCTTGCGGGCGCGAGCCTTGCCAGCAACAATCTCTTGTCCGGCGCGGCACTCGATTTCCGTTCCGCGGGCGACATCGTACTTGCCGGGACGACCGCCGCGGCAGGGCCGATCGATCTGGGCTCGACCGGCGGCGATCTGACGCTGGGTACGCTCGCGCGTGTCGAGACCGCCGACGCGATCCGCCTTGCCGCGGCGGGCGATCTCGTCAACGACGGCATCATTGTCGCGGGCGATGCGAATGCGGCCGCACCGCTCGGGACGATCACGCTCGCGGCGGGCGGTCGGCTCGTGTCGAACGGCGCGATCGTCTCAAACAATGGCGATGTCGCCTTCGAGGCCGGAAGCGTCACGCTTGGCGGCAGCCTCGCATCGGGCGGCGGCACCTGGGCCGCGCGCGGCCTTGCCTTCGATACCGCCGATCTTCGGATCGCGGCGGGCGGCGAGGCGATCGCCGGCGCCGATCTGGCGTTCGAGGGCCGGACTCTCACGCTGGACGCGGGCAGCCTGCTGCAATCGAACGGCAATGTTGCGATCACGCTCGGCGATGCGAGCCTGGCGGGACGCTATGACTCGGCGGGCCAACTCGTCGCGCTCGGCAACCTGTCGCTCGGCGTCGAGGGTGTGCTCACCAATCGGGCCGGAAGCGGCATCTTCGCCGGCGGGTCGGGCGATGCGCGTATGGGCGGCGATATTGTTCTTGATGCCGCGAGCCTCGACAATGCAGGCGTGATCGCCGCAAGCGCTGCGCCGGACGGCACGCGCGGCAATGTGACGATCGCTGGCGGCACGGCCGTAAACAGCGGCCTGATTCACGCCGACACTGCGCTGGGGCTCGATGTGCAAAGCCTGACGCTCGCGGCACCCGCCGGCGACGGGATGGGCGTCGTCGAGAGCGGCGACGCGCTGACCCTCAGCATCCCCGACATCACGATCGCCGATGGCGCGACGCTCCGGAGCGGCGATGCGGTGACGATCGCGGCGACGCGCTTTTCGAGCGCGGGCGATGTGCTCGCGGGCGGCGACATCGCCATCGCGGCCCGCGACACGCTGACGTCGAGTGGCACGGTCGCGACCGTAGGCGCGGTGGATCTGAGCACCGGCGGCGCGCTCGATCTTGCGGGGATGGTATCGGCGGGCAAGACGCTCGGCATCGAGGGCGGCAGTGTCGCGCTTGCGGGCACGGTGCAGGCATGGAACGCCGCCGATCCTGCGACGAATGTAGTGACGGTCGCCGCGACGAACGGCGCGCTCGATATCGATGGCGCGCTGCTCAGCGGCGGCAGCCTATCCTTGCAAACCCCCGCTGCGCTGACGCTCGGCGGCCAGGCCGCACTCTATGGCGGCACCGGCGTCACCGGCGAAGCGGACAGCATCGCTATCGCCGCAAGCCTCGGTAGCGCGCCGGGCATCGCCAGCGGTGGCGATATCCGTTTCGCTTCGCAAAGCGGTTTCGTGCAGGGCGGTGCGATTATCGCCGATGGCAGCGTGGCGCTTGCCGACGCGACCTTGCTCGATCTGCGTGGCGGGAGCTTGGTCTCGGCGGGCACGACTGAGTCTACACCCTCGATCTCGGCGAGCGCCGTCATGCTGTCGGCACCCAGCATCGCCGCGAATGGCGACATTCGGACGACCGGGACGCTCGGCTTTGCGGCGTCGAGCCTCGCGATCGGCGGCAGCGCGGTCGCCAATGGCGATATTTCGCTCGGCGCGCGGAATGGCGGCGCGGCGCCGACGCTTGCCATCGCCAATGGCGGCACGCTCGCCACCTATCTCGGCAACGCCGACCTTGGCGCGCTTGGCGGCGCGAATATCGCCGGCACGCTGCTCGCGAGCAGCGGCGATGTGTCGTTCAGCGCGCCGGGCGCAACCATCGCGGCGACCGGCGAAGTCGCCGCGGGGCGCGATCTCAGGATCGACATCACCGGCGGCGGCGCGCTCGCCATCGACGGCAGCCTGCTCGCCAATCGCGACATCCGGCTTGGCGGCGGGACGCTTGCAGTCGGTACGAGCGGGAGCGCGCGCGCGGGGCAGGATCTCGTTTTTAGCACGGTCGATGCGCGTAGCGGGACCGGCCCGGTCAGCGTCAATGGCATCGGCTACGCCATGAGCGGAACGCCGATTTCGGCGGAGGTCGCCGGCAAGCTCGGCGCCGGGCGCGATCTGACGCTTGCCATGCCGGGTGCGCTCATCGTGCATGGCAGCGGTGAAATCAGCGCCGTCAACGATATCGCCGTCACCGCCGGCCAGGCGCTTGTGGGCGCGCGCACCAGCACTGACGCTGCCGGCAATCCGACCGCCCTTGGTGTTATCGCAGGCCGCGACTTCACGCTCACAATCGGCGCTGGGGGCAGGCTGACGCTCGACGGCTCGATCCAGGCGGGGCGCAACCTGCTCGTCGATGCAACCGGCGATGTGACCTCGACCGCTGCATCACAGTTCATCACAGGCGACACGCTCAGCGTCTCGGGCGCGTCGCTCGACCTTGCCGGGACGAACAGCGCCCAGAATCTCGTGCGGCTCGCTGGAACCGGCACGGTCCGGCTGGCAGGCGCGACCGCAACAAACGGACGCATCGAAATCCGGGGCGACAGCACGCTCGTTACCGTCACCGGCTCGCTCTCGGCGGCGGGCGGCGCGGCGAACGCGGTAACGGTCGGGCGCGATATTGGGGCTGAGGCCAATATCGATATTCAGGCCTCGGGCGATATCGTCAATGAAGGTTCGATCTGGTCTGACGGGACCGTCTTTCTGCGTTCGGCGAGCGGTAATATCGTCAACAATGCCGGCGGCGCCGATGGCGGGATCACCGGCCTCAATACCCTTGTCGTTCAGGCGGACGGCGGTTCCTTCGTCAATAGCGGCGGCGCCTTCCGCACCGCGAACGCCGGTCTCTATCTCGGCGGCGATTTCGACAATGCGGGGACCTTCGCACCGTCCGGCAATTATCTCATCTCGGCGGCCAATATCAGTAACAGCGGACTGCTCGCCGCCTCGGGCAATCTCACCCTCGATGCCGCCGGCAATCTCGTCAACACCGGCACCATCTTCGCCGGCGACAATCTCGCCTTCCATGTCGGCGGCACGCTCACCAATGGCTATGCGGGCGACGATCGGGGCAATGGCAACCACGGGCTGATCCTCGCCGCGAACGATATCTCGATCACCGCGCACGACGTCGTCAATGAATCGGCGACGATCCAGTCGCTCGGCGGCGATATCGGCATCACGCTCATCGGCGGCGATCTCGTCAACCGCATCAAGACGCTCGTTATCAGCGAGGTTCCGGGAACGGGCGCCCAATATCCGGTGCTCGATGGCCCCGACGAGGTAGCCGCCGTCTTCGCCGAGGTCGGTTGCGGCGGCAGCGGCACGCTCGCGAACGGAACGCTCGCGACCTTCACCTGCACCTCAGCGACCACGGTCAAGGTGCGTTACCAGTCACTGAGCGGCGCAAGCGCCACTTACACCTTCGGCTATCATACCGAAACGCGTCAGAACGACACCACCGACTCGTCGAACAGCGGCACCGCGACGATCTCGGCGGCGGGCGACCTCACCATCGCGGGCGGCGCGGGCACGATTACCAACCGCAATTCGGCGATGCTCGCGGGCGGCAACCTCGGCATTTCGACCAGCGGAACGGTGAACAATATTGCCGATCTGCTTATCAAGAACGAGACCGCGGGCGGCACCACGACGCTCACCAACCGGATCATCCCCGGCGCGCCGACGCTGATCCAGGCCGGCAGCACCGTCAGCATCCAGGCGGGCGACTTCAACAATATCGCAAACAATCTGGTCGCCGCCGACAGCTATTCGGGCAGCCAGGTCCGCCCGAATGCAGCGCCCGGCGCGCCCGGCAACGGAACGCCGGGTACCGGCAGCGCTGGGACCGCTGCCGGCGGTTCGGCGGCTGCGGCGGGTGCGGCGTCGGGCGGCGGCGTAACAGCGCCCGGCGGCAGCGCCAATGCCGTCGGCGCCAGCGGCCTTGCCGCCACGGCGCCCGGCACGGGCGGACTCACGGACACGCAAGGCGGCACGCTTAGCACGGCGGGTCTTGCCCTCGGGGGCACCGCGCCGGTCGCGACCGCGCGCATCGGTGTCGCGGGCGGCAGCGATGGCGCGGACACGCTCGCACCGGTCGCCATCGATACGGCAAGCGGCGCCGACGCCAGCGTGGACGGGCTCAGCCTCGCCTCAGGGAGCATCGACGCGCTCGGGCTCACCGGCGGCGATGCCGCCGCTCTTGGCGGTCCCACCGGCGCCGGCGGCGCGGACAGCGTAATGCTGGCACTCGGGCCGGGCTTCGCCGGAACGGGCCTCCCCGCGCTCGGCGGACAGGATTTCGCGGGTTTCCTTGGCGGCTTCCTGCAGCAGTTCAATCTGATTGGCGCCGATGGCGGCTTCGCGCTTGCGGGCGGCGGCTCGCTCTTCACCTATAACAACAATCCAGACTCCGCCTATCTGTTCACAACCAATGCGGCGCTCGCCTCCGAAGCCGCGCTTTATGATTCGAGCTATTTCTTCGGAAAGTTCGCGCCCGATCGCGCGACCACCTACACGCGCCTCGGCGACGGCTTCTTCGAGGCGATGCTTATCTCGCGCGAAGTCCAGGCGGCGACCGGACAGGCCCAGCTTGGGGCCTTCGGGTCGACGCTCGATCAATATCAGGGCCTCCTCAAAAATGCCGCCGATGCGCAGGCCCGCCTCGGTCTGCAGCTGGGAATTGGCCTCACCGACGCCCAGGTCAGCGAACTTGTCGAGCCGATGCTCTGGTATGTGAGCGCGAAGGTCGCGGGCCGCGACGTGCTCGTGCCCGTGCTCTATCTCGCGGCAACCGACAGTAAGACGATCCACGCCGGGGCGCTGGTCGCGGGCGAGAATGTGCTTGTCAGCGCGACCGGCAACATCACCAACTCGGGCACGATCGATGCGCGCAACGTCGCCGCGCTCTCCGCTGGCGGCAATATCGTCAACGCGAGCGGCGGCGTTGTTACGGGCGGGAGCGTCGTCGCGAGGGCCGCGGGCGACATCTTGCTCGGCGGCGGCAGCACGATCGCCGCCAATGGCACGGGCAGCTATGTCGTTCCCGGCGGCTCCGTGGTGCCGGGCGGGACGGTCGCACTCTCCGCCGGGCGCGATATTATCGGCACCACCATCACGACGACCGCGACCACCACCGAAGGCCAATTCGCCTCAGCGCGCAACTGGTCGTCGAGCACATCGAGAACCGAGACGGTCAGCGGCGCGACGATCAGTTCGGCCGCCGGGACGTCGCTCAGCGCCGGGCGCGATATCGACCTCAAGGCTGCCGATATCACTTCGGGCGGCGCCACGACGATCGTCGCGGGCCGCGACGTGACGCTCGGCGGCGCCATCGCCACGAGCACGACGCGCGAGGCCGAACAGACGGGCAAACATCGCTTGTCATCGACCGTCACCGAGGAAAAGACGTTTATCGGTACGAGGATCACCTCGGGCGGGCCGATCACGATCGGTGCTTTGGACGGCAAGCTGTCGATCACCGGCGGCAGCATCGCCACCACCAATCCCGGCGCCGGCGACATATCGCTCTACGGGGGCGAAGGCATCGACATCGCTGCGGGACAGAGCAGCGTCAGCTCTGACGAGTTCGCACGGCTCGCCAAGCGCAAGACGGTCACCACCACGACCGACGCCGTGACGAACGATCTCGCGACTATCGATGCGGCGGGCTCGCTCGGCGTCACGACACCGGGTGCGCTCACGATCGCGGGCGCCGAATTGAACGCCGCCGGGGCGCTCGATGTCGATGCGGGCAGCATCGCCATCTCGGGCGTGATCGACAGCAGCAGCTACACGCAGGACAGCGTCACGAAGAAGAGCGGTCTTCTCTCGTCGAAGAAAACCACCACCCACAGCGAGGGTATCGACCAGAGCGTCATCGCCTCGACGCTGTCGGGCGATACCGTCAACCTCAGCAGCACCGGCGACACGAGCATCCTTGGCAGCAATGTCGTCGCCTCGAACGGGGTGACGATCGCTACGGGCGGCGATCTGACCGTCGGCGCAATCGCCGCCACCGACACCGAGAGCAGCAGCACCAAGGTCAAGAAGTCCGGGATCAGCATTAGCGGCGGCGGGCTGTTTGCCGGGGTTGCGAAGTCGACCACCGAGAATGAAGCGACCAGCGTGACCCACACCGGATCGCTCATCGGCAGCGAGAAGGGCGATGTGACGCTCGATGCGGGCAAGGCGCTCACCGTCTCGGGAAGCCAGGTCGTCGGCACCGGTACCACGACGCTTGCGGGCGAAAGCGTCACTATCGAGCACGTCACCGATACGGTCGACACGAACAGCATGTCCAAATCGTCGAGCTTCGGCGTGAGCGTCGGGATCAACAATCCGGTGGTTGCCGGAATCGAGACGGCGGCGCGCATGGGCGAGATTGCGACCGGCGGCGGCGCCAACGAGCGCACCAAAGCTGTGGCGGGCCTGGCTGGGGCGCTTGCGGGATACAATGCCGTTGACAGCCTGACCTCCGCGAACGGCGATCCCCTCAAGGCTCTCGACAGTCTGACCTCAGTCAGCGTCACGCTGGGCATATCGAAAAGCAAGTCGACGAGCGAGACCCATGACGAAACCGCTGTCGGCAGCCAGATCGCGGGCCAGGACGTAGTCATCGCCGCTAGCGGCGCGGGCGCGAACTCGACGATCGCCGTAACGGGCAGCGATGTCCATGCGACGCGCGACCTGACACTCGCGGCCGAGGGTGGGATCGCGCTGGCGTCCGCCGCCGAAACCGACACGATGGCCTCGCAGAACAAATCGTCAGGCTTCAGCGCGGGGGTGTCGATCGGCGCCGGCGGGATCACGCCGACCGCTTCGGTCAATCTGGGTAGGGGCAACGCGTCGGGCACCGACGTCACCCATGTCGAAAGCAGTTTGTCGGCAGGCGGCACGGCCAGCGTCACCACGCCGGGCGCGCTATCGATGAAGGGCGCGACGCTCTCGGGGAGCCGGGTCGCGGTCGACGTCGGCTCGCTGTCGATCGAGAGCGAGCAGGACACGTCTACCTACCGCTCGAAGCAGTCGAGCGTGGGCCTGTCGGCGAGTCTCAGCGACGGGCTGTCGGTAGCGGGCAATCTGTCGAAGGAGAAGCAGCGCGGCGACTTTGCCAGCGTCGCCGAGCAGTCGGGGATTTATGCAGGATCGGGTGGATTCGATATCAAGGTCGGCGGCAACACCAACCTCAAGGGCGCGGTGATCGCAAGCGAAGCCGACGCGTCGAAGAATCTCCTCACCACCGGCACGCTATCGGCGAGCGATATCGCGAACAGTGAGAGTTACCGCGCGAGTTCGGTCACAATCGGTGGTGGTATCGGCGGGATCGGCAAGGATAAGGATGGCAACGCAAGCGCGGGAGGGGACAAACTGCCCGGCAGCGATCTTCCCGGCCTCCAGACCGGCATCGGGACAATCAGCGCGACCCCGCCGGTTGCGATGGGGGCGAACGGGAGCCAGTCGGGAACGACCGTGTCGGCGATCGCGCCGGGGGCGATCCTGATCACTTCGGGCGACGCGGCAAGCGAAGCGGTCGCAGGCAGTATCAGCCGGGACACCGACGCCGCCAATGCTGGCGCGCTCGCGAAGGAATTCGACGACGCCAAGCGTCAGGAAATCGCGCTCGGGTTCGAGGCGAGCCGGACACTCACTGGTGAGGTGGGCACCTTCTTTGCCAACCAGGCCAAAAAGCAGGAGCAGGCGGAGCGCGAAGCGAGGCCCGCTGAAGACAAGGCTATCGCCGCGGGCGTTCTGCGCGATTCGAACGGGGTTCCGATCCGCGACGAGACGGGCAATCTTATCGCGCTCAACGCCGAGGCACAGGCTTGGGTCGATCTCGCGCGCCCGGCTGCTGAGCGCGCGTCGAGCCTCGGCAACGACTATGGCGCGGGAAGCACCGCACGCCTGATCGCGACTGCCGTCAGTGGCGCGGCGGGATCGAACGTAACCGGTTCGGTCGGCGGTCTGGTCCAGGCGAGCGCGGTCAATGTGCTGCAGGGTCTTGCGACGAGCGAGGTAAAGGGAATCGCCGACAGCCTCGGCAGCGAGGAGGCGCGCGCCGCGCTGCAAGCAGTGGTCGGCTGCGGTGGCAGTGCAGCCGGCGGCTCGGGCGACTGCGGTTCGGCGGCGATGGGTGCCGCGGCCAGCGTCGTGCTCAACAATCTGCTCTCGAGCGGCGACACGGCCTCGACCGACAAGGACGGCAAGCCGCTCTCGCTTGCTGAACAGCAGGGCCGCGACAATCTGATCGCGACGATCGTTGCCGCCGTCGCGACCGGGGCTGGACTCGATGCGGGATCGGCGGTCAGCGCCTCGCAAATCGAAACCCAGAATAATGCCGAGCGCGATGCCATGGGTAACCTGATCGTCAAGGATCCGGTGCAGAGCAAGCCCGGCGAGGATGTCTTCGCCCACAACCTCGCCGTGCTCGATGCGCTCAAAAATAGCCGTCCCGACCAATATGCTGATCTCGTCGGCAAATTTGGTGGGGACACGGCGGAGGGCCGCGCGAAAGCGGCGCTCTATCTTGCCTATAGTGGGGACAGCTTCAAAGCCGCGCATGGCGGCGAGGTCAATGTCGTCGCCGTGGTCAATGGCGTCTATGACCAACTTGTCCATGGGCTCAACCCCGACCTGGCAAGCCACGAGCAACTGCTACAGGCGGCCCAGATGGGGCGCGGCGATGGCGGACCCGATTATGGCACCGCTAGTTATGCGCGGCAGCAGATAGCGGGCGAGAATGCTAGGCCGACCGCCCAGCAGCTCGAATTTGCGACCTCCGCCGTGTTCAGCGGCGGAGTGGAACTCTCCGACGTCACGGCTTTCGCTACCTTCTATGGTGGGTTGGACAAGATTGAATTGGGAGAAAATGCCGCGGGCCTCGGCCAGCAGCTCGGCACCGCCTACGCCCAGTCGAAGGCTGCATTCGAAAAGGTCGGGCAGAACGACATCGCCTATTGGAACGACCCAGCGCACACGGCTGAGTTGATGGCGTTGTCCCAGCAGCAGCGGGACGAAATCACCCAAGCCTATAATTATGCACGTGCTACCGATCAGTTGCTCAAACCGATTTCGACCGGGGAGCGGATCGAGGCCGGGATCGATGCGGTTGGCCATGGCGTCACCGCCCTGCTGACCGGCATCGGCACGGTCGGTTCGCTTGAACTCTGTGCGTCGATCATTGGTTGCGCTGTTCCCGGCGGTCTGGGCTTGATGACAGCGACCGAGGCCGACAATGCCGTCACGGCGTTCAATCGTGCGCGTACGGGGCTCGAACAGCAGACGGGAGGCGGCTATATCGCAACTCGCGTCTTTAGCGTTGATGCCAACACAGGCGAGAAAATCTACGTTGGTGTTCAGGTCGGCGGCGCGGTTCTTACAGGAGCGGCGGCGAATGCGATTCTCAGTGGCGCTGCCGCGCCTACCCGCTCTGCGGCGGGGGTAGATCTCAATTCAAAGCTGCCCGATCCGGTCGCCGGGTTCGACTATGCCCCCAAGCCTCTCTCGGGCGGATCGGAGGCAAATCAACTCTCACAGCTCCGCGGTTATCAGGCCGAATTGCAACTGGCGAACCGCGTCGCCGACTTGCCGGGCGAGACCGTCGTGCGCTACGGCAGCAACGTAAACACGTCCGGTGCCGACGTCATCTCGGTCAATGCCGATGGGACTGTCACCCTGTGGGATAGCAAGTTCTTGTCCAACCCCAAGATGATTGGATCGTCGCCAACGTTTACGGAAAATTCGCGCACGTTAGCGAGTGCCGTCAAACAGGCTCGGGAGGCTATTGACGTAGCGAAGTTGCCGCCTGCCGTTCGAGACAAGGCATTGGCAAACTTAGACGTCGGCAACTTCATCGCCAACACGCCAGGGGCTGGTGCAGCCAAAAACTCGGTCAGCATTCGGTATTGTGGCAATAAGATTTGTGGGAATTGAGCAATGGTTTGGAATGCGGCTCGCGTCCGTGAAGCGTCCGAAGAGATGCTTCCTTTCGATCTCAAGCGTACTCCGCCAGCGGGAGGCCCCATAGGCAATTTTGGCATAAGCGACGTTACCAATTATGTCAGGCGTGCCTTGGTGGGCTATTCTCAGGAAGCCCAACCGCTCTTGATCCGAGGCAATCAGCGGATAGATCAAGGGCTGGCTGCTAAAGAATATGAGTGGTTCGGATCTGTGCCTGCCCAGCATCAGCACAACCTCCATCAAGCCCGGGCGCTGGGGGCTTGGCTGGAGGATGGCCTGCTGGCCTCGACGCATTGGAGTGAAAGCCGCCGCTTTTTAGAAGCCTGGTGGCGCAGCGAAAAAAACCCTTGGACGCGTCAGGAGATCATCCGCGACGGGCTGGACGACTATATGGCGTTGGCTGCTTTGGGAGGCGAAGCGGTCGATTCCAAAGGGGGCTTTGATCCTTACCGCGCCGGGGTTGACATGTATGAGCATTGGCTGGGCGAACCGAAAATCTCCCTCGGCAAAGCGTTGAAGCCGCGCGAACTCGGCTATGTGTTGTGCCGCCATTATCTGAATTTCGAATTTAATCGTGACGAGGTTTTGGACGCAGGTCGGCGAATGCTAACGGCACACTTGGAATCTGACTGGTTGGAAAACGGGCAAACGCTGAGAGCCGCCATGTGGCTGATGCTGGTCCACTGGTATCCGGCATTCTATTATGACGAAGAACTGCCTTCGCCGATCGACGTGCTGCTGAAGGTCTATGAGGACATGCCTCATGTCGCTCGGCCATTTTGATCAGGCAGCCGGAGCGACCGGAATTGTGCGCGACCGTCTCAGCTTAGCCGCGGCCCTACAGATTACATTTGCGAGACGAATGAAGAATGCAACGATGCATTTTTGTGTTTCTATCTCGATATTTGCCTCTGTTCTGGCCACATTGCTCGCCGGCCCGACGCAAGCGCAGCCGGTTATTGTCGAGGAAGCGAAATGGGCTTCCACTGAAATCAGCCTTTTGGTGCCTGACGAGATCAAGCCTACCGGAGAGCATGGTACAATCGTGCTCGAAGGTGAAGTCACCGACGAAAAACGCATCGGAAACTTGGAGGTGGCGCAATCCAGTCGATCGTCCGCTATCGATCAATTCGCGCTGCAACGGTTTGCAAATGCACGTGTGAGCCCGACGCTGCTGGAGCATAATCCCGCTAGAATCCGACTCACAGTGGCCGTCTACAATATCAAAGGGCTTGATTTCGGATCCGATTATTCCTGCCGACAGGCTGTACTGGATGCGGATTGGTATGCAAAAGCCTTTAATACAACGGAAATCGAGAAGAGTTCGTTATACTATCTGCTCAGGGGTGGCGGGACGATTTTCGGAAACAAGAAGCTTGCATTTGCGAAAGACGACGAGAAGTTCGATTTGGTTTGGAGGCACACTCTTATGGCATGTCGAGAGTTTCCCGACGAAAAATTTGTCGGAGTACTTCTTGTACTCGGGAACAGGTGACAATGCTCGCATTGGCGCAGAAGAGGAGCGGTTACTAGGGCGAGAATCTGAGAGATGTTCAAGCGAAAATGTCGTCCAAATTCCCGCGGGCTGGACGTGCCCACTCGAGTCCCTCTCAATATCTGGCAGTTTCTGGACGGTATGGCTGTTCGCCGTGAGTTGGCCCGTTTGGGTGCCGCCTCACCGCCGCGCCTTGATGAATGTAAGTTCGATCAGCTTAGCGCCGGGCGAGCGACTTGGCGGCTGACATATGGTCGGGGACTTCACGCATATGTTTCGGTTAATCGAGGTGAGTACAACGAGGAACGCTATGTCGTTTTACTCGATGCCGAACGCTTCTACAGGGCGTGGCTCTCATCAAGCCTGACCTCCCCTGCGTCCCCGCGCGACTGCTTTGCGAAAATTCGAGAGCGCATGCCGCTCGATTACAAATTCGAAGAGGCCGTCAAAGGCTTTCGACACGGGCGCGAGAACCCTGTGCCGCTCCCAACAATCACTTCATGGCATAGTTCGAAGGGGCCGCGGATTGGATTCTCGGATGGCGTGACTCGAACCTATTGGCTACTCTACAATCGTGTGGGCGTTTTCCCGGCAGAAGTACGCAGCCAAGAGGACGCTCATATACTTCATGGCCTGGTTGGCGCTGGCCTTGGCCCCATGCGCTGTAGCGACATCTTCAGACGTCGCGACGCACTATAGTGGGCGCTAGAAGTGAACGATCTTGCTGGTTTCAGGCAGACGTGGGGTCTACTGCACTTGCTGAACAGGCGTTTTACGCGCGTCGCCATCCCTCATCCTAGCCCGGCCCCAGCAGCCTTCCCAGCCGATGCTGTCGGGACAGCGGCTTGTGCGATAGCGGTTTGCACCTGCCCTGCACGCTCGCTGATGGCGGCAATGAGCTTGGCGCGATCATTGGTGAAGATCGTCGCAGACTCCTTCGATCGGGAAATCCCGACATAGAAGCTTTTTTGATCGACCAGATTGGTGGCACGGCTGTCGGCGTGGATGATGACGTGATCGGCGGTGCGGCCCTGCGCCGCGAAGGCGGTGTCGACATAGCCATGCGTTATGTGCCGGTCTCGCGCGGCATCGACGCGCAGCGTTTGAACCTGACCTCGCGCACCCCGTACGGTAACGGTCTTTGCCTCGGCATCGACCGCCGTCACCTCTGCGCGCGCGCCGTTCACTCTGCCGGCCTCGCGATCGTTGCGCGTGAACCGGATACTGTCCCCGGCCCGGAGTGCGAGACGCTGCGTTTCGAACACCTGCACCTTACCGGCACCCCATTGCCGCAAACGCCAATCCACCTCGCGCCCATCCTCCGATCGCAGTGCGACCGCCGCCTTGGCCGGATTGACGCCTTCCACCCGGAACGCCTCGCCGCGCGCAACGCCCTTGTCTGCGTAATCCCGGGTAAAGCGGACGACGTCGCCCTTGTCGTAGCTGAGCGGGTCGCGCGCTTCGGCACGGGTCAGTCCCTTGTTCACGAGACTTTCAACGGCCACATCCGGTCCCCTGAGCGCGCCCGATCGGACGAGCGCCTGACGAATATCCGCCGTTAAGGCGTCGCGGCCTTCGCGCGACGGTTCGATGACCAGCGTGCGGGCGCGGCTGGCTTTGTCGAGATCAGCATAGCGCTCGGCGATGGCTGCGAAGCGTTCGGCGCGGTCGGCATTTTCGACGATTGCACCGCCGCCGCGATCGAGGGCGGCAAGCGCCTTCTTCGCATCGCCCTCGATGGAGGCCAGCACGGCGTCCTTTGTTGCGCTATTTGTCTGCCGGACGATGTCCCCGAGCTTGGCTGTTTCCATGCCCGCCGTCTGGAGCTGCTCAAACGCCGCGCCGGCCTCGACCGATCCGAGCTGGTTCACGTCGCCAACGAGGACGATCCGTGCTCCATGCTTCTCGGCCAGATCGAACAGCCGGGCCGTATCGCGAGCCGAAAGCAGCGAGGCCTCATCGACGATCCAGACGGCGGTCTGATCGGATGCGGAATGTCCCGGCGACAGCATGTGGCGCGCGACCGTCTCTCCGCGCGTTCCCAGCGCCTCGCCAAGCACCATCGCCGCCGATGCCGTCGGCGCAAGCGCGACGACCGATACCCCTCGCGCCTCAGCTTCGCGGGCGAAAGGCGCCAGCACCGTCGTGGTCTTCGCAGTGCCGGCATAACCTTGCACCGCGGTTATCCGGTTGCGGCTTATCAGAAGCCGTTCGGTCGCCGCGCGCTGATCGGCATTCCAGACAAAGCCGTCGCGTTCGGCCCGCCGCGAGGCGGCAGCGACCGCCTTTGCCGCGGAGAGCGGCGATGCGATCGGCGCGAATGCGCCGCGACCCGCCGCCTCGATGCGAAGCAAGCGGGTTTCGGACTCGATATTTTGCCGAGTGGTGAGGCCGGCAAACTCCGCACCGCGCCGGTCGAGAAAGATACGGTCGATCAAGTCACCTCGCGCGCTTGCCGCCTCAATCGCCTCCCCGATTTGCGCGTAGCTGACTTTTCCCAACCCGACGCGCCCCGCTTCTTCATGCAGGGCCGCGACCGAGAAGACCGATTGCCGCTCACCGAGCCTGTCCGCGGCATGGGCCACCGCGCGTTGGGCGGCGCTCGTCCGCTCTAAATTGTTTGCAAGGCTCTCTGCGTTAGCCTGCGCGTCTCGAACGAGCGCAAAACGCGCGCTGGCATCGAACCCGGCCTGGTCGGCGGTCGCACGCCAGTTCGCGACCAACGAAGCCTGATCGGCCGCTACCTTCGCCTGCCGCGTGTCGAGCGCGGCCACCTGCTTCTCGGCGGCGCTCGCTTCCTCGCGCGATGTTCCGCGGTCTCCTAGCGCGGCTTCGATCTCGGCGCTGCGAGTGCTGAACGCGCTGATGACTTCGGCGGAGACGCCGCTGATCTCGAACATCGAGTCCTTGCCCGTCTCGATCTCATAGCCGAGTTCGCGAACCTTCAGCGCGAGTTCCTGCCGATAGATGGCGCCGATCTGCTTCTGGAGCTGATATATGGCGCGCGGTTCGAGGCTGCGCCACGAGCCATCCTCGCCCTGCGTAGCGTTCATGATGACATTATGGGTATGAAGTTGCGGGTCTTGCGCACGGCTGGTGCCATGCTGGAAGCTCGCAACGACAAGATTGCCGGTCGCGTCGCGGGTCACGCTACCGCCGTGCCGGACGCGGGTCGCGGCCATATGCGTCTCGACATGGGCAAGCGCCGTCTTCACCGCTTCGCCGTGCGCCGCGATCAGGCGCCGGTCTCCGGCGACCTCGGCCATGATCGATACCGACTTGGGCGCGCTTAAGGTTACATCCCAGCCGGGGCGATGCTCAAGCTGGCCGTCGCGCATCGTGCCGAGCTGCCGGTCGCCGACCTTGCCGTCGAGCAGGTCACGAAAGGCGTCGCGGTCCACATCGCCCGACAGGCCAAGCTCATCGGCGCCCTTCCCGTGCCATTCCGACGGCGACAGGCCTCCCTCGGCATAATAATCATCGGCCTCATAATAGCTGCTCGCGTGCGCTGAACTGGTCAGTGGCGATACCGACGCAACCATCAGACCGGCCCATCATCGGCATTCGGTGGCGGGGAAGCAGGCGGCTTCTGCCCGATCTTCGGTTTCTCGGCCGCTGGCGGCAGGGGGGGCTCGGATTCTTCGGCGAGAGGCCCCTCCAATGACCGGTGCCAGAGGGTCGTCTCGGCGTTTGCCTCGACGAAGGCAGGCTGGCGCGGCTTGCCGCGTTTCTCGATATGATCGGCGGTGAGCGCGATGCGCGCGACCGGGAACCCGTCGGGAAACAGCAAATAGCCCTCGTGGCGCGCGAGGCGAAGTTCGCTCTCGAATACGGCTGGACGGGTTTGACGCTGGCGGCCCAACGTCATCCGCGGCTTGTCGCCATCGCCGCCGAGCGCGCCGGTCATGGTGTGGACCTCGACCTCACAGGTGCCGATCGTGTCGCTCGCCCAGCGTCGGGACTCGCCGTCGGTCATCTGGAGGAAGAGCTTAGTGTTGCAGCATCCGAGCATGGATTCGGCCAAATCCTTGCCGTAGCGATGCCGCATCAAGCCTATTGCCTGGAACGTGATAACGACCGCCGCGCCGAACTTGCGGCCCTCGGGCAGCAGACGCGCGAGATTGTCGACGCGCGGTAGATCGGCAAGCTCGTCGAGGAGGAACCAGATACGTCTGTCGGGCGATGGGGACAGCCCGAGCATGGCACTTGCGGCGCATTCGAGCCAACAGGCGAGCAGGGGTTTCGCCGCGGCAAAATGCTCCTCTTTCCGTGGTACGAAGATCCACGGCTTCGCGCCTTTCCGCTCGTCGAGGCCGGTTATGAAATCGCGGAAGGCGAAGGCTTTCTCGCCTTCTTCAGGCATCCGAAGGAATTGGATCAAATTCGCGGCCTTCGCGAGCATGAAGAGCACACTACCGGTGGCCCGGTCGGCATCGTCGGAGAATGTCCGCGCCGACGATGTGTCCTTCAGCCAGGTCTTGAGCTTATCCTTGTCCCACTTCTGCAGCGCTTCGAGCAGGTCGGGCAGCGTGCATTTCTTCTCCTTCCACAACTCCCGGAGCATGTTGGCGACGAGGATTCGGCTCGTTTCCAGCCAGACATCGTTGTCCTTGTCGCCGGTCTCGGGAATGAGTTGCTGCGCAACACGATCGGCGTCGGCCGGATGCGCGATTTCGGCGAAAGGCGACCAATAGACGCAGCGGGCATCGAATGGATTGAGGATGATGTCACCGCATTCGGGCCTGTAATAATGGGCGATGAACTCGCCGCTCGTGTCGTAAACCAGCGCGGCCTCGCCGCGCGCCGTGATCCCGTCGAGCATTTGGCGCAGCACCGTGGTCTTGCCGCTGCCGGTCGTTCCGACCATCACCATGTGCCGGGTTTCGAGGCGGCTGGGAAAGGGCACGGGGCCAATCGCCAGCGGATGCTTGCCAGCTTCGGCTCGTGCAAGTTTCGCGAGCTTCGTCTCGGTAGTCACCTCGGTGCCACCAATGACGCGGTCCCGGAGCGCCCGCTCGCGACGGCGCGCTGCAACACCGCGAAGCAGAAACAAGCCCGACAACCACGCGACAAACCCCAGCATGCTGCCGCGCATGACAAACGAAGTGGTGATGCTGGCTCGGCGAACAAAATAAGGATCGGTCGCGACCGTGCGAGCGGGAGTCAGATAATCCGTCCCCTCGTAATGGATCACCATGCCGGGATCGCTGACGGCGCTGCCCGCAAACCATGACAGCATCTTCGCATGATAATGGGTGCCGGCGTCCTGAACGATCTGTGGGTCGAGCATCAGATAGGGCGCGGCCAAACCCCCAAGCGCGATCGACGAGAGCATGATGGCAACTTGCCGTTTGAACCGCTGCGTCTGGCTGTAGCGAAGATGACGCCGCAGCGTCTCGGCGTGGAGCCGGCGATCGTGAGGCTCGCTCATGGCCGTTCCGCCATCGCGGCGCGCTGCCGATCATAGGCCCGGTTGGTCTCGGTGCTGATGATCTCGTCGGTCTTGCCGCCGCCCATCGCCGCGCTGCGAGCATAGCAATAAGCAGCGCATGCCGTGAACAGGGTGCGGTCGAGTATCCGTTCGACATCGTCGAGACGGGTACTGACCAACGCCAGTTCGGCAACCAGCTCTCGGTCATGGGAGTGGCTGGCCGGGGGGGTCGACTGGCCCTCGATTCCCGCTCGGACGCTGCGCTGGAGCATCGCATAAACCGTCTTGCCCTGCTGTTCCGCAAGCGCGCGAAGCGCCTTGTCGAGCGCGTCGGACAACCGAACTGAACGATGAACCGCCTTCATCGCACCGGCTCCGCGAGGGTGCGGATCGCACCCTCGGATTTCGTCTGAAATGCGCGGTTTGGGCGACGCGCTGATGGAGCGCACCCGGATCGCACCCTCCAAAAGTGGCGGAAAAGCTGGATGCACCCGTGCGTGAGGTGTGTATCCAAATTACGGGTCCGATGCGTAGCATCGCGGCCCTGCGACCTTGCCCGAAAAGCGATCAGTTCAGACATGATCCGGACCCTCCGCGACAGGCTTTGTGACGGAGCGGTTCGCTTTGTTCCGGGCGACCCAATCGGCGATCATTGCCTGGGCTTCGCGGTCGGCAGCCTGGCGGTCGAACTGATTCGAGGCCGGAATAATGTCGCGGCGACCATTGTCGGCCAACCAAGCGAGGATGGCGCGTTCGATTGCTGCCCTCATATGATCGCGAAGCTCACTTGCCTCGAAAGGACTGAGGTCAATCGTGACGCCGTGGCTGAAAATGGACCCTCCCAAGGGAAGCGCATAATCGCCCGCGAATTGAAGCGGACCGTCGATGTGGCAGTGGCTCACATCGCCATCATAGATAGCCAGAGGGGGGCGCTCGGCGTGGCGCCAGAAATTGACTGCTGCGCGGTAGGTGTCGCCGTCCTCGCCATCGTCGAGCAGCTTCTCGATGATCGGACGCATAAAAGCCGCGGGCCGAACATCGGCGTCGAAGTGTAGGTCGGTCTTCTCGCGCGAACGAAAGATGCGGGCGAGCGTATTGCGGATTAAGGACATGTCTTGTCCTCCTGAAACCGATTGTGTTGAGGGAAGGCGCGGGCGATGCATTCGCCGCGCCGGCATCAAGCCTCGCGCCGGGCCTCGGTGAGCCGCGTGATCGACGCCGTAGTGATCAGCGTGCGCGTGCCGATCTTGAGCGCATCGACCTGCCCGGTCTTGATGAGCTTGTAGATGGTGCTGCGGCCGACGCCGAGTGCCTTCGCCGTGCGGTTAATCGAGTATGTGAGTTCATCCATTGTCGCCTCCGTTGGAGTGCCGCGATGCTGCGGGCGACAGGATCATTTGCAGCTATGCGCCGACAGTTCCAACGGTGTGCGGATGCACCGGAAATCCGCCGTTCGTGGCTGTCCCCCAGTAATTGCCATCGAACAGAGCCACGCAAATGCGTGGTTCCTCGGCAATTCAGCGTGGGATTAAGACGAACGATTTTTCGCGATCGTCTCCAGAATCTGATTTGCGTAAGGCGCAAGCTGCGTCTCGCTGGGCACCTTTAGGCGCCTGCTGCGATACCAATCCTCTAGCAGTTCGATGATTTCCCTCTGATTGCCGCGCTTCTTGGTGATGTCGAGCGCCCGCACCTTGGGGTGATCAATCAGCGCGATGATTGCATTGGTATGATCGTACTGCTTCGGCGCTCCCCTGCGACTTGGCTCGGCCTTGGCGTCCGCAATGAGCCCGTCGATGTCCGCTTCGAGGAAAAGTTCGCGGTCGAACCAGAATCCTACCGGGCCGACGAGCGCGCTGCGAATCGCACCATCTCTCGTCACATGGGCAGCCCGAAGTTTGCCGAAGAAATAGCGGTGATCCACATCGCGGCGCGTTCCATTCTTCGTCCAGTAGAAGGCGCGCAAGGGCGATTCGCGCTGAAGCAGAGAGAAAAGCCGTTCCAGGTTTCGCGCGGCGGGATCGTCGGCGTTGGCATATAACGCCACCTGCTGCGCGGACGCTTTCATCCCGCCGTATTGGAACACGCGCCATGAGGCGAACATCGTCATCGTCAGGACAAAACATACCAATCCGATGATCAGAACAATATCGGCGCTAGGGGTTTCGCTGAGGGTCAGAATGATGCCGGGTATGAGCGTGATCAAGGTGGCAAAGGCTGTGGCGACAAGGGCAAGCCATAACAGCCAATAGCGTTTCTGGATGACGCGCGAAGCATCCGCCGCAATGCGGTCCAGTTCGAGGAGGCCAACCTGTTCGTCAGTGCTGATAAAGCGAGCCGCGACGATGCGGAGCGGCAATACTTCCTTCCGGTCGTCCACCATCTTCTCCTAGCGAGAGATGGCCACATTGCCTTGATTGCGTCTCCGATACAAATGCTTGCGCAATCATTGGCGTGCTGCAGCGGATGCGAGCGATCAGCCTTGATCCGTGGTAGCCCGGTGGTAGCCCAGAGAAAAAGACGGTTTGAGACGCCGAACTGGCGTCTCACAAACCGCTAAAAATCCTAGGAAAACTGGAGCGGGCGAAGGGATTCGAACCCTCGACCCCAACCTTGGCAAGGTTGTGCTCTACCCCTGAGCTACGCCCGCTCGATGCGTACCCGGTGGCCTGAGCCACTCGGTGGGTGAGGCGCGGCTGTTAGCATCGGGTTCGGGGGGCCGCAACCCCCTTTGCGAAGAGTTTTCGCTTTATCCTGCGACGCGGCTTTGGTCTTGGCATATGAGGGCCGCGCCCCACATAAGGGCGGCTATATTTTGAAGGAGCGTGATGGTGGCGAGTCTTGGACTGGGTGCGGAAGAGCGCGAGGCGCTGGAGGCGTTCAAGCGCGACGTGGTCGAACCCTCGATGACCCAGCTCGTGATCCTCGATTTCTGGGCGGAGTGGTGCGGGCCGTGCAAGCAGCTTGCGCCGGTGCTCGAGAAAGTCGCGGAGAGCTATGCGGCCAAGGGCGTGAAACTCGTAAAGATCGATGTCGAGGCGAACAAGGCGATCGCTGCGCAGTTTCGTATCCAGTCGATACCTACGGTCTATGCGGTGTTTCAGGGCCAGATCGTTGCCGATCTGACGAGCGCGCGTACCGAAGCCCAGTTTTCGCAGATGCTCGACCAGATCCTGCGCCAGCTTCCCGTGCAGAGCGCCGAAGCCGATCTGAAGCAGGAGATCGCGCCGCTGCTTGCAATGGGTGAGGAGGTTCTGGCTGGAGGCGACGCCGAGCGTGCGCTCGCCATTTTCGGCCAGATCGTGGAAATGGCGCCTGAGGAGCCCGCCGCGCTTTCCGGGCAGCTTCGCGCCGCGATCGAGGCGGGGCATGTCGACGCCGCGGAAACGATGCTGGCGGAGCTGCCCGAGGAACTGAAGAAGGATCCGGCGATCCAGCGCGCGCAATCGGCGTTGGCGCTGAAGAAGGAAGCGGCGCCCGTCGACGACCTCCAGGGGCTGCGTGCGCGCGTCGATTCGAATCCCGATGACCATGAGGCGCGGTACGAACTTGCAGGCGGCCTCATGGCGGCAGGCGACCGTGAAGGTGCCGCCGACGCGCTGCTCGAGATCGTCCGTCGCGAGCGCGACTGGAACGACAATGCCGCGCGCGGCCGGCTGCTGAAGCTGATGGAGGTCGTCGGGCTCGAGGATCCCTGGGTCTCCGCGCTGCGGCGGCGGCTTTCGGCGATATTGTTCACCTGATGGCCGACAAGACTACGCGGCTTTCGGTTTTTCCACTCGGCGGCGCGATCCTGTTTCCGAGAATGCAGTTGCCATTGCACGTGTTCGAGCCACGCTACCGCGCGCTCGTCAGCGATGCGATGGCGCGCGACCGGCGGATAGGGATGATCCAGCCCAAGGCGGGCGGCGACCCGCCGCCGCTGTTCGACATCGGCTGCATCGGCCGGATCGCGCATGTCGAGGCGCTAGAGGACGGACGCTATAATATCGTCCTAGAAGGCGTGTCGCGCTTTCGCGTGCTGCGAGAGCTCGATGTCACGACGCCCTTTCGGCAGCTCGAGGTTACGCTCGAGGGTTTCGAATGCGATTCGGATGAGCGCGCGCTCGCCATTGCCGAGCGCGCGGGGCTGGAAAGCGAGGCGCGGCGCTTTGCCGATGCGCAGGGCTATGCGGTCGACTGGGAAGCGGTGACCCGGCTCGACGACGAATCGCTGGTCAACGGCATCGCACAGATCGCGCCCTTCGACGTCGCGGCGAAGCAGGCGCTGCTCGAAGCCGCCGACGTCGCCGAGCGGTGCGAGCTGATCATCCAGCTCATGCAGTTTTTCGGCCGGCATCATGGCGGCGAGGAAGACGGCGTGACGCTGCAATGAGCGTTGGGCCCGATCAGGCATTGCTCGCGATCCTGGTTTGCCCGGTGACGCGTCAGAAGCTGCGCTATGACGCGGAGCGAAACGAACTGGTCTCGGAAGCTGCGGGGCTCGCCTACCCCATACGCGATGGCGTGCCCGTGATGCTGGTGGAAGAGGCGCGACGGCTGGACTGAGCCGGTTCAGATCCAGATATCGGCGGTGTGGATGATGAGGCCGACGAGCCCGCCGACAAGCGTCCCGTTGACGCGGATATATTGCAGGTCGCGACCGACTGCGTTCTCGAGCCGGCCGGTGATCGTTTCGGCATCCCAGCCGCGCACGGTATCGGATACCAGCCGGACCAGCCCGTCGCCATAGGTGGCGGTCGCGCCCACGGCGGTGCGCCGCGCGAAGCGGTTGATCGTTTCACGCAGCGCCGCGTCCTGCTGCAACGTCATGCCGAGATGGCGAAGCGCCTCGCCCAGCTTGCCGGCGAGCGCCGCGTCGGGATCGCGTGCGGCCTTCAGCAGCCCCCGTCGCGCCTGTTCCCACAATCCATCGATCCAGCGCTGCATCGCGGGGTTCTTGATGATCTCGCCCTTCCAGCGATCGACCTTGGCCTGCATGTCCTTGTCGTGCTGAAGGTCGAAGGCGAGATTTACGAAGGCCTCATTCACGCGCACGCGCAAGGGATGGTCGGGGTCGTCGGCCATGTCGAACAGCAGCTTGTGCAGGCCTTTGATGATCGCGTCCGCGACATTTTCGTCAAGACCCGTCCAGCGCAGGATCGCGCCCGCGCGTTCATGGACCATTTCGCGGATGAGATGCTCGTTGGCCGCCAGCGTCTGGCCCGCCCAGTTGATGATGCCTTCCTGAAGGGGCAGGTGGCGGCCCTCCTTCATCGCGGCGTCGAGCGCCTGGCCGAGGATGGGGCCTACCTTGAGCGCGTCGAGGCGTTGCGCGATCGCCTGCTTGACCATGCCGCCCAGCCGTTCCTGATCGAGCGCATCGAGGATGTCGGCAGCCAGCCGCGATGCGCCCTGGCGCAGCCGGCCTTCGCCGGTGACGTCGGGATTGGCGAGGAAGCGTCCCGCCGCAGCGGCGACGTCGACACGGTACATTCGCCGTGCAACCACGGTGGGGGTGAGGAAATTGTCGCGCAGGAACAGCGCGAGCGTGTCCCCGATGCGATCCTTGTTGCGTGGGATGATCGCGGTGTGCGGGATCGGCAGGCCCAGCGGGTGGCGGAACAATGCAGTGACCGCAAACCAGTCGGCGAGGCCACCCACCATCGCCGCCTCGGCAAAGGCCTTCACGAAACCCCAGGCCGGATGGGTATGTTCGAAGACACGCGCGACAAGAAAGACCGCCGCCATCAGGACGAGCAGTCCCGTGGCGGCGGCACGCATTCCGGCTGCGCCATTGGGCGCGACATTCAGGCGTGAAATGCCCGTTCTTGCGAACAATCCCATGCTGCTAGAGCCTTTCCCGGCAGGGCGGAACCGACCTGCCGGATAAGAAAGGCTCTCGGCTAATTATCTTGAGAGCATCAAAAATGAACATGCCGGGGACATGTTCATTTTTTGATGCTTCCTTCCCGAAAAACCGGTTCCCACTTTTTCGGGGAAGTGCTCGAGAATGATCCGGCAGCGAAATGGTTCACTCCGCTGGCTGAGGCGCGCTATGACCGCCCGCTTCATGTTCGGGGCGATAGGTGAGCAGGCGACGCCGGAGGCGCGGCCCGACCCACCGCTCGATGCCGATCGCGAGGCTGAAGGTCGCGGGAACGATCAGCAGCGTCAGCACCGTCGAGACGAGCAGGCCGCCGATGACCGTGATGCCCATGGGCTGGCGCCATGCACCGTCGCCGGACAGCGCCAGCGCGGTCGGGACCATGCCCGCGATCATCGCCACGGTGGTCATCAGGATCGGCTGCGCGCGCTTGTGGCCCGCGTCGATGATCGCCTCGGTCTTGTCGACGCCTTTTTCCATTTCCTCGAGCGCGAAGTCGATCAGCAGGATCGAATTCTTGCCGACGATGCCCAACAGCATCAGCACGCCGATCAGCACAGGCAGCGAGATCGCCATGCCTCCCATCAGAAGTGCCAGGCCGCCGCCCAGCGGCGCAAGCAGCAGCGATCCCATGTTGACGAAGGGCGGCATCACCGAACGGTAGAGCAGGACGAGAACGCCGAAGACGAGCGCGATGCCGGAGATCAGGGCGATCATGAAGCTGATCATCATTTCCTGCTGCCATTTGGATTCGCCCAGGATCAGGCGCTTGATGCCAAGCGGCAGGTTCTGGACGGTGGGCAGCGCGTTGATCTTTTCCATCGCTTGACCAGATACCAGCCCGGGTGCGAGATCCGCGCCGATCGTGATCTGGCGAACCTGGTTAGTGCGATCGATCTGGGTAGGACCGGCGCCAAAGCCGATATCGGCCACGAGGCGGAGCGGCACAGATCCGCCGGCCTGGGTGGGGACGGGCAGGTTCTGGATCGTCGCCAGCTTTTCGCGGGCATCCTGCTCGATGGCGACCCGGATCGGGATCTGGCGGTCCGACAGCGAGAATTTGGCGCTGTTCTGGTCGATTTCGCCCAATGTGGCGATACGTATCGCATTCGACAGCGCAGAGGTGGTCACGCCCAGATTCGCGGCGAGATCGAGCCGTGGCTTGAGGACGATTTCGGGGCGCTGCAGGTTGCCCTCAATGCGCGGAGCGACGATTTCCTTCAGCCCCGACATCTCGTTGAGGAGCTGACCTGCGACCCGCATCAACTGTTCGGGATCATCACCGCCCAGCGTGAGTGAGATTTCGCGGTTCGTGCCACCGCCGCCGCCGCCGAACTGACTCTCGAAATTGACGCGCGCGTCGGGGATTTCAGCCAGTGCGCGCGCGCGCGAGCGCTCGAAATCGATGCTGGTGATGTCGCGGTCTTTCTTGAGTCGCAGATAGACCGTCGCCTGACCCACATCGATGCGAGAGAAGGCGCGTTCTACGATCGGCTCCTTCTCCATCATGACTACTACCTTGTCGGCGACCGCTTCGGTCTGGGCCAGCGTCGTTCCGGGCACCATGCGGATGCCGATCCGGCTGGTGTCGGAATTGAGCGCAGGCTGGAAGGTGAAGGGCAGCATGGCGAACACGATGATCGTGAGCGCGAACGCCAAACCGCCAGCGCCGACGACCCACATGCGATGGTCAGCGAACGGCGAGAGCCAGCGTTTACGGTCCTTGCGCTCGCGCATGCGCTTTGCCTTGCTGTCGTCAAGCGTCCAGTGGAGCACGCCCATATAGCGGTCCATCAGCCAGCCCTCGCCGTGGCTCGCCTCGCCCTTTGCCTGGAGAAAATAGGCGGCGACCAGCGGTGTGATCAGGCGGGCCACCGCAAGGCTCATCAGCACCGCGGCGACGACGGTGAGCCCGAAATTCTGGAAGAACTGGCCCGATACGCCGGGCATCAGGCCAACGGGCAGGAACACCGCAACGATCGTCATTGTGGTGGCGAGCACCGCCAGGCCGATTTCATCGGCCGCATCGATCGATGCCTGATATGCGCTTTTCCCCATGCGCATATGGCGCACGATGTTTTCGATCTCCACGATCGCGTCGTCGACGAGCACGCCCGCGACGAGGCTGAGCCCGAGCAGCGTCATCGAGTTCAGTGTGAAGCCCATAAGGTCCATGAACCAGAAGGCTGGGATCGCCGACAGCGGGATCGCAAGCGCCGAAATTGCGGTCGCGCGCCAGTCGCGCAGGAACAGGAAGACGACGAGCACCGCGAGCACGGCACCCTCGACCATCGCCAGCATGGCCGAGCTATATTGTTCCTTCGCATAGTCGACATTGGTGAAGAGCTGGGTGAACTTCACCTTGGGGTTCTGCTTTTCGAGGTCCTTCAGTACCTTCATCGCGTCGTCATAGACGGTGACGTCGGAAGTGTTCTTGGCGCGCTCGAAGCCGAAGCTCACGACCTGCTTGCCAGCAGTCTTGGAGATCGAACGCTGTTCAGCGAACAGATCGCGGACATCGGCGATATCGGCGAGCTTGACGGTGCGCCCGGCGCCGATCGCGATCTGGGTTTGCCCGAGCTGAAAGGCGTTCTTGGCGTTGCCCAGCACGCGAACCGACTGTTCCGACCCGGCAATCTCGGCGCGCCCGCCGGCCGCATTGATGTTCACCTGGCGTAGCTGGTTGTTCACGTCGGAAGCGGTCAGTCCAAAGGACTGCATCCGGACGGGGTCCAGGATGATGCGTATTTCGCGGCTGACGCCGCCACGCCGGTTGACATCGCCCATCCCCGACACCGAGAGCAGCGCCTTGGCGACGTTGTTGTCGACATACCAGCTCAGCTCTTCGAGCGTCATGTCGCTCGTCTCGGCCGCGAAGAAGGCGAGGGTGTTGCCCGAAGTGGACAGGCGGATGACCTGCGGTTCCAATATGCCTTCAGGCAGATCCGAGCGAATTTGCGTAACGGCGTCGCGCACGTCCATCACCGCACGGTCGATCGGCGTGCCGATCGCGAATTGCACAAATGTCTGCGAGTTGCCCTCGGTCACCGTCGAGTTGAGCTCGTCGATTCCTTCGATGCTGCGGATCGCCGATTCCACGCGCTGCGTCACCTGCGTTTCGAGCTCGGTCGGCGCGGCGCCCGGCTGGGTGATCGTGACGATCACCCCGGGAAAATCGATGTCCGGATCGTTCTGGACGTCCATACGCATGAAGCTGACCAGCCCCGCGATGGTGAGCGCGACGAAGATGACGAGCGGCGGAACCGGGTTGCGGATCGACCAGGCCGAGATGTTGCGGAAGTTCATCGCAGCGAACTCCTAGCGCGCGGCTTTATCGAGCACGGGTTTGACCGTCTCGTCCGGATTGACGAAGCCGCCGGCCGACGACACGATGCGCTCGCTGCCCGTCAGGCCTTCGCTCACGGCAACGCCCTTGTCGGTTACCTCGCCTACCTTGATATCGCGGCGGACGATCTTGTTCGCCTTGTCGACCAGATAGACGAAATTGCCCTTCTCGTCGCTCTGCACAGCGGATTCGGGAAGCATCGGCGCTTCCTGTGACCCGCGCACGATATTGGCCGCGGCGAAGCCGCCGGGACGCAGCGCCTTGTGATAGCTGAGCGCAATGCGCGCAGTGCCCTGACGCGTCTGGGGGTCGACGACGGGCGAAACCTGCCACACTTCCCCGGTGAAGCTTTCGCTGCTTCCCACCGGGGTCACCGTGGCCTTGGCGCCCACGGGCGTGGTCACGAGATCGGCTTCGCCGAGCTGCGCCAGAAGTTCCATCTCGCCGCCCTTGGCCAGACGGAACAGCACGCCGCTACCCGAACCGACGACCTGACCCGGCTCGACCGCGCGCGTGAGCACAAGGCCCGCGGCCGGCGCACGGATGTCGAGCCTGCCGGTACGCGCCCGGTTCTCGCCAAGCGTCGCTTCGGCCACGCGAACGCGCGCGACGGCGGCATCGCGCGTCGCGGTCTTGCGATCGATATCGGCCTTGGAAATGAACCCGCGACCGACCAGCGCCTGCGCGCGCTCCAGCTCTGCCTGTGCAAGCCTTGCGTCGGCGCGCGCGACATTGATTTGCGCCGCGAGCTGCGCGTTCTGCTGCGCCTGAACCGAGCGCTCGATCGTGGCGAGCACCTGGCCAGCACCCACCCAGTCGCCCGGTTCCACAAGAACGCGCGCTACCATGCCGCCTTCGCCGACAACGCCGACGGGCATCTCGCGGCGAGCCGCGAGTGATCCCGTGGCGGAGACGACGCGATCGACGACATCCCGGCCGGGGACCATAACGGTCACCACCGGCACTGCCTTGGCAGCGCCGTCACCGGCAGCAGCGCCGCCCGACTCCTTGTCGCCGCCCAGCGCGAAGATCGTGATCAGCGCCACCACAGCCAGTGCTGCCGCGGCCGCAATGATGATCCAGCGCCGGTTACGCCGTGCGCGTTCCTCGTCGGACAAAAGATCTATCTCGCTGCCGGTTTCGGTGAAGCGCGATTCGTAGTTCATCATTGCCTGCTTTCAGCCTGGATGCATCTGGGTATGCGGCAAGTGTATTACATCAATAAGTCACCAGCCTCAAGCGGGACTTTTGAGAAGCGCGCTTCCTGCGCCCAGTCCGGCGCGAAATCAAGGAATTTCGTACTGAATCGTATAGTTGTGACGCAGGCGTCGCATTTCCTCGCTTGCCATTTGACACGATCGAAGGAACATTGCGCCGCGCTTTCGGACGCGCTGTTTAGGGAGGGACGGCAATGGGCGATTTTCTCTGGTGGATACTCATCGGTCTCGTCGCGGGCGGGCTGGGCAAGCTCATCATGCCGGGCAAGGACCCTGGCGGTTGCCTTGTCACCATCCTGATCGGCATCGCGGGCGCGCTGCTCGTTGGCTATGTCGGCCAGATAGTGGGCTTTTACGAGCCGGGCGAATCGACGGGCTTCATTGGCGCGACAATCGGCGCGATCGCGCTACTCGTCCTTTACCGGATAATTTTGAAAGTGCGCGGCAAGGGCTGATGGCGATGCAGCCCACCGGATGCGCATTCAGCCGCCGTGCAGCCAATCTGTGTTCATAAGACCTTGACGGCGAAGGGTGTCCCTTCGCTGAAACAAGGAGTTACGCGTAGATGCACAAGACCTTCCCAGCGCTCGCGCTTGCCGCGTTGGCTGCTACGCCCGCCGCACTTTCCGCGCAGTCGACTGTCGCGGTGCCCGTTCCCGTGATCCAGGGAACCAAGCTCGATATCGTTGCCACGGGCGAAACAAGACGTGTACCCGATGTCGCTGTGATCAATGCAGGCGTCGTCACGCAGGGCGCGGACGCGGCCAGTGCGATGCGCGAAAATGCACAGCGGATGGCGCGCGTGACGGCCGCGCTGAAGAAGGCGGGGATCGCCGACCGCGACATTCAGACGAGCACCGTCAACCTCCAGCCGCAATATCGCTATGGAGAGAACGTGCCGCCCGTCATCACGGGTTATCAGGCGACTAATACCGTAACGGTTCGTTTCCGCGACGTCGGCAAGAGCGGCACGATCCTCGATGCCCTCGTCGCCGAGGGCGCCAATCAGATCAACGGGCCAAGCCTGCAGATCGACAAGCCCGAGGCGGCCGAGGACGAGGCGCGCGTCGATGCCATAAAAAAGGCGCGCGCGCGCGCCGTGCTGTATGCGGGTGCAGCGGGGCTGAAGGTGAAGCGCATATTGTCGATCAGTGAAGCGGGCGGCTATGCGCCGCCGCCGCCGATGCCCTATGTGATGGCGTCGCGCGGAAAGGCCGAAGCTGACACCGCCATCGCTCCCGGCGAACAGACCGTGGGCGTTACCGTCACGGTAAGCTTCGAACTCGAATAAAGGCGAGCATCTCCACTTACGGGAAGTGCTCCAACAGTTCTGAACCGAGCCGCGCGAATGCGTTCCGCGCGGCTCTTTTTCAGCAATTGTCTGGCGTCAGCGCACGCTGCCGCGACGGATCAGATTGACGATGCCGAGGAGCACGACCGCGCCGACGAACGAGGCGACCAGCGAGGTCACGTTGATGCCCGCATTGTTGATCGATCCGCCCGACAGCACCAGGCCGGCCAAAAACGCGCCGACGATTCCCACGATAACATTGAGAAAAATGCCCTGTTGCGCGTCGGTGCGCATCACGATGCTAGCGAGCCAGCCGATGACGCCGCCGATGATCAGCCAAAGAATGAAAGAGAGCATATTCCGTCCTCCTGCCTTGGCGCGCCTCTTGGAAACGGGCCGCCTGACGGAAGTTATACGGATAATCGGGGTGTTTGTTCCATGCCCGTCACGTAATTCGCCGGGCCCGAAAAACGATTTCTCCGCCCTCGCTTGATGAAAGGGCGGAGAATATGGAGCGCGCGGGTGCTGTCGATACCGCGCCGCGCTTCAGTATTTCTGCTGGCGTTCGTAAAGCGACTTGTAGTGCTGGATGCGCGTCACGCGCAGTCCGGGCATGCCCGAGCGATCAACCGCACGCTGCCAGCCCGCAAATTCCTCGAGCGTCAGCCGGTAGCGCTCGCAGACCTCATCGACCGAAAGCAAGCCGCCATTTACCGCCGCGACGACCTCGGCCTTGCGACGGACAACCCAGCGCGAGGTGGAAGGCGGCGGCAGCGTGTCCAGCGTCAACGGTTCACCGAGCGGACCGATCACCTGGGCGGGGCGGATTTTTTGGTTTTCGATCATTCCTACCTCAATTGACGGGCGTTTCTGCCTCGAACCTTCTTGCTGAATCAATCTACTCCGGGTGCGTTGAAATAAACCTAAAGCGCTAGGGTAAATTTTCCGGTCATTTTCCTGAATCGATCGACAACGCGCGCGCCACTTCGGCGTTGAAGCTTCCCGAACTGGCGCGCGCGGCTGCGCGAGCATTCTGTGCGAAAAGATCAACGGGCGGCAGCGTCTCTCCGCCACCGGAGGAGCCGGGATTATCCAGTAATATCTGATGTCTGGCGGTCGCGGTCGCCGACTGATGCGCGGACAATCCCGCAATCAGCACCGCGAAATCCGGCGCCGGCAAATCAGAAGCCCGTGCTGCCTCGAATCGTGAAAATTCCAGCTTCATCGCGACTCGGGTGCCCCTGTTATTCTTCTCTCCAAGTAACCTGGAATGCTGAATCAGCCGTAAATTCAGGGCCGTCCGGTGCACGAAAATGCGTCCCATGGAAGCGATTTTTGCCTCCTGGGCCAAACCGGGCTATGGGGCGCGCGCAATGTCCCCCGATTTCCAGCTCGATGGCCCGATGAAGGCCCGTCGCATCGTCGTCGCCATGTCGGGCGGCGTCGACAGTTCGGTCGTTGCCGCGCTCGCGGCGCGCACGGGCGCGGAGACGATCGGCATCACGCTCCAGCTCTATGACCATGGCGCCGCGGTGGGGCGCACCGGTAGCTGCTGCGCGGGGCAGGATATCCGCGATGCGCGTGCGGTCGCGGACCGGCTGGGTATCGCGCACTATGTCTTCGATCATGAAAGCCGTTTTCGCGACTCGGTGATCGAGGATTTTGCCAGCGAATATATGGCGGGACGCACCCCCATTCCCTGCGTGAAGTGCAATATGGGGGTGAAGTTCACCGACCTGTTCAAGCTCGCGAAAGATCTCGGCGCCGATTGCCTTGCGACGGGCCATTATGTCCGCCGCGTCGAGGGCGAAGCGGGCGCCGAACTGCACCGCGCCGCCGATCCCGCGCGCGACCAGAGCTATTTCCTTTTTGCGACGACGCAGGACCAGCTCGACTATCTGCGATTCCCGCTGGGCGGCATGCCCAAGCCCGCGGTGCGCGAGATCGCGAAGGAACTGGGGCTGGGCGTCGCGATGAAGCCCGACAGCCAGGACATCTGCTTCGTGCCCGACGGCGACTATGCCAAGATCGTCCGCAAGGTCCGCCCCGATGCGGACACCGCGGGCGAAATCGTCGACCTGTCGGGCCATGTGCTCGGCGCGCACAAGGGCTTCATCCATTTCACCGTCGGCCAGCGCCGGGGGCTCGAGATCGGCGGACAGGCCGAGCCGCTCTACGTGATCAGGCTCGAGCCCGAGACGCGCCGCGTCGTGGTTGGGCCGCGCCGCGCGCTTGGCGTTTCGGCGGCACGCATCTCGGGAATCAACTGGATCGGGGGCCATCATTCAGGCCCGGTTTCCGCCAAGGTGCGCTCGCTCGCCAAGCCCGTGCCCGCGCGGCTGGAAGGCGACCGGGTCGTGTTCGACATGCCCGAATATGGCGTCGCCCCCGGCCAGGCCGCAGTGCTTTATGATGGCGACCGCGTGCTTGGCGGCGGCTGGATCGAGGAAACCGAGGCGGCGGAGCTGGCGGAAGCGGCCTAAAGGCTGAACACGCCCTCGATCACTGTGACACAGGGCGCGTCCAGGATAACGCGATCGCCCTCCAGCCTGCATCGCATGTGTCCCCCGCGCGCCGATGCCTGAAAGGCAGAGAAGGTGTCTCGGCCAAGCCGTTCCGCCCAGAAAGGGACGAGCGCTGCGTGCGCCGAGCCGGTAACGGGATCCTCGTCTATCCCCCAGGCCGAGACGAAGACGCGGCTGGCGATGTCGGCGCTATCGCCGGGTGCGGTGACGATCGCCATTGTGTCGACTTCGGCAAGCCTGCGAAAATCCGGCCTGACCGCGCGCACAGCCGCTTCGTCGGGCAGCAGGACTATATGAATGTGTTCGACGCCATTACATGCCACGAAAATCGATGCATCCGGCAATCCCAGAATGTCGAGCAGCGTGTCGTCGCTGCCAGGCTCCATGTCCGTCGCGGGCAGATCGAGCGCGTAGCCAGTGCCCGCGCGCTGTACTTCCAGCATGCCTGCCTTGCGCGTCAGAAAGCGCACGCGTGCCATCGATTGATCGCGGGAAAGCACGAAATGTCCCGCGGCCAGCGTGGCATGGCCGCAGAGCGGCACCTCGGTGGTCGGGGTGCACCAGCGCAGCTCGTAATCGGCATCGTCCGAGGCGGGCACGAGAAACGCGGTTTCGGAGAGGTTGTTCTCCATTGCGATCCTGATGAGCAGTTCGTCGGGCAGCCATGCGTCGAGCGGGATCACCGCCGCCGAATTTCCCTGAAAAGGCCGGTCGGCAAAGGCGTCGATCTGGGCGAAGGGCAGCTTCATTCGGGTGTCTCCCGCAGGGCTTCGTCGGGCTCGCCCAGTCGATCGATCTGACCTTCGGGGTCGAGGTGGATAAGGATTTCGGTGTCGGGAAAGGCGGCCATCAGCTTTTGTTCGACACCCTCGGATATCGCGTGCGCTTCCGCGACGGTCATGTCGGGACGGACCCAGACGTGGAATTGCACGAAGTCCTGCGCGCCGCTGGAGCGCGTGCGCAGGTCGTGGATGCCGAGCAGCTCGGGTTGCTGCGCCGCGATCGCAAGGAATCGCTGCCGCTTCTCCTCGGGCCATTCGCGGTCCATCAACTGGTTGATCGCGGTGGTGGAGGCGCGCAGCGCGCCATAGAGGAGCCACAGCGCGATCAGGACGCCGAACACGGGATCGGCGCCGGTCAGCCCAAGGTACTGGTCGAGTACGAGCGCGGCGATCACCGATCCGTTGAGCAGCAGGTCGCTCTGGTAATGGACATTGTCCGCGGTGATCGCGACCGAGTTCGTCTGCCGGATCACATGACGTTGATAGGCAATCAGCAGGAGCGTCGCGGCAAGCGCGGCGATCGAAACGCCGATGCCATATTCGGCATTGGCGCTGACATCACCCGCGATCAGCCGCCGCACCGCCTGCACCGCGATGCCGCATGCCGATATCGAAATCAGCATGACCTGAAAGAGCGCGGCCAGCGCCTCTGCCTTACCATGCCCGAAACGGTGCTCGGTGTCCGCGGGCTGGGCGGCGTAGCGCACGCTGAACAGCGTCACGAGCGAGGCGACGAGATCGAGCCCGGTATCGGCGAGCGAGCCGAGCATTGCCACCGAGCCGGTGACCCATGCTGCCCAGCCCTTCAGCGCCAGCAGCAGCACCGCGGTGCAGACGCTGGCGATCGCCGCGCGTTGGGTCAACGCGGCGCGGCTCACGGGTAGAGCAGCCCTTCGTCCCAGCCATCGTCGGTGCGCGTGAACAGCCGTCGTTCGTGGAGGCGGTGTTCGCGGTCCTGCCAGAACTCGATGCGCTCGGGCGTCACGCGATATCCCGACCAGTGCGGCGGCCGGGGCACGTCCTGCCCCGCGAAGCGCGCCTGCATCTCGTCGAAACGCGCTTCGAAAGTCTCGCGGCGATCGAGCGGGCGCGACTGGTCCGACGCCCAGGCGCCGAGCTGCGAATCGCGGCTGCGCGTCGCAAAATAGGCATCGGCGATGGCTGGGTCGACCGGCGTAATATGTCCTTCGATTCGAATCTGGCGGCGCAGCGACTTCCAGTGAAACAGCAAGGCTGCGTGCGGATTGACGGTCAGCTCGCGGGCCTTGCGGCTTTGCTGGTTGGTGTAGAAGATGAAGCCCTCTGGCCCGTGCCCCTTGAGCAGCACCATCCGCAGCGACGGCTGTCCCTCCGCGTCGACCGTGGCAAGCGCCATCGCATTCGAGTCATTGAGTTCGTTCGCGCGCGCTTCGGCAAACCAGTGGTCGAACAGCGTGAAGGGGTTTTCCGTCATGGTCAGCGCCATAACCGATGGAGGGTTATAGGGAAACGGCCAGTCTTGAACGCGTGGCATTGCTTCCAATCTGTTGTCTCAGCGCACGAACCGCGCCAAAAGGAAGGTTATGGCAGCAGATCCGTATCAAATCCTGGGCGTCGAGCGCGGCGCGAGCGAAACCGATATCAAGAAGGCGTATCGCAAGCTCGCGAAGGAACTCCACCCCGACCGCAACAAGGACAATCCCAAGGCGTCCGAACGCTTTTCGCAGACGACGGCGGCCTATGACCTGCTGACCGACAAGGACAAGCGCGCACGCTTCGACCGTGGAGAGATCGACGGCGAAGGCAATCCCACGTCACCTTTTGGCTTTGGCGGCGGCGGTGGACCGGGCGGGGGCTATCGCCAGCAAGGCGGCGGCGCGCATTTCGAATTCGGCGACGACGGCGCAGATTTCGGCGATATTTTTGACGGACTGTTCGGTGGCGGGCGCAGTCGCGGCGGCTTTGGCGGTTTCGGGCGTGGTCGCCAGGCGCCGTCGCCCAAGGGGGCCAACGTGGCTTACAGGCTGGCGGTGTCGTTCGAGGATGCCGCGGCTTTGACGCCGCAGCGCATCACCTTGCAGGACGGCAAGACGATCGATCTGAAACTGCCAAAGGGGGTCGAGACGGGCACGCAGATGCGGCTCGGCGGCAAGGGGCAGCCCGGTCCTGGCGGCGCGGGTGATGCGATCGTGACGATCGAGGTACGTCCGCACCGTTTCTTCAAGCGCGATGGCTACAATGTCCGACTCGACCTTCCGGTAACGCTGAAGGAGGCGGTCGCGGGCGCCAAGGTAAAGGTTCCCACGGTTGACGGGCCGGTCATGCTCGCGGTGCCCAAGGGCTCGACATCGGGCAAGGCGCTGCGCCTGAAGGGCAAGGGCTTTCACGCCAAGTCGGGCGAACGCGGCGACCAGCTTGTGACGCTGATGATTGATATTCCGGCGGATGATGCCGCGCTGAGCAGCTTCGTCGAGGGTTGGACGGAAGATGACGGGCGCAACCCGCGGGCGGGACTGGACGTATAGTCCACGATGCAGGACCTGCACCCCCAATCCCCTGAGGAGCGTCGCAAGCGCCTGGCGCGCGCTGCGCGGGAGGCGGTGCAGGAGGGCATCGACAGGGTCCGGCCCGGCACTTACCCCTTCACTGTCGCCAAGCGGGTGATCCTCGGCGTCTATGACGACGGCTTTCTCCATGCAGGCAACCTCGCCTATCTCGCGCTGGTCACGCTGTTTCCATTCTTCATCGTGGCGGCGGCGATCGCGCGCCTGTTCGGGCGGACCGAGGACGGGATTGCGACGGTCAACGCTTTCCTGCTCACCATACCGCCCGATGTTGCCGCGGTGCTTGAAAAGCCGATCAACGACGTACTCGCCGCGCGCTCGGGTTCGTTGCTCTGGATCGGCGCGCTGATCGGACTGTGGACCACGGGCAGCTTCATCGAGACGATCCGCGACATTCTTCGCCGGGCCTATGGCGTGCGTTATACGCGTCCATTCTGGGAATATCGGCTGGGATCGATCGGGATCATCTTTGCGTCGGTGATCCTCGCATTCGCCGCGTTCAGCTTTCAGGTCGTGCTCGTCGGCATCGAGCAATTTATCGATCGCTTCCTCCCCTTCAACGCCGATGCCGCATGGTATGTCGCGACCTCGCGCGTCGCGCCTGCGCTCGCATTGTTCGCTGCGCTTTACATGCTGTTCCTGTCGCTGACGCCCAAGACCTATCGCGGCGCGGGTTATCCCAAATGGCCGGGAGCGCTGTTCGTGACAACATGGTGGCTCGGCGTGACCGAGCTGCTGCCGCGTGCGCTGTCGCACGCTACCAGCTATGATCTCACCTATGGCAGCCTTGCCGGCGTGATGATCGCGCTCATTTTCTTCTATCTTGTCGGCTTCGGCGTGGTAATCGGGGCCGAATTGAACGCGGCGCTGGCGGAGAGCCCGGACATACGCTCGACGCCCGTTGCCACCGAAGACGCAGAAATAACGGAGGAATTGTGAGCGGTTTGATGACCGGAAAGCGCGGATTGATCATGGGCCTTGCCAATGATCGCTCGCTGGCGTGGGGAATCGCGCAGAAGCTGCATGAGCAGGGCGCGGAACTCGCGTTCAGCTATCAGGGTGAGGCGCTGGAAAAACGCGTGCGGCCGCTGGCCGAGCAACTGGGCTCGGATTTCCTGATCGATTGCGACGTCTCGGACATGGGGGCGCTCGATGCGGCGTTTGCGGCGCTCGCCGCGCGCTGGCCGACGATCGATTTCGTCGTCCACGCGATCGGCTATTCGGACAAGAACGAACTCCGTGGCGGCTATGTCGACACCAGCCTCGAAAATTTTCAGATGACGATGAACATTTCGGCCTACAGCTTCGTCGCGGTGACGCAGCGTGCGCGGGCGATGATGCCGGGTGGCGGCAGCCTGCTGACGCTCAGCTATTACGGCGCCGAAAAGGTGATCCCGCATTATAACGTGATGGGCGTGGCCAAGGCCGCGCTCGAGACCAGCGTCAAATATCTGGCGATGGACCTGGGGCCCGAGAATATCCGCGTCAACGCGATTTCGGCCGGGCCGATCAAGACGCTTGCAGCCTCAGGGATCGGCGATTTTCGCTATATCCTCAAATGGAACGAGCTCAATTCGCCGCTGCGCCGCAACGTCACGATCGAGGATGTTGGCGGGGCAGGGCTCTATCTGCTCAGCGATCTCGCGAGCGGGGTGACCGGCGAGATCCATCACGTCGACGCCGGCTACAATGTCATCGGCATGAAGGCCGAGGACGCGCCCGACATCGCATTGCAATGACGGTTAAGCTTCGCGTTGAGGCGCCGGGCGATGCGGCCGCGATAAGAGCGGTCAATTGCGCGGCGTTTCCGACCGAAGCCGAGGCCGATCTCGTCGAGGCGTTACGAGCCGATGGCGATGCCGCCATCTCACTGGTTGCCGAGGACAATGACGAGATCGTCGGCCATGTGTTGCTGAGCACGATGCAGGTGAGCGCGGATGGGCGTGCCGTCCGCGCGGCCGGCCTCGCACCCGTCGCGGTCGTACCGGGGCGGCAGGCGCAGGGAATCGGCTCGGCGCTGGTGCGCAGTGCGATCGATGCTGCACGTGCGCAGGGCTTCGAGATGCTCTTCCTGCTCGGCGAGCCTGAATATTACGGTCGCTTCGGCTTTTCGGTCGAGGCGGCCGCGCCTTTTGCCTCGCCCTATGCAGGCCCCTATTTTCAGGCATTGATGCTTGAACCCGCGATGGTTTCGCCTAAGGCGGGGGACGCCCGCTACGCGCGGGCGTTTTCCGACCTGGGGTAAGAGATGAGCTTCAACAGCTTCGGACGCGTTTTCCGCTTCACGACCTGGGGGGAGAGCCACGGGCCCGCATTGGGCGCGGTCGTCGACGGGTGCCCGCCGGGGCTGGCGCTCTCGGAAAGCGACATTCAGCCCTTTCTCGACAGGCGTCGTCCGGGGACTTCGCGCTTCACCACGCAGCGGCAGGAGCCCGATCAGGTCCGGATCCTCTCGGGCGTGTTCGAGGGGAAGACGACGGGTACGCCGATCAGCCTGATGATCGAGAATGTCGACCAGCGCTCGAAGGACTATTCCGAGGTCGCCAAGGCCTATCGCCCCGGCCATGCCGACTATGCCTATGACGCCAAATACGGCTTCCGCGATTATCGCGGCGGCGGGCGCAGCTCGGCGCGCGAGACCGCGGCGCGCGTTGCGGCGGGCGCGGTGGCGCGCGCGGCGATTGCCGAGGTGGCGATCACCGCCTGGGTCTCCGAAATCGGCGGCGATGCGATCGACCCCGTCAATTTCAATGCCGACGAAATCGGCAACAATCCCTTTTTCTGCCCCGACGCCGAAGCCGCGAAGCGCTGGGAGGCGCTGGTCGACGGCGCGCGCAAGGCGGGGTCGTCGCTCGGCGCAGTGGTCGAATGCGAGGCGACGGGCGTTCCCGCGGGCTGGGGCGCGCCGCTCTATGCCAAGCTCGACAGCGAACTCGCTGCCGCGATGATGTCGATCAACGCGGTGAAGGGCGTTGAGATCGGCGACGGCTTCGGCGCGGCGCGGCTGCGCGGCGAGGAGAATGCCGATCCCATGCGACCGGGCGATGACGGGCCGCTGTTCCTCGCCAACCATGCTGGCGGGATAGCCGGCGGCATATCGACCGGCCAGCCCGTGCGCGTGCGCATAGCCTTCAAGCCCACCAGTTCGATCCTGATTCCCGTCGAGACCGTTACGCGCGAGGGCGAGGCGAGCGAGATCATGACCAAGGGTCGTCACGACCCTTGCGTCGGCATCCGCGGCGTGCCCGTGGTCGAGGCGATGATGGCGCTGGTGCTCGCCGACCAGAAGCTGCTCCACCGCGCGCAATGCGGATGATTTGATGCGCGATCTGGCCGTTTTGCCGGCCAGCCGTGTTCAATTCGTCTCGCGGTACGTTCAAGATGGCCATCGCGCGTGTCGATCGCGCGACGAGCCGCGCTTGCGATTCCGAACGATTGCGCAGGCCGGGGGTTGTCGGGGTGCAGTTACAACCTCCGGAGAATATAATGCGTATGAAAATGATTGCGGCGATGACGCTGCTTGCTCTGCCCACCGCCCTGATGGCGCAGGCGGCACCCGATCAGGCCGCGCCTGCCGAGAGCGCTCCCACGGCGCCTGCGCCAGAGGCGGCAACCGAGCCTGCGCGGTCGCCCGAAGCCGCCACCGGCCCCGCGACGTCGGCCGAAGCCTCGCAGCCCGCGGCGGACCATGCCGAGCACGAGGAAAAGAAGAAGGCTGACAAGCCCGAATAACGCACATCATGTGCGCTTAAGGAAGGCGGTCGGCTCCCCCCTTGCCGGCCGCCTTTTCCTTAGAGCCTGATCGGTTGAGGCGGAAGTACTTTGTGCTTCCGCCGATGCCGTGAATCAGGCTCTATTCAAACGATCAAGGTCTAGCCTGATCGGTTGCAGTGGAAGCGTCAGCGCCTTCGTTGACCGATCAGCGTCCCCTTGGTGCCCTTCTTGGAAACACGGAAGCTGAAATTCGGCCAGCGCTTCTTCCAGCGCGCGCCCACGACGCGTTCGCCGGGCCGTGCCCCATCGTCGAGCAGCACGACACCGCCAACCGGAATACGGTCAAACAGGCATTCGGCCGCGCCGCGGACATAGGGATGGATGGTCCAGGGCGGCCCGTCGATCACGAGCATCCAGATCTGCTCGGGGAGTGCGGTGACATCGTACCAATAGCTGGGCCAGTCGTCGGGCGCGGGGACCAGCGCAGCGCTTCTCATGTCGGCTTCCAGCCCATGCTCCGCAAGCCAGTTGCGCGTCGCGGCGACAAAATCGGCATGCTGGTCGAAGCTGGTAAGTCGGCCGCCGCCGTGAAGCTCCAGCGCGCGCGCCGTGACCAAAGTCGTCGCACCTGCGCCAAGCTCGACGACGGTTTCGGGGCGCAGCGCCTCAACATGATCGACGATGAGGTGGAGCAGCGTGGTATCGGCCTTCCAACTCCCCAGATTGGGAAGCGCATCACGAGGGAGCTTCAGGCGATCGAGCAGCGCTCTCTTGTCCGCCCTTGTGCCACCCGAGAGGCTTCTGAGCAGCCAGGGCCAGCCGATCGCGCCAAAGGCGAGTATGTGCGCCCAGTCGGAAATCGATGTGACGCGCGTGTCTTGCGCGCCATGCGACCGGGGGAGCAGGCTCGTTGCTTCGCGCGAGGTCATGCGCGAATCTTGATCGGTCAGGCACCGCTACACAAGCGGCGAGCCATCATCTTGCCTCAATCGGCGAACGGATCGCGTACCAGAATCGTATCCTCACGCTCGGGGCTCGTCGAGACCAGCGCCACGGGGCACTGGATGAGCTCCTCGACACGGCGAATATATTTGATTGCCTGCGCGGGAAGCTGCGCCCAGCTCCGCGCGCCCGCGGTGGATTCGGACCAGCCCTCGATCTCTTCGTAGATCGGTTCGATCGCGGCCTGATCGGCGGCGTTGGCGGGATAGTGCTGCAGCGTTTCGCCGCGCAGCTTGTAGCCGGTGCAGATCTTCACCGTCTCGAAGCCGTCGAGCACGTCGAGCTTGGTGAGCGCGATTCCGGTGACGCCCGACACCGCGACCGACTGGCGCACCAGCACCGAATCGAACCAGCCGCACCGGCGCTTGCGTCCGGTAACGGTGCCGAATTCATGTCCACGTTCGCCGAGACGCTGACCGATTTCGTCCTCGAGCTCGGTGGGAAAGGGGCCCGATCCGACGCGCGTGGTGTAGGCCTTGGCGATGCCGAGCACGAAGCCGACCGCGCCGGGGCCGAGGCCCGATCCGCCCGCAGCGGTGCCCGCGATGGTGTTGGACGAGGTGACGAAGGGATAAGTGCCGTGGTCGATGTCGAGCAGCACGCCCTGCGCGCCTTCGAACAGGATGCGCTTGCCCGCGCGGCGCGCGTCGTTGAGCATCAGCCAGACGGGCTTGGCGAACTGGAGAACGAAGTCGGCAATCTCGCGCAGATCGGCGAGCAGCCGCTCGCGGTCGATCGGCGGCTCGCCAAAGCCAGCGCGCAGCGCGTCGTGATGCGCGGTCAGACGGTCGATCTGCGGCCCGAGTTCGCCCAGATGCGCCAGATCGCAGACGCGGATCGCACGGCGGCCGACCTTGTCCTCATAGGCCGGACCGATGCCGCGGCGCGTGGTGCCGATCTTGCCGGCGCCCGAGGCGTCCTCGCGCAGCGCGTCGAGATCGCGGTGAAAGGGCAGGATCAGCGCGCAATTGTCGGCGATGTGGAGCGTTTCGGGGCTGATCGATACGCCCTGACCGGCGAGCTTTTCGACCTCGGCCTTCAAGGCCCAGGGATCGAGCACCACGCCGTTGCCGATCACGCTCGGCGTGCCGCGCACGATGCCCGAGGGAAGCAGCGAGAGCTTGTAGACATTCTCGCCGATGACGAGCGTGTGCCCGGCATTATGGCCGCCCTGGAAGCGCACGACCATGTCGGCGCGTTCGGCGAGCCAGTCGACGATCTTGCCCTTGCCCTCATCGCCCCATTGGGCGCCGATCACTGCTACGTTCGCCAAGATTCCAACCTTCCAGGATTGTTACGCGCGACCCCTAGTCGCCCAAGTCGATTCGGTCCACCTTCAGGCGGGGACCGGCGCTCCGTCCTTCAGGACATGCGAGCAGATCTGCGCCGCCGGCGTATCGTCATCGGTCAGCGCAGCCACCGTGACCCAACCTTCAGCGCGCATTCTGGCAGCCAGCGCGGGATCCGTCCCCACGGGCACGAACAAACGCTGCCGCTCGTGCGGGGCCAGCCCGGCATCGACGAGCGGATCGCAATAGATCGAAAAGCCGATGGCGGGTTCCTCACGGCCATCCTCATGGACGATCGTGTACGAGCCACCGCGGCCGATTTCGCCGCTGACGCCCTCGGCGAAGAGCGAGAAGCCGAACCAGCTCTGATATTCGAAGCCGTGACGTTCGGTAGGATCGAGCGTGAGCGCGACCGCCGCGTCGAGCGGAGCCGCGATCGCTTCCAGCGCGTCGAGCCGCGAGACCAGCGCCCCATCCGCAAAGCCGCGCAGCCGGGCGACCGCCGCGTCGAAAGGCCCCGCGGCCTCGACCAGCGGCAGGAAGGCTTCAGCCTTTGCGGCAGCCAATCCGCCTGCATCCTTGGCATCGAGCAAGGCGCGAATCTCGGATATGCGCGCGGGCTCGGTGGCGAGCGACCCCTGCGCCAGCGTTTCAACCAGATTGGGCAGCGTGAAATCGAGAGTAATGCCGCTGACGCCCGCCTGGCCCAACGCCTCGATCGCGACCGAGACGATCTCGCGCGCGGCGGCGACGCTGTCGAGCCCGATCAGCTCTGCGCCGACCTGCATCATCTCGCGCTCGGGACGGAGCTGCGTCGCCTTCAGCTTGAGCACCGACCCGCCATAGGCGAGACGGACGGGGCGCGGATGGTGCGCCATGCGCGTCGCTGCGATGCGGCCGACCTGTGCGGTGATGTCGGGGCGGACCGCCATCGTCCGCTGCGACACGGGATCGACGAAACGCAGAAGATCCTGCGCACGCGTCGATTTAAGGCGCCCGACCAGCCCCGCCTCGAACTCGGCAAGCGGCGGTGAGACGCGCTCATAGCCGTGGCTCGCCGCGGTATCGAGGACGCGACGGACGAGGCGGGCAATCGCTTCGGCTTCGGGTGGAAGCCGATCGCGGAAACCTTCGGGAAGCAGGCCGGGAGGGATGGTCACTCCCTCTCCCCTCCGGGGAGAGGGCTGGGGAGAGCGGCCGTGTTCAGGGCAGCCAAGATGGCTACCTCTACACCCTCTATGTTCTTCATCACCTCGCCGTTAGTGAACCGGATCACGCGATATCCTTTCGCTTCCAAAAAAGCGGTGCGTCTTTCATCATATTCAGCCGTTTCGCCGTGCGTATCGCCATCAATTTCGATCGCCAATCCCTGCAGGCGTGCAACAAAGTCGACGATATAAGGCGCGACTACGACTTGCCGCGAGAATTTGAAACCTTCGACGCGTTTGGCTCGAAGAAGAAGCCAGAGTTACCGTTCCGCGGGGGTGGGGTCGGAGCGCATGTGCTTTGCGCGGTCCAACAGAATTTCGTCTGTCTTAGACACTGCCCCTCTCCCAACCCTCTCCCCAGAGGGGAGAGGGCTAGTAGCACGATCAGAACTTGAGCGCCTTGACCTTGTTGACACCCGGCAGGTTGCAGACGTTCCACAGCACCGGTTCGGGCACGGGGCCGTCGACCGAGAGCAGCAGCGCCGCCTCGCCGCCCGGGCCATGCGAACGGCGGCCGAGATGGAAGGTTGCGATGTTGACGCCGGCTTCGCCCAGCGTCGAACCGATGCGGCCGATGAAACCCGGCGCGTCCTGATTGACGACATAGAGCATCTCGCCATCGAGATCGGCTTCCATCTTGATCCCGAACAGTTCGACGAGGCGGGGTTCGGAGTTGCTGAACAGCGTGCCCGCGACCGAACGCTCGCTGCCGTCCTCGAGCTTGATCGTGACGCGCAGCAGCGTGTGATAATCGGCCTCGCGGTCATGGCGCACCTCGCGCACGTCGAGCCCGCGCTCCTTCGCGAGGAAGGGTGCGTTGACCATGTTCACAGTGTCCGAATAGACGCGCATCAGCCCCGCGAGCACCGCGGCGATGATCGGCTTGGCGTTGAGTTCTGCGGCCGCGCCCTCGGTCTCGATCGAGACTCCGCGGATATGATCGCTCTCGAGCTGACCGACAAGTCCGCCGAGCTTTTCCGCAAGCGCCATGTACGGACGCAGTTTGGGCGCCTCTTCGGCCGAGAGCGAGGGGACGTTGAGCGCGTTGGTGATCCCGCCCGCGACCAGATAGTCCGCCATCTGCTCGGCGACCTGGATCGCGACATTGACCTGCGCTTCCGAAGTGGAAGCGCCGAGATGGGGGGTCGAGATGAAGTTGGGCGTGCCGAAGAGCGGGCTCGCCTTGGCGGGTTCCTCGACGAACACGTCGAGCGCCGCGCCCGCGACATGGCCCGAATCGAGCGCCGCCTTGAGCGCGGCCTCGTCGATCAGGCCGCCGCGCGCGCAGTTGATAATGCGCACGCCCTTCTTGGCCTTCGCCAGATTCTCGGCCGAGAGGATGTTGCGCGTCTGGTCGGTCAGCGGGGTGTGGAGCGTGATGAAATCGGCGCGCGCGAGCAGCTCGTCGAGCGCGACCTTCTCGATCCCCATCTCCACCGCGCGTTCGGGGGTGAGGAAGGGGTCGTAGGCCACGACCTTCATCTTGAGCCCCAGCGCGCGATCGGCGACGATCGAGCCGATATTGCCCGCGCCGATCAGGCCGAGCACCTTGTTGGTCAGCTCGACGCCCATGAAGCGGTTCTTTTCCCACTTGCCCGCCTGGGTCGAGGTGTCGGCCTCGGGAAGCTGGCGCGCGAGCGCGAACATCAGCGCGATCGCATGCTCGGCGGTGGTAATCGAGTTGCCGAAGGGCGTGTTCATCACGACGACGCCCTTGGCCGAGGCGGCCGGGATATCGACATTGTCGACGCCGATGCCGGCGCGGCCGACGACCTTCAAATTGGTGGCGGCGTCGAGTACTTCCTTGACGACCTTGGTCGCCGAACGGATCGCGAGGCCGTCATACTGGCCGATGATCGCGATCAGTTCTTCCTTGGTCTTGCCGGTGATTTCGTCGACCTCGACCCCGCGCGCGCGGAATATCTCGGCGGCCTTGGGATCCATTTTGTCGGAGATGAGAACTTTGGGCATTGGTGTTTCCTTGTCCCTATGCCGTCATCCCCGCGAAAGCGGGGATCCAGGAACACTGGCTTGGACGGTCAAACCTTGAATTCGGTGTTCATGGATTCCCGCTTTCGCGGGAATGACGGTGCAATTTAAGCCGCGCGCGCCTGCTGCCAGGCCCAATCGAGCCAGGGGCCGAGCGCCTCGATATCCTTGGTATCGACGGTCGCGCCGCACCAGATACGAAGCCCCGGAGGCGCGTCGCGATAGCCCGCGATGTCGTATGCTGCGTGCTCGGCCTCGAGCAGCGACGCGATCTTTTTGACGAGCGCCAGCTTCGCCTCGTCATCAAGCCCTTCGACCGCATGGTCTGCGAACTTGAGACAGACGCTGGTGTTCGAACGGATCGCCGGATCGGCGGCGAGATGGTCGAGCCAGTCGGCCTTCTCGACGATCGCTTCGAGCGCCTTCGCATTGGCTTGCGAGCGCGCCTTCAATGCATCGAGCCCGCCGATCTCCTTCGCCCATTCGAGCGCGAAGATATAATCCTCGACCGCGAGCATCGAAGGCGTGTTGATCGTCTCGCCCTTGAAGATCCCCTCGATCAGCTTGCCGCCCTTGGTCATGCGGAAGATCTTGGGGAGCGGCCATGCCGGCGTGTAACTTTCCAGCCGCTCGACCGCGCGGGGGCCAAGGATCAGCACGCCGTGCGCGCCTTCGCCGCCCATCACCTTCTGCCACGAGAAGGTGACGACATCGAGCTTGTCCCACGGCATGTCCATCGCGAACACCGCCGAGGTCGAATCGGCAATGGTCAGGCCCTTGCGATCGTCCCTGATCCAGTCGCCATCGCGCACGCGCACGCCCGAAGTCGTGCCGTTCCAGGTGAAGACAATGTCGCTGTCCTGATCGAGCGCGGCCATGTCGGGAAGCTCGCCATAGGGTGCCTTCACCACCTTCGCGTCGAGCTTCAGTTGCTTGACGACATCGGTGACCCAACCCTCACCGAAGCTCTCCCACGCAACCATCGTCGCGGGGCGGGCGCCCAGCATCGACCACAGCACCATCTCCACCGCGCCGGTGTCCGAAGCGGGGACAATGCCGATGCGGTGCGTGTCGGGAACACCGAGGATTTCGCGCGTGAGGTTGATCGCGTGCTCGAGGCGCGCCTTGCCCAGCTTGGAGCGGTGCGAGCGGCCGAGCGATCCGGTGGCGAGTCTTTCGGGGGCCCAGCCCGGCGGCTTTGCGCAGGGGCCGGAAGAAAAGTGCGGGCGTGCAGGTTTGGTGCCCGGACGGGGTAACGTATCAGTCATATAGTCTCTCCTTGCAGAGAGCACGCGCGGCGTTGGGACCGCGTGGCCCGCCGCCGCTCCTAGAGGCGCGCGCGCGCCTGTCAACCGGATTGTCGGTAAGCCGCGCAAGAAAGCGTCGGTATCTTGTCGGTACAGGCTTTCAATTTTCCCCGATTTCGGGGAAAAAGGCGTATGTTCGTGCGTCGGGGGTTTCGCGTCCTTTGGGTCCCGTTGATCGCGTCGGTGATGCTTGCCGGCTGCGGAGGAGGCAGCGAGCGCGCGCGAATCCCCGAAAAGGAGCCGATCTATGAAACGCCACGCCTCAGCGAGCGGGAATTGCGCCAGTGCATGGCCGATCTGCGCGCGGCCGAAGTGAAGTACGACCCGCTGCCCGATCGCAACTTCGGCGGCGGCTGTTCGGCGATGGATTCGGTCAAATTGCTCGATGTCGGGGTTCCAGTGGCCAATCTGGGCGCGATGCAGTGCCCGCTCGCGCGGACCTTCGCGCAATGGGCCTTTTATGCTGCGATGCCCGCAGCGCGAAAATTCCTCGGAAGCGAGCTTGTGAAGATCGAGACGATGGGCAGCTATGCATGCCGCAACGTCAACGGTGCTTCGACAGGCCGGCTGTCGGAACACGCCTTTGCCAACGCCGTCGACGTCGCGGCCTTCATCCTGGCGGACGGAAGGCGCGTCACCGTGACCAGCGGCTGGCATGGATCGTCGGACGAACGCGCCTTCCTGCGCGCGCTTCATCAGTCGGCATGCAAGCGCTTCCAGACCGTGCTCGGTCCCGACTACAACCGAGCGCATTACGATCATCTGCATTTCGATATGGGGCGTGGTCCCTATTGCCGATGAAGGGCTTGGGGCTTTCACGATAAACCGCTAAAGCCCGCTCAATGACTACAGAACCGATCGTACCAAGCCGCGTCTTTGCGAAAGCCAGGCAGGACGCAGAGACCGCCAAGCAGGGCGTGTCCACCCCGCAGACCGAGCATCCCGCTTACAAGCTCGCCTTTCAGGATACCGATTTCCTGCTGCGCGAGGATCTGCGTCCGGTGCGTTTCCAGCTTGAACTGCTCAAGCCCGAACTGTTGCTCGACGAGGCGCGGATCGGTTCGATGATGGTCTTCTACGGCTCGGCGCGCATCCCTGAACCCGCCAAGGCCGAGGCGCTGCTCGAAATCGCCAGCGACGAGCAGAGCCGCAGGATCGCAGAAAGCCTGATCGCCAAGTCCAAATATTACGACGTCGCGCGCGAACTCGCGCGACTGGCGAGCGAATGCCCGCGCGACATGGACGGAAAGCGTCATTTCGTCGTTTGCTCGGGCGGCGGTCCCTCGATCATGGAGGCCGCCAACCGCGGCGCGACCGATGTCGGCGCGGACACGGTGGGGCTCAATATCGTGCTGCCGCACGAACAGGCGCCCAACGAATATGTGACGCCGTCGCTCAGCTTCCAGTTCCACTATTTCGCGCTCAGGAAGATGCATTTCCTGCTGCGTGCGCGCGCGGTCGCGGTATTCCCCGGCGGCTTCGGCACCTTCGACGAGATGTTCGAGCTGCTGACACTGATCCAGACGGGCAAGATCAAGCCGATGCCCGTGCTGCTTTTTGGCCGCGATTTCTGGGAGCGCGTTGTCAACTTCGAGGCGCTGGTCGACGAGGGCGTGATCTCTCTGCGCGATCTGGAACTCTTCCATTTCGTTGAAACCGCCGAGGAGGGATGGGCGATCGTGCGCGATTTCTATTCGGTGCCCGACTGCGAGGGATTGGCGATCTAAAGCGCCTTCATCCAGAATTGCATCGGCTTCTCGGTTTCGGCGGGGTCGCCGATATCGCGCCACGCGAAACCTGCTACGAGCCCATCGACCCTGGCATAACCGCGTTTGGTCCAGAAGGTGTCGAGCGGCGCATAGTCCGCGGGCCGGGCGGGGTGATCTGCGGGCCGTGTCACCGCGCAAAAGGCGGCATGGCGGCGCCCGAGCGCGCGACCGCGTTCTTCGCGCGCGTCGAAAAACGCGTGGCCGATGCCTTGCCCGCGATATTGAGGCAGCAGGACCGACTCTCCGAAATAATAGATGGTTGAAATGTCGATGCCGCGCGCCGCGAAGGGGGCGGCGAAATCCTCGGCATGATCTTCCATCGGCGCGGCGGTGGTGACCCCGACCAGCCGATCGCCGTCGAATGCGCCCATTACGAGCGCGTCGGGGCTTGTCGCATAAGGGCGTAGATACGCGGCCTCATAGGCCGGATCGCCTTCGTAGAGATAGGGAAAGTCGCGAAAGACCGCGATTCGAAGCGCGCCGATCTCCGGAAGGCGGCGGGCGAGCGAATCACCCGCCAACAGCTCGGTGCGGACGCTGGCGCCCGCAGCCAACATCAATGCGCGGCGGGGGCCGCTGCGTTTTCGGCCGGGGCCGCGGCATTGCCCGCCGCCGCGGTGTCGGCGGCAGATGCTGCGCCGGCCGCGGGAAGCGGCAGGTTCGAGCCCTGGCTGTTCATATAGGCGAGCAGGTTGGCCCGATCCTCGGGCTTTGAAAGGCCGGCGAAGGTCATCTTGGTGCCCGGCGCATATTTGCGGGGGCTTGCGAGCCACTTGTCCATGCCCGCGAAATCCCAGTTGCCCGGAACGCCCTTCAGCGCGTCCGAATAGGCGAAGCCGGCGACATGCCCGTGCGGTTTGCCGAGCGCACCCCAAAGATTGGGGCCGATGCCCTGGGCGCCGCCCTGGTTGATGGTGTGGCAGGCGGTGCACTTCTTGAAGACTTCCGCGCCCTTGGCAGGGTCGGCGGTGGGGAGAAGCGTGGCGATATCGACCGCTGCCGCGCCGCCACCCTCGCCTTCGGCGGGCGTTGCGTCCGCGACTTCATAACCGGGCTTCTCGGGCGCATGGCCCTTGAAATACATCCCGCTTGCGATGGATCCGCCAAGCGCGACGATACCCGCCGCCAGAACCCATCCCGCAATCGTGTTGAACCGGTCGTCCATCGAAATCCCTCTGCTCACCCGGGCATTAAATCGCGGCACCCTTTATCGGGGCATTGCGCAGACCGCAAGCCGCGCCTTGCCGATCGTCGTCATTGTCCCTAAGCGCACTGCGCCCATGGAAAACTATCCCGCTCCCGCCCGCCGCCTTGTCGAACAGATGGCCGAAGCCGCCATCGCCGATCCCGCGCGTGCGGTCGCATTTCAGGGGGCTCCCGGCGCCAATTCGCACATCGCGGTCGAACAGGCCTTTGCCGACGCGCTGCCGCTGCCCTGCTTCAGTTTCGAGGACGCGATCGACGCGGTGAAGGAAGGGCGCGCCGACCGCGCGATGATCCCCATCGAGAATTCGCTGCATGGTCGGGTCGCCGACATCCATTTCCTGCTGCCCGAGTCGGGGCTGGTGATCGTCGGCGAACATTTTCTGCCGATCCACTACAGCCTGATGGCGCTGGGTCCGATCGAGGGCATTCGCGAGGCGACTAGCCATCCGCAGGCGCTCGGCCAGTGCCGCAAATGGTTGCGCGCGCGCGGCATCACCTCGGTCGGCTATGCCGATACCGCGGGCGCAGCCGCACTCGTCGCGGAACTGGGCGACCCGAAGGTCGCCGCGATTGCGCCGCCGCGCGCCGCCGCACTCTATGGCCTTCAGACGCTGAGCGAAGGACTCGCGGATTCGGACGATAACACCACGCGCTTCGTCGTGCTGGCGCGCGAGGGCGTGGTTCCTGAGCCTAATGGTCCGGTGATGACCACCTTCATCTTTGAGGTGAAGAACGTGCCCGCCGCGCTCTACAAGGCGATGGGCGGCTTTGCGACCAACGGCGTCAACATGACCAAGCTCGAAAGCTATCAGCGCGGCGCAAGCTTCGCGGCAACCGAGTTCTACGCCGATATCGAGGGAGGTCCGGGCGATGCCGCGATCGATCGCGCGCTTGAGGAACTGCGCTTCCACACCAAATGGATGCGCCTGCTCGGCACCTATCGCCAGGCGCAGCCGCGCACGATCGCCTAGCCGAGCGCTTCGTCAAGCATGCGCGCGAGCCTGATCCCGCCGCGCTCTACCTGCAGGCGCAGCGGCCGGATCAGCTTTTCGATTGTCGTGTTGTCGAGCGTCACGCGCCCGCCGGGCACAGGGCCGCATGGGTCGCCGCCATAGGCGCTGGCATAGACCGTTTCGCGGGCGACCTGCCAGTTCTCGCGGCTCCAGTCCTCGACGCTACCCGAACCCATCGCCGCGCGCTCTTCCGCGGAATAGACACGGACGATCGATGGCGGCGTGGAGATTGCGCGCTCGGCGAGATAGCCGTCCCAGATCCCGTGCAGGTTCATCCGTTCGGTCACCGCGTCGCCATAGCCTGCCTTGACCCGGTTGCCGCCAAGGTCGCCGCGGTCGCCGGCGTGAAGCGGCATATGGAGATCGCCCGTGAAATGGACGAGAAAGGCGAGCGCCATCAGCCGCTCGCGAACCGGCACGGTCTTGTCGGCGAGCAGCTTTGCATTGCGCTCGATCTGGGCGGAGACGCAGTTGCCATCCTTGCACGCCGCCTTCAGGTCGAAGGGCTTGCAGACATCGACATTCTGATAGTGCCACGAATAGGCGTAGCTGAAGCGGTCGTTCAGCGGCTTGACGCAGTCGGCCCAGTAGCTCGCATGTTCGATTGTATTGACGGGGCAGGTGGGCGTCTCGAGCAGCCGGCCCTGCCTGAGCAGCGCGGAGATCGCGGCGCGCGTCTTCGGCGTCACCTGCTTCCACGCGATCGCCGCCACCGTTTCATGGCCATAGTCCCACCAGGCCTTGGCGGGCGCGGGAACGAGCATCAGCGCGCCGACAAGCGCCGCAAAAAAATGTCGCAGCATCAGCCCTCGTCGCCGTAGATCGCAACCTTCTTCACACCCTCGCTGTTCGCCTTGCCGCGGTACATGCCCGGGGTGTTGAATGACCAGTCGGCACTGCCGCCGGGGCCCGTCACGATGACGCCGCCGGTGCCGCCGATCGCACCAAGCTCGGCAATCACCGCGTCGGCGGCCTGTTTGGGGGTTTCGCCCTTCATCCGGATTCGCGCGCAAATCTCATGCGCAACGCCGATGCGGATGAAATATTCGCCTGCACCCGTGCCCGAGATCGCGCAGGCGCGGTCGTCGGCATAGGTGCCCGCGCCTATCACCGGCGAATCACCGATGCGGCCCCAGCGCTTGCCCGTCAGGCCGCCGGTTGAGGTCGCGGCCGCGACATGGCCGTTCGCGTCGATGGCGACGGCTCCCACCGTGCCGTATTTCAGGTCGACATCGTACCAGCCGACCTTTTTCGCTTTCATCTCGTCGAGCTGGCGCTTGCGCTCGGGGGTAGCGAACCAGCTCGGGTCGACCTGTTCGAGCCCTTGCTCGACCGAGAACTGGTCGGCGCCCTCGCCGCTCAGAAAGACGTGCGGGCTCTTCTCCATCACTGCGCGCGAGAGGCTCACCGGATTCCTCGTGCGCGTCGTGCGCGCGACGGCGCCTGCCGCGCGGGTCCTGCCATCCATGATCGCGGCGTCGAGTTCGTTGCGCCCCTCATAGGTAAAGACCGCGCCGCGGCCCGCATTGAAGTGCGGATCGTCCTCGAGCACCTTGACCGCCGCCTCCACCGCGTCGAGCGACGAACCATTGGTCGACAGCACCTTCGACCCCGCCTCGAGCGCACGATCAAGCGCCGCGCGAACTTCCCGGTCGTGCTGTGGGGTGAGGCGTTCGCGTTCGATCACGCCCGCCCCCCCATGAATGACGAGCGTCCATTTGGGCGCAGGGGCGGCTTGGGCGACGGTGGAAGTCATCAGGATGGCTCCGAGGAGAAACAGGGAATGCATAGGGAGAACCTCCCGTTCGTGATGCTCGTCATCTAGAGCACTTCCCGAAAAAGTGGGAACCGGTTTTTCGGCCAGGAAGTGCTCTAAACATTGGATCGAGAGCCTTTCCTGTCCGACAAGGCAATTCCGCCTTGTCGGGAAAGGCTCTAGCAGAATGGCGGACTGCCTCAACACGCTATCGCCACGTGCAATTTAACGGCTATGTCGTCGGTCAACGGCAAGAAAAATGACCGGCAAGGGAGACGCTGATGACGGGGGCGATCGGGGCCGCGGAAGAGAAGCCGCGTGGCCAGAGCGAAAGGCTGGTGATCCTCGCCTCGTCGCTTGGCACCGTTTTCGAATGGTATGATTTCTATCTCTACGGGCTGCTCGCCACGATCATCTCGGCGCAGTTCTTCTCGGGCGTCAACGAGACCACGGGCTTCATCTTCGCACTCGCCGCCTTTGCCGCGGGCTTTGCGGTGCGGCCGTTCGGCGCGCTCGTCTTCGGGCGGATCGGCGATCTGGTGGGCCGCAAGAACACCTTCCTCGTCACCATGGGGATCATGGGGCTTTCGACCTTCGTCGTCGGACTCCTGCCCAGCTATTCCGCGATCGGCGTCGCCGCGCCCGTCATGCTCGTGCTGTTGCGGCTGCTTCAGGGACTTGCGCTCGGCGGAGAATATGGCGGAGCGGCCACCTATGTCGCCGAACACGCACCGCCCGGAAAGCGCGGTCTTTTCACCAGCTTCATCCAGACCACCGCGACGCTGGGGTTGTTCGCGGCGCTGCTCGTCGTGATCGGCACGCGCACCTGGCTGGGAGAGGCGGTCTTCGCCGATTGGGGCTGGCGAATTCCCTTCCTGATCTCGGTGCTGCTGCTCGCCGTTTCGCTATGGATCCGGATGCAACTCGAGGAGAGCCCGGTGTTTCTGGCGATGAAGGCCGAGGGCAAGGGTTCGACCGCGCCGCTTACCGAAGCCTTTGCGCGCTGGTCCAACCTCAGGATCGTGCTGATCGCGCTGTTCGGCGCGGTCGCTGGGCAGGCGGTGGTCTGGTACGCGGGACAGTTCTATGCGCTGTTCTTCCTCGAAAAGACGCTGAAGGTCGATGGCGCGACCGCCAATATCCTGATCGCGATCGCGCTGGCGCTCGGTACCCCCGCTTTCGTCTTCTTCGGCTGGCTTTCGGACCGGGTGGGGCGCAAGCCCATCATCATGATCGGCTGCGCGCTCGCGGCGCTCACCTATTTCCCGCTGTTCGACGCGCTGTCGAAGGCCGCCAATCCCGCGCTCCACGCCGCGCAGAGCGCGGCCCCCGTCACCGTCGTCGCCGATCCGGCGCGCTGTTCCTTCCAGTTCGACCCGATCGGCCGCAACAGGTTCGAAAGCTCGGGTTGCGACGTCGCCAAGTCATGGCTCGCCAAGGCAGGCGTCAGCTACGGCAACAGCGCAGCGCCGGGCAGCGAGGCGAGGGTCGTGATCGGCGAGGAGTCGATCGCCTATACTGGCGATCCGGCCGGCTTCCGTGAAGAGCTGGACGGCGCACTCACCCGTGCGGGCTATCCTGCCCGAGCCGACAAGGACGCCATCAACAAGCCGCTGGTCGTGATGATCCTCACTATCCTCGTCCTCTATGTGACGATGGTCTATGGCCCGATCGCGGCTTTGCTCGTCGAGCTGTTCCCGACACGCATCCGCTACACCTCGATGTCGCTGCCCTATCATATCGGTAACGGCTGGTTCGGGGGCTTTCTTCCTACCACGGCCTTCGCGATGGTCGCGGCGACGGGGGATATCTATTACGGCCTCTGGTATCCCGTGATCATCGCCGCGCTTACCGTGGTCATCGGGCTAGCGCTGTTGCCCGAGACCTTCCGGCGCTCGCTCGACGAATAGCCTGTATCGCCGCGCGCGCAGGCGCTATAAGCCGGCGCGCAAGCCAACCGCAGAGTAGTTGAAGAATGTCCCTTCGTCCCTGGCGCGATATTGCGCGCCGCACCTCGCGTCAGATCATGGTCGGGAATGTTCCGGTCGGCGGCGATGCGCCGGTCAGCGTTCAGACGATGACCAACACGCTCACCTCCGATCCCAAGGCGACGATCGACCAGATCCGTCGCTGCGAGGAAGCGGGCGTCGACATCATCCGCGTCTCCTGCCCCGATGAGGAATCGACCGCGGCCTTGAAGCAGATCGTCCGCGCCGCGCGCGTGCCGATCGTCGCCGACATCCATTTCCACTACAAGCGCGCGCTGGAAGCCGCCGACGCGGGCGCCGCGTGCCTGCGTATCAATCCGGGCAATATCGGCTCCGAAGCGCGCGTGAAGGAAGTCGTCGACGCCGCCAAGGCCAATGGCTGTGCGATCCGCATCGGCGTCAACGCCGGCAGTCTTGAGAAGGACCTGCTCGAAAAATATGGCGAGCCCTGCCCCGAGGCGCTGGTCGAAAGCGCGCTCGATCATATCAAACTGCTCCAGGATCAGGATTTCCACGAATACAAGGTCGCGGTGAAGGCGTCCGACGTCTTCCTTGCGGTGTCGGCCTATATGGGGCTGGCGGAAGCGGTGGATTGCCCGTTGCACCTGGGCATTACCGAGGCGGGCGGGCTGATCGGCGGCACCGTGAAATCGGCGATCGGGATCGGCAACCTGCTCTGGGCCGGGATCGGCGACACGATCCGCGTCTCACTTTCGGCTGAGCCCGAGGAAGAGGTGCGCGTCGGCTATGAAATTCTGAAATCGCTCGGCATCCGGACGCGCGGCGTCCGCGTCGTCTCGTGCCCGAGCTGCGCGCGTCAGGGTTTCGATGTAATCCGAACCGTCCAGGCGCTCGAGGAACGGCTCCAGCACATCCACACGCCGCTGTCGCTCTCGGTGCTCGGCTGCGTCGTCAACGGCCCCGGCGAGGCGCGCGAGACCGATATCGGCATCACCGGTGGCGGCAATGGCAAGCACATGGTCTATCTCTCGGGCGTGACCGATCACCATGTCCAGGACGCCGACATGATCGAGCACATCGTGAAGCTCGTCGAAGCCAAGGCCGCCGAGATCGAGGCGGAAAGCACCGATGCTGCAGTGGCCGACGCGGCGGAATAGCCCCACTTAACGATTGAATTACCTGCGCCCGCTACCGTGTTCCGACGGGATTTGCGGGGGTTGTGGTGTCGGCGAGAGCGATCTTTCTGGTCATTGGCGCAGGGACGCTGGTCGGTCTGGCGTGGCCGGGCAGCGAGACCGCGCCGTCAGCCACATTGTCCAATGGCGACGATCCCGCCGCCTACGCGCGCGCCACCGACAAGGCGCTCGATACTGTCCTCAAGCGTCAGCCAAATGGTCATTTCTATGTCGATGCGCTGGTCAACGGCCGCGTTGTGCACTTTCTCGTGGATACCGGCGCATCGACCGTGGCGCTGACAGAGGAAGACGCGACGCGCGTCGGCTTCAAATTTTCCGACGATGAATATGAGGTGGTAGGCCGTGGTGCCGCGGGCGAGTTGCTCGGCAAGCAGATCTCGATCCGTCATGTCGCGATCGGCCAGAAGGAAGCCTGGGACATGCGCGGCGTAATCCTCGACAACAGCGAAGTGTCGCTCCTCGGTCAGAACGTGCTCGGCCAGATCGGTTCGGTGCAGATCGCCAATGACCGGATGATTTTGCGCTGATCTCGTTGCAAAGGCGAGACAAGCGTGTCCGGCGCCGCTATCTCGCCACCCATGAGTCAGCACGCCAGCCCCGTCCAAGCCTTTGGCGTAGCGACGCTCGGCATCGCCGTATTCTCCGCGATGGACGCGATCATGAAGGGGCTGTCGATCGAGATCGGTGCCTATAACGCGATGCTGTGGCGCTGCGTGTTCGGGCTGGCGATCGGGATTCCCATGTTCGTGCTGATGCGCAAAAGCTGGCCTGCGCGCCCGGTGCTGGTGCTGCATTTCTGGCGCGGGGTGACCGCAGGGGGATCGGTGCTGCTGTTCTTCTGGGGGTTGGCGCGGGTGCCGATCGCGCAAGGCGTGGCCTTGACCTTTGTCGCGCCTCTGGTCGCGTTGATCCTTGCCGCGGTGATCCTCAAGGAAAAGGTGGGCAAGAGTGCGATCTTCGCCTCACTGCTCGCCTTTGCGGGCGTGCTCGTGATCCTTGCTGGCCAGGCCGAGGCCGATATGGGCCCCGACGCGTTTCGCGGAGCGATCGCGATCCTGATCGCGGCGGTCCTCTACGCCTTCAACCTCGTCGTCGCGCGGCGCCAGTCGCTTGTCGCCGATCCCGTCGAGGTCGCGCTGTTCTTCAATATCGTCGCGGGAGCGCTCTATGCGCTCGCAGCACCGTGGCTCGCGATCGTTCCGACGACCGCGCAGATGCCGCTGCTGATGGTGTCGGCGCTGTTCGCCTTCGTATCGATGATGCTGCTCGCCTGGGCCTATGCGCGCGCCGAGGCGCAATATCTGCTGCCCGTAGAATATACCGCGTTCATCTGGGCGGCGCTGCTCGGCTGGTGGTTCTTCGATGAAGGCGTGTCCACCTTAACCGTCGTCGGCGCGCTGATGATCGTAGCCGGGTGTCTGCTCGCCGCGCGCAAACGCCCCGAGCCCGTCACGCATCCGGAGGCCGCATTATGATCGAGGAAATCAACTGGCATGTGAAGCAGGCGCTCTACAAGCGGTTGTGCCGGCCCGTGCTCGCGACCCCGCCGATCCGGCCGGTCGATGATGGCGTGGTGCTGTTCTCGATGATGGGGAGCGCGGTGCTCATTCCTTATCTGGTCGCGGTCAAGTCGCTCCACCACCATCTGCGGCGCGGGCGCGTGATGCTGCTCGACGACGGTACGCTGACCCCTGACGATCGCGCGATCCTCAAGGCGCATCTCGGCGATCCCAAAATCCTCTCGATCCACGATGTCGATGTCGGGCCGTGCCCCAATGGCGGCACATGGGAAAGGTTGCTGACGCTGCTCGATCTGAGCGCGGACAACTACATGATCCAGCTCGATTCGGACACGGTGACGGTGGGGCCGGTACCGGAACTTGCCGAGGCGATCGATGCCAATCGCAGCTTCACGCTGCTTGGCGAATCCGACATTGTTCCTGCGGTGCTGCCTGTGCCCGAGTTCGTTCGCGAGCATTTCCCTCAGGGCACCGAGGGTGTCTCGCTGAGCCAGAGCCATGTCCAGCGCGCGACCGAGTCGGTGATGGACCGGCTGGAAATCCCCGGGTTGGCAGCGCCGCGCTATGTCCGCGGCTGCGCGGGTTTTGCAGGTTTCGCGCGCGGCGGCGACCGGGGCCTCGCGACCCGTTTCTCTCAAGCTGCCGAAGCGGCTGTGGGCCGCGCGAAATGGTGCGAATGGGGGAGCGAACAGGTCGCATCCAACTTCGTCGTCGCAAATGCCGCCGATCCAGTGCTGTTGCCCGCCGATCGCTACGTTAATCACTGGAACACGCCGCTTCCCGGGGACTCACGAATGATCCACTTCATCGGCACCTATCGCTTTCACGGCATGGAATATCTCGCACGCTCGCGCGCTGCGATCCGCGCGCTCGGCGAGAGGCAGGCGGCATGAGCCTCGCCATCCGCGCGGCCACGCGCGCCGATTTGCCGATCATTCACGGCTTCATCCTTGCGCTCGCCGAATATGAGAAGCTGGCGCATGAGGTTCGCACCGACGTGGCGCTTCTCGAACGCAACCTGTTCGGGCAGCACGCCTATGCCGAGGTCCTGATCGCCGAACTGGATGGCGGCCCCGTTGGCTTTGCGCTGTTCTTCCACAATTTCTCGACCTTCGAGGGCAAGCCCGGCATCTACCTCGAAGACCTGTTTGTCGCGCCCGAGGCGCGCGGGGCGGGGGCAGGGCGCGCCTTGCTCGCGCGGCTCGCCGCGATCGCGATCGAGCGCGAGTGCGCCCGACTCGAATGGTCGGTGCTCGACTGGAACGAACCCGCGATCGGATTCTATCGCGCGCTGGGCGCGAAGCCGATGGATGAATGGACCGTCCAGAGGCTCGATGGCGATGCGCTCAGGGCGCTCGCAGCGGCATGAGCGTGGACACGGGCCTAGTCGACTGGGTTGGCGAGGCGCTCGCGCCGATGGGCCATGTGACGATGCGCCGTATGATGGGCGGCGCGACGCTTTATCTCGACGGCGTCGTCTTTGCGATCGTCGCCGACGACCGGCTCTGGTTCAAGGCGGATGCGACAAGCGATACGCGCTGGGACGGTGCAGGCTGCGAGCGCTTCACCTTCGTGATGAAGGAGGGGAAAGTCGCCAGCATGAACTACCGCGCCGCGCCCGATGCGGTGTATGATGATGCCGACGCGATGCGTGAATGGGCCGCGCTGGCACATGAGGCCGGGCTGAGAGGCGCCGCAAAGAAGAAACCACGGAAGCCGAAAGCGTCTTGACGTCATTCGCGCTTCCATGCGGCAAACTGTGGCGTCTATAGGGCGAGCAGCAGAATTGGAGTTCACAATGTTCCGGCGGATTGACGACAGCATTTCGGTTGCCTCGCAGATGACGACCGATCAGGTCGCGGCGGCGAAGGCGGATGGGGTGACGATGATCATCAACAACCGCCCCGATGACGAAGAGGCCGGACAGACCAATGGCGCAGAAATCGCGGCCGCGGCCGAAGCTGCGGGTGTCGCCTATCGCGCCATCCCCGTTACCCATGCGGGCTTTTCGGCGAACCAGCTCAACGAGATGAACGCCGCACTCGATGCCGCGAACGGCCCCGCGCTCGCTTATTGCCGTTCGGGCACGCGCTCGACCTATCTCTGGGCGCTGGCGCGCGCGCAGCGCGGCGATGCGCCCGATACGCTCGCGGAAAAGGCCGCGGGCGCAGGCTACGACCTTTCCTCGATCCGACCTATGCTCGACGCGCTCAGCGGAGGACGATGAACTGGCTTTTGCTGGCGGGATCGCTGGCCGGGGTTTTGGGGCTCGCGCTTGTCGCGCGGCTGCTCGGGCTGGGCGAGGAAGCGCGGATCGTCAATGCGGAGCATGCGCTTGCGGTGGCGGACGAGGTCGATAGCGGCTTCGATCCCGTTGCCGTGGCGGTCGATCGCGCGGGCTACGCGGCGCTGCTCCGCGATCGCGTAGGGCAACTGCTGCTGATCCGCGCGCATGGTGGGCATTTTGTCGGTCGGCGGCTGATGCCTCCGGTCGAGGCGCGGCTCGATCGCAACCAATTGACGCTGACCCCCGATGATCCGATGTTCGGTTCGGTAACGCTCAACCTGGGTGCACATGCGGCGGAGTGGGCCAGCCGCATGCGCAATATGGGCGATGTGGGGACGATGACCGATGCCTGACCTGCCCGATCCGGTGAACCTTGCGGTTCCTGCGTTCATCTCGCTGGTGCTGCTCGAGATGCTGGTCGCGCGGATTCGCGGCCGGCACCGCTATGATCCGAAGGATACGTTGACGTCGCTCGCGCTGGGGCTGGGCAGCACGATCGCGGGCGTGCTCAGCGCGGGCGCGGTGATCGGCATGGCCTGGTGGTTCTGGAATCACCGGGTATTCGACATCCCCTATGTCTGGTGGGCATGGGGCCTTTGCTTCGTGCTCGACGATCTGGCTTATTACGCCTTTCATCGTTCGGCGCACCGCGTCCGTTGGTTCTGGGCGAGCCACGTCATCCACCATTCGAGCCAGCACTATAATCTGTCGACCGCGCTTCGGCAGACCTGGACGGGGTTCCTCAGCCTGGCTTTCATCTTCCGCCTGCCGCTGTTCCTGATCGGCTTCCCACCTGCGATGGTGCTGTTTTGCGGTGGCATCAACCTGATCTACCAGTTCTGGATCCATACCGAGATGATCGGCCGGATGCCGCGCTGGTTCGAGGCGGTGATGAACACGCCGTCGCACCACCGCGTCCACCATGCGACCAATCCGCGCTATCTCGACAAGAATTATGCCGGGGTCTTCATCGTCTGGGATCGGATGTTCGGCAGCTTCGTGCGCGAACACGATGACGATCGCCCGCGCTATGGCATCGTCAAGAACCTGGGCAGCTACAATGTGCTGTGGGCCGCGTTCCACGAATGGGCGGGCATCGCCAAGGACGTGTGGAAGGCGCCGGGGATCGGCAACAAGCTGCGCTACATCATCGCGCCGCCCGGCTGGAGCCATGACGGATCGCGCGATTCGAGCGAAACGATCCGCGCGCGCTGGCACGCACGGCTGCAGCATGATGGGTGAACCCGCGATCGAGGTCGTTGAGGGAAGCGCAGTCGAGCAGCACGGCGCCGAGCTTGCCGCGCTGTGCCGCGTGATCTTTGCCGATTTCGCGCCCGAATATCTGCTGGGCCGGCTGTCTCACCTCGACGGCGCCGCGCTGTTTTCGGCGCATGATGCGGAGGGGCGGCTGATCGCATTCAAGCTGGGCTATCGCCGCGGCGAGACGCTGTTCTACTCTTGGCTTGGCGGGGTTCATCCCGACGCACGGCGCAAGGGGTTGGCAAGGCGGTTGACCGAGGCCCAGCATCGCTGGGCGCGCGAGCAGGGCTATTCGCATGTCGAGACGCGAACGCGTGCGGGCAACAACGCGATGATCATCCTCAACCTGCAATGCGGCTTCTCGATCGTGGGGTTCGAGCTCGACAAGGCGGGGATTCCCGTCGTGATCCAGCGCGCCGAACTGGCCTGATGCGGTCATGAAAAAAAGGGCCGGCGCGTCGCCACGCCGGCCCCGGATCAGAGTGCGTTTGCTCAGAAGCCCTTGCGGACGGTAAGCCCGATCGTACGCGGCTGGCCGACCTGGAAGCCCAGGCGCGCGCGCCCGCCGCGTTCGCGGTCGAATGAGAGCAGCGCGCTCTCGTCGAGCAGATTGTTGACGTAGAGGGTGATCCCAAGCTCATTGTCGAACTCGAGCCCGGCGCTCAGGTTGATGAGCTGATAGTCGGGCAGCTTCAGGTTGAGCGTCGTCGCGGCAGTTGCGGGCATGCCCGCAAAGGCGAGGTTGTGGACAAAGGTCCGCGGATTGAGTTCCTGATCGGCAGGCTGGGTGAAGCGGCTGCCGACATGCTGGAACGACGCCGAGAAGAAAGCCTCGTTGCCGTCATTGTCGATCGGGAAACTATAGGTCGCTGCGGCTGCCATCTGGAACTTGGGCACTGTCGGCAGGCGGTTGCCCTCACGGATACCCGTGTTTGTCGCAAAGGGTTCGGGCAGCGTCGAGTCGAACTCGGCTTCCACCCAGCTTCCGGATAGCGAGAGGTCGAGCCCGGTGACCGGCGTCGCGGTAAATTCCGCCTCCAGCCCCATCGTGTGCGCCTTGGGCACGTTGAACACGATGCGCGACGAGCAGGACCCTGCGTCGAGCGTCACCTGGAGATTCTTGATGTCGGTGTAGAAGCCCGCGGCGTTGAAGGTGAAGATGCCCGTCTGCGCCTTGACGCCGGCCTCGTAGTTCCACAGCGTTTCGTCGTTATAGTCCTGGAAGCCGCCGAAGAGGGCAAGGTCCGCCGGCGTGCAGATCGGCACGTTGAGCGGGTCGTTGACGCCGCCTAACCGGAAACCCTTGGATACTTGCGCATTGAGCGTGATGTCGTCCGATGCTTCGTAGCTCAGCAGGAAGCGAGGCGTGATTCCGCTCGATGACGTCTTGTCGCGACGATTGTCTCCGCCCGAAAAGACGCCGCCCGAAATGAAACGCCGCGTCTCGTTGTACGCATAATAGCGGGCGCCCGCGGTCGCGGTCAGCGCACCAAATTCGTAGCTCGCCTCACCGAAAATCGCGAGCTGCTGGAGGTTGTAGGGCAGGTTGGCGTTATAGGGCGAATCGGGGCCAAAGCCGCTGGCGCCCGCTGCCGCTGCGCCTGGGCCGTTGACCGCATCGTAGAACGCGTCAAAGCCCGGCGTTGGCAGGCGCTGGAGATAATCGCGAGCGGCGTCGGTGTAGAAGCCGCCGACCAGCCATTGAAAGGGCCCCGTGCCGTTGGAGGCGAGGCGGATTTCCTGCGAGATCTGCTCGAGATCGGTCGTGTCGCGAAGATTTGACGGAAGCAGGACCGCTGCATTGGGCAGGCCGAAGTCGATCGTGATGCTGCCCGTGAGCGAGCTGGCGTCTCGGCTGACGAGGATGTCGCGATTGATGTAACTGGTGATCGAGGTGATATCGATCGGCCCCGCGCTGACGTTCATCGTCAGATCGGCGAGCATGAACTCGTCCTGGAACGCTTCCTTGAGCAGCAGATATTGCTGACGCTTGTCGAAGACGACCTGCGGGCGCGTCGTCGTGAACTGGTTGGCGTAGAGATTGTAGACCTCCTGGCGGTTGAAGCCATCGGTCGAAATCTTCTGATAGACGAGGCGGGGGACGATCGTGAAATTGTCGCTGGGCTGGATCAGGAAAGACAGGCGTCCGCCTGCGCGCCACCCGTCGTTGATGTTCTTCGCCTCGCTGTCGCCCTCGCGCAGCGCGTCGATGAAGCCCGCATATTGCGTGTAATACCCCACCGCGCGCACCGCGAAGCCATCGACGATGGGCAGGTTGATCGCGCCCTTGATATGGCCGCCGAAATCATCCTCGTCGACCATGTTCACATTGGCTTCGACCTTACCCTCGATCACGTCGACCTTGGGCTGGTTGGTGATGTAGCGCAGCGTGCCGCCGACCGATCCCGAGCCGAACAGCGTGCCCTGGGGGCCGCGGAGCGTTTCGACGCGGTTGAGGTCGAACAGGTCGATATCGGGCGTGAACAGCGAGAGCGAGATCACCGACTCGTCGAGATAGATGCCCACCTGCTCTTTCACGCCGGGCTGGTCGCGTACGATCTGGCCGGCCGAGACGCCGCGGATGGACACCTGACTCTGGCCGGGCCCGAGGTTCTGGATGGTGAGGCCGGCGACATTGCGCGACAGATCCTCGATCGTATTCGCGTTGGCGCGTTCGATATCGGCTTCGGTCTGTGCGTTGATCGAAAAGGGCACGTCCTGGATCGTCGAGGCGCGCTTGGTGGCGGTGACGATGATCTCTCTGCCTTGGTCGACGGCTTCGGGCTGCGGATCCTGCGCCGCGGCGGGTGTCGCCGCCGCCATCAGCGCTGCTACACAAGTCCCTGCAGTAAGACGATATTTTGCGAAAGTTGAGTCCAGACAACCAGACATAATATTCCTCCCTGCGCTTATTTTTGTTGCCTTGTAATAAAATTATGCGCGCGCGGTCACAACCACACCCCCGCGATTTTGGTCGGGGCGTGGCTTTTCTGCATCAAATGAAAAAAGGGCCGGTGTGTCGCCACACCGGCCCAGTCAGTTCGCAGGAGGAACTCCTTGAGGAGGGCGCGCCCGGGGAATAGGTGGGCCGCCCTCCAAACCTGTCAGTAGTTGTAGGCACGCTCGTTGTGCGAGGCGAGGTCGAGACCTTCGCGTTCGGCCTCTTCGCTCGGGCGCAGACCCATGGCCTTGTCGACGATGAAGTAGAGGATCGCCGAACCCACGCCCGACCAGACGAGCGTCAGCGCTACCGCCTTGATCTGGGTGAGGACCTGCGCGCCCATGTCATAGGTGCCGACGACGGCGGGCATCACGGTGTAGTCGAAGAAGCCCTGGCCGCCGAGCGCCGGGTCAGCGACGATACCCGTGCCGATCGCGCCGATGATGCCACCGACACAGTGAATGCCGAACACGTCGAGCGTATCGTCATAGCCAAGCTTGTTCTTCACCGTGGAGACGAAGAAGAAGCAGATCGGCGAGACGATGAGGCCGAGCACGATCGAGGCCATCGGCGCAGCGAAGCCCGAGGCCGGGGTGATCGCGACAAGGCCGGCGACCGCGCCCGAGACCGCGCCGAGCAGCGACGGACGGCCATGCTTGATCTGTTCGACGATAGCCCAGCTTACTGCGGCCGCAGCGGTCGCGACGAAGGTGTTGATGAACGCCACCGCGGTCACGCCATTGGCTTCGAGGTTGGAACCGGCGTTGAAGCCGAACCAGCCCACCCACAGCAGCGATGCGCCGATCATCGTCATGGTCAGCGAGTGCGGCGGGGTGGCTTCCTTGCCGAAGCCGATGCGCTTGCCGATCATGAGGCAGCCGACGAGGCCGGCAATGCCCGCGTTGATGTGGACGACGGTGCCGCCCGCGAAGTCGAGCGCGCCCCAGCCCCAGAGAAGGCCATGATCGCCGGGCGTGGTCGGCAGGAAGTCCGGACCCGCCCAGTACCAGACCATGTGCGCGATCGGGAAGTAGACGACGGTCAGCCAGAGCACCGTGAAGATCATCAGCGACGAGAACTTCACGCGTTCAGCAAAGGCGCCGATGATGAGCGCGGGCGTGATGCACGCAAAGGTCATCTGGAACACCACGAACGCATATTCGGGGATGTAGACGCCGTTGGAGAAGGTGGCGGCAAGGGTTGTGCCGTCAACGCCCTGCAGGAAGAGCTTGCTCAGGCCGCCTATGAAGCTGTTGCCGCTGGTGAAGGCGAGGCTGTAGCCCCAGGTGACCCAGACGAGCGCGGCGATCGAGACGATCATGAAAACCTGCATCAGCACCGAAAGCATGTTCTTGGTGCGGACAAGGCCGCCATAGAACAGTGCGAGGCCGGGGATCGACATCATCAGCACCAGCGCCGAGGAAATCAGCATCCAGGCGGTATCGCCCTTGTTGACCATGTCGGCGGTCGGCGTGAACGCGGCCGCAGCCGCGGGTGCGGCTTCGGTTACCGCCGCGGCGGCGTTGCCCGCGGCTTCGGCGACATTGGCCACCGCAGTGTTTGCCCAGGCGGGCATGGCGGCAAGGAGCGACGCGCCGATCGCGCCCGCACTCGCCACTATCTTTCTGGAAGTCGTCATCTTTCCCCCTTTGTGATTAGAGCGCGGTCTCGTCGGTCTCGCCCGTGCGGATACGCACAGCCTGGCCGACCTCGAGCACGAAGATCTTGCCGTCGCCGATCGCGCCGGTGTTGGCAGAGGCCTGAACGGCTTCGACGACGCGATCGGCCAGGTCGGAGGTGCACACCACCTCGATCTTGATCTTGGGAACCATATTGGTGCTGTATTCCGCGCCGCGATAGATTTCGGTCTGGCCCTTCTGGCGGCCAAAACCCTTCACTTCCGTGACGGTCATGCCCGCCACGCCAAGCTCGGAAAGCGCTTCGCGCACCTCGTCGAGCTTGAAGGGTTTTATGATGGCTATGACGAGTTTCATTCGGCCCCCTTCTGCAAATGTCCGTGGAGGTCTCCGCAAGCGATGTGCCAGATTCGAAAATTGCCCGAAATCCGCCGCGACGCACAAATTTGATGCGCGGCAGCGACCCGAATAATGCTAATTATTGTGCAGTTGCGAAGTCGTGCCTAAAAATCAGGCACTTTGATCAAGCAGCGCGCGGGCGCGTTCCGCGTCATGTTCATCGACCATCAGCCGTGCCGGCGTCATCATTCCCAAACCGAGGCTCGCCATGCCGCCGTCGAACAGAAAGGCATGGATGCCCGCGGCCTTGAGCTCAAGCCACGCGAGATCGGCGGCGATGCCGTCGGGAAACTCGGCGATGCTGGTCAATGCCATCGCCTGCTCAGTCCGGACGCGGCATCACGGTCTGCACGCGAACGGGCAAGCCGTCGATGCTCCTGGTGCGCGTGGCGATCTTGGCCAGCCTTTCCTCGGGCACCTGCTGAGCATGATATTTGGACAATGTCTGGCGTTCGCGATCAAAGCTCATGTACGGCACGCCCCAGCCGCAGCTCGTCTGGACGCTCTCGACATCGATCACGAAGATCTGCCGTGTGCCGGGCAGCAGTGCGAAGGGCGCGGCGGTTGCGTCCCATTGTGCGTCCTGTGGCAGCACCGGCGCGCCGCGCCCATAGATGCGCAAAATCAGCGCGGGATTGTCGAACGCGCAGAACATGATGGTGATGCGGCCGTCGGCGGTCAGATGCGCATGCGTCTCGTTGCCCGATCCGCCGACGTCGAGATAGCCCACGCGCCGATCGTCGAGGACGCGAAAGCTGTCCATGCCCTTGGGGGAGAGGTTGACGCGCACACCCTCGGCAGCAGTGGCAACAAAGAACACGGGCTGTTTCGCGATGAACTCGCGGTGCTTTTCGGTAACGTGGTCGAAGAACTCAGACATTGGCGGATCGTAGCGTTTCGAGGCGGCGCATCAAGGCGATACGGTCGGGAATGGCGATCGCGAAGTCGCGTTCCAATGTGTCGCAGACCTCTGCGCTGCTTTCGAGCGTCCTGCGCTCGGTCGCGCCGCCCAGATTGTGCACCGCGAAATCGAAATTGCGCAGCGTGATCCGTTTCCCCGGCACCGATCGGGCACCGATCAGCATCTGCCGGAAATGCGTCTGCGGGCTCGCCGATGTCCACCAATTGGCCAGCTCATAGTCGACGGGTTCCTGAACGGTCAGGTCAAAGCGATAGGTCGTCCGCCAGGTCTCGCCGATGCGGATCTGCTGTTCCCATAGATCGCGGTCGCGCAGCAGGCGGAAGGGTTCGTGCGGCGTTTGCTGCACCACATCGGGTACGAGGTCGAGCACCCCCGTCAGCACCGCGCCGCCAAAGCCGACATCGATCAGCACCGGCCCATCTGCCAGCGCGACCCGCAACAACATGTGCGTGCGCGGCGGCGTGTCGGCATTGGGTTGATTCCAGTAGACGCGCGCGGCCAGCCCATCGACCGTGAAGCCAATGCGGCGCAGGACGGCGAGCAGCAGCCCGTTGCTCTCGAAGCAATATCCACCGCGCCCGCCATGAACGAGCTTCGCCATCAGCGACGGCAGCGAGAGGTCCACCGGCCGATCGAGCAGCGGATCGAGATTTTCGAATGGTATCGTCGCCGGATGCCGCGCCGCGATCGCTTCCAGCGTCGCGCGATCGGGCGCGACCGGACCCGGATAGCCGATGCGTGCGAGATAGGCGGCGAGATCGCCGTCGTCGAAGGGGCTGAAGTCGCTGTTGGCAATCGTTTCGACGGTGGCGCTGCTCATTCTCTCATCCCGTAGCTTACGGACTTAGAGTCTCGTGCATTAAATCAGAACCGTTCATCCTGAGGAGCCATTGAGCTTGGCGAAATGGCGTCTCGAAGGATCGGCCGCTGGTTATGTCCTTCGAGACGGGGCTTCGCCAGGCTCAGCCCCTCCTCAGGATGAGCGGTGCTTTTACACGCGGCGCTCTAAGATGCGACCGTTGCCATCCTCGTGACAGCAACAGCGTGTCAGGTAGCCGTCCCACCCACGGTGAGGCCGTCGACCAGCAAACTCGGTTGCCCGACACCAGCGGGAACCGACTGGCCGCCCTTGCCGCACATGCCAATGCCTTCGTCGAGCGCGAAGTCGTTGCCGATGCCCGCGACCTTGGTCAGCACGGTCGGGCCGTCGCCGATCAGCGTCGCGCCCTTGATCGGAGCGCCCAGCTTTCCGTTCTCGATCAGGTACGCCTCGGTGCACGAGAAGACGAACTTGCCCGAGACGATATCGACCTGCCCGCCGCCGAAGCTTTTGGCGAAGATGCCTTTCTTCACGCGGCTCATCAACTCGGCCGGATCGTCATTGCCGCCCTTCATGAAGGTGTTGGTCATGCGCGGCATGGGCGCGTGGGCGTAGGATTGCCGGCGGCCATTGCCCGTGGGTTCGACATTCATCAGCCGCGCATTGAGCCGGTCCTGCATATAACCCTTCAATATGCCGTCCTCGATCAGAACGGTCTCTGCGGTCGGCGTGCCTTCATCGTCGATCGAGAGCGAGCCGCGCCGCCCGCCGATCGAACCGTCATCGACCACCGTCACGCCGGGCACCGCAACGCGCTCGCCGATGCGGCCTGAAAAGGCGCTCGTGCCCTTGCGGTTGAAATCGCCTTCGAGGCCGTGGCCGATCGCCTCGTGGAGCAGGATTCCGGGCCAGCCGGGGCCGAGCAGCACGGTCATCTCGCCCGCGGGCGCCGCGACCGACTCGAGATTGATCAACGCCTGCGCCAGCGCCTCGTCGATCGCGCGATTCCACGTCGCCTCTTCGAACATCCGGTCATAAAGTTCGCGCCCGCCGATCCCGAACGAGCCCGTCTCGCGCCGTCCGTTCTGCTCGGCGACGATCGACACGTTGAGGCGGACGAGCGGCCGGATATCCGTGGCGGTAAAGCCGTCGGCGCGGACGATCTCCACGACATTCCACGATCCCGAAAGACTGACCGAGACCTGTGCGACGCGCGGATCGCGTGCGCGCGCCGCAGCGTCGATCATCTGGCAGAGCGCTACCTTTTTCGCGAAGGGAATCAGGCCCATCGGATCGACGTCGGTGTAGAGATGCCGGTTGGTCCGCTGCGGAGGCGCCGCAGGCTGGTCCTTTGCGGGATCGAGCAGTGTCAGCGTCTCGGCGGCGCGGCGGATCGCGGCTTCGCTCAGCTCGTTGGCGTGCGCAAATGCGGTCGTCTCTCCGCTCACGCCGCGCAGGCCGAAGCCCGATTCGCTCGAATAATCGGCGGTCTTCAGTCGGCCGTCGTCAAAGCCGAAGCTCTCCGACGCGCTGTATTGAAGATAGAGTTCGCCGTCGTCGCAGCCTTTCAGCGCATCGGCGGTGAGCGAACGGGCGGCGTCGGGATCGAGGCCGTCGGGGCGATACAGGAAGCTGCGGGGATCGGTCTGCATGCGACCGATATAGGCAGCTCAGGCCGCCTTGGAACCCTTTTCGGTATCGGAAGGGCCGCCGACCAGTACGAAACGCCGGTCGCAATAGCCGCAATCGACGAAACCCGTCTCGTCGATCTCGAGAAAGACGCGCGGATGGCCGAGGGCAGCGCCTCCCGGAATGTCGCTGGCGCCGTCACAGGCGACGCGGGCGGTGCTGACGCGGATGGTTTCAGGCGGTGCGATCATGCCGGCGCGCATAGCAAGTGCGGTTTTGAGACGCAACGGGGAGAGGACGTTCGTCGGCAGGGGAGGAAAGAGCTACCAACTTTCCCCGATTAGAGACGCGCTTCGATTGGGTTAAAGTGTCGATCGAAAATTGTGATGGTTGGGCCTTCACCATCCCGACCCGGCCTCTCGGCGCAATGGCGGCAATCGATGGGAATCGGCTTGCCGGTTGTTTCGGAAAGGAACTGACGAATGAGCACGACCGCGACCCCCAAGGCCTCGGAAGGCGGTGTTCCTACCTTCGCGGGCATGGACGCCGTCGAGATCAAGGTCACCATCCGCCCGGATCAGGAGCTTCGCGCCGAACGTGCGATGCAGGTCGACGAGGATACGGCCGATATCCGGCTCATCTATTTCTACGAAACGCCGAACCTCGATCTGTTCAATGCGGGGATCGCTTTGCGGGCAAGGCTCGTCAAGGGCGACGCCGATGATTCCACGGTCAAGTTCCGTTCGGCAGAAATGACGAGCATATCGCCGGATTGGCAACGAAAGGAAGGGTTCAAACTCGAGGCCGATTGTGTCGGTGACCGTGCAGTCTTCTCGGCATCGCTGACGCATCGGCAGCAGCGCAACGAGATCGACGAGGTCGCAAAGGGAAAGCGCGCCATCGCCAAGCTCTTCTCGACGGACCAGGAGCGATTTCTGACCGAGTTCCACAAGGGATCGGTCGATTTTGGCCATCTCTGCGTCATGGGGCCCATTCGCGTGCTGCGCTGGAAGCTGGAGCACGAGAATTTCGCACACGAACTGACGATCGAGGAGTGGCGACTCCCCAATGGCGACGATCTGGTCGAGGTGTCGATCAAGGTACCGCCCGACAAGGCGGCTCAGGCCCGAAAGGCATTCAACGATCATCTCGGGGCACTCGGCCTGGACCCTCAGGGTGCGCAGGAAACCAAGACCCGAACGGCCCTGGAATATTTCGCCAAGGTTTGCGGGAAAGCCGGGGCGTAACGCCGCCAACGGATCCTTCGCCGGTTCCCGCTGGCGTCATCGCGGGCTGATGTGGTCAGAAGTAGTTCACTGTCAGCGTGAACTGTCCCGCATAGCTGCCCGCGGTCTGGTTGGTGCCGACATTCAACTGCCCGCCGACATGGAATGTGTGCGGGCCGGTGCCCGTGAACAGCCGCCAGCCTGTGCCGCCATCGACCTCAAGCGCTGTCGTCATCGTGCCGCCGCCGGCGCGGACGAGCGTCGGTGACGCGCTGATCTGGACGTTGAGCGCGATGCCGAGCTGCGACGCGCCGACAAAGGTCGCACGTGTTGGCGCGCCGCCGGCGGCGATAGCGCCGCCCGTTGTGGTCCTGGCTCCGGTGGCGGGGTTGATCCGCACCGTGCCTGCGGTGGGACCCGCAGATATGCTGCCAAAATCCAGATCCTCGGTTTTGATCAGGGTCAGCGGCCGGACCATGGTTGCGCTTGCCTCGCCCGGTGTCTGCGCGGCAAAGGCGATGCCCGGGATGCCGGCAAGCGCCAGCAGCAGCGTCGTGCGCAGCGCGAAGCCAAGCACATTTTCAAGCCGGCTCTCGCCTGGGGCCGGGCGGCATGAGAGCAGAGAAACGGCATAGGCCGAATCCCTGCTGGTCCCCGGATGCGTCCCCCCACAGGCTGCTTCCGGTCGCCGCGACAGGCCCCCCGCCCGTCGCCACATCCTATGAAATATTCTGGTCCCCACATGCCGACGATTAGACGCGATTGGTTAAAACTCTCCCAATTGCCCGGGTTAAATTTATGGCAAATGCGCCCGCCGTCTTTGCGCGCGCGCCGCAAGCCGTTATGCGCAGGGCGATGAGCGACGCAGCAATCGAGATCGTCGGGCTTGAGAAAGTCTATGCGGGTGGCAAGCGCGCGCTGGCAGGCGTCAGTTTCGACGTGCCGCGCGGCCAGATTTTCGGGCTTCTGGGCCCCAATGGCGCGGGTAAGTCGACGCTGATCAACATCCTTGCCGGGCTGGTCAACAAGACCGCGGGCAGCGCATCTATCTGGGGCTTCGACATCGACAGGCACCCGCGCAACGCCAAGGCGTCGATCGGGATCGTCAATCAGGAGATCGTCTTCGACCCCTTTTTCACGCCCTTCGAGACGCTCGAGATCCAGGCCGGATTGTTTGGCATCCCCAAGGGCCAGCGCCGCTCGATGGAGCTGCTGCGCGCGATGCACCTCGAGGACAAGGCCGGCGCCTATTCGCGCACGCTGTCGGGGGGCATGAAACGCCGGCTCATGGTCGCCAAGGCAATGGTCCATTCACCCCCGGTGCTCGTGCTTGACGAACCCACTGCGGGGGTCGATATCGAGTTGCGCCAGCAGCTCTGGGCCTATGTCCGCGAACTCAACCGGCGCGGCGTGACGGTGGTACTCACCACGCATTATCTCGAAGAGGCCGAGGAGCTGTGCGACCGGATCGCGATCATCAATCACGGCAAGCTGATCGCCAACGAGCCGACGCGTGCGCTGGTTGGCATGGCGCAGGAAAAGGCGGTCGAGGTGACCGTCGATCGGGACGTGGCGACGCTACCCTCCAATCCCTGCTTCCAGAAGATCGAACTCACGGCCAGCCGCGTGCTCGCGATCACCTATTCGAAGGACAAGGTGAATGCCGGGCAGGTGCTCGCCGCGGTGCAGGAGCAGGGCTTCGGCATCGTCGACGTTGTCACGCGCGAGGCCGATCTGGAGGATGTTTTCCTCAACCTGACGCGCGCATCGGCCCATGGCTGAGCATAGCTACGACGTCATCGTCATCGGTTCGGGCGCGGCGGGGCTGACCGCAGCGATCAACCTGGCCGAACATTGCCGTGTGGCGGTGATCGCCAAGGGTGCGCTCTCCGACGGCTCGACCGCCTGGGCGCAGGGCGGAATCGCCGCGGTGCTCGAGCCCGGCGACACCTTCGACAGCCATATCGAGGACACGATGGTCGCGGGCGCGGGGCTTAACAACCGCGCCACGGTCGAGTTCGTCGTCGAAAATGCGCCCGCCGCGATCGAACGGCTGGCCGAACTTGGCGTGCCCTTCAATTCGGGTGGTGAAACCGAACGCTGGCATTTGACGCGCGAGGGTGGGCACAGCCACCGCCGCATCGTCCATGTCGACGACGCCACGGGCTGGGCGGTACAGCAGGCGCTCGAGCGCGCCGCCGAGGCCAATCCCAACATCACGCTCATCCCCGATATGGTCGTCATCGACCTCGTCACCGGACGGCATGGTGAACGCTATTCGGGCGAGGGCCATGTCTGGGGCGTCTATGCGTGCAACAGGAAAACTGGGCGCGTCGAGTTGTTCACCGGCCGCGCGACGGTGCTCGCGACGGGCGGGGCGGGGCGCACCTATCTTTATTCGACCGCGCCGCGCGGCGCGACGGGCGACGGCATAGCGATGGCCTGGCGTGCCGGCTGCCGGGTTTCCAATATGGAATTCATGCAGTTCCACCCGACTTGTCTCTACAATCTTGAGGTCAAGAATTTCCTGATCACCGAGGCGGTGCGCGGGGAGGGCGGGCATCTGCTGATCCCCGAGACGGGCCACCGCTTCATGCCCGATTTCGACACCCGAGCCGAACTCGCGCCGCGCGACGTCGTGGCGCGTGCGATCGACCACGAGATCAAGCGCCTCGGCCTCGACTATGTCCATCTCGACATCAGTCACAAGCCGCCCGAATTCGTGCGCGAGCACTTCCCCAATATTTACGAAAAGCTGCTCGGCTTGGGGCTCGACATGACGAAGGAACCGATCCCCGTCGTCCCGGCGCAGCATTACACCTGTGGCGGCGTGGTGGTGGATCTGGACGGGCGTACCGATCTGCCCGGGCTCTACGCAGCGGGCGAGGTGACGCAGTCGGGGCTGCACGGCGCCAATCGCCTTGCCTCCAACTCGCTGCTCGAATGCTTCGTCTTCGGCGAGGCGGCGGCGCGGCACATCATCGCAAACTGGGACAGCCTCGCCGAACCTCCACCGATTCGGCCCTGGGACGCGAGCCGCGTCACCGATTCGGATGAAGAGGTCATCGTCGCGCACAACTGGCGCGAGATCCGCCGCTTCATGTGGGACTATGTCGGTATCGTGCGGACGACCAAGCGGCTCGAGCGCGCGGCGCACCGCGTCAAGCTGCTGCGCCGCGAGGTCGAGGAATATTACGGCAATTTCCGTGTAACCCCCGATCTGATCGAACTGCGAAACCTGATCGAGGTCGCCGATCTGATCGTCCGATCGGCGCTCCACCGCAAGGAAAGCCGAGGGCTGCACTACACGCTGGACTATCCCGAGACCTTGCCTGAGGCGCGCGACACCATTCTCGTGCCATAAAATTTTGCCTTGCTGATTTTTGCGGCGCAACAATTGGCCCCCGATGGCGTTCAGGAACGTCGTCACTCGGGGAGCCCAAGCCATGTCCAGCCTCATCACCCGCCGGCAGCTTGTTGTCGCAGGCCTCGCCTTGCCCGTGGCCGCGCGTGCCGCGCCCGCGCGGCGGATCATCGAGGGGCGGCATTTCGTGGGCACGCGGCCGCTCGTGAATGACGGCTGGCTGGACGGCGGGACCGCGCTTCTTGCCGAATCCTACACCACGATCCGCAATTGCACCTTCGACAATTACGGCAATGGCGCGATCCGCGCGGCGCAGGGCGGCGTCGACGGACTGGTGGTCGAGGATTGCAGCGGCAGCAATTTCTTCCGCTTCTTCGAGAATTCGACCTGGGACAGTTCGCCGTCCAGCGTGCTCAGTAATTTCACATTCCGCCGCATCACCGCACAGAAGCTCGATCGCGGCATGATCCAGCTCAAATACGGCTCCAACAAGGGACTGATCGAGGATTGCATCGCGCTCGCCGCGGACGATGCGGTCACCTACTCCTGTGGCTTCGCGCTGGTAGGCGACGTCAGGGATGTCCAGTATCGCCGCTGCGAGTCGCATCGATTTTTCGAGGTCGGCCGTACCGCCAGCCAATATTGGAACGGCGACGGTTTTTCCGACGAGCGCACCAACTCGGGCATCCGTTATCATGGCTGCATCGCCACGCAGAACGCCGATGGCGGTTTTGATACCAAGTCGGCGGGCGTTTACCTCGCCGAATGCAAGGCGCGGGGTAACAAGAAGAACTACCGTCTGTGGAATACGGGGCATCTTGAACACTGTCAGAGCGAGACGCCGACCTGGCGCGGCGGCACGGGCAGCACCGCGCATTTCGCCTTCCAGGGCGGCGCGGGCTCGCGCTACGTGATCAGACGGCCCTATGTCCGCGCGACCACCACCAGCACCGCACCCGTATTCCTGTTCGAAACCACCGCGCCCGTTGTCGTCGACATCTATGACGCCGACATCAGGGCGCTCGGCGCTCCGCTGATCAAGGTCATTGGCCCAGAGCCGGTGATCAACTGGTATCCCGCACGCGCCAGCCAGAAGATCTTCGTGAAGACCGAGCGTGGCTGACGTGACCGGGACCGCCTCTTCGGGAACATTTCGCCACCGGGGCGGTTTGTTACCGGTCCAGCATAGGGAGGACGCGTCATGGTCTCGAAGAAAATTGCTCTACTCGCCGCAGTTCCGCTGCTTGTGTCCACGTTTCCCGCACTCGCCCAGAGCCCCGCGGCGCAGAGGTTGAGCCTTGCCAACAACACCACAGTTGCGAAAAATGTCCGCTCGGGTGCAGCGAGCGATCGCAGGAGCGCTGCGGCCGGTGGCAATGTCATGGGCTACGTGATCGGCGCGATCGTGGCGGGCGCCTTTATCTGGGGCGCTATCGAACTGATCAGCGGCGACGACGACGACCAGCCCGCCAGCCCCTGATCCACCGACTGCACTAATCCGCGACCGGATGAACCCGCCTGTGCGTCACTTGGGCGCAGGCGGGTTCTTGCCATGTTGCGATGCAACAAGAGTTTGCATAATTTACATTTTGTGGGGAACGATGAGTAATGGGAGTTCTCCATGGCATATCCCCTTTCGCGCCGGCGGCTGCTGGCTGCAGCAGGCGCGCTTCCGTTCGGCAGCCTGGCGCTGGGCAGCGCGAAGGCGGCTGATAAGACCGTTGTAGACGGCCGCGTTTTCAATGGCGCTCGGGCGCTGGTCGGCAGCGGCGCCGATGGCGGAACCGCGCTGGTCGCGAAAACCAATATGACCGTGCGCAACTGCCAGTTCCACAATTGGGGCAACGGCGCGATCCGCGCCTGGCATTCGACCACCGAACACTTCGTGATCGAGGATTGCTCGGGCAGCAATGTCTATCGCTTTCTCGAAAACTGGTCGTGGAATCACCGCGGCGGCACCCCCGCGCCGCTCAGCGATTTCACGCTGCGCCGCATCAGCATCGTCGACGCCGAGCGCGGGTTGATGCGGCTGCGCTATGCCAGCCAGCGCGGGCTGATCGAGGACGCCGTCGCCTTCGGATCTGCGGATTGCGCCAATTACTGCACTGGCTTCGCGCTGCTCGATCAGGTGAGCGACATCACCTATCGCCGCTGCGAGGCGCACCGCTTCATCGAATCGCGGCGTCCGCAGGACCGTTACTGGAACGGTGACGGCTTTTCCGACGAGCGCGGCAATGCGCGTATCCGCTATGAGGGTTGCGTCGCGACCGACAGCAGCGACGGCGGCTTCGATACCAAATCGGACCAGGTCTATCTTGTCGATTGCCGCGCGCGCGGCAACAAGCGCAATTACCGCATGTGGAACACGGGCATGCTCCAGCGCTGCCGCAGTGAAGAACCCGTGAGACGTGGAGGCACGGGCCGCGCGGCGCACTTCTCTTTCCACGGCGGATCGGGCGCGCGCTATGTGATCGATCGGCCCTTTGTCCGTGCGACCGCGGGCAATGCCGCGCCCGTCTTCCTTTTCGAGAACGACGCGCCTGCGGTGATCGACATCTTCAATGCCGACATCCACGCGCCCGCAGCGCCGCTGATCGTGGTGACCGGCGCTGAACCCGTCATCAACTGGTATCCCGCGCGCCCACAACAGAACATCCGTGTGGGCTCCGAACGCGGATAAAAGAACGGGCGCTGGCCCGATCCCGCACAAGCGGTTAGGACACTCGCTCGCAGTATCGGAGTGTTTCCATGATCGCCCTCACGCCCAGGCATCGCAACGCCGCGATCGCCTTCATCATGGTGACGGCGGTTCTCGACATCATGTCGATGGGGATCGTCATCCCCGTGCTCCCCTCGCTGATCGAGGAATTTTCGGGGTCCAATGCCAGCGCGGGCGTGTGGAACGGTGTGTTCGTGGCGCTGTGGGCCGCGATGCAGTTCGTCTGCTCGCCCATCATCGGATCGCTCTCGGACCAATATGGCCGCCGGCCCGTGATCCTGATCTCGACCGCGGGACTTGCTGCCGATTTCGTGCTGATGGCGCTTGCGCCCAATCTGTGGTGGCTCGCGCTCGGCCGTGCGATCGGGGGAATGACCTCGTCGAGCTTCACCACGGTCTTCGCCTATATGGCCGACATCACCGAGCCCGAGAAACGCGCGCGCGCCTATGGCCTGATCGGCGCCGCATTCTCGGGCGGCTTCGTCGCGGGTCCGCTTATCGGCGGCGTGCTGGGCGAAATTTCGCCGCGTCTGCCCTTCTGGGCGGCAGCGGGGCTGTGCAGCCTTGCTTTCCTCTACGGTTTGTTGGTGCTGCCCGAATCCTTGAAGCCCGAAAAGCGCATGGCCTTCGCGTGGAGCCGCGCCAACCCGTTCGGCGCGCTCAGGCTGCTGCGCTCGCACCCCGAATTGGCGGGGCTGACCATGGTCAACTTCCTGCTCTATTTCGCGCACCACGTCTTTTCGGCGGTGTTCGTGCTCTATGCTGCCTATCGCTATGGCTGGAGCGCGCTTGAAGTGGGCGTGCTGCTCGCTTTTGTTGGCGTGCTCGACATGATCGTCCAGGGCGTGGTCGTCGGCCCCGTGGTGAAGCGGCTCGGAGATCGCCGGACGATGGCCTTCGGGCTGTTCGGCGGTGCTGTCGGCATCGCATGCATGGGGCTTGCGCCAACGGGGCTGCTCTTCACGCTCGCGATGCTGCCCAATGCGCTGTGGGGGCTCGCGATGCCGACGATCCAGTCGCTGATGACGCAGCGCGTCTCCGAATCCGAACAGGGCCAGCTCCAGGGCGCGAACAACAGCGTCGCCAGCATCGCCGGCGTCGCCTCGCCTTTGTTCTTCGGCGTGGTCTATTCTATGTCGGTGGGCGACACGCCCGTGTTGCCGCATGTCGGCAGCGCCTTCCTGATCGCGGCGCTCGTGCTGCTGCTGGCTGCAATCATCGGTCGGTTTGTGGCGCGGCGCGCCGAGGCTGCGGAGGCGACTGCCTGACGGCTCAAAAATGCGCCAGATAGCCGCCATCGACCGCGAGCGTCTGTCCCGTGACATAGCTCGCGGCATCCGAGGCGAAAAATAGCACCGCGCCCGCTATCTCTCGCGGCTCGCCCCAGCGGCCAAGGGAAGTGCGTTGCGCCAGCCAATCCTCGATCTCGGGATCGGCCGTCATCCCGGCATTGGCCTCGGTCGCGAAATAGCCCGGCGCTACCGCGTTGACCGTGATCCCCCTCGGCCCCAACTCGGCCGCCAGCGCGCGTGTGAGCGCGTCGAGCCCGCCCTTGGCGGCGGTATAGGCGGCGTCGCCAGCGCGCGCGATCGGCCCGGCGATCGAGGTGATGTTGATGATCCGTCCGCCGGGCGGCATCAGCGCGGCCGCGCGGCGGCAGAGTTCGAACGGGGCGACGAGGTCGATCTCGAGCAGATGCCGCACCGCCGCCGGATCGAGCTGGGTCAAGGGCCGCCGGTCGCGCGCGCCGGCATTATTGACGAGGATGTCGAGCTGACTGATCCCCGCCATGGCCGCGGCGATCGCATCCTGATCGGCGAGATCGAAAGCTAGCGCCTCGGCCGATCCGCCCTGTGCGCGGATCTCGGCGGCGGCGCGCTCCAGCGCGGCACTGTCGCGTCCATGCACCAACACATGCGCGCCCGCACCGGCCAGCGCGTCTGCAATGGCGCGGCCAAGGCCCTGCGCGGCGCCCGTGACGAGAGCAGTTTTTCCTGCAAACATGGCGCCGTCTCTGCGTGGCCGGCGCGGGGCTGGCAACCCGAAACGAGTCTCTATTTCTTCACGGGTTGCGCATTGGTGTCGATCGGCGACAGTGCCTTGAGCTCGTTCAGGCCATTGGCGCTGGCCTTGGCCCAACTGCTGAACGCCATTTCGAAATCGCCGCGATTGCTCACGCTGGTGCGCCGCAGAATGAAGGAGTCGTCGCCAATGTCCTGCCGGTCCACCGCGCGGCCCAATATTGCGCCGGTCACCGAATCGCGCGCTTCGATCACCACGGTCGCCTCGCCCGCTTCACGCGAAAAGGTCCGCGTCCGGCCGGCCGACATCGTATCGGGTGCGGTAACGGTAAGGTTGATGACCGCGGTTCTCAGCCTGAGCACGTCGGGGCCGGGCTGAGTGACGACCTGATAGCCGGCATTGGTATAGGCTTTGACAAACACCTCCTCGAAGCCGGTCTTGGCGTTGTTGAGCATCTCCTGCGCGTCTTTGTCGCTGATGCGGTTCGAGAGCCCTATCGTTGAATTGTTATAATCCCTCAGCCAGTTCTTCTGGAACGCGACCTCGGTCGGGTCCATCATCACCTTTGTATAGGTGCGGAAATCGGCGCCGGGCAGCAGATAGACCTCGTCGAGGCGCTTTGCCTTCACCTTGTGCAGATTGTCCCAGGTGTCGGGAGCCTTGGCATGGAGTGCGGGGAGCGGAACCGCCAACAGTGCCACGCCGGCAAGTGTGGAGACGAATCGGTTGGTCATGGCCATTCACCTTCGGGCTTCCAGATTCGTCGACTATTCACCCGGCAGCGACCGGGTCATATCGGGGGAAACCCTGATACAGACAGGTGCGAACGCCGAGGTCGCGATCCACGCGAAACGCATTGACCAGGCGGCGGAATATTACCCGTCATTCATGACAGTTTCGTACTGAAGTTGCTAGCTGTCGCGAATATCGTCGGCCTATATGTGACACATCGTATCGACATCGAACTGAAAAACTTTGGGCAATCCAATATGATGATGATCAAGCGGCTCAATATATAGATGTGATCCATCATTTCATTTGAGAACTATTCTGTATCGAGGCAAAATAACACATAAATTACAAGTTTTTATAAAAAAACGAAAGATTGTGTCGAATTTGTCCTAGACAGTGCGGGCGCTGACTGTCATTTGAAGCAAACCAATCCGTTCGCCTGAACATTCGTTCCGGGTCACGACGGGCGGTGTTGGTCGGGCGGAGGGTTCGCCAGCCGATCAGTGCATCCGAACCTTCCGGCCGCGACGCAAGCAATATGCGGGCGTGCCAGATCCCATCGAAACAACGCCGTTCGCCCGCATCATCTGGCGGCATTCGCCGCGCGAAGCCGCCGACAACGGAATGCGCCGCGTAAATATTGGCGCGTAATGGAAGGCAGGACGTTCACATGAAGGGATCAACCATTTTCACCCTCGGTGCAGCGGTTCTGGCGGCGTCGATCATGCTGCCAAGCGCTCCGCCCGCGTTCGCGGGACAGGCCGAAGCACCAATCGTTTCGACAGCGAAATCCATGCCGGGCGATGGTGTGCGGACCATGGCGGTCAGCTATGCCGATCTCAATCTGCGCTCGGACGACGGCGTCAACCGGCTCAGCGGTCGCGTGCACCGCGCTGCGCAGTTCGTCTGCGATCTGGGCACACGCGTGGAACCGGTCGAGCAGCGACAGGACGGCCGCAACTGCTATGATGGCGCGATGAACCGCGCCAATCGCGATATCGCGATTGCGGTGGCAGCAGCCCGGAGCAGCGATCAACTCGCAGGCATGGGGCCTCCCAAGGCCATCCGGATCAGCAGTCGGTAGCGCGTTGCGTCAGAGCATTCTCAAGTCAGGTGAAATCACCTGACGACTCGGAGAATGCGAAAAGCAAAGGAAAAACTGGAGCACTGAACGATTCAATTTATCGTTCAGTGCTCTAGCGGGCGGCGGGCAGGAATGCCTTCAGTTCGGTGCGAAAGCGCTGCGGCTGATCGAGCATGATCATGTGCCCGCTGCCCGCGATGCGCGTGAGTCTCGCGCGCTTCGCGGCGGCATATCCCGAGCGATAGGCATTCTCGACGGCGGCCATGTCCAATTGCGCACCCGGCACCGTCGCGTAGAGGACGACCAGCGGCGTCGTGATACGCGGCAGTTCAGGTGTCAGGTCGGTAACCGCGATATCGTGCATCGCGCGCGCAACTAAGCCCGAATCGCTTTTGCGCGCGCCCTGATCAGGCGGGCCGAACATCCCGATCAGCGAGTCGAGCGTGCGGCGCCCCTCGGGCGTGCGGGTGAGCGAATCGCGCAACCCGTCGACGAGCGGGCGCAAACCGGCAACCGACATGCCGAGCCCCGCTGCCGGCGCCGGCAGCATGTCGACCACCATCGTGCGACCGATGCGCGTGGGCCAGCGCGCCGCGATCATCAGCGCGATCAAGCCGCCCATCGAATGGCCCACCACCGTGGGAGCCTTGAGTTCGTTGGCGATGATGTAGCGCACGATCTCCTGCGCGACGGGCGTGACGACGGGGCCGGAAGCGTTGCCGCGCGCCGGATCGCCCGCAAAGCCGGCAAGCTGAATCAGGTGGTATCGATAACCGGGCAGCGCTGCGACGGTGCCGCTCCACATGTCGCGCGAGGCGGTAAGGCCTGGGATCAGGATCACGTCAGGGCCCTGACCGCGCACGACGACCGACAGCCGTGACGAGGCGAAGCCTCCCGTCGCTGCCGACACTCCGCGCGGCAGCAGCGCGGCGCCCGCCGCCGCCGCGCCCGCTATCAACATGTTCCTGCGCGAAATCATCGCTGCGCGCCTCGAGCCTTTCCCGACAAGGCGGAATCGTCTTGCCGGGCAAGAAAGGCTCTCGATCCAATATCTTGAGCGCTTCCCGACCGAAAAACCGGTTCCCACTTTTTCGGGAAGCGCTCTAGCCGATCCACGATGAACCGTCGATGACGCCATGAATTCGCGCCGGCGCGTCAAACGATCTTTGTGACGAGCCGGCGCCCTGCTATCCCGCGCGCATGTCCTCGCAGAACCACCTCTATCTCGTCGACGGCTCGGGCTATATTTTCCGCGCCTATCACCGGCTTCCGCCGCTCACCAACATCCGCGGCGAGCCCGTGGGCGCGGTCTATGGCTATACGACGATGCTGTGGAAGCTCGCCGATGCGCTGCACAAGGCGGATGGCCCGACGCACCTGGCGGTGATTCTGGACAAATCCTCCAAGTCGTTCCGCAACGATCTCTACGATCAGTACAAGGCGCAGCGGCCGCCTGCGCCCGAGGACCTCGTGCCGCAATTCCCGATGATCCGCGATGCGACGCGCGCCTTCTCGCTGCCGTGCATCGAGGAAGAGGGCTTCGAGGCCGACGACATCATCGCGTCCTATGCCAGGGCCGCGCTCAGGGACGGCTGGCGTGTGACGATCGTCTCTTCGGACAAGGATCTGATGCAGCTCATCGAGCCCGGGCTGGACATGCTCGACACGATGAAGAACGAACGCCTTGGCCCCGAGCATGTGATCGAAAAATTCGGGGTGCCGCCCGAAAAGCTGGGCGATGTTCTCGGGCTGATGGGTGACAGCGTAGACAATGTCCCCGGGGTTCCGGGCATCGGCCCCAAGACTGCCTCCAAACTCGTCAACGAGTTCGGCGATGTCGAGGCGGTGCTGGCCGCAGCGCCGTCGATGAAGCCCTCGAAGCTGCGCGACAATCTGATCGAGCATGCCGAGATGGCGCGATTGTCGCGCGTGCTCGTGGCTTTGAAGGAGGACGTCCCGCTCCCCGATCCGCTCGAGGATCTGGCGATGAAGGGGATACCCGAGGCGCCCTTGCGCGCCTTTCTCGAGCATCATGGCTTTCGTTCGCTGCTCAACCGGCTGGGCACCGTCGCGGACGCGCCCGCGCCGCCGCCGAGCCCCGAGGCGGTTCTCCCCCAGGATCCGCCCTGCAATGTCGATGCGTATGAAGCGGTGGACACGCTCGACGCGCTCGACCGCTGGATTGCCGCCGCTACCGCACAGGGCTTCGTCGCCTTCGATACCGAAACCGACAGCCTCGGCCCACGCTCGGGCCTTGTCGGAATCAGCCTCGCACTCGCACCCAACAGGGCATGTTACATCCCGCTCGCGCATGTCGGCGGCGATCTGCTCTCGGACAATCCCGTTCAGATCCCCTTTGACGCCGCGATCGCACGGCTGAAGCCGCTGCTCGAGGATCCCGCGGTGCTCAAGATCGGGCACAATATCAAATATGATATCTGCGTCCTCGCCGCGCACGGCATCGCGGTCGCGCCGATCGACGACACGATGGTGATGAGCTTCAACCTCGATGCGGGGTTGCATGGGCATGGCATGGACGAGCTCGCCGCAACACATCTCGACCATAGCTGCATCGCCTTCAAGGACGTGACGGGCACGGGCAAGAACCAGAAGGGCTTCCACCAGATCGGCATCAGGGATGCGACGCGCTACGCTGCGGAGGATGCCGACGTGACGCTCCGCCTGTGGAGGCGCCTGAAGCCGCGGCTGGCGCCCGAACATGCGACGCGCGTTTACGAGATGGTTGATCGCCCCGTCATTCCTGCGCTTGCGGCGATGGAGCGCGAAGGCATCAAGGTTGACCGCGAGGAACTGGCGCGGCTCTCGGCCGAGTTTGCGGGCCAGATCGTCGAGCTCGAAAAGGAAATCCACGGCATCGCAGGGACTCCCTTCACCATCGGCAGCCCCAAGCAGCTCGGCGAAATATTGTTCGAGCGCATGGGGTTGAAGGGCGGCCGCAAGGGCAAGTCGGGGGTGTATTCGACCGACGTCAACGAGCTGGAGCGGATCGCTGCGCTCAAGGATGGAGGTCCGGGCATCGAGATGGCGCGCAAGGTGCTCGACTGGCGTCAGCTCTCCAAGCTGAAATCGACTTACACCGACGCGCTCCAGGCCGAGATCAACCCCGTCACGCGCCGCGTCCACACCAGCTATTCGCTGACCGGGGCGCAGACCGGGCGCCTCGCCTCCAACGATCCCAATCTTCAGAACATTCCCGTCCGCAGCGAAACGGGCCGCCGCATCCGCGACGCCTTTGTCGCCGAGCCCGGCAACGTGCTGCTGTCGGCAGACTATAGCCAGATCGAGCTGAGGCTTGCAGCGCACATGGCGGATGTCCCGCAACTGCGCGAGGCGTTTCTGCGCGGCGACGACATCCACAACATGACCGCGCAGGAGTTGTTCGGAGAGGTCAACCGCGACACGCGCGGCCGCGCCAAGACGATCAACTTCGCGATCCTTTACGGCATCTCGCGCTGGGGGCTCGCGGGAAGGCTGGAAATCACCGCCGACGACGCGCAGGCCATGATAGACCGCTATTTTGACCGCTTCCCGGGTATCCGCAACTATATCCACGAGACGCTCAGCGCCGTGCGCGAAAAGGGGTATACGACGACATTGTTCGGACGGAAGACGCATTTCTCGCGGATCAAGTCGAGCGTCCAGCACGAGCGTCAGGGCGCCGAGCGCGCGGCGATCAACGCGCCCATCCAGGGCACCAGCGCCGATATCATCAAGCGCGCGATGGCGCGGATGCCGGGTGCGCTCCGCGATGCGGGGCTCACCAATGTCCGCATGCTGCTCCAGGTGCACGACGAACTTGTCTTCGAATTGCCCGAGGGCGATGTCGACGCGGCGAAACCGATCATCGAACATGTTATGGCGTCCGCCGCCGAACCCGCTATAAAACTCTCGGTTCCGCTCGGCGTCGAAATCGGAACAGGCAAAAGCTGGGGCGCCGCGCATTGAAGGTCGTTCTGTGAACGGCCGAACCGAGGGGAGCGCGATGCCGGTCGAGGGGGATCAGAACGGCGATATCGCTGCGCTTGCCAAGGGTGGGCGCACCAATTTCTTCGGCTTCCTGATGCGGCTCGCCGCACGGCTTCCCTTCCTGTTCATCGCTGGCCGCTGGTATGGCGAGGATGCGCTGGGGCGCTTCGCGTACGCCGTGCTCGTCGTTGAATTCGCCGCGCAACTCGCGACATTGGGGCTGCGACGTGGGCTTGCCGAGCAATTGTCCAAGACCGACCGGCCGCACGTCCATGTCGTCTGGGATGCGCTGCTTGTCGCGGGAATCGCGTCGGTGCTCGCCTGCGGCCTACTGATGCTCTTCCCGCAGGCCATGTTCCCCAATAGCCAGATCAACGGACTGGAGCTGCTGCTTCCGCTGGTGATATTCGGGCTGGTAGGATCGGACTTGTCGCTTGCAGCACTCGCCTATCGCTTCGACGTCGGCGCGACGGTGCGCGCGCGCGCGATCATCGAACCCTGGACGATCAGCATCGCCGCGTTCGCCTTTGCCTTTTATTCGACGCGCGACGGCCTGATCCTCGCCTATGCGGTGTCGATGGTGGCGGCTCTGGTTGCGTCGCTGATACCCTTGTTCAAGAGCTATGGGATGCCGCATGGCTGGCGGCCCGACCCGGCGGCCTTGTTCTGGCTTGCCAAGCGCAACATGCCGCTGGCCGCGGCCGATGCGATCGAATGGGGATCGCGCCGGCTCGACCTGGCGATCCTTGGCCTTTTCGCCTCGCCGGGGATCGTCGGGATCTATTATGTCGCGCAGCAGGTCGCGTCCCTGCCGCAAAAGCTGAAGACCAGCTTCGATCCCATCCTCGGCCCCGTGATCACGCGCAATCTGGAGATTGGTGACAAGGTGGCGGTGGCCAGGCAGATCAGTCAGGTCGGTTTCTGGATCATTGCCGCACAGGCCGGCGTCGCGCTCGCGCTGGGCATTCCGGGCGAGGCGGTGATGGGGCTCGTCGGCCCGACCTTTGTCGGCGGCGTTGGCGCGCTGGCTTTCCTGCTCGCCGCCGAGGTCGTCGCGGCGACCGCCGTGGTCAGCGAATCCGCGCTCGTCTATGTCGCGAGGCATCGCAATCTGATGATCTCCTTCGCGATGATCGCGGTGCAGGCGGTGCTGAGCGTCGCTTTCATCCTCGCGATGCAGGATATGGGCCTGCCCCCGCTCTACGTCGCCGCGGGCCCCGCGGCGGCATTGTGCGTTGCCCTGGGACTCGCCTCGATCGTCAAGGCGCGGCTGCTTTCCCGGCTGCTTGGCGCGCCGGTCAGCGGCTGGCGCTGGGCGCTGATCTGGGCGGCGGCCATCGCAACGGTCATCGGCTATCTCGCGACGCAGGTGCCCGAATGGATGGAGCTGATCGTCGGCATCCCCGTCATCCTCGGGGTCTATGGCTATGTGATCTGGCGCCGCGGCTTCGGCCCCGAAGACCGCGCGCTGTTCAAAATGAAGGGCGCGCCAGCCAACTAAAGCATCGAGCGTAAAATTAGAACCGCTCATCCTGAGGAGGGGCTGAGCGAAGGCGAAGACCCGTCTCGAAGGATCCGGCACCGTGCGTCCTTCGAGACGGTGAGGCAGGTCGCCGTGTCCCCCGGACACGGCTGTGAACGTCCGGGGGACGTTCACACCTGCTCACTTCGCCAAGCTCAACGGCTCCTCAGGATGAGCGGTGAGGTGATGCCGATTTAACGCACGATGCTCTAAACTTCCTCCCCGGTACGAGGAGGGGGACCGGCGTAGCCGGTGGAGGGGCTGGCACCGACGTTTACTTCAGCGCAGCCCCACCACCACCCTTCGGGTGGTCCCCCTCCCCAAGGGGGAGGAACTCAAGCTCAATGCCGGAAGTGTCGCATTCCGGTGAAGACCATTGCGAGACCCGCCTCGTCGGCGGCCGCGATCACTTCCTCATCGCGGATCGAGCCACCCGGCTGGATCACCGCGGTGGCGCCCGCCTCGACCGCGGCGAGCAGGCCATCGGCAAAGGGGAAGAAGGCGTCGGAAGCAACCGCTGAACCGATCGTGCGCGGTTCGGCCCAGCCCGCCTTTTCGGCAGCGTCCTTCGCTTTCCACGCAGCGATGCGCGCGGATTCGAGGCGGTTCATCTGGCCCGCGCCGACACCCGCCGTTGACCCGCCCTTGGCGTAGACGATCGCGTTGGACTTGACGTGCTTGGCTACCGTCCACGCGAACAGGCAGTCGGTCAGTTCCTGCTCGGTGGGTGCGCGCCTGGTCACGGTCTTGAGCATCTCGCGCGTCACGCGGCCATTGTCGCGCGACTGGACCAGATAGCCGCCCGCGATCGTCTTGAGCATCAGCCCGCCGCGCGCGGGATCGGGCAGCTCACCGGTCAGCAACAGACGCAGGTTCTTCTTCTTCGCAAAGATCGCGCGCGCATCCTCATCTGCATCGGGTGCGGCAACGACTTCGGTGAAGATTCCCGAGATCGCTTCGGCAGTCGGGCCGTCGAGCGGACGGTTGACCGCGATAATCCCGCCAAATGCAGAGACGCTGTCGCAGGCGAGCGCCGCCTGGCATGCCTCGATCAGCGTGTCAGCGCTTGCGACGCCGCATGGATTGGCGTGCTTGACGATGACGACGGTCGGCGGGCCATCGCGGAACTCGCTGACCAGCTCGAGCGCGGCGTCGGCGTCGTTATAGTTGTTGTAGCTCAGTTCCTTGCCCTGGAGCTGCTCGGCCTGCGCGATGCCGCGCGCGTGCGGGCCCGCGGGGATGTAGAGCGCCGCCTTCTGGTGCGGGTTCTCACCGTAGCGCAGCTCCTCGCGCTTGTTCGCGGTCACCGCGAGCATGTCGGGGAAGACCTGCTGCTGGTCGGCAAAGGCGAACCACTGGCTGATCATCGCGTCATAGGCTGCGGTCGCCGAATAGGCCTTGGCGGCGAGGCGGCGGCGAAAGCCCAGCGTGGTCGCGCCGCCATCGGCGTCGAGCGCTTCGATCAGCTCGGCATAATCCGAAGGATCGGTGACGATCGCGACGCTGGCGTGGTTCTTGGCGGCCGAGCGCACCATCGAGGGACCGCCGATGTCGATATTCTCGATGATCTCATCGCGATCGGCGCCCTTGGCCACGGTCGCTGCGAAGGGATAGAGGTTCACGACCACCAGATCGATCGCGCCGATTTCATGCTCCTGCATCGACGCGACATGTTCGGGATTGTCGCGCACCGCGAGCAGCCCGCCATGGACCTTGGGATGCAGCGTCTTGACGCGACCGTCCATCATTTCGGGGAAACCGGTCAGGTCCGAAATGTCGCGCACGTCGAGCCCCGCCTCGCGCAGCGCCCTGGCGGTGCCGCCGGTCGAGACGAGTTCGACGCCGTGGCGCGCAAGCGCTTGCCCCAGCTCGACGAGCCCGGCCTTGTCAGAAACGGAAAGCAGCGCGCGCGTGAGCTTCACGGGCGAAATGTCGGTGGTCATGTCGATCCTTTGTCAGTCTGGAGGCGGGCAAACGGCGAGACGGGCTGCGCGCTGAGTCTGCGCAGCCCCTTAATCGTTCCGGCGCGATGGGGAAAGACCGGGTGTCAGCCCGCGCGCTTGAACGTCCAGTTGACCGTCGCGCTGCCCGCCGCCTCGGCGCTCACGACGAGCTGGACGGTCGGGTGCGGACGGCCATCGGCGTCTACCCAAAGGCTGTCCTCGACTGCGAGCGTGCCGCCGCGGCAGCGGAACTGCCACATCGGGCCATGGGCGATGCGCAGCACCGCGCCCAGTCCGTCGGCGGTCGATGAGACCTCGACGCCGGGCGCCAGGTGGAAACGGATCGCGAACGGCGTCTGGTGTGGCCGCTTCCGGCCAGGAGCGGGGGCCAGCGAATCCTCGCCTGAAAATTCGCGGCCGTCGGGGCTGAGCGCGAGCGAGCGCCGGTGGATCACGGCGAAGCGCCGCGCATAGCCGTCGTGGCTGGCTTCGAGCCGGCTGCCCGTGTCGCTTTCCTGCCGGTGCATCTCGACCTCGGTCACACCGCGGCCGAGCGATCCGTCATTGTGGATCGCGGTGCTGTTGTTGTCGTGGACCACCAGCGTCGAGTGCGCCGCGGTTGAACGCAGCCCGTGCGCAAGCTTGGCGGGAATCAGCGCGCTCGTCTCGCGCGATCCGCCGCAACTCACGATCAGCCGGTGTGCACCGTCGGACATTTCGAGCGCCAGCGTGGAAGCGCAGCCGCCGACGTTCAATCGACTGAGCGGCGGCGGTGCGGCGTCGACGATGACGATGCTGTGTCCCGCGGCCATGCGCTGATAGCCCCAGTCGCGCGCCTGCGGCTGCGGGCGCGTGCGGATGCCGGAAGCCTCCACCACGGCCTGTACGCGTTCGGCGGGCCAGGGTGCGCTGCCCTGCCAGCTCGCCAGCCCACCATCGCCGTGCGTGACGCCGAGCAGCGCGGGCACCGCCTGCGCGAGTGCGGCGTCGACCTGGGCGGGCACTTCCTGCCGCCGCGCGTCATAGACCGCGCGGAGCATCGAGAGCAGCATGACGAGTTCGAGCTGGCCCGAGGGCGAACGGCAGATCACGCCACCATCGCTCGACATGCCCGTGGTGAGCGCGCGTGCCAGCCCCGCCTCCGCATTTTCCCTGCGTTTGCCGTCGCCGGGAATGAGCAGTCCCGCAGCCGCCAGCCCCGCCCAGGCCGCGATGCGCGGCACGCCTTGTTCGGCCTTATCGGCTCCGCGATCGAGGTGCCGCGCGCCGCGTGCCAGCGCGTTCAGAACCGCCGAGCGATAGACGAGGTCGCCACTGGAGAGGATCAACGGCGCGTGCGCGGTCCCGAACAGGATGCGCTTGCCCCACAGGCTTGGCCGCCAGGCAAGGTCGCTCACCTGTTCGGCGTGGCGCTGCGTCCATTTGCGCATCACCTTTTCGGCGATCGGCGCGCCCTGTTCGCGCGTCGCGACCGTCGAAAGATCGCGCAGCCACTGGAAGCTGTGAAGGTAGCGCGCCATCCCGTCCGACGCGTCGAGCTTCGCGAAGTCGAGCGTCTTCAGTTCGAGCGTCTCTCCGCGATAGAGCAAATGGCCCGCAAGGATCGCCTGACCCGCCTTGACGTCGCCGATTACCGGATCGTCGGGCACCGCGAGCAGCTTGAGCGGGTAACGCCCTTTCAGTCTGAGCGCGTGAAGGGGAGAGCGCCACGTCAGGCGCAGCAGGCGGTTGGCGATACGTTCGGCAAGCGAAAGCCCCTTGTCGCCGCCCAATCTGATCAGCCGCTTTCCCTGCTCGATCCCGTCGGCCGCGGCGTCTGGAGCGCGCCCCGAAAAAGTGGCTTCCGGTTTTTCGGTCGGGGCGCGCTCAGAATGATTGGTCGCGAGCCTTTCTTGCCCGGCAGGCCTGTTCCGCCCTGTCGGGAAAGGCTCGAGAGGCGTCTCGACCGTCACTTGGGTCTCAGCGCCTCGATATTGGTCGCATATTGTGCGGGGCCGCCGCGGAAGGTGGCGGTGCCGGCCACAAGGACGTCGGCGCCTGCCGCGATTGCGCGCGGCGCGGTGTTGATGTCGATGCCGCCGTCGACCTCCAGCCTTATGTCCTTGCCCAGCTTGTCGATGCTGTTGCGGACCGCCTCTATCTTGCGGAGCTGGCTCTCGATGAAGCTCTGCCCGCCAAAGCCGGGGTTGACGCTCATCACCAGCACGAGGTCGATGTCCTCGAGCACATAGTCGAGCATCTTGGCGGGCGTCGCGGGGTTGAGCGACACGCCCGCGAGCTTGCCCAGCGCCTTGATGCGCTGGATCGTGCGGTGGAGATGCGGCCCCGCCTCGGGATGGACGGTGATGATATCCGCGCCCGCATTGGCGAAATCTTCAAGAAACTGATCGACGGGCGAAATCATCAGATGCACGTCGAAGGGTTTGGTGGTGTGCGGGCGCAGCGCCTTCACCACAGCGGGGCCGATCGTGATGTTGGGCACGAAATGTCCGTCCATCACATCGACATGGATCCAGTCGCATCCTGCGGCGTCTATCGCGCGCACCTCCTCGCCCAGCTTGGAGAAATCGGCGGAGAGGATCGAAGGCGCGATGCGGACGGGATGGCTCATGACCCGTTGCCTTAACCCCCGGTATCACGGGGGGCAAGCGGGCTGTTTGGTCAATCAGTCCTTACGCACCAGCCGCGCGATGAAGAAGCCGTCGAGCCCACCCTGATCGGTCAGCATGCCCGGGAGCGTGCGCGCCCAGCCATGCCCCGATTCCGGCAGGTTTGCGGGCAGTTCTTCGGCGGTGACGGGTGTCAGGGCGATATCGTCACGTGACCGCAACAATTTCTCGATCTGCGTCTCGCCCTCTGCTGGTTCGAGCGAACATGTGGCGTAGACGAGCGTCCCACCCGGCGCGAGCCAGTCGACTGCGCGCGCGAGCATTGCGGCTTGCAATTCGGCCATCTCGGCAATGTCGCGCGGTCCCACGCGGTGCAGCACATCGGGGTGCCGACGGAAGATTCCGGTCGCGCTGCAAGGCGCGTCGAGCAGGATCGCGCGGACGGGCGCGTCGGGCGCCCAGTCGAGAACGTCGGCCTCGCGGATGTCGAGCGGCAGGCCCATGCGTTCGGCATTTTCGCGAACGCGTTCGAGCCGCTGCGCGCTGCGGTCAAGCGCGGTGACCTGCCATCCCGCGGCGGCGAGCTGGAGCGCCTTGCCGCCGGGCGCGGCGCACAGGTCGAGCGCGACGCCATTGCCGGGCCCAAGCAGTCGCGCGGGAAGCGACGCGGCAAGATCCTGGACCCACCAGCGGCCCTCTTCGAAGCCGGGCAGGCTCGCGACGGGACCGGCATCGGTCAGGCGGACATGGCCGGGCATCAGGCTGACGCCACCCAGTTCATTCACCCAGCGTCCGGTTTCGGCGGGGTCGGCGAGCGTCAGGTCGAGCGGGGGCGGGGCGGCGATCGCCGCCTCGGCGCCCGATACCATGTCGTCTCCCCAATGCTCTGCCCAACGTGACGCGACCTCGGGCAGCAGTGCGGGGACTTCGGGCAAGGTGACGCCCTTGCGCATCAGGTTTCCGAACACGCCGTGGACGAGCCGGCGCGGCCCGCCGTCGACGAGCGGCAGCACCGTCGCGATCGCGGCATGGCCGGGTGTGCCGAGCGCGAGCGCCTGCACCAGCGCTATGCGTAGCGCGAAACGCGCCTTGGCGTCGTCGGGCAGCGGCTTGGCGGTCGCGCCGTCGATCAGCGCGTCGAGATCGGGCAGCCGGCGCAGTGTTTCGGCAGCGATAGCGTGCGCGAGTGCGCGGTCATCGGCGCGTTCTATGCCCTGCGTCGCCGCGCCCAGCGCTGTCTCGAGCGGCTGGCCGCGGCGGATCACCGCGTCGAGCAGCTTCAACGCGGCACGGCGTGCGGGCACGCCGGGGGAAGGGGCGGGGTAGCGCGCCTTCCGGCGATCGGGTGGGGATTGCGGCATCGCGCCGCTGCTAGTCGTTCCGGCCGAGCGGGTCCAGTGCGCTGCCGCGGCTGCGGCGCGTCGAAGATGGCACGGCGGCGGATGCAGCGCGGCCGGGCGTCAGCGGCGGCGGGCGATCCAGCCCCATCTCAAACGCGATTTCCTCGAGCGCCGCGATGCGGTTGCGTGTGTCCGGGTGTGTCGAGAACATCGAGTCGCCGCCTCGTCCCGCAAGCGCGGGCACGATGTAAAGCTGCGCGGCCGCGGGATTGCGCTGGGCCACGGGATTGGGGATATGCGCCGCGCCCTGCGCCAGCTTGGCGAGCGCCGAGGCGAGCGCGCGCGGATTGCCCGAAATCTCTGCGCCGCCGCGGTCCGCGCCATATTCGCGCGTGCGGCTGATCGCCATCTGCACGATCATCGCGGCGAAGGGCGCCACAATCACCGCGAGGATCATCGCAAGCATGTTGCCGCGATTGTCGTCCGAGCGGAAGAAAAGCCCGAAATTGGCGAGCATCGAGATCGCGCCCGCAATCGTCGCGACCATCGTCATGATCAGCGTGTCGCGGTTCTTCACATGCGCCAGCTCGTGCGCCATCACCCCCGCAATCTCTTCACGATTGAGCATATTGAGCAGCCCGGTCGTCGCCGCGACCGCCGCATTCTCCGGGTTGCGGCCCGTGGCGAAGGCATTGGGGTGCGGACTGTCGATGACATAGACTTTGGGGGCAGGCAGGCCCGCGCGCCCTGCGAGCTGCCGGACAAGGCTGACGAATTCGGGCGCGCTCGCCGCGTCGACCTCGCGCGCGCCGTGCATCCTGAGCACGATCTTGTCGGCATTCCAGAAGGTGAACAGGTTCATGCCTGCCGCAAAGAGGAGTGCGATCACCGCGCCGCCGCTGCCGCCGATTGTGTAGCCGAGCCCCATGAACAGCGCGGTCAGCGCCGCCAGCAACATCGTGGTCTTGAGACCGTTCACTTGCACTTTCTCCTTCGCTGCCCAATGTGGGAGGAAGCCAGGTGCACTTCAATCGCAAAAAGGATCACGCCGATGTCCGGTGGCCGTCGTCCCGCCCATGTCAAAGCTCCGGATTATCTGTCCAAGAGCCCGCCGGTGCCCAAGCCCGAAGCTGTCCCGGAACGGCCCGACACCGACGATCCGCTGGGGCTCAATCCCGTGCGCTACGGCGATTGGGAACTGAAGGGCGTTGCCGTCGACTTTTGAGGATGTCGTGAACGTGGCTAGCGCGCGCTGTGATCACTCCGGCCCGCTCATCCTGAGGAGGGACTGAGCTTGGCGAAGTCCCGTCTCGAAGGACCGACATCGTGCGTCCTTCGAGACGCCGTTTCGCCCTCGCTCAACGGCTCCTCAGGATGAGCGGGCCGGAGTGATTCAACCTAATCGTTCAACGCGGCTAGCGTGAATGGACCAGCCGCACGTGATTGGGCGGCGTCATCCCGTCAACCCGGTGGATCGCAGCATCGAGATGCGCGCCCGCCTCCAGCGCCTCGGCCTTGTCGAGCAATGTCAGTGCCTGCGCCATGAGCGCACGGGCATCGGCGAGCGTTCTTGCTCGATCCGGCTTGGTCATTTTCAGGTCCCCACAACCCAGCGTCTATACGATACCGCTCCCTCGACCCCCGAAAAACCAGCAACAGGCTGTTCCACATTTTCGTGATCGCCGGCGGACCGGCCATGCGTGCTCCATAGGCCTTTTTCGGCGCGCTGACAAAGGCGGAAAGCCGTCATTTGTCACCTGTCCCGGAATGTGTCGGTTTTACCGATCGTTAACTTTCATGGGCCATAGATTTCAGCCGAAACTTGGCGATCGGCCCGACGATGAAGTCGTATCAGGACAATGCCGCAATCCAGCGCACCGCGCAGCCTTCGCGCGTGCATGCAGCGATCAGTCGCGCAGCGCAGCGTACGGGTGTCGATTTCGACTATCTGTGGAACCAGGCGCGCGTTGAAAGCAGCCTCGATCCGGGCGCAAAGGCGCCCACATCCTCGGCTTCGGGGCTGTATCAGTTCATTGAGCAGAGCTGGCTTGGCGTGATCAACAAGCACGGTGCTGCGCATGGCTATGGCTGGGCGGCCGATCAGATCACGCAGCGCGGCGACGGACGCTACGTCGTCAGCGATCCTGACGCTCGGCGCGCAATCCTTGCGCTGCGCTACGATCCCGATGCCGCAGCGGTGATGGCGGGCGAATTCGCCGCCGATAATGCCGATACGCTGTCGGGCGCGCTCGGGCGGCATCCCAACGCCACCGATCTCTATTTCGCGCATTTTCTGGGTGCGGGCGGCGCATCGCGCTTCCTGCGCGCTGCGGGAGAAAATCCCGACGCTTCGGCGGCCGCGCTTTTTCCGCGTGAGGCGGGCGCCAATCGTTCGATCTTCTATCACCGCTCGGGTGCATCGCGCAGCCTTGGCGAAGTTTATGCGCTGATGGCGCGCAAGCTGGGTACCGATAGTGAGGCGCCGGCCGCTCCTATGGGAGAGCCGGGTTTGCGCCTGACCAGGACGCTGCCCGGGGAGGCAGAAGACGCCAGCCCGCGGACCGACGCACTGTCGGCGCCATTGGTGACGGCGATGGCCGAACGGACCGGCTTCGACGTGTTGCGCCCCAATCCGCAGTCGGCGCGTCTTGCCTATATGATGGTCGTCTCGACGCTCGACGGTTAGTCGCTTCTTCGGCGCCTTCGGGGAGGGGCTCGGTTTGGGCTGCCCGGCCGTCCGGCCCCGGGGACCACCTGGTTGCGCACCACGACGACCAACGGCAGTCCCAAAAATTCGATAGAATAAACAATGGGATTCCGATTGGTCGGATCCAGAGCGGCAAAAATGCGGCTTTCATGCCCGAAGGGCCACGCTCGCCCGCTCTATAATGTCGTTGATGTCCATGGCCGGGGCCAGCGGCCGCCATTCGAGGATTGAAGGATCAATGACCGCTTTCATCAATATGAAGATCGCGACCAAGGTTGCCGCCTTGCTGATGATGCTCGGTGCGCTGACTCTGGCCATCGCGCTGCTCAGCTATCGCACGCTCAATTCCATTGATGCACAATATACCACGCTTGCTGACGAAACTCTGCCCGCCACGACCGATATTTCGCGCGCCAACCGCCGTGCGGTTGAGATGGTTTATTCTGGCTATCGGACCCTCGCGTATGACGGCAGCAGCGCTCAGGCGCGCGATGCGGCCCAATCGCTCACCAAGTCGCTCGAAGCCGGCAACCGCAATCTTAATGAGGCGCTCGAGACCGATCCTGGTCTGGCCGAGACGATTCCGGAACTTCGCACCAGGTTCGAGGGTGTCCATAAGACCGTTGCGGAGGCAGTTCGCTTCGGGCTTGCCAACAGGAATGATGAAGCCCTGCGCGCGCTGAGCGAAGCGGATCGGCAGCTCGCTGACTTGTCCAAGGCATATGCGGACGTGAACAATGAACGCATTGCGAAGGGTGACAAGCAAACCGACGAATTGGCAGCGCACGCCGACGCGATGGCATTCTGGATGCTCATGATCAGCATTCTCGGTGTTGTCGGCGGTGTCGCCGTCGCGATCCTCAGCGCTCGTGCCGCCATCGCGGCGCCGCTCGGTCGTCTGCAAGAGACGATGCGTGGTCTCGCCGACGGCAACAACCATATCGACGTGCCCGGAACCGATCGCGGCGACGAGGTTGGCTCGATGGCGAAGGCGGTGCTCGTGTTTCGCGACGCCGCGGTCGCGCAGGAAAAGGCTGCGGCCGAAAAGGCAAAGGCCGATGCGGACCAGAAGTTCGTCGTCGAAACCGTGTCCGAAAAGCTGGGAAGCGTCGCCGAAGGTGATCTGACCGCCGAGATCAAGGTCGAATTTCCCGATTCCTATGCCGAACTGCGCAGCAATTTCAATGCTGCGCTCGTCAATCTCCGTAACCTGATCGGCGCGGTTGCCGAAAGCGCGCAGACGCTGCGTAGCGGGTCCAGCGAGATTGCGCAGGCATCCGAAGACCTGGCCCGTCGCACCGAAAGCAATGCGGCGAGCCTGGAAGAAACCTCTGCCGCGCTGGTGCAGATCGACGGGCGGATCAAGGCGACCGCCGAGGCGGCCGGCCGTACCGTGACGCGTGCCGACGAAGCAACCGCTACGGTCTCGGGCGGCCGTTCGATCGCCGATGACGCGGTGCAGGCGATGGGTCGCGTGCGCGAAAGCGCCAAGGGCATCGACGAGGTGATCGAGGGCGTGGACAAGATCGCCTTCCAGACGCGCGTGCTCGCGATGAACGCCGCGGTCGAAGCCGGGCGTGCTGGTGATGCGGGGCGCGGTTTTGCGGTGGTCGCCGACCTGGTCAGCGCGCTCGCCATGCGTGCCGAAGAGGAGGCGCAGCGCGCGCGCGATCAGCTCACTGTCACCCAGACCGATATTGTCGCTGCGGTCGATGCCGTCCAGAAGATCGACGGCGCCCTGACCGAAATCGCCACGGGCGTTGGCGAGGTGCATGAGCTTCTCGGCGGCATGGCATCGGACAATCAGGCGCAGGCGTCGGCGATCACGCAGATCAGCGTGGCGATCACCACCATGGATCAGTCGACGCAGCAGAATGCGGCGATGGTCGAGGAAACATCGGCCGCGGCCCGCAATCTCCATGTCGAATCCGAAACGCTTGCCGACAAGGCGGGCCAGTTCCGGATCGGCGATGGGAAGCCGGCGGCTCGAGCTGCCGCCAAACCGGCGACGAAAACGGCGGCCAAGGCTGTGGCGCTGCCCGTTGCGGTGATGGCGCAGGCCAATGGGCGCGCCGCACACGCCGCCGCCGATTGGCAGGAGTTCTAACACGGGTCCTCACCCTCCGGAGCCGTTCGGGTTGAGCCGGTCCTGGCTCAGCCCGAACGGCTCCAGGGGCATCGGCCGTCAACGTGACGCCAGTTCGGTCCCTTGTTTCGCTTTGGCACCCGCCTCATCATATTTCAGCCATGCCAGCGTGATCGACATCCGACGGTTGCGCGGGTCGTAGATATCCGTGGGGACAAAGGGTTCGCGATCGGCGACGCCTTCAATCCGCGCGAAACGGTCGAGCGGCACGCCAGCATCCCCCAGCGTCTGCCGCGTCGATTCGGCGCGTGAGCTTGAAAGCAGCCAGTTATTGTCGGTGCGGCCAGACGCATAGGGCAGCGCATCGGTGTGACCACGCACGATCACATCGTTGGGCACGCCCTCAATGACCGTCGCGACCTCGCCGATCAACTTGCGAGCGTCTGGAAGCAGGCTCGCGGTGCCCAGCGAGAACATCGCGAAATCGGCCTCGTCGACCAGGTCGATCCTCAACCCCTCGCGAGTCTCGGTGAAGCGGACGTTCTTCTGGAGCTTCGCAAGCCGCCGGTCGCGCTTCATCCGGTCGATCAGCGCCTGGCGGAGCATCATGAAACGCTTTCGGTCGCGCATCTTCTGTTCGCCCGCGCCTTCCTTTTCGCCGCCTGTCGCGTCCTTGGGAATGGTCAGGCTTTTCGAGCCCGTCTGCGCAGCCTTGTGCGGATAATTGTCCTTGGAGACGATCGAATCGCCGCCGAACGGGCCGTTCGCCCCCGCGCTTTTTTGCCGCATCTCGACCAGCGTGGGCGTGAAATAGTCGGCGATGCCGCGGCGCTGCTTCTCGGTTGTGGCGCCGAGGATCCACAGCAGCATGAAGAACGCCATCATTGCGGTCACGAAGTCGGCATAGGCGACCTTCCATGCGCCGCCATGATGGCCGCCATGCCCCGCCTCGACGATCTTCTTGACGATGATCGGGCGCGGTTCGGGTTCGTTCTTACCGCGCTTCTTTGCGTCGCTCGCCATGGCTCAGCGCCCGCGCATGCCGTCGAACACATCGGCAAAGGCCGGCTGGTTCGAATGGCTGATCCCCGAGCGCGCGGCCTCGATCACCAGCGGGATCGGATGGCCGTGAAGCGAGGCGATGATCATCTGCTTGACGACGTCGTAGATCGCGCCATCGGCCTCGATCACCTGGCGCGCGCGGTTGGCGAAGGGATTGACCATGCCGTACGCCAGCAGCACGCCGAGAAAGGTGCCGACGAGCGCCGATCCGATCATCGCGCCCAGCACCGCGGGCGGCTTGTCGATCGAGCCCATCGTCTTCACCACGCCGAGCACGGCCGCGACGATGCCAAGCGCGGGCAGCGCGTCGCCCAGCGTCTGGAGCTGCTCGGCGGGACGGATCGCGTCGTGGTGGTGCGTCTTGATGCTGTTGTCCATCACCTCTTCCACCGCATGCGGGTCGAGCGTGCCCGACGAGACGACGACAAGGCGCAGCGTATCGGTGATGAGGTGGACCAAGGTCTGGTCCTTCATCAGCTTGGGATATTGCGTGAAGATCGTCGAAGCCTGCGGCTCCTCGATATGCGGCTCGAGCGCAACGGGGCCTTCCTGACGCAGCAGCTTCATCAGCGTCGAGATTAGCAGGATCACGTCGAGGAAATCCTGCTTCTTGTATTTTGGGCCCTTGAAGATCTTGGTGAAGCCGCCGCCGAGCTGCTTCAGCTCCTTGCCCGAATTGCCGATGATGAGCGCCCCGGCGGCAGCGCCGCCGATGATGAGCATCTCGTGCGGGAGCGCGTGCATGACAGCACCCAGATCGCCCCCGGTCAGCATGAAGCCGCCGAACACCATCACCAGAAGCACGACCAGACCGATCGCAGGAAACATGGGCAACCCCCGAAGCAAGCAGAATACCAGTGTCGGAGGCCGGCCTTCGCCGGGATTTGCCTCCTCTAACCGTTAACGGCGACGGAGGCGCAGATTTAAGCGCTAATTCGCATCAACCGAGCAGATCGAACAGCGTCTTGCGGTTGATACGGACGAATGCAGCCTGCGCCGCCTCGAGCGTCAATTGCTGTGCATTCATCCGCGCGACGGTTTCGGAGACGTCGGTCGCCTCGATGCCCAGCCGTTCCTCGGACAGCGCGAGTTTGGAGTTCGCCAGCCGCTCGCGCGCCGAATCGATCAGCGTCATGCGCGCACCCTGTTCGCTGCGCGCGTCGATCGCGCGGCCCGATGCGTTCTGGAGTCGCGTGAGCGCGGTGCCCGTCGCTGCGTTGCGCGTGACATCGTCGGCGATCGCGAGTGCTGCGGCGGCATCCTCCATGATGGTGGCAAGATCGGTCGCCCCGGTTCCGAAGACGCGGTCGAGCTGGAGCGTCCCGCTCAGTTCAAGGCCTTTGCCGACGGGAATGGCGAGGGGAGCTGTGACAGGAAAGACGGGCTGACCACGCGGATCGGTCTGCGCCATCTGCGCGCGGATATCAGCGGCAAGGCCCGCAAGCTCGATCGCATAGGCCTGGCGGTCCTCGGCGTTCACCGTGCCCGTGCGCGCAAGCGTAATGAGCTCGACCGCGCGTGTCGCCGCGGCAACAACGCTGTCCAGCGCGGTATCGGCGCGCGCCGCGAGCGCGGACGCGGCGTCGGCATTGGCGCCCCACACCGCCTCGTTGGACTGCGAACGCTGGATCTGTCCGACGCGCGCATAACCCGCCGGATCGTCCGAGGGCGAAAGAATGCGCTTGCCCCCCGAGATCTCGATCTGCGAGCGCGCGATCGCTTCGGCGAGCCGTGTGTGACGGGCGATTTCTGCGCTGATCCGGTTGCGGCCGCCGATGATCATGGTTTCAAGTCCCTGTTAGAAGATCGCGAGGATGGACTGGAGCGTCTCGCGCGCGACCTGGATGATCTTGGACGAGGCGTCGTAAGCTTGCTGGTAACGAATGAGTTCGGCGGCCTCGCGGTCTAGATCGACCCCCGACACCTCCTCGCGTGCCGCAAAGGCGTTGTCACGCCGTGTGGTGAGCGCTGCGTCCTGCGTCTTCGCCGAGGCGAGCTGTTGCGCCAGGATATTGATCATGTTGGACATCCGCGCTTCGGGCCCGGTGTCGCCGCGTTGCGCCTGGAGCGCGAGCAGGTTGCCGTTTTCGGTGCCGCCGCCGGCAGCAGCGATGCCGTCGGGATCGGTCATCACGACCTGAAGCGCCGCCGCCGTCGCGCCCGAAAGCATGGCCGCACCGGGATTGTCCGCCTTGTCGGTGCCCGCCGCGGACCAGCTATTGAGCTGCGCCGCGAAATCGGCGGCGAGCGCGTCGAGTTCCTGCCTGCGACCTGCAACCGCGTTGGAGGCGTCGACCAGCCCCGCCATTGACCCTGCCATCACGGGCAGCGGATCGGTGCTCCCTTCCGCGGTGACCATCAGCGAAAGCCGTCCGTCGGCCGCGGTTTGGAGCATGACGATGCCCGCATCCGGGCCAGCGACAAGATTGGGCGTGGTGGTGCCGCGCGCGCGCACGGTCGCCTCGCCCTTGCCACTGATCGCATAGTCGATCTGGATTTTCGTCGAGAGGCTGTCGAGCAGCCGGTCGCGTTCGTCCTCAAGGCTCGCGCGCCCCGCGCCGCTCGGCTGCGACCGCGCGATCGCGACATTGACGTCAGCGAGCGCCTGAAGCTCGTTGTTGACCGCCGCGACCGTTGTCTGCGCCTCGGTCGCGATGCCTTCGGCGGCGCGCGCGAGCCCGTCTGCACCGGTGTGAAAGGCGTTGGCCACATCCTGCAGCGCGGCGAGCATCGCGCGGCGCGGCGCGGCTCCTCCCGGGTCGCCGGCGAGTGCATCGGCGGCATTGTAAAAGGCGGTTAGCCGCTGGCCGATCCCCGCGGGTCCGTCATCAAGCGCGGTCTCGGTGACATTCAGCCAGCGAAGTCGCGTTTGCGACTGCGCTGAATCCGAATTGGTGAGCCGCGCGTCGGCGGCGCGGAACGCGTCCCAGCTCCGCTCGATCGAGGTGACGCGCACGCCACCCACGGTGAACTTGTCGTTATAGAAGGGCTGGCCGGCGCCGAGGATCCCCGTTTCGCGCAGCTTGATGTCGCGGCGCGAATAGCCCTCGCTCTGCGCATTGGCGACATTGTCGCCGACCGTGGTCAGCGCGTTGCGATAGACAGAAACGCCCATCGCGCCGATGCGCAGCAGATCGCTCATTTCACGGGTGTCCCTTCATCCACGGACAGGTGCTTGCCGAGCTGGCTGATCAGCATCTCGGCAATGCCGAACGCGCCCTTCTCGGCCATGGAGTCGGCGAGCCGCGCGTCGGACATTTCTCGAAACTGGTTGGTCGCCTCGCTGCCGAACAGATCGTCGCCAAGGCTTGACGCCCGCATCGATCCGATCATCTGGCGCAGGAAAACGGCCTCGAAGGCCTGTGCGGCCTTCTTCAGCTCGGCGCGTTGCTGCGCGGTGCCCGCATTCACCCGTTCGTCCCGAGCGAAGTCGAGGGACGCTGGCGCGGCACCACGTGTCTCGACTTCGCTCGACACGAACGGTTTCGAGATGGCCGCTGGGCGATTTGAGGTGACCGGCGTCGTCACAGGATCACCAGCTCCGCCTTCATCGCACCCGCCTGTTTGAGCGCCTCGAGGATCGCGACGAGGTCGGCGGGCGAGGCACCGATCGCGTTGACCGTCTTGACGATATCGGCAAGCGATGCGGTCTCGCGTACCTGGAACATCGGGTTGCGCTCTTCCTCGACGCTGATGTCGCTCGCGGGCTCGAGCGCGGTCCGACCGCGCGAGAAGGGCGCGGGCTGGACGATCGTGGGGTTCTCGTCGACGCGGACCGTGAGCTTGCCGTGGCTGACCGCGGCGGGGCGGATGCGCACCGCGCCGTTGATGACGACGGTGCCCGTGCGCGCATTGACGATGACGCGCGCGGGCGCCTGCGCCGGATCAACGTCGAGATTCTCGATCTGGCTCATCAGCATCGTGCGCGTTTCGACGCCCGGCGGGGCATCGATCGCGATCGAAACCGCGTCCACGGCGCGCGCGCGGCCGTTGCCGAGATTGGCGTTGATCGCCGCAGCCACGCGAAGCGCGGTCGTCAGGTCGGCTTCGGCCAGGTTGAAGGTCAGCATCGGCGTGGTGCCGAAACCCGTGTCGACCGCCTGCTCGATCGTCGCGCCCGAGGGGATGCGGCCCGCCGAGGGGACATTGACCGAAAGCTTCGAGCCGTCCTGCGCGTCGACGCCCAGTCCGCCGACCGCCAGGCTGCCCTGCGCCATCGCATAGATCTGGCCGTCGGCGCCGCGCAGCGGGGTCATGATCAGCGTGCCGCCGCGCAGCGACTTGGCCTTGCCCAGCGCTGAGACAGTGACATCGAGCCGCTGGCCGGGCTTCGCCATCGGCGGCAGCTCGGCAGTGATCATCACCGCGGCGCTGTTCTTGAGCTGGGGGTTCACACCCGGCGGCAGCGTCAGGCCGAAGCGCGCGGTGACGCCCTTCATGCCCTGCGTTGCATATTCGAGGCTGTCGTCGCCCGTGCCGGCAAGGCCGACGACGATGCCGTAGCCGATGACCTGGTTGGCGCGCAGCCCCTGGAACTGGCCAAGGTCCTTGACGCGCTCGGCCTGTGCGGGCGCGGCGGCAAAGACGCAAGCGATCGTCAGCAGAGCGCCAACGACCTTTCCAATCCGCTCGGGCTGAGCTTGTCGAAGCCCTTTCCTTCCCTTTCCAAGAAGAAAAGAAAAGCCCTTCGACAGGCTCAGGGCGAACGGTGTTTTCTGTGCCATGATGGTCCCCATGCTCAGAACGGGCTCAGCATGGAGAAGAAGCGCTGCATCCAGCCCTGACGGCTGGCGCGGGCGACTTCCCCCTTGCCGGTATAGTTGATGCGCGCGTCGGCGACACGCGTCGAAAGCACGCGGTTATCGGCGCCGATGTCCGTTGGGCGGACCAGCCCCGAAAACTGCACGAACTCGTCGCCCCGGTTCAGCCGCACAAGCTTTTCCCCGCGCACCAGCATGGTTCCGTTGGGGTAGACCTCCGCAACCGTAACGCTGATCTCCCCCTGGAGTGCGTTCGACTGGGTGGCCTGCCCCTTACCATTGAACGTCGAGTTGCCGCCCATATTAACATCGGAGGGCGAAAAAAATGACAACGGCCCCGTCGTGGGCGGGGTGAGGCCGATGTTGCCCGCGCGGTCGGCGGTCTGCGTGGCGCTCTTCGAGGCGAGCGTGCGTTCGACCAGCGCGATCGTCAGCACGTCACCGACCATCGCGGCGCGCGTGCCGCTGGTGAGCGGGGCATAGCCCTGGCTGACCTGGAAGATCGAGCCGTTCGCCACGGGCGCCGTGACGGGCGCGGGCGCGTAGCTCGGGGCGTATTCGGATACGCGGTCCTTGTTGCGCGCCTCGGCGGCGCTGATGAACAGCACGGTGGCGAGACCGGTGGCGAGCGCCACCGCTGCGCGGCGGCTAGAGCGTCTGGTTGGCATTGCGCAGCATCTCGTCGGTGGCCGAGATCATCTTGGAGTTGATCTCATAGGCGCGTTGCGTCTCGATCATGTCGACCAGTTCCTCGACGATGTTGACGTTGGAACCTTCGAGCGAGCCCTGGCGCAGCGTGCCGCGGCCATCGAGGCCCGGCTGCCCGACCTGCGGCGCGCCCGATGCCTGCGTCTCGATCAGCAGGTTGTTGCCGATCGACTGGAGCCCCATGGGATTGACGAAGCGTGCGGTCTCGATGCGACCGAGCTCGGTCGACTCGTTTTCGCCTGCGACCTTGACCGAGACGGTGCCGTCCTGGCCGATCGTCACCGATTCCGCGCCCTCGGGTACCTGGATCTGCGGAACCAGCGGCATGCCGTCACCCGTCACGATCTGGCCCTCGGGCGAAAGCGTGAAGTCGCCAGCGCGCGTATAGGCGGTGCGGCCGTCGGGCATCTCGATCTGGAAATAGCCGCCACCCTCGATGGCGAGATCGTAGCTGTTGCCCGTCGTCTGGAGCGAGCCCTGCGTGTCGATCCGCGAGGTCCCCGTCATCTGCACGCCCGTGCCGAGCGAAAGCCCCGTCGCATAGCGATTGTCACCCGACGAGGGCGCACCCGGCGCCGTCATGATCTGATAGGTCAGCGTCTCGAAACTGGCGCGATCGCGCTTGAACCCCGTCGTGTTCACGTTGGCGAGGTTGTTGGCGATCACGCGCATCCGGTTGTTCTGCGCGTCGAGCCCGGTGCGGGCGACATGGAGAGCGGTATTGGACATGGGTCTTCAGTCTCCGTGAAAATCAGGAAGGCAGGCGCATCAGATCGGCCGAGGCCGTATCGAGGTCACGCGCGGTGGTGAGCAGCTTCATCTGCGTCTCCCAGGCGCGGCTTGCCTCGATCATGTCGACAAGCGCCTGGGATGTGTTGACGTTGGATGCTTCGAGGCTTCCCGCGATCACGCGCGCCTCGGGATCGGCGGGCAACGTGCCGCCACCGCGCACGCGGAACAGACCGTCCAGACCCTTGAGCACGTCCGAGCCCGCGGGCGACGCGATTTTGAGACGATCGGCCCGCTGGGGCTGTGTGGGGTCGCCACCAGCGGGCACGATCCATACCGTTCCGTCCTTGTCGATGCGGACATCGTCGGCCGAAGGCAATGTGACGGGGCCGCCTTCGCCAAGCACGGGAAGCCCGTCGCCCGTCGTCAGCAGCCCGGAATCGGTCAGTTGCAGGTCGCCGCGGCGGGTATAGGATTCCTCGCCATTCTTCGCCTGGACGCCGAGCATCGCATCGCCTTCGAGCGCGATGTCGAGCGCGCGGCCGGTCTCGGAGATCACGCCGGCGGTCATGTCCGCCTCGATCACTTCCTCGGAAGAGGCGACGCGTGCGTCGAAGCCCGGACCGTCGACCCAGAGCGGGCGCGCATTCGCCAGTTCCTTGCGAAAGCCCGTGGTGCTGGCGTTCGCAAGGTTGTTGGCGGTCGTCGCCTGGCGCGCCATCGCGCCGCGCATTGCGGTCAGCGAGGTATAGATCAGACGGTCCATGGTTCGATCTCTCTAATGACACTCCCACCGCTCATCCTGAGGAGGGGCTGAGCAAAGGCGAAGACCCGTCTCGAAGGATCAGGCTCGGTGCGTCCTTCGAGACGCCGTTTCGCCAAGCTCAACGGCTCCTCAGGATGAGCGGATATGGGAGCGATCTGCATGGGTTAACTTCAGGTCCGGATATTCACGATGGCTTGCGTCATCGTGTTGGCGGTCTCGATCGCTTTCGCATTCGCCTGGAAATTGCGCTGCGCCGCGATGAGCTGGACGAGCTCCTCGGTGATGTCGACATTGGCCTGTTCGAGCGCGCCCGACTGGACCACGCCAAAACCGTCCTTGCCCGCCTCGCCGATCTGCGCATCGCCCGACTTGCCGGTGATGCCCCAGCTCGCATCGCCGAACTGGCGAAGGCCCGAAGGATTGGAGAAAGCCGCCATCACGACCTTGCCCAGCGGGATCGTGTCGCCGTTGGAAAAGGTTGCGGTGACGAGACCGTCGCTGCCGACCGAGACATTGTCGAGCTTGCCCGCGGCGACACCGTTCTGGTCGAAGGCGGTGGGTACGAAGGGGCCGCCCGCCTGCGTCGTCGCGGTGCCGAAATCGACCGTGAAGTTGAGCGGCTGGGCAGCGCCCGAGGGCTGCGCGCTGGCGAAGGTCGTCGGGCCGCTGGGCGCGGTCAGCGTACCCGCAGCGTCGAAGGTGAGCTGCAGAGGCACTGCGGGGCTCGGCTGCGCCGGATTGGACGAAACCTCCTGGTTGCCGACGAACAGCCGAGCTTCCCAGGTGCTGTCGGTGACGGCACCGCCGGGAGCACCCGTGCGGACATAATAGACCGTTGCGGCGAGCGCGTTGCCCGCGGCGTCATAGACCGTCGCTGCGGTCGAATAATTGTAGCTGTTGGGATCGGTGCGATCGAACGCATAGGGGTTCGCAGCATTATAGACCGCCCGATTTGCAGGCAGGTCGGCGTTCTGCGGCAGCGTCACGCTGACGTCGATTGCGCTGGTCGCGATCGACGCGCCCGAAGTCTGCGGAATCTGGAGGTTGCGCGTGGCCGAGATGCCCGTGGCGGTAACGTTGCCCTCGCTGTCGACGGGCAGCACCTGCAGATAGGCGCCGCGCGAGTCGCGGACGTAACGCTCGGGATCGACGCCGAAGGCGCCGTTGCGCGTGAAGCTCATCCGGCCGCCGGTCAGCTCGCCGCGCGTCATGAAGAAGCCCTCGCCGCTGATCGCGATGTCGAGCGCGCGTTCCGAAGCCTGGAAGCCGCCCTGACCGAACTGCTGGGTGATGCTTTTCAGCCGCGTGCCCTGGCCCGCGACATTGCCCGACGACATCGGGGAGGCCGACATCAGGTCGCCGAATTCGGTGCGGCTCTTCTTGAAGCCGACGGTGCCGACGTTCGCGATGTTGTTCGAGACGACCGCAAGCTCGGTCTGCGCGCCCTTGAGGCCGGAAAGCGAGGTGTAGAAGGACATGGGTTTCTTACCTTTCTGGAATTGCGTCAGCCGAGACGAACGGCGTCGTCGGGCGAGAGAAGGCCAAGCGGGGTGACGAGGCGCGTAGATGCGCCGCCCGCGGGGGACTGAACCCCGGTGATCTGCGTCCATGTGCCGATCGCGGCATCGACATTGCCCGTGGCGCCCGTGGCGTTGACCACGACGCGCAAAGGCCCGGGTACGGGTTTACCCTCAGCATCCTTGCCGTCCCAGGCGAAGGAGGTGCTGCCCGCCTTCTGGTTCTCGAACGTCGCATTGTGGACGACCTGGCCGTTGCCATCGACGAGGCTGACGATCACGTTGCTTGCGTCGTCGGGCAGCGCGATCTCGCCACGATAGCTGCCATCGGAAAGCGGGGTCGCCTGATCGGTCTCGACCAGCGCGTTCTTGCCGATCCAGCTTGCGGCGCTGCCAAGCCGTGAGGCCTGAAGGTCCTGCGCGATCGCGCCCAGGCTCTTGTTCATCTCGGCAATGCCCGCGACGCTCGAGAATTGCGCCATCTGCGCAACCATCTGCGTGTTGTCGACGGGATTGAAGGGGTCCTGCGTCTTCAACTGCGTGGTCATCAGCTTGAGGAACGCGGTCTGGTCGAGCGTGTTGTTGTGCTTGGCCCCCGGCGGCTGCTCGAGCGCGAGGTTGCCGAAGGTCGAACCGTTCACTGTCGTCATTTGCCCATCCTCAGCGTGTCGAGTGTCAGCGTCTTGGCGGTCTGGAGCACCTGGACCACATTCTGGTACTGGCGCGCGGTCTCGATCATCTCGACGAGCTCGGCGGCACTGTCGACGCCAGCTTCCCAGACGTCGCCATTGGCATCGGCGAGCGGATGATCGGGGGCGTGGCGCCTGGTCGGCTCGACCTGCGAGCTCACGACCTGCTTCACGCGCACCGTCGCGGCGTCGCCGTTGCGCACCGTCTCGAAAACGGGCTTCAGCGAACGGAACGCGGTTTCCTTGCTCCCCGACACCGAACCCGCATTGGCGAGGTTGGAGGCGGTGGTGTTGAGACGCACCATCTGCGCGGCCATCGCGCGGCCGGCAATGTCATAGACCGAAAGCGGACCCGCCATGGTCATTCTCCCCTGATCGCAGTCATCAGCGTGCCGATGCGCCCTTCGAGAAAGGAAAGCGTGGTGCGGTAGCGCACAGCGTTCTCGGCGAACATCGTCTGCTCGGTGCCGAGTTCGACGGTGTTGCCGTCCATCGAACCTTCCATCGGAATGCGGTAGCCCATCGCGTCGTCGGCGGCCGCGTCGAGCGACATGCCGTCCTGCGCCTTCTGCAACGCCTGGGTGAAGTCGATGTCGCGCGCCTTGTAATTTGGCGTCGCGGCGTTCGCGATGTTGGAGGCGAGCAGGGTGAGGCGCTGGCTGCGCAGCCGAAGCGCGTCGCCATGCACACCGAAAATATCCTGCGTCGTCGTCATTGGCGGCCCCCCGCTTAATCTGCCGCTCGCCCTGCCGTTATGAGTGGCAGGACCAGCCGCGCCTAACGGTCGCAAGTGCCGTGCCAGAAATGGTAAACACGCGCATTTTCGCGGGGCTGGCTGGGGCGGCAAGGGCCTTGCGGCAGGGTATTGCCGGGGGCGGCAAATTTTTGCCGGTCATTGCCGGCAAGGGGTGGATATGGCGATTTTCGAAAGGCTTGCGCTCTATTTCGACCCTCTCGCCTTCCTTCTCGTTATAGGCGGTTCGCTGCTGCTCGCGGTGTTTCGTGCGCAAAAAAAAGATATCGCACGCGCCTTCGCGGCGTTGGGTCCGCTGCTGCGCGCCAATCCCGCGGCGGACAGCGACGCCGCGATGCGCGCGGTCCGCGCGATGGAGCGCATCGCCGAGACGCGCAGCATCAGTTGCGCCGACCGGGTACAGACCGCCGAGCGTTTCCTGACCGCCGCGGCGCGTCGGCTCGCCGACGCATCCAGCGCCGAGGAATTCACGCGCTGGGCGGCGGAGGAGATCGAGGATCGCGAGCGCCGCCATCGCGGCGCGATCGATTTCTGGAATGCCGTCGCTGACAGCGCCCCCGGCATGGGCATGGTCGGCACGATCATCGGCCTCGTCGGGATGTTTGCCGCGATGAACGACGCAGATCGCATCGGACCTGCGATGGCGCTGGCGATGCTGACCACGCTTTACGGCATCATGCTCTCCTATCTCGTCGCGGGTCCGATCGCGCGTCGGCTTGAGCGGCTGTCCGCGCTGGAGTGCGACTGGCAGCGCCGCGCGCTCGATCATCTCGGACATCTCGCGCGGAATGAGCTCGATGAACCCGTGAGGGGGCGCGCACCACGCCGCGCCCGCGCCGCATGATGCGGGCGTCGGACCAGACGCGCTGGCTGCTCAGCTTCGCCGACCTCATCCTGCTGCTGCTCGCCTTCTTCGTCCTGCTCCACGCGCAGAGCATCAACCCGGATGCGGTGGTGGAGAGCATCGGCGATGCCTTTTCGGCCGAAGCGCGCCCGGCGACGGTCGAACGTCGCCTCGTCGCCGACGAAATCTTCAATCCAGGTGAAGCGGTGCTCCGCCCCGAGGCGCGCGCCACCTTCGTTCGCTTCGCGCGCGACTGGGCAAGGCGGCGCGGCACCGTGTCGATCACCAGCATCGGCCGCGCGGGTGACTCCGCGCGCTTCGACGGCTGGGAGCTCGCCGCTGCACGCGCCGCCGCGCTCGGCCGCCTGATCCGCGATGCCGGCATGGATCCGCGCGCGATCGAGATCGTGATGCCCCCCAGCCGCGGGCGAGAGGGGCTTGGCGGGCAGCGGCTCGTGCTGCGTTTCACGCCGGCGCGCTAGCTCTCTTTGGTGCGTCCAAATCCGCTCATCCTGAGGAGAGGCTGAGCTTGGCGAAGCCTCGTCTCGAAGGCTGGCGCGATGTCCTTCGAGACGCCGTTTCGCCAAGCTCAACGGCTCCTCAGGATGAGCGGAGCAGGAGGCCTCTCCATTTGGCGCGGTCCTTGCTTCGCGTGGTTTCGAAAAGGGCCACGCATGATGACGACGACGGTTTTCCGACACCTGTTGCTGACCACGGCGCTTGCCGCGACTTCGGCCGGGCACGCGCAGGCGTTCCAGAACATCGATCAGCTCGAGACCGTGCTCGTTTCCGCGCTCGGCGCGGGCGTTGGCGAGCCCGGCGGGCCCACGGCGCCGATCGATCGGCGGCTGAAGCTCGCGCAATGCCCGCAGGCGCCCGTTTTCGACGCACCCGTGCTGGGCGCGGTCGCGGTGCGCTGCGCTTCTCTGGGCTGGCGGATCCGCGTGCCGCTGTCGCGCAGCCTGACCGTCACAGCGGTTCGCGAGGAAACCGTGATCCGCAAGGGCGATCCCGTCGAGCTGATCGCCGGCGGCCGTTTCTTCGAAGTGAGCACGCAGGCGGTTGCCGAGCAGGACGGCGCGCCGGGTGCGCGCATCCGCGTGCGATCGACGCCGAAGGCCGCTCCCGTCTTCGCCGAGGTCGTGCGTGCGGGACTTGTGCGCATTCCCGATTAAAGTAATTCCGTTAATTGCCGTTAAGAGCTTCAAGAGGGCGAAAGCCCGCTGAAAAGCGAAGGATATGACGATGATCAAAGGCGTCGGGCTTGGCCCCACAAGCAGGATCGAACCGGTCCGGACCAAGGCTGCCGAACAGGGTGGCACAGCCGCCGCTGGTGTCGAGACCAAGCCGGGTGCGCGCGAGGCTGCAGGAACCGCGGTGTCGCAAATGCTTGCCGACGGACCGCCCGTCGACAGCGATCGTGTGGCTGAACTGCGCGCGAAGATCGCCGATGGCAGTTACACGCTAGATCCGCGCGCGATCGCCGAAAAGATGATCGCGCTCGACCTCGGCCCCAAGGGCGACGCGTGACCGCCGAACTCGAAGATATGGTCGACGGGATCGAGCGGCTGATTTCGGCGCTAGACGGCCGCGATCCGCAGGCGATCGAACTCGCGAACACCGCGCTGACGCTCGCCGTCGGTCGGCTGCGCGGGCTGGGCGGCTGGCGCGACGACAGCGCCGAACTCGCCATGCTGGATCACGCGCTCGGGCTCGCCGAGGCGGCGCGCGTACGCGTCAACCTGCTCGGCGACATGGCGGAGCGCAAGCTCGACCTGCTCCAGCAGGCGCGCGCCGAGGCGCAGAATGCCGCGGTTTATGGCCGCAAGGGTCGTCGTAGCAGCACGGCACGCTAAGCGTCCTCTATGTCGCTCCAGCGCAAGCTGGGGCCCAAGCAATGTTCGTGCAACACTCCATAGTCTGGGCCATCGCCTTCGGTATCGTCTGGGCCCCAGCTTTCGCTGGGGCGACGGCTAAATGAAATTGCCGGTGGACGCGAGCAGCGCATCCACCCCAAATGGCACGTTAATTGCTGAACACCTCGCGTACCACGTGGAGGTGTCATGTTTCCGACAGTTGCCCCAGTCGCCGAAATCGCCCGGATTTTCCGGAAATGAATCCGGTGAACCTGAAGATCTGGGGCGACGCCGGGCGCGGTGCCATCTTCCCGCTCGCGACATTGCTGATCGTCGGCCTGATGGTCGTCCCGATCCCGGCCGTCATCCTCGACATCGGCTTCATCACCAATATCGTGATCTCGCTTGCGGTGCTGATGGTGGCGTTGAATGCCGCCAAGCCGCTCGATTTTTCGGCCTTTCCGACGGTGTTGCTGTTTGCCACGCTGCTCCGCCTCTCGCTCAATGTCGCTTCGACGCGTGTCGTGCTCGTCAGCGGGCATGAGGGGCCGGATGCAGCAGGCCACGTCATCGAGGCATTCGGCAGCTTCCTGATCGGCGGCGATTATGCCGTCGGCATCTTCGTCTTCGCGATCCTGATGATCATCAACCTGGTCGTGATCACCAAGGGCGCGGGCCGCGTTTCCGAGGTTTCGGCGCGCTTCACGCTCGATGCGCTGCCCGGCAAGCAGATGGCGATCGACGCCGATTTGAACGCCGGCCTGCTCACCCCCGACGAAGCCAAGGCGCGCCGTCAGGAAGTCGCGACCGAGGCCGATTTCTACGGCTCGATGGACGGTGCCTCCAAGTTCGTGAAGGGCGACGCCGTTGCCGGCGTTCTCATTCTCGTCATCAACATCCTCGGCGGGCTCGTGCTCGGCGTGGTCAGCCATGGTCTTTCGGTTGGCCAGGCTGCCGAAACCTATATTTTGCTCGCGATCGGTGACGCGCTGGTGGCGCAGGTGCCAGCACTTCTGCTCTCGATCGCGGCCGCCGCGATCGTCACGCGCGTTTCCTCGCCTTTCGACCTGTCGGGGCAGATCACCAGCCAGTTCGGTGACCGCCGGGCATGGGTGCCCGTCGCCGCGATCCTCGCGTTGCTCGGCGTTGTGCCCGGAATGCCGCATTTCATGATGCTCTCGGCAGCGGCGATCTGCGGCTTCATCGCATGGCGATTGAAGGGCAAGGCCGAGTCCGGGGGAGAGGCGGTGCAGGTCCAGGAAATGCTCGCCAGTCCGCAGCCCGCCGCGATCGAATGGGACGAGGTCAGCGACGTCGCGCCGCTCGGGCTCGAAATCGGCTATGGCCTCGTCAGTCTGGTCGATGAACGCAAGGGCGCGCCGCTGATGGGGCGGATCACGGGCATCCGCAGGCAGCTTTCGCGCGAACTGGGCTTCGTCGTGCCGCTGGTCCGCGTGCGCGACAATCTTTCGCTCGCACCCAACAGCTACCGTATCACGGTGGCGGGCGCGGTGATGGGCGAGGACGAGATCTGGCCCGAGGATCTGCTCGCGCTCGACGGCGGCGACGTCGAATTCCATGTCGATGGCCGCCCGGTCAAGGACCCGACCTTCGGGCTCGACGCGCTCTGGATCGGCGCCGAGCAGCGCAACGATGCGATCGTCGCGGGCTACACCGTGGTTGATCCCGCGACGGTCATCGCCACGCATCTCAACCAGCTTGTGCTCAGCCACGCCGCCGACCTGTTCGGGCTCGACGAGGCCGAAAAGCTGCTCGCCGCGCTCAAGGAAAGCGCGCCGCAGCTCGTCGGCGGGCTCACGCCGCAGCCTCTTTCGCTCGCCGACATATCGGCTCTGTGCCGGTCGCTCCTCTCCGAGGGTGTTTCGCTCAAGGACTTCCGGCGCATCGCCGAGGCAATGGTCGACGCCATGCGCGAGAATCCCGACATGGCGATGCTCGAGGAGAATGTCCGCAGTCGCATCGGCCCGATCATCATACAGGGCATCGTGCCCATCAAGATGCCGCTGCCCGTCATCACGCTCGACGCGGAGCTTGAGGGGCTGCTCGCGCAGGCGATCCGTTCGGGGCCGAACGCCTCGCATCCCTTCGATCCTGCGTTGTCGACGCGGATCATCGAATCGGTCACCCAGGCGGCGGCGCCGCTGGTGGGAGCGGCGCGCTCGTTCGCGATCGTCACCTCGCCGCTCGCCCGGCGCGCGCTGTCGCGGCTGCTGCGTTCGCATTTGCCCGACACGCCGGTGATCTCCTTCCTCGAAATTCCCGACGGCAAGCCCGTCGAGGTCGTCGCGGTCATCGGCCGCGATGCGCGTCCCGTCGCAATCGGCGAGGCGGTTCAATGATGCTTGTGCATCCAATGGAGGCGCTCCATGTCGTCCGCTAGCCTTGCGGTTTCTTCTCCCGTCTACGGGCGCAGGCCCGCGCAGAAGGATGCGCAGGCGCTGATCCGCGCGCATATGCCGCTGGTCCGCAAGATCGCATGGCACGTCCATGGCCGTGTCGCCTCGGCGATCGACGTCGAGGATCTCGCGCAGATCGGCATGGTCGCGCTGGTCGAGGCCGCCAATGCCTTCGAGGATCGCGGCTATGCCTTTGCGACCTACGCCTCGATGCGCATCCGCGGCGCGATGATCGACAAGCTGCGTTCGCAGGCCAGCATCTGCCGGTCGGCGATGGGCCGTAGGCGCGAACTCGCGGCTGTCCGTGCCAGGCTGGAGAACCAGCTTGGCCGCCGGGCCGACGAGGCGGAGATGGCGCAGGCCATGGGCCTCGACGCCGGCGCCTATCGCGCGGTGGTCGACGGTTCCGAAGCGACGATCCATGAATCGTTGGACGATATCTATTCGGACCATGCGATGTGGTTCGCGGATGTCGAGGAACGCGCCGACGATGCGCTCGAGCGCGAGGCGCTGCGCGATGCGATCGAGCAGGGCATCAAGGACTTGCCCGAACGTGAGGCGATGATCCTCCAGCTCTATTTCGTCGAGGAACTGAACCTTGAAGAGATCGCGCAGGTGCTCGGCGTGTCAGGCGCGCGCGTCTGCCAGATCAAGAAGGCCGCGCTCGACAAGCTGCGCGGCCACCTCGCCGACTGGAGCTGAGCGGGGCAAAGGATTTCGGATAAATCCGCTCACCCTGAGGAGCCGTTGAGCTTGTCGAAACGGCGTCTCGAAGGGCGCTCGGAACCGGTCCTTCGAGACGAGGCTTCGCCAGGCTCAGCCTCTCCTCAGGATGAGCGGACTAATTGGAACATCGTCGGGTCGAAGAGCCGTGGGCGGCAAAGAAAAAGGCCCCGCCAACCGGCGGGGCCTTTTTGCGTCGGGACAAATGAAAACCCCCGGCGCCATGTGGGGTAGGCGCCGGGGGTAGGGTGCTGCGCGGGAGGGACCATTCTCCCGCGAAGCTATCGGGTTGCGCTTAGCGCAGCAGGCTCATCACGTTCTGCGACGACTGGTTCGCCTGGGCGAGCATCGCGGTCGCGGCCTGCGAGAGGATCTGCGACTTGGCGAGGTTCGTGGTTTCGACCGAGAAGTCGGTGTCTTCGATCCGCGAACGCGAGTCTTCCAGGTTGGTCGAACGGCTGGTCAGGTTGTTGACCGTCGCGTCGAGGCGGTTCTGCACCGCACCCAGCGTTGCGCGGGCCGTCGTCACCGTGTCGATCGCGGCGTCGATCGCGGTCATCGCCGCATCTGCGTCACCGGTCGAGCCGATATCTTCGGCGTCAACCGCCAGCGTCGTGGCGGTGAGATCCGCCAGCGTGATGTCGAGCGTCTCGCCGGCCTTGGTGCCGGTCTGGATCGCAACGGTGGTGTTCGTGCCGTCGGCCAGCGCGACGCCGTTGAAGGTCGTGCGGTTCGCGACGTCGTCGATCTGGGCGATCAGCTCGGCGAACTCGGCCTGGAGGTTGTCCTTGTCGCCGTCGCTCAGCGTGCCGTTGGCCGACTGGACCGACAGTTCCTTCATGCGGTGGAGCATGTTGGAGACTTCGCCCATCGCGCCTTCCGCGGTCTGCGCCAGCGAGATGCCGTCATTGGCGTTGCGGATCGCGGCGCCGATGCCCTTGAGTTCGGCGGTCATGCGCGATGCGACTGCGAGGCCGGCGGCGTCGTCCTTGGCGGAGTTGATGCGCTTGCCGGTCGACAGGCGCTCCATCGCCGTGCTGAGGTTCTTGTCGGCGACACGCGAGCTGTTGTGGGCACGCAGTGCAGCGCTGTTGCTGTTGATGACAGTCATTGGATAATTCCTTTCCCGCTTCTTCTAAACCCGGCGGCCAGCGGAGAAGCGTGGCAGCCACGTGTCGATTAACGGCGCTGCCCGAATCTCTTTAAGCCGATAAAATTTCGTCGGCTTTCCGACGGCCCATGCGTCGGCTTTCCGTCAGCAGGACTCCCGCGGGGACGCGCGCGATCCTTTGAATGCGTGGCTTTCCATCTGGCATGGTTATTGCAGCGTTACGCCTGGAAGATGGTCGGGGGACCATCGCGTTCGGGGGTATTTGTTCATGGCCATCGCGATAAGCGACCGCGCCGCAGAAGCAAGTCCGACGCTCGCTGCCTGGATGACGGCGGCGGGGCTGCCCTGTGCTGTGGCCGCAATCAACTTCCCCGATCGCAAGCAGGGCCCACGCGTCCTCCACGCCAGCGAGATAGCCAAGGCGACAGTACAGGACGTGCTGATCGAATTCGAGGACGGCGCGCCCGTCTTCACCCCTTCCGCCAACGGGCACCCGGCACGGCTGCGCTTCGGCTTTGCCGACATGGTGTTCGGCCACGCGCTCGCGACCGAACTCGTCCGCCCGGCATATCGCCCCGCGACGGGCGAACCCGAATCCGCCCGCTTCCTCGAACTCGCCGCGCGCGTTGCCGCAAGCGACGCGACCGTCCTCGTGCTCGGGGAAACGGGCACGGGCAAGGAAGGGCTGTCGCGCTTCATCCACGCACGTTCGCGGCGCGCCGACGCGCCCTTCGTTGCCGTCAACTGCGCGGCGCTGCCCGACACCATGTTGGAAGCGATGCTCTTCGGTCACCAGAAGGGCGCCTTCACGGGCGCAGCAGGCGCGAATGACGGTCTGTTCCGCGCGGCCGATGGCGGCACATTGTTGCTCGACGAGATCGCCGAGCTGCCGCTCAACCTTCAGGCCAAACTGCTCCGCGTCCTTCAGGAAGGCGAGGTGCTCCCCGTCGGTGCGACGCAGACCGTGCCCGTCAATGTCCGCGTCATCGCCGCCGCCAACCGCGATCTTACGGTAGAGGTGGCCGAGGGCCGTTTCCGCCCTGATCTCTACTGGCGCCTCAACGTCGTTCCAATGGCGCTCAAGCCGCTTCATGCGCGCCGCCTCGACATCCGCGCGATCACGGCCGCGCTGTTTGTCCGCCATGCGCCGCGGGACAAGGCCTTTCCCTGGCCCACCGCCGCTGCGCTCGACCGGCTGATGGCGCATGGCTGGCCGGGCAATGTCCGCGAGCTCGAAAACGTCATCCAGCGCGCGATCCTGCTGCATGACGGCGAGCGGATCGAGGCGGGCGACCTTTCGATCGAGCGCTCGCCCTTTGGCGGGAGCGTGCCGACGCTCGTACCCGCCGCCGAGGAGCCCGCACTGCCAGCGGCCGGCCAGATGGTCGATATCACGCGCAGGATCCAGCAGCGCGCCGTCCGCGAGGCGCTGGACGCAACCGGCGGCCATCGCGGCCGCGCCGCCGAAAGACTCGGCATCAGTGAACGCACCCTTCGCTACCGCCTCGCTGAAATGCGGGCGGTGGCCTGACGTGGAGACGATGGAATGACCAAGGTGGATGCAGCCAGCGTGCTCGCCATGCGAAACGCGATCGTCCAGCAGAACGCCTCGCTGCAAAAGGCCGCGGGGCTTGCGCCCGGCGGTGCGGCCAAGAGCGATTTCGCAGGCGCGCTCAAGGGCGCGCTCAATGAGGTCAACGAGCTCCAGGCCAAATCCTCGGCTGCGACCGACGCCTATGAGCGCGGCGACACCGCGGACATTGCGAGTGTGATGCTCGCGCGCGAAAAGGCGTCGCTTGGCTTTCAAGCGACGCTTCAGGTCCGCAACAAGCTGCTGTCCGCGTACAAGGACATCATGAGCATGCCGGTCTGACATGAGCGAGCTCATCCCCATGCCCGAAACCGGCACCGTCCCCGCTCGCTCGATGGCCGCCCCGCGCGGTACGGGCGGCAGCCCCTTTGGCCCCGTGCTCACGCGCCTGCGCGAGTTCACCGCGCAGCCCGCGGTGCAGAAGGCGATGCCGGGCATCATCATCGCAGCCGTGATCGGCCTTGCCGCGCTCGTCTGGATGGCGATCGCGCAGCCGCCGCAGCGCGATCTGTTCAGCGGGCTTGCCGACACCGAGAAGGCCGCAGTCGTCGAGGCGCTCAAATCTTCGGGCATCGCGTACGATATCGACAACGCCACCGGCGCGCTCACCGTGTCGGAAGGCGATTATCATCAGGCCAAGATGCTGCTCGCATCGCAGGGGTTGCCCAAGAGCGCGCCCGATGGCGATGCGATGATCTCTTCGCTGCCCATGGGCGCGAGCCGCGCGGTCGAGGATCAGCGGCTGCGTGCGGCGCGCGAGGTCGATCTTGCGCGCACGATTGAAGCGATCGATGCGGTGCAGACCGCGCGTATCCATCTGGCGGTCGAGCAGCCCAGCGTGTTCCTGCGCGATCGCGCACAGCCCGCCGCTTCGGTCATGCTTCAGTTGAAGCCCGGCCGTGCGCTCGCCGAAGGCCAAGTCCGCGCGATCACGCATCTCGTCGGTTCGTCGGTGCCCGGCCTTGCGCCCGAGGGTGTTGCGGTGATCGACCAGAATGGCCGACTGCTCTCCAAGGCCGGCGGCGATCCGGCGTCGGAAGCCTCGGATCGCCAGATCGACATCCAGCAGCGCATCGAGGGGCGCTATGTTGAGGCGCTGACGACGCTGCTGACGCCGCTCGTCGGCGCGGGCAACTTCACGACCGAAGTTCATGCCGATGTCGATTTCGCCGAGGTGCAGGCGACGCGCGAAAGTTTCCCTCGCGAAATCGCAGCCGTCCGCGAGGAGCGCGGGAGTTGGACCAAGGAAGGCGCGCCCGAAGGCGCATCGGGTATTCCCGGTGCGCTTGCCAACACACCGCCGCCCGCATCGCAGGTCCAGGCCGCGCCCGGCGGCGCGATCGCGGCGCCCGTTGCCGCAGGTGTCGCACCCGCGCCGGGACCCGATCGCACCACCGAGAATTACAACCGCACCTTCGAGCTGGGGCGTGAGATTTCGGTCACCAAGCAGCCGGTCGGAAACGTCCGTCGCCTCTCCATCGCGGTGGCGCTCAAGAATCCCGAAGGCGCCAAGCCACGCTCGAAAACCGAGGTCGCCGCAATAGAGCAGCTCGTGAAGGGCGCTGTCGGTTTCGATCAGGCGCGCGGCGACCAGATCGCGATCAATGCGCGGAGCTTTGCACCCGTCGAGCTCCCGACGCCGAGCTGGTACGAGGCGAGCTGGGTCGGGACGACAGCGCGTAACCTCACCGCGCTGCTGGTTGCTGCGCTGCTCATCTTCGGGCTTGGCCGTCCTCTGCTCAAGCGGCGCGCCGAAGCCGCCGCCGAGCGCGCAAAGCTGGCCGAGGTCAACAAGCAGGCGATCAAGGGCGAGCTCGCATCCGCTCTGGCCACGCACGCGGCGGGCGATCCCTCGGCGCAGGTGACGCTCGACATGATCGAGGCCGCGCCCGGCTACGCCGCCCGCGCCGAACTGATCCGAAGCTTTGTCCGTCAGGATCCGGCGCGTGCAGCGCTTGTGGTGCGCGACCTTATTCGCGCCGACATGCCGCAGGCGGAGACACGCAATGCCTGAAGAAACGATGATCGAAACAGCCGAGATCCAGGGTTCGGAGGCTGCCGCCATCCTGTTGATGCTGCTCGACGAGGCAGAGGCCGCCGAGGTGCTCGGCAGGCTCGAGCCCGAAGAGGTCAAGCAGCTTGGCGGCGCGATGTTCGGCGTCGCTGACGTGACCGAGGGGCAGGTCAACGGTGTGCTCGACCAGTTCGTTCGCCGTGCGCGCGAGCGGACGACGATTGGCTTTGGCGCCGATCAGCAAATCCGCTCGATGATGGAACGCGCGCTTGGGCCCGACCGCGCCGACAAGGTGCTTGCGCGGATCACACCGCCGCAGCGCTCTGCGACGCTTGACGCGCTCAAATGGATGGACGCCTCGACGATCGCGGCGCTGGTCGAGAACGAGCATCCACAGATTGCAGCGCTCGCGATCGCGCATCTCGATCCCACGGTGGCGGCCGAAGTCTTGCAACTCCTGGACGAGGAAAGACAGGCCGATGTCGTCTACCGCGTCGCGACGCTGCGTCCCGTTACAGCAGAAGCGCTCGAGGAACTCGAGCGCATCCTGCTCCGCCAGGTGACCACCCCGGGGCAGGGCGTCACCACGCGCCGCGGCGGCACGAGCGAAGCGGCAAAGGTGCTCAACAACACCAAATCCGGGGCGGATCAGCGCATCATCCGCACGCTCACCAAGGTGGACAAGACGCTGGCGCGCGCGATCGAGGACGAGATGTTCGTCTTCGACAATCTGATGGGGGTCGAGGAGAAGAGCCTCGGCACGCTGCTCCGCTCCATCGAAAGCGAAACGCTGGTGCTCGCGCTCAAGGGAGCCGACGAAAAGCTGCGCGCGAAGATGCTCGGATGCATGTCGAGCCGCGCGGCGCAGACGATTCAGGACGAGATCGCCGATCGCGGACCGACGCGCCTGACCGAGGTGCAGGAAGCGCAGCGCGAGGTGCTGACTGTCGCCCGCCGCCTCGCCGAAGCCGGCACGATCATGCTCGCCGGAAAGGGCGACGACTATGTCTGACATCACCTCGGATCTGTGGGATTCGGTCGAACGTCGCGGCACCGGCTTTTCTCCGGCTGAGTTCGCACCATCAGTTCAGCCGCGCTTCGTGCCCTGGCACGACAAATATGCCGAACCCGCCGCCGCGCCCAATGCGCCTGCACAGGCCGAGGAAACGGGTCTGGTCGATACCGTGCAGCTCCAGGCCGACGCGTTCAGCGAAGGTTTCAACGAGGGGCGGCGCACGGTCGAGATGGAGGTCGCGGCCGAGCGTCAGGCGATCGCGCGCCTCGTCGAGACGCTGGAGCAATATCGCCCCGAGCCGCCGCAGATGCTCGCCGAGATGCTCGCTGAAACGGTCGACCGGCTTGTGCGTCAGATTGTCGGAGAGGTCGTGATCGACCGCGCCATGCTCGAGATGCGCGTCGACCATGTCGCGGGCATCATCGCCGAGGCCGCCGCGCCCGCGCGTATGCGATTGCACCCCGATGATCTCGAGCGATTGGGCAATGTCCGGCTCGAACTCGACCTGGTCGCCGATCCCGCGCTCATGCCCGGCAGCGTCATCGTAGAGACTGCAAGCGGATGGATCGAGGACGGCCCCGAAGTCGGCATTGAGAAACTGCGTCAGGCGCTCGAAAGGATGAGTGTGCCCCAATGACCGGCGCGCTTGCCCTCCAGGCCAGACGGCTGCTCGACGGGATCGACGTCGCCTCGCTCGGTCCGCGTCGCGTAGGCCGGCTCGTCGCGTTCGACGGGTTGATGCTCGAGGCAACGGGATTCGGCCAGCCGATCGGCTCGGCAGCGCGGATCATCGACGCCGATGGTGAGCCCGTACGTGCCGAGGTCGTCGGCTTTCGCGGTGACCGCGCGTTGCTGATGGCGCTCGACAGCGATCGTTCGCACGTTTGCGGTGCGCGCGTTGAGCCCGACGGGCTGGGCGGATCGGCGCAGGTGGGCGAGGCATTGCTTGGCCGGGTGATCGATGCCTTTGGTGATCCGCTCGACGGGCAGGGTCCGATCGGGGCGACGCACCGCTGGCCGCTTGGCGGAAAGCTCGGCAATCCGCTCAATCGCGCGCGCGTCACTGAGCCCTTCGACATGGGCGTGCGCAGCATCAACGCGCTGCTGACCGCGGGCGTCGGGCAGCGGATTGCGTTGATCGCTGGCTCTGGCGTCGGCAAGTCGGTGCTGATGGGGCAGATGATCGTGGGTGCCGAGGCCGATGTGGTCGTGGTCGGGCTGGTCGGAGAACGCAGCCGCGAGGTCACCGATTTTCTGGAGACCAAGCTTTCGGGCGCGATCAGGCAGAAGAGCGTGGTCGTAGCAGTGCCCGCCGATCATCCGCCGGTGCTGCGACTGCGCGCCGCAATGCGCGCGACCGCGATCGCCGAATATTTCCGCGCTCAGGGCCTCAGGGTACTGCTGATGATCGACAGCCTGACGCGCGTCGCGCATGCGCAGCGCGAAATCGGCCTGTCGCTGGGCGAACCGCCGACGATGAAGGGGTATCCGCCGTCAGCGCTGGCGCTGATCCCGCGGCTCGTCGAGCGTGCCGGCGTCGATGCGCGCACCGGGGGCTCGATCACCTCGGTCTACACCGTGCTCGCCGATGGCGACGATCTCGACGATCCGATCGTCGACACCGCGCGCGCCATTGTTGACGGGCATTTCGTGCTGTCGCGCTCGCTCGCCGAGCAGGGGGTCTTTCCCGCGCTCGACATTGGACGGTCGCTCAGCCGCGTCATGGCGGACATCGTGACCGACGAACACCGGGCCGCGGCGTCAGCGTTTCGCCGGCTGTGGTCGGTTTTTGAGGAGAATCGCGATCTCGTGCTGATGGGCGCGTACAAGGAAGGCAGCGATCCCGCGATCGACGAGGCAATCATGCGCCGCCGCGAGATTCTCGACTTCCTTAAGCAGGGTCAGAAGGAGCGCGTCGACTTCATCACCGCCGAGGCCGATCTGGTTGAAGGGTTCGCGCCATGAAGCAGGTCGTCAAACGTCGCGCGCGCATCGCACGCGTCCGCCGGGCTCAGCACCTTCAGGCCTCAGCGCATGCGCAGATGGCGGAAAACCGCGTGATGACGCTGGAAAGCCAGGCGGGGCACCTGATCCGCCTTGCCAGCGACCTCGATGCAACGCCGGGCGACGCTACCGGGGCGGCGCTCGCCAATGCGGGTGAACTGGCCCAGCGGTTGCGCGCTGCGCGCGACGGGCTGACCGACGCGATCGTTGGCGCCCGGGCGACCGCGCTGGAGCGTGCGGCGCGGCGGATGGAAGCGCGGATAAAGCAGGAAAGCGCCGAAAGGCTCGATCAGCGCGCTCGCACAGCGCTCGCGGAATATCTTGAACGCAAGGGCAATGTCCCGGTGCGGCGTCGTCCGCGCCTCGACGGGGGAGACGCATGATGTTGGCTGCCGGCGGATTGAATCTGGAAGCGGGGCTGACGCTCCGGTCGGGAATCGTGACGGGGCAAGATGCTGCGTCCGATACCGGCTTCACCCGGATTCTCGCGGCGCTCGATGCGGGGGCGGTTGCAATCGCTGCGCCACTCGATCCCGCCGTGCTCATGCCCGCGCCTGCGGAGTTGATTGTGGCACCAGAGGGGGGTTCAACGAACAACCCACCGATGGGCGCCGATGAGGTCGAGGATGCGACCCATGAGGCCGACAAGTCGGCCGACGCTGCCACGGTAGCGCCCTTCGTTGCACCGCCGATTCCGATTGGCGTTTCGAACGCCCGCCCGATCGTCGTCGATCAAACATTCGTCGCGCCGCGCAGCGACGCTGTGTGCGAGAAGATCACGACCGGCGCGCTCGCGGCCGCGATCCTGACCGATGCTGCGGCAGATACCGTCGCCGCTGACAAGCCTCCCGCACATCCGGACGCGCTTGTCGCTGCGCTCGCAAAATTGGAGGCTACGGCGCCGCGCTTCACGCTGCCGATCACGCCACAGCCGGTTGTTGAAGGCAAGGCCAGCCCGCCGGTTGCCATTCCAGTCGATAGCGCACAGACCATGGTGTCGGCCGCGGATCCGCTGGTGGTCGCAGCGCAACCTGACGCCCCGGCTGCGCCCGTATTGAGCACCGTCACGGCACCCGTTGCCGCCGATCCAACACGCCTCGGCGAGGCAGCGCCCGATACGGCGCGTCAGCTTGGCGAGCAGGCGGTTTCGGTGCGCCTCGACGTCGCCAATGAGGCCGAGATGATCGACCGGCTGGCGCGCGACCTCGCCCAGCTCTCGGGCGCCGAGGGGCGGTTGAAGTTCCAGCTCAATCCCGAACATCTGGGGTCGCTCCATGTCGAGGTCGAGCAGCGCGCCGAAGGCGTCTTGCTGCGTTTCGGTACCGAAACGGAAGGCGCGCGCCAGGTGATCGCCGATGCGCAGCACCGGCTCGTCAACGAGGCGCGTGCGCAGGGCATGCGGATCGCCGAAACGCATGTCGACCTCAGCAGCCAGAACCAGCAGGGCTCAGCCCGCGACAATCGCGCGCAACAGCCCGTCGTCATCACTCGGGGCGAGACCGCCGACGCCAGCATGGAGGCCGGTCCGGCCCGCCGCGCCGGTGCCGAGCGCTTCGCCTGAAAGGAAGCAGGACCATGAGCAAGGATAACGCCGCGGCGGCCCCCGGGAAGAAGGGCGGAATGAAGAAGCCGCTGATTATCGCCCTTGGCGCGATCATACTCGTCGGCGGAGGTGCGGGTGGTGCGATCTACGCCTCGCAGAGCGGTCTGATCGGCGGAGCCAAGCCAGACGATCCGTACGCCGACAAGCCGAAGCTCGTCATCCGCGCCGATGGCGGCCGTGAGGCGACCTATTTCGAGATCGAGAAGAGCTTTACCTCGAACCTCGCGGACGCCGACGGTTTCATGCAGCTCTCGCTGGGCGTCGCGACCTATTATGACAGCCGCGTGCTCGACAATATCAAGCGCCACGAGGTGCCGATCCGATCGGCGGTGCTGATGACGCTCGCGGATCAGTCGGTCGACGTGATCGCCACGCCCGAGGGCAAGAAGCAGCTTCAAAAAGCATTGAAGGACACGGTCAACCGCGTCCTGCAGGAAAAGGAAGGTTTTGGCGGGGTCGACGACGTCTATTTCACGAGCTTCGTCATCCAATGAGCAAGGCAAGAAAACCCGCCGCCGAAGCGGCCGTGATCGATGTGCCCGAGGTCGGGGGGGAAGCGACGACGTCGCACGCCTTCGGCGCGAGCGATGATCGTTCGACCGCGTGGCTGGGCGGGCTCGAGCGGATCGGCGAGCGGCTGGCGCGGCGCATCCGCACGCTGGTCGAGCCGCTGACTCAGAGCCGCACCCAGGTGACGGCCGCACCCGTCGAGATGCGCAATTTCGAGGAATGGCAAGCGACACTCCCCGACTTTCTTAGCGTCAGCCTCTACCGGCTGCGCCCGCTCAAAGGGACGATGCTCGTCATCCTCGAGCCCGATTTCGTCGCGCGTGCCGTCGATATTTTCTATGGTGGTTCGGGCGATCTCCGTCCCGGCCGCGCGCGCGAGTTCACCCAGTCCGAGGAGCGGTTGATCGCGCGTTTCGCCGATGGCGTCATCGAACGGCTGGGCGAGGCATGGACCGAGGTCGCGAACCTCGCGCCGACGCTCGCCTCGCGCGAGACCAATATCGGCTACGCCAACATCTTCCGCCCCGGCGAGAGCGTCGCGGTGCAGCGCTTCGTGCTGACGCCGGTGCAGGGCAAGCCCACGACGATCAGCATCGTCTATCCCGTCGCGGCGCTCAGGATGGTCGATTCGCAGCTCACCGCGCGCGTCCATGACGATGCGGGTCCCGCCGACGAGGTGTGGCGCATGCGCATGGCCTATGCGCTGCAGCAGGTGCGTCTGCCCGTCCGTTCCGTTCTCGCGCGCCCCGAACTCACGCTTGCCGAGGTACTCGAGATGAAACCCGGCGACATCATTCCCGTGGTGCTCCCGCCACGCGTTCCCCTCATCGTAGCGCGCAAGCGTCTGGCGATGGGCACCATCGGCGAAAAGGACGGCCATGCCGCGCTGATGATCGACCATATCGAGAAAGGTGCATTTGAATGAGCGACATGACCGAAGCCCCCGTGCAGGTTGAAGGCCAGATCGGGCCGACCAGCGCCAATTTCCGCCTGCTGGCCGATGTGCCGCTGCGCCTTTCGGTCGAAGTGGGAAGCACCTCGCTTCCCCTCGCTGAACTGCTCGAGCTCGCCGAAGGCAGCGTCGTGGAACTCAATCGTCAGTCCAACGAACTGCTCGACATCATGGTCAACGGCACGCTGATCGCCAAGGGCGAGGTCGTGCAAGTCAATGGCCGTTTCGGCATCCGCGTCGTCGATGTCGTCGCGCGCGATGCACGCATGGCGGGGATCGAGCGCCGCACATGATGACCGCCTATATTTTGCGCTTGCTCATCCTGCTCCCGCTCGTCGCTGGGCTCGCCTATGGCGCGCTGTGGTTGTGGCGCCGTGTCGGTCCCGACATGGCGATCGGCAAACGCGAAAAGCTGGTGAAGCTCGTCGACGTGCTGCCGATGGGCGCGACGGGGCGGCTCGCGGTCGTGGAATTCGCCGACCGTCACCTGCTCATCTCGGTCGCGCGCGGCCGGATCGAACTGCTCGCAGACAGCAAGGCGCCGGAGCCGACGGATGCGGGTTGAGGCATGCCCCACACCGTTCGCCCTGAGCTTGTCGAAGGGCCTTCCTTTTTTCAGCAGCGGCGCAGACGAAAGGCAGGGCTTCGACAGGCTCAGCCCGAACGGATTTAGGCATCTCCGCATCGGCGCCCTGACGCTGGCCGCGTTGGCGGCTCTCTTCTTTGCCGCGCCCGCCTTCGCGCAACCCGGTGCGCTCGACCGCGCGGTAACGACCATCGCGGGCGACGGACGCCCGCTGTCGCTGTCGCTCCAGATCCTCGTCCTGATGAGCCTGTTGACGGTGCTGCCGTCGCTCATCCTGATGATGACGAGCTTCACGCGCATTATCATCGTGCTGTCGATCCTGCGGCAGGCCCTGGGACTCCAGCAGACCCCGCCCAATCAGGTTCTCGTCGGGCTCGCGCTGTTTCTCTCGATTTTCGTGATGCGTCCCGCGATCGACCAGATCAACGCGACCGCCTACACCCCCTATGGCGACGGCCAGATCAGCATCGAGGAAGCGGTCAAGCGCTCTGGAACGGTGCTCCACGGTTTCATGATCAAGCAGACGCGCGAGACCGATCTGAAGCTGTTTGCCGACCTTGCCGAGGCACCCAAATTCGCGACGCCGGCCGACGTGCCTTTCACGATCCTGCTTCCGGCCTTCGTCACGAGTGAACTCAAGACGGCGTTCCAGATCGGCTTTCTGATCTTCCTGCCCTTCCTCATCATAGACCTTGTCGTTGCAAGCACGCTGATGGCGCTCGGCATGATGATGCTTTCACCGACGATCATCTCGATGCCCTTCAAGCTTCTGCTGTTCGTGCTCGTCGATGGCTGGGCGCTGACCATGGGCTCGCTCGCCGGCTCGTTCGCGGGGGGATAGGCATGCGCGCACCCCCATCCCTCAACGTCATTCCCGCGAAAGCGGGAATCCATGAACACCGGCTTTTCCGAACCATTCTGCGTTCCTGGATTCCCGCTTTCGCGGGAATGACGGGGAAGGGACATGCCGAAAGACGCGCCCATGGCCGACGCTGACTATTTCATCGGTGTCGCGCAACAGGCGCTCTGGGTCCTTGCGCTTGCGAGCGCGCCGATCCTGATCCCCGCGCTCGTGGCGGGTCTGATTCTCGGCATGATCCAGGCTGCGACCTCGATCAACGAGGCGACGCTAAGCTTCGTGCCCAAGCTGATCATCGTTGCCGTCGCGCTTGCGATTTTCGGCGGGTCTATCCTGTTGCTGCTCGCCGATTTCACGCGCGAGATCTTCGCGCGCATCCCGGATCTCGTGCGCTGATGCCTCAGGGGTTCGCGGGTCTCGAGGCGCAGCTCTGGGTCTGGCTTGTCGCGATGATCCGCCCGGGCGCGGCGTTCCTTGTCGCCCCCGTCTTTGGCGCGCCCTATGTGCCTATCCAGCTTCGCATGGTCGTCTCGCTCGCGCTCGGCATGGCCGCGCTCCAGGCCAATCCGGTGATCCTTCCCGAGGGTGGGCTGGTGACGATCGCGGGTTTCATGCTCGTGCTGGGGGAGGTGCTTGTGGGTCTAGCGCTCGGCTTCGCGGTCCAGATCGGCTTTGCCGCCGCGATGCTCGCGGGCGAAACGATCGGCAACGTCATGGGACTGGGCTTTGCGGGCATGGTCGATCCCGCGAGCGGCCAGTCCTCGCCCGCGATCGGCCAGTTCCTGTCGCTGCTCACCACCTTCCTCTTTCTCGCGATCGGCGGGCATCTGATGCTCGCGACGATCATCGTCGAAAGCTATCGCGCGTTGCCACCGGGCGACGCCTTTATGTCGGCCGAGAGCATCAACGGACTGGTGCTGTTCGGCGGCGAGCTGTTCGCGGCGGGGCTCGCGGTGGCGCTGCCGGTGGGTTTCGCGCTCGTGATCGTCCAGCTCGTCATGGCGATGCTTGCGCGCTCGGCGCCCTCGCTCAATCTGTTCGCGGTCGGTCTGCCCGCTGCATTGCTGGCCGGGCTGGTGCTGATGGCGATGGCGGTACCCGTGATGGGCGAGGCGATCACGCTGTCGCTCCAGAACGGGCTTGCGATGGCGCGGCAGATGGCCGGGCGCTGACCGATGGCCGAAACCCCCGACAACGACCAGAAGACCGAAGATCCGACGCCAAAACGCCGCAAGGACGCGGCGGAGAAGGGTGACGTCCTTCAGTCGCGTGAACTCGGTACCGCACTCGTCATCTGGGCGGGAGCGGCGTGGATCGTGCTCGCGGGGCCCTGGATCATGGAGGCGCTTGGCGAGATGCTCGCTGCCTCGCTGCGCTTCGACCATGGCGATGTCCGCAATTTCGATCCCTGGTCGCGCTTCGTCGAGCTGATCGCGATCGTGCTGCTGCCGCTGGGCGCATTGATGGGGATTGCTTTCCTCGCGACGATCGTTGCGCCCGCGCTTCTCGGCTCGCTGGGCTTTCGCGCGAGCGCCTTCGGCTTCAAGGGGGAAAAGCTCAACCCCATAAGCGGCATCAAGCGGATCTTCGGAATCAACGGCCTGATCGAGCTCATCAAGTCGCTCGCCAAGGTCATCCTGCTCGGCTGGGCGGGGTGGTGGCTGATCACCAGCTATGCGGGGCAAATGGTGGCGCTGGGTAGCCAGGATGTTCGTGCCGCGATCGGCGATCTTGGCGGCACCTTCATCATCGCTGTAGTGGTGATGGCGGGCATGCTCGCGTTGATCGCGCTGGTCGACGTGCCCGCGCAGGTCTTTCAGCGGATGCAGCGCCTGCGCATGACCAAGCAGGAGGTCAAGGACGAGCACAAGCAGACTGAGGGTTCGCCCGAACTCAAGGCCGCGATCCGCCGCAAGCAGCATGAGGTGCTGCGCGGATCGGCGCGCAAGGCGGTGGCCGAGGCAACGGTAGTACTCACAAATCCTACGCATTTCGCGGTCGCGCTGCGCTATCGCCCGGGCTATGATGCGGCGCCCGTGGTGGTCGCGCGCGGGCGTGGCGCAACGGCCGCGGCGATCCGCGAACTGGCGGGTGAAAGCAAGATTCCCGTCCTGTCGTACCCGCAACTGACGCGCGCCATCTATTATACGGTTCAGACCGGACATACCGTCCGCGAGGATCTTTATATTGCGGTTGCCACCGTTCTTGCCTTTGTCTTCAATCTCGACGCCGCGATGGCGCAAGGCATCGTGCAACCCGATGTCGACGTGCCGGAAAACGCGCGTTTCGACGAAAACGGACGCGCGCAGACTTAAGCGCGAGCGGTACGCGCCGTTTCTCCTGATCGGGCCGATGCCCGTTGGGAGAAGCTATGGCTGAACGACCGCGTTCCGCGCGATTGAGTGAGATTTGCGCGCCGTGGCTCGTCCCCGGCCTCGCGCTGTCGGCTGCAAGCGCCGTGCCGCTGTCGTCTCCGACCGGGACCGTCAGCGACGGACGCGCGCGCACCACCGCCAAGGCGAGCGTGGAGATACGCGAGGCCGCGCGCATCACCGTTCCGCGGCCGGGAGACGGGCGGGCGGACGAACGTCGCGATATGCCCGCAATGATACAGCGACCCTGTCGGCCGGGCGATGCGCCCGAAGCTACGGCCTGCACACTCCATATTATCGACTTGCCCTGACTTAAGCGAAAGCGGGCGCTGCCGTTATTCCTGATGAGCAACAGGATAGCGCCATGGTCACCTCAATCACTTCAAGCATGGGTCTCGGTGCAGGTTTCGACACCGCGCAGTTGATCGAGGACCTGGCGACCGCGCAACGCGAGCCGCAGGAAAACCGGATCAAGGCGCGTGAAACCGCCAATGCGGCGCAGATCTCGACGATCGGCAACCTCGCGGGCGCGATCGACAGCTTTGCGAGTTCGCTCAAGACACTGATCAATGGCGGATCGTTGTTCACCCAACCGACGACGTCGGACGCCAGCATCGTCGGCGTGACGGCGAAGCCCGGCTATTCGCTCGAGGGGCTGTCGGCGCAGATCGAAGTCGTCCAGGTCGCCACTGCGCAGTCGCTCGCCTCGGCGCATGTGACGGATGCCGCAGCCCCGGTGGGGCAGGGCACGCTGACGCTGACCACCGGCAAGGGCAGCTTCAACGTCAAGATCGATTCGACCAATGACAGTCTCAACGGGCTGGCGGCCGCGATCAATGGGGCCAAGGCGGGCGTGATCGCATCGGTGGTCAAGGATAGTCTGGGTTCGCGGCTGGTCATTCGCGGCGGCAATGGCGCGGCCAATGCCTTCACGCTGGTGCCGCAATCAGGCGCCGATCCTGCACTGTCAGCCTATAGCTGGGACGGCGCGGCGGGCGGGATGACGCGCGCGCAGCAGGCGCGCGACGCGATCGTGAAGCTCGACGGGGTCGAGATCCGGCGCGACACCAACAGCTTTTCCGATGTGCTCGATGGCGTGAAGATCGACCTCAAAAAGGCGGCAGCCGGCCAGATCGTCACGATCGGCACCGAGCGTCCCGTCGGCGATCTGCGTCAGGCCGTGCTCGATTTCGCCGCCGCCTATAACGAGCTCGAGACGATGCTCGACGACGCCAGCGCTGGCGGTCTTGAAGGCGCCGCGGCAGGGCCGCTGCGCGGCAGCTCGGCCGTGCGCGACATGCGCCGCCAGCTTGCCGCCATCATTTCTACCGATCTGCGGAGCGGCGACGCCCCGACGACGCTTGCGGAGATCGGCGTGGTCACGCTGCGCGACGGATCACTGAAGGTTGATACGACAGCGCTCGACGCCGCGCTGCTCGCGCATCCCGATGCGATCGAACAGTTTTTCAATCCGTCCACGGCATCGGGAAGCACTGACAAGGGGCTCGGTGGCGTACTTCAGGACGTGCGCGACAAGCTGCGCGACAGCGATGGCGGCCTGGCCTCAGCGGCAGACCGTCTGAAGGCCGAAGCCCGGGATATCCGGGAAGATCGGGAGACCATGGAAATGCGCGCCGACGCCTATCGCGAGCGCCTGGTTCGCAATTTCACGGCAATGGACACGCGCGTCGCCTCCTACAAGGCGACGCAGTCCTATCTGGAGCAGCAGATCAAGATGTGGACCAACGGCAACGACTGAGCGCCGGACGGTACAGAGGAAGGACCAGAGGATGTTTCGAGCGGCTGCACGGCCAAGCGGCGCTTCAGCGCAATATGGACAGATCGACCTCAATGCGCGGATCGCGAGCGCCTCGCCGCACGGGCTGGTCTCGATCCTGTTCGAGGAGCTGCAACGCGCGATGGGGATGATGCGCAAGAGCGTGCATCCACATCGCCGTTCGGAGGCGCTGTCGCGTGCGCTGTCCATTCTTCAATCGCTCAACGATACGCTGAATTTCGACGCAGGCGGCCAGATCGCCGAAAGCCTCTCGGCGATCTATGGCGAGGCGCGCCGGCTCCTGCTCAAGGGATCGCGCGAACAGGACGTTGCGGCCGTAGCCGAAGCCGAGGCGATCATTGCCGAGATCGCGCAGTCGTGGACCGCGATGGGCGAGGGTGCCGCGGTCAGCTCGTGACGCGGCTGACGCCGTATTTCTGCATCTTCTCGATGAGCGTCGTACGCTGGAGCGAAAGCAGTCGCGCGGCGTCGGCGACCACACCACGCGACGCCTGGAGCGCCTCGACGATGTGGCGATATTCGAATTCGGCGACCAGCGACTTGAGGTCGACGGGGCGACCCGGGGCGATCACCGCGGGTGCGAGCGGCAATTCGCCCTGCACCAATGCGGGCTCCGCCACTGGCTCGTCGACTTTCGCCTTTTCGCGGTCCACCACGCGCCGGCGCGGTTGGCCGCGGGTCAGCAGCATGTCGACCTCCTCGGCCGAAAGCTCCTTGCCTGGAAAGACGATTGACGCGCGTTCGACGAAATTGCGGAGCTCGCGAACGTTGCCGGGCCAGCGATAGGCCTGGAGCCGCATCATCGCGGCGTGCGACAGCGTGAGTGGCCTTCGCCGCTCGGTCGAAAGCGCGACGAAGTGCGCGATCAGCGGCGCGATGTCCTCGGGACGTTCGTTCAGTGCAGGCAGGTGGATCGGAAAGACTGCGAGCCGGTAGAACAGATCCTCGCGAAAACTGTCATTGTCGATCGCGGCCTCGATATTGCGATGCGTGGCCGAGATGATGCGCGTATCGATCGGGATCGGCGTACGGCCGCCGATGCGCGTGATCGCGCGTTCCTCGATCACACGAAGCAGCTTGACCTGCATGTTCGCCGGCATGTCGCCGATCTCGTCGAGGAAAAGCGATCCTCCATTGGCGTCCTCGAAGCGCCCGCGCATCTGCGTCACCGCGCCAGTGAACGATCCGCGCTCATGCCCGAACAGTTCGGATTCCAGCAGCTCGCTCGGGATCGCGCCGCAATTGACCGCGACCAGGTCGCCCGCGGTGCGGCGACTTTCGACATGGATTGCGCGCGCCACCATTTCCTTGCCGCTGCCCGATGGGCCGGTGATCAGGACCGAGGCATTGGTTGGTGCGACCTGACGGACGAGTTCACGGATCGAATGAATGGCGTCGCTGGCGCCAATCAGAAGCGTATCGACCGATCCCCCCACGCCCTGTTGGGGTTGCCAAGCGACCGTCATCGACGACCGATGTCAGATTGGACGATATTTTCCGGATAATGTCCGGACACGCAATGCCGACCCATACTCCGCCCCCCAGCGTTCCTGCTATCGATAGCCGCAGGATTTGAAGCGCGAAATTCCAATCGCTACCGTTTTGACAGGTTTATCGATTCATTTCGTCAGTGTTTCGTTAACCTTTTCGGATCGCGGCGGGCGATTTGCGTAAGTGGCCGATGACAATTCGTTAACGCTCATATCAACGACGGCAGAAATCGGTGCCGATGTGGGAATGACCCACTTTTTTGCGGCGCTACGGTATGCGAAGCGTCAGACCCCGCTCCAGCGGCCGAGCAAGCCTGACAAGGCGCTATGACCCTCAGGGGTGACCGCCAATATGGTGCGGCGGGCATCGATCGCATCGCGTGTCCTGACCGCAAAGCCGTCGCGGACGAGGATTGCGATCCATCGCAGCGCCGTGGACGTTGGGGTGTTTGAGGCGATGCACGCGTCGTTGACATAGACGGTACGCCCTTCGGCGTCGGCGACATACAGGTCTAGCAGGATGTTGAGCGCTGGCTCATCAAAATAGCTGGCGGGCAGATATTTACGCTGGATCTCGCGCATCCGGATCGCGGTCTTCGCGACGCGCAGGAGTTGATCCGCGTCGGGCCCTACCTCCATGTCATCGTTGTCAGGCGGGATCGGCGGCTGCGCCCCCGCTTCGATCCGGCGCAAGATCGTCAGCATCTCATCCAGCGTTGATTCGAGCGGCATGGTCGAACGCGAGTCCTTGAATTGCACTACAATATTCCCAGCCCGGCAATCGAACCGTGTGACCAATATCGTCCCGACGCGACGGTTTCAAATCTCGAAACCGATATATGCGACAAATTGATCCTCGACACCCTCACCACTGCCGCCGGCCCGACCGCGCACGTCGTTTCGAAACGGTTACGGTCGCGGCGCTGCGTAGGAGCTGCCACGTTGTCAAAAGGTTACCAGGGAAGGTGAATCGACGGTTGCCTGCGGAGCGACGGGCAAAAGGCCGGCGATCCGGCCGGGTCAGGAAGAACCGGCCCCGGCGTTCACAGCCACGGTCGCGGCAGCATCAGCAGCGCACCGAGCGTCGCCGGTATCCAAAGCGCGATCGCGCCGTGCCGCCACCGCGACATCAGCAGCACCAGTGTGATGCCTGCAAGCGAGAGCAGGCCGATCCAGGCAACAGGACCTTGATAAGGGCCAAGGCGCAGGATTGCGAGGCATGCGGACAGGGCCATCAAAGCGATGTCAGCCTCGCGATCAACGCCGCCAACCTGTTTGGCAAGCGGCACGTCACCACCTGCCCGTTCCAGAATAGCTGCTATTTCGGCGCATCGCGAACGGTGATGGGGTCGCTGCGCTACAACTGGTAGCAGGTTGCCATGGGCGCCCGTTCCCACTGGATTTGGAAACGGGCGCCCAGTCCCCTAATTTGCCGTACGTTCGATCAACGTCTTGAGCGCCAGCAAGTCGCGATTGATCCATTTGATGTCGGCCGCGAACTTCTCGTCATCCATTCCCGGCTGCCGGAACAGCGTGAGCATGACCTCCGCGCCATCATCATTCTGAATGACGCGAAGCGGAATATGGACGGTGCTGCCACCCCCGACATCGACCCAATGATCCATGACGCCATGCGCATTGTGCGGCGTGAACCGGATGCGAATGGGGCCCTCGGGGCCGTCCGCCAGCCATTGGTCGCCCTCTTCATGCAGCTCGGAATCGGACAGACCTGACGCCCATTCAGGGAAAAATTCGGGCCGGTAGATGCGCTCGTAAAGCGCGCGCCAGTCGCAGGCGATCGACACGCTGTAGGTCCGTGCTGGCAGCATCACCTTCTCCACCCGCTGTTCGCGCGAACTTGCGCCGAATGCCGATACTAGAAGCGCATCGATAGCTCCAGTCCGTAGGTGCGGGGTTCACCGACGGCCGCGGCATTGCGGCTCATGTTTTTATCCTCCCCTGCGGCCGAACAGTCAGGTTGACCCCGACCCTTCGATCCTGCGCGAGGCACGCTATGGCAGGACGCGCGAACGGCAGTGACTGGGGTGGCAAGCCAAAAAGTCCACGCAGGAGACGGTCAAGGGCCATCGGATAAACGGCCCACGGTTTTGGATGCAGTCGAAAACGATCCTAAAATGAGGGGCGAGCGTGGGACAATTCGCTTGTCGCTGTGAGGAAGCCTTAGGCCATGCGTATCCTGTCTGAGCCCAAACGGTCTCGCGGCGCCACGATCATTGCCGCTATTTCCGCGGTCAGTTTTGTCGGGATGGCGGGCGTCTGGAGCGCTGGCGTATCGATGAACAGATTTGCGCGCGACAACCAGTCGCGCCTTATCGCGAACCTGATCACGCGCAGCGTGCACGGGAATATCGAGCAACTTCGCCTCTCAAGCTCGAAGAGAGAGCTTCCTGAAAAGATTCAGAGCATTGAGACGCCTCAGGCGCTTGAATGGCTCGACCGCGAAATTGGTGCCGTTCACGCGGAGGACTATGATCAGCGCTCGGTCGGGATCATCGGGCCCAAGGGCGCTATCTATACTTTCGAGCCTTTCGGACGTCATTCGCTCGATGGACTCAACCAGCTTGAAGCCCAGACGGAGCTGGTTGTCGGGCTTCTGCGCAGCGGCACGGCCCATGATCTCGTCGAACACGATGCAAGCTATCCTGAGATCGAAGCGAAATATGACGATACGAACGGACGCAAGCTTTCACGATGGGACATCCATATCGTGGAGGTCAATCGATCACCGGCGATTGTGGGAGCGGCCCGAATAGGCGATGCGGGCACAGGAAATATTCTCGTCACCGTCACGCCAATCAGCCCCTTTCGCATCGAAATGATCGGGCGCACTTTGATGCTGGAGGATCTCAAGGGTATCGACGTCCTGTCTCCGACACCCGGTGGCTATGCCGAATTTGTCATCCACGCGGATGACGGCAAGCCGATCAGCAAGCTCGTCTGGCGGCCCCAGACGCCGGGCAACGCGTTGCTTTACGGCATATTGCCGGCAATGTTCGCGATGGTTGTCATATTCATCGCCCTCTTCGCGATTGCCGTGCGGCGGCTCCATGTTCTGAACGAGCATGCCGTCAAGAACAGTCGTAAGGCGCTCTATCTGGCGAATTTCGATCCCTTGTCGGGGCTCGCGAACCGGCGCAATTTTGGCGAGTATCTCGACAAGCTCGTAGGCCGCCGCCCATGCCAGATCGCATTCGTCGATCTCGATGATTTCAAGCTGATAAACGACACCATGGGGCACTCTGCCGGTGACGAGATCGTCAAGACTATCGCCGATCGCCTGACCGCGACCTTTTCCGGCGACGACTATCGTGTAGCCCGATTGGGCGGCGACGAATTCGCGATCGTCGACAGCTCGCCCGAGCGCGATGCCGATCGCTTCGGAGAGAGGATCATGCAACTGATCTGCGAGAAGGTGCAGGTCGACAAAATCGCGCTATCAATGAGCCTCTCGGCTGGGATCGCGCAGTCCCCCGAGTTCGGTACCACGGTGTCCGAACTGATGCGCAACGCAGACATCGCGCTTTATGCGGCAAAGGCCGAAGGCAAGGGGGCCTATGCAATCTATTCTCACAAGCTGGGGCATTTGGTGGAGCAACGGAGAGAGCGCGAGGAGCTGCTCGCTGGCGCCATCGAAAACGGTGCGTTCGAGCTGCATTACCAACCCATTGTTTGCCTCGCCACCGATCTGCCGACCAGCATTGAGGCGCTGGTCAGGCTGAAGCGCAACCCCAATCTCACGCCCGACGTTTTCATTCCCATAGTCGAGAATATGGGCCTTATGCCGCGGCTCGGCGAATGGATTATCAAGGCTGCCTTCGAGGACTCGCTGAAATGGCCCGGCGTGCACACATCGATAAATCTGTCGCCATTACAAATTCAAAGCGCGGATCTGCTGGGCATTGTTGATGGCTACAAAGCCGAGTTCGACATTGACCCGGCAACGATCATCTTCGAGATAACCGAAGGCGTTCTGCTGGATAAAACCCAGCATGTTCGCAGCGTGCTCGATGGCCTCAAGGGCCGCGGGTACAAGCTCGCGCTGGATGACTTCGGAACCGGCTATTCATCGCTGAGCTATCTTGGCGATATGAACATCGATCGCCTGAAGCTCGACCAGAGCTTTGTGCGGGGAGGGCGGATCAGGGAAGCCCGAAACGCGACTCTGGTAAAGGCCGTGATCGACATCGGGCGCAATCTGGGTATCGAAGTGGTCGCCGAAGGCGTCGAAGACCTCGCTGAAGTCGAGGCGCTTCGACTCTGGGGCTGCAGTCACGTCCAGGGCTATCTCCTCTCGAAGGCCGTTCCCGCAACCGCTGCGGTCAAGCGCCTTCGCGACCTCATGGACAAGGCGCGGAACTCCGAACTGCCTCGCGATCGTACGCGTAAGCTAACGGTCATCTGAAACGTCATCCGATGCAGCAAGTACTCCCTATAGGTCTGTTTCAGCTATCCTGGCCCTGCGGCGGAAAGGCGGCTTCTGCGCAGCAGGCGACACGATCGTCTACAATAGCCTTGTGAACCACGCGATGACCAAAGCGCACGCACCCGATGCGGATCAAGAGTCTGGCCTTGATCAGATTCTTTCGTTCTTGAGACGTTACGGTCTCGACATGCGCCCGGAACACTATGAGCTTGGCTATCGCGTGGTCGTGGATCGCGATCCCTTCATCATTGCCGCGGTCCAGCGCGCGATCGAAACGGGGCACCCGGTTGCTCCTGCCGATATCAGAGCCGCAATGCAGCATGCGGGAGGGGTGGTGCAGCGCGCCCAGGAATTGACCGTCGAGGTCGATCGCAATGCCGCGTCGCTGCAGGACATCATCAAGCGAAGCCAGTCCGCGGCGCGAGAATATAGCGACGCGCTGCAAGGGAGTGTGCACGATCTGGCCGCGGCTGCCCGTGGCGAATCCATTTCGAACCTGGTCGACATCGCGGGCACCATGTTGGCGCGCGCTACCCAGGCGGAAGCCGAGCTGGCCGAAGCGCGGTCGGAAGTCGACGGATTACGCGAACATCTGGCCGAGGCGCGCAATGTCGCGCGTCAGGATCCGCTGACCCGACTGCCCAATCGCCGTGCATTCGAGGAGCGGTGCCTGGCCGAATTGAGCGCGGGCAACAGCCTCACCATCGCAATTTGCGATATCGACCGGTTCAAATATATCAACGATACGCATGGCCACAACATAGGCGACCGCGTCTTGCAATTCGTGGCGCGCTGTCTGGAAAAATCGTGCGAGGGCCACTTCGTAGCACGCATGGGCGGTGAGGAATTTGTGATCCTGATGTCGGCTACCAATATGATGACAGCCCATCGCATCATCGACGCGGCCCGCCGGGACGTGAATGCGCACGATCTCAAGATCCGCGAAAGCGGCGTGTATATCGGTGCAATTTCATTCTCCGCGGGGCTGGCGATCGGCGTGAAGGACGAGCCTCATCCCAACATTTTGAAACGCGCGGACGAAAACCTGTACCAGGCAAAGAATTCGGGGCGAAACAAGGTCGTGTTCTAAAGCGTCAGCAGATATGCAATTGGCGAAGCGCGTGCCATTTGGCATGGTGCGACCACGGACTGGACGGCGGCGGCAAAAAACGCCGTGAATACATCCACATAGGCTCCGCCAACGACATCATGTCTGCGGCGGGCTTGCACCCGCTCCCGGAGCCCGGCTGCCAATTCGTTGCGAGTAGCTATGCAATTCAATCATTTTGACATCGACGTTTTCCTTCGCGATTTTTGGCAAAAGAAACCGCTGCTGATCAGGAACCCCTGGAAGTCCTGGCACAATCCGCTCGACCCCGATGAGCTCGCAGGTCTCGCCTGCGAAAGCGAAGTCGAATCGCGTCTGGTCACGCAAGTGCGCGAGACATGGCAGCTCGAGCACGGCCCCTTCGCCGAAGCGCGTTTTGGTCAGCTTGGCAACAAGGCCTGGACGCTGCTGGTACAGGCCGTCGATCACCATGTGCCAGATGTCGCCGCACTCATCGAACCGTTTCGCTTCGTGCCGAACTGGCGCATCGACGATGTGATGGTGAGCTATGCCACCGATCAAGGCGGCGTGGGCCCGCATTTTGACCAGTATGACGTGTTTCTCGTTCAAGGCCTGGGCCAACGCCGCTGGCAGGTTGGCGCGCATTGCGATCAGGCGACGGTGTTGTTGCCCAACGAGGATTTGCGCCTGTTGGCAAAGTTTGAAGCCACCGACGAATGGGTGCTCGATCCCGGCGACATACTCTACGTGCCGCCGGGCGTTGCGCATAACGGCGTCGCGGTTGGCGACAACTGCATGACCTATTCGATCGGCTTCCGCGCACCGTCGCGTGGCGAGCTGATCGCGGATTGGTGTGATGACCTCGTTGCGGACATGCAGGATGATGATCGGTACACCGATCCGGATTTGCGGATGCAAGACAATCCGGGCGAAATTTCCGCGACGGCCATCACGCAACTGCATGCGATGATCACCAAGAAAATGCTCGACCGCGACGCGTTTGCGCGCTGGTTCGGGCAATATAACAGCACGCCCAAATATCCCGACGCGGATTGGCGGCCCGAAGAGCCAATTCAGATCGAGGCAGTGTGCGAATTCATCGCCGGCAATCTGCCACTGTGCCGCAATCCGGCCAGCCGCTTTTCGTTTATCCGCCAGCACGCAAATGCGGTGCTGTTGTTCGTCGACGGTCAGTGCTTCGAGTGCCGCGGGGAAACCATCGCCTTCGCTGAACAACTATGTTCGCGAGATCGCATCGAGATCGGGTTGAAGCTTGGAAAATCGGATTTTGCGGTGGCCCTGATCGCGACGCTCTTCAATCAGGGCAGCGTGGCTTTCGTGTCTGAGGATTGAGAGCGATGGCGCGCCTGATCCTGTTCAACAAACCCTATGGCGTGCTGCCGCAATTCACCGATCGCGGCACCACATCACCTCGCCCGACGCTGTCGGATTTCATCGACGTGCCAGGCGTCTACCCGGCGGGGCGGCTCGACCTCGACAGCGAGGGCCTGCTCCTTCTCACCGACGACGGCAGGCTGCAGGCGCGGATTGCTGATCCAAGGTTCAAAATGGCGAAGACCTATCTGGTGCAGGTCGAGGGCGACGTGGCCGAGGCAGGCCTCGTGTCGTTGCGGCAAGGCGTCCGTCTGAAAGACGGTTTGACCCGGCCGGCCGAGGTCGAACGCATCTCCGCTCCCGACCTGTGGCTCCGCGATCCACCGATCCGTTTTCGCAAGACCGTCCCCGACTGCTGGATCAGGCTGACCATCCGGGAAGGACGAAACCGGCAGGTGCGCAGGATGACCGCGGCCATCGGCCATCCGACGCTGAGGCTTGTGCGATGGAGCATCGGCGACTGGACGGTGGAAGGCATGCAGCCCGGAGAATGGCGAGCCACTCTGGCGGGACCTTCAAGCTAGCCCGCGCATTCGCAATTCGTTCCAACGAGCTCGTGTCGCTAAGGGAGTAAAGCCCTAAATCATTTGTTCCGCCCTTCGCCAGGCAAAGGGCTGAGAATCGCGTTTATGGGGGCTGACCCCAGGTGATCGTCCCAATCGCTGTCTGATGTAACAAAGTGTTTCTGTGTGCGTTCACGCACTGGATAGTTGGCGGGCCGTCATTATCTCCATGAGTAGATGGCCTTGCCGGTGGCCTTTCCGGTCATACATCACCAGACGCTCCATGAACTGACACGCGCTCCACTCTGCAATGACTGCTCCCACAATCCTGCTCGTAGAAGACGATCCCGCGCTGCGCACCCTGACGGCACGCGCGTTGCAGCAAAACGGATACCAGGTTCGGCCCGCTGCTTCAGCGCCGGAAATGTGGACCGCGCTCGACATCGGCGCGGTGGACCTCGTGCTGCTCGACATCATGCTGCCGGGAACCAATGGTCTCGATCTGTGCCGCCAGCTTCGCCAGCTCAGCGACGTGCCGATCATCTTCATAAGCGCCAAGGGCAGCGAGACCGACCGGGTGGTCGGTCTGGAGCTGGGCGCCGACGATTATCTGGCCAAGCCGTTCAGCACCCGCGAACTGATCGCGCGCGTACGGGCGGTGTTGCGCCGGGGGCGGCTCGATCGTCAGCATGGCGAGGGTGGCCAAGGCGTGGCCCGCTTCGCCGGCTGGACCGTCAACTTTCCGCGCCGCGAACTGCTTTCACCGACGGGCGGGGTCGTCGACCTGACTGGCGCCGAATTCGATCTGCTGTCGAGCTTCCTGGAGAACGCGCAGCGCGTGATCGCGCGCGAACGACTGATCGAGCTTTCGCGCACGCGGCTTGGCGATGCATCGGATCGCAGTGTTGACGTGCTGGTCAGCCGATTGCGGCGCAAGCTGTCGCACAAGGATTCGAGCGCGCCGATCGTGACCGTACGTGGCGTGGGGTATATGTTCAGCGCGGAAGTTTCGCGCCAGTGACCGAAGCCATGCGGCCGTCCATCGGGCTTTTGGGCAGGGTTTTCGCCATCCTGTTGCTGACGATCGCGATCGAGTTCGCCGTCAGCACGTTGCTGTACGAGCGCGCGGGGCAGTTGCGCGTGCGCGAGGACGAGGCACATCGCGTTGCCGAGCATCTGGCGGTGGCAAGCCGGCTCATGAACGCGAATCCTGCTGATGAGCGACCGGAGCTGGCCGCTCGACTGTCGAGTGAGACCTTCATCGTCAAATGGCACCCGACCAGGGTGCCGCCCGTGCCGATGGCGGCGGCGCTCGAAGAGATGCGCGCGCAGATCGTTGGCTGGGAACCGGCGCTGGCGCATGCGAAGTTGCGGCTGCATCTGAAGGAGCCGGGGCGTAATGGCAAGGTGATGGGGCAGTTGTCGCTCGACGACGGAAGCTGGCTCGAATTCAAGTCGACGCAGCTCGTTGGTCCTTCGGCGTTACGGATCAATCGCTTCCTGCTGGCCCTGATTCCAGCGGTCGCGCTGATCCTGATCGGCGGATTGCTGATACGACGCGTCCTGGCTCCGATGCGGATGCTGGCGCGCGCGGCTGCGCGCATCGGCGAGGGAGAGCGCGTCGTACTACCCGAAATGGGCGTGTCGGAAATCCGGCGTGTGGTCCGCGCGTTCAACGAAATGCAGACGCGCATCCATCAACTCATCAACGATCGCACCGAAGCACTCGCTTCGGTTGGTCACGATCTGCGCACGCCGCTTGCTCGCATGCAATTGCGTACCGAGGCGATCAGCGATGCTTCGGTGCGTCGCGCGATCGAGAAGGATGTTGGCGAGATGGAGGCGATGGTTGCCTCACTCCTCGCATATTACGGCGGTGACAGTGATCCCGAAAAGCCGGTTCAGACCGATATCGCGGTACTCGCGGCAACGATCGTCGACGACGCCTCGGATATGGGCGATCCGGCGAGCTATGCCGGGCCCGACCATTTCGAAGTCGTCGTGCGCCCGCTCGCGTTGAAACGGGCCTTGTCCAATCTCGTGGAGAACGCGATCAAATATGCGGACGGAGCGCAGGTGAGTCTGCGATCCGAAAACGGGAGGGTCGTGCTGTGCGTCGAGGACAACGGGCCCGGGATACCCGAAAGCGAACTTGAGCATGTGCTCGAGCCGTTTGTCCGGCTCGATCTGGCGCGGAGCCGTGACACCCACGGGCTGGGCCTCGGAATCCCGATCGCGCATCGGGTTGCACGCCGCGAGGGCGGGATGCTCCGGCTGTCCAACCGGCCAACGGGCGGATTGCGTGCGGAAATAGATCTGCCCCGGCGCTGAGCCGCCGGAAACACTTCCTTACAGCGCGAAACATTTCCTTACGTGCTTGCTGCGTCGCAGCAAAGTTCGACGGCTAACCTTGCCTCGCGCCGCCTCCTCGGCGCCAGTCAAGGAGTATCCCGGTGAACGAACTGATCGGTCGCGTCTTCTCTTTCGAGAAACAGGTATTTCCCAACCAAAGTACGCTCTACGCGCGTCTCGCCAGCGATGGCCAACGTCCCAAAGCGCTGATGATCTCATGTGCGGACTCGCGCATCGTACCCGAACACATCATGCAGGCTGAGCCCGGCGATCTGTTCGTGTGCCGAAATGCGGGCAATATCGTGCCCCCTTTCGCTACGCAGAATGGCGGCGTGTCCTCGACCGTCGAATATGCGGTGGCGGCCCTCGGGGTGCGCGACATCATCGTGTGCGGGCATTCGGATTGCGGTGCGATGAAAGCGCTGGCGATCAATCAGGATCTGGGCGGCATGCCCAATGTCGCCGCCTGGCTGCGCCATTCGCACGCCGCGCACAAGGTCGTCGTCGAGAGCTATCCGCAGATGGACGATGCCCAGCGTATCCGCACGGTCTCGCTCGAGAATGTGGTCATCCAGCTTGCGCATCTTCGCACGCATCCCTCGGTCGCAGCCGGAATCGCACGCGGCGAGATCGCGCTGCATGGCTGGTTCGTCGACATTCATGCGGGCTGCGTGCTCGGCCTGGACGGCAAAACGGGGCGCTTCGTGCCGCTGCGCGAGGGCGAACCCTTGCCCGTCGCCTTGCCGCACGAGACGCGCCGCGCCGCGGATTTCGTCGAGGCGGCGGAATGACGGGCGCGCTGACCAAAACCTTCTCGCGCGATTTGACGGCGTCGATCGTCGTCTTTCTCGTCGCCATGCCGCTGTGCATGGGGATCGCGATCGCTTCGGGCGTGCCGCCCGAAAAAGGCCTGATCACGGGGATTATCGGGGGTATCGTCGTCGGGGCACTGGCCGGGTCGCCGCTTCAGGTGAGCGGACCCGCGGCGGGTCTCGCCGTCCTCGTCTTCGAAATCGTGCGCGATCAGGGGCTTTCGGCACTCGGCCCAATCCTTGTGCTTGCCGGGCTGATCCAGGTCGCAGCCGGCGTATTTCGGCTGGGCGGCTGGTTTCGCGCGATCTCGCCCGCGGTCGTCCACGGGATGCTTGCGGGCATCGGCCTCCTGATCGTGCTCGGCCAGTTCCATGTGCTCTTCGACGCGAAGCCGCTGCCCGGCGGGATCGACAACCTCATTGCCATGCCCGCCCGAATTCTCGGGCTTGCACCAGGCGGGGACGGTGGCGCGCTGGCGGCTTTCGCGATCGGCATCCTCACGATCGCGGCGATGCTCGGCTGGGAGCGACTGCGTCCGGATCGCCTGCGCCTTGTGCCTGGAGCGCTCATCGGCGTCGTCGTCGCCACCGCCGTTGCCTATGGCCTGGGGCTCGATGTCATCCGGGTGAGCGTGCCGGAATCGATTGTCGGCGCGATTGCGCTGCCAGATGCAAGCATGTTGCAGCGTCTTGCTGAGCCCTCGCTGATCGGGACCGCTATTGCCATTGCGTTCATCGCAAGTGCTGAGACGCTGCTCTCGGCCGCGGCGGTCGACCGGATGCACAATGGCGTGCGGACCAACTACAACAAGGAGTTGCGCGCGCAGGGCGTGGGTAATCTTCTCTGCGGCGTTGCGGGCGCCCTCCCGATGACGGGAGTGATCGTGCGCAGCTCGGCCAATGTGCAGGCGGGCGGTGCTACGCGGATGTCCACGATCCTGCATGGCGTCTGGATCCTTGGTTTCGTAGCGTTGTTGCCCTGGTTGTTGCGTGAAATCCCGATGGCAGCGCTCGCAGGGGTGCTCGTTGTAACCGGCGCCAAGCTTGTGAGTCTGGATCACGTAAAGCATCTGTTCGATCGCTATGGCCCGCTTCCCGCGCTGATCTGGGCGGGGACCTTTCTGATGGTCGTCACGACCGATCTGCTCACCGGCGTGCTTGTGGGCCTTGCGCTCTCGTTGCTCGAACTTGCGCCGCACGTCCGCAGGCTCCGGCTACGCACCGATCAGCGGCAGGAGGGCGAAACGCGCGAGATCGTGCTGGATGGCGCAGCGACCTTCGTTGCGCTGCCCAAGTTGACGGCACTGCTGGACGATATCCCGGCGGTGGGCCGGCTGCGACTGAATGTCGAACGGCTGAGGCATATCGACCATACCTGCGCCGAGATGCTTGACGAATGGATCAGGCGTCGGCGCGATGCGGGGCTTGCCGTCGAGCTGGAAGGAGCGAGAGGGCGGCTCGAGCGGCTGGTGACTGCGGCATGACGGCCGTTGCGCGCGCGGCCGCCGCCACCCCGCTGGCGCCTACCGCCGGGTGGATAGCGTGCGGAGACGGGGAGGATACGCTCCTGACCCTTCCGGCTCGTATCCACGGGATTGCGGCGCATGCGGTTCTCGACAGTGGCGCCACGCGCGCGGTGCTCGATGCCGGATTTGCCGCACGCCATGGATTGTCGGGGGTGCGCGAGCACCGTGTCACGGCGCTCACGGGTGAGATTCCGGCCAGTCTGACCCAGCCACTGGATATCCAGGTTGGTGGGATGGGCTTGCCCGAGACGCCCGCGCTGATTCTGGATTTACGGCCGATTGCCCGCGCCACGCGGGCTCCGATCGATCTGGTGCTGGGGCACGAATTCTTTCTTCGCAGCGCAATCGACATCGATCCCGATCGCGGCGCGCTGCGGTTCCTCGACAATGGCAGCGAAAACATAAAACACTGGCTGCCGGTGGTGCAGATGTCCGACGGGCATTTCTGCACCACCATTGCATTGAAGGATGGGTTGCAGACCGATGCGATAATCGATCTGGGCTCGCTAGCGCCGCTCTACATCAGCCCGGATCTTGCCATAGAGTATGATCTGTTCAAAGGCATCAGGCGTGGATCTAACGCGAGCACCGGGGTGGAAGGCGTTGCGATAAGCCAGCTCGGCCGGTTGCCAAAATTGCAGTTGGCCGATGCAGTGTTTCATGACGTCCCCTTTGCGGTTCCGCCGGTCTGGTGCTTCGCTGCGCCCGTTGTGCTGGGGCTCCCGCTGCTGATGCGCTTTCGCTGCTACCTCGATTTCGGGCGCCGACGAATGCAAATGATACCTGCGAGCGGGCTGGAAAGGCCGTTCGGGCGCGATCGATCGGGATTGAGCGTGATCCACGTGGGCGAGCAGCTTCGGGTGGTTCACGTGGCCAGAGACAGCCCGGCGGCAAGAGCTGGCCTCAACGTCGGTGACGGCATCATCGCGATCAATGATGAAACCATCAATTTGAGCAGCGCCAACCGTCGCAATCTCGGCAAGCAACCCCCGGGGACACGGTACGTCCTTTCGATACTGGGCAAGGGCGATCGAGAACTCGTTCTCGAGGAGTATTATTGAGTTTGTCGAGGTTTAGGATCGCAACGACAGAAGCGGCAAACACGCGCGCGCCTAGATGATCGCGGTCGGCGCATCCGAGAAAGTGCTTCGTGGGAACTTTTCGGCTATGCGTGGGGAACTTTCAGCAGCCCCCAACAAAAAGTACCATAAATCAATATGGTGACCCCTACGGCCACCCGGTTTCCGTAGCAAGACATTGATTTTACGTCAATATTTTCTTCAGACCGGGCCGCCGTACCATTAGAAGTGCCATCTGTTTACTAGGATCATTTGGGCAGGATTGACATTGCGCGACCAATAGGCCGACTTATTGGCGGCCGACCGCAACATCGGTGTTCCCGGGTTCCCGGGAGCACCGATGTTATAGCTCATTGGAGATGGCAATCTGAGCCTGCGACATGCAGGTTCGTTCGATTCCCGTAGGTGGGTCACCAGTCAATGGATTTATTGCCTTGATTTTGTATCATAAATTTCCAACTTCAGGAAGTTACGACCACATTTGTTTCCACATTTGTCGTGGGCTTTGATGCGCTTTCTTCGGTCGTTCCGGGAGGACTCGCATTCCGCCTCCGAGCTTCGTCGCTGGCGCGCTGCTCCGCGATCCGGCTTATGACATCCGTGCTCCCAAACTGCGACAAGGGTGACATCGTCCGCTTCACCCCGCGACTATGCCGACAGCCGCGCCACCAATCTGATCGATCCGAAATTCTTCTATGTTGGCGTATCGCGCACGAAGCTATCGGTCGCAGTCTACACCAATGACCGCGCAAAGCTGGTCGCCGCCATCGGCGAGCGTGCGGGCCAGGTGCGGACCGCAATGGCACAGGCAGCCGTGCCAATGCCCAGCGCCGGCAAGGCGATGGGCGCCGGGTTGGCATAACCACGACCGCCGCGGCGCAAATCAGGGCTCGATGAAAATCCCATGGCAGGTCAGGCGGAACAACGATGAGACGCCAGCACAGCCCTATCTGGGCCCTCCTTCAATGAATAATCAATTTAGCGAACGATCGTGGCCTTCCAAAGACTGCCTTCCGGGGCAAATTCGAACCGAAGGAAAAAGCTATCGAGTTCAAATTTCATCCATCGATGAACATAACCGATCAAGGCGTCTGGCTTACCTCCTCCACTCTTCACCGGAGGCCTCAGCAGTTCTGTGGCTAACTGTTCATTCCACCCAGAGGCTTCATACGGGCCGATCAGTCCCTTATAGGGCTGATACCCCTCGTGGCTCGTCGCATAAAAATGAACATGATTAACGACACCGGCCCTTACGCCGATTTCGACACCACTCAGCAGAAACTTATAAAATACTGTGTGTCCTTGCGGATCATTGTACTCCACCGGTGTTTCAGAGATGGACGGCGTTTCTTCGCAGCTTCTCAAGAAGGACTTGAACTCAAAAGATTCCTCTCGTTTGGAGAGTATCTTGAGCATATCCGGCCAGCTTATCATCAATCAATTATCCAAAGCGCTTGGTTTCTGGATTTAATTTTGGCGACTGTGTCATCAACCAACCGCTTCCGGCTATGGCAGTGTGTCTGGAACAGGATATCCTTCACAAACATAGACATCATCGACGCTACACTCCGGGTATACCCATTTCTTCCAATTTTCCTTCAGCCATTTTGCCGAAATCGATCGTCTTATCTCAGATTCTTTCGGAAGAATAACGGATATTAGCCCACCCTTGTATCCCGACGAAACTATGAGCCCCATACCCGTGTCGCACTCCAATGGATCAAACACCATGAAGTCGACGATATCTTCATAGGGCCACTTTGCTGGAAAACGAATTACAGAGCCCCTAACAATTACATCTGATTCAAATTTTATAAGCCGCATCCATTCTGATTGAGTCATAGAAAAATCCCAGTTTTATGTCATGCTTTCCAGATATATCTTTTTTATCTTCATAAATTGATCCATCTATATTCATTTCACCTTGATGGTTGCCTCTTTTGTCCAAAATCTCATAGCGACCATGCTGACTATCAACCGCATAATAATTGCCAGTTTTTGGATCACGATAGATGTCTCGGCCGTTTATACGGGACAGCTTGCTATCCTTCATCCATCCGTTACCCGTCGCCACGTCGGCCAGTTTCGTGCGAACCGTTGCTACGCGCTCGCCGGGAGATAAGCCCACCAAACTCTTCTCAAACTCGCCGGCCGAAGTAGGCTTGTTTGGTAGATCGACCTTGTCCTTGTGCCCTGGCAGGAGGATGGAGGCGGCGGAGCTGGCGCCGCCTGTGGTGATGGCCTTGACGATGTCGAGCACGAGCGGGCCGGCGGCCTCGCCCTGTTGCGCGCGGCCCTCGAACTGCTGGTCGGCATTGCCTGTCGCCTTACCCTGCGCGGCCGTCTCGCCACCCCGGACGTACTGGTCGACCATTGCCTTCTTGTCGCGCACATAGTCGGCAGCGAACGCGGCCGGGTCGGTAAGTGCCTGCTTGCCCTTGTCGATGAACGCCCCCGCGACACCCTCGACCACATCGTCGGCATTGGAGAACACCGCGCCGTCGGTCATCTTGTTGATCGGATAGGCGGCCGCGTTGCCGAGCAGCTCGGCCTGGGTCTTGATGTCGCCAAGCAGCGCATCGCCCGTGCCGACAACCACCCCCGAGGCCTCGGGCGCGTTCTGCTTGAACGCCGATCCCGCCTCCTTGACCAGCTTGCCCATCGCGCGCGCCAACAGGTCGGCGTCGGTGGGATTGCCGTCGACAACGATCGCCCCCTCGGGCGCGCCATTGGCGACCGCATTGCGCTCGGACGCTGCGCCAAGTGCCCTCACCAGCGCCTTGTCGGCGTCGCTCAACGGCTTGCCTGCAAGCCCGTCGAGCGTGTTGCCGTTGAGGATCAGCGCGATTGACCGGTCGCCTTCGGGCGTGTCCGGTATCCCAGAATTCGGGAACGCTGCGCGATAGGCGGCCACCTTCTCCGCATTGGCCGCCTCGATGATCGCAGCGACCTGGTCCGGATCGGCATTCGGACCGAGCGCCAGCACGGCTTGTGTCGTCTTCTCGTCGATCGCATCTTGTGCCTGGCGCGCGGCCGGAACCTTCAGCGCATTGCCGATCGCGAGCAGATCGTCCGCGAGCGCCGAGCGCGTGGCGTCGTTGCCGTCAAAGTCCTTCGCTAGGTCCTTGGCGCTTTTCAGGATCGCGCTGTTGGCGACATCGCCCTTCCCCAGCGCGGCCAGTTCGCGCGCCGCCGGTTCGCTCGCATAGACGGTGAAGGCGCTCTGCGTGTCCTTCGTCACCACCTGCGACTGCGCCACGTCGCGATTGATCTCGGTGAGCGGCGTGCCGCCCGCCGGATCGCCGACCGTGACAGTGCCCTGGCCGACCGTGCCGCGCGTCTCCTGGGCGAAGGTCGAGCTTGCATAGCTGCCGTCGACCACCGGACTGTTCGCGCCGGGGAGCCCGGCCTTGAACGGATCGTTGACACTGGCCGACACGCCGACCGACACGTCGCGCGACCTCGCGCTGTCGGCGATGTCGCTGACCTGAAGCGCGCCCATCTCAAGGCTCAGCCGACCCGTATCATTGCCCGCCTCGTCGACCGCGGCGATCACGCCGCCGATGATGTTGGTCGTGCCAGAGACATCGGCTTTCAGATCGCCGCCGCGCGCGATCAGCGCCGATTGATCCCGGACCACCGCCGAGTCCGCGCTGCTCTTCGACGCCGAAACGCTCGCGCCAAACCCGGCGGGCCCAGTGACCGGAGTTCCGGCCTGTCCGCCCAGCGCGGCATCAACCTTGCCGAGGCTGCCTACGCCAAGCTTTTTGGCCAGCCCCGCACCATTGGTGCTTGGGCCAGTGATTGACGCGCCAAAACTCGATGTATTGCCGTGACTGCTCGCGGTGTCCTCCACACTCTCGACGGTGAGATCGCCGCCCACATCAGCGACCACATCGTGACCCTCGGCGACCGCGCCCTTAAGCGTGGTATCACCGTGCGAGCGGATGGTGAGGGTGTTGTCCGCGGTGACATGCGTATTGACCTGCTCAACCGAGGCGGACGTGCTGCTGCCCCTCGAGCTCGAGAAGAACGCGTTGGGGGCCGCCGTGATCCCGCCCGCGCCGACCCCGACCGTCGCGCCGATGCCGGCGCCCGAACTCTTGTTCTTGGAGCTGCTCTCGAAGCTGTTCTCGGCCGATTGCAGCAGGATCTCGTTCGCATCGAGCAGCATGTCGTCGGTCGCGGTGATATCCGAGCCGGTGACCGTTAGGGTCCCCGCGGACGCGCCCGACCCCGCGGGCGCTCCAGCGGCGGACCCGTTGGCAACAATGTTCACCTCGCGCGCCGCGACCGTCGAGCCTGAGACAAGCTCTGCATGGCTCTCACTCGTCGATTTGCTCTTCGAGAAGCCGAGATTGGCAGAGATGCCCGCGGCGTTGGTGACCGCGCCCAGCACGCTGTCGACCGTGCGCAGCGTCTCGGAGACCGCGGTCACGCCGGTCTGCGCCGCACCGCCCGCGGCGCGATCATCAATCCGTCCGGGCAGCCCCGTCACGCTCTTCACCGCACCCGAGACATTCTCATAGGGCTTGATCGACAGTCCGAACGAGGATGACGTGTTCAAGGACGTGGTATCCACGGTATCGGTGGCATGCTCGATGATCACATTCTCGCCGCCCAACGTGACGCCGCCCTCGGGCGCGACCACGTCGCTGCCGGTCACCCGCACCGTCCCCCGGGGGGCCGCGAGCGTGACGTCGCCGGTCGCCGAGCCGATCAGCGATCCGACATGGTTTGTGCTGTCGGCGGTCTCGTCCTGGCGCGTCCTGGCAACCCCCGCGAACAGTCCGCCGCCGCTCATGCTGACCCCCGACTGCTTGACCTTGACGCTCGAGGCCTGGTGATCATGCTCGGCGAGCGCGCCGATGGTGACATCGCCCTGGTCGCTCGCGACCCGCACATCGTCCGTGCCCACCACATTGCCGCTGAGCACGCGCACGCCGTCGCGGCCGTGCAGGGCGACGGTGTCTCCCGACAGGGTGGATGCGACCACCGTCTCGTCGCTTGCCTCGTAATGCGTCGTGGTCTTCTTCGAGGAGAGCAGTCCCGAAGTCTTCCTGAGCGTGTCGACCGTGACCGATGCCTTGTCGGTCACGCCCTCGAGCGCGATGCTGCCCGCGTCGGCGTTGAGCGCGCCCCGGGCATCGATCTCGGCGCCCTTGACCGAGAATGCCCCCGGCGTTGTAAAGCTGGCATCGCCGCCGACGGTGATGGTGGACAGGCGGTTGGTTGTGCTCGACGCGCTCTCGCTGAAGCGCGTCTTGCCGTCGCGCCCTTCGCGTGTGCTGCTCGCGCTGTCGATGGCGGAGGCTATGCTGATGCCGTCCTCACCCCGGGCGGCCAGATTGCCGCCGACATCGATATCGGTGCCGGTGACGGCAAGCCTGCGGCCAGCGGACATCGACAAATCGCCGGTCGTCGTCACATGCCCCGCGATGCTGGTGACACTGGTCTCGGTCGCGCTGCCGTAATGCCTGCGGTCGTCGCGCCAGGCGGTCGCGGTGCGTGTCGTCTGGGTCGCGTTCTCGAGCCTCAGGTCGCGGTCCGCCGACAGCGTGAGATTGCCGCCGGTGATCGTGCCGCCGCGATTGACGAGATCGTTGGTCGCATGGACGCTGCCAACGCCGCCCAGCTCGAGGCGCCCGGTATTGAGGATGTCGCCGCCGGTGATGTCGCTTGCTTGCGTAGCGCGGATGAACCCTGAATTGACGAGCGCGTCGGGCGCGCGCAGCGCGACATTGGTGCCAGAGATCACCGCGCCGCCCGAGGTCAGGTCGCGCGTGCCGACGCTCGCCAGATAGAGCCTGGGCGCCAGCAGTTTTTGCGGACCCGATGGCGTCTGGACGGTCACCTCGACCAGCAGCACGATATCGCTGGTCAAGGTCGCCATCTGCTCCGCGCTCAGGCCGATACCGGGCGCGAGGTTGAACCTCCTGGCGTAGAGCACGCCATTGTCCATCAGCGCGCGGTACTGCTCTTCATTATTGGCATAGCCGGCGAGCCGCCCGATGCCGGCCTGGGCGACGAGCTGGTCGGTGATGAGCTTCTGCTCGTAGAGCGCGTCGCCCAGCCGCTTCTGCGTGCGCCTGGGATCATAGCCGAGCGCGTTGAGGAAATAGTCGCTCGACAGGAAGCTGCCATAATTGGTGAAGCGGGGATCGGTCTCGACCAGATAGGAGGCCTGTGGATCGGCGAAACGGAACAGACCCGACAGATCGAGGAACAGCACCGGCGCGCCGCCAATGATCTCGGCCTTGAGCCCGGCGAGCGTGCCCGGGCCCGTGACCGCGCCTGCCAGCGCGAACTGGCCGCCGGTGACGGTGAGCGCGGCGCCCGAAAGATCGACGCCCGCGACCCCGGTCACCGTATCGGTCGCCAGACCGCCCGAGACGGTGCCTGCATCTCCACCCGCAACCGCTTGCGCGCCGGCGCCTGTCCCGACCGCGCCCGTCGCCGCGCCCGAGACGCTGCGCGCATAGCCATTGGCATCGCCGCCGCTGCCCGTCACGACATTGGCGATGGTGGGGGCGGTGATCGACACCGTGCCGCCCGCCGAGACCACGCCCGGGGCGACCACGATGGTCTCGGTGGTGGTGACGGGGCCGTCTTCGAACGAGCTCGTGTCGCACGCCCCTGAACCGCCGAGGCCACAGGACTTGACCTCGCCCTTGATCGTGGTCACCGAGGTGCGCGTACCCGTGAGTGCCTCGTTGGTGAAGCCACCGGCCGCGCCGCTCGCCTGCGTGCTCGCAATCGAACCGCCGTTGAACACGAAATTGCCGCCCGCGGCGATTGTCGAGTAGCGGTTGGCAAGGCTGTTGCCGACAGCCACGATATCGCCGCCTGCAATGATCCGCGCCTCGCCGCTATCCTCGATGAGCGCGGTCTCGGTGATGTCGGCGACGCCACGCACGCCCATCAAGGTCGAGCCCGGCGCGACATCGATCTTGCTCCTGTCGACGGGCACGCGCACGTCTTCCTGGGTGACCGTGCCGAATGCAAAGCGGGTGCGCTCGTTGACGATGGTGTCGGCGGCGAGACTGATCGAACCCTGCGCCTCGATCGTCGAAGAGCCGTTGGTGAGCGATGCAGCGCGCGCACCGCTGGCGCCGCCGATGCTGATATCGCCAAGGCTGTAGAGGAGCGCGCGGTCGAGATTGGCGATCGTGCCATCGGATCTGAGATCGAGCAGGTCGCCGCGCGCCGCGATCACCGCCTGCGCGCCGCTGTTGAGGATGCCGCTCCTGCCCGTGACCGAGACCGTGTCGCCGAAGATCGCCGCGCGGTTCTCGATACGATCGGCGGCGAGCGTCACCTCGCCGCCGTTGATCAGCCCGAGATTGACGATGGCATTGCCCGCGGCGAGATCGACGACACCGCCCTCGATCGCGCCGGTGGCGGCGTTGGTGAGATCGCCGCCCGCGCTGATGCTGACCCCGCGCCCGCCCTCGAGCCGGCCCTGATTGAGGGCGTTTCCGCCGATGTCGAGGCTGAGCGTGCCCGCAGCCGACAGGCTCTCGCCTTCGCCAAGGCTCCAGTCTCCGCCAAGCGCAAAGCCGAGATCGCCGCCCGAGACCAGCTTGCCCAGCCGCGCGGTGCCGACATCGAGGTGCAGGCTGGTTCCCGCCGCGATCGTGCCGGCATCTGCTCCAGCACCGTTGTCGAGGTCGGTGGCGACGATCGACAGCGCATGGGCAGCACCAAGGCTGCCGCGATTGGTCAGCGTCTCGCCAAGCGTGAGCCTGCCGTCGCGCGCGGCCCAGAGCGTGCCTGAGGCGGCGTTGGTGAGGGTTTGCGCGTCGATGGTCAGGTCGCTGCCCGACGCGATCGTGCCGCTGTTGGCGATGCCGAAGGCGGTGAGCGCAACCGTGCCCGCAGCCCCCAGCTCGCCTTGATTGGCGAGCGTCTCGGTCACGAGTGCAAGTCCATCGACGCCCGCTGCGATCTTGCCGTTATTGGCGATCGTCTGGCCGGCCTCGATCGAAAGCGCGTCGCCTTCGATCGCGCCGTTATTGGCGATGCGCACCGCGGCCAGCAGATCGAGCGTGCGGCCCGAGAGGCTGCCGCCATTGGAGATCTGGCCGGCGTCGATGCTCAGCGCGTCGGCAAACAGCGCGCCCTGATTGTCGAGGATCTGCGTGGCGAGGGTGAAGGCGCCCGAAGACGCGATCGTCCCGCCTGCCGCATTGGTCAGCCCGAGCGTCGCGCTGAGGTCAAGCCCGGAACCAGCGGGCGCACTGGCGCCCGCGCGCGACACTATCGTGCCCGCGCCATTGTCGAGAATGCCCGAGACGGTGACGTCAAGGCCCGCGAGACTGTCGATCGTCCCTGCATCATTGAACAGCCTGGCGGCGGTGAGCGCGAGAGCGCCATTGGACAGCAGCGCGCCGCTGCGATTGTCGAAATCCTCGATCAGGCCGAGCGTGCCACCGCCCAGCGTCTCGATGCGCCCCCCCGCATTGACCAGGGACCCCGCCGCAAGATCGAGCGCGCCATTGCTCGCAAGCACGCCGGCGCTGTTGTCGAGAGTACCCGCAGGCACACCCATACCCATGGGTGCACCTGCGGGCACTTCAGCAAGGTTGAGAGCAAACACCCCAGTGCCAGCCGAGCCGATTGTCCCCCGTGCATTGACGAGGCTGGCCGCGGCGATGGTGAGGCTGTCAGCGCGGATGTCGCCGCCGCTATTGTCGATCGTGCCGGTGAAGGCGAATGTCGCTGTGCCCGGGGTTTCGATCGTGCCGCCCGCATTGATCAGCGAACCGCCCACAAGATCGAGGCTCGCGCCCTGGAGCACGCCCCCCGACAGATCGATCGCCGGCGCCTTGAGGCTGATCGCGCCGGGGGACGCGATCAGCCCGCCGCTTCCGGTACGCAGCGAACCGGAAGCAGCATTCAGGGACATCGAGGACGCATCGAGCACGCCGCCCCCCAGCACGATATCGCCCGCGGTCGCGGTCGCGGCCAGATGGCCGCCCGCGGTCAGCCGGCCGCCGGGCGCGAGGCTGATAGAGGCGGCGGACAGGGTTGCGGTGCCGGAAGAGCCCAACACGTCCACCGCCTCTATCGCCCCTTGCGCGGTAAGGCTGAGGCTGATCCCCTCATGCGCCACCGCCAAAAGACTGCCGCCCATAAGGCTCGCGACATCGAGCGTCATGTCGCCCGCGCTTTCGATCCGGCCCGAAGCGTTCGAGACGGCGCCGGCGCGCAGTGTCAGCGCGTCGCCGCTCGCCAGAAGGCCGGTGTCGTTGCTCAGGGCATGTGCGATGGCGACGTGCGCGGCGCCCGCCGCGGTGATTTCTCCACCGGCATTGATGAGCCGCTCGGCGGCCAGCGCCAGCGATCCGTTGGTGCCGATGACGCCGGCGCTGTTGTCGAGGAGCCCCGCGGCCGCGATATCGAGCCGCCCGGTCCCGCCGTGGAGGATCGCGCCGCCCAGATTGAGGATCTCGGCGGCATGGAGCGTGAAACTGGCGCCCGCGGCGTAGATCTCGCCCCCCGAATAGTCGACGCTGCCGCTGCTGGTCAGCACAAAGTCCTGAGTGCCCGTCTGCCTCAACCTGGCGCGTCTGAGCGACAATGTGCCGGCGTTCAGTGCAAAGGCGTCGGCCTGGAGCAGCCCGCCGTCGAGCACGAAGCGGTCGGCGGCGATCGCAGCAAGGGCATCGGTCCGGAGGCTCGCCTCGCTCGCATCGATCGTGCCCGTCGCCGCCAGCGACAGGTTGCCCGACGAAGCCGCCAGCGTGTCGGGACCCGCCAGGCGGAGGTCGCCTGCGGTCGCTACAATGTCGAGCGTGCCGAGCGCCGTGGTCGTCGCATTGGACAGATCGACGCTCGCGCCCGTGATCTTGACCGCGCCATTGCCGCCGATGACGCCACCGGCACCGTTTATGACGGCCCCTCCTGAGCTTGTCGAAGGGCCGGTAGCGGCGAGCGTGAGTGTATCGGTCCCGGTGGCAAGGATCGAACCCGAATTGACAATATCGCTCGCGCGCAGGTCAAGTGCTGCGGCGGCCTCGATCGTCCCGGCATTGGTGAGTTGCGCCGCCGCGAGCGACAGTCCGTTGCCGCTCGCGATGAGGCCCGTGCTGGACACCGAGCCCGACACCGTAAAGCGCGCATCGCCCGCCGCGCTGATGTCACCGGCATTGGCAAGCCCGCTTGCGGTGACAGCGAGCGCGCCATTGCCCGCGATCTTGGCACCAACGGTGTTGGCGAGGCTGTCCGCGTCAACCGTCAGCGCGCCGCTGCCGGCATGCGCGATGGTGCCCGCGTTGCTCAGCGTTCCCGCCGACAGGTCGAACGCGGCACTGTCGACGACGATCTCGCCGCGGTTGTCGATCGTTCGCGTTACCGCGAGTACTGATGCGCCATCAGCGCCAAACGCGGCCAGCAGTCCGTCATTGACGAGCTCGCCCGTCGCCACCGCGAACGTGGCGCCCTTGATGCTGCCCGCAGCGCCGATGACCAGCGTGTCCGCATCGAGCGCGAGTGCCCCCGCGGTCTCGACGACACCGCCCTCCACCGAGACCGATGCGCCGCTCAAACTTAGTCCCGAACTGCCCGCGATCCGCGCGCCGCCTGCAACGCTCAGCGTATCCACCGCAGCGACGCCGAGCGGTCCGGCCGCGGTCAATTGGCCATCGGCGCCGCTCAGCAGCAAGGATCCCGCGCGCAGGCCGAGCGCTCCGTTGGATCCTATAACCGTATCGGCGGCGCTGACCGCGCCGCTTGTGTCGATCTCAAAGCCATCAGAACCAAGGGCGAGGATCGCGCCGCCGATGCTTGCCACTCCGGCAGCCGCGATCCTCGCCGCACCGTGCGACTGGATCACGCTGTCCCGAAGGCTGATCCAGTCACCCGACAGGTCGAGCGTCGCGCGCGCATCGACCGTGCCTCCAATGTTCTCAAAACGCCCGAAACGCAGCCCCACATTGCCACCCGACAGGATTCCGCGGTTGACGAGCGTCGCAGCGTCCGCCTCGAGCGCGCCTGCCGCGACCACCCGGCCCGCCGCGGCGATATCGAGCGCATCGACCGCAGCCAGACGTACATCGCTGCCCTGGACCAGCCCGGCAAGCGCGATCTCGCGACCCGAGATCCCGACCGCGCCGGTGGCGAGCGCCTGGCCCGACAGCATCATGCTGTCGGTCGCGCGGATCGCCAGATTGCCCGTGCGCGTCAGCGTGCCGTCGCGCGCGAGCCCGGCCGCAAGCGCGCCAGCATGGTCGATCGTGCCCGCGCTCACCGCAAGATTGCTCCCGCTCGCGATGATGCCGTCGCCGGTGAGAGCACCGCGCACTGCAAGCCCCAGCGGTCCGTCGGCATAGGCGGCCCCCGTGACCTCGGCCTCTTGCGCCTTGATGTCGATCGTGCCCCCGCTCGTGATCCGGCCCGACAGCGTCAGCTTGCCGTTCACATCGAGGCTGAAGCCGCGCTCGAGCGACGCCAGATCGCCCGCGACATTGACCCCGAGCCCCGCCTCGGTGCCGATCAACTGGATCGCACCCGCGTACATGCCGCCGAGCGCCGCCACATCGAGCGCGAAGCACGGCGCTGGCTGGGCTGGCGTTCCAGGCGCGGTCACGATGATGCTACCATCCGCCGTCGCCAGCTCGGCGGCGCCCGCGGCGACATGGATCGCATCCGCCCAGACGCCCGCATTGACCGCAATCGCGCGCGCGAACAGGTCGAGCCGCGCGCCCGAGGCATCAAGGCCCTGGCCGCCAATGTCGATCGCCCCGTCCGCGATGCTGAAGCCGCCCAGGCCACCCGCGCCATCCATCCGGGGACGCCCCGCTGCCAGGGTGACGACCGGAGAATTCAGGAATCCGCAACCAGACAGCTAATCCCGTATGGATTGGCGATCACCAGCTGCGCCGGCGCACCTGCTATCTCGATATATCCGGCAAGGCTGGATGGATTGGCGCCGACAACCTCGTTCAGGATCAGCGTGGCGGGGCCGGTGGCCTTGAGGCTCTTGTTGCCGTCGATCCAGCCACCCAGCCGGGTCTGTGTGATCTTGTCGCTGTTGTTGAGGATGAGGTTGCGGTCGTCGACGTTGAAGTCCGTATAGCGATTGTGGCTCACCCCCCTGGCCGAGGGCGTCGCGATCCTCACGATCGGCGTGCCATTGCCCGCGACATCCATCCGCGGCGCATTGGGACCGGCCTCGGGTACAATGCGCACAGCGGCCCCGTGGGGCGGGGCCGATTGAGCGGATTGCTGTGCACTGACGGGCACCGCAACGAGCGCCAGCGCCAAAGCGCTGCGGCTTACCGGCGACAGGGCGAGCGTCGCTCCACGCCGTGCCTCAGCCGCCCGATCCACTCTGCCTGCAAGCACACGCCACCTCGATCCGCCCATCGGTGCGACCGGGATGGCCGAATGCCACCAAACCGCCGCAATGCGCCAAAAGTCGCTATCACAGGGTGCGGCGAACCCAGCGTAAACAATGGTAATTTCGAGCTGCACGCGCTTGCGCCGGCAGTCGTCGACCACCAGAAAGACCCGCAGTCCTCTCCGAAACCGGAGTGCTTTTCAACGCAATACAGGGGAACGGGGCCGCCGTCCCAGACGGACCCGGTCTTCTTGTGTTGCTTCAATTGTATCGAGGTGCGCCCGTCCGCTCAGCTCTTGCCATGGGGTGGGGGGCGGCCGCTTGGCGACCCAATGCGCCATCATGACAGCGTCGGAACCGGGCCGGACCATGCATCGGGCGGTGGCTGCTTCAGTATTTTGACGACCATCGCGTAGCTGATCCCATGCGCCGCGGCCATGGCGGCATAGGTCTCACCCGCCCGGCGTCGGGCGTGGACGTCGGCGAGCACCGCATCGGGAACATGTTGCGCTTGCCGCCCCGGCGGACGACGCGGCGCCACCGCCTCGCCGCGCGCAGCCGCACGGTGATGGCGTACCACCGCGCTCACCGTCGCCTCGCTCACCCCCAGCGCGCGCGCGATCTCACGATAGCTCTCGCCGGTGTTGGCGCGCGCCACCATCTCACCTTCGAGTGGGCCGATGCGTTTACGGCGCGGGCGCGCCTCGGCCGCGCGACGCTTGCCGCGACCGTACAGCCTGGCCGGATAGCTCCGCACCGCGTCCGCGTCTTCGGGTATCAGCACGAACGCCTGACAGCCCGTGCAACGCAACTGGCGCCGGTCATGATCATCGGCTCTGCGCCTGCGTCCAAAGCCATGATGGACCAGCGTGCCCACCTCCCCGCAGGCCGGACAGCCAAGCGCGTCAAGCGGTGGTGCGATGCCAAGGCGGACCCTGGCCTCCCACTGCCCCGAAGGGTCGAGTTCAAGCAGCCACGCCCTGAAGCGCATGGTCCAGCGTCTGACAAGCTGGATATCCGCACCCAGCTCATCGGCGGCCTGGGCATAGGGCTTTTGCTGCGACAGCAGCCCGATAAAACCGGCGAGCAGATCCTTGCGCGCGAGCCCGGCCAACGGCGTGCCCGTGCCGCGCTTGAAATATCTACGGCACGCAGAGCAGCGAAAGCCCGGCATTCCGTCAGCCATGACGCGCGCCCGATGGATGACGCGCGTACGCGCATGGCCGCAATGCGGGCAGGCCGGCGGCGTCTCGTCATCCGACAATATCGCCTCGACCAAAGGCAGAAGGAAGCCAGTCAGGCCCAGGTCCTCGGTGTCAGGAATCGGCCGCCCGCAGCGCACGCGCGGGATCATCGGATCGAAGGTGCGGCGGGGGGACAATGGATCTGTCATCGCGTCATCATGGTGCGTGGTGATCGGCGCGATGCATAGTCGTGATCAGGAGCACATCGAGATCAAAATCAATAGGCCCATTTTTCTGTCGCGATGCTCCAAGGGGCCGGTCCGCGGGCGCACCTCAACCTATTCCGGCTTGTGGCGCGACCCCAGGAGCCGGACGAGGTTGCACTAGCACGGTCCGGGCGAACTCGATGTAAACAATAGCCAACCAGGCATGTAGGCGCCTGGCGAGACACGGTCAGGCCCAGGCAGGTCCGGTATTCCACCTGAGCACTGTCATCATACAGGATAACGCGCTGTCCTTTCAGCTGGCCCCGTTCTTTGGGGGCGCCAGGCATTTTGATATCCGAGATAGCGCAAAGGTGGCTGCGATGCTGCGCATCGAGCCCGCAAATTTGAGACACACCCTACGCACGCGTGCATGTCCGTTATCCGCCACTTTCCGAGGGTGCGATCCGCGTGCGCATCTGCCGTCGCGTTCAAAAATGACGCAATTGCGCGACGCCTCAAGGCTGCGCTGCGCTGTCGCGGGACAGCGTCACCCTGACATCGCGGCTCCTCACATTCCGATGCCCGGCCCCCGGCTCCTGCCCCACCCGATCATATCGGCAAGGCTTTGGCCGAGGCTGCGCTCAGGGATGTTGGAGAGCCCGAGCTGGTGTCGGCGCCCGCGCAGCAGCGATTCGAGTTGCGGATCGCGCTCGAGGCTTTTGGCCATTTCCGCCATGGTCTGGGTGACCCTGCTCGCGGCGCGCTCCTCATAACGCCCAAGCAGCCGCTGGCGCTTCTGGTCGAGCACCTGCCAGCGATTGATGAACATATCGGCGCGCAGCCTGGGATCGGTGCGCAGCTCGGCTTCGAGCTGCATCGCGCGGATCGCCCTTTGGGTTTGTCCCCCCGCAGCGTCGCGGATCAGCCCCCGGTCCGCGGCAAAGGCCGCCTCCAGGTCGTGCGCACCGTGGGGAGCGAGCCTGTCGATCTCAGCGCGGCTCGCCTGAAGCTCAGCGCGCTGCTCGGGCGATGCCGGATCGCCGACGCTCTGTGCGAACAGGATCGCCGAGACGATCCGGCCATGCCGCGCGACCGTGCGGTGGGGGTCGGGCCCTGGCGCGAGCGCACCGCGCTTCGGCTGCGGCGCGGGCGCGCGCTGTCGTGCCCGAAGATTGTCCACCATCTGACGCGCCCTATGAGGCGCCGTGCGGACAAGTTCAGCGATCCGCGCGGCGATGCCACGGCGTTCGGCAAAGGCGCGCACAGGATCGGTGCGATCATAGTCGCCCGCCATGTCCTTGGAGCGCTCGCGCGACAGCGTGCGCAAGAGCGCTCGCTCATCGGTAAAATCGTCACGGCCATAGTGAAGTTCAACGCCGTCGCGGTGCCGCGACAGTGCGACATAGCTCGCATGGCGATCGAGCCCAGGGGTGGCGAGCACATGCACCCGGTCCACCGTCAACCCTTGAGCCTTGTGGATGGTCGCGGCATAGCCATGGTCGAGATCGGCATAATCCTTGATGTCGAAGGCGACACTGCGCCCATCGTCGAGCAGCACGCTCATCCGCAGCGCATCGACGCGCGCGATCCGGCCGAGCGACCCGTTTTTGACCCCCAGGCTGCGTTCGTTCCTCAGGAACATGATCCGGTCGCCGCGCGCGAACGAACGCTCGCCGCGTGCCGTCTCGATTTCGACCTCATCGCGCAGCTGACGTGCCGCGCGCAGCCGCGCGCGCGCCGCCTCGTTGAGCAGGCGCACCTCGTCATTGGTGTGGGTGAGGATGATCCGGCTCGCCTGCGGCCGGGCGCTGCGCTCCCTGTCCCAGCACTCGATCAGCCTGGCGCGCGCTGTCTCGCGCGTGGCTGCGGCATGAACGGCCCCGTGCTCGCGATAGGCATCAAGGGCTTCGCCGACACGCCCGGTCGCCAATGCACGCGTCGCGTCGCGCTGCCAGCCCTGGTGCTGGCGGCGAATCTCGGTGATCTCGACCCCGCCTTGGGCGGAATGGATCGCGCGAAACGCCGCCCCCGCCTCGATCGCCTGGAGCTGCTGCGGGTCGCCCACCAGCACCAGTTTCGCGCCGCGCTTTTCGACCTCACTGATCACCCGTTCCATCTGGCGTGCGCCGATCATTCCCGCCTCGTCGATCACGAGCACGTCGCGCGGAGTGAGCAGATCGCGATCCTGCCGCCATTGATGTTCCAGGCTCGCGATCGTGCGCGCGGGGATAGCCGAGCCGCTTTCGAGATTCTCGGCGGCGATCCCCGACAATGCTGCCCCGCGGACGCGGTAGCCCGCGAACTCCCATGCTTCGCGCGCGACGCCCAGCATCGTCGACTTGCCGGTGCCCGCATAGCCGATCACCAGCGACAGATCGGCGCCTTCTGTGATATGGATGAGGGCGCGACGCTGCTCGGCACCGAGCGACACGCCGCGCGTCCCGGCTGACGCTTCGCCCCTTTCGACGTCCGATGCCGGGACGCGATGGCGCATGCGTGCGGCGAGGGTCTGCGCGGCCTGCTCGAGGCTGTGTTCGGTTGCGATCATCGCGCGCGAGGTGAACCGGTCCTCGCCGCGGCCGTCCTTGCCCAGGGCGACGAGATCGGGCGCGCCGCGCACCGCGTGCATGCACTGGTCGAACTGGTCCTTGCCGTCGCTATGTCGGTGGATGAACACCGCAAGGTCGCGTTTGGTGAAGGTCGCTTGTGTGTGCGTGATCGCATCGAGCGCGATGCCCGGATCGGCGATGATACGCATCCCGTTGCGGCGCGCGATCGCGCAATGCTCTTCGAGCCGCTCGCTTGTCCGCCCTTGCGCGACCATGCGCAAGGCCGCCGGCCCGATCTTGTGCTGGGGCTCAAGGTCGATCCCCTGGGCTTCGAGCGAGCGATGATCTACCGCCGCATCGATATCGAGTTCGGCTAGGCGACGATTGACATGGCTCGCCCAGGCTTCGCGCCAGTGCTGCAGCAGCTCTGCCCGGTTCCAGTCGCGCACCTTGGCGCCGAAGCCGTTCTCGTCTACCGAACGCATGGTCAGCATCACATGCGCGTGCGGCTTCGCCAGCCCGTCGGCACCGACATCCCAATGCACGTTGAGGTCGGCGATCATGCCGCGGTCGACGAACTCGGCAGCCACAAAATCGCGCGCGAGCACGATGCCCTGTTCCTCGGTCATCTCGCGTGGAATCGCGAACTCGATCTCGCGCGCCAGTTGCGCGTCGATACGCTTCTCGGCCGCCTCGACCGCGTTCCAGAGCGTGTCGCGATCCGCAAATGCGTCGGGCGCACCACCCGGCAGCAGTATTTCGCTGTGGACGACGCCCGCCTTGTTGGAGAAGTCGTGGGTGCGCTCGAGCCGCTGGTCGTGGATGCGCGACGCCGATCGATAGGCCGCGCACGCTACCGCGCTGCGCCCGGTCGCGCGCGAAATCACCTTGGCCGAGAAATGGTAGATCGCCATCGCGACCATACCAACTACACCTGAAAGCGCACGTCGGCACGACGTATAAGCGCGCCCTCAAAAGATTTCATCTTTCTCGCGACCGCGTAATCTCAGGAGATTTCACGATATTTACGCTGATCGAGCGCGTGAATTAGGGTGGGTGCATCCACAACACGCAACGGATTTGGCTATGCGGCGGCCACGCGATTTCGACTCAGAACTCAAGGCACTGGCCGACAAGACGCGCGCGCTGAAGGAGCGCCGCGTACGTGAGCTGGGTGCGTTGGTGATGGCGTGCGGTGCTGACGTGCTCGACATCGATCTGCTGGCGGGCGCCCTGCTCGATGCCGCCAACTGCGACGACATGATCAGGCGCGAGGAGTGGCGTCGCAGCGGCGCCGGCTTCTTTCAACGCACGCGCGGCAATGCGCGCGGCGCTCGTCGCGGGCCACAGGGCAGCGAAGCGGGCACAGGCGATGCGATATCGCCTGCAGGCCGGACGGGCGCGGCGTGACGTTCGCGATTGGCAAGTGAAGCGCCGCGAGCGCACGCGCCGCCTCATCGAGCTCGGCGGTCTCGTCGTGAAGGCCGGGCTCGTCGATCTCACCGACGACGATCGCACCGTCCTTTACGGCGCTTTTCTCGGCATGGCCGCGCGGCTGCGCGGCGACGATCGCGCGCAGGCGCTGCTGCTGTGGCGCAGGCGCGGCAAACGCGCGTTCGAAAACGAGGCGCCAGCGCCGCGCGAGCCGTGACCGCGACGTCGAGTATTGCCGACTACAGTATATCCTCCAGCGCATGGCATAGCCGCAGCAGCGCCTTGGCTATGTGACGCTCGACATCCGCGATACTCAGGTCGAGCCGATGCGCGATGCGGTCGTAGCCGAGATTCTCGAAGCGGTGCATCATGAAGACCTCACGCGTTTGTGGCGGAAGGCTGACAATGGCATCTTCGATGCGCCGCACCCTCTCGCTTTCGGGATCGCGCACAAGGCGGGGCAGGGGCCAGCGATCGATGCTCTGCAGGCGCGCAATGCGCGCACGCATCCTGACGAGGGACGTAAGCATGGGCTATCTCCCGCATCTGGGTTCGCGTGCATGGAGGGGGGCATCGCGCGAGGCGCGGTAGAGCGTGATGCCGGCCTCGATCCTGTCGAGGATGAAGCAATCGCGCTCGGCGCGCGCGGCCCCAATATCGGCAGTGCACAGCACATTGAGATCGACTGCGCAGCGGTTGCCCATTTCGCGCTGGACGATGTTGCGTGCGCGCTGCCAGCAGCGCTCATCGGTGTGGAGCGGATGGTCGACGATTGCCCAGAACTCATAGTCGGAGAATTCGAGCGTATGTCGGTCCTCGTACCAGCTCCGTCTGGCATAGGGACCGATCAGGATGATGCGGCCGATACGCCCGGGCTCGGGCGCAAGCACCTGTTCGGGATCGAAGCAGCCGCGCAGGATACGCGTGATGCGTTCGATCTCCTTCTGCTTGCGCCGGATGAGATGGCCCACGCGCGCCATCACGACTTCGCGCGCATAGATGTCGTTGGATGTTTCGAATGTCATGGTTTTGCCTTGCACGCCGGCAGCTGCACTCAGCGGTGCGGTTGGTGCAAGCGGTGCCCACTGCTTTTGCAGCGGCCGTCCGGCCATGACGGGCGGACGTGTTTATGCCTGGCAGGGTGATCCTCGGAACGGCTGCCAGCATTTCCGTTCCGTGCCAAGAATATGCCTCAGAATGGCGCAGCAGGCAATCGGGGGCACCGATGGGCCGTCGACCGTCGGTCGCTTGCAGATACCGAGGAGGCTCAAGCTGACATTCACAGCTCCCGGGCGTTTCCACTCGTTAACGCTATCCGTTTTCATGGGAGGCGTGAGTTGTTGAACTCCATCCGCAGCATCTGACGATCCTCAAGATTGCGCCAGGCGTCCGCGCTTGGCAGACTCCTCTGCACTATGACGAAATCCGGAAGCATGGAGCAGAAGCTCGTTGAGATCGTTCACTTCTGCCGCGAGAAGGCAAAGGAGTTACGCGCAACCGATCCGAACGACATTCCGATGCGGACCCGAATGGCACACTTTGCTCACATCCAGGACAGATCGGGGGAAACCTATGTCCAAGTGGGTATGGACGCTCGCCTGCGGATCCAAGAATGGTGCTTCGAATATCTCAAACGCCGCGGGTGGACCCACCTTATCAGCGTGTCGCACTGCGCGGAGCGAATCGAGGAGGCAATCGCCTTCCGATTCTTCAAGACCTGCCGTCCGGTCGATACTGGGACGATATCCAAAATGGTCAATGGGCTCGACAAGTCGATCCAAAATGACGTGAGGCCGCACCGTTATCTTTGGCCTTGCCACATTTGCTATGGTGACAGCCCATCCGAATTTTTGATTGGCACTGTTCGATTTCGGCCGACGATCAATTGCCGCGACGAGATCGACACTGCGATCGCATCTTGGGGATCGGAACTCGACAAGAGTTTTCGTACGCGCATCGAGGAGCACTATTCCTCCTTCGGCTGGATCGCAGACGTGACGGTCGAAACGTCTGATAAGGCGGCCGCCAAGCGGATGTCGCTTCTTGCAGTCCAGATCGCTCTCACAGCTATTAAGCTCCTTCTCTCTCACGGCGGGACGGAGAGCCGGATTCGAATGTCGGAGCAGCAGAACTACCTGTTGGAGCGCGCGGAACTGCACTTCATCCGAGACGAGCCTCATCTGACTTGGCACCAGACTGCGGGTCAGGCCCCGTTCGCTAAGTCATGGTGGGAGGACCTTAACCGAGGCGACAACGCCGAAAGGCTGCGCGCGCTCGACCGGGTTGTGCGCGCCGTGATTCAGCCCACTGAGCAGACATTCCTGAAGTTGAAATATCTGAACGCTCTACGATGGTTTAATGACGCCTCGATCGACACGCATGCCGCCTCAAGGATCACAAAATTCGTGACGGTCCTCGAAACGCTAACCGGCTGCAACGAACGCGACGACCTTGCAGAGGCTGTTGGCGAGCGCGTGGCGTATTTTCTGGGCGGCTGGCCAGAAGAGGGGATGCCCGAGGAGGTTAAGGCAAAGGTAAAGCGCATCTACGCGGTGCGCTCGGAACTAGTGCACGGCGTGCGCGATCCCATAGACCTCGAACTCGGACGCATCGCCACCAGCGTCGCCCATCTTGCGCACATGACGCTGGTCGCGTTCCTTGATCTCTTGATATTCATCGGCATCGACCGGAACGATTACGACCATGCGAAGCTTCGCAGGGACTTCGCCGTTATAAAGAACAACGACCAGCGGATGCGTGCTGCAGGGGCGGTCTGCCGCCCCCCGACGAATGGCGGGTTTCGATTGAGCTAACAATCCCACGACGTCAATTGCACGCGCTGCGACCCCTACGGTTTGGCTTGATCGCCCCGCGATAATCGTTCTACCAAGGCACTCTCCAGCTTGGCGCAACACTGATACAGCTTTCGGATCTGTTCCCGCCTTGCGTCAAACATACCCTCGTGCGCCATGTCCAGATCATGGACGAGAGCTTGGAGACGGCCGAACCATCGTCCGCTTGCCTCGTCCACCTGTGTCGCTGCTTCGAGAAACATATTTTCGAATGCCCCGAAACCGAGAACCGAGAAATGGCGGGCGGCCGTCTTATCCTCCAGCAGCATGAGATCCCCAATGGCGGCCTGCCAGTCCCTGTAAATATAAGCCTCCTTGATCCCAAAGATCACTGCTGCCTCACCGGCCGTTGCCTTTACGAGCGCCTTGGGGATATCAACGCTTGCTTTCTGCCGGACGATAGCAGCGCAGCGTTCGGCAAGTTCGACCTGATCGGCATCCGTCAAATCTCGGGCACCCAACACGCCCTTTCCCGCTAGATATTCCGCGCGTTCACCATCAACGAGATTGGCCGCGACGCTTTTTACCGCCTCGTCCATAGAGTGCACGCGCCACAGGCCAAGCAGCTCTTCGAGCCGTTGAAGCTCGACATGCGTTCCATCCGCCAGAGCGCCCTCGAGTTCGGCGATTGCCTGCATCTCGCTTGACGCAGAAGCTTGGTCCGGATCGAGATAGCTTCGCTCCCGCCGGATGGCGCGGATCCAGCCAAGAAGGGCAGCAATTCTGTAGAGCGTGCTGATGCGCTTATATTCAAGGAACGGGATGTTCGGTGCATCTGAGCGAAGATACCGAGACTGCTTCTTTTCGACGATTTCATGCAGTCGGTGCTTCAAGCTCGTGACCGCATCTTTTAATGGATCGGCATAGAGACGCACCAAATCTTTGTGTGCCCGCTTGTCCGCCTCCTTCTTGTCAGCAACCTCGTCCGCTCTCTTTCTGCTGGCGAGATAGATTGCCATGACAATGTCGCGGGCGACTAAACCAACCAAAACTCCAGAAAGTGCAATGAAAGCGGCAACAATATGCGGTGAGGCAAGCACTGTTCCATGGGAGACTGTACTATCGATGGATGCGTTCAAGTTGTTAATCGTCGAATTCATGCCGCCCCCAAGATTATGTCTTTTGTTTCGATGAAGCATGCCGGCAACATTTCTGCAAGCACGGCAACGATGCCGTCGCACCGGCATCGTGGAAGAATTTGAGCCAGTATCTCGCTGTGATGATAGGGGCGGTGCTCAGGGAGGCTTCTGCAACCTGACCGCAGCGGGAGTATCGTCCGTCTCACGTGAGCGATCGGCGGTCGTGCTGAGCCATAGACGACCGAGACGCAATCTGGTGACTGGAATTGAATACAGCGCTGGCAGTGCGCTGGTGGCCCTAAACGGACTTCTCCAACTCAGCCATGCGTTCGGAGCAAATCTGGTGAATGACTTGGCCGAGCGCTTCGACGCGTTCGCCAAGCCAAGCTAGCTCTTCTTCGCTTATACGATAGTGCTTCGAATAACGCGCTTTAACGTACGCCTCTTTGAGCTTCTGAAACATTGCGCGTTCCTGGCGCGCGGTCTCTGGCCAAATATCGAGGAGTCGGCGGTCGAGCCGTTCGGCCTGCGAGCGGAGGAACGCGATGTTATGGTTATAGGGCGTGTAGAAGGTCATGGTGAGCAGCAGCGTGTGATAAAGCTGCTCAGCCGCCTGATGCAGCTGGAATGCTGCATTCTTGTAGAAGCCGTCTTCAAGAGCATGCTTGAAGCTTCGGAAGAAGGCGAGTGCACTCGGCATGCCCTCGTCGAAATACTCCTTAGCCGCCACCAACGCCTGTTCTGGCGTTTTGGGCTTGGGGTGGTGCAACTCGCTCTCATCGGCCTCGTAAAGCGCGATGCCTTCCTTCGCGACCTCCATGAAGAACACACGGCCATGCGCGAGCCCGTCATTCACCTCGCGGAGCGAATGGACAATGAAGTTGACCGGGGTCTTGAGCGATTTCTCGATCGTGTAGGCGCGTATCAGCCGTTCCTCGGCCTTGGCCCAGTATGCTGCCCTGTCCGCTAGCTCCTTCTGGCTGACGATGACGAGCAGGTCATAATCGGACTTGTACTGATTGGCTGAAAGCGGCGCATCGACCCAGTCGTTTCGCGCATAGGAGCCGAACAGAATGATCTTGAGGATGCGCCCCGCCTTGCGCTTGCCGGTCGCATGCTCGGTCGCTTCGCGAAACTCCTCGAACAGGATTTCCACGACGCGCTCAAGCTCGCGCTGCTTTGCTGGAGGAAGGTGATCGATCCCGGTCCGCATCAACAGGATTCTTCCGGCAATCCCCGGCACTTGGCAAGGGCAATCACAGGAACCTGCCTGAGGGTTCTCGGATCGGCGGGCAACGGAAGCCCAGCCCGGTCCCGCAAAAGCGCTGCACCGCACCCCCCGGGGTCCCCATTGCGCTTGCGCAATGGGGTGGGCTCGCTGGGCCGGAACGGAGTGGAGGAGCCGCGCGCAGCGCGGCTTGCGGTGCGGCGCTGCGGGACCAGGATGTGCGACGCCCGCCGAGCCGTTGCAGAGTACGGCGAATCGCCGTTGTGGACGTTGCGCCTGCCCTGAATTGCCGATCCTGCGATCGGAAATGGCCCCACGGACAATGTGGGTCGCCGCAGTCGAAATTTTTTTCTCGACGCATTTGAACGACAGGGGACGCCATTGGACGACAGCGAACGACATTCGCGGCAGGCACTGTTTTTGGCACTCTTGCGCCTTTTCAAGAGCTTTGTCTCAATATGCCGCAGGGGAGCACGACAACGCACGTAGCTCAAAAGGATGTCATGATGACCGACGCCCCTGACCGTATCCTTCGTCTCAATACCGTGCTTGACCGCACCGGCCTGTCGCGATCCACGCTCTACCGCAAGATCCAGTGCGGGAGCTTTCCCAGACAGATCGCGATCAGCACGCGCTGCGCGGGCTGGCGCGAGTCCGCAGTCAACGAATGGATGAAGAACCCGATGTTCTACCAGGTCGATGATCGCAGCCATGTTTGACTTGCTGCATCGTTCAACTTGCGCTTGAAGAATATCGTCCGCTTTTTCCAAAGGGGACGCCCGGCTCTCGCCCGCTCCAACGACCCGGGGCCCGGGCGAGGGCCGGGCGATACGCTCCGGCACATTCATCAGCTCTGCACCTTCGGAAATTTCCCTTCGATTATCGTCGCTCCGCCGCGCAGGAAATCGAGGTGATCCGACCAGTGTTGCATCATGCGGACGCGCTCGTCCCAATATTCGCCGCGCGCATAGGCGCGGCGCACCGCATTGTTGTCACAGTGCGCCAACTGGCGCTCGATCGCGTCGGAATGCCAAAGCCCCATCTCGTTGAGCAGCGTCGCCGCCATCGCGCGAAAGCCGTGCCCTGTCATTTCGTCCTGCGCATAGCCCATGCGCCTGAGCGCCGCGTTGATCGTGTTCTCCGACATGGGGCGCTCGATCGAGCGCAGTGAAGGGAACAGGAAGCGGCTGTAATCCGCATCATGCTCGATCGATCCGATGACCGCGAGTGCCTGAGAGGAAAGGGGGATGCTATGGGGACGCCGCATCTTGGTCTTGTGCGCGGGGACAGTCCAGATCGCCTTGTCCAGGTCGAAATCGGTCCATTCGGCAAACCGCAGTTCCCCCGGCCGCACGAAGACATGGGCGAGCAACTGCAGCGCGGCCCTCGTGTTGGCGTAGCCCTCGAACCCCTCGATTGCCCTGAGCAGCGCGCCCACCTTCCCCGGCTGCGTGATCGACGGTCGATGAACAGGCTTGGGCGCGATCAGCGCGCCACGCAGATCGGCGGCGACGTCACGTTCGGCGCGCGCGGTGGCGATCGCATAGCGGAATATCTGCGAGCAGGTACTACGCAGCCGCTTGGCGGTCTCGTACCGCTCCTTGCCCTCCATCTTGCGGAGCATGATCAGCAGCTCCTGTGCCGAGATCGAGGCGATGGGGCGCTTGCCGATCGATGTGTTGATGTACTCAAGCAGCCAGCGCAGCTTCTTCATTGTCGCGGCTGAACGACCTTCGCGCTCGACCTTGCCCAGCCATTCATCGGCAACCGCCTTGAAGCTGTTGGAGGCAGCGACTGAAGCGGCAATGCGCTCGAGCTTGATTCGTTCGGCCGGATCGTCGCCGCGCGCCAGCACCTTGCGAGCCGCGTCGCACTGCTCGCGCGCCTCGGCGAGACCGGTATCGGGCCAGACTCCGAAGGCCAAGGTCTTCTGCTTTCCGAAATGGCGATAGTTCATCCGCCAATAGCGCCCACCCGAGGGCGTCACCAACAGATAGAGGCCATCACGATCGGTGAGCTTGTAGGGCTTGTCGCGCCCCTTCGCCGCCCTGATCGCGACGACTGATAATCCTGACCTGGGCCTAGTCGTGGAAACCATGATGGTATCTCCGATCGGATGATCGGCGCGCTGCCATCAAAAATACCATCATCATGCTGGTATGTGGTGGTATCTGGTCAGTCCGATCGGAACGATCATACCACATAAAAGGCGCGGAAAACAGCCGCTTATGACATGTCATGGCACCCTCTGGGAGAGGGTGGTGGTGACCCCTACGGGAATCGAACCCGTGTTTCAGCCGTGAGAGGGCCGCGTCCTGACCGCTAGACGAAGGGGCCTGTACGCCGACCTTGGGCGGCGCGAAGGCGGCTCATCTATGGCGTACGCGCGACGGCGTCAAGGGGGCGGGCGGGGATTCACACGATCAGTTCCCTGCAGCGCCGGTCGCGCGGTGGTGATGCGCGGATTACCTTTGCACTTCGGTAACCATTCACCGCGTAAAACGCGGCTGATCGAGGATTTACCAATGCGCCGTTCACGGATCCGCCGCAACTCACAAGCGTCCGGCAGCAAGCGAAAGCTGCTGGGCTGGCTTGTGCTGTTGTCGCTGCTGTTCGGCCTGGTAGAGTTCGGCCAGCCGTTCGATCTGGCGCTGCGCAACCTGCGGGACAAGGCGCGCGCTCAACCCACGAGCGGAAAGGTCGTGGTTGTCGGCATCGACGACAAGGCGCTTGCGCAGGTCGGACCATGGCAATGGAATCGGCGCGAGCTGGCGTCGTTGACCGAAGGGCTCTTCGCGGCCGGAGCCGATCGCGTGTTTTTCGACCTCTACTTCAAACCGATGGAGCGTGGGGGGGACCGCAAATTCGTGGAAGCCGTCGCGCGGCATCCCGGACGAGTCTTCGTCGCGAGCGGACTGGACAACTATTCCAGACCCGGCCAGTCGGTGCCCATCCTGCCGATGCCCGAAATAGCCGGGAAAGCGGAAACGGTCAGCGTGATGCGGTGGATCCACTACTGGAACGGCGCGACAACCGTATCCTATCGGAGGCAATTCGGCAGTCACGATGTCCGTTCGATGGAAGCCGCAATTGCTGGTGTGGATGGCAATCGCGGTGAAGAGTTTCCCATCGACTATTCCTATCGCATTTCCTCTGTCCCCTATATCAGCGCCGCCGATATTCTGTCGGGGAAGGTTCAGGCCAACGCGCTCAAGGGCAAGGCCGTTATCGTTGGCGTGAACTCGGCATTGCTGGAGGACATCTTTGTCGCGCCTGGGCAAGGGCGTGTGGCGGGCGTCTTCGTTATCGCCATTGGCGCCGAGACTCTGCTGAAGCAACCGCCCATAGGACTGGGCTGGATACCACCGTGGTTGTTCGCGGTCGGTACAACGGCCTGGTTCGTCTTTGGAAGGCGACGGCGGATCGCGACGGCAATTGGCGCGGCGGGCATTGCCGCGCTTCTGGCCTTTCCGCTTCTGCTCGAGCATTTCAGCATCTTCGTCGATGTCGCGCCCGCGCTGTTCCTCGCGATCGTGACGATGATCATCGTCGGCTGGCAGCGCTTCGGTGCGGCGAAGCAAAGTCAGGGTGCGATAAATCCGGTTTCGGGTCTCAAGACCGTGAATGCGCTGCTCCGCGAAGGGCTGTCGGATCCGAATATTCTGGTCGCGGTACGCTTGCGGCGTTTTGCCGATATCGTGAGCACGCTGCCCCCCGATGGTGAGCGCGACCTGCTGGGCCAGATCGTGTCGCGCCTCGCAATGGGCGCGGGCCAGGCGCAACTGCTGCACGGCGATGACGGCAATTTCTTCTGGCTGATGCCCGAAGCCGAACTGGCTTCGGTGGTCGATCGATTCAAGGCGCTGCAACTCATCTTCCGCAATCCGATCCGCGTTTCGGAGAAGAGCTTCGATGTGGAAGTGTTCTTCGGCGTCGATCGCGAAATCCATATGCCGCTTTCGCATCGGCTGGCGAGCGCGCTCGCGGCGGCGCACGCGGCAAGCGAGGAAGGGGGATGCTGGAAGATCCACGATCCGTCCGCCACGGGCGCGCGCGAATGGGCATTGTCGCTGCTCGGTGAGCTCGACCAGGCGATAGACGCCGGCCATATCTGGGTTGCCTATCAGCCCAAGATGGAACTGGCGACGGGCGCGATCGTGGGCGCCGAGGCGCTCGTGCGCTGGACGCACGCGACGCGCGGGCCGATCGATCCTGCGGAGTTTGTCGAGATGGCCGAACGCCACGGCCGGATCGACCGGCTGACCGCCTTCGTGCTCAACGACGCCGCGCGCGCCGCGGCCGCGGCGGTCGCATATGATCCGGGCTTTGCGATCTCGGTCAACATATCGCCGCAATTGCTCGCGACCCGCGAGGTGGTCGACATGGTCCGGCGCGTATTGCGCAAGCACCGGCTGCCCGCATCGGCGCTGGTGCTCGAGATCACCGAGACCGCGGCGATGGTCGAAGGGCAGACCGCGCTCAAGCTGCTCGAGGAACTGCGTGCAATGGGCGTCGAATTGTCGATCGACGACTATGGCACGGGCATGTCGACGCTCGCCTATCTGCGCCGCATTCCCGCCAACGAACTCAAGGTCGACAAGCGATTCGCTGCGTCGCTCCTCTCCAGTCCCGAAGATCAGGCGGTGATGCGCTCGACGATAGAGCTGGCGCACACGCTGGGCATGCATGTCGTGGCCGAGGGCGTCGAGACCGCCGAAACGCTCCAGATGCTCCGCGCCATGGGGTGCGAGATCGGCCAGGGCTACCATATCGGCCGCCCGATGGAGTGGCTCAGCTTCATGGATATCTTCAGTCCCAGGCCCAGTCGCGCTGCCGATGGTTAATATCTTGTAAACCATTTCTATTTGTCATAATGTGCCCCTGGCCGCGCGTGCGGCTGAACCCATTTCAGGGGGCCAAGATGAAGAAGATCTATCCTCGCGAGCGCCGTCAGCCGGTCGGCTCGCCGCGTCAGCAGCAATCCGCGCGCTGGTCATTCTGGGAATGGCTGATGGGCGGCGGCGACGACGGCATGGGCCGCGGCTGAGCCGTTCCAGCTTACTGAATCGACTTTGAAAAGCCCCGGTTTCGGGGCTTTTCTCTTTTCCGCTACACGTCGTCGGATGCAGCGGGGGTAGGACCGTCCCGGCGCGCTTATGTTCACAGTTTTCCCTTGAATCGTGAAATAAAGTTGCGCGTGCGAGCATGTCAGAGCCCGCGGATCGAGGGCGCGCGGTGCACGCCCATGGACGCGGCGGATGGCGGGTCGGGAGCGTGGCCGGATTCGGACGCCGACGCCGGATCGGGCCAGATCGCCGGACCACCCAGCAGCGCATCGGCTTCGGCGACCTGCGCACGGTAGAGCATCCGGCTCTCATGCGGCAGGCGGATGCCGACCTTCTGCGCGCGATATGCCGAGAGCGCGGCGATCGCGAGATAGTCGTTCTGCTCGACACGCCAGCCGATGATCCTGCCGCGGCGGATCACGGGCACGCATGGCGGATCGTGGTAATGCTCGATCGCGGTGTCTCGCAGCGCCTCCAGCCCCAGCGCGATCGCCTGATCCCAGGCCGCGGCGAAACCCTCCGCGCCCCGTCGCCCGCGAAGCGCATAGGCGCCGCGCGGCGTCCGCCCCACGCTCCGCGCCGCCGTCGCTACGACCCCCGAACGCGACATGGCGGAGATGAAGGCGATCTGCACATCGGCCGACCACCCGCGCGCATGGCGACGCGCGAGGGGGACGGGGGTGAAGAGGAGGAGGTTTTCATCGTCTGGTTCGGTCATGGTAGTCAGTGTAACCGATTTGGTTATGAATAGGACAGAGGCGTTATGTCTGGCCGACGCCAATGCCGGTCGTTCAAAATAAAGTTATGTTGCTAGCCGGCTACAATGCCTGGTCTTTAAATAGAAAAGAACAATCTCAGAATTAAGGGTGCGCGGTTACGCAGATAGCGATGGAACTTTCATGATGAATTGGCCGTTTTTGATGCATGTATAGGCCTCTAGCCCGAATTGGGACGGGATTGGCCGTGGGAGCGGCCCTAATGGCCGTGAGTCCGCTATTTGCCGCACAGGACGCTCCCCCACCGGTTTCGCAAACCGAGCCCGCATCACCCGCCAGCAAGAACCCGCTCGCGCCATTCGCTTTCGCGTTAGTAGAGCCGACTGCTCCCTCGCCCTGGCAATTTGAAACCACTCCGCAACACGGTATCCGAGCGCTTCGGCCGGTGACGACGCGCAAGAGTGCCGAATTCTATTACCGTATCCCCCTATCCGAGGGGGTCACCTTGAAGCCCGGAATCTCGCATTTCCGGGAACCGCGCGACATATTCGGCACAACGTCGGGTCGGACGGTCATCGGTCTGGCGGCTAGCGTCAGGTTCCGTCACTAGTGACGAAAATCAGACGTTGAGCCCTCTGCTTCGTGCCTGCTCGCAGGATGGCGACAGAGAGCCGGCCACGCTCCCGCTTGCAGCAGCGGGTTTATCATGACCGATGATTTCGAATACCAACATCATTTGAAACCGGAGCTTCAGGAGCGCGCCATTGCGTGACGGGAAAGGGCGCGCGATCAATCTGCGATAGAGCGCGCGCGACTGTCGTCTGCCGCCTGAGCCTCGCGCCGTGCTGCATCGGCGTGCGCCTTTTCAGCGCTCGCGACACGGTCGGTGCGGATCTGCTCGGCGTTCATTCTTGTCATCGCGCGCGCGATCCGCGCTTCCTCGATGGCGGTCGATGGTGGCGCTCGGTTGCAGCCCGCAAAGGCCGCAAGGCAAACAAGCAGGGCTCCCGCGCGGCGCACCTTAGTCACTTTGCGCCGCCAGGAGCGGCCCTTTCGCATAGCTCCTTGAGATGGTGGCCGATCGTGGGGCCGCGCAGATGGGCCTCGACGGCTTCATGATGTTCGCGGATCAACTGCTGGCGAATGTCCTGAACACTTGCGCACGAGCCGGATCGCGCCAACTGATAGGCTCGCTCGATGGTTTTGGGTCGATGCATGTCGTCACCTCATCACAGGCGGAATGGATGTCGAGACGGCGGCCACCGGCCGCCGTCTCTTCTTGCTTCGCTTGCTTGTCGACGAAGAGTTAGCGGCAGCGGACATTGCTGCGCTCGATCTCGCGACCGACAAGGGCTCCGCCCGCGGCGCCGACGACGGTGCCGAGCGTCTTGCTGTCGCCGCGCACGATCGTATTGCCGATCAGGCCGCCCGCAGCGCCACCGATGATGAGGCCGGTGGTCCCGTCCGAACGGCGGCAATAATAACGCCCGTTCTGGCCGCGATAGACGCGATCGTCATAGGCGAGCGTGCGGGTCTGGTAATAGTTGCCGCTGCGATAATAGCGGTCGGCGTCATAGCTATTTCTGCCGGGCTCGTAGCGATCCCAGTCGTAATTGGTATACCGGTGCCAGCCGCGCGCGTTGCGATTGGCCTCGCGCAGGTTGCGGTCGTAATCGCGCCGCGCCTCGCGGGCTTCGCGCGGATTGTCGGCGTCGCGCATGTCCTCGGCATATTCCCTTTCGGCCCAGCTCACGTCCTTGCGAAATTCCTTTTCGGTGTGATTGGCCCGCGCCAGCGCGGGCGCAGCGGGAATGGCGACGGCCAGCACAGTGGCGGCCAAAATCATCTTCCTCATTCTTTTTACTCCTGATCCTTAATAGGATCACGTGAAGAACGCTGGCTAGTAAAATAAAGTTGCGTTTAATAAAAATAAAGTTTCGTTCAAGAAACATACAGAATAATGTGTGAATTTCACATAGTTTTCGTTTCCATGACTATTATCGTAAATTTTGAAAAATATGCAAATTACGGAACGATTTGTGCTATGCTCGCCAAGCGATCACCGACGGTGCCGATTCGAAGGCCGCGTGATCTCGCCGCTATCTCTGCCGGGTATGGCTTTCGCTCCGCGAGCCTCCGGTCCCGAGGGTCCAGTCATGGATATCCGAACGCCCGTTCATCCCGAAGCCGCGAACAGCCTGATGCTGGCCGTGATCGCGTCCTCCAACGCGCCTATCCTGCTTCTCGATGGCGATCTGACCGTCATTGCGGCCAGCACATCGTTCTTGCGTGCATTTCAGATCGAGCCGGCCAGCGTGCCAGGCCGTCCGCTGGCGGGGTTGGGAGCGGGCGAATGGGACGTGCCCCAGCTCGGGTCGCTGCTCAGAGCCACCGTCTCGGGGCATGCCGAAATCGACGCCTATGAGATGGACCTCCGGCGCGCGGGTCAGGAGGTTCGCCATCTGGTGCTCAGCGCCCAGAAGCTTGACTATTTCGACGCGGACACGGTGCGGCTGCTTCTGACCATATCCGATGTCACCGACGCGCGCCTCCGCGAGAAGCTCAAGGACGACTTGTTGCGGGAAAAGGCGATCCTGCTTCAGGAGCTCCAGCACCGCGTCGCCAACAGTCTTCAGATCATCGCCAGCGTGCTGATGCAAAGCGCGCGCAGGGTGAAGTCAGAGGAGACGCGTGGCCACCTTCACGACGCGCACAACCGGGTCATGTCGGTCGCCGCGGTTCAACGGCAACTCGCGACTTCCAGGCTGGGCGATGTGCACCTGCGCGCCTATTTCACCGAATTGTGCGAGAGCATAGGAGCGTCGATGATCCGGGACCACAATCAGCTTTCGCTGGAGGTGAGCGCTGACGAAAGCGTCACGGGCGCGGATGTCTCGGTGAGCCTTGGTCTGGTCGTCACCGAGCTGGTGATCAACGCCTTAAAACACGCTTTTCCGGGGCATCGTCACGGCAAGATCAGCGTCGACTACCAGTCTTGCGGAGCCGAATGGACGCTATCGGTCAGCGACGATGGCATCGGGATGCCTGTGGATCCCGGGAGCGGCAGGCCCGGACTGGGCACGAGCATCGTCGAGGCTATCGCGAAGCAACTGGACGCCCGCGTCCGGATCGCCGATGCAAATCCGGGAACCGCGGTCTCGATCGTCCACGCACGGGCGCCCCGCGAATTTGATGCCCGAAATGCGGCGTAGCTGTGCTATACTGCGATATCACCCGATTTCAGCCGCAAGCCTTCCCGTGACAGAGAGACCAGGTGCTCCCGCTTGCCAGACGGGAGCATCTCAATGGCTCTAAACATCAAGCCTGTGCCGCGGAAACGCGATGGGGCTGGCGATCAGGGCACGTTCGCTACGCTGATGGCATTCGCCTGGACGAGACGAGACTATGGCGTGCTCGGCGGTCGGTTTCGTCGCACCAGGGCGCGGCGCGGAGCGGTAGCCAGCCTTCTGCGCGATTCTCAGAAGCGCGCGATCAGGCAGCGCGAACTTGAGCACGCCATCGATCGTTGGGACAATGAAGGCGGTGCCGATGATCAAAGTCGAAGTCTTGGGGCGTACGCTTCCAAACCTTTCTTGCCGGCGCGCCCGCAATTTTTCAACGAGATCGGCGTGGGCAGGATAAGGATTGGCGTAGCTGAATTCGACTGCATCGGCGCGCTGCCGCCTCACGATCATCCGCACATATATCTGAATATGACGGGCGAGGGCGTCGTTCCATGTCCCTATTGCGCGACGACGTTCATTCTCGACGAAAATTTGCAACAGAATGAAACCGAGCCCGCGGGCTGTTTCGTTGACGCCGGGTCTGCTGCGCCGAAGAAGCGGACGAACGGGAAAGGCCCGTGACGCTCCACAGCCTGTTCGGCCGACATGTTGCCGATCTAAAGACCAGTCATTGGGACCGGGGCCGTTTCGTCAGCCGCTGCACCATATGTGGTTCGGAAATGATCAAGCTGCCTGGCATAGCCTGGCGAGTCAGCAATGACCGCGCCTGACGGAGCCTGAGATCGCGCGCAGGATCGGCGTGCCTGGCCCCGTCCTGCGCCGGGGAAGGCTTCGGATCCTCTCCCCGGAGGGGCGAGGATGCTACGCCGCCGCTTTCCTTCTTTCCGCCAGCTCCTGATTGAGCATTTCCGCGAGCAGGAACGCCAGTTCGAGCGACTGGCTCGCGTTGAGGCGGGGGTCGCAGTGGGTGTGGTAGCGGTCGGCGAGGCTCTGTTCGGTTACGTCGACCGCGCCGCCCGTGCATTCGGTGACGTTCTGGCCGGTCATTTCGGCGTGGATGCCGCCCGCGAAGCTGCCCTCCGCCCTGTGCACCGCGAAGAAGCCGCGGACTTCGGCGAGGATGCGCTCGAAGGGGCGCGTCTTGTAGCCGTTCTGCGCCTTGATGACGTTGCCGTGCATTGGGTCGCAGCTCCAGACCACAGGATGGCCTTCGCGCAGCACCGCGCGGACGAGTTTAGGCAGGCCCGCCTCGATCTTATCGTGGCCGTAGCGCGTGATGAGCGTGATGCGGCCGGGCTCGCGCGCGGGATTGAGCGTGTCGAGCAGGCGGAGGAGCGCGTCGGGCTCGAGGCTGGGGCCGCACTTCATGCCGATCGGGTTGCCGATACCGCGCAGGAACTCGACATGCGACGAGCCCTCGAAACGCGTGCGATCGCCGATCCAGAGCATGTGCGCGCTGGTGTCGTACCAGTCGCCGGTCAGGCTGTCCTGCCGCGTCAGCGCCTGCTCATAGGGGAGCAGCAGCGCCTCATGGCTGGTGTAGAACTGCGTGCCCGAAAGCTGGGGAACGGTATCGGGGTTGATCCCGCACGCCGCCATGAAGTCGAGCGCCTCGCCGATGCGGTCGGCGGTTTCGGCGTACTTCTTGGCCCAGGGGCTGCGGCCCATGAAATCGTGGGTCCAGCGGTGGACCTGATGGAGATTGGCATAGCCGCCGCTCGCGAAGGCGCGGAGCAGGTTGAGCGTCGCGGCCGACTGGCTGTACGCTTTTACCATGCGCTGCGGATCGGGAATGCGGCCCGCTTCATCGAAGACGATGTCGTTGATGATGTCGCCGCGGTAGCTGGGCAGCGAGACGCCGCCGATATCCTCCATGTCCGCCGAACGGGGCTTGGCGAACTGGCCCGCCATGCGGCCGACCTTCACGGTCGGGAGCTTGGAGGCATAGGTGAGGACGACCGCCATCTGGAGGATGACGCGGAAGGTGTCGCGGATGTTGTTGGGGTGGAATTCCGCGAAGGACTCGGCGCAATCGCCGCCCTGGAGCAGAAAGGCCTTGCCCTCCGACACGCGCGCGAGATCGGCCTTGAGGTTGCGCGCCTCGCCCGCAAACACCAGCGGCGGATAGGAGCCGAGCGTGGTGGTCGCCTCGGCAAGCGCCGCGGCGTCGGGATAGGTCGGCAACTGCCGTGCCTCGTGCTTCGTCCAGCTATCGGGGGCCCATTTCGCGGCCATTTTCGTTCGTCCAACAGGTTGTGAGAGGGAATTTCCTTGCGGGAGAGCAGGGCCAAAAGCAATGGCTAATGGCTTTCGTGCGGACAAGCTGGGGTTTTTAGGGATGGAACGAGAGGGAGTACCCCGGCGAAGGCCGGGGTCCAGTCCTGGGCGGACGACTCTGGACCCCGGCCCCTTCGACTGCCTGCAAGGCAGGCGCTCAGGACATGCTTCGCCGGGGTACTCGGTGGATCAGGCGCCGGGGACGCCGAGTTCCTTAGCTGCAGCGAGCAGGCGATCCCTTTCGGCAGGCGCATTGCCGAAGGTCTTGAGCGCGGTGTCGAGCGCGACCTTTGCCTGCGCGGTTTCGCCCAGCACCATCCGGCTGCGCATCAGGCGAATCCAGCCATCGGCGTCGCGCGGATTCTGCGCAAGGCGCGCGGCAAGCCCATCGACCATGCCGCGGACCATCGCCTCCTGCTGTCCGGGCGGGAGCTTGGTGGCGGCGGACATCTGCTCGCGGCTGGGGCCGGGAATGGCGGCGGTCGCGACCTCGGGCGTGCCGGGTGTGGCGGGGGCAGATGTAACAGCGGCGAGGCGCGCCTTGACGTCGATCTTCTCGCGCTCGGCGACCTGTTCGATCGTGCGTTTAAGGTCGGCCTCCCACGGGGCGCCCGCGGGGGTGGCCTTCAAGAGCGCGAACCAGTCCTCGATCGCGCCCTTGTGGTCGCCATTCAGATCCTTGTTGACCGCCAGGAAATAGCGCGCACGCGGATCCTGCGCATTCTTCGCGATCGCGGTCTCGAACGCCTTGACGGCGTCCGCGGGCATCGGCTTGTCGGGGCCGGCCATGACGAGCGCCTCTCCGAGCGCCGACCACAGCTCGCCGTTGTTCGGGCTCAAGGCGACGGCCCTGCGATAGGCGGTCGCCGCCTCGGCATAGCGGTTCGTCTCGAAGAAGGACCAGCCGAGCATCTGCCAGCCCTCGACGTCGTCGGGCTTGTCCTTCAGCCGCGCCTCAAGCTGCGCGATCGCCTGTTCGGCTGTGGTGGCGGGTGCGGCGGGGGTTGCGGTTTCGGCGGGCGAATCGAGCAGGCCGGTCGAACGTGCGACCGCGAATCCGATAGCGACCGCGGCGATGATCGCAGCCAAAATCAGCGCGATACGACCGATATTTGTACCGTTTTCTCTGGAACTGCCCGCTCCGGCCATGAATATACCCCCGATTTTCGTCAAAAACTGTGGCGCGGGACTCTAGCGCACCGCGCTCAGGATGATAGAGTGAACACGGGTTCGCACCTGTTGGATACGCAAACGAAAAGACATACGTAGCGTGTCCGTTTGAAGGGGGATGGGGCAAGCTCGTGAGCGACGGTTTTCGCATCGCGATCATCGGTTCCGGGCCGGCCGGGCTGAGCGCCGCAGCACGCGCTGCGGAGCTGGGGCTGAGTCATGTGCTGCTCGAAAAGACCGATCATCTCTCCGACACGATCTACAAATACCAGAAAGGCAAGCACGTCATGGCCACGCCGAGCCAGCTCGTGCTGCGCTCGGACATGGATTTCGAGGCGGGCAAGCGCGAGAAAGTGCTCGGCACCTGGGACGAGCAGGCCGCGGGGCGCAAGGTCAATGTGAAGCTCAATGCCGAGGTGAAGGCGATCACGGGCGCTGCAGGCGCGTTCGTGCTGACGACGACCAGGGGCGAGACGATCAACGCCGAGACGGTGATCCTCGCGATCGGGACGCAGGGCAATCCCAATCTCGTGCGCTGCCCGGTGGGCGAGGGCGCGGTGGTCCAGTATCAACTCGACGATCCCGGCGAATATATCGACGAGCATATCGTCGTGATCGGCGCGGGCGATGCGGGGATCGAGAATGCGCTGGGGCTCGCGGCCGACCCTGAGCAGCGCAACACGGTCTCGATCGTCAACCGCTCGGCCGAATTCTCAACCGCCAAGGACGCCAATATCAAGGCGCTGCTCGCCGCTGAGGCGGCGGGGCGCGTCACGATCCTGCGCGAGACGACGTCCTCGGCGATCGACAAGGGCTGGATCACCTTCGACACGCGCGACGGCGAATTGAAGGCGCGCTGCGACCGTGTGATCGCGCGCATGGGCTCGGCGCCGCCGCGCGGCTTCGTCGAGGGCTGCTGCGCGAGCTTCGAGGAAAAGGACGGCAAGAAGGCGATCGCGGCGGGGACGGGTGTGCAGTTCTCGAGCGCGGACCGGGTCTCCTATCCCAAGCTGTCGCCGACCTTCGAATCGACGGTGCCCGGCATCTTCGTGATCGGCGCGCTGGCGGGCTATCCGCTCATCAAGCACTGCATGAACCAGGGCTATGACGTCGTCGAGTTCATCAACGGCAATACCGCGCTGAAGCCGGCAGACGAGCCGATCCTCGAGGCAAAATTCGCGGGATTGCCGGGACGCAAGAGCGTCAATGAGTGGCTCGAATTCCTGCGCTCGAATGTCGGCATATTGAACGGCGTCTCGCCGCTGCAGATGCGCGAGTTCATGCTCGATTCGGAAGTGCGCTTCTCCCGCGCAGGGGAGATGATCTTCGAGCGGCTTGAGACAGGATCGTCGTTGTTTGCGATCGCGAGCGGATCGGTGCTGGTTCAGGTCGACAAGGACGATCCGTCGATCACGGTGCCGATCGAAACGGGATCGATTTTCGGCGAGGTCGGGCTGATTTCAGGGCGGCGGCGCGGCGCGACGATCCGCGCGGGCGAGGATGCGATCCTTGTCGAGATATCGCGCTCGGCCGCGCTCAAGCTGCAGAGCCAGGTGCCCGCGGCCAAGGCGGCGATCACGCGCATCTCGACCGAGCGACAATTGCTCCAGATGCTCGGATCGGGGCTGAAGTCCGAGGATCTTCAGGATGTTCTGGACGGCGCCGAGATCCTGACGGTGAAGGCGGGGCAGCCGATCATTACCGAGGGCGAGGAGGGGAACGACATCTATGTCATCCGCTCGGGCTCGATGGTGGTGGAGAAGACCGTGGGCGGAAAGCCCGTCTTCCTCTCCTATCTGCCCGCGGGTTCCTATGTCGGCGAGATGACGCTGATCGCGGGCGGCAGACGCACCGCGACCGTCCGCGCCGCGATCAAGTCCGAGGTGATCAGGCTGCAGGGCGCGGCGTTCGCCAAGTTGCTCGATGCCAATCCGCGGCTGAAGCAGAACACGCAGCAGCTCATGGCGAGCCGGCAGGACGTCAACGCCTTTATCGAGGCAAAGAAGGACAGCTTCTCGGGCGTCGTCGACATGTATTCCAATGTCGCCAATTTCCTTGTCGATCAAGGCATCGGCGAGGCGACCGACGTGCTGCTGATCGACGAAAATCTGTGCGTCGGCTGCGACAATTGCGAAAAGGCGTGCGCCGACAGCCATGACGGGCTGTCGCGGCTCGATCGCGAGGCGGGGCGGACCTATGCGCACCTTCACGTGCCGACATCGTGCCGTCACTGCGAGCACCCGCACTGCATGGCCGATTGCCCACCCAACGCGATCCACCGCGGTCCTGACGGAGAGGTGTTCATCGACGAGACCTGCATCGGCTGCGGTAACTGCCAGCGGAACTGCCCTTACGGCGTGATCCGCATGGACAGCGTGCCGCCCAAAAAGCCGTCGCTGCTGTCGTGGCTGTTCCTGGGACTTGGGCCGGGACCGGGCGAGCCGAGCAAAAAATGGTCCTATGCGCATTCGGAGCCCGGCGTCGAAAAGCCCAAAAAGGCGATCAAGTGCGACATGTGCGCGGGGATTGAGGGCGGTCCGGCGTGCGTGCGCGCATGCCCCACCGGCGCCGCAATTCGGGTCGCGCCCGAGGATTTCCTGACCGTTGCGCGGCTCGAGCGGGAGGAGAGCTGATGGAGAAAGGCCGCGCACACACCCGCTCATCCCGAGTAGCCATTGAGCGTGGCGAAATGGCGTATCGAGGGACGCACAATCCGTGCTTCGATACGGGCCCTCGACAAGCTCGGTCCCTACTCAGCATGAGCGGGTTTGAGGTGGCGGTCGGCAGTCATCTGGAGGCTCCATGATGGCCACGCGCGCCGCAACCCCAGGCCGCGTGAAGGGCGAGGTGCTGCACGACGGCTTCCTGCGCCACAAGCATTTCAAATGGCTCAAGATCTCCGGCGCGCTCTCGCTGATCGTGATCGTCGGCTATTTCCTTATCGACGTCACCCCGCGCCATAATGGCGGGAGCTGGTACGGCTATGTCCTCGGCACGATCGGTGCGCTGCAGATCCTGTGGCTGACGCTGCTGGGCCTGCGCAAGCGCGCGATGACGCGCGGGCGCTGGTCATTGAAGGCGTGGACCTCGGCGCATGTCTATCTGGGATTGAGCCTGATCGTCATTGCGACGCTGCACACGGGTTTCCAGTTCGGCTGGAACGTCCATACGCTCGCCTATACGCTGATGATGCTGGTGATCCTGTCGGGTATCTTCGGGATCGTCGCCTATGCCAATATTCCAACCGCGCTCAGCAACAATCGCGAGGAGATGACGCAGCCGCAGATGATCGATTCGCTGCGTTCGATCGACCGGCAGTTGCACGACGCCGCGCAGCCGCTCGACCAGCATCTCGCCGCGCTGGTGCAATCCTCATTGGAGCAGGATCCGTTCGGCTGCGGGCTGATCGAGCGGCTTTCGGGGCGCTACCCCGACTGTGCGACGCGCGCGGCGCAGGCCGCGATACGGCGCGAGACCGCGTACAAGCCCAATCTGGGCGAGGACCCGCTCGAGAAGGTCGATGCGCTGCTCGTCCGCAAGGAGGCGATCCTTGCGCGGGTGCGGCGGCATTTGCGGCTGAAGGCGTTGCTCGAGGTGTGGCTCTACGTCCATGTGCCGATGACTTTTGCGCTGATCGCGGCGCTTTCCGCGCACATCATCTCCGTCTTTTTCTACTGGTGAGGGACATGCGTGTTTTTCTCTCTTCCCTCGTCATCCCCGCTTTCGCGGGGATGACGCGTGAGGTGATCCGGGCCGAACGATGAGTTTCCTGATCCGCCAGATTTCGCGCACCGCGGACGGCCGGGAGATCATCCGGCCGCAGGAGATCGACCGCACGATGATCAGCATCGGGCGGTTGGCCGAAAACGACATCCATCTGCAGGACCTCGCGGTTGCACCGCGGCATGCGCAGATCGAGCGGCTCGACCAGCGACGGATCATCGTCAAGTCGGTGAGCGGTCTCGATTTCGATGTCGATGGCCGCCCGGTCCAAGAGGTCGAGATCGACAGCGCGAAGGGCGCCGAGCTGCGCTTTGGCGGGCACCGGCTGACGATCGGGCATGAGGGCGCCAACGTCACCATCGCGGTCGAGCGCGTGGAAGCGCTGTCTGACGCGTCGGAATACAAGGATGAGGCCAGGGTTTTTTCGCTGCGCGGGCTGCTGCCGGGCAAGCGGCTGAGCGCCTGGGGCTTTGCGGCGCTGATCCTGCTCTGCTTCCTCGCCTTTCCGATCTGGAGCTGGGCGACCTATAGCGAGGTCAAGACACGCCCCGTCGGCTTCCATGCCGACCAGAGCTGGTCGAGCGGCAAGCTGTCGCTCGCGCACAAGAGCCTCGAGAACAACTGCCAAGCCTGTCACGTAAAGCCCTTCGAGGCGGTGCGCGATACGTCCTGCACTTCATGCCATACGCAGGTGCACGACCATGCCGATCCGAAGCGGCTGGCGGAGGCAAAGGCGACGCCCGGGCTGGGCGGCCGCGTGCAACTGATGTTCGCAAGCGCGTTCAACGTGCCGCAGGGACGCTGCGTCGAATGCCATACCGAGCATGAGGGCGCGGGCAAGATGCAGCCCACCGCACAGCAATTCTGTTCGGATTGCCATGCCGATCTGAAGACGCGACTGACCGATACCAGGCTGCTCGACGCAGGGGATTTCGGGACTGCGCACCCTGAGTTCCGCCCCGCGGTGATCGTGCGGCCGGGCGGCGCGCATCCAGTGACTCAGCGCATCTCGTTCGACAAGAAGCCGATCGAGGACAATGGCCTGAAATTCCCGCACGAGCTGCACCTGTCCAAAGCGGGCGGGGTGGCGCGGATGGCGCAGACGCTCTCGGGCGACAAGGGCTATGGCAACGCGCTCGCGTGCAAGGATTGCCACCGCCCAGACAGCAGCGGCACGCGTTTTCAGCCCGTCGACATGGAGCAGGATTGCAGCGGCTGTCACAGCCTTGCCTTCGACGAGATCGGCGGAACCGTCCGCACGCTGAGACACGGCGATCCTGCGCAAGTGATGGCCGATATCCGCGCCTTCTACCGTGGCACCGGCCCCGCGCGCCCCGCAAATCTCGGCGGCATGGCGCGCCGGCGGCCGGGCCTCTATGCCGAGGGGCAGGTCTATAGCGCCTATTTTGGCGCAGTCGGGGCGCGGCCGGGGCAGGCCGAGTCCGCGATCCGCGCGGTCTTCTCGCCGGGCGGTGCGTGCTTCGATTGCCACCGGATCGACCCGCCGGGCGCGGGCGGAACCTGGCGCGTCCAGCCGGTCAGCCAGAATGCGCGCTATTTCCGCAAGGGCTGGTTCGACCATGACGCGCACAAGACCGAAGACTGCGAGAGTTGCCACGCCGCGCCGACATCGAAGGCCGCGACCGACCTGCTGATCCCCGATCTGGCCTCCTGCCGGACCTGCCATGTCGGGGAGGCCGGGGCGTCGCTTCAGACCGTGGCGAAGCCGGTGCCCTCCGGCTGTGCGCTGTGTCACAGCTACCATATGGATGACGGCGCACCATGGTCGACGCGGCAGCGAGTCGCGGATAACAAGGGTGGCACCAATGCCGCGAAACCAACGGGCGCGCGCTAAGAGCCTTTCCCGGCAATGCGGAATCGCATTGCCGGACAAGAAAGGCTCTCGATTCAAATATCTGGAGCACTTCCTGACCGAAAAAACCGGTTCCCACTTTTTCGGGAAGTGCTCTAGTGACGGCAGGGTGAGGGGAAGCCTATGCTGATAGGGCAGATCACCGACATCCATCTGGGGTTCGATCCCGACAATCCGGCCGAGTTCAATCGCAAACGGCTGGACGTGGTGTTGCGTCATCTGTGCGAGCCGCACAACCGGCCCGACCTGCTGCTCGTAACGGGCGATCTGGTCGATCGTGGGGATGCCGAAAGCTACCGGCGGCTGCGAAATGCGCTCAGCGCGTGCCCCTTTCCGGTCTGGCCGTGCCTTGGCAATCACGACATGCGCGCGAATTTCATCGCGCAGTTCCCCGATATACCCGTGGCCGAAGGTTTCGTGCAGTATGAGATCGATACCGGCCCGCTCCGCTTCCTGATCCTCGACACGCTGGAGGAAGGGCGTCACGGCGGCAGCTTCTGCGAGACGCGCGCGGCGTGGCTGGCGGCGCGGCTGACCGAGAAGACCGACATATCGACGGTGATCGTCATGCACCACCCGCCCGTTGAGGTCGGCATAGACTGGATGAACACGCATCCCGAGGAAGAGTGGGTGCTACGCTTCGCCAGGACCATCGCGGGCAAGCCGCAGGTGAAAGGTGTGATCTGTGGTCACCTCCACCGGCCGATCGTCGCTGCGTGGAACGGCACGACGGTGACGATCTGTCCTTCGACCGCGCCGCAGGTGGCGCTCGATCTCGCGCCGATCGACCCTGACAAGCCCGACAATCGGCCGATGATTGTCGCGGATCCGCCCGCCTATGCGCTCCACCGCTGGAATGGGCGCGAACTGGTCAGCCATTTCGACACCGCCGACGAACATGTGATGCTCGCCAAATATGATGCGTCAATGCAGCCGTTGGTACGGGCACTGATGGCAGAGCGGCCAGACTGAACGGATCAATTGTCCGCGTGAGTCCGCCGTCCCGCCCTTCAAACATCAGTCCATTTCATTTTCAACCGCGTTGCTGGCGGACTGAATATCGTCGCCGGCGCCCGAAACGGTGTTGCACGCCGCGATCGTAAGCGCGCCCAGCAGTGCGAGCGCAAAGGCAAAGTTCTTCATTGCGACCTCCTTCAGTTGTTGCAGGGATTCAACGAAGTTCGGATCACATGTTTCCGCAGATGCAATCGACCTGCCGCGACGATCGTGAGGCCGGACGCAAAGCGGTGATGGCTGCCATGCGTTGCAGGATGGCGGAGAATTTACGCAACAATTTGTATTAAAAGATAAATACTCAGAAAGGGTCTAGCAATTCGATCCGCGCGTCGGGAGGCAAGGGATCAGTTGAGACTTTTCGATGATTTGCCGGTCAGAGGCGCGCCGCTCGTCCCATTGCGCGCGCGTCAGGCAATAGCGCCGTTTGGCAAGGCGGCTGCCGAGCACGGGTTCGGACCGGCAGATTATCTCGCCCGGGTCACTTTTCGGCCTGGCATCGGTCTCGGCCGCCACCCCGGTCGGCGGAGAGCCGACCAGCGCGATCACAACGGCCAGATGGCAGCCATATCTCATCACGGTTCCCTAGATGCGACGTCGGACATATTCCGTCGTGGCAGGCTTTCTAGGCAAGGGCTTTTCGATAAACAGCAGCAGCGGACGTTTAGCGGGTGGGCGACGATTCCAAGTCTCGCGCCGCCATCAGCGCGGGAATCCAGTCTTCCATCGTGACCTCGTCGCGCACTTTGTACGGAATTCCGCGGCGGTTCAGGAACAGCTTCTCCATCTCGCTGCGCGTGAAGGGGCGGCTGCCGAGGCGACCGAAGACCGCGATCTGGCCGCCCGTCTCGTCAACCGCGCGGTCGCGGTCAAGGCCCTTGGAGAGCGCGAGAGCGGGGCTGGGCGTCCGCGCCCAGGCGATCAGCTCGGGCACGGGCGCTGGGGAGAAGCCGTAGAAATTGGGCTGGCTGTCGGGCGAGGTGAGCTGGATGACCTTGAGACCGTTCCGTCCGTCGGCGACATAGGCGAAGAGCGAGGCGTTGGTCGTGCCGACGATCACGTCCTCGGCATCGTTCATCGCGCCGCCGAAGCTTTCCTTTCGGTAGATCTTCGGCGCCTCGGGATTGGTGATGTTGACGATGACGAGCCCATCCTGCTTGGCCGCGACATAGGCATAGGTGCGCGCGAGATAGAGGCGGCGTGCATTGGCGAGCGCGATCGTGCCCGCGGGAACGGGAACGGGATTGCCGAGCCGGGTGACATCGAACAGCTTAACGCCCTCGGCATCGGTGACCCAGAGATAGCGGAACTGGATCGCGGAGGCGCGTGCGTCGGTGAGCGGGAGCGTCGTGACGTAGCGCGGCTTCAGCGGATCGTTAAGGTCGACGACGACGAGCCCGGCGGTTGCGGCGATATAGGCGTAATGGCCCGCGAGCGTGATGTGGCGCGCGCCCGCAAGCACATCGTTCTCGTTCCAGGTGGCTGCACGCTTCAGGAAGTTGTTGCGGAATTCGCCGTCGGCGAGCGTGTTGATGTCGACGAGGATCAGGCCTTCCACGCTGTCGGTGACGACGGCGTAGTTGTAGATCGGGTGGAAGGGCTGTTCCTCGTTCATCTCGCGCATTTCGGGGGTGTTGCGCAGCGGGCTGATCGGCTGGTTGGTCGCGATCGCCATGCAGGTGGCGTTGGGGCTCTTCACCTGCATGTCCTGCCCGAGCGGCGAGAAGGGCGCAGTCACGATGCGTTCGGAGAAGCCCTTGTTGCCGATCGAGGCGACGTCATAGACGCGGAAGCCGCCGCGCCCCTCGGCGACGAACATATATTCGCCGCGGAGCTGCAGGCAGCCGACCGCGCCCGCGGTGCCCTGCGTCACATTGCGGAATTCCTCAAGCGCCTGGGTCTCGCCCGAGCCGCGCTTGTCGAAGGTCTTGCCGCGGGTCCAGTTGATCAGTTCGCGCTTGTTCTGGTCGACATGCAGTTTCCAGTAATCGGGATAGGCATAGCGCTGGAGATAGGAACCGATCACCGCCTGCGGTTCGTCCCATTCGGTGACGCGGACGGCCTCGAAGCCGTTCTCCAACCCAGTCCATGCATGGAGGCCGACGAAGTTCACGAAATTGGTGCCGAGCAGCAGGAGTTGCGACATGATCGCATTGTTGTCGTTGGCGGCGCTCAGATGGCAGTCGCTGCAGGTCTTCGTCTCGGTCTTGCGCACGGTGTGCGGGAAGTGCGGCGCGAAGGCCTGGGACGAGAAGCCGATCGACGAAATGGGCGGCTGCTGCACATAGATGCGCTCGCGGTTGATGTTGGTCGAGGAGAGCACGAGCGCGGAGGTCGAGCGGACCGGCGCGACGATATTGCCCTTGGTGGTCTGGTGGCGGCCCAATTGGAACATCTCGTCGCGCGCCACTTGCGGATTGTAGGTCGCAAAATTGCGGCTCTCTATGCCGTCGTACTTGTGGCTCTTGGTCTTCCAGTTGGCCTCGATCGGCAGGTGGCAGCCGCCGCACGATGTCGTCCATGAAAGGTGGCAGGTAAAGCATGCCATATTGTCGTCAGTATGCGCGCGCTCCGATTTGGGCACGCCGGGGCCGAAGCCGTATTCGCCGGTCTCGGTGCCGGTCCGGCCCATCAGCTTGGCGCGCGCGGCCTTGGCGTTGAAATGCGGATTATTGCGGTCGACGCTGTCCTTGACCAGCGACAAGCGCCATTCGAGCTTGGGATCGACGATCGAACGCTGGATGAGCACGCGGTTGCCGCTCGCGTCAAAATACCATTCGAAGCGGCGCTGCCCGTCGGCATTGCGCAACAGTGCGAGGTTGTTGCCCTGCGGACGCGCGGCAGGGCCCGAGGTCAGCAGGGTGGGGTACGCGTCCGCGGTGCCGTGGCAGTCCTTGCAGCCGATCTCGACCGCGTTGGCCACCTCGCCATAGATCAGGCCGTTGCCGTGATTGTCCTGCGCAAAATGGCAGTCGGCGCACTGCATCCCCTTTTCGGCATGGATGTCCATCATATGGACCGCCTTGCCCTTCTGTTCACCGGGCTCGACGAACTCGGCGGCGTCCTTCTTGCGGAATTTCTCGGGATCGTCGGACGAGACGATCTTGCCGTCGGCGTCGAGCAGATTCCCCTCGCGATCGCGCTTGTAGATCGCGCGGAAGTTCCAGCCATGGCCGTGATAGTCGGCGAACTGCGTGTCCTTGGCCTTCGGATTCACATCGTCATAGACGCGGCGGAGGAAGTCGAGATCGGCCCATTTGCCCTTGGGCGAGGCCGCCTCGGGGTTGCGTTCGAGCACCTTGTGGACCTCGGCGGCGGTCGGATATTTCTGCTTTTCGGGCCACATCAATGGCGCGTCGGACTCATAGTCCCACATGGTGTAGCCGAGATACGAATTCAGGAAGATGTTGGGCTGGTGCATGTGGCAGTTCATGCACTGCGCGGTGGGTATCTGCCGCGTGAAGACGTGCTGTAGCGGGTGGCCCTTTTCCTTCGTACCCCGGCGAACGCCGGGGTCCAGGTGGTCGGGCGCCGGCGCGCGTGATTCCTGGGCTCCGGCCTTCGCCGGAGCACGAAGAGCACCATGCCCGTCGTCATGTTCCTCCGGTTCGAGCTTGTTCGCGATCGTCGGATCGACGGTGATGCTCTGCCCGTCGCGGCCGTGTTTCGCGTAGATCAGGCTGTGCCGCGGTTCGCGGTCGTTCGCATAGATGACGTGGCATGAGGCGCAGCCCGAATGGCGATAGTCGCCGGGCTGATCGTTGGTCCCCATGAACCAGGTGAAGGGATCGTTGAGCCGCGTCTTGTGGATGTTGAGGATCGGAATCGCGACGCGCAGGCCCGTGGCGGGGCCGCGGTTCGACTGCTTCAGGTCGGGTCGGCCGGGCTCCTCGAGACGCTGAATGATGCCGCCGGTGTTGGGCAGGCCGATCTCCGGGAACTGCGTGTTGATGTTGCGCCCCCCGCGCTCGAAGACGCGGAAGATGTCGCCCGGCGGAACGACGTGCCAGGTGGGGAGTGGATAGAGCTCGGCGAGCGCGCCGCGCTTCTTTTGCTCGGGAGTGACCGTGCCGTGCGGCTCGCCCGGCGAGACGATCTTCGCGGGCTGGCCGTCGCGCGTATAGGCCTCGCCAAAAGCGTAGTTCTTGTAGGGGATGATGCCGTTGTTGTAGGCCGCACCACCCCAGAGCATGGCGCCCGAAGCCATAAGCGAGCGTTCGGATGCTTCGATCACCTCCATATGGCACGCGCCGCAGCTTTCACGCGCGACGCGGTAGTCGGAGGGGTTGACGAAGCGGATGAACTCGGGCGCCTCGCGATTGAGCAGCGTGTAGCTCGTCTTGGGATTGGCCGAGCTGGGCCAGCGCCAGCTCTTGGGGTAGCGCGGCAGCACATGCGCTTTGTCGCGCGCGGCGACATAGGCTGGCGCATTGTGCGGCAGTTCGGAATTGCCGCGCACGGCGGGATCGCCGCCGTGACAATCGGTGCAGCCCAGTTGTACCGCGGGCGCGGTATGCATTGTCGGCGCATCCGACGCCGTGTGGCAGGTGAGGCAGCCCTCGGATTTGCGCGCGGCTTCGGCGGGTTCCTGCGTCTGTGGCGCGGGTGCGGTAAAGGCATAGATGCGCTTGACCGCCTTTTCCTTTTCCGCGGCGATCGACACGGTCGAGGGGATGAGGAGGAGAAGGATTAGCAGCAGTTGTACCCCGGCGAAGGCCGGGGTCCAGAGTCGCTTGCTCGGGACTGGACCCCGGCCTTCGCCGGGGTACTCGGAGTGGGGGGCGAGCAGGGTGCGCATCAGAAAGCCAGAATCGCGTTGAAGAGAACGGAGTAATAGCGGTCGTCACGCCGCGCATTGGTGAAGAGATCGCGGAAGCCCTTGCCGGGATCGAGCACCGCCCCCGACAGGCGCAGCACGATGTTCTGCGTCGCCTTGGGGCGCCAGATCGCGGCCGCCGAAAGGTCCCAGCCGATATCGTTGGGGATCGAGCCTTCGTTCCTGAGCGCCTGCAGCACCTCGGTCTTGTGGAACCAGAGATGGTTGACGTTGCCCGACAGGCGAAATTCGGGAGTTAGGTCGAAATCCGCGCCCGCACCCACAAGCATAGTGCCCGGATTGTTGAAGTTGGACTGTCCCTGTTCCTTGGACGAGCGCAGCGAATTGAGGATGCCGTTGCGCCCCTGGATGCTGATGACGCGCCCGCCGCCTGCAAAGGGGATGGTCTGGCGGATCCAGTAGCTTGTGTCGGCGCCCGCGAATATCGGGTTTTCGAAGATCGCGTCGAAACCGCGCTCGGTGTTGTCGTAAGGATCGCCGTCGCCGCTCGCGAACAGGCCTGAGACGCGGAAGCGCGCCCAGTTGACGTCATAGCTCGCCTCGGCGGCGGCGAAATAGGCGCGGACCTCCGCCTGTTTGCCGGTGAAGATGCTGTTCCGGTCCTCGCCCAGCGCCGCATAGAGCGAATGGGTGAGGTTTATGCGCCCGATGCGGCCGTCGCCCGAATAGCCGATATAGCCGATGTCGTAGTCGCGCCCGCGCAGGTCGCCGAGCAGCGCGGGGCGAACGGGAAAGCCGTTGTCGTCGATCTCTATATCATCTGCCTCGCGGTTGATGTTGAGCGTCGCCGAAAGCTGGCTGGTGAAGCCGGGAAAGGGGAAGTCCTGCCGGAAGACGTTGGCGAACAGCGTCCAGTCGTCGCGCGGGCTCTGCGTGACGTCGTTGAGTCCCGAATTTGTGTCCTTTTCCAGCCGCCAGATCGCGCCCAGATTGAACTGGAAGCGGTTATTGTCGCGATTGCCGAACAGGCGGATGCCGAGCTGGTTGTCCTGAAAAAGGAAACCGCGGAAATCCATGTTGAAGGGCTGGATGCCGACGCGGATCGAACGGAAGTCATAGCGGTCCGAAGTGTTCGCGAGGTGATAGTCGATAAACGCTTCCTGCACGCCGAGAAAGTCGTCGGTGCGGTGCGTCGGCTTCGAGGGCTCGACGAACAGCACGCGGCGTTCGGGAACGTCGACATGATTGACCTGATAGGCGAGCGTCAGCCGATATTCGACATCGGGCGGCTTGTACGCGGTCGAACCCTTGATCAGCGCCGCGCCGACGATGAAGGTCTGCGCGAGCACGAGGCTGTTGGTGCGCCCGAAGACGTCGTTGCTGCCCGGACGGTCGGTGGTCTGGACGCCCACGGGGATCGGGAAGCTGCGCGGTTCGACCACGGTGTCCGATACCGCGTTCAATGCGAAGAACCAGTCGTCCTCCTTGATGGGCAGCCACTTCACCTTTTCGCGGTTGATCGGGCGGTCGCCCTTCAGCGTGTTCTGGTGATAGGGATCGAACCAGCGTTCCTTCACCAGCCCCAGCGATTCGATGAGCCTCCAGCGATCGGGGATCGGGAAACTGTCGGCGGGGAACGCCTCGGGCGGCGGCGGGCGGACCGCACCCGGATTTTCCTGCGTGACCTTGTCGGGCAGCGTCGGAGGCTGGCCCGGACGCTTGCGGCCCTCGATGAGCGCGTCATCGGCCTCGATCTCGGGTTCGGCGGGTGCGGTTTGCTGGCCCTGTGCCGGCGGAGTTTCCTGCTCGCCCGCGAAGCTGGCAGCCAGCCGCGTCTCGATAAGGTCCGCGCTCAGTCCTTCGGTTTCCACGACGGCGGCATTGCCCGACATGGTGGCCAGCAGCGGAATGAAGGAGGCGGCGACGGGCATCTCTACAGATCCCCACCTGTCATTCCCGCGAAAGCGGGAATCCAGAGGAAGCTGGTGCCAGTCTCAGAAATCGTCTGGATCCCCGCTTTCGCGGGGATGACAGCGAGCGGGAGGTAGGGGTACATCCTCACAGCCCCTGACAGACATTCTGCTGGGCGGTGTCCAGAAAGGGCGCGAAGGGGCAGCTTATGTAACGCAGCCGCACATTCTGGCTGCCGACCGCGACGGTAATCTGGTCGGAGCGGATAGCGGGCGCGGCATTGCCGATGCCGCCGACGCGCAGGCCCGCATTGTGCAGGCCGAGGAAGCTGATCATGTCGTCCTGATCGATGCCGTCGCCCGAAACGCCGATGCCGCCGACGAGCTGGCTGCCGCGATAGATCGGCACCGAGCCGGGGAAGATCTGGATGCCGTTCTGCAGCCGATTCTGGCCCGCGACCACGTCGGGCGTCGCGGTGCAGCGTTGTGGCGTGTCCGTTCCGGCGCCAAGGATGAAGCCGACATGCTGGAGGATGTTGTCCTTGACCAGTGCCGACTGGAGCCCCGTCGAGAAGGGATTGAAGCTGGCAATGGGACGCGAGAAGGGGCCATTGGGGCGGCCGACCTCGCCATCGGGGAAGTAGGGGCGTGAGACATTGCCGATGGCGCGATCGGCAAAGGCGAAGCGTCCGCTAAGGGCGTTGGGATCGCCAAAGAAGGTCCGTGCGTTGCTGACAAAGCCTTGCACGTCGGTGCTGGGATTGCCGAGCAGTTGCGCACCCGCTTGCGCGTTCGAGAAGAACATCCCCGTCCGCGCCTTTTGCAACGAGACGTCGGTGCCGAAGATCGGCGCGTCCGGCGAGCGGACGATGCCCAGCACCGCGCCGTGCGTGTCGACGAGCGAGATCGTCACCTGTGCGCGGCTGTCGAGCGGCTGGCGGATCTGAGCGCGGGCGCGAGACATGACCGCAAAGGCTTCCTCGAGGATCGCGCGCGCCTCGGTTGCGCTGAGAGGGGCGGATACGGTGCCCGCATCGGTGCCTGCGCGGATCGGATAGCGGTTTGCACCCGCGCCGTTGGTGAGGATGAAGGCGTCGGTGTTCGAGAACTCCGCTGCGGTCGCGCGGCGAATGCCCGAAGCTTCGGTGCCGTAAGCGGTGCCCGCGAGCACGCCGCCCGCCGCATTGTAATAGCCGTTGACGCTGGTGAGCGCGCCCTGTGCGCCGTTGATAGCGGCGAAGCCGGGAGCGGTGGCGGGATTGCTCTTCAGACCCGCGGGTGTCGCGTCGGCATAGCGCAGCGAGGTCCCGTCGACGGTGATGCGGTTGGCGCGGATCGTATCGGGCGCGGCGAAAGTGGCCGTGCCGGCAACCGCGATGAATTCCTCGTCATCGCTGTCGGTGTCGAGGATATTGGGATCGAAGCTGTAGACGCCGTCGGCCATCACGCCGATGCCGCCCACCACCACGCCGTTCTTGTAGAGCGGAATGCCGCCCGCATCCGCGGAAAGGCCGAGCGGCGAGCGCTTGGGGCCGATCAGCGCCGACGCGCCGCCGCCCGCCATGAAGCGCGCCGATAGATCGGAGCAGGGGAGCTGGCTGAACTGCACGCCAAACAATGGGCCCGATTCCAGCCCCACCGTGCTCGGTGCGGGCGGGAAATGCTCCTGCACGATCTGGCTGGCGGCGCGCGTGGTGAAGGCGTTGCCGCCCGACGAGAGATAGGCTCCCGTGATTGCCTTCGCGATTGCACCCGCTACTGCGCCGGGGACATTCACGCCCTGAAGATCGAAGCTGCTGCCATCGGCTGGCCTGGGCACGGCAAGATTGGGGTTGGCGCCGTTCATCACGAAAACGCCGAGGACGTTGCCGACGCGGTCGACGACCGCGATGCTTGCGGGTTTGCTGCGGGCCTGCGCTTCGGCGACGGCCTGCGCGATGATCTGCTGCACCTCGGCGGAGGTCAGCGCCTCCTGCGCGGGTGCGGTGTAGAGGCCGCCGGGCGAGGGGGTAGGGGTGGGCGTTGGCGTGGGGGTAGGCGTGCTGCCGCCATCGCTCCCGCCGCAGGAACTCAGGATCAGGGCCGCGCCCACGAGCAGGGCCGGGAAACGGCTACGCATCACTTCAACGTCCTGATCGTCCGGACCGCGCTGCCCAGCGACCGGCGAAATTCGATCGGCTTGTAGGCGTTGGGATCCTTGACCGCGGCATAGGCGGCGTTGATGTCGGGACGGATCGCGCCTGCTGCGCCGTTCGATACCGCGCCCGAATTGACCAGCGCGTTGAGCAGCGTGTCGACTGCCATCACCGCCTGCACGCTGCCTTCATAATCGGTGTAGCGCGGGTTGATCGCTTCGCCCGCGATCGTCTCGATAATCTGGAAGGTCTGCGCGCGGCCGAAGCCTGCCCCCGAAAAGGCATCGGCAAGCGCATTGGCGCTTGCGCGCAGCTTGCCCGCGGCGGCGACGGCCGCGCCGCGGTTCTGCGCGAGCGCGGCATGGAAGGCACGGCTGTCGGCGTCGAAGCGTTGTGCGAGCCCGGGTGCAGCGACGCGCGCGGCGGCGGAGAGCATGATCATGTTCTCGTCGTTGAAGGCGGGCATGCCCTCGGGGATCGGCCGCGCGGGATTGCGCACGCCCGTCTTCACCGCAGCCTCGCCGTCATATATGCGGCGGTGACAGGTGTGGCAGTCGAAGAAGTAGAATTCGGGAAACACGCCTTCCTGACCAAGGCCGGGATTGGCATAGAGGCCGAGCGCGCGATCAAGCGCCATCGCCTGACCGACCGCCCAGAAGCGGACATTGTTGCTGCGTCCCTTGCGCTGGGCATAATCCGCATCCTCGTCATGATGCTGCTGCAGCGTCGAGAAAAGATCGAGTTCGAACGAGATGCGCGGATGGCCTGCGGCCATGATGCGGTGATTGACGAACTGGCCCTCGTCGGCGCTGCCGAAATGGCAGTCGAGGCAGACCGAGGCGCGCGCACGCGGATTTTCGAGCGGAACCATGCCCAGCGAGACGTTCCGCCTGTGGCTAGCCCCGACCGAGTAATGCGCGGCGATCCATCCCGACGCCCCGCCATGGCAACTTTCGCAGCCGACGCCGTCGCCCGTCTGGAAGCGCGGACCCCGCTGGCTCGCGGGTGCCGAGTGGCAGCCAAGGCACATCGGCGCGGAGGTTGCCGCACCGATGCCGAGGCGCGAGGCGATCTGCTGGCTGCGGGCATTGGACAGGATGCTGAAGGCGCGGCTGTGCGCGCCGCCGGGGGTGGACGGTTCCTGCCAGCGCATCAGTTCGTCCTGACGGACGATCTTGCCGTCGGCTTCCTGACGGCCGTGGCAGGTCGACCCGCTGCACGAGGCAACGCCGAGATGGACGCCCTTTGCGGGGGCTTGCGCGTCGGCGGGCGGGGTGGAGGGAGACAGGCCTATGCCGAGCGCGACCAAGGCCATCGCCGCGATGACCGCGAGCAATGCAAAACCCAGCATGCGATCGGCAATCGTGCCCCCAGCACCCATCCGCAACGTGTCCCCGTTTCCGGCCCCTGAAGCCGGCTTTATCTCATTATGCGGTGCGACCCATTTTCGGACAGTCTATGTCCGTTTGCCGGTTTATTGGCAAGCGGTTAGCGGCAAGAAAAGCACCATCGGCCGGGCGTTTTCATTTTGTAAACTCCGTATGTTGTGGCCTATTCCTCCACGCCTGAGCGATCGAAACCGGGGAAGGCTCGAAATGTCTCTGTCGGGAGATCTGATCCGCGGCGCGGCGTGGCTGTTGCTCATCGCCGCGGCGCTGATGCCGACGATAACGGCAATGCGGATCGCGCTTCTCGCGGCGGGCATCGCATGGTTGCTTCACGCGCTCTTCGTGACGGCAAGCCTCGTCGAGACCGTCGGGGCAGCGCTGCTGATCTTGGTGACGGGATCCATGCTCGCTCGCCTCGTCGCCGCCGAATATCGCGTGTCCTTCAGCCCGGAGGAACAGGATCTGCTCAAGGCGATGTTCCCCCGGCTTCGACGCACGTCCGCACGCCACCTGCTCGATCAGGGCTATTGGCTTTCCGCGCGTGCGGGCGACGCTCTGACCCGTGCTGGCGAGCCGCTCACGCATCTCTATTACCTGGCAAGCGGCTGGGCGAGAATCCTGAGCGACGGCAAGGCGATCGCCGAATGCCCGCCCGGAACCTTCATCGGCGAAATGACCGTTCTGACGGGTGAGCCCGCGACGGTGTCGGTCGAGCTCGGCGCGCCGTCGCGGCTCTGGTGCATCCCTGCGGGAACGCTGCGGCGCTATCTCGACGAGCACCCCGATGTGCGCAGCGCATTCGAGACGGCGTTCCGCCAGGCGCTTGCCGACAAGCTGGTCGCATCCAACCAGCGCGCAGCCGCCGCGAATTAGAGCAGACTCCGATCCGATTGCATCGGCTCGGCTGCTCTAGTCTTTTGATTAAACGCGTTTTCCGAGTCAGCAGGTGATTCCACCTGCTTCGAAAACGCTCTAACCGTCCACCTCAGGTCCGGCGGATGACGAGATTGCGGATCTCGGTCATGTCCTCCATCGCGAACCGGATGCCTTCGCGGCCGAGCCCCGAATCCTTGACGCCGCCATAAGGCATGTTGTCGACGCGATAGCTGGGCACATCGTTGATGACGACGCCGCCAACGTCGAGACGGTCCCAGGCGTCGAACATCTGGAACAGATCGCGCGTGAAGACGCCCGCCTGAAGCCCGAACTTGCTGTCGTTGACGATGTCGAGCGCGGCGTTGAAATCGTCGAACCTGATCAGGAACGCGACGGGCCCGAAAGCTTCCTCGATATTGAGCTTGGTGTTCCGATCGACATTTTCGAGCAGCGTCGCTTCAAGCATCGCGCCTTCACGTTTGCCGCCGCAGAGCAGCTTCGCGCCGGCAGCCACTGCTTCCTGGATCCAGCCGTCGAGCCGCTTCGCCTCGCCTTCGGAGATCATCGGGCCGATGAAGACATTGCGGTCTTTGGGATCGCCCGCGACCAGCGTTTTCATCTTCGCGACGAGCATGTCGCGGAAGCGGTCATAGACATCTGCGTGAATCAGGATGCGCTGGACTCCGATGCAGCTCTGGCCCGACTGGTAGAAGGCGCCGAAGATGACGCGTTCGAGCGCGTCGTCGAGGTTCGCGTCCCTATCGACGATCACCGCAGCATTGCCGCCCAGTTCGAGCACGACCTTCTTCTTGCCCGCCTTGGCCTTCAGATCCCAACCAACGCCGGGTGAGCCGGTGAAACTGAGCAGCTTGAGCCGATCATCCTCGGTGAAGAGATCGGCGCCTTCGCGGTGCGCGGGGAGGATCGAGAAGGCACCCTTGGGCAGGTCGGTCTCGGCGAGCACCTCGCCCATGATTATTGCGCCCAGCGGCGTGCGGCTGGCAGGCTTCATCACGAAGGGGCAGCCGACCGCGATCGCGGGCGCGATCTTGTGAGCAGCGAGGTTGAGGGGGAAGTTGAAGGGCGAAATGAACGAGCAGGGGCCGATCGGCACGCGCTTCCATATGCCCTGATAGCCTTTTGCACGCGGGGATATGTCGAGCGGCTGGACCTCGCCCGTCATGCGCACCGATTCCTCGGCGGCGATCCGGAAGGTGTCGATCAGTCGGCTGACCTCGCCCTCCGAATCCTTGATCGGCTTGCCCGCCTCGACGCAGAGCGCATAGGCCAACTCATCGAACCGTTCCTTGAAGCGATCGACGCAGTGCTGGAGGACTGCCTGCCGCTCATAGCTCGCCATGCGCGCCATTGGCTCGGCCGCCTCGACCGCACCCTGGATGCCCGCGTCGATCGTCTTCGCATCCGCCTGCGCGCAACGGAACGCAACCTCGCCAGTAAACTTGTCGGTGACCTCGAGATCGGTGTTGAGCTGCTCTGCCTTGTTGTTGAGGTAGAGGGGGTAGACGGGTTTGAGTTGGGTCATTGTCTTCTCCTCAACCCCTCCCTTGGAAGGGAGGGGCTTATAATTTGGCGCTCAGTTCCTTGATCTCGTTGTTGAGTATCCGGTCATTGTCCGAATAATCGACGGGGCAGTCGATCAGGTGGACGCCGGGCGTGTCGAGGCACTCCCTGATCAGCCTGGGCAGATGCTCGGCGCTTTCGACGCGGTGGCCGTGCGCGCCGTACGCCTCGGCGTATTTCACGAAATCGGGATTGCCATAGGTCAGGCCGAAGTCCTTGAAGCCCATATTGGCCTGTTTCCAGCGGATCATGCCATAGCTGCCATCATTCAGGATCAGTACGGTGATGTTGAGCCCCAGACGGACCGCGGTCTCCATCTCCTGACTGTTCATCATGAAACCGCCATCGCCGCAGATCGCCATGACCTTGCGGTCGGGATAGACCATCGCCGACGCCATCGCCGAAGGCAGGCCCGCGCCCATCGTCGCGAGCGCATTGTCGAGCAACACCGTGTTCTGCTTGCTCGCGGCATAGTTGCGCGCGAACCAGATCTTGTAGACGCCATTGTCGAGCGCGATGATCCCGTCGGCGGGCATAGCCTCGCGGATCTTGCGGACCAGATAGGGCGGGAAGATCGGGAAGCGCTCGTCCTTTTCGAGCCCGGCGGTGTGCGCGACTTCGGCCTTGCGCGCCGCGAGCATCTTTTCGCAGCCCCAGCCCTGCGGGACGATATCCTCCTTCATCTGCCAGATGGCGTTGGCGATGTCGCCGATCACCTCCACCTGCGGGAAATAGACGGGGTCGACCTCGGCGGTGCGCGTCGAGATGTGGATCACCTTGGTGCCGCCGTTCTTCATGAAGAAGGGCGGCTTCTCGATCACATCATGGCCGATATTGATGATCAGGTCCGACGCCTCGATGGCCTTGTGGACGAAATCGCCGGCCGAGAGCGCCGCGCAGCCGAGGAATTTGGGGTGGGTCTCGTCGATCACGCCCTTGCCGAGCTGGGTGGTGAGGAAGGGGATGCCCGTCTTTTCGACGAACTGAAGCAGCATCCGGCCGGTCATCTTGCGGTTGGCGCCCGCGCCGATGACGAGCACTGGCGCCTTGGCCTGCTCGATCAGCTTTACCGCGGCGCGCACCGCCTTTTCCTCGGCCGAGGGGCGACGTGCGAGGCTGGGGGTGAGGGGGCGGCTGTCGGTCTTTTCTTCGGCGACGTCCTCGGGGAATTCGAGATGCGTCGCGCCGGGCTTCTCTTCCTCGGCAAGGCGGAACGCCTCGCGAATGCGACTTGGAATATTGTCGGCGCTGGCGAGCTGGTGCGTGTATTTGGTGATCGGACCCATCATCGCGACGACGTCGAGGATCTGGAAGCGGCCCTGCTTGGATTTCTTGATCGGCTTCTGGCCCGTCACCAGCAGCATCGGCATCCCGCCGAGCGTGCCATAGGCGGCGGCGGTCACGAGGTTGGTGGCGCCCGGGCCGAGCGTTGCGAGGCAGACGCCGGTCTTGCCCGTGTGGCGGCCATAGGTCGCGGCCATGAAGCCCGCGCCCTGCTCGTGCCGCGTGAGGATCAGTTTCACCTTGTCCGACCGCGAGAGGCTGTCGAGAAAGTCGAGATTCTCCTCGCCGGGCACGCCGAAGACATATTCGACGCCTTCTTCCTCGAGGCACTGGATGAACAGATCGGACGCCTTGGTCATGCCGCTTTCTCCCCCGTCGCGGTCCAGCGATATTGCATTCAGCACCGCGATCCTGCGATGTCAGGCGACGCCGCCGTGACGCCGGATTTCATCGCCGGAAGAAGGGTCTAACGCGCTTCGCCGAAAGAGTCACACACCGAAAAGGCAAGCAGATGCGATGTGCCGCCAAGCGGTTCTGATGATGGCGAAGGTGCGTTCAGCCGGCGCTCTTTTCCGACATGAGCATCTCGATTGCCTCGCGAGACGTGCGTCCGCTCATGCCCGAGAGCACGGCGCTCACCGCCTTCAGGTCTTCATCCACCCCGCCTTCCCATTCGCGCTTCGAGAGCTCGCCGAGCATCGACTGCGCGCGCGCGATGTCATCTTCCGATGCAGTCGCGCGTTCGTCTTCGACGAGTGCGCCCGCGCGCTCCAGCAACGTCACCGCCTCCCTGAGGAGACGGTCGTCCGCCAGCACCGCTGCCAGCAACTGGTGCTGCACGCGTTCGAACCGCTCGATCCAGCCGCGGCCGGCATCTGTGGTAGCAAGAAGGTCGTCGCGTACGGTCCGCAGCGCCGACACTTCGCGTTCGCGCGCCAGGAACTTCAGGCCGATCAATTCGATCGCGCAGACACATTGCTGCGCCAGCGTCAGCATCCCGGCCTTCGCGTCGCGCTTGATCAGGGTCGGATCGGCGGGGTGAAACGATTCCCGCACGTCTGGCGTCGAGGGTCCCGTTTCAAAGGTATAGCCGTAAGTCTTGTGCAACTTCGGGTTGGCGATGTGCCTGCTATAGGCGTAGTCGCCCGCCGTGCCCGTTGTAGGATAGAGCCCGATGCTCGACTGGCTCTTGTAGACCCGGCCTCGCACGGCCTTGATCGAATCGACAATTCGCTGGCCCACAGTTTTGAAGCGCTGCAGGTCGCGAGGGGCCATATATTCCTGGTACCCCGCCTGGCTGATCGGCGCGCATGTGCCCGTCGGCAAGGTGGTGAATCGCTTTGTCGGATCGGTGGTCTGGGTCGGCGCGTGGCCCCAGGGATAGAGGATGAGTTCGGAGAACGAATGCACGTCTGCGAAGCAGCAGATGCGGTGTTCGTCCAGCAGGACCTTGACGTTCCGCGTTTCGGGTTCGCTGAACGCCGACGGCCCGCAAAAGACCTCGCTGCAGGGCGAGCACGATGTCTGCCCCTGCGTCACGCCCCACACCAGATCGTAATTGCGGTTGAGGTCGACCCCGTCGCACACCGTGTTGGGGTTGTCGCGCCGGTTCTTTCGCCAGAGGTCGTCGACCGTCATGACGTGCTCGCGGCCGTCCGGGTTCAGGCATGGCAGCAGCCACAGGTCCTGCGCCTCCAGAATGATCTTCACGTCGTTCGCGGTGAACCTGCGCCCGCCATAGACGATGTCAGTGCCGTTCGCATGGCTCAGAAGCAGGTCGATCGCGAGCTCGATGATCGCGTCGGGATTCATGAGTTCGCGCGCATGGGTGCCGCCGACCAGCAGAACACCCCGGCGTTCGCCACCGCCACCGGCACGCATACGAAGCGCGGAGATCGGCCGACCAAGGACCGACGCATTCGGCAGCGGGATCCTCGTGAAATATTGCGGGAACCAGGCCGAGAGAATGCTGATCGCGGACTCGATCTGCGCCGCCGTGCGGTACATCACGGTTTCTCCTGACGGGTGATGCCCTTGGTCTGGGTCTCCAGCCAGGACTCAGCGGACTTGTCGTCCATGATCAGCGACGGATCGATCGGCTGGACGGGGTGGGCATGTGTCAACCGCACCTCGCAACCCTCGCCGAGAAGGCGCGCCAGCTCGTCGGCGGTAACGAGAACGCGCACCGCGCCCTCCGCATCAGGCATCCGGTCGATGTCGAGCCTCGCAACCGCGTCGCGCGCTGTTTCCATGTCCTTTGCGTGGACCGTGGCTTCGAAGCGCATCTGCGGGTGGCTCGGAGGGTCTTCTTGCATATCGGCCTCCTCCGCGGCTTTGTACGCGCCTTCACGGACCGGCGCGAGCGGTAGGAATAACCAGTGAAAAAATGCCATCGCGGCTGAGACCAGGAGTTGCTTCGACGCTCGTCAGAACGTGATCGTTCGGTCCGAAGCGGCGGGCCCCTAATATCCCAGCGTCAGATCGACCTGATTCTCGAGAGGCTGGCCGCTGCGATAGCGCTGCAGATTGGCGAGGAATCGTTCGGCCGAGCGCTTGAACATCAGCGACTGCGCGCGGCCGGAGAGGTGCATGCTGATATGCGCGGTTTCGACGCCCCATAGCGGGTGGCCCGGCGGGAGCGGTTCGGGGGTGGTAACGTCCAGAAAGGCGCCGCCGATCCGTTTCGCCGAAAGCGCTTCGATCAACGCGTTCTGGTCCACGACGGTGCCGCGCGCGATATTGACGAGCACCGCGTCGGACTTCATCGCCGCGAGTTCGGCCGCGCCGATCATGCGTTCAGTTTCGGCGGTTGCGGGCACGGCGAGAATAACCCAGTCGAATTCACCGAGGCGATCGCGCCACTGGTCGGGCGTCAGCGTGTTGGGACCCGGCGTGCGGCGGACGATGGTGACTTCGACCGCAAAAGCCTTCAGCCGCTCCTCCACCAGCTTGCCGATCGCGCCATAGCCGAGCAGCAGCGCCTTCGATCCATAGAGCTCGACCTTGCCGGGCGAATCGATCAGCCATTCGTGGCGCATCTGCGCGCGGACGACGTCGCGATAGCCTTTGGCGATGGTCAGCATGCCCATCAGTACATATTCGGCGATGGTGATCGCGTTAATGCCGGCGCCGTTGGTGAAAGTCACGCCGCGCTCGCCCAGCAGGTCCAGCGGCATGCCGTCGACGCCGGCATAGATCGAGTTGAGCCATTTCATACTGGTTGCGCGCGTGATCGCCTCGGCCACGTCCTTCTTGTCATACATGTCGAACCAGCCGATCTCGGCCCTGGGCGCCAGCGCGAAGGCGTCGTCCTTCGTCATGAACCAGTGCGGTTCAACATCGTCGGGCAGGTGGGGCTCGATCAGCGGGCGGATGAGACCCGCGATGACTGCGTTGATCCTGGGCATGGCACCTCACAGCAGTTCCTCCCCAAGCTTGTCTTGGGGAGGGGGACCGGACGAAGTCCGGTGGAGGGGCAACGCTCGGAGCCAACCCCTCCACCATGCTTCGCATGGTCCCCCTCCCCGAGACAAGCTCGGGGAGGAACTAGGCGGCGTGGACGAATTGGTTGACGTGGACGGTGTGGGTTGATTCAAGGCTGCCTTTTGGAGGCAGGTTTGAGCCGGGGCGATCTGAGCGAAGCAGAATGGCGCGTTCTGAAGGGTCTGCTGCCGATCGAGCCAGAGAACCGAGGGCGCGGCCGCAGGCCTGAGCAGAATCTCTCGATAGTCAACGGCATACTCTGGCGGCTGCGCTGTGGGACTGCTTGGCGCGATGTCCCGCCAAAATACGGCAATTGGAACACGATCTACCGGCGGTTCCGTCGTTGGAGCGAGGCCGGGGTCTGGGAGGCCGTGTCGGTGACGCTTGCCGAGATCATGGCCGACACCGGACACTACAGCATCGACAGCACCACCCTTCGCGCCCATGTCTCGGCAGCGGGCGGAAAAGGGGGACTTGTCGACGCGCTCTTGGCCGCTCGCGGGGCGGGTTCACCAGTAAGCTTCACTGTCTGGCTGATGCCCGAGGACGCCCCGTCGCCTTCCACCTGACTGGTGGTGAAGCCGCCGACTGCACGGCCTATGACACGCTGATCCGCCTGCCGGACCGCGCTCCGGCGGCTCTGCTGGCCGACAAAGGCTACGACACCAACGCCATTCGCGCCGATCTCGCGAGCCGCAGCATACAGGCTGTCATCCCGGCGCGCTCCAATCGCCGAGAAAGGATCGAGCACGATCGGCAGCTCTACAGGCAGCGAAACGGCATTGAGCGAATGTTCGGCAAGCTGAAAATCAATCGTGCCGTCGCCACCCGCTACGATCAAACGCCCTCAAGTTTCCTCGGCATGGTCCATCTCGCTGCCATCCGGCTTTGGATCAAATTCGTCCACGCCGCCTAGTCGAGAGTTACCGCCCAGTCCCAGCCGAGCGGATCGCCGTCCATTACCTCGACGCCCTTGGCGATCAGCGCATCGCGGATCGCATCGGACGCGGCGAAGTTCTTGTTGGCGCGCGCTTCTGTTCGGAGTGAAAGCTGTTCCGCGATCTCGGTCTCTGTGATCTGGGCGTCGGCGGGGTGCACGCGTAGGTCAGCGCGGTCGAGCGCAAGCAGATTGAGGCCGAGAACCTTATCCATCGCTGCAACTGCTGTAAGTCTTTCATTTGGATCGACTTTGAGCGTCAATACCTCCTCAAGCACCGTTAGGGCAACTGGAGTGTTGAGGTCGTCTGAAATCGCCGAGTCAAAACGCTCAATGTGCGGCTGCAACTTGGCGCTTGGCTCCCATCCCGAAGATTCGCCGCCAAAAAGCGATGCAAAGGCTGATCCCGGCTCTATTCCCGCCTGAGCCTTAAGGCGATCTCGGGCGATAAATAGCCGCTTCAGCCGCGTCAGCGCCGCCGCCAGATTTTCGAGCGAGAATTCCAGCTCGCTGCGGTAATGCGCCTGGAGGCACATCAGGCGAAAGGCGAGGGGGTGGAAGCCCCGGTCGACGAGTACCTGCAATCGCAGGAATTCGCCAGACGACTTGGACATCTTGCTGCCGCGGTCGATCAGGAAGTTGTTGTGCATCCATATGCGCGCGCCGCTGTCGGCGTTGCAGCTATGCGCCTGGTTCTGCGCAATCTCGTTGGGGTGGTGGATCTCGCGGTGGTCGATGCCGCCGGTGTGAATGTCGAAGGGGTGACCCAGCAGCGCCTCCGACATCACCGAGCATTCGAGGTGCCAGCCGGGCGCGCCGCGGCCCCATGGGCTGTCCCATTCCATCTGGCGCGTCTCGCCAGTCGGGGTCTTGCGCCAGATCGCGAAGTCTTGCGGCTGGCGTTTGCCCTCGACTGCCTCGATGCGGCCTTCGCCCTCATCGTTCACGCTTCGTGCAAGGCGGCCATAATCGGGCACCGTCGCAGTGTCGAAATAGAGGCCGCCGTCGAGCTCGTAGCAATGCTTGTCCGCGATCTCTTTCGCGAATTCGATCATCGCGGGCACATATTCGGTCGCGATCGACCATTTGGCGGGCTGGCGGATGTTGAGCCGGTCGATGTCGGCCCAATAGGCCTGGGTGTAGAATTTGGCGATGTCCCAGGCGGACTTGCCCGCCGCAGCCGCGGCCTTTTCCATCTTGTCCGCGCCCTCGTCGGCATCGGAGGTCAGGTGCCCGACATCGGTGATGTTGATGATGTGCGTGAGCTTGTAGCCCTTATGGCTCAGGGCGCGGCCCAGCGTGTCGGCGAAGACATAGGCGCGCATATTGCCGATATGCTGGAAGTTGTAGACCGTTGGTCCGCACGTATAGAGCCGCGCCTCGCCGGGATGGATCGGCGCGAAGGGCTCGGCCGAACGGGTGAGACTGTTGTAGAGGACGAGCGGCGCTTCTGTGGTCATGGGCCAGCCCAATCCCCTCAAAAACGCCGTGCGTCAACTCACTGCTGCGGTGGCGCCGCGCACTGTTCGATCGACGGATCGCATCCGGGAAGCCAAAGGTCATCGTTGCCCGCGCCGGTGACGGGCTCGTCGATCAGCGGTTCGAAGCCGAAGGGTTCGAACTCCTTCAACTCGATCAGCGTCAGCGGGAAGAGCTGCTGCAGCGCCTCGTCCGCGCTTTCAGGATCGACGGGGGACTCGAAGACTTCGCGGCTGAGCAGCGCGTCGGGTACGACGAAGCCCGAGCATATGGGGTTGGCGATCAGGCAGCCGTTGATCGTCGACCGGCGGTCGATGCCAGTGACGGCAAGGCCGGTCTGGCCGTTGATGTTGACCAGATCGATCATGTCGGCGCCCGCGACGAAATCACCCGCACCATCGCTTTGCTGACCGTTGATCACGATCCGCGTTGCGGCGCTCCCGGTCGTGATGTCGATTCCGCCCGTGCCCACGGTAAAGCCGCGTCGATCCGCGAAATCGTCGCTCGCGCCCGAATTCTGGACATAGAAGCCACCCAGCACGTTCACCTCGATCCGGTTGGCGCTGAGATAGCCATCGTCGCTGACGGCGCCGTCGTTGCGGCCGAGCCGGTCGTCGATCGCGTCGGTCGTGCTCGCCGCGCCGACATCCGCGATCGCCTGAAGCGATGCGGCGATGATGTCGTCGGAAGTGAGTTGGAGCACGCCGCCAAGCCCGTTTGACGCATCGCGAAGGTTGATCATGCCCGTCGCCGCATCGATCTCGAGCGCATCGGTGGCGTTGATCTCAAAGCGGTTGGTGGTGGTGAGGCCGGTAAGCTGGACGGCGCCGTTGACGCGCAGCTTGCCCGGCGTGATGATGCGGAGCGCACCCGACCCCAGATTGCCGCTCGTGCCGCCCGCGCGGCCGGTGAGGGTGAAGGCCCCGACGATGACATCGGGCGCGCGTGACGAGCCGACGGAAGTGGGCGAGAGCGTCGCCACGCGTGGCGCGGTGACGCCGATCGAATCCCCGAAGATCCTACCGATTTCGATCGCCGACAGGCTGTAACCGGCGCTGGTGTCCGCGCCGCCGATATGGGTCTGCCGGGCCGCGCTGCTGTTGGTAAGGCTGACCGTGGCGGTCCTTCCGATCACGCCGAGCTGCCCGCCCGCGCCGATGCCGATATCGTTCGAGCTGACGGTGACGCTATTGGCCGCGACGATGCCCGTGAAATCGGTGCGTCCCTGCGCCGTTGCGGTGAAGTTTCCTCCGGCATCGGCGCCGCCGACCGCGAGGTTCGTTCCTGCGCCAAGTGCAATGCTGCCCGACGCGCGCGTGACGATCGCGTTCAGCGCGCCGCCTGCGTTGAAAGACAGGTTGCCTGCGCTTGCCTGACCATCCGCAACGGTGAGGTCACCAAGCGCGGAGAGCGAGAGCGACGTTCCCGTCACGCGGATCGCGCCGGGCGAGGTAATGTCCGTGCTGACGACCACCGCGCCGCCCGACTGGATCGTGATCCCGTTCGCGGCGCCCAGCGTCGCGAAGCTCGTGCCGCCGCCGGCATTGACGGTGAGCGCGCCGCCTGCGTCGATATCGGTGCCGTTGACCGCGCCGGTGGCGTTCAGCGTCACGTCGCCCGATGCCGCCAGCGCGCCAAGGGCAACGGTGCCGCCGCTCAGAGCAATATTAGCCGGATTGCCCAGCCCGGGCTGGCCCGCTGCCCCGAGACGGACGGTGCCGCTGGTCGTTGTGAATGCGATGTCGCTGCCATCGCCGACGAGCGCGTTCGCGACGTCGATGCCGCTACCCGCATCAAGCCGCGCGTCGCCACCGCGCACGGCGAACTGATTGGCGATCGCGATCGATCCCGCGACGGTCAGGCCATCGGGGCGCGTGACGGCGCCATCGGCGTCGATCTGCCGGAGCAGTCCGCCCGTGTCGATCGTGCCGAGCGACAGATTGCCGCCCGCGAACAGCCCCAGATCGCCCGCAGCCGCGATCGATCCTTGCGGTGCGACGATGTTTCCGCCTGCATAGACGTTGACGATGTCGTCGCCCGATAGCGTAAAGCCGCCGCTGCCGGTGAGGTCGCCGTTGAGAACGGCGACGAACAGCCGATCGGTTGCGTTGATCGCGGCAGGGCCGTTGAAAGCGATGCCGTCACGTGCGCGGATGACGATGTCGCCTCCGGCGATATTGCCCGCCAGAGAAATCCGGTTCGGCACGTCGACGCTGCCGCTTTCAGGGCCGATGCGCACGATGTTGCTCGCGCCCAGCGCGCCGAGGCAGATATTGCCCGCCACGCAATCGGCGCGGAGCTGGCCGCCGTCATTGTCGGCCGGCGAGCCGGTGGCCGGCACGCCGAGGAGACTGGCGTAGAAGTTCTTCGAACTGATCGCGTTGGCGTCCGCCTGGATCGCGCCCGCTGTGAGGGTTACCGCGCGGTCGGGCGCGCCGATCGTGCCGTCGACGATGATCGCCGCGACATTGCCCGGAACGGTTGGCGTCACTGCGATCGCGCCCGCGTTGAAGTCGAGCAACGCGGGTTCGTCGAGCGGGCCCGACACGCCATAGCCGGATTCGGGAAGCGGATTGGCAGCCGCACGCACCAGGGCGCCCGCGCGGACGAGGATGTCGTCGCCCGAGCGGAAGGTGATGCGGTTGTCCGAAATCACGTTCGCGCCGCTTGCAACGACGATGTCGCCGCCCGCCTGCGCCGAGATGTGCCCGGTGGCGGAGATATTGCCGGTGAGTGTCAGATTCGCGGGCACAAATCCGTTCGAGCCATAGCCCGCAAGCAGATCGATCACGCCGTTGGTGGGCGCGCCGCCAAAGGGCGGGGACACGACTGCGGTAACGCCGGCATTGCCCAGCGAGAGGTTTCCGCCGGCATATGCGGAGATCCGGTTGAGCGCGAAAAGGTTGCCCGCGGAAATATTGCCATTTGCGCTGATCAGGATCGACGATGTGCTGCGCAGCACGCTTCCGGCATCGGCGTTGAAGTTGCCTGGGGTCGAGAAGCGGAGCGACGCAGCGCTGATGGAGTCGACAGGTGTTGCCGGTTGGCCGCTATGCGTGATCGAAATATCGCCTCGCGCGGTCGTCAGCAGCGTCCCGCCCACCGACAGGCGGCCATTGCCGGAAAAGCTGAAGGCCACCGAGCCGTCGGTGTCGATGCTGGCGCCGTTGGTGACGGTCAGCGCGCCACCCGAAGACGTCACGGAAACCCCCGAACCCGCGGAAACGATCCCGTTGTTGGAAATGTCGAGGCTGGCGAGGTTGATCGATCCGCTGGCGGAACTGGGCGCGTTGGCGATTTCGACGCGGCCCGCGAAGCCCTGGCCACTCGCGGCCCCTCCGGCAAGACCGCCATTGCCGCCTGACCCGAGCACCACATCGCCCACGTTACGCGGTGTGACGGGGGCGACGCCGTTGTCCGCGTTGGCGAACCTGGCGATTCCACCAAAACCGTCGCCGCCGTTGCCCGCTGCGACCCCGTTTCCACCGACCCCGCCATTGCCGCCGGTTCCGACGGCATCGACCGTCATCGCGCTCGGGCTCAGGGATAGGTCGGCGTTATTGGCCGTAAAGCTCGCATTGCCGGCGCGCGCAGTGCCGCCGTTGCCGCCTGTCCCGCCAGAATTACCCGGGTCGCTGCCGTCGCCGCCATTGCCGCCCGCGCCGCCGGTCGCGGCAGCGCTGACGGTCCAGGCAGGCGGTGCGATCGCGTCGACGATACCGCCGTCGATGGTGACCAGCGCGGTCCCGCCAAATGCATCGCCCCCGGCGCCGCCGATGCCGCCGGTTGTTCCGAAAGCGCCCAGAGCGCCGTCGGCGGCGATCCCCTCCGCCGATATCTGCATCACCCCGGCCGCTCGCAAACGTGCGCCGTTCAGGACATCGAAACTGACGGTGCCGCCCGTGCCGTTGCCGCCGTCGCCGCCGGCTGCTCCGGGGCCTGAAGCGGTGTTGCCGTAATTGGCGGCGCCGCCGACGCCGTTGGCCGTGAAGCGGAACTCGGGCGCAACCGAACTCACCAGATCCGAAGCTGTGAAAAAGGCTTGGCTGCTATCGACGCGGACGCGCGTGTCTCCGCCGGTGCCGCTGCCGCCGTCGCCGCCGCGCCCGTCGAAACTGAAGCCGCCCGCGCCGCCCGCGCCGTTCGACAGGACGTCGACGGTGGCGACCGCGAGCGTGCCGAAACTGTGGTCAAGATTGGCGCCGCCGCCATTGGTGCTGATGCCGCCATAACCGTCGCCGCCTGCGCCGCCGATCTGGGCGAAACCGCCATCGCCGCCAAAGCCGCTTGCGTCGATGACCAGCGAACCGAGTGTGAGCCCGGCGGCGAGATCAAGAAACGCGCCGCCGCCGAATCCGTCGCCGCCATCGGCGCCCTGGCCCGCGCCATAGCCGAATTCACCGCCTCTGCCGCCGCGGCCGCGTGCCCAGATTTCGGCGTTATCGGCGATCAGAAAACCGAAATTGGTGAACGAGAAACGCGCCGTTCCGCCAAGGCCGACGCCGCCATTGGCCGGCGTTCCCGCGACAAGGGTCGATCCGCCATTGCCGCCATTGCCGTCCGCGTCGATCCGGATCGCTCCCATCGGCATCGTGATGTCAGTGGGCCGTAACTGCCCACCGGACACGATCAATTCTGCGATGCCGCCAACGCCCGCGCCGCCCACCGCTCCGGCGCCCTCAAAGGAAGAACCGCCGCGACCGCCGGAAGCGCTTGCGGCGATAGTCACCGAGTCGGTGATCACGGCGCCGCCGGTGATCGAAAGGCGCGCCGTCCCTCCGAGCGCCGCGCCGCCGGCCGAAGCCGTGTTCGCATCGGAAAAGGCGCCAAATCCGCCGATACCTTCTGCCTCCAGGTCGATGGAACCGGTACGTAGCGTGCCGCCGATGCTGTTGACGCGCGCTATTCCGCCGGTGCCGGTTCCGGCGACGCCTCCGCCGCCGGGAGGCGCCATTTCGTGGTCGCCGCCGTTACCATTGGCCGATGCCCGAAGAGAGGCCGCGGTGAACGTGCCGCCGCTCTGTACGATTTCGGCCAGGCCGCCCGTTCCCGCGCCCGTGCCAAACATGATCGCACTGCCGCGGGCGTCGGCGCTGAGGGTCAGGTCGCCGAGATTGACCGAACCGCCGGTTACAGCCACCCGCGCCGTGCCGCCGATAGCGTCATTGTCGGTGGGGCCGGTAAATGCATCGGCTTCAACAAATGTCGACAGGCCGACGCTGGCGCTGCCCGCGTCGATCAGGAATTCGGCAGTCCCAGCGGTGATGGAACTGCTTCCGCCGAGACCGAAGACGCTCGCGTCGATCTCGAGATCGTTCGCCACGCTGAAAGCACCCGTGCTGGCTCCATCGCTGCCAACCGCGACGCGCGCGATACCGCCCAGCCCGGCATTGTTGCCGACAACGCTCAACCCGCCCGCAATCGTCATCAGGGCGTTGGCGGTGACAATGGCGTTGCGGTCGGCCAGCAGCGTGACGTTGCCGGTCGAGACGGCGGTGCCGCTGCTGTTGGCGACAAGGCTCACGTCGCGTGAGGCGCGTGCGGTCAGATCTGATGAAAGATCGATGCCGCCGCTCATGACGATGTCGGACGCAAAGCCGCCGTTGTCGGCGGTGGGTGAGGACCCGTCGGGAAGGTCGTAGCCCGCATAGAGCTCAACCGTGCCGTTGATGATGCCCGCGCCGGCTGCGCCATAGCCCAGATCGCCGCCGACCAGCATCGTAATCGCACTGTTCTTGGGCACCGCCATCAACGTGACGGTGTGGGTATCGCCGCCACCCAGCGAGCCTGGTCCTGTGGTTGTGCCCGTATGGACGATGCCGTTGGCATCGGTTGTGCCAGTTGTGATGTCGATCGCGAACAGGCCGCCTGCCATGTTGATCGTCGTCTGCTCGGCTGCAACATAGGTGGCGGTTCCGTTGACGTTGACGTTCCCACCCTGCACGACGCGCGGCGCAATCATCGCGACATAGCTGTTCTCGTTGAGCGCGTTGATTGTCGCGCCCGATGCAATGGTGACGGCCGACGTGCCGATGATCGTGGCGGGATCGAAACCGAAGTTATAGTTGTTGTCGTTGGCGTCGAGGAAATCGGCGTCGGCGACATCGAGCGTGGAGAGCAGCAGGCTGCCGACATCGAAGGTGGCGTTGGCGCCGATCGCGATGCCGCCGGGGCTGTAGAACCAGACATTGCCGCCGGTCGTTATCGGGCCGGAACCGAACTGGATTTCGCTGACGACGCGGCCGTTGAGCGCGATTGCGCGGCCGGCGTCGGGACCAGTCGGCAGGATGCGGTTGAGGATCGTGAAATCGCCCGAACCCCTGAAATAGGCACCATCGGTGGGAACCGCGGGTCTCGCTGCCGCCTGGAACTCGATCGGCCCCGGACCCGGGGTTGGAGTGGGTGCCCAGTCGATCACCGCGCGCGAAGCGGTCACCTGAATGTCGGTTCGGCCCGCCGTTGCGGTGGTGACGTTGGCGCCGGTCTGGTTGATCACAGTGCCGTTGAAGGCCTGCGCATGTGCCTGGGGCGCGCGTGCAAGAGCAACGAGCGCAAGCCCAATGGCGCAGCTTGCGAGCAGCGGGTGTTCGAGGCGGCGGGTGTGTGGCCGGGTGGTGGTTTGGGGCTGGAGCATGGCGTTACCCTTCGGGGTGTTCTGGATGCGCATCAGCGGTTCCACGGCAGGAATTTGACGGTAAGCGAGATTAGCAGGCGCGGATCGGGCTTTTCGATCTGAAGCCCTGTGCGTCTGAGCGGAACGCCCACGGTTGCGTCCAGCCGGGCGTGGTTGCCCCACGCTGCGCGCAGACCGCCCCCCGCCGAATAGAGCCGGGTGCGGCCGATGACGGGGAGGGTGAAATCCTCGTTCCAGACCTTGGCCGCATCGAAAAAGAGATAGGGCTGGAGCGCAATACTGCCTGCACCCCGCGCGAGGATACTGCCATAGCGGAGCTCGGCCTGCACGCCGATGCCGCTGTCGCCGATGATCGAACCCGGATCATAGCCGCGGCCGACGGTGTAGTTGCCCGCGGAGAATTCCTCATAGCTCAATAGCGGATCGGGCGCCCATTGTGCGCTCGGCGACAGGCTGATCGCCAGCAACGGCGTGGGGCGGAATTCGGCATAGCCCGATGCGCGCGCGACAAAGGCCGTCGTGTCGGCGTCGATCCTGCTGAGCGGCGTGTTGGGGAAGGTGCAGTTGACGAAGTTGGCGCCGCACGGCTTGCTGGCGCCGAAAATGTCGAGCCCCTGGCGCAGCTCGATCGAAGCTCCGGTGCGCCAGCGCGGTTCGGCGGTGGAATAACCGCGCGTGCTCGCCAGGCTGGCCGGATCGATCGTGTCGTAATCGAGTCGCAGAAAGGCGACGCGCAGCTTGTCCTCGCTGATCGACGTCGGCGGATCGCTGCGGAACTCGACCTGCTGGTCGACATAATCGAGGCCGCCCGCGACGAAGAGATTGGCGCTCTGGCCGCGAAGGATCGGGTAGCTGAGCGCGAGGTTGGCGACCAGCGTCTCGGACTTCAGCTCGAGCCCGCCGCCAATGTCGGGGTCCGTCCATGCATAGGTGAAGTCGCCCGAAAGCGTCAGTCCGTCGCTGCCAAGGCGGAAGGCATGGCCTGCCTGGAGTACGAGTTGCTCCTCGAAATCGGCGGTGGAAAAGACGCTGAAGGTCGTCTGGTCGCCAAGTCCCGTCAGCCCGTTGAACTGGACGCGTGCCACGCCGCCGAAACGGCCGACGTCTTTTGATCCGTAATTCTGGATATTGGCGTCGAGTTCGATGGGCGTGTGGAGCACCGCGACCTCGCCAATCACCTCGCCCGGGACGGTGCCCGCAGGCCGCAGCGTCAGGCGCACATCATAGCCCGGCAGGTCGCGCGCGAGCAGCAGATAGCGCTCGGCGTCGTGAATGTTGAATACGTCCTGTTCGCGTATCTTTTCGAGATAGCCCGCGATCTGTCGTTCCGACCGCCCCGCGTCACCGCGCACCTGAATGCCGACGAGCCTGGCCATCAGAACGTCGAACTGGACGACGCCGTCCTCGATCTTCTGCGGAGGCACCTGAACCGCGGCGAGGTAGCCCATGCGGCGCAGGATCGTCGCTGCCTCGTCGCGGATCTCGCAGACCGTGGCGATCGGCACCGATTGGCCCTGATGCCGTGCCCATGCGGCGCGCAGCGCCTCGGGCGGAACAGCGGCCAGTTTGTTGAAGCGCACTTCGGAGATGGTAACGCGGATATCGGCGAAGCGCGGATCAGCGAGCGGGCAGGGTGCGCGCTCGATCCCGCCCTCGACGCTGAGCCGGGCGCCCGTCCGCGCTTCCGGCGTCAGCACACGCTCGCGCTGGATTTCCTCGCGGGTCGGCGCGATCTGCGCCTGGAGGGTGGCGGGCAGCGCGGTGCTTGCGAAAAGCAGAATCGAAAAAGCACTACCCGAACGCGTAAACCGCATGGCAAATCCCCAATCGCCGCGTACCGGCGCGGCGCCCTCCAAATATGTGTCACGCGCTCCGACGGGGAGCGTTTACCCAAGAGGAGGGGATAGCCTGTCCGGCCCGCGCCCCACCCGAAGCCCCGGCGTCCCTCGAGGCATGATTTGCCTGCGGTTGAGTGCAGGTCGTCGATGATCCAAGGAGTTAGCTGCCAACCGCCCGAGAGGCAAGGCTGGTCGCCCTCTCAAGCGGAATTTTCGCCTTGATTCTCACTGATCTGGCTAGATCTCCTCAGAGTGCGCCACCTTGCGCTTCGAGCGCGGCGACGAGCAGATCATATTGCGCGCTGCACCCCTTTGCGAGCAGCGCCGAGGCGGTGTTGGCCGGGTCCTGCACGTCGCCCGCAAAGCGCGCAAAGGCGATCTTTACCGGCGTTGCCTGAGCGGCGCGGGTCAGCGTGTAGCGCGTGCCTTCGGCCACGGGCATGTCCGCGGGCCAGCCCGCTTCCTGCGTGCCGCTGCGGAACGTGACCCTGGTCGACTTGCCGCTGGCGTCATTGGTCAGCGTCAGGACGGCATCGCCTTCCTTGTCCGAGCGCCAGAGCCGCAGCCCCGCGGTCTCGGCGACGCACATGGTCGTGCTGCGGCCGGTATCAACGTCCCAAAGGTTGCTGGGCCGCGCCGTCCGATCGGTGCCGCGCACCGCCCCCGTGCGTGCCCGGCGTTTGTTCTGCGTCGAAACGAGCCGGCTGAAGCTGGTGTTGGACTGCGCGCCCGCCGACGCTTCGGCGCTGTAGGTGCCCGGGCCGCGCAGCGTGCGCGTGCCCTTGCTGTCGAGCACGGTGAGAGAATCGCCCGCGACCAGCGTGATTTTGGCATTGGCGGGCAGCGTCTTGCCCGCGGGATAGCTGCGCGCCGAAGGACCGCCCGCGCGCACCACCAGCGTATCGGCGAGCGCGACGCCGCCAAGTCCCGTGAGGCAGGCGATCGCGATCGCGCCGCGCATCAGGATCCGGTCAGTCGAGAACATAGCTTCCTCCAGATTCCATATTTTTCAAACGATACACCAGATTGACCAGCGCCGCATCGCCACCCTTTGCATTTGCGAGGCTTTCCAGCTCCTGCACCGCCATCTTGTCACCATCTGCTACACGATTCATGAGCGCCTTGAAGTGATCGCGGTCACTGGCGTCCAGATCGGGCACGGGCTGGTAGATTTCGACGGGTGTCGAGCGACCACGCAGCACGACGCGCCCCATCGGCCGCCACCAGTCGAGCCCCGAGCGGTCGACCGCCGCTCGGCTGGCCATCACGCCCGATCCAAGCTGCTTGTTGGCCGCTTCAAGCCGCGAGGCGGTGTTCATGCTGTCGCCGAGCGCGGTATATTGAATGCGGCCCTCGCCGCCGAAATTGCCGACGATCGCCTCGCCGAAATGCAGTCCGACGCGCGTCTGGCCGATCGGGGGCACGCCTTCGGGCACGCTCGCCCGAAATTCCTCGCCCGCCTGCCACATCGCATAGGCCGCTCGTGCTGCGCGCTCGCCATCGTCGGGCCGCGCGATCGGCGCGCCCCAGAAGGCGACGACCGCGTCACCGACGAACTTGTCAATCGTTCCGCCATATTCGAGGACGACGTCGCTCATCATGTCGAGATAGCGGTTGAGCAGCTTTGCCACCATTTCCGGCTGGATCGCGTGGCTGAGCTTGGTGAAGCCTTCGAGATCGGTGAACACGACGAAGATCTCACGCTTCTCGCCATGGAGCGCGAGACGATCGGGATCGGCGAGGATCTGGTTGGCGATATCGCGCGGCAGATACTTGCCCAGCGCCGACTGCGCGAAGCGCCGCTGTTCCGATCCCACCGCGCGCGCCGCGGTGCCGATCGCCGCGAAAGCGATGACCCAGCCGACCATCCACCCGAAAGCGGGCAGATACTGCGTATCCGTGCCGTCGGCCTGAAGCCAGATCGGATAGCCGATGAAGAAGCCGAGCTGAATCGCGAGAAAGAAGCTGACGCGCCACCACGCGCCGCCGAGAAGACTGGAGAGCGCGCCCGCGACGACGACCATGATCGCGATCCCCCAGGTCCCCCAGCGCGGCAGCGCTTCGAGCCAGGCGTCGTCGAGCAGTTGCGCCAGCATATGCGCGTGCACTTCCAGCCCCCACATGCTCTTGCCGGTAAAGGGACGGAGCGGCGTCTCGAACTCGTCGACGTCGATGATCGTGCCGCCAAGCAGCACATATTTGCCGCGGACCTGATCGGCGAAGGCGGCCGCGGTGGCGTCGTCGGCAAAAAGCTGGATGGGAAAGGCGTCGAAGACCGCCCGATCCTGCTCGGCGGGAATGCGAAAGCGGATAGAACGATCGTAATCCGCAAAGCGCGATTTGCCGTCGGTCATCGCTACCGACAGCAGGGGGGGCAGGCCCGGCACGCGCTGCGGCCAGCTCCGCACGACGTTGTCGCTGTCGACCTGGAAACGGATGCTCGCAGGCTTCACGCGCGTGCCCGCAAGCCGCTTCTGGAATTCGTCCAGAAACTGCTGCTGGTTGAACTGGATGTCCTCGACATTGGTCGCAGCCGAGGCATAAGCGAGGAAGGTGGGGGTCTGCATCGCCCGAAAGGTCGCGAGCAGTGCCTCGTCTTCATCCTGTGGCTGGTCGATCAGGATATCAATGCCGATCGCCTTCGCGCCCATCGTGTCGAGATTGGCGAGTGCGCGCGCGAGCGTTGCGCGATCGAGCGGGGAGCGCTTGCGCGTTTCTATCAGCGTGTCGTCATTGTAGACGACCATGACGATGCGCGGATCGGGATCCACCATTTCCGCGGTTTGGGACAGCCGGAGGTCGTAGAGCGCACGTTCGGCCTGCGCGGCGAGCGGCAAGTGCCAACTGAAGCGCGCGATCAGCAGTGCGGCGAACAGGAACAGGATCGTCGCGGCGAGCCGGCCGGGGCCGAGCTGGCGAAACAACCGCACGAGCTTGCGCCTGACGCTCTTCGGCCGGCGCTCGCTGCCGTCGATGACGATATCTTCCCCCACGGGCCCGCGGCTAGCGTGTAACGAGCAGTTGCTGCGCGCCGTCGCCGACGATCGCGAAACCCGCCCAGTAATAGGGGTGCGAGGTCGCCGCCTCGTCCATCAGCCGCACCTCCGCCTTGCGCATCGCCTCGGCCACGCTGTCGGTGGCGCTCGACTGGAAAAGGCCAGCGATCAGACGTTCGGTCGCGTCGAAATCGTCGGGCGCGGGCCAATGGCTTGCGACCACCGAGCGCCCGCCCGCGCCGATGAAGGCGCGCACCAGACCGTCGAGCGCCGAGCCGCCGCCCGTGGTGAGCCCCGCCTCGCGCGTTGCCGCACGGCTCGCCTGGCCCGCAGTGTCGCAGGCGGACAGGATGACGAGATCGGCGTCGAGCTTGAGATCATAGATTTCGCGGAAGCTGAGCAGACCGTCCGACCCCTGATCGCCGAACGAGGTGAGCAGCGCCGGTCGGGCAGGGCATTCGGGGCGTGGCGCGGTAACGAGGCCGTGCGTGGCGAAATGGAGGATGCGGAAATCGGCAAGATCGCCGCGCGCCTGGATCGCTGTATCGGTGAAGGCTGATCCGGTGACGATATCCGCGCTGCCTCCGCCGATTTGCGATGCTGCGGTGCGCAGCTCGGAGGCCGCGATCGGCTTGTTCCATTCGCTGAGCGGCCAGGTGCAGTCGAGTCCGCCGGGTCCACCCGGCCCGCGCGCCGCCGATGCCTGAAGCACCGCGCCGGGGATCGGATTATTCTGGCCGAAGCCGAGATATTGCCGCGATGCCCTGGACGCGGGCGTCTGACGCGCATCGCGGAAATTGCGCGCGGAGACGGCAGTGCTGACCGCGTGCTTGCGGCCGAGCCACTCGATGCCGCGAAAATCGAATGCATCGGCTTCGGGATCGGCGGCGCGCCGCAGATAGGTGTCGACTCCCGCCGCGTCGGCGACGAGCAGATTGGCGGGCAGTTGCAGCATCGCGCCGTCGGGTTCGAAGATGAGGTGCTGCGCGTTGACGAGCCGGTTCTCCACGGGCGCGAACAGATCGGTATAGAGTGAGTGCGCCAGCTTGACGTCGAAGGGATAAGTGACGCGCTGCCCGCCTTCCTCGATCGAGATGGTGTCGCGCAGTCCCGCGACCTTGGCTTCGAGCGTCGTTGCGGAGATCGGGACGCGGAAACCCGTCGCGCCGTCGGCGTCCGCATAAATCGCATAGACCTGCCGACCCACGACAACGAGCTTGTAATAGCCCTCTCCGGGTCTGAGTGCAGCGCGCAATTCGGCAAGCGTCATCGCGTCGGTGGACAGCGCCCGATATTGCGGAAAAGCGGAGAGCTGCGCCTGCGTGGCTGCCTGCTGAGCGGCCAGTGCCGCGACCTCTGTCTGCCGCGCGGCGATGAGCTGACGTACCGACGCGTCCGGACTCTCCACGCGCTGTAGCCGCGCAAGCTCCATCCGTCCCCGTTCGATATCGCGGGAAAGCGTGATCGACTGGCGAAAGAGGCGCGAGGATTCGTTGCCGCTGTCGCGCAGTTCACGCGCCAGGATTGCCTGCGTGTCAGCAACGCCCGGGCGGACCAGTGTCTGGCTGGCGAGGAACATGTCCTCGACCAGTTCGGGCCGGCTCGGCGCGAGATCGGCGAGAAGCGCGAAATAGGGTGCGAGCTGGTTGGCAAGGCCGGTCGCTGCCTCGCGATTGTCGGTCGCGCTCTTCACCACGTCGCGGTAGAGCGCCAGCGCCTCGTCGCGCTTGCCGCGGCGCGCGAGGAAGGCGGCCATGCGCGCGCGCGCACCGTTCATCGCCTGGGTCTCGGGATAGCTCGTGGACAGCAGTGTCAGCGCATCGCGCAGCACCGCCTCGGCCTGACTGTAATTCCCCTGATCCTCATGGCTGAGCGCGATCTCCGCCATGATCTGCGAACGCAGCCGCGCGATCGAGGTCACACGGCCGTCGCGTATCGCGTTTGCTTGCGCAAGCCCGCGCTCGAGCTGCGCGCGCCCTTCGGTGGGCTTGCCGCCAAGGCGCAGGATCGTGCCGTCGAGATGAAGCGCCTGCGCGTCGAGGATCGCGGCGCGTTCTTCGGGGGTCAGACTTGTGCTCTGCGTCGCGCCGAGGCCCGGGCCTGTGCGAAGTCCGCTGTTGATCTCGGCGGCGATCTGTTCGCCAAGCTCGATCGTGCCATTGTTGGCCTGGACTATCTCGCCCGTCGCCACAACGGGGCGTGCGAGCACCGCCTTGGCGTCGTCGAGTTTGCGCTGGTTGATGAGGTGGAGCGCCTCGAAGTTGCGGCGCAACCGGGTTTGCACGGGATCGAGTGTGGCGATGCGGTCGGCCTGTTTGAACAGTGCGTCGGCCTCGGCGAATTCGCCGAGATTGGAACGCTGCAGTGCCCGATTGACCAAATACTCGTTGAGGCGTTCCTCACGGCTGGCCGAGTCCTTTGCTTCCACGACCGCGTCCTCGGCGGCCAGACGTTGCTGGAGCGTATCGAAAAATTCGGCGGCCTCGGCATAGTCGCCCGAATTGTTGCGGCGATACCCCTCGGCCAGCGTCTGCGCGGGGTCTAGCGTACCCGCCTGGACGCGCGCAAAGGCCGCGGGGTCGGCAACCCCGGTGGTCGCGACAGCGATCTCGCCGGGGACGATGCGGTCCGCCACAACGGTGCGCAGGCCAAGCTGGAGCGCACTGTCATAGCCCGCGAGCCCCTGTGCGAACCACGTGATCTTGCCATCATTGTAGCGATAGATGCGATAGCCGACATTGGCCGCGGCGAGCGTGCATTCGGTGACGCCAACCGTGCCGAGCCCCTCGATGGTCCCCGAGGATTCGGCGCCGCAAGTCACCTGTTCGCTGCGCGCTGCTGCGAGCCGCGCCAACGCGCCGTCGCGAAAGCCGTAGAGCTGGCCGATCGGGCGCGCGGCGTCGCGGCACACGATCGTCCAGGCGCGGTCGAACATTCCCGCGATCGCCTTGTCGGCGCTGTTGTTCTGCGCACGGCACAACACGCCGCCGCCGCTGCCCAGCCGAAAGCTGTCCTGAAGGCTGGGCCGCGCTGATTGCGCCGCACCTGTAGAGGGCCCGAGCATGAGCGCGAGCGAAAGCGTTGATGCGTAGAAAAACCCGGCGCGCAATTGTCCCTCCATCCGGCTGCCTCGCCGGCGCCCCCGTGCGCCGTTACTGCCTGCAACCATCGAACTGCGACCGCTCGATATCGAATCGAATGCACGATACAACAGCCGCACGCAAAGTCTAAGCCGTTTGGCATCAACGGCTTGTGCGGAAGAGCACAGCAGGCACATTAAATTTTTGAGGAGGTGGAGGCCGGAGCCGGAATCGAACCGGCGTGCAAGGATTTGCAGTCCTGATTTGAAGGTTCGGACGCAAATTCCTCGAACGATTCGATGGAAGTGAATTCGCTTTAGGTTGGTTGCGCGCTCGCGACGGCGCGCCCTGCCATCCGCCCGAAAAAGGTGCAGTCGGCAAGGCTCAGTCCCGAGCTGTAGCCATGCCCCCAGCGCGGCAGACCCGAGGTTGTCCGCCCCGCTGCATAAAGGCCGGGAATCGGCTCGCCGGCGCGGTCGAGCACCTCGCCCGATGGCCGTGTGTTCAACCCTCCGAGCGTGAAGAAGGAGAAGAAACTCGTCCGGATATTGAGCTCGAGCGCCGCGAAAGGTGCTTCGTTCAGCGGCTTCAGCCATTCGAGCGCCTTTCTGTAGATCGGGTCCTGGCCCTCGGCGGCATAGCGATTGAAGGTGTGGACGGTGTGCGCGAGTGTGCCTTCGGGCATCGCGAGTTCGCGTTCGACCTCTTCCCAGGTCTCACCCACCGCGGCGATCTCGATCCGCGCGAGATCGAGCGGACGTTCGAAGATCGCGTTGTCGACGAGCAGGAAGACGCGGTCGCCCGGCTGATCGAGCATCGTCCGGCTGACGCGGCCGTGATAGCAATCCTCGTTGATGAAGCGCTGGCCGCGCTCGTTGACGAAGATGCCCTTCACCAGGCTTTCAGGGATGATCCACGGGCAGGTCGTGAAGAACTCGTCCATATGGATCGCGTCGCCGCCCGCGCCCATGCCCATCAATATGCCCGAACCATTGTCGTTCTCGCCGATCGGGTCATTGAGGCGCATAGTCTGTGGGGTGTAGCGCCGGAGCATGTCCTGGTTCATGCAGAAACCGCCAGTGGCGAGCACGACGCCCCTTTGTGCGCGGACGAAGCGCGGCTGATTGTCGATCCGGACGACCACGCCCGTTACCCGGCCAGCGGCATCGGCGATCAGCGACAGCGCACGTGCGTCGGTCTGGATGTCGACGCCCAGCGCCCTGACGCGTGCTTCGAGGATGTCGACGAGCTTGCGCCCGCCACCCCAGCCCATGAACTGGATAGTGTGCCCACGCGCCGCGGGTCTGGCTGTTTCGGAGAAAGGCCAGGCGGCCTCGCTCCCTGACCAGATCAATGTGTCGTCCTCGGCGGGCTCGATGATCTTGCCGGGGAGGAAGGTGCCTTTGTAGGGCACGCCCTGATCCCTGAGCCATTGATAATGGTTGAGACTTTCACGCGCATAGAGCGCGACCTTGACGGCATCGGCATCGGGGCCGCCCGCCATCATCAGATAGGCCTCAAGCGCCTCGGTGCTGTCCTCGAATCCCGCGGCGCGCTGCGCATCGGTGCCGCCGCCGCCGCCCAGATAGATCTCGCCCCCCGAAAGCGCCGAGGCGCCGCCGCTCCCCGATCCCGACTCGAACAGCGTGACGCGCGCGCCCGCCCCGGCCGCCTCGATCGCGGCGCACGCGCCCGCGGCGCCGAAGCCGATGATTGCCACGTCGGTCTCGCCGTCCCAGCGCTCGACTTGATCGTGGCGGAAGGGGCGAGCCGTCGTGAAATCAGTCATGCCACTTCGCGCGCCTTGAGCATGTCGAGTGCGACGTCGACGATCATGTCTTCCTGCCCGCCGACCATCTTGCGGCGGCCGAGTTCGACGAGGATCTCGCGCGTGTCGAGGCCGTAATCGGCGGCGGCCTTTTCGGCGTGGCGCAGGAAGCTCGAATAGACACCCGCATAGCCGAGCGCGAGCGTCTCGCGGTCGACGCGGACGGGGCGGTCCTGCAGCGGACGCACCAGATCCTCGGCGGCGTCCATCAGCTTCATCACGTCGCAGCCATGGTTCCAGCCCTTGCGGTCGGCGGCGGCGATGAAGACTTCGAGCGGGGCGTTGCCCGCGCCCGCACCCATGCCCGCGAGCGACGCGTCGATACGAATGCCGCCCTCCTGCACCGCGACGATCGAATTGGCGACGCCCAGTGAGAGATTATGGTGCGCATGCATCCCGCGCTGCGTCTCGGGCTTGAGCACGCGGTCATAAGCCCGGAAGCGTTCGCGCACGCCATCCATGTCGAGCGCGCCGCCGCTATCGGTGACGTACACGCACTGCGCGCCATAGCCTTCCATGAGCATAGCCTGCTGAGCCAGCGCTTCAGGTTCGATCATGTGGCTCATCATCAGGAAGCCTGCGACGTCCATGCCGAGATCGCGTGCGATACCGATATGCTGCTTGGAGACGTCGGCCTCGGTGCAGTGTGTCGCGACGCGCACCGAGCGGACGCCCAGATCATAGGCGCGGCGAAGCTCCTCGACGGTGCCGACGCCGGGCAGGATCAGCGTGGTGAGCACCGATTTTTCGAGCACGTCGGCGACGGCCTCGATCCATTCCCAATCGGTGTGCGCGCCAAAGCCATAGTTGAAGCTCGCGCCCGAAAGGCCGTCGCCATGCGCTACCTCGATCGCGTCAACGCCCGCTTCGTCCAATGCCTTGGCGATGCTGCGGACATGGTCGATGCCGTACATGTGACAGATGGCGTGCATGCCATCGCGCAAGGTCACGTCCTGGATATAGAGCTTGGTCGTGGTGGGGTCGAAATGGCTCATTTCACGGACTCCAGCGCGCGCGCGGCAATGCCCGCGGCGAGCAGCTCGCCGGTCGCCTTGGCGGCGGCGGTCATGATGTCGAGATTGCCCGAATAGCTGGGGAGGTAATCGCCCGCGCCCTCGACCTCGAGGAAGATCGAGGTCTTGATGCCGGTGAACTCGCCTTGCCCCGGGATCTTCAGCTTGTTGTTGTCGCCATAGCGCTCGAACTGCACCTTCTGCTTCAGCCGGTAGCCGGGCACATATTTCTGGACGTCGGCGACCATCGCCTCGACCGAGGCCTCGATCGCGGCTTCGTCGGCGGTCTCCGACAGCGTGAACACGGTGTCACGCATGATCATCGGCGGTTCTGCGGGGTTCAAAATGATGATCGCCTTGCCGCGCGTGGCGCCGCCGACCTTCTCGATCGCATTGGCCGTGGTGCGTGTGAACTCGTCGATATTGGCGCGCGTGCCGGGGCCCGCCGAGCGCGACGAGACCGACGCGACGATCTCGGCATAATGCACCTTCGCCACCCGGCTGACCGCCGCAACCATCGGGATCGTCGCCTGGCCGCCACAACTCACCATGTTGACGTTGGGCGCGTCGAGATGCGCCTCCATGTTGACCGAAGGCACGGTGAAGGGGCCGATCGCCGCGGGGGTGAGGTCGACCACCTGCTTGCCATCGGCGCGCAGTGCCGCGTCATGGACCTTGTGCGCATAGGCCGAGGTCGCGTCGAACACGATGCCGATCTCGGGATAGACGTCCATCGCCTTCAGGCCCTCGATGCCCTCATGCGTCGTCGCCACGCCGCGTTCGCGCGCCATCGCGAGGCCTTCCGAGTTGGGATCGATGCCGACTACGGCGACGAGTTCCATGTTCTGCGGATATTTGATCATCTTGATCATCAGGTCGGTGCCGATATTGCCCGAGCCGATGATCGCGGCCTTCACCTTCGCCACTGTCTCATTCTCCTAGACGAACCGGGCGGTGCAGCGCCCGATTCCGTGCAATTCCATTTCGAAAACATCGCCGGCAACGGCCGGCTCCAGCGAGACGAGCGATCCCGACAGGATAATATCGCCCGCGTCCAAGGTCACGCCGTAGCTGCCCAGCGTGTTCGCGAGCCACGCGACCGCGGCGAGCGGCGAACCCTGCACCGCCGCGCCATAGCCTTCGGACAAGGGCGCGCCGTTCTTCGTCACCGTCACCTTGAGGCCGGGCAGGTCATGATCGCGCGGATCGGCGCGCGCATCGCCGATCACGAAGACACCGCACGAGGCGTTGTCAGCCACGGTGTCAACGATTCCGATCTTCCAGTCGGTGATGCGGCTGTCGACGATCTCGAAACAGGGCGCGATCGCCTGTGTGGCGGCAAGCACATCGGCCTCGGTGACGCCGGGGCCCTTGAGCGGTGATTTGAGAATGAAGGCGATCTCGGCCTCGGCGCGCGGCTGGATCAGGCCATAGCTGTCGATGCCGATCTCCTCGCCCACGACATGCATCGCATCGGTCAGGAAACCGAAATCGGGCTGGTGAACGCCCAGCATGTCCTGCACCGCCTTTGAGGTGACGCCGATCTTCTTGCCGACGACGCGCTCGCCCTCCGCCCTGCGGCGTGCGAGGAAGTCGAGCGAGATCTGATACGCGTCGTCGATCGTGAGCGCGGGATTGCGCACGATCAGCGGGGCGAGCGTGTTGCGGCCCCGAAGCGCATCGAACAGTTCGGAACCATAGGCGGCGATGTCAGCCACGGAGGAACTCCAGCGTGTAGCGGTTGAACTCGTCAGCGCGCTCGACCTGCACCCAGTGCCCAACCTTGTTGAAGATGGTGAAGCGCGCATCGTCGCACGCATCGAGGAAGCGCTGCGCACCCGAGGCGGGGAGGAATTCGTCATTATGGCCCCAGAAGCCGACGATCGGCATCTTCAGCTCACCCAGCCGCGATGCAAGATTGGGGGTGCGCATACGCGCGAGCACATCCTTGGGCTGAACGCGCGCGACCTCGAAACGCTCGGCGACCAGCGCGTCGGTCACATGCTTGGGATCATAGACGAGGTTGGTGACGAGCCGGCGCTGATCCTCGATCGTGAATTCGGGGCTCCCGAAATCGCTGATCATCTTCTTCATGCCGGGCATCGCGAAATAGACGTCAAGTTCCTCGATACAGCCCGGCGACATCAGCACCAGCCGGTCGATATATTCGGGATGGTCGAGCGCCATCTGCATCGCGACGCCGCCCCCGAGTGAGTTGCCGACCAGCGTCGCCTTTTCGACGCCATGCGCGTTCAGCGCCTCGTAGAGCGTGTCGGTGAAGAGCTGGAGCGTATAATCGATGCCCTCGGGCTTGGACGATGCGCCGTAGCCGATCAGATCGGGCAGGAGGACGCGAAAGCCCGCATCCACGAACGCCGCAATGTTGAGCCTGAAGTTGGAGACGCCCGAGGCGCCAGGGCCGCTGCCGTGTATGAAGACCAGCGGGAAACCTTCGCCCGCCTCGGCGATCGCGATGTCGTAGCCGCCCGAAACATTGTGGACGGTGCGCCTGATCTCGTTGGTCATTGTCTCTCCTCGGTCTGGGCGGTCGACATCGATCAAAGGAACATGAAGCTCGGCGGCTCGCCGATCAGCCCCCCGGTCAGATCCGGCGCGAAATTGTTAGGATCGTTCGCGACATGCGCGCGCGCCGCGTGCAGGTCGAGCCAGGGCTGAACCACAGGGCTCGAATTATAGATTGCACGTCCGCCGAGCAACGGCATCAGCGTGTCCGCAAGGTCGGCGCAGCGCCGCACGACCGTGGCCGACTGGAAGCGGTAGAGCGTGCGCTTGTCCATCGGGATATCCTCGCCCGCCTCGGCCAGCGCGATCATCGCGTCGAAATTGCGTGCCAGTACGGTCTCCATCTCGTCGATCTCGGCCCAGGCCCTGGCGATCGCGTTCTGAAGCAGCGGATCCGCCTTGGAGGCTTTGCCCGTGTTGGTCGAAATGCGCGTCTTCATGATATCGACGGCGCCCCTGGCCGCCGCGCGCGCGCCCCCCAAAGCGGCGGTTGAGACCAGCCGCACGAAAAGCTGCGCCCAAGGGAGGCGATAGAGTGGTGCGTCATTTTCGGCCTGGCCCGGATTCTGGCACATGAAGCCATCGACCGCGCGATGCGTGCGATAATCGGGAACGAAGGCGCGGTCGACGACGATGTCCTGGCTGCCCGTCCCCTGAAGCCCGAAGACATGCCACGCGTCCTCGATTGCATAGTCCTTGCGGGGCAGAAGGAAGGTGCGCATGTCGGGCGCATCGCCTTCCTTGGCCGGCGGCACGACTGCGCCGAGCAGCACCCAGCCGCAATGCTCGGAGCCGCTCGAAAAGCCCCAGCGTCCCGAGAGGTAAAAGCCGCCATCGGCGTGCTCTACCTTGCCCACCGGCTGATAGGAGGAGGAGACGAGCATCGTGTCGTCTTCTGCCCAGACCTCCTGCTGTGCCTGATCATGAAACAGCGCGAGTTCATAGGGGTGGCCGCCGACCACGCCATAGACCCAACCTGTCGACATGCAGCCCTCTGCGAGCAGCTTCTGCACCTCGAAGAACACATTGGGGTGCATCTCGTAGCCGCCCCAGCGCCTGGGCTGGAGGATGCGGAAGAATCCGGCGTCCTGCATCTCGGCGATCGTCTCATCGGGAATGCGGCGCTTCGCGGTCGTCTCGGTCGCGCGCGCCCTGAGCGTCGGAATCATCGCACGCGCACGCTCGATCAGTTCCGCTGCGCTGGGAATCGCTGTCTGCCCGGGCTTGTCGAGGGCGGTTGCCATAGTCTCTCCTTGCGATCCTTGTACGCCTGTCGCGGCAAACAAGGGATATCATCTGCTATATTCGTATTGAAAACTATAATTCACTACGCAAGCTGTCAATCCGATTCGTCCCGGCGAAAAACTGCGGAGCAGGGCCGCGGCATGACGCGGGCGCAAATTCGGTTGCGGATCATGGACTAGTGTCTTGCGTAACGAATGTGCTTATATAATACGCAAAATGCGGTCTATGACGCGATATCGAATCGAATATCCGATCAAGGATATCAATCGGCCCCGAAAAGGCGCGGGCAAGCGAGGATGGTGCAAATGGGCGATCAGAAGGTTGCGGTGGTGACGGGCGCGAGCCGGGGCGCAGGCGCGGGGATAGCGCGCGCGCTCGGCGAAAAGGGCTATGCAGTCTATGTGACGGGCCGGACGGTGGAGGAGGGGAACGCACCGCTTCCCGGCACCGTCGGCGCGACCGCTGCGGCAGTGACCGCCGCGGGCGGCCGTGGGGTCGCGATCGCTGTGGACCATGGTGACGACGCACAGGTGGCGGCGCTGTTTGACCGCGTTCGCCGCGACGAAGGCCGGCTCGACATCCTCGTCAACAACGCCGCGTCGATCCACGATGCGCTCATTACCCCCGGCGGCTTCTGGGAGCGTCCGCTCGGACTCGTTGACATTCTCGATATCGGGCTGCGCTCGAGCTATGTCGCGAGCTTCTACGCCACGCCGTTGATGATCGAGACGGGGGGTGGCCTGATCGCTTTCACCTCATCCTTCGGTTCCGTCTGCTACATGCACGGCCCCGCTTATGGCGCGCAGAAGGCGGGTGTCGACAAATTCGCCGCCGACATGGGTGTCGACCTCAAGGACCACGATGTCGCCACGGTCGCGATCTGGATGGGGCCGCTCGCCACCGAGCGCACCGCGCGCGCGCTGGGCGAACGCCCCGACCAGTATGAAGACTTCATGGCCAATGCCGAGACGCCTGAATTTACCGGCCGGCTGATCGCCGCGGTCCATGCCGATCCCGAGCGCATGGCGCTGTCGGGCAGCACCCAGATCGGCGCCGAGCTCGCCGGTCGCTATGGAATCACCGAAGCGGGTGGGCGCGAGCCGCCTTCCTATCGCGCGATGCTGGGCGAGCCCCGCGTCGTGCACCCCGCAATTGTGCGGTAAATTCCGTTCCTAATAACACTATGCGTATCCATTTAGCAGATACAATGCGTATTATGCTTGATAGAAGTGCGTACGGCTATTAACTTGCGTATCATCAGGCGTCGCGAGACGTGCATCTGGGGATGAATTAAATGGCGATACGATCGCTTGCCTATGTGATCATCGACAGCGCCGACGTCGAAGGCTGGCGCAGCTATGGCGAAAATGTGCTTGGCATGCAGGCCTTTGATCATGGCGATGGCATCCGCCTGCGCATGGACGATCGGCCATTTCGTGTTCAGATCCTCAAAGGCGCTGAGGAAAAGTTTCACGCCGCCGGGCTGGTCTATGCTGACAAGCCCGATTTCGACGCCGGAATCGCGCGGTTGCGCGCTGCGGGTGTCGCGCTCGAACTTGCCAGCGTCGATGAAGCGAAGGAGCGCCATGTCCGCGAATTCGTCCGCTGCACCGACCCGTCGGGCAACCGGCTTGAACTCGGCTGGGGCAATATCGTCGACGGAAAGCCCTTCGTGTCGCCTCAGGGCGTCCCCGGCTTCATCACCGGAGAGATGGGCCTCGGTCACATCGTTTTTCCCGCAATGAAGCTTGCAGAGACACGCGCTTTCTATGTCGACCTGCTTGGCTTCGGCGACAGCGATGAGATGCGCGCCTATTTTCAGGGCGGCGGGCCCGACGATCCGGGTGTCGGCTTCCATTTCCTCCACTGCGACAATCCGCGCCATCACAGCGTTGCGCTCGGCGAATTCCCTGCGCCTTCCGGGCTCATTCACATGATGGTTGAGGTGCCAGGTCTCGACGATGTCGGCCGCGCGCTCGACCGGGCGATGGCCGCGGGCGTCCATATCTCGTCGAGCCTCGGCAAGCATATGAACGACAAGATGACGAGCTTCTACATGCGCACCCCGTCGGGCTTCGACGTCGAATATGGCTGTGGCGGCATTCAGCCCGACTGGAAAACCTTCACGCCGACGATCAGTCTGAAAGAGGATGAATGGGGTCATCACTGGAATTTCGGAGCCTGAGGAGAGGATAATGCCCAGCCACGAACAAATGGTCAGCGCGGTCGAGCGTTACGTCGAGGCGTTCGAGAAAAGCGATCCCGAGATGGTCGTCAGCCTCTACGCCCCCGATGCGACGGTAGAGGATCCGATCGGAACTCCGATCCACCGCGGGCACGACGCGATCCGCGAATTCTATACGCGCTCGATGACGATGGGGCCGAAGCTCGAACTAGATGGCCCCGTCCGCACGGGCGGCGGCTATGCGGCCTTTCCTTTCTCGGTCGTGCTCGACTATGGCGGGCAGAAGAAGATCGAGGTGATCGATACGTTCAAATTCGATGAGGAGGGCAAGGTGACCGAGATGCGCGCTTTCTGGAGTCCCGCAAACATGCACGGCTTCGAGGGGCAATGAGCATGCGCGAAGCTGCCATCGTCTCGACCGCACGCACCGGCGTTGGCAAGGCCTATCGCGGCGCCTTTAACGACACCGAGGCGCCCGTACTCGGCGCGCATGTCGTCAACGCCGCGATCGAACGCGCCGGGATCGATCCCGCGCGCGTCGACGATGTCTATTTCGGCGCTGGCAATCAATGGGGCACGCAGAGCTACAATCCGGCGCGGCTGACGGTTCAGGGCTCAATACTTCCCGACAGCACCGGCGGCATCTCGCTCGACCGCAAATGCTCGTCGGGGCTCAACGCCATCGCGCTCGCCGCGCGCGGCATCATGTGCAACGAGATCGATATTGCGGTCGCCGGCGGGATGGAGAGCATCTCGCTCACCATCAACAAGCATGCGCCCGCCTATCGCAACCGCTCCGAATTCGTGAAGGCCGCCGAGCCGCACGCCTATATGGCGATGATCGAGACCGCCGAGATCGTTGCGGATCGCTACGGTGTCAGCCGCGAGGCGCAGGACGAATTTTCAGCGATCAGCCAGCAGCGCGCGGGTGCGGCGCAGGCCGCTGGCAGGTTCACGCAAGAGATCGTCCCGATCACGGTGAGCAAAGCGCTGTTCGACAAGGAGGGCAACGAAACCGGCAAGGAAGAGGTAACGCTCGACCGCGACGAGGGCGTGCGCGGCAATACCACGGTCGAGGCGCTTGCGGGGCTGAAGCCGGTCTTCAGGGACGGGCTCGTTATCAAGGAAGGCCGCCATATCACCGCAGGCAACGCCAGCCAGCTTTCGGACGGCGCCTCGGCGCAGGTGGTGATGGACCTCGCCACTGCCGAGAAGGAGGGGCTGCCGATCCTGGGGATCTATCGCGGCTTCCAGGTCGCGGGCTGCAAGGCCGAGGAGATGGGCATCGGCCCGGTCTTTGCGATCCCCAAGCTGCTCGAACGCACGGGCCTCAAGATCGACGATATCGGTCTCTGGGAAATCAACGAGGCTTTCGCCAGTCAGGCGCTCTACTGCCGCGACAAGCTCGGAATCGATCCCGACAAGCTGAACGTCAATGGCGGCGCGATCGCGCTGGGCCACCCCTTCGGCATGACAGGCTCGCGCCTCGTCGGCCACGCGCTGATCGAGGGCAAACGCCGCGGCGTGCGCTATGTCGTGGTCTCGATGTGCGTGGCAGGCGGTATGGGCGCGGCCGGCCTGTTCGAGATCGTCTGAGGAACAATCCATGAAGGATTTCGAGGGCAAGGTCGCGCTCGTCACGGGCGGTGGCAGCGGGATCGGCCGCGCGACCGCGCTGGCCTTTGCGCGTGAGGGCGCTCGCGTGGCGATCGCGGATCTCAATGGCGAGAGCGCCGAAGCCGTCGCGATCGAGGCGAGGGCGCACGGCGTCGAAGCCTGGTCTTCGGCGCTCGACGTCACCGATCAGTCCGCGGTCGATGCCTTTGTCGATGCGATTGCCGCCAAATGGGGCGGTATCGACTGCGCATTGAACAATGCGGGCGTTTCGCTCGAGGAAATGACCACGCCATGGGGTGATCTCTGTCGCTATGATCGCACCGTCGCGGTCAACCAGCGCGGCGTACTGTTCTCGATGGTTGCCGAACTGCGCCACATGACGGCGGCGGGGCAGGGCGCGATCGTTAACACCGCCTCGGTCGCGGGAATGGCCGGCGTGGGAGGAGCGGGTTACTGCGCGAGCAAGCACGCCGTCATCGGCCTCACCCGCTCAGCCGCGATGCATTACGCGCCGCAAGGCATCCGCGTGAACGCGGTCTGCCCCGGCGCGATCTCGACGCCGATGATCGCTCCCACGCTCGCCGACGAACAGGGTGCGCAGTTCCTTGCGCAAATGCATCCGCTCGGCCGGCTCGGCGAGGCGGACGAGGTAGCCGAGGCGGTGCTCTTTCTGTGCTCGGACAAAGCGAGCTTCATCACGGGCCATCCGCTCGCGGTCGACGGCGGCTTTCTCGCGCGCTAGAGCCCGGTCAGTTGAGGCGGAAGCGCGCAGCGCTTCCGCCGAGAGCGTGAATCAGGCTCTATTCAAATGGTAAGCGGCGTCAGTCGTTGACGCGCATGATGTCGCGCGCCGCGATCCAGCCGAAGGTCATAGCGGGACCAAGCGTCGCGCCTGCGCCGGGATAGGTCCGCCCCATCGCCGCCGCCGAGACATTGCCCACTGCATAGAGACCCGCGATCGGCTTTCCGTCCTCAGCCAGCACGCGCGCCTTCTCGTCGGTCTGCAGGCCGCCATTGGTGCCAAGGTCGCACGGATAGATCGCGATCGCGTAGAAGGGGCCGCGCTCGATCGGCGCCAGCGTCGGATTGGGTGTCACTGACGCGTCGCCATAGTGCCTGTCATAGGCGGATTGTCCGCGTCCGAAATCGGGATCCTCCCCGCGGATCGCGGCCTCGTTAAAGCGTGCGACGGTGGCCGCGAATGCGTTGGGTTCGACGCCCATCTGCGCGGCCAGCCCTTCGATCGTGTCGGCTTTCTTCAGGATCTTGCGCATCGGTTCGGGGATCCGCGAATCCGCCGATGGCTTGCCCGCCATCATCGGCCCCAGCATATATTTGCTGCGATAACGCGCATCGAACACGAACCAGGACGGCACTGTTGGCGCTTCGGCGTTGTTGCATCGGTGCATCTCGCCGCCTGCGACATGATAGGATGCCGCCTCGTTCATGTAGCGCTTGCCCGCCTGATTGACGATGATTGAGGAGGGGAGCGCGCGTTCGACGAACATGATCCGCGCGCGGTCCTCCCCTTCGAGCATGAAACCCGGACCCCACCAGGCCGAATCCATGAGACCGGTCGCCGCGCCCGCGGCCATGCCCGCCTTCAGGCCGTCGCCGGTGTTGCTTGGCACACCAGCGCTCCAGTCGGCCGAGGCGGGTTTCGGCGAATATTTCGTTCGGAGCGCCGCGTCATGATCGAAGCCGCCGCTGGCCAGGATCACACCCTTGCGAGCGTGGATCTCGATGCGCTTGCCGTTGCGTTCGACAGTCGCGCCGGTGACTCCACCCTTACCGTTCAGCAGCGAAGTCATCGGGGCATCCAGCCAGATTGGCACGCCTTTTTTGTCGAGCGAAAGCTTCAGCCGTCCGACCAGAGCATTGCCGCCCGTCAGCCGGCGCGAGCGCTTGGTTTTGAAGCGCCAGGGCAAGTCGCACATATATTTGAGCATCAGCTTGAAGAGCAGCGGCTTTGCCCCCGGACTCATGGTCAGGAGCAGCTTCGCCTCCTCCATAGTCCAGGTGAAACGGCCGAAGGTCAGTGTCAGCGTGTGCGGCGGTTCCATCCGCCAGAAATCCTCGCCCAGGCTGTCCGCCATCAGGGGGATCGGATCGTGCGTCCGCCACCCGTTACGCGCGCCAGCGACGTCCATATGATAGTCGGCATAAGCATAGGCGGTGTAGCGCAGCTCGGATCGCTCCTCCATATAGCTGAGCATGCGGTGCGCATTGTCGACATAGGCTTCGAGCTTCACCTCGGGTACATCGTCGCCGATCAGCGCCTTGATATAGTCCAGGGCTTCCTGCGGATCGTCGGCATGGCCTTGAGCGCGCGCATCGGCGCTGTTGGGTATCCAGATGCCGCCACCTGACGTTGCCGAGGTGCCGCCGAACTTCGCAGCCTTTTCAACAACAAGCACGTTGGCGCCCGCATCGGCGGCGGTGAACGCGGCGGTCAGCGCGCCGGCGCCCGAACCCACGACAAGAACATCGACTTCATGAATCGCTTCCACGACGGCTCCAATCCCGCTTTCCCGACATTTTGCCAGTGTCTTCACCGGTCTTGCATGTGAAATGCGTTTTGAAAAGGCCTAAGTCGGTACGCAAAGTATCATTTTAATATCCTGATGCCGAAATCGTTGACACTGCGGCGACGATGCGGTCTGTGGACTGTCATTTCGCGCAGTCACGACGCATCGTGGCAGCGCCTTGGGTTAATCCGGGAGAAAAGCGCGTTGCGAACCGAGAGTAAGGGCGAGCGTCGGACACGTGGCAAGGCGCAGGGCGCCGGCCGCGAAGACGGCCTGTACCGGACCGACGAGGTCGATGAGCAGATCATCGCCGCGCTTCGCAAGAACGGCCGCGTCGCCAACCGCGATCTCGCGCGTGATATGGGGGTCAATGAAGCGACCGTCCGCACGCGGTTGCGTCGGCTCGAGGACGCCAACATGCTCCGCGTCGTAGCGATGCGCGATCTGGCGGCGATGGGCTTCGAGTATCTCGCGCCCGTGGGCGTGCAGGTGAAGGGGCGCTCAGTCGCCGATGTTGGCGCGGATATCGCGAAAATCGAACGCGTGATCACCGTCAACGTCGCGATCGGCACGCACGACCTGGAGGTCCAGGTCGTCGCCGAAAGCCTTGATGAGATGCAGCATCTGCTCACCAGCGTCATTGCCAAGATCGAGGGCGTCGAGCGGCTGTTCCCGAGCCTGGCGCTCAGGGTGTTCAAATATAATCCGGAATGGGCCCCGCTATGACGACGCGCATCAGCCTCGATGATCTCGACCACAGGATCATCGATCGTCTCGGCCATGACGCCCGCGTCTCCAACCGCGAGATCGGCCGCGAGTTCGACCTGACCGAGGGCACGATCCGCTCGCGTCTCAAGCGCCTGCTCGACAACAAGGTGATCCGCGTCGCCGCGGTCACCAACGCCAATCGCCTGCGCAACCCTATCCTCGCCTATCTGTGGATCGAGGCGGACAGCGCCGCCGATATCGAGCGGGTTGCCGCCAGTCTCGCCGAGCTGCCCGAGATCGGCTTCGTCGCGACCACGCTCGGCCGCGCAGACGTGCTCGCGATGACGCTGGTGGAGAATGGCAACGAGTTGACCGATTTCCTCCATCAGACCGTGGATAAGATTCCGGGCATACGGCGCGTGCGCTACAGCCTCGGCCAGAACTTCATCAAACACGACTATCGCTGGTGCTCGCTGGTCGATTGACCCGCGGGTTCAGTCCGCGACCCACGCCGCTTTGATTCCGTCCTCGGCGAGCGTGCCGTCGACGATCGCGCGCGGTTCCGAGCGGGTGTAGCAGATGCGCCATCCATCGGGCGTGCGGCGATAGCGATCCTGATAGAAATTGGCGAGCAGCCGAAAGGTCCGTCCGCGCGGATCATAGCTCGCATAGCCCAGGTTCCAGCGCGCGCTCGCCTCATCACCCCGCACGTCTATCTCGGCATTGTGCGCCTGGTGCACATCGGTGATCGGTGTCGACACGGCCATCTGGGTAAAGACGTCGATGAGGCCGTCGAGATCGAATTCACCGATCGGCGGGAAATCGATCACGGCGTCGGGCGTGAAGCAGGCGCGGATCGCGTCGACATCCTTGGCGTCGCACGCATTCAGATAGCGCGCCTTCAGGCGGCGGATATCGCTTTCGGCCTCGAGCCGGGAGATGCGGGATTCAAGGTCAGCCATCGATGCGGATTACCTTTGTTTCGGGAATGGGGTGGTCGGTGGCGCCGGTCCAACGCAGCAGCATCGTGCCGCGGTCATGCCCCGCGGTGTCGATCCAGTTGCCGTAGCCGGGGTCGTGGTCCGCGATGATGAGTGTCAGAGTGCCATCGTCGTTCAACCGCGCGCTGTGTCCGTTCACATGGATGCGGTGGTAGCGATAGTCGAGCGACTCCATCCAGTAATTGTCGAGTTGGAAGTTCCAGAAGGTGCATTCGGGCACGCGCGTCTCGATGCGGAGCGCCTCCCCCGGTGCGAGCTGCCACCAGCCATGCAGGTAGAAGATCGTTGGATCGCCCCCGGCACGGAAGAAGCGGCTCTGATCGACCGTCGCGAGTGCATTGAACTGCCCGGCGCGAAAATCCTCGGCCCAGTGTACGAAGGTCCGGGCCGTCCCATCGACGAAGGCCGTCACACGCTCCAGCGCCGCCTCGAGCCGCTCACCCGTCAGAGGGGTGGGGTGGGAGGGGCCGTCGATCGCCTCGATCTCGACGCTTGCCGGCACTTCATTTGCACGGTCGAGGAACGTCTGACGCACGATCACCATCGAGCTGTCGTCAGCCAGCCGCAGCCAGTTGCCCTCAGCCTCGTCCTTGCTCACGACGATCTCGAACGATCCGTCGGTGCCAACCTCCATGTCCGCCGAGTCCAGCTCGCCTGTGGAGGCCATGGTTCCGTCGATGGCGTAGCGATTGGCCTTGGTGCCGAAGCTCAGGATCGGGACGGTCCCCCGCTTGCCCGTGATGCGATAGCGACGTCCCGGAGAAACGGTGGCATTCATGTAGATATTGTCGGGATTGTCAGCCCCGATCTTCGCGGTTTCGTGCGATGCCGCGTAGAAGCCCGGAAAATCCGGATCGGCATGCTCCAGATGCATTTCGAGCCCGATACGCAACAGCCGCGTGAGATAGCGGAAGCCCTCGGCGCGATCGAGCGGCGTGGCGGCAGCCTCGGGTTCCAGCACGACCTCGCCCGCGGCTTCGAGCCGTCGGCAGAAATCGCGCCACATCTCGCGCGTGAACATGGAGTTTTCGGTCATCGTCAGGGCGCCATATACTGGCCGCCATTGACGTCGAGCGTCGCGCCGGTGACCACTTTCGCATAATCGGAGAGGAAGAAGAGCACGCTCTTCGCGCATTCCTCCTCGGGCGGGATGATGCCGAGCGGGATGCGCCCGGTGATCTCGTTCACCACGGCTTCGCGGTCGGCGCCATTCGCCACCTGACCATGGATATAGTCATAGACGGGCTTGCCGCCGATCCAGCCCATCCGGGTCGCGTTGACGCGGATGTTGAAGCGCCCGAAGTCCTTCGCCATGTGCTTGGTCATGGTGGCGAGCGCGCCCTTGCCCGTGGCGTAGCCGCCTTCGCCGGGGAAGGGGTTGACCTGCGACATCGTGGCGACATTGACCACCGCGCCGCCGCCTTGCGCTTTCATCGCAGGCAACACCGCCTGAGTCATGCGGAGCGCGCCGAGGCAGTTGATGTCGAACACCTTCGCCCAGTCCTCGGGATCAGCCTCGTCCACGGTCACCCAGGCGCCATGGATATAGGCGGTGTTGACCAGCCCATCGATGCGTCCGAACGCGTCGACGGTAGCCTTGGCGAGCGCCGCGCACTGCCCGGCATTGCCGATATCGGTTGAAACCGCGACCGCTTCGCCGCCGCCGCTGCGGATCTCCTCCGCCACCGTGTTGATGAAATCCTCGTTGCGTGCGCCGAGCGCGACCTTTGCGCCTTCGGCCGCCGCGATCCGCGCGAGCGCCTGCCCCATGCCGGGGCCGACCCCGCTGACGATCACGACCTTGTCCTTAAGCAGCATCCGCCATTTCCTCTCCTGCGAGTATCTCTTTGAGTTTGGGGTCGAGCGCGTTGCCGACCTCGGGGCAATGCGTGCCCGACGGGCCGTACATCGCCGCCACGCAGCGGTTGCACGCGGTGCAGCCCGATTTGCTGCTTTCTCCGCTCCGCCATTTGGCGATGAGGCAGGGGTCGTGGATCAGCGCGCGCGCCATCACGATCGCGTCGAATCCCTCGGCCATTGCCTGCCACGCCCCGCCCAATGACTGAACGCCGCCAAGATAGGCGAGCTTCATCGGGCTTCCTGCGAGCGCCGCCTTCAGCCGGAGCGCATGCTCCATCAGATAGTTCTCGCGGAAAGGCGGCAGCTTGGGCACGCTCATCTTGAGGACCGCGAACTGGAGTTTCGCGAGCAGTCCGCCCTGCATCGCAGCGAGATCGTCATAGGGCAGCGGGCTGCCGAACATCGCCCAGGTGCTCTCGATATTGCGCCCCGCCGACAGTACGAGCATGTCCGCGCCCGCCGCTTCGAGCGCGCGCGCGGTCACGATCGCATCGTCCACTGTAGCGCCTTTCGGGACGCCGTCGGTCAGGTTAATCTTGGCGAGGATCGCGAGCCGGCCGCCCGTCGCTTTTTTGACTGCCGCGAGCACTTCAGCAGGGAAACGCAGCCTGTTTTCCGCTGATCCGCCATAGCCGTCCTTGCGGAAGTTGGAGAGCGGCGAGATGAACTGGTTGAGCAGATAGCCGTGCCCCATATGGATCTCGAGCGCGTCGAACCCGGCCTGCTCGGCAAGCTCCGCCGCACGCGCGAATTCGCTCGTCACCATTTCCATGTCGGCGCGTGTCATCTCGCGCTGGAAGAAACGGCCCTTGAGCACGCCCATCTTGTCGATCCCACCGCTCGCGGACATCGCACGCGGGGTCGAGAGATCGTCGATCTGGCAGAAGCTGCCGCCATGCGTGATCTGTGCGGAGACTTTTACGCCCTCGGCATGGATCGCGTCGGTGACGGCGCGGTAATGCGGCACACTTTCGGCGCTCATCATCCCCTGTCCGGGGAGCGTGCGGCCGTCGGGTGAGACCGCGATATAGGCGAGCGTCGTCATTCCCACGCCGCCGCGCGCATAAGCGCTGTGGAACTCCATGAGCGCGCGCGTCGGGAAGGTATCCTTGTTCATCATCTCGTTCGCGCCCGAACGGATGAAGCGGTTGCGCAGTGTGATTGGCCCGATCTCGACGGGGCCGAATGGATCGGCGGTCACGGCGCTGGTTCCGGCGTGAAATCGCTGGGCGGGTCTTTCACCCAGAAATCGGTCTCGACGCGTTTCGCAATGCGCCAGCCTTGTGCGGTGCGCACCAGCTCGTCGGCATAGGTGCAGCCGAGCAGGAACAGGTGATCGCCCTCGGGCCGCGCAAGCTGCATCGGATTGAACAGCATTGTCCGCGCAGTCGCCGTGTCGCCGTCAATCCTGATGAGTGGAAGCCCGATCAGATGCTGGGTGATGGGGAAGGGCGCCAGGGCGCGCCCCAGCCAGGGCTTGATCTCCGCCCAACGCCCCTCGGCCCCGCCCGTAGCGCGATAGTCGATCTCGGCATCGGGCGTGAACACGTCGTCCAGCGCGTCATAATCCCTGGCATCGATCGCAAAGACATAGGCGGCGAGCAGTTGCTGGATCTCGACGATATCGGCGGCGCTCATGCGGCGACTCCGTTTCCAAGCATCGACACGATGCGCGCCTTCATCGGCGCGACCCAGTCGCGCTTCAGCTCTGCGCTCAGCAGTCCCGCGGCATCGAGCTCGTCGCAGAGGTGCATCTGGTGCGCGATGTCGAACAGGTCCATCTGGTAAGAGAACTTGCCCCCGCCGCCATAGGTAATCAGTGAGACGCCGCGCGTTTCGTAATGGTTGCCGTCCGCGCGCTTTCCGGGCCCGCGATTGACCCATTCGCTGATGATCCGGTCGCCCTTGATCGCCCAGCCCAGGATCGGAAAGCTCCATCCCTGCCAACCCGAGCCAACGTCCATGTCGCGGCCATAATGCGTTCGGCGGATCGCCTCGCGGCCCTCGGCGCGGACGAACATCGCGCCGCCATAGGGACATTCATAGACGCAATCCTCATGATAGAACTCGTCCGCGATCCATGCCCAGCTTCCGCGCTTCTCCGCCTCCACAAAGGCATCGCGCAGTCCTGTGATCGCGGCTTCGACTTCCTCTGTCGGGTAGCTCATCGCCGCATCCTCTCAAATGCACTCAGTCGAAATTGGCCTGTCCGCCGTCCAGCGGGATTGTCGCTCCCGTCAGATAGGCGAGATCCGGCCCACAAAGCGCCGCGACTGCATTGCCGATATCAATCTCGCAATCGCCGACGCGGCGCAGCGGAATTGTGCGGAAAAAGGCCTCGGCCTCTTCCGGATTATTCTCCATCCACATGGCAAGCCCCGGCGACTTTGCGTGCGGCGCGATGGTCAGCACGCGGATATTGTCGGGTCCCCATTCGGCAGCGGCGGCGCGGGTGAGCGCGCGCGTCGCCTGCTTGACCGCGGCATAGGCGCCATAGTTCGCCATATCCCAGCGCAATGCCGCCGAGCTGGCAAGATTGATGATCGTCCCGCCGCCGCGCTGGTGGAGATAGGGGTGGCATGCCTTCATGAAACGAAAGCTCGCCAGCGGCCCCGAGGCGAAGCCCGCCTCAAAGGCCTCATCCTCGACGCCAAGCAAGGGGCCGAGCGGCACCTCCTGCGCATTGTTGACGAGGATGTCGATCCCGCCGAACAGCCGCGCCACCGCGTCGACCGTGGCGTGGATCGCTGCACCATCCTTCACGTCACACGCGAAGGACGCGGCATCGCCGCCCATTTCTGCCGCCACCGCGTCAAGCTTGGCGAGCGTCCGCCCGACCAGCGCAACCTTCGCCCCGCGCCTGGCGAGCGCGACCGCGATGCCGCGCCCGACGCCCTGTCCGGCGCCGGTAACGATCGCGACCTTGCCCGCCAGTTCGCTCACTTGCTCAAGACCTCGGGCGCGCCCGGCAGCATCGGCTGGTAATAGCCCGCCGACCAGCCGCCATCGACCGCGATCTCCGCGCCCGTGATGTAGCTCGCATCATCCGAGGCGACGAACAGGCTTGCGCGCGCAATCTCCTCGGGCTCGCCGATCCGCTGGAGCGGCACGCGCTCATAGCCGACATTGAGCGCATCGCCCGAAAGCCCAGCGGGATTGCCCATCTGCGTGTTCACCCCGCCCGGATGGACGGTGCAGACGCGCACGCCGCGCGGGCCAAGTTCATAGGCAAGCGACTTGGAAAGCCCGCGCACCGCCCATTTGCTCGCGGTATAGGCGGTGAGCCCGTTGCAACCGCGCAGCCCGTCGACCGACGAGATGTTGATGATGACGCCGCGGCCGCTCTTTGTCATTTCGGGCGCCGCATGCTTGGCACCGAGTATCACGCCGAGCACGTTGATCCCGAGCACGCGTTCGACATCGGCCGCCTCGATCGCCTCGATCGGACTGAAATGGACGACCGCGGCATTGTTGACGAGGATGTCGATCTTGCCGAATTTCGCGACGGCCGCGGCAACCACCGCCGCCCAGCCTTCTTCCGAGCGCACGTCGAGCGAATGGAACAGCGCGTTGTCCGCGCCGAGATCGGCAGCGACCGCCTTGCCCTTGTCCTCGAGAATGTCGCACACCACGACCTTCGCGCCCTCGGCCGCGAAGAGCCGCGCGGTCGCTTCGCCCATACCCTGCGCCGCGCCCGTGACGATCGCGACCTTGCCATCCAGTCTGGCCAATTGCTTCTCCCTTGCTTCTATCTTGTGGCCGCGCTCAGGCGACTTTCTGCTCGAACGGCGCCGACAGCGTCCCGCGCGTTACGTGCGTGCCGTTGACGCGCGCCTGGAATTCCGCCGCGCGCGCGCGGGCATTGTAGAACTGCCGATACCAGATGCGGAGCTTGCCGACGGGGCCGTCGCCCTGCACCGCCATCGGGTTGATGCACGGCTTCTTGTTGGACCAGATCTCGAAATCCTGCGCGAAGGCCGCGCACGCCGCCGCCTGATAGGCGCGCGCCATCGCAACGTCCTCATCCGTCGGCTCGGCATTGGCGACCTTTACCAGCAGCGCGTGCCACACCTTCACCACGCCGTCGTCGACGGGTGTGTGCGCGATCATGATGATCGAGGGAAACTGCCCCGACATGCGCGATTGCAGAATGCCGGGCCCGGTATACCAGGTATCGGTTTCGAGCGGTGCGTCACCTTGGAGCGTGCGGTGCCCCGCGCGCAGCCGCTGGACGACGCGGTGGCCGTCGAAATCATTCTCGAAAACGTCGACCTTTTCGTTGCCGTGGACGGGCTCGAAATGCGCGCGATCGGCCATGTTGTCGAGGATCTCGACCGGGTGGCTGTTGAGTTCGCCCAGTCGGTCCAGGTCCCACTTCACCCAATGCGGCTGCTCATACTCCTCGAAGGCGGGCAGGTCATATTCGGGCTCGAGGCCTTCGGGATCATGCCACATCCATATGCACCCCGCGCGTTCGATCACGGGCCAGGTCTCTATCTTCGCGGCGGCAGGGATCTTCTGCGGCGAATAGGGGATCTGGTTGCACTTGCCGTCGGGGCCGAAGCGCCAGCCATGATAGGGGCAGCGGATCGACTCGCCCTGCACATGTTCATTGTCGCGGATCACGAAGCTGGTCTCGTTCTTCGCCAGATGCGCGCCCATGTGCGGGCAATAGGCATCGACCAGATAAACCTGACCCGATTCGCCCCGGTAAAGTACCCTGTCTCGACCGAAATAGCGGACGGGAAGCGGCTTGGTGCCCTCGAGTTCGGCGGCGGCGGCAATCATGAACCAGCCGCGGGGGAAGGTCTGGTCGCCCAGCCCGTATTCTGCGGTTGTCGCCATCGTGGAAACCTCTCTTATGCGTATTGGAACTACGTTTTGCGTTTTATATTGCGTTATTGTCACCGCATTTCGTGGTAGCATCCCACAAATGATAGCGGCATACAAGGCGCATCAATCAAGGAGGATGCGAATGGGTGAGGATCGGCTTTTTCCCGAAGGCGCGGCGCTGATATTCGGCGCGACGGGGGGCATCGGCGCGGTGGTTGCCGCGGAATTTGCGCGCGCGGGCAGTGACGTCGCGATCGCGTACCGCTCGAAGCAGGCGCGCGCCGAGGCGCTCCGCGAGGACATCGAATCGCTCGGCCGAACCGCGAGCCTCCATCACTGCGACGTCACCGACGAAGCTGCTCTTGCCGCCGCCATCGCCGATGCTGTCGCGACGCATGGCCGCGTCCACACGCTCGTCTGGGGGGCAGGGCCGCTCGTCGACCAGGTCCATCTCGCCGACACCACCGCCGAACAATGGCGACGCGCACTCGATGTCGAGGTCCACGGCTTCTTCAATGCGGCGCGCGCGGTGATCCCGCACATGCGCAAGACGGGTGGCGGTTCGCTCGTCCATCTGGGTTCGGCGGGCGATCTGCGCTGGCCCGACAAGGACGGCCTCTCGGTCGCGCCCAAGGCCGCCAACGAAGCGCTGGTGAAGGGTTTTGCGCGCGAGGAGGGCAAATATGGTATCCGCGCCAACACCGTGCTCGTCGGCGTGATCGAGGCCGGCATGTTCCTCGAACTCTCCAAGCAGGGCGTGTTCGACGAGGCGTGGACCACCGAGGTCCACAAGAACCTGGCGCTCAAGCGCTGGGGTCAGCCCGAAGAAATTGGCCATGCCGCTGTCTTCCTCGCCTCGTCGAAAGCCGCCTATGTCACCGGTCAGCAGATCGCGGTGGCGGGCGGGTACGGGATCTGATCGATCTCGAACGCTGCCCTGAGGCCCCTGGCCGCGGTACCGACCGCGACATCGGCCTGGGGCAGCATCCCGAGCATGCTCGCAAAGCCGTGGATCATGCCGGGGAAATGCTCGGCCACGACGGGCACGCCGGCAGCTTTAAGCCGTTCCGCATAGGCGAGCCCTTCGTCGCGCAACGGATCGAACCCCGCGGTGATGACCGTGGCGGCGGGAAGTCCGGCGAGACTTTCCGCGCGCAGCGGCGCCGCAAGCGCGGGTGCGTCGGCCGGGCTGTCCAGATATTGCGCCCAGAACCACTGCATCATCTCGCTCGACAGCATATATCCGCTCGCATTTTCGACCCAGGACGATCGCGCGAAATCGCTGTCGAGCACCGGGTAGAGCAGCAACTGGTGCGCGATCGCGGGGCCACCCTGATCGCGTATCGAAAGGCAGAGCGCTGCGGCCAGATTGCCCCCCGCGCTGTCGCCGCCCACGGCCAGCCGCGCCGGATCGATCCCGAGCGATCCCGCTTCGGCGACGATCGTGTCGAGCGCCGCGCGGAGCGTATCGAGCGCCACCGGATAGCGGTGCTCGGGCGACAGCGGATAGTCGAGCGAGAGCACCGCGACTTCGGTCGCAGAGGCGAGCGCGCGGCACAGCGGATCATGCGTATCGAGCGTCCCGAACACCCAGCCGCCGCCATGCATGAAGACGAGCAGCGGCAGTATCTCGCCGGGCCTCGGATGATAGAGCCGCGCGGCCATCGAGCCGATCGTCAGATCGCGCACCTCGGCCACCTCGGCGCGCACGAAGGGCGCGGGCTGCTGGTCGGCGAGGCGGAACGCCGCCGGGTCGAAGGGGGGCTTCATGTGTGGCACGTCGGCGAGCATCTGGAGCAGTGGTGCGAGCGCGGGATCGATGGGCATTGGCAAACTCCTTGCTGTTATGGGATGAGAACCCGATTGAAGGCGGGCGAAAAGTGAACGCGACCGGAAAACTGGAAGACTTTTCGCGGCTGCTGACCGCGCTTTATGGCGGGCTGCTGGCCGAGCCGCCGTGGGAGGATTTCCTGCGTTCGCTCGCCAACTGGCTGGGCGGCACCTATGCGACGCTGATCCTGACCGCGCCGGGGACGAGCAAGCCGGGCACGATCGTGACGCCGGGCGCTGATCCGCAGACCGCCGAGGACTATGCCGAGAGCTTCTTCACCAGCGATCCCTTCAAGGGCCTGCCCGAAGGGCGCGTGACATCCTTCACTGAATTCCTCCAGGGGGACACGCGCGGAAGCGCCTTCTGGCGCGATTTTCTCGAGGCCGCTGGCGGCGACCAGATCCTTGGCGTCGACCTGCATTTTGACAGCGGCTTCGAAGCGCGGCTGCGTGTGACGCGCGATGCCAGTCGCGCCGATTTCGGCAGTGCCGAAAAGGACGCGCTGCAGTCGGTCGTCCCGCATCTGCGCGACGCGCTCCGCCTCTTCGAGCGACTCCAGGCCTGGGGCACCGAGCACGGCGTCTATCGCGGCATGGTCGAGCAGATGGGCGTCGCCGCGATCATCCTCGATCACGAGGGCAAGGTGATGCGCACCAATGCGGTTGCCGAGCGACTGCTCGCCGAGAAGGATGGCGTTGAACGCGCGGGCGAACGGTTGCGGCTCGCCAGCATCGTCGAGCACCGCGGGCTCGAAAAGCTGCTGCGATCGCTCAAGGCCGATACCGATCCCGCGTCGCTCCCCGCGCACCGCTTTCGCATCGAGCGCCCTTCGGGTCGGCGCGATCTGGGCGCGGTCGCAAAGCCCGTCACCGCGCCCGCCTTCATGCGCAGCGGCGCGGGCGCCGCGCTTGCGCTCTTCGTCAGCGATCCGGGGCAGGACGCGCGCCCCGATCCCGAGGCGATCCGCGATCTCTTCCAGTTGACCCGCATGGAGGCGATGCTTGCCGCCGCGCTCGCTGGCGGGGCTTCGCTCGTCGATGCAGCGGACAAACTGGGGATCGCGCACAACACCGCACGCTCGCACCTCCGCTCGATCTTCGCCAAGACGGGCGCACGCCGCCAGTCGCAACTCGTCCACCTGCTCCACGCCGGAATGCCCGAACTCGGCGGCCCGTCGATCTAGGACGTTTTTCGCGAAGGTTGGTTCGTTCGCGGAGTACCCCGGCGCAGGCCGGGGTCCAGGATTCGCAAGCACCGCGGCCGGCCACCCTGGACCCCGGCCTGCGCCGGGGTACTCCTTTGACGATGCCCCTCCATTCAGGGGTGTCGCGGAGTCCCGGCACCCGCCTAGCTTTGCTGCAATGGAATGCCGCGGCGAAGCGGCATCGCTTGCAACCCAATGCAGTGGAGGTGTCTGGTGGATATGGCAGTTGGCCGCGTACCCGATCGTGACGTGCTGGTCGAACGCGCACGGGCCGAGACGGGGCTTTCCGATTTCGGCGATACCTGGTTCTTTGCCAATATCGATGCGCTCATCCCCGCGCTCAATACCGAGGCGCGGTTGAGCGAAGCGGGCGTTCACAGCGCGAGCGCGATGATCGTCAACGGCCTTATCAACCGCCTGCGGCATGTCGAGCTGGTGAAGCGGAATCCGGAGATTCTTGACGAGGAGATCGAGGTCGCCGCGGTCGTTGTCGGGCTGCCGCGCACGGGGAGCACGATGCTCCACCGCATGCTCGCCTCGGCCCCCGGCATGACCGGCACACGCTGGTTCGAGACACAGAATTATGCGCCCCTGCGGGGCGAGGCGCGGGGCGAGACGCATCTGCGCCGCGCCGTCGCACAGGGCTTCCTCGACTATATGATCGAGCACATCCCCGACCTGATGTCGATCCACCCGATGAGCCTCGACCAGCCCGATGAGGAACTGATCATTCTCGGCCAGCTCTATTCGAGCACCATGATCGAGGGCACCTATTACGTCCCGAGCTTCGCGCACTGGCTGACCGCGAACGACCGCTTCCAGTGCTACCGCGACCTCAAGCAGATCCTCCAGTCGCTCCAGTGGCAGGACAGGTCGCGCGAGGGCGCCAGGTGGGTGCTCAAGACCCCTGGTCATCTCATGGCGCTCGACGCGGTCATGGAGGTCTTCCCCGGCGCCAAGATCGTGATGACGCACCGCGATCCCGTGGCCACGGTCCCCAGCTATTGCAGCATGGAGCACAGCCTCTACCAGATGGTTTCCGACAGCGTGGACCGGGCAAGCGTCGCGGAGTTCTGGGTCGATCGCCTTGCAGATCTGATGGCGCGTTTCATGCTGGTGCGCGAGCGCGTCGAGGGACGCAATTTCGTCGACGTCCGCTACGCCGATCTGCTCTCCGATCCAATCGGCGAGGGAACGCGCGTGCTCGAGGCGGCAGGCGTCACCGTCACGCCCGAGGTCCGGGCGGGCATGGCCGAGTGGATCGAGGCCAACAAGCGCGAGGACCGCGCGCCGCACAAATACACGCTCGAGGATTTCGGGCTCGACAAGGCCGAGGTCGACCGCCGCTTCGCCGGCTACCGCGCCGCATTTGTCGAGGGGCGCTGAGCCATGGCGGACACCGACGCGCTCTGCGCCATCGTTCAGATCAAGCAGCTCAAGGCGCGCTATTTCCGCGCGATCGACACAAAGGACTGGGGCCTGCTGCGCGATCAGCTCACCGATGACGTCGTCGCGGATTTTCGCGATTCCGCCGGATCGCAGGACGAGAGCCTGCTCAACCACGGCGCCGATGCCTTCATTGCTTCGGTCCAGGCGACGCTTGCGGGCGTCACCACCGTCCATCACGGCCACACGCCCGAGATCACGCTGACCGGCGCACGGGAAGCCAGGGCAATCTGGGCGATGGACGACCGGCTGTGGGTCGCCGAGGGGAGCAATCTCCCCTTTCGCTGGCTGCACGGCTTTGGCCACTATCACGACTGCTACCGCAAGGCGCGGGGGCGCTGGCTCATCGCCTCCACCCGCCTGAGCAGGATCCGCGTCGAGACCGGCTGACCCCTCATTCGGGCATCGGCGGATAGCTGGCGAGATAGCCCGCATCGACGATATGCGCCTGGCCGTTGATCCCGCCCGAGCGCGGGCTCGCGAGGAACAGTGCAACCTCGGCGATATGCTGCGGCAGCAGCATCCCGCCATAATCGGGGGTCTGCAGCGCGTCGGCGGGCTGGATCGGCGGCAGCTCGGTGACGCCCAGAATCGCGGTCGCGACGGGTCCCGGGCAGATCGCGTTGATACGAAGTCCGCGCGCGGCAAAGCCCTGCGACGCTGACCGCACCAGCCCGATCACGCCATGCTTGGCGGCGCTATAGGCCGCGGCGACGCTCAAGCCGATCACGCCCGAGGTCGATGCGGTCACCACCGCCGCGCCACCGCGGTTGAGCGCGGGCAAAACTACCTGGACGCCCAGATAAGCGCCTTTCAGATTGATCGCGACCATCTTGTCAAAGGTCGCGCCGTCATGTTCCTCAAGCGGCATCTGCGCATAGGCGCCGGCATTGAGGAACGCCGCGTCGAGCCCGCCGAACCCGTCGACCGCGGCGGCGACCATCGCCGCGTTATCTGCCTCGCTTGAGACATCGACTGCAATCGCGTTGGCGCGTCCGCCCTTGTCGCGAATCTGCCCGGCGATTTTCTCGGCGCCATCGCGGTTCATGTCGGCGACGACAACCGCCGCGCCTTCCTCTGCGAAGCGCAGCGCCGCTGCCGCACCGATCCCCGAAGCGCCGCCCGTCACCAGCGCAATCTTGCCCTCATACATGCCCATCCGGCCCGTCTCCTCGTGATTATGCACAAAGGACTAGCACCCGCCCGCCCGCACGAATTGGTCCAAACGGACGAGGATGGAACAGGTCGGCCGAACCTATGCTGCGCAGCAATTGAACGGCTGAGAGGACCGAAGAGCATGAAATTCTCGATCATCTACGAAGCGCAGATGGTGGACACCTCGCGCGAAAACGAGGCGCGCACCTTCCACGAGACCATCGAGCAATCTTTGCTCGCCGAGGAAATGGGCTTCGACAATGTCTGGGCGGTCGAGCACACTGCGCTTACCCAGTATGCGCACATGTCCGCCCCCGAGACCTTCCTCGCCTTCCTTGCGGGCAAGACCACCAGGCTGGGCATCGGCCATGGCGTCGTCTGCCTGCCGCCCGCGATGAACCATCCGGTCAAAGTGGCCGAACGCATTGCGACGCTCGATATCCTCTCCAACGGCCGCGTGCATTTCGGCATGGGCAAGGGCGGTACGCAGCAGGAAGCCGGCACTTTCGGCTATGATCTCGCCGCCCTCCAGCCGATGATCGACGAGAGCATGTACCTGATCCCCAAGATCATGGTGCAGGACGAGATCGAGCATGATGGGGAGTACATCCAGATCCCGCGCCGCCCGATCCATCCCAAGCCCTATCAGGACCCGCATCCGCCGCTCTATATGGCCTGCACGCGCAGCGACGCACTGATCACCGCCGGCGGGCGCGGTATCGGCGCGCTCGTCCTCGGCTTTGCCGGCCCCGAGGACATCGCCAAGAAAAACGCGATCTATCGCGAAGCCTTCGCCAACCGCAAAGCCGAGGATCAGGTGGGCTTCCGCCCGACCGAGCATCTTGCCGCACTCTGTCCCGCGCTCGTTCTCGATGATCGCGAAAAGGCGCGCCGTATCGGCTTGCGCGGCCAGCGCTTTTTCGTCGAGTCGCTTGCTTATTGGTATCAGGGGGGCCCGAAGCCGACGGTCGAGGATCTCTCGGGCGATGAGCAGGCTGCGGTGCTTCAGGCCGAAAAGGAGGCGGTGGTCGCCTATCTTTCCGAGGAAAAGATCACGATCGGCACCGAGCATACCGGCGGCTATGAAGAGGTGCAGGACGCCTATGGCCGGCCCGAGGATTGCATCCGCTACGTTCAGCGCCTGTTCGACGCGGGCGCTGACGAGATCCTCTTCCTCTTCCAGATGGGCGCGGTGCCCCATGAGGTGATCATGGAGACCATCCGCAACATCGGCGAGAAGGTCATACCCCATTTCCGCGAGCAACAGGCGCTCGCGGCCGAATAGCTCCCTCGTGGCCCGCCCGGCATATCCGGGCGGGCCTTTTTTATGAAGGAGCGTCCAGAGATGCGCGCAATCGCAATCGATGGTTTTGGTGGTCCCGAGGTGTTGCGTCCCGCCGATCTGCCCAGGCCCGTGCCCGGACCCGGCGAGGTCCTGGTCAAAGTGGCTTATGCCGGGGTCAACCCCGCCGACTGGAAGGCGCGCGAAGGCAGGCTCGCGGGATTTTTCGACTATCGCTTTCCCTTCGTTCCCGGATTCGATCTTTCGGGTACTGTCGAGGCGGTGGGGTCAGGCGTCAGTGATCTCGCGCCGGGGATGAAGGTTTTCGGCATGTCCAATCAGGGGCAGGGGGCAAATGGCTCCTATGCCGAATATTGCCTTGCCGATCCGGCGCTGCTCGCGCCGCTTCCGGCTTCGCTTGATCTGGTGGAAGCGTCCGGCCTCGGCGTTTCGGGGACCACCGCCTATGGCGGTCTGGTCGATGTCGGCGTCCTGCAGCCGGGACAGTGCGTGCTCATAAACGGCGGCGCAGGCGGCGTCGGCAGCCTCGCCATCCAGATCGCAGCCGCGCTCGGCGCGCGTGTCGCCGCCACGTGCAGCGCGCGCAATGCCGAGTATGTCGCGAGCCTCGGCGCCGAGCGCCAGATTGATTATGCGAACCAGGATGTTACCGCCGCGGTGCGGGACTGGGTAGAGGCAGGGGTTGATCTCGTCCTCGACGCCGTTGGTCTCGGCACGCTGCTTCCCAATGCAACCGCGCTGGTGAAACCGGGCGGCAGCTTCGTCGAAATCGAGACGCTCGTCTCGCGCGCAAGCGAGAGCGAGATCGCTGCCGCGGCGGCTCAAGGCGTTCGGATCACGTCGAACATGGTCGGCATTTCCCGCCTTTCCGAGCATCTGGCAGGCCTCGCCCGACTGTTCGAAGAAGGCCGCATCCGCCCGGCGGTGACGACGGTCATGCCCCTGAGCGAGGCGGCTGAGGCACATCGCCGGGTCGAAGCGGGTCATGTCCGCGGCAAGATCGTCCTCCAGATCGCCGATGACGCGTGAAGCGATGATCCAGGTCATCGACGAGATCGTCGCAAGGCCTGGCGCGGCGAAGGCGCTGCTCGACGATTATCTCGCGCGCTACGCACCCGGGGCACGCGATCGCGGCATGGTGCTCGAACAGATCCTCGTCAGCCCGCCGATGTGGCTCGACGATCAGTCCAACACGCTCACCATCCGCTGGTCGCTTCGCGACACCGCGGCCTGGTGGCGGATGCGCGCCGTCGGCGGCAATGATCCCGATGTCGCGGCGTGGTGGGCGGAGGTCGACGCACGTGCTGTCTCCCGCCGCCGCAGCTTTGCCGCCGAACCCGCCGATATCGGGGCGCTCTGCGATGTATAAGCTGACCCGGCTCGTCACCTTCGCCGACGCCACCCATGGCGATGCGGTGGCCGAAGGGCTGCGCGCGCTCGCTGTCGGGCACGGCGCGTACCGCGCGCTGGTCGCGCCGACGCTCCCCGGCAGCCACAATGGCGGCGACCTGATCGCACATGTCCAGTTCGACACCGAACCGGCCCGCGACGCCTTCGAGGCTGCGACAGCGCGGCTGCTCGCCGGCCCCGCCACCGCTTCGGTCGAGAGCGTTGCCTATATCGGGGCGCCCGACCTCGACCTTATGAACGGCGTTTACCGCGTGCTCCTGCTGAGTGTGGACAAGGGCGCCGATCCCGCGGCAGTCGCGCGCTTCGAGGCCGAGACTCGGATGATGCCGCATTACATCGCAGCGATCCGGAACTGGCAGCTCAGCCGCACCGACGCCGCCTCGGGCTCACGCGCGTGGACGCATGTCTGGGAACAGGAATATGCCGATGCGGCCGGCCTGCTCGGTCCCTATATGCTGCATCCCTATCACTGGGCGCATGTCGACCGCTGGTTCGACCCCGAATGCCCCGATCGCATCGTCGACGCGCGCCTCTGCCACAGCTTCTGCACGATCGACGCATTGGCATAACCTGTTCGCGAGCGGGTGGCGCAGGAAGTCGTCAGGTGGTCCACGGCGTTCTGGCCGGGTCGCAAAGCCACAGCGCCGTGGACCATGGCACGGTTAACATGGCTGACGAATCAAAACCGTGACGTGGATCACAGGAGGTGCATTTTACATTCAGGCCCATTGCCCGGCGCGCGCGCGGCTCTATCATCGTCGCAAAAGCGCATAGCGTGGGCATTGCCCAGCTCGCATGAGGATATGCGCAGTGGAGGGACAGGCAGGGTGACGGCAGCGGAACGGCTACACACGCAGACCATCTATCTGGTCGAGGCATTGAAGCGCGCGCTGAAGGAACGCGGGCTCACCTACGCCGATGTCGCGACAGCGCTCGGCGTCAGCCACGCCAGCATCAAGCGCACCTTCGCGCAAAGGAGCTTCACGCTCGCGCGCATCGATGAGATCTGCGAGCTGATCGGCATCAACTTTCTCGAGCTGGCGCGGCTGGCTGAGGAGGGGCACCCCGCCAGGCCAGATACGCTGTCCGACGCGCAGGAACAGGCGCTGGTCGAGGAACCGCTCGCGCTTTTCTGCTTTCACCTCGTGCTCGGCGGCTGGACCGTCGAGCGGATCGAGGCCGATTACGGTATCGACCAGTCCTTTCTCGTTCCCGCGTTGATGAAGCTGGAGCGCATCGGTCTTATCCGGCTATTACCCGGCAACGCCATCCGGCTGATGACCGCGCGCAGCATCAACTGGCGCAAGGGAGGCCCGATGCGCCGCTTCTTCGACCAGCGCGTAAAGGAAGAATTCCTTCAACGCGATTTCTCGGGTCCGGGCTCGGTCTGGCAGTTCGAGATCGGCGAGCTGTCGGACGCCGCGCGCGCGCTGCTCGAGCGTCGTCTGCACAGCCTGTTCCGCGAAGTCCGCGACCTGATCGCGCGCGACGCGACGCTCCCGCCATCGGTCAAGACTAATGTCGGGTTGCTGATCGCCTCGACCCCGATCCCGCTCCCGCTCGTGGCGCGCGATGTGGGGCAGGGTTCGCTGGGCACCGAAAGTCGCAGAAAGCGCGCCTTCAAGGCGTGAATTGCGCAACTTTCCGCCAAGTGGCTCGGCGAAGGCGCGCCGTTGCATGATAATCGCCCCATCGCCGGCCGAGGGACCGGCACGGGAGAGAGGATCAGATCATGCAGGCTGTTGCAATGGAGCCGCCCGCGCTTGACGGCGGCGTACCTTTTTTGGGCCATCTGACGAGTTTTTTCAAAGACCCCGTCAAGCTGCTGCGCGATGGGTATAACACGCGCGGACCGATCTATTCCTTCCGCATGGGCGGGCGGAAGATGGTCGTCATGCTCGGGCCCGACAACAACCGCTTCGTCTTTCAGGAAACCGACAAGCTGCTGTCGATCCGCGAGTCGATGCCCTTTTTCCACAAGATGTTCTCCCCCGATTTCTACTCCTTCGCCGAGATGGAGGAATATCTGCGCCAGCGCGCGGTGATCATGCCCCGCTTCAAGGCATCGGCGATGAAGCAGTACGTCCCCGTGATGGCGGAGGAAGTGACCGCGCTCTGCCACAGGCTGGGAGATTCGGGCGAATTCGACCTGATCCCCACGCTTGGGCCGGTCGTCATGGACATCGCCGCGCACAGTTTCATGGGACGCGATTTCAAGCAGAAGCTGGGTCACGAGTTTTTCGATCTGTTCCGCGACTTTTCGGGCGGGATGGAGTTCGTGCTGCCGCTCTGGCTGCCGACGAAGAAGATGCGCCGCAGCCAGGCCGCCAAGAAGAAGCTCCACCGTATCCTCCAGGCGTGGATCGACCAGCGCCGCGCCAACCCCGTCGAACCTGCGGATTTCTTCCAGGACATGGTCGCCTCCACTTATCCCGATGGCCGGCCGATCCCCGACGAGCTCATCATCAACCTTATCCTGCTGCTCGTCTGGGCCGGGCATGAGACCACCGCCGGGCAGGTGAGCTGGGCGATGATCGATATCCTCCAGAACCCCGGCTATCGCGATGTGCTGCGCGACGAGATCGGCAGCCTGATCGGCTCGGCCTCGGGCGCCGATCTGAGCTGGGAACAGGCGATTGCGATGCAGAAGATGGACCTCGCGCTGCGCGAGACCGAGCGGCTGCATCCCGTGGCCTTCACGATGATTCGCAAGGCCGCCGCCGATTTCGAGCGTGACGGCTATCAGGTCCGCAAGGGCGACTGGATCCTGCTTGCGCCCTCGGTGAGCCACCGGATGAGCGAGGTGTTCGAGCGTCCCGACGACTATGATCCGACGCGCTTCGACACCGATCGTGCCGATGCAAAGGTGGAGTCGAACAGCCTGATCGGCTTTGGTGGTGGTATGCACCGCTGCGCGGGCGTTAATTTTGCGCGCATGGAAATGAAGGTGCTCGTGGCGATTCTGCTCCAGCGCTACGACATGGAATTGATCGACGAGCCCCGCCCGATCGCGGGGGCCGGAACCTATTGGCCCGAACAGCCCTGCCGCGTTCGCTACAAGCGCCGCGTCATTCCCGACCGTGCGCCCGCCGATATCGGCGCGCTCGCAGCGGCCGCGGGCTGCCCCGCGCATGGGGAGGCAGCGAACTGATGGCACGCGTTACCTATGTCCAGCCCGACGGCAGCGAGCGGACCTGTACCAATTTCGAAGGCATGGCGGTGATGCACCTCGCGGTCGGTAACCTTGTCGACGGCATTGATGCGCTCTGTGGCGGCGTGCGTCAGTGCGGCACCTGCCACGTCTATGTTGATGAGAACTGGGCGGACCGCGTCGGTCCGCCGGGCGCCGAGGAGGGCGAGATGCTCGAGGCGCTGGCCGATTATATCGAGGTCCGGCCGACCAGCCGGCTGAGTTGTCAGATTCACATCACCGAGGAGCTCGACGGACTGCGAGTCCACGTGCCCAAGGATCAGCCCGGCATCTGAGCCGGTCAGGAAGGGGCGGTTGACCCGGCCGCCCCTTCCATTTTTCAAACGCTTGTGCATTTGCGCAACACGTGCGGACAATCTCGCATGGTGCGTATTGTTTTCTTCGAAAAAATGCGCATGATGTCACTAAATCGACGTTAGTGATGCGGAACACGCCGGCAACCGGCGGTTCCTTGGGGAGGAACCATATGCATTCGAAAGTCCGTTTCCGTGCAACCCTGGCAAGCTTCGCGCTGATCGCGCCCTGGCTCGCCGCCACCGCGCATGCGCAGGAAGCCGCGGAGGCAGCGCCCGAGGGCCTTGGCGACATCATCGTCACCGCGCAAAAGCGCGCCGAAAGCCTGCAGGATACGCCGCTTGCCGTCAGCGCCGTCGATGCCGAGATGATCCGGGAGCGCGGCATCACCAGCGTCGCCGATATCGGCAGCATCGCGCCCAATCTCGTCATCAGCGAAACCCCATCGGCGACCGCCAATCCCTCGATCGCGATCCGCGGCATCGTCGACAATGATCCGATCCTGACCGCCGACCCTGCGGTCGGGCTCTATGTCGACGGCGTGATCGTCGGCCGCTCGGCGGGTGCGTTGTTCGACATGATGGATCTTGAGCGTATCGAGGTGCTGCGCGGGCCGCAGGGCACGCTCTACGGACGCAACACCACGGGTGGCGCGGTCAACATGATTTCCGCCAAGCCATCGGACGATTTCGGTGGCAGTGTCCAGATGGGCTATGGCCGGTTCGACGAGTTCATGGCGAAGGCCGTGCTCGACACGGGCGAGCTCCTGGATTCGGGCGTTGCGTTGAAGTTCGGCTATTATCACAGCCAGCGCGACGGCACCGTCGACAACGTCTTCCAGCCGTCGGACAAGCGCGATCCAGGTGCGCGCAATGTCGATGCGCTGCGCGCGGCGCTGCGTTTCGACAAGGGCACGGGCTTCACGCTCGATTATTCCTATGATTTCAGCGATCGCCATGGCCGCGCCAATGCCTTCCAGCTCCGCGCGATGCGTTCCGACATCCTTGCATATCTCAATTTCTCGCCTGCGTTCGGCGGCACCGCGCCGCTCGTATCGTCGGAACGTCTCTCGCAGATCCGCCTGGACCGTGATGGCGACGTTCGTGACAAGGTGCAGGGCCACACATTGACGATGAATATCGAGATCGGTGACGCGACGTTGCGCTCGATCACCGGCTATCGCGAGTGGGACAACAGGATCGTGAGTTCGGACATCGACGGCAATGGCGGCCTGGTCGGCTTTCTCGTCAGTCCCGCGATTCTCGCACCGCCCAACCCGTTCATCCCGCTCGGCATCGGACCGGTCGATCTGTTCCACACCAGCAACGAGCGGCACCAGAACCAGATCTCGCAGGAACTCAACCTGATCGGCTCGATCGGCGACGAGTTCGACTATGTCGTCGGCGCCTATTATTTCCGTGAGGAAGCGACCGAGGACAACCCTCAGGGCTTCACGCTTGTCCTGCCTTCTCCCGTGCCGATCCCGATCGCGCCGGGCATCTCGCTCAACAGCTTCGGCGTCAACGTCGATACGCGGCTCACCTATCGCCATACCTCGCGCTCGATGGCGGCGTTCACCCAGCTCACCTGGAAGCCCGCCGCGCTCGACAACCGGCTCAGCATCACGGGTGGCCTGCGCTATACCGAGGACAAGAAGCATCTCACGCAGTCGTCGCCAATACCGCCGGCGCCCCGCGATCTCAGCAAGAAGTTCAATCGTTTGAACTGGCTCGCCAACATCGCCTATGACTGGAACGACGACATCATGACCTATGTCCGTGCCAGCACGGGCTACAAGGCGGGTGGCTTCAACGCACGCGCGGCCGACAATAACGGCTTTGATCCCGAGGACCTGACCTCCTACGAGATCGGGTTTAAGAGCGACCTCTTCGATCGACGGGTGCGCGTCAACCTTGCCGCCTTCCATTCGATCTATGACGATCTTCAGGTGCAGCAGTTCCTGGCCGGAACGGGCGGCGCTGCGAGCACGACGGTCAACGCCGCCAAGGCCACCTATACCGGTATCGAGGCCGAGCTTCAGGTGCTGATCACAACGGGCCTCACCGCCAACGCGTCGATCGGCTATACCGACCGCAAGTACAAGACGTTTATATTCGTCGATCCAATCAGCGGCTTGCCAATCGACATTTCGGACGTCGCGAAGTTCCAGTATTCGGCGGCAACTACCGCCAATGTGGGCGCGCAATATGAGACCGCGCTCGGCGATATCGGCAAGCTCACCGCGCGCGCCGACTGGAGCTACCGCAGCAAGATCTACTGGCACCCGATCAACCCATTCAACGAGGAAATTGCCGACGGCGGCGTCGGGCTGCTGAGCGGGCGGCTGACGCTTTCCGAGATACCGCTTGGCGGATCGGAAGCTTCGGTTTCGCTCTGGGGCAAGAATCTGACGGGCGAGGACTATCTGCTGTCGGGCATCGACTTCGGATCGCTCGGCTTTGCGGGCGTGATGTATGGCGATCCGCGCAGCTATGGTGTCGAGCTGGCGATCAAGTTCTGATTGCGACTGCCGGCGCGCGCCGGGGCTCACTCAATTGATTGTCATTCCCGCGAAAGCGGGAATCCATGAACGCTGATCCATCCGGAAGGTTTTGTGTTCCTGGATTCCCGCTTTCGCGGGAATGACAGTAAAGCCTTTATTCGCCGCGCCTGAGCAGCTTGAAGAAGTCGTAGGACGGATCGGAGGGGCCCGGCCTTCCGATCTTCGCGCCTGCGAGGAACGGGTGGTCGAGGTCGATGATCGAGGGTTCATGGACATTGGCCCAGTCTGCGACGATCGCGCGGTGGAGGAATTTCCATTTGCCCTCACGCCGCTCGTACTTGTCGAAATAGCGCCCGCCCACGAGCACGTCGATCGGCCCGTCGGGCATTCGCGCGCGGTGGAGCGCGAGCAGATAGACCTCGCCCTCGGCACGGTCGCCGTCGATCGCCAGATTGATCGTCGTCACATTGTGATGGAGAATCTCCATATTGGCCTGGATCTCGGGGAGCCTGTCGATGAACTCCATCGCGGGCCCGGAGAACATCGCGCCGTGCTCGTCGATCGCGTCCTCATGATAGAGGCTGCGCATCCTTTTGTGGTCGTGCCGATCGGCTGCGTTGCAATAGGCGGTGATGAGCTGGCGGATCTCCTCGCGGTCGAGCAGCTCCTGGAGCCTCGGGTCGAGCGTCATTGATGTCTCCACAAAATAAGGGGGCGGAACGGCCTTGGCCGCCCACCCCCTCAAGGTTTCAGAGAGGAGCAGTGCGCGTCAGAAGCGCATGCCCAGGGTCACACCATAGGTGCGGGGATCCGGGAAATAGCCGACGGTGAGGCCACCGAAGCTTGGCCCGAAATCGATGAAGTTCTGCGGCGCCTTTTCCTTGGTCAAATTGCGCACCCACAGCGACAGCTCGGCGTTGACATTGCCGATCGGGAGATCGGCGAAGGTGCCGCGCAGGTTGACGATAGTCCGTCCGGGCGAGCGCGTGTTGCGTGCGTTCTGGTCCGACGGATTGTCGACGCGCAGTGCATAGGGGAAGGTGTAGTAGGACGAGACGAAGTTGAGATCGCCGATCAGGTTGAACCGACCCCAGTCGCCCTCGACCACGCGCCAGTCCACGCCCGCCGACGCGGTGTATTTGGGCGCGTGTGGGAAGGCACGATTGTCCGACACATCGGGGCCGCCCGGAACCTCGACGAACTTCTTGTACTTGGTGTCGAGCAGCGCGAACGAGGTGTTGACGGTCAGCCAGTCGACGGGTCGCGCAATCGCCTCAAGCTCGAGGCCGCGAATGCGCGCGCCCGCCGCGTTGCGGACGATCGACGCCGCCGAGCCGGTGCCGAGGAACACCGCGAGCTGCATGTCCTTGTGCTCGTCCCAGAAGGCCGCCGCGTTGAGCTGCAGCGTGTTGTCGAGCAGCCTCGTTTTCACGCCGACTTCGTAGCTGTCGACCTTTTCGGGGCGATAGGGTTCGCACAGTTCGGGCGCACCCGACGGGCAATCGGGCGTCGGCAAGACCACGACATTGGTCTCGCCATTGAAGCCGCCCGATTTGAAGCCCTTGGCGTAGCGCGCATAGAGATCGACGTTGCCACCGGGCTCGTAGCGCACGGTGAAGGACGGGCTCAGATCATTGTACGTCGCATCGGGCACGCCGCCATAGGGGACGTCGATCAGCGTGATCTGGGGCTGGCCCGCCGCGGTGAACTGCAGCAGGCGCATGACATCCTTCTTCTCATGATTGTAGCGCAGGCCGCCGACCAGCGTGAGCGAGTCGGTGACCGAGAAATCGACCTGCCCATAGGCGGCATAGGCCTCGGTGTGCGAACCATAGTTGGAGACGAAGGTCTGCGCGCCGCCGAAGAAGTTCTGAGGGTTGTCGGTCTCGGCCTTGTCCTTGAAATAATAGGCGCCGACCACGTATTTCAGCCGATCGTCAAGCGTTGTGCCCGATAGCTGGAGCTCCTGGCTGAACGCGTGATACCGGCTGTCGCGCGCGGTCATCGCGACGGGAAGCGGCGAACCATCAAGGTCGATGCTGTCCGACCAGCGGAGCTTGCGGTACGCGGTGATCGACTTGAGCGTGGCGTCGCCCAGTTCGAGCGTCGCGGTCAACGCATGGCCCCACGTCTTCGACTTTTCGTAGAGCGGGTCGGCGTCGATGCTGCCGCTCGATTGCCGTTCGGTCCGGTCGTAGAGGTTGAGCGGGAAGAACTGGCCGACAAAGGGATAGCTCGGCGAATTCGGGTCGAAGATGTCGCGCGGATCGCCGTTACGGTTGACGTGATAGAGCTGCGCGAAATCGGGGCGCTGATTGTAGCGCGTATAGTCGAACATATAGTCGAAGGTCAGGGTGTCGCTCGGCTCGGCGCGCACCTGGATCATGCCGCTCTTGCCGTCGATATCGTTGGTCTCGTCGACCGAATTGGGCCGCGCGAGAAACGCCTGCGGATAGGGGTTGGGGCCGATATCGATGAAGCCGTCGCGCTTCTGGATCTGGCCCGAGAGCTTCACCGAGAAGATGCCGAACTTCGGGAGGTCGACGACGCCCTTGAGCTTCCAGTAATCGAAGTTGCCATAGGTCGCCTCGACCGATCCGCCCAGCTCGCCGCTTGGCTTTTTGGTGATGAGGTTCACCGCGCCTGCAAGCGTGTTGCGTCCATAGAGCGTGCCCTGCGGCCCGCGCAGCACCTCGACGCGCTCGAGATCGGCGACGTCGAAGATCGAGCCCTGCGCCTTGGCGATGTAAACACCGTCGAGATAGAGGCCGACCGCGGGCTCCCAGGTGATCGCGGGGTTGATCGTCACCGAGCCGCGGATCGAGATCTGCGAGATCGTCTTGTTCGAAGGCGCGCGCTCGATCTTGACGTTCGGGGCGACAGAGCCGAGCCGGTCGATCGAGCTGATGTCGCGCGATTTCAAATAGGCTTCGTCGACCGCGGAGATCGCGATCGGCACGTCCTGCACGTTCTCGGCGCGCTTCTGCGCGGTAACGACGATATCGCTGATGCCGCCGGTATCTTCCTGGGGCGCAGCCGTCTCTTCGGCAGCCGGCGCCGCATCCTGTGCGAAGGCGGGCGGAGCGCCGAGCGCTGCAATCAACGCGAACAGACTCGCCGTCGAATATTGGACCCGATTCCTCATTGTAGTCAGTACCTCCCGATTGAAATTCGATGGTTACGCAGGCTCGGCGCCGGTCAGGGCGAGCGCGTGATCGTGCCGGCCTCGACCGAAGAAGCGGTCGAGCGCATCGGTATCGGCGCGCGCGAAGGCGGCCTTGTCCTGCGGCAATAGTGCGTCGACGGCGGCCGTGGCGCGCACCGCTGCGGAGCGTTCGGCGATGTTGTCGAACCAGCGCCGCAAATTGGGGAGCGTCCGCCAGCCGTGCCCGTTGGCCAGCAGCGGAAAAATCGCATCGCCCGTGCGCACGCCGGGCCAGGTCGCGATATCGGCAAGGCCGTAGCTATCGCCCGACAACCACGCGCTCTCACCAAGCCGACGATCGAGCAGGCCGAGCACGCGCGCGGTTTCGCTCTCATGACGACGCAGCGCATAGATTTCGGACGGCGCGTAGCGAAAGAAGTGGACATACTGGCCAAATGCAGGGCCGACGGTCGACGCCTGGAACAGCAGCCATTGCAGCGCAGTTGATCGCGCCCGGCCGTCGCGCGGCAGCAAAAGGCCCGTCTTGTCCGCGAGATAGAGCAGCGCTGCGCCACTCTCGAAAACCGCGAAGGCGCCGTCGCCATCATTGTCGACGATTACCGGCACCTTGGCATTGGGGTTCATTGCGAGGAACGCGGGATCGTGCTGCGCGCCAGCGAAGACGTCGACGTGGTGGACCCGGTAATCGAGCCCGCATTCCTCGAGCATGAGGGCGAGCTTCAGCACATTGGGGCTGGTCATGCCGTACAGGTCGATCACCGCGCCAGGCTTCCGAGGATATGGAAGGTGATCGCGGGGTTGGGCTCGTTGAACACGCGTTCGTAAATGCGCGTATAGGCCGATCGCCTGAGCTTCCATGCGCCGTCGACGAGCGCATAGTCGTCGACATAGGTCGCCGCGCCGATAGTCGTCAGATTGTCGTCGCGAAGGCTCATCGCATAATCGACCAGCCGCCAGCGCCCGCTCGCGGTGCCGTCACCGTGCACGTCGATGATCGGATGCTGCACGGCGTGGCAACCGACGAAGTCGGGGTGGAACGCCGCCTTGATCGCTGCGAGGAATTCGGCTCGGCCCCTGGCTTGAAGCCGGTAGCTTCCACCCTGATAGTCGGCGCTGAAATCTTCGGTCAGGATCGTTTCAAGCAGTGCGAGATCGCACCGATCGATCGCCTCGCAATAGAGATATTTGACGCGCTTGATCCGTTCGATCGCTTCGAGGTCCAGGCTCATGTCCCGGCCTTTCGCGCCCGGTGCATTGCCTCCGCGCGAACTTTCAGCGCGTGTGCCGTGTCGTCGAATGCGCGCTTCACCCAGGGGCCCGCGAAGCGCATCACATGGATGCCGTTGTCGCCGAGGAAGGCGTCGGTCGAATGATAGGCGCAGGCCTCGTCGCCCAGCGGTTCGATGATCTGGTCGCGTCGCGCGGGATAGGGCCAGGCTTCATTGTAGGGCAGTTCCCAGGAAATCAGCCGCTCAGGCTCGAACGCGCAGACATATTCGCAATTGGGGAAGGTGACGTCGGGCTCGATATAGCTTTTGAGCGTCATGCTGACGGGCGCGCCCATCTCGAGCGTCGATTCCGCGGCGATGCAGAAGGGGTTCCATTCGCCATAGCGCGGCAGATCGGTCAGAATTTCCCAGACGATCGCGGCAGGCGCGGCAATCTCGACGCGTTCCGACACAACGATCGCGTTAGGATCGCTGCGCGTGCGGGATTCTTCGATATCGCGCATGGTATCTCCTGCATTGCTGACGCATCTCGTCGAACTCATGTCCATATGCGTTCTATTTGCGTATTATCCTTGTCGCCATGACGCTCGATCGTCAAGTGGGAATTACGCATTTGCTCACTATGTAAGTATCTATGTCACGCTTTGCGTATCACACAATGCGCTTCACATCGAACTGGCTGGTCGGAAGGCAGTCGATCCGGTCGAAATCGATGAAGCGGGCGCAACTTTCGGCCATGAGCCGCTGATTCTCCGCGAGCTTCGCGGAATCACCGACCGCGTCGAAATAGACCGCTTCGTCGCCAAGCGCGGCGTAAGGGAAGCATTCCTCGACCATCGCCGCATAATCGGGCGCGCCATAGGTCAGCGGTCGCACGATCAGGTTCTGGACATATTCGAAGTTGGCCTGGGTATCGACCGCGACGGCTGTATGATGCCGCTGCCAGGTATCGCGCCATGCCTCCCAGGTGAGGCGCGGCGGGCGGCCAAGGAACACGATCTGCGAAAAGCCCTCGGTGCGTCGGCCCGTAACGGGCGGATGGAGCGTGTTGGGCAGAACCGTCGATTCGGACGCCAGCCACGCGGCATAGCGCGGGGCAGCTCCACCTATGATCGCGTCTACCGGCGCGCGCGCCGGATCGTTCGCGCTTGGCGACCAAAGCTGGATCACCGCATCCATTTGCGGCTGGGTGGAAGCCATGCGCGGCGAGGTGCCGCGCTCCACCTCAGCGTCCTGCAAATTCAATCGAAGGCCGAAAACATGCGCCGCGAGTGCGTCTGTCACCTCTCCGAGCAGCCGCGCGTTGAAGCGCGCGCGATTTTCGCTGGCATCGCGCCACAGCGCATAGATGATCTTTTCCATATGCTCCCCGTCAGGTGCCGAAATCGATGACGGTTACCGGATCGCTTCCGTCCCACGCGCGGGCGGCCGCGATACCTGTCTCGAAACCTTCGCGGATCGGCGGCGTGGCCTCGATCAGCTCGAGCAACATGGCGGGGTTTTCGGGCGCTTCGAGATAGGCGACGCGCGTCGCGCCGCTGCCATCTTCGGCGCGGAACACGGGTGCGAACCCGCCCGCGATCGCGGCTTCGGTCGCCGAAGCGACATCGGCGACGAGCCACGCAATATGGTGCATGCCCGTGCGGACCCGGCCCGCCGCATCATGGTAAGGTGAAGGTCCGGCGCCATGGGGCGCGATGAGTTCGATCTGAATCTCGCCCTGATATGCGAGGCCGACGTCGATCCGTACCGATGTCGCCGAGCCGCGATAATCGCCATCCATGCGGACGTTGCGATAGACCGTCCAAGGTCCCACGCCTGCGAGTTCGCACCACTGTGCGATTGCGCCATCGAGATCCTCTGTAAGCCAGGCGATCTGCCGGATCGGTCCATGGCCCGCGATGCGAGCCGGCGTCACGCGCCTTGCTCCGCCGTGGCCAGCCATGGGTCGGGCAGCCCCGGATCGGTGCTGCGGATGACATGTTTCAGCAGATGCTTGAGAAGCGCGGTTTCATTCTCGTCGAACGCACCCAGCGCGTCCTCTTCGGCTGCCTTGGCGGCCGCGGTCAGTTCGACCAGCGTCTTGCGGCCCTGTTCGGTCAGCCACAGCCGGCCTCCGTCGGGGTCGGCCGAAAGGATGCCGCGCGCCGCAAGCGAGCGAACACGCTCGGGGGTTGCATGCGCGCCGGTATAGCCGATCACCGCCTCGATCTCGGCTATGGAGCGTCCGTCACCAATGCCGAGCACGCTCAGGATGAAATGGTCCCACGCATCCAGCCCGTGCGCGCCGAGGCTTGCTTGCATTCGCGCATAGAGCTGGAAATGGGCGCGACCGAGCAGATAGCCGAGAAAGTCTTCTCCGAAGCTGCCGGCGGGCTGCTCGATTGCCCCGCCCGCCGAGAGCGCCTGCGCCTTGCGCGCCGCGAGCGCATAACGCCCGCCGTGGAAAATGAGAGGCGGGCGCTCATAGCGATCGAAGCGCGTTACTTCGCCCACGAAGATAATATGATCGCCACCTTCATATTGATAGGCGGTGCGGCACTCGAAACGCGCCGAGCAGCCCGTGAGCAGCGGTACGCCGCCTTCGCCGCGTTCGATCGGCACGTCGGCGAACTTGTCGGTGCCGCTTTTGGCGAAGCGGTTGGACAGCGGATCCTGATCGGCGGCAAGGATGTGCACCGCGAAATGCGCGGCCTCGCGAAACGCCGCCATGCTCTGCGAGCTGCGCGCGAGACTCCACAGGATCATCGGCGGATCGAGCGAGACCGAGTTGAAGCTGCTCGCGGTCAGGCCAACGTCGCGACCTTCTGCATCGGTCGCGGTCACGATCGTGACGCCCGTGGCGAATGAGCCGAGCGCATCGCGGAACGCGCGGGAATCGGGATTGGCGGTCATGGCCTTGTCATCGCTCCTCTGCCGTCGACGCGTAGAGCGCGCCTTTGCCCGGAGCCTGTCACGCCGTCCGGGGCGCCGCATCGCTCAATTGGACTAGATTGCCGTGCGGCCGGTTGAGGGCCGGATTGTCATCGCGCGGAGCAGAGCGCCACACCCATTTGGTGGCTCGGCGGTCAGCCGAGAACGGCGACGCTTCTCAGGATCAGCCGAACGAGATCGGCTTGGCGGCTGACGCCGGTCTTGCTCAGGATGGTCTTGCAATAGCTGCGCACCGTGTTCTCAGTGAGATCGAGCTTCTCGGCGGCTTCGGCAAGACTCAGCCCCGCGGCGAGCAGCGCGGCCAGGTGCGCCTCTGAAGGGGTGAGGTCGAAGATCTGGCTTACCAGCCGTTCGAGCGGCTGGCCTGTCTCCAGCCCCGAGACGTAGATGACCACTGCGGGTTCGGCATCGCTGCCGTAGCGCGTCGACGTTTCGATCGTCCGCACGAGCACGCCCAGATGCCGGTCGCTATCGGATTCAGCGCGCAGCGCCTCGGTGAAACTGTCCCCCGAGCGCCGCGCCTCGATCGCACGGGCTACGAGTTGCTGGAGCAAGGCGTTGCTCGATTTGCTCGCAAGCACCAGCCGGTCATCCGCGGTACGGATCGCGCGGCTTGACAGCATGAGCTGGCGGCCGGCGGTGTTGGTGCGGATGACGCGGCCCGCGCTGTCGAGAATGAAGGTGCATAGCGTCAACCTGTCGAGCGTATCAGTCATCACCTGAAGCTCGGTCTCGTCGCGACGAATGCGCGAGAAGAGCGTCAGCGCCTGCTCGAGATGCGGACGGAGCGTGAGCAGCACGGCCTTGTCATCTTCGGTAAAATCCCCTTCCTCGGGCCCGTTGGTCAGACCGACATTGCCCTCCCAGCCGCCGGGCTCGGAGATATACATGCCGAGTTCGTGCTCGATGCCATAGGGCTTCATGATCTCGAGGTAGAAGCGGTTCTTCTCGAGCTCCTCGCGGGGCATGGCCGCGCTCAACGTAAGAATGTCGCCGGGACGGACGAGCCTGTTGCGCAGCGGGTCGAGATGGCCGAGCTCGGCATGGACCTCGTTGATCGCGCGCGCCTGATTTTCGTCGATCGTCGGCGGTCGACCCCAGATGACGAGCGGTGGCATGCCCTGACGGCTGAGGCGCAACACGATCGCCGCGCTCTTGCAGCGCATCCGGCGCGTCAGCGCTTCGAGGAAGCTTTGCCAGGGCGTCGGCTCGAGTGGCCCCCTGTAGATCAGCGAGACCAGCTCGTCCGCCGGCGCCAGGGGTTTGTCGATTGCCATGCCTTCTAGCCCTTGATCCTCTTTCCCCGCCGTGTTTCTGATCCTGATGCGCCGACGGAGGCACCTTGGCCAGTCATCCGCACTGGCTTGCCATCCCCGAATAGGGGTTGTGAATAGGCAATGGCGATACCACGCAGGCACGTAAAGCAGGAGCCAGGGTTCGCACGTCGACGCCCGGTGCGATATTCAGGAGATGATTGGCCCGTGGCCGAGAACAAGCACACCATCCCGCACATGGTTTTCGCGTCGGCCAGGCGCTTCGCCGACATCGAGGCGATCCGCGGCGAGGATGGCGACACCATCCTCTACCGCGATCTAGAGCCACGCGTGCGCGAGGCCGCTGCGGCCTTTCTTTCCAGCGGGATCGAAGCCGGCGACCGGGTCGCGATCTGGGCACCCAACTCGGTCGAGTGGATCATTGCTGCGCTCGGTGCGCAGACCGCCGGCGCGGCGATCGTGCCGCTCAACACGCGGCTCAAGGGGCGCGAGGCGGGCTATATCCTGCGCACCAGCGGCGCGCGGATGCTGCTGACCGTCTCGGAGTTTCTGGGGGCGGCCTATCCCGAAATGCTGCGCGGCGAGGATTTGCCAGACCTGCAGCAAATTGTTCTGCTGGGCGGCGAGGGAGGCGGTGTCGGCTGGGGCGAATTTCTGAAGCGCGGCGCCGCGATTCCGCCATCCGCAATCGATGCGCGGCTCGATGCGCTGGGTGAGGACGATGTCTGCGATATCCTCTTCACTTCGGGGACGACGGGCAACCCCAAGGGGGCGGTGACGACGCACCGCCAGAACATCTGGGTCTATCAGCGCTATTCGGAGACTTATGGGCTGCGACCGGCGGATCGCTTCCTGATTATCAACCCCTTCTTTCACAGCTTCGGCTACAAGGCGGGCTGGCTCGCTGCCTTTCTGACAGGCTGCACCGTGCTGCCGCACGCAGTTTTCGGCGCGGAGGATGTGCTGGCGCGGATCGAACGCGAGAAGGTGAGTGTGCTGCCGGGGCCGCCGACCATCTATCAGAGCCTGCTCGCCGCAAACTATCGTGCACACGACCTGTCGTCACTGCGGCTTGCGATCACCGGCGCAGCATCGGTGCCAGTCTCGCTCGTCGAGGAGATGCGGACCGAACTTGGTATCGAAACCGTGCTCACCGCCTATGGCCTTACCGAGACCTGCGGCGTCGTCACCATGTGCCGCAAGGAGGACGGCGTCGAGACGATCGCCAGCACCGCGGGGCGCCCGCTCGACGGGATCGAGATACGGATCGTCGATGACGGCGGCACTACGTTGCCGCCGGGCGAGGCGGGCGAGCTTCTCGTCCGCGGAGCCGGCGTGATGCAGGGCTATTTCAACGACCCTGCGGCCACGGCCGAGGCGATCGACGGCGATGGCTGGCTGCGCACCGGCGACATCGCGGTGCAGGACGCGCGCGGCTATATCCGCATCACCGATCGCGCCAAGGACATCTTCATCGTTGGCGGCTTCAACGCCTACCCCGCCGAGATCGAGAATATCCTCGCGCAACACCCCGCGATCGCGCAGTCGGCGGTGATCGGCGTGCCCGACGAAAGATTGGGCGAGGTGCCCAAGGCCTTCGTCGTGCTCCGCCCCGGCGCGCAAGCAACGCCCGAGGCGATCACCGCCTGGGCGCGCGAGAACATGGCCAATTACAAGGTGCCGCGGAGCGTCGAGATCCGTGACGCGCTTCCGCTCAATGCCGCGGGCAAGGTGCAGAAGTTCCTGTTGCGCGGGTAAATGGCCTTCACTTGCTCCCACGTCATCCCCGCGAAAGCTGGGATCTGCCAACCAGATGGCGCCCGATCTTGTGGGAGATGCCAGCTTTCACTGGCATGACGAGGGCGGATGGGTAGCTACTGCGCCGGATAGAAGCGGCTGATCGTATCCACCGCGCAGGCGGGTTTTTCGACGCCCTCGATCTCGACGGTCACGCGCACCACGGCCTGGACGCCGCCCTTGGCTTCCTCGGCTTTCACCAGTTCGCCCTTGCCCCTGATCCGGCTGCCCGAGCGGACGGGGTTGAGGAAGCGGAGGTTGTCGGTGCCGATATTGATCCCCATCGAGACGCCGCGCACCTCGACCAGCTCGGGGAGGAAGCGGTTGACGAGGCTCATCGTCAGATAGCCGTGCGCGATCGTGCCGCCGAAGGGGCCATCCTTCGCACGTTCGGGATCGACATGGATCCACTGGTGGTCGTCGGTCGCTTGCGCGAACAGGTCGATGCGATCCTGCTCGATCGCGACCCATTCGGTCGGGCCGAAGCTCTCACCCACCGCATCGAGCAGCGCGGCGGGGGTCTCGAAGATGCGCGCGCTCATGCCTGCTGGCTCGATACGGCGAGCACTTCGCCCGTCATGTAGGAGGAGAGGTCGCTGGCGAGGAAGAGCATGACGTTCGCTACCTCCCAGGGCTCGGCATAGCGGCCAAAGGCTTCCTTCTCGGTCAGCTCCTCGAGCAGCCCCGGCGGGGTTACCTTGGACAGCGAGGCGTGCATCGCGAGGCTCGGCGAAACCGCGTTGATGCGCACGCCCTGTTCGGCGGCTTCGAGCGCCGAGCAGCGCGTGAACGCCATCACGCCTGCCTTGGCGGCGGCATAGTGCGCCTGCAGCTTCTGCGCGCGCCAGCCGAGCACCGAGGCGTTGTTGACGATCGCGCCCGTCTGACGCGCGTACATATGCGGCAGCATCGCGCGCGTCATGCGGAAGACGCTGGTCAAGGTCACGTCGAGCACCTTGTTCCACTGATCGTCGGTCATCTCGACCACGGGCGCGGCGCCGCCAAGGCCCGCATTGTTGATGAGCACGTCGACATGCCCCATCGCGCCGATCGCGCCTGCGACGAGCGCCTGCACCTGCGCTTCATCGGTGACGTCGCAGACGAGCGTGCCGGGGCGTGCGAAGCCGAGGCCCTCGATCCGGTCGGCGGTCTCGCCCAGCCGGCGCTCGTGCATATCGGAAAGGAAGAGCGTCGCGCCTTCCTCTGCCGCGCGCTGCGCGACCGCGCCGCCGATGCCGCTGCCTGCGGCGGCGGTGATGAGGATGGTCTTGCCTTTGAGCAGGCCGGTGGGGGTGGGGTAGTCGGGGGCGGGTCTCGCCACGTCTGTCTCCTATTTCAGATCGCCGCGCGGCTCGCGCGGAAGGCCGAGCGCGCGCTCGGCGATGATGTTGCGCTGGATCTCGTTGGTGCCGCCGTAGATCGTGTCGGCGCGGCTGTAGAGGAACAGGTTGGGGAGGACGGGGAAGGCATATTCGCTGCCCTCGACGGTCTCTCCCGATACCCCGAGCACGTCCATCGCGAGCTCGCCGAGATCGCGCCGCCAGGTTGCCCACTGGATCTTGTAGGTGAGCGCCGAGGGGTTGAGCGTGCCGCCCTCCGCATCGGTCAGCATGCGCAGCGCGCCATAGCGCATCAGTTTCAATCCGATCTCGGCTTTCGCGATGCGCTGGCGGATCAGCGGGTTCTTCGCCTCGCCATTGGCGCGCGCCGCGGCGATCACCGCGTCGAGTTCGTTGCGGAATCCCATTTGCTGCGCGAGCGTCGAGACGCCGCGTTCGAAGCCGAGCAGCCCCATCGCGACCTTCCAGCCATCACCGGGCTCGCCGAGGATGTTGGCGGCCGCGGTGCGCGCGCCATCGAAAAAGGTCTCGTTGAACTCGGCCTCGCCCGTGATCTGGTGGATCGGGCGGACGGTGACGCCGCTCTGGTCGACGGGGACGAGCAGGAAGGACAGGCCCTTTGGCCCCTTCGATCCTTCTTCGGTGCGCGCGATGACGAAGATCCAGTCGGAGAATTGCGCGAGGCTGGTCCAGACCTTCTGCCCCTCGATCACCCAGTCGTCGCCGTCGCGCCAGGCCTTGGTGCGGACATTGGCGAGGTCGGAACCCGCATTGGGTTCGGAATAGCCTTGGCACCAGATCTCCTCGCCCTTCGCGATTTTGGGCAGGAGGCGCGCCTTCTGCGCCTCGGTGCCGAAGGCAAGGATGGTGGGGCCGGCAAGCTCGATGCCGATATGGTTGAGCCGGGGCGGGGCGCCCCAGCGCGCATATTCCTCGGCGAAGATCACCTGTTGAGCGAGCGTGGCGTCACGTCCGCCATAGGCCTTGGGCCAGCCGACGCAGCTCCAGCCCGCCTCGCCGAGCCGTTTTTCCCAGTCACGCCGGCGTTCGGGCATTTCGGTCAGGCTGGTCCGCCCGCGCACATCGGCGAAGGGGCCTTCCAGCTCGGCCTTGAGCCATGAAGCGGCTTCGGCGCGGAAAGCTTCTTCCTCAGGAGAAAATCCGAGTTTCATGCGGCCTGATCCAGTCCGGCGAGTTGTGCGACCTGCTCGCGGTGCCAGTCGGGGGTGCCGAGCAGGCTCGCATTGCTGCGCGCGCGCTTGAAATAGAGGTGCGCGTCGTGCTCCCAGGTGAAGCCGATGCCGCCATGAAGCTGGATCATCTCGCCCGCGCAGTGGCTGTAGGTATCGCAGGCAAAGGCCTTGGCGGCATGGACCGCGAAGGCGGATTCGTCCGATCCCTCGTCGATCGCGCACGCCGCCCAGTAGACCGCCGAGCGCGCCTGTTCGATCGCGACCATCATGTCGGCGAGGCGGTGCTTGACCGCCTGGAAGCTGCCGATCGCGCGGCCGAATTGGACGCGTTCCTGCGTATAGGCGACCGTGCGGTCCAGGCAGGCCTGCGCGCCGCCGAGCGCGTCGGCGGCAAGGACGAGCCAGCCGGTGGTGAAGGCGGCGCTGACCGCGGCGCGCGGATCGGCGAGCGCCTCGGCGGCGACGCCGTCGAAGTGGAGCCGCGCATAGGGGCGTGTCTGGTCCATGCTGGTGAGCGGCGTGACGCCGAGCCCGGGGGCGCCGCGATCGACGATCGCGACGCCGTTGCTGGCCGCGACGACGAACAGGTCGGCAGTACCGCCGTGCGGGACGTGAAGCGCCGCGCCGGTGAGTGTGCCGTCGCTGAGCGTCGCGCCGGGCGTGCCGTCGGCGCTGGCAACCGCGAAGCTCGCGATCCGTTCGCCCGAAGCCAGGCGGGGGAGAAGGCGCGCCTTCTGCTCTTCGCTTCCGCCCGCCAGAATCGCAGGCGCGGCGAGACCGAGGCTGGCGAGGAAGGGCAGCGCGGCGGTGTTGCGCCCCGCCTCTTCGGCAAGAATCGCGAGCTCAACCATGCCGAGCCCGACGCCGCCGCAATTCTCGGGGATCGCGACGCCGGCAAGCCCGAGTTCGCCGGTGAAGGCCTGCCACAGCGCGCTGTCGACACCTGTCTCGGCCATCGCGGCGCGCGTGCGCTCGCTCGTCGCGTTCTCCGCGAAGAATGCCTTCGCCGTTTCGGCGATCATCACCTGTTCGTCGGTGAAGGCGAAGTGCATATCAAAGCCCACCGCTGGTTGTTTCATACTCTCCGCTCATCCCGAGGAGGGACTGAGCGAAGGCGAAGGCCCGTCTCGAAGGATCAGGTACGGTGCGTCCTTCGAGACGCCGCTTCGCCAGGCTCAGCGGCTCCTCAGGAGGAGCGGATGTGGCGGAAAAATGCATGGCTCAGGTGCCCCAGACCTTGCGCGGTGCGGCGCGGACCGCGAGCAACTCGTCGACCGCCGCGCCGACATCGGCAGGCGCCCATTTGGCCTGCTTGTCGACCGTGGGCCCGAGCTTCCAGCCATCCTCGATCGTGATGCGGCCGCCCTCCAATTCGAAGACGCAGCCGGTGACGTGCTTCGACTGCTCGGAGCCCAGCCAGACGACGGTCGGCGCGATATTGTCGGGATCCTGCGCGTCGAAGCCATTGTCGACCGCGGCCATCTTGTCGGCAAAGGCCTGCTCGGTCATCCGCGTGCGCGCGGCGGGGGCGAGTGCGTTCGAGGTGATGCCATAGCGGCCGAGTTCGGCGGCCTGCACCAGCGTGAGCGCAGCGATGCCGCCCTTGGCCGTCGAATAGGCCGCCTGCGCGATCGAACCCTGCAGACCCGCGCCGCTGGTGGTGTTGATGATGCGCGCGTCGACGGGCTTGCCCGCCTTTTGGCTAGCGCGCCAGTAATCGACCGCGTGGCGGCTGACGCAGAAATGGCCGCGCAGATGGACGTGCATCGTCGCGTCCCATTCCTCGGGCGTCGCCGAGACGAACATGCGGTCGCGCACAATGCCCGCATTGTTGACGACGACATGGAGGTCGCCGAACGCTTCCACGGCGGCGTCGACGATGCGCTTGGCGGCATCCCAGTCGGTGATGTCCTCATAATTGGCGATCGCGTTGCCGCCCGCGGCCTTGATCTCGGCGACGACATTGTCCGCCGCCGAAGTATCGCGGCCCTCGCCCGAAAGGCTGGTGCCGATATCGTTGACGACGACATTGGCGCCTTCGGCTGCGAAGGCGAGCGCATAGGAGCGCCCGAGCCCGCGCGCCGCGCCGGTGATGATGACGGTCCTTCCGTCGCAGATACCCATTCTGTTCAACCCTTCAACAATGTCCGTTTGTGTCGAGCGCAGTCGAGACACGCCCGCGCGGTGCCTGACGTCCCTCGACTTCGCTCGGGACGAACGGCGTGTTCATGACAGTCTTTCGATGATGGTGACGTTGGCCTGGCCGCCGCCTTCGCACATGGTCTGAAGGCCGTAGCGGCCGCCGGTGCGCTCGAGCGCGCCGAGCAGCGTGGTCATGAGACGCGCGCCGGTGGCGCCGATGGGGTGGCCGAGCGCGATCGCGCCGCCCTGCACATTGACCTTTTCGTGCGGGATGCCGAGTTCCTGCATCCACGCCATCGGTACTGAGGCGAAGGCCTCGTTGCATTCGAACAGGTCGATGTCGTCGACCGACATGCCCGCCTTTTCGAGCGCGTACTTCGTCGCGGCGATCGGGCCGGTGAGCATCCAGATCGGATTGTCGGCGCGGACCGAGAGGTGGTGGATGCGCGCGCGGGGCTTGAGGCCGTGCGCCTTCACCGCGGCTTCGCTCGCGATCAGCAGTGCTGCCGCGCCGTCGCAATTCTGGCTGGCAATGCCCGCGGTGATAACGCCGCCTTCATTGACGGTCTTGAGCGTCGCCAGACCCTCGGGCGTCGTCGCGGGGCGAACGGTTTCGTCCTGCTCAAGCCCTTTGAAGGGCGCGATTTCGTTCCTGAACCAGCCATTGTCGATCGCGGCCTGCGCGCGGCGGTGCGACTCGGTGGCGAACGTTTCCATCGCCTCGCGGCTGATCTGCCATTTGTTGGCGATCATCTCGGCCGACTTGATCTGGTTGATCTCCTCGGTGCCGTAGCGCGCGTCCCAGCCCTTGGCTCCGATAAAAGGGCTATCGAAGCCATAGGGCTGGCCCGCGAACATCGCCGCGGAGATCGGAATGGCGTTCATCGCCTGGCTGCCGCCCGCGACGACGAGGTCCTGCGTGCCGCTCATCACGCCCTGTGCGGCGAAGTGGATCGCCTGCTGCGAGGAGCCGCATTGCCGGTCGATGGTGACGCCGGGGACGTGCTCGGGCAGGCCCGCGACGAGCCATGCGGTGCGGCCGATGTCGCCCGCCTGCGGGCCGATCGTGTCGCAGCAACCCCAGACGACGTCGTCGACGAGATTGGCGTCGATGCCTGTGCGCTCAATGAGCACCTTCAGCGGGTGCGCGGCGAGATCGGCGGGGTGGACGTGCGCGAGGCTGCCCTTCTTGCGCCCGATGGGGGTGCGGACCGCGTCGATGATATAGGCTTCGGGCATTGAGGTTCCTCAGGCGAAAGTGTGGCCGGGGCCGATCGGGAGGCTGCCGCCGATCACGGCGGCGTCGATGCGGCGAAGGTGGAAGGCGCGGTCGCCCCAGCCGCCGGAAAGCGCCCAGCAGCGCTTCATCCAGAAATGGAGGTCGACCTCATAGGTATAGCCCATCGCGCCATGGACCTGGATCGCGGTCTCGCCCATCGCCCAGGCGGCGTCGGTGGCGGCGATCTTGGCGTGGCTGACATGGACCGCGGCGTGCGCGGAGCCCTCGCCGAGCGCGACTGCGGCGCGCTGGAGCACGGGCTTGGCGAACTCGATCTTCACCACCGCCGTTGCGAGGTGATGTTTCACCGCCTGAAAGCTGCCGATCGGCTGGCCGAACTGGTTGCGGTTCTTCGCATATTCGGTGCTGAGCGCGAGCATGGCATCGGCGATGCCGACGAGCTGCGCGGCGCTGATCAGCGCGGCGTGATCGAGGAGTGCATCGGCCGATCCGACCGCGACGCCCTCGGCCGCGACGGGCGCGAAGATGCGGCGGAGCGGGTCGACGCTGTCGAGCGGTTTACCCTCGGAGTACCCCGGCGAAGGCCGGGGTCCAGCGCCCAACGACTCCTGGACCCCGGCCTTCGCCGGGGTTCGCTGTGCGAGCATCAGGGCTTCATCTTTTACCGAAAGCAGGTGCGTTGCCGCATCGAGATCGGCGACCCAGGGATTGAGCGGATGCTGGAGCGCGACCTTCGCTTCGCCCGAAGCGATCGCGCCGAGCAGCGCGTCCTGCCCGCCCGCCTTGGCGAGCAGCGGGGCGGCGATCAGCGCGGTGTCGGCGATCGGTTCGGCGACGCCCGCGCGGCCGAGTTCGGCAGCGATGAGCACGCCGTCGAGCAGCGACAGGCCGAGCCCGCCCGCGGCCTCGGGGACGAGCAGGCCGGGCAGGCCCATTTCGACGAGCCCCTGCCAGATGGCGGCGGAGCGGCGGCCTTCGCTGACGTCGAGTTCGCGCAGAACCTCGGGCGTATGGACGCCCGCCAGATAATCGCGCACGCCCTGTGTAAGCGTCGCCTGATCTTCGGAAACCGTGAAGTCCATGGCCGCTTACCTCGGCAGGCCGAGCAGGCGCTCGGCGATGATGTTGCGCTGGATCTCGTTCGATCCGGCGTAGATCGGGCCCGAGAGCGAGAAGATATAACCCTCGAGCCACGCGTTGAGCTGGCCGCCATCGAAGTGCCGCAGCTCGGCCGAAGCGCCCAAGAGCTGCATCGCGGTGCGATGCGCGGCGCGGTCGAGTTCGGACCAGAAGATCTTGTTGAGGCTCGCTTCGGCGCCGATATGGCCCCCGGCCATGATCTTCGAGGCCACGGCATAGGTGTTGTAGGCATAGGCCTGCGCGTCCATCCACGCCTGCATCACCTGTTCGCGCGCGGCGGGCGCGGCCTTGGCCTCATGCTGGCGAAAGAGCGCGACGAGGCGCGCGGCGGCGGCCTGAAAGCGCGCGGGCGAACGCAGCATCAGCCCGCGCTCGAAGCCCGCGGTCGCCATCGCGACATTCCAGCCTTCGCCTTCGCCCGCGATGCGGTTCTCGACGGGCACGCGGACCTCGTCGAAGAACAGTTCGGCAAAGCCCGGATCGCCGTGGAGCTGGCGGATCGGACGACGCGTCACGCCGGGAGCGTTCAGATCGAACAGGATGAAGCTTAGCCCCTTGTGGCGCTTCGATTCTGCATCGGTGCGGAACAGGCCGAAGCCCCAGTCGGCGAAGCTCGCGCGGCTCGACCAGGTCTTCTGGCCCGAGATCACGTAATGATCGCCGTCACGGATCGCCTTCGACGTGATCGCGGCCATGTCCGATCCCGCATTGGGTTCGGACCATGCCTGCGCCCAGATCACCTCGCCCTTGGCCATGGGCGTGAGGAAGCGCGCCTTCTGCTCCTCGGTGCCGAACTCCATGATCGTGGGACCGAGCAGGAAGATGCCGTTCTGGTTGGCGCGCAAGGGGGCGCCGGCGCGGTAATATTCCTCTTCGAAGATCAGCCACTGGATGAGGTCGAGCCCGCGCCCGCCATAGGCCTCGGGCCAGGTGACCATGCCCCAGTTGCCGCTGGCGAGCTTGCGCTCCCATTCGACATGCTGGTGATAGCCCTCTTCGCGCTCGAGCGTGACGAGCGGTTCCTTGGGGACATTGGCCTTCATCCACGCGCGCACCTCGGCGCGGAAGGCCTGTTGTTCGGGGGTATAGGCGAGATTCATCAGAATTTGGCCGCCTTGCCCGTTTCGACAAAGGCGTCGCGGGCCTTCTGGCTGTCTTCGTGCATGTACATTTCGAGGGTGAATCCCTGTTCGAAGCGATAGCCGTGATCGACATCGCGCGGCTCGAGGCCGTTCAGCGCCTCCTTGGCGAGGACGAGCGCCTTGCGCGACTTGCCTGCGATCACGCCCGCAAAGGCGCGTGCTTCCTCGGCCAGCGCCTCGCGCGCCACGACCTTTTCGACCGCGCCGAGCCGGTACGCTTCCTCGGCGGGAATATTGCCCCCGGTGAAGAAGGCGGCGCGGACCTTGTGGAGCGGCAGCATCCGCGAGAGGTGCGAAGCGCCGCCCATCGCGCCGCGATCGACCTCGGGCAGCGAGAAATAGGCGTCATCGGCGGCGATGATCGTGTCCGACGCGCCGCAAATGCCGATGCCGCCGCCGATCACGAATTTGTGGACCGCGGTGACGACGGGCACCTCGCATTCGCGCACCGCCTTGAAGGTCAGGAAATTGCCGCGGTTGAGCAGCGTGATGCGCTCGGGATGCGCCTGCATCTCCTTGATGTCGACGCCCCCGCAAAAGCCGCGGCCTTCGGCGCGGATGAGGACGACGTTGACCTCGGGGTTGGATCCCGCCGCGCGGATGATCGCGGGCAGGCTGTTCCAGGTTTCGCTGTCGAACGCGTTGACCGGCGGAACGTCGAAGACGATCTCGGCGATGCGGTCCTTGATTTCGGTATGGATCGGCATGGTTCAGGCCACCGTTTGCGGAGAAGAGGAGAGGGCGGCGAGGCGCGCGCGCGCGTCGCGCTCGATGCCGGAAACGAGATCGGCGCAGCTCGGCAGATCGTCGAGCCGGCCGGCGACGAGCCCCGTCGCCATCAGCCCGTGATCGGGATCGCCCTCGACCACCGCCTTCTGGATGAGCATCGGCGCGGAGGCCGCCATCATCGCCTGCGGCAGCGTGAGCCCGCCATGGCTGGTCATGCCCCTGGCGGCCTTGAACAGTTCGCCGAACGAGGCGCCCGTCTGGCGCTTCATCTGCAGCCCGCTCTCGATCGCGCGGCGCCAGATGCCGAGCCCGGTCGAGCGCTCGATCTTGTTGAGCAGCGCGTTCTTGATCATGCGCTGCGGCAGGCCGTCGACCTTGGTCGAGACGAGGATGTCGTCGGTGCCCGCCTTCACATAGCGCGCCTTCGTAATGTCGGGGATCGGGCTTTCGCGCGTCATCAGGAAGCGCGTGCCCATCGCGATGCCGACCGCGCCAAACGCCAGCGCCGCCGCAAGCCCGCGCCCGTCGCCGAAACCGCCCGCGGCGATCACGGGCACCTTCACGCTGTCGAGCACCTGCGGGAGCAGGATCGTCGATGCGACCGAGCCGGTATGTCCGCCGCCTTCGCCGCCCTGCACGGTCACCATGTCGACGCCCAATTGCACCATCTTCTGCGCATGCTTGACCGCGCCGACGGTGGGGATGCAGAGGATGCCTGCATCCTTGAATCGGCCGATCATCTTCGCGTCGGGCCCGCGCCCGAAGCTCACCGCGCGCACCTGATCGCGGTGCTTCAGGATGATCTCGACGATCTCCGCCGCGCCGGGCTGGAACATGTGGAAATTGACGCCGAAGGGCTGCTTCGTCCCCTGCTTGACGCGCAGGGTCGCGGCCTCCAGCTCGGCGGGCTGCATCACCGCGCCCGCGAGGAAGCCGAAGGCGCCCGCCTCGCTCGACGCGATCACCAGCCCCGGTGTCGCGATCCAGCCCATCGCGGTCTGGATCACGGGCAGGCGGCAGCCGAGCCGTTCGGTCAGCAATGTCTTGAGCGGATCGGCCATCAGCTCTTTTCCGCATCCTTCTTGTTGGCTTCGGCCATCGACTTGCCCGTGAGGCCCGCCAGGCTGTTGCCCGTCACCAGATCGTTCTGCGCGTGCGCGAAGTGGTGCATGTGGAAGACCGCATCCATCGCGGTGCGCTTGCCGCGCAATTCCTCGACATGATTGATCGCCTGCTTGGTGAGCGAGAGGCCGAGACGCGGCATTTCGGCGAGCTTTTCGGCGACCTTGCGCGTCTCGCCTTCCAGCTCGTCGCGCGAGACGACGCGGTTGACCATGCCCAGCTCATGGGCGCGCTTGACGGGCATGCGCTCGCCCAGCAGCAGGAATTCCTTGGCGATGCGCGGCGGCAGCTCGAAGGCGTGCGCGAAATATTCGACGCCGGGAATGCCCATGCGGACGACGGGATCCTGGAAGAAGGCGTCGTCCGAGGCGACGATGAGATCGCACACCCAGGCGAGCATCAGCCCGCCCGCAATGCACGCGCCCTGCACCATCGCGACCGTGGGCTTGGGCATTTCGCGCCAGCGGCGGCACATGCCGAGATAGACTTCCTGCTCGCGCGTGTAGAGGAATTCGGCGGCGGGCTTGTTGGTGTGATCAGGCCAGAGCAGCTTGCGCTCGAAAGTCTTGTTCACGTCGCGCCCCGGCGTGCCGATATCGTGGCCCGCGGAGAAATGCTTGCCCGAGCCTGCGAGCACGATCGCCTTGACCTCGTCGTCATCGATGGCGCGGCGGAACGCGTCGTCGAGCGCATAGGTCATCTGGCTGTTCTGCGCGTTGTTGAAGGTCGGCCGGTTCATCGTGACCCAGGCGACGCCATTTTCGACGCGGTAGAGGACGGGCTCGTCGGTTTCGTAGACGATATCGGCCATGGATCAGCTCCTTTTGCCCGCGGGATTGTCCTTGAGCACGCTTGCCCGGAGGTTGTACGGATCGAACCGGGCGATGATCGCGAGCTGCTCAGGCGTCGGCGCGGGTGTTTCCTTGATGTCAGGCGCAGCCTCGAGCGCGAAGCCCGTCGCCTCCTGCACCTGATCGAAGCTCACGCCGGGATGGAGCATGATGACGCGGATCGCGTTGTCCGCGCCGCCGAAATCCATCACGCAGAGATCCGTGACGATCAGCCGCAGGTCGACGAAATCGAACCGCGCGCCGGGGATGCGCCGCGCGGGATTATAGCCCACGCTCGACACCATATCGACCTCGCCCTCGACGAAGACGCGCTTCGAGTGCGCGGGAATGAACATCGAGTTGATGTGGTAGATCGAGTTGCCCGGAAAGCCGCGCGCGCCGAGCATCTGCACCTTGGGCTGGTCATAGGTGCCGCCCAAATACGAGATGTTCATCTGGCCGAAACGGTCGATCTGGCTGGGCGAGACCATCGCATGGCGCTTGCCCGGCCACACCGCTGCGTCGAAATAGCGCGAGAAGGGGAGGTAGCCCGCGGGCTTGCGGTCGTCATAGCCGCGCGGGCCCAATGGCACGGGATCCTCGACCAGCCAGGCTTCGCCATCGGTCATCATCAGTTCGGGGGTGTGCGTCACCTTGGCAAGTGAGGCGGCGAGCCGCGGCGCGGTGCCGATGCCCGTGGCGACGAGTTCGCCATTGCCGCGCCACGCCTCGGAAGCGGCGACGATAAGCTGTTCGCAGAGCGTGAATTCGGGTGCGGTGGTCATGTGGTCATCCGCCTCAGAAAATGGGAAGGGGGAGGCTGGAGACGGCGTCCTTGCCGCCGACGCGCTCGATATAGCCCGCTTCGTCGGCACCGATCGTGTCGGCGAGATAGGCGTCCCAGCCGCCTTCGGCGCGGGCGCTGTCGGCATAGGCTTTGAGGTGCTTCATGTCCCAGCCATAGGACGGGGGCATCGAGGTCGGGTGCGCGCCCAGCGGCGCTTCGATCACGCCATGGATGAAGCAGCGCTCGACGATATTGAAGCGCGCATCCTCGGGATAGCTGTGATCCATGCGCTCGACCACTTCCTCGGCCGAGACGAAGGTCTTGTCCGCGGCGCGCGCGAACCATTCGTCATAATAGGTGTCGGGACCGAGCGCCTGGATATTGCCGAGCTTGTCGGCGCGGTGGACATGGAGCAGCGCCGCATCGAGGCGAAGCGCGGGCATCGCCAACAGCACCTCGCCATCCTCGTAAGGCGACTGCACCGTCTTGAAGCCGCCATGCGTCATCACATCGGTGCCGAGCCCGACATGCGTGGGGAGGAAGGGCAGGCGGAACGCCGCGGCCTTCAGGCCCCATTGCAGCATCCCTTCGTCGAGCTCGAGGATGTCGAGCGTACCCGCCTCACGGCTTTTACGGAAATAAGGCTCGAGCGGGATCGCATCCATCGAGACGAAGCCGAAGATCACCTTTTTAACCTTGCCCGCCGCGCAGAGCATGCCGACATCGGGGCCGCCATAGGCGACGATCGTCAGGTCCTTCAGATCCGAGCGCAGGATCGCGCGGATCAGCGCCATCGGCTTGCGGCGCGGGCCCCAGCCGGCGATACCGATCGTCATTCCGCTTTTCAGCGAGCCGACGAAATCCTCGATGCTCATTTGCTTGTTCAATCGTCTCTCCGGCGCGTGATGGCGCGTCGCCGGAATTTCGGCGCGCGCACGATGTCCGGATATCGCTAGGCCCGGGGCCAGATCGTCCGCTACCACCATATGGAGAGAGACAAATTGGGCGCGCCGGTGAACTACAGCGTCGCGCGTTAAATGGGGCTCGGTGCTCCTGCGAAAGCAGGAGCCCAGATGTCCGGCCATATCGACGTTTTCGGCATGGGCTCCGGGTCAAGCCCGGAGCACTGATATGGATTGGATTGAGCGCAATATGCTCTAGTCGGGCGGGAGACGGAGACGGGAATGGCCGAACAGAAGCGCATCGCGCTTGTCACAGGGGGAAGCCGGGGCATTGGCAGGGCGATCGCCGAACGATTGCTCGGTGATGGCATGCGGGTGGTAATCTGCGGCCGCACCTCGCCCGATGATCTCCCCCGCCATGGCGACAGCATTTCCGAGTTCGAAAGCTGTGACGTCCGCTCGGTCGATGAGGTGAGTGCGATGGTCGATCGCATTGCCGAGCGCCATGGCCGTCTCGACCTCGTCGTCAACAATGCGGGCGGCTCGCCCGAAGCCGACGCCGCCACAGCCTCGCCGCGGCTTTCGGAAAAGGTGATTGCGCTCAACCTGCTCGCGCCCCTGCATGTTTCGCAGGCCGCGAACCGCATCATGCAGGCACAGGAAACGGGCGGGAGCATCATCAACATTGCGAGCGTCTCTGGCGTCCGTCCTTCGCCCGGCACCGCGGTCTATGGCGCGGCCAAGGCGGGGTTGCTCAGCCTCACCCAGTCGCTCGCGATGGAATGGGGGCCCAAGGTCCGCGTCAATGCGGTGATCGTCGGGCTCGTCGCGACCGAGGCGGCGGCTGATCATTATGGCGGCGCAGAGGGCATGGAACGGATCGGTGCGATGCTGCCACTCGGCCGCATGGCGAGGGGCAGCGATGTCGCGGCCGCAGTCGCCTTTCTCGGCTCGGCGGACGCGGCCTATGTCAGCGGCGCGCAGATCGCGGTGCACGGGGGCGGCGAACGGCCGCTGTTCCTCAATCTCGCACGTGGAGAATAAAAAAGGGGAGGGGGAATGCGGTATCTCGCGCTGAGTCTGGTGGTGCTGGCGTCGTCCGTTGCGGCGCAGGACCGGACCGTGCTACCTCCGCCCGAGCAGCCCTTTTCGGGCACGATCGGCGAAACCTACCGGGACTCGAAGCCGGCGATACCGAAGCCGGTGCGCGCGCCGGCGGGTGCTCCCAATGTCCTCCTGATCCTTACCGACGATGTCGGCTTCGCCGCGGCAAGCACCTTTGGCGGGCCGGTCCCGACGCCGCATCTCGACCGGCTCGCCGCGCGCGGGCTGATCTATAACCGCTTCCACACGACCGCGATGTGCTCGCCGACGCGCGCCTCGCTGCTCACCGGGCGCAACCATCATGCGGTCTCCACGGGGCTCATCACCGATCTCGCGACGGGCTTTCCCGGCTATTGGGCGACGATCCCGCGCTCGGCGGCGACGGTCGCCGAAGTGCTGCGGCAGAATGGCTGGAACACCGGCTTTTTCGGCAAGCATCACAATGTGCCGGCGGCTCAGGCTTCGGCCGCGGGGCCGTTCGACCTCTGGCCGACGGGGCTTGGCTTCGAATATTTCTATGGCTTTGTCGGTGGCGACACCAATCAGTGGCGGCCCAAGCTTTACCGCGGCACAACGCCCGTCGCGCAGCGCCACCATCCCGAGACCACGCTCGACGGCGATCTGTCGGCCGACTTGATCCACTGGATCCACAACCAGAAGGCGGCCGCGCCCGACAAACCCTTCTTCGCCTATCTCGCGCCGGGGAGCGCGCATGCGCCGCATCAGGCGCCGGCGGAATGGATTGCGAAGTTCAAGGGAAAGTTCGACGGCGGCTGGGACCGCTTGCGCGAAGAGAGCTTCGCGCGGCAAAAGACGCTTGGCATCATCCCCGCCGACACGGTGCTCACCCCGCGCCCCGATGTGCTTCCCGCATGGGACAGCCTGTCCGCCGACGAGCGCCGCGTCCACGCGCGGATGATGGAGGTGTTCGCGGGCATGCTCGCCTATCAGGACGCCGAAATCGGCCGCGTGCTCGACGAGCTCGATCGCATGGGGCAGGCGGAGAACACGCTCGTCCTGTTCATCGAGGGTGACAATGGCGCGAGCGGTGAGGGCGGGCCGACGGGCGAAAGCAACGAGATCGGCAAGCTCGCCAATGGCGTAGCAGAAGATACGGGCTGGCTCCTCAAGACCATGCCCGACATGGGCGGACCCGAAAGCTATCAGCTCTTTTCGGCGGGCTGGGCATGGGCGACCAACGCGCCCTTCCAGTGGACCAAGCAGGTCGCCTCGCACCTGGGCGGCACGCGCAACGGTCTGGTCGTGTCTTGGCCGAAGCGAATTGAGGCAAGGGGAATCCGCAGCCAGTTCACGCACGTCACCGACATCATGCCGACGATCCTCGAGGCGACGGGCGTGCCGATGCCGGTGCGGGTCGACGGCGTCGATCAGCAGCGCGTCGATGGCGTGAGCATGGTCTATAGCTTCGCCGAGGCGAAGGCGCCCGAACGCCACCGCACGCAATATTTCGAGTTGCTGGGCAATCGCGGCATCTACGCCGATGGCTGGTTCGCCAACACCACGCCCAGGCGCGCGCCATGGGATCCGCGGCCCGTTCAGGGGCTCCCCACCGATTATGCGTGGGAGCTCTACGACCTGAACCGCGACTTCAGCCAGTCACGCAACCTGGCGGCCGCCAATCCCGCAAAGCTTGCCGAACTCCAGTCGCTGTGGATGCGAGAGGCCAAGGCCAACAACGTCTTTCCGCTCGACGATCGCTTCGGCGTCGCGCGCGTGATGGCGGGTGGTCTGCCCGCGATGCGTCCCAGCACGGTCTTCTGGGGAAGCGGCATCAGCGTCGCGCAGGCGGCGGCACCGTCGATCAACATTCGCTCGTTCAGCATCATTGCCGATGTCGTCGTGCCCAAGGGCGGCGGCGAGGGGGTAGTTCTCGCTAGCGGCAGCCGATTCGGCGGCTGGAGCTTTTTTCTGGATCGTGGGCGGCCGGTCGCGGTCCATGCCTTTTCGCAGCAACCACAGCACCAGTTCCGCATCGCCGCGAAGGAAAAGCTTGCTCCCGGTCCGGCACAGCTCCGTTTCGATTTCGATTATGCGCGCGGCCCGGGACAGGGCGGGGCGCTCAAGATCAGCGCCAATGGCCGCCCGCTCGCTGCGGGCAAGGTTGACCGCACGATCCTCATTGCGGCGGGTCTCGGTGAGACCTTCGACATCGGCTGCGACACGGGGGCGCCCGTTGCCGACTATCGGGGCACGGGCGACTTCACCGGCGAGATATCGAAAGTTGAGGTCCGGCTTCGCTGAGCAGCGGTCTATCTCGCCGTTGCTGGTGCGACCGCGGCGCGCGTCAGCAGGTGAAGCAGCTCCCGGAAGCTTTCGAGCTCTTTCGGATCAGCGGCATCATAGCTGCGGTTGGAACCGAGCTGCTTGCCGTTGCAGACATAAAAGAGCGAGCTTGATCCTACTGCGTTGACCACGTGCATCGGCGGGATCGGGCGGAAGTCGCCCGCGGCGATGCCCTCATTCACCACCATCTCGACGTCGCGAAGCAATATATTTGAGAATTGCGTCGGATTGCCGCGGCGCGGCGTCACGTCGGCGACGAGCCGTTGGATGATGCGCGCTGCCGAGGGACGCGCGACGAGGAAGTCGAGCCAGCCGTCGAGCAGCCCGAGCAGCCTGTCGATCGGCTTGTCGTTCGCGGCGATGCCTTTGAGCGCCTGCTGGTGCATGCACGCGAAGATGTCTTCCTCGACCGCGTCGTAAAGCTCCTGCTTGTTCGCGAAATAATAGATGATCGACGGCCGCCTGATGCCGACCGCGGCTGCGACGTCCTCGAGCCGTGCGGTCGCGAAGCCGACTTCGGCGAAAACCGTCTCTGCGGCCTCGAGGATCGCCTGACGCGTTGCTTCGCCGCGCGCATGCCTGACCGGTTTCATGTTCAACTCTCGACCCTTCATTTCACCCCCGCCGACGCCCCGGCGAAGCCGCGCCCTTGTGGAGCAATAAAATCCGGCTTGCAATCTACCTACATGACGGTAGAAAATCTACCTACATGAAGGTAGAATCGCAAGGGCGGCAAACGCTCGCCTTAAGTTCATGGAGGGGAAGACGATGACAATTCACAAGGTTTCCAAGCCGTTGACGTGCCTGCTGCTGTGCAGCTCGGCGATGAGCTTCGCGCATCCTGCGCTGGCGCAGACGGGTGAAACCACGCTCGACGATGCCACGGGACTCGAGGAAATCGTCGTCACCGCGCAGAAGCGCGAGGAATCGCTTCAGGACACGCCTATCTCGATCGCGGCCTTCACCGCCGACGATCTGGAAAACAAGGGCATCAGCGGTCTGGTCGATCTGCGCGCCAATGTTCCCAATCTTCAGCTTACCCCGCATCCCAACAGCGCAGCGACCACGCAGATCTTCATGCGCGGCGTCGGCCTGAGTGACGACCAGATCACGCAGGATGGCGGTGTCGCGGTCTATATGGACGGCGTCTATGTCGCGCGCAGCCAGGGTCAGGCGCTCGAAGTGGCCGAACTCGAGCGTGTCGAGGTGCTGCGCGGGCCGCAGGGCACGCTCTACGGGCGCAACGCCACGGGCGGCGCGATCAACTTCATCACGAAAAAGCCCGAGCTCGGCGAGTTTCGCTTCAAGGGCCAGTTTACGCTCGGCAACTATGACAATCGTCGCGTCAAGGCGTCGGTCAACGTCGCCTTGGGCGAAACGCTGGCAGCGCGCTTCTCCTACATGGTGGCTAAGCAGGACGGCTTCATCGACAACCCGGGCACGATCGTGGAGCGCTGGGGCGACAAGGACCGTCAGGCGATGCGCGCCGATGTGCTGTGGCAGCCCTCCGACGCCTTCAACCTGCGCTATTCCTATGACCGTTCGGAGATCGAGGACACGCCGATCTATGTCGCGCTCTCGCCACTCCACCCACGGACGATCCCACGCCCCGATGCGGGCAGCCCGCTGGTCCGCGACGTCGTGCCCAATGACGTGACTTCGCAGGGGCACAGCTTGATCGCCGAATGGAATGCCAGCGATTCCATCCTGCTCCGCTCGATCACGGGCTATCGCAAGCTCGATAACTTCCAGAACCAGGATTATCTGACGGGCGCGGTCGGACCGTTCCCGCTCCAGAAGAACAGCAGCCGCGCGAAGCAGGACCAGTGGAGCCAGGAACTCCAGCTCATCGGCGACGCGCTTGACCGGCAGCTCGAATATGTCGTCGGCGGCTATTGGTTCTCCGAAGAGGGCGACAATTTCAGCAACAGCTTCAGCCCGCCGACGCGCACGCGCAGTTTCACGACCACCACGATCAAGAACGAAAGCTGGGCCGTCTTCGGCCAGGCAACCTACAGCCCCGAAGCGCTGGACCGCCGCCTCCACGTGACGATCGGCGCCCGCCAGAGCTGGGATCAACGCGAAGCGACGCTCGCCCGCCAGACCCAGGTCAATAACGGGCCGATCGTGCCCGTGCCGGGCATCGGCGACGGCAACCGCAAGTTCAAGGATTTCAGTCCCAGTTTCGTCCTCGCCTATGACGTCGCCGAAAATGCGAACGTCTATGGCAAGGTGGTGAAGGGCTATAAGTCGGGCGGTTACAACACCCGCGCCAGCTCGATCGCGCGCTTCAATCAGGGCTTCGATTCGGAAACGCTCTGGTCTTACGAACTCGGCATGAAGAGCCAGTGGCTCGACAATACCGTGCGATTCAACGCCGCGGCGTTCGTCTCGAAGTACGAGGACATCCAGATCAACGTGCAGTCCGATCCGACCAATATCCGGATCACCGACGTGCTCAACGCGGGCAAGGCGACAGTAAAGGGCGTAGAAGTTGATGTGACGCTTGCGCCCGTCCGTTCGGTGCGGCTCGGCATCAACTATGGGTATCTCGACGCGCAGTATGACGAGGTCATCGACGCGGCGGGCAATGACGTTTCGGCCAATTACCGCTTCACCAACGCGCCGAAGCACACGCTTGCGCTCGACTTCAACTATGATCTGCCCGAACTGCCGATCGGTCAGGTTTCGGCAAACGTCAACTACACGATGCAGAGCGACAAGTTCACCAGCTCCACGATCACGGGCGGCAAATATATCATCGGCGATTATGGCCTGCTCAATGCGCGGCTCAATCTGGCGGAGATCCCCGGCGTCGACGGCGTGCGCCTTGGCCTGTGGGGGCGCAACCTCACCAATACCGACTATTACATCATGCAGTTCAACATCGGCCGACCGGGCGCGCTGTTCGGCGAACCGCGAACCTATGGCGTCGACCTGAGCTTCGATTTCTGAGCGGAGGGCTTGCGATGAAAAGGGCATGCATCGCGCTTGGCGTTCTCGCGCTCTCATTGCCCGGCGCCGCAAGCGCCGGGCAGGGGGGCAGGGATTATCATGCGGGCATGCCCGACGTCGCGCGCACGCAGAAGGATTTTGCGGGTGGCGCGGACGAGTTCCGTTTCGTCGTCATCGGCGACCGGACAGGCAAGCACCGGCCGGGCGTGTTCGAGCACGCGATGGACAAGGTCGAGCGGCTGCGCCCCGATTTCGTCATCAACATCGGCGATCTCATCGAGGGCAATACCGAGGACCGGCAACAGCTTGATACCGAGTGGGCCGACGTCAATGCCGCTATCAATCGGCTGAGCGTCCCCTTCTTCTATGTGCCGGGCAATCACGACCTGACCAACGAGGTGCAGCGCACCGACTGGCGCAAGCGGCTGGGGGGCGACTATTACAGCTTCACCTACAAGAACGCGCTGTTCCTTGTGCTCAACACCGAGGATCCGCCGCAGCCCAAGATCGCGCGGATGAAGCTGTTCCAGGAATATGGCGGCGAAGCGATGAAGGCCGTGTTCACCGCGCTCCAGGGCGACCCGGCCGAGGCGGAGGCGCTGTTCGCGAAGGACCCCAGGCTAGCCGAACTGGCGGCGAAGATCCGCGGCTCGGAGAATGTCGCGTTCAGCGCCGATCAGGTAAAGATGGTGCGCGAGGCGCTGGCGAAGAATCCAAAGGCGCGCTGGATTTTCGTGCTGATGCACCGCCCCGCATGGAAGATCGACTCTCCTGCCTTTCGCGAGATCGAAGCAATGCTCAAGGGCCGCCCACATACCGTGCTTGCGGGGCACTATCACAAATACGCTTATGAGGCGCGGGACGGGCGTGATTATATCCAGCTCGGCACCACGGGCGGGGTGCCCGGCGGGGCGGCCGACGACCCGTCCGTGGTCGATCACCTCATGTGGGTTTCGATGAGCAAGGATGCGCCGCGGATTACCAATCTCCGTCTCGATGGATTTTTCGACAAACAGGGCCCGGCAAAGGCCAAAGCGAAGGAATGACCCGAATGACCCTGACGCCCGCGCTTGGCACGCCCGCAACCGCCGTGATCGTGACGGGAGGGGCGTCAGGCATCGGCCTCGCTTCCGCGCGCGCGATCGCAGCGGTCGGGCGTGCAGTTGCTCTCTTTGACATCAACGCCTCTCTGGCCGAAGCCGAAGCCGCGCGCATCGCAGACGAATTCGGCGTAGCGGCGGCGGGTGTCGGCATCGACCTGCGCGATCTCGACGGATTCGCGCCGGCGATCGATGCGAGCCGGGATGCGCTCGGTCCGATTGGCGGGCTCGTCCATGCTGCCGGCATCGTCGACACGGGTTCGCTCGCAGGGATCACCGTGGAAAGCTGGGACGCGGGGATCAACACCCACCTGCGCGCACTCGCCTTTCTGGTGCAGCAGCTCTACGGCGATTTCGCGGCGAATCCGGGTTCGGCGGTGGTCGCGATCGCTTCGATCAACGCCACGCTCGGCAATGCGGTCAACCCCGTCTACAGCGCGGCCAAGGGTGGCATGCTCTCGCTCGTTCGGTCGCTTGCCGACCGGCTTGCGCAGGACGGGATCCGGATCAACTCGGTTTCGCCGGGGCAGATCCTGACCCCCATGACCAAGCCCGCGATCGACCATCTCCCCGATGGCTTTTTCGAGAAACGCATATTGCTCGGACGCATTGGCGAGCCCGAGGAAATCGGCCGTGTCGTGCGCTTTCTGCTCTCGAGCGAAGCCAGCTACATCACAGCGGCAGAACTCGTCGTCGACGGCGGCAACATCTCGTCGCAGCGCGGCTGAAGCTGAATTTTTGAAGGGGAAGGCGATGCGACAGCACATGCACCATCGATCGAGCGTCGCGTTGGCAGCGCTTCTGACAATGCCCATGCTGCACGGCTGCGCGACGGTTGCGGAGCGCCCCGCCGTCAGCGCGCAGGCGAACGCGGTCGTTCCGTTTCAGGCCGCGAAAGCCGGACGCGTCGGCGAGAGTGCGGACGTCGTGATATCCTGGTCGGCGCCTGGCGCGACGTCAGTGACCATATTCGCGGGCACCGATCCGGACTCGATCGAGCGGGTGTCTCCTGTCGCGCGCGGCGGCAGCGATGGCAGCGCAACAGTGACCGGCCTTGCGCCCGGCAAGCGCTGGTTCTTTGCACTCGTCCCCGATCGCGGCGCGCCGCTCGTCATCGCGGATCGCGCGTTGCACCTGGCGACGATGCCCAATCTGCGCGACATCGGCGGCTACCGGACCAGCGACGGCCGCTGGGTGCGCATGGGCATGCTCTACCGCTCGGATCAGCTCGACCGGCTGAGTGATGCCGATTTTGCGACTTTCTCGAACCTTGGCGTCGGGCTCATCGCCGACCTCAGGACCGCGACGGAACGCACGCGCGAGCCCGACCGCGTGCCCGCGGGCACCGAGCATCTCGTGCTCGACGTGGCTGCGGGGAGCAAGGGCGGCCTTGGGGGCGACATGCGCCAGGCGATGCAGATGATCGCGACGGGCAAGGGCGCCGAGATGCTGACCGAGGCCAATCGCGAGTTCGTGAGCCTCGACAGCGCGCGCTCGGCCTACGCCACGTTGCTTGACCGCATCGCGGCACCCAGCGCACCGCCGACGCTCTACCACTGCACCGCGGGCAAGGACCGTACAGGCTGGGCAACGGCGGTGATCCTGACGATGCTCGGCGTGCCACGCGAGACGGTGATCGCGGATTATCTCGCGAGCAACATCTATCTCCACCGCAAGAATGAAGCCGCGCTCGTTGCCATCGCGAAATCACCCACGCCGATCAGCCGCGAAAATCTCGAACCCGTGATGACGGTGCGCGCGGCCTATATCGAGGCTGCCTTTGCCGAGGTCGAACGACGCTACGGCTCGTTCGATCGCTATGTGAGCGAAGGGCTGGGCATTGACCCCGCCACGGTCGAGAGATTGCGCCATCGCTATCTGACAGGTCAATCCGACTGAGGGCGGACAACGCTCCGCCGTTTATTCTTCCTGAGAAACAGTCTGATCTTGGTCGCGCTCTTGTTGATGTGCGGGCTATCCGCAAGGATGAGCGTGCGGCAGAGCTGATCGGCTCATCAACTGCGTAGGCAGTGCCGCGATATGACTACGAAAATCGTAGCATGTGGGGAGGAAGTTCAATGCCGGTCGGCTGACCGGCGCGATGCTTGATCCCGATCACTGGTGAGCAGGAGGGATGATGAATCGCGCTCGATTGACCGTGCTGATGAACAGCGCCGCAGTTTTGGCCTTTGCCGCGCCCGCATTTGCGCAGGACGCCGCTTCCGACAATTCCGGTATCGGCAATGAAGAGATAGTGGTCACGGCGCAGCGCCGTGAGGAGCGACTGGTCGATGTGCCGATCTCGGTCTCAGCCATGGGAAGCGAGGCGCTCGACCGCGGCGGCGTTACCAATGTCTCCAACATCGGCACCTATGTCCCCAACATCCAGATCAACCAGACCGTGGGCAATACCTTCGGGCCGTTGATCTCGATCCGCGGTCTTGCGCCATCGTCCGACACCAGCCTCGGACGCGATCAGCCCGTTGGCCTCTACATCGACGGCGTGCCGATCGCGAAGTCGACGGGGGCTGCCTTCGACACCGTCGACCTCGAACGCGTCGAAGTGCTGCGCGGTCCGCAGGGGACGCTTTACGGCAAGAACACGATCGGCGGGGCGGTCAACCTCATTACGCGCAAGCCGTCGGGCGAGTTCGGCGGGCAGTTGACGCTCGGCGCGGGCGAGGACGATCTCTACACGCAACGTATCTGGGTCGACCTCCCCACCATGGGCAGCGAGGATGATGCCCTCGGCACGCTCAAGGCGAAGTTCGCCTATTCGGGGCGACAGTTCGACGGGGCCTACAAGAATACCGGCCCGTCGCTCGATTTCGGGCGGCAGCGGTTGAATGCGGGGCGTGTGGATCTGCTCTGGGAGCCGACCGACAGACTTTCTATCGCCTATGGCTTCGATATCAGCGACAGCAAGGGCAGCGGCGCGATGCTCGCGATCAGCGCGCCGGGAAGCATCGCGCCGGGCACGCCGCTCTATCGGCTCATCGCACCCTATATCCATCCAGAACGGCCCAAGAGCATTTCGGCGGACAACAACATACGCAGCGACTTCAAGGTTTCGGGACACGCCGTGACTGTCGAATATGATGCCGGATCGGGCGTTCTCGGCGATGTCACACTCAAATCGATCTCGGCATGGCGCAAGCTCAGGACGCGCAGCGACAGCGATTTCGACGGCACGCCAAACGACCTTATCCGCTTCACGCTCAACAATGATTACCAGCAGTTTTCCGAGGAATTTCAGGTCATCGGCAGTGGCGATGGCATCAAATATACGCTCGGCGCCTTCTACATGCGCGACAGCTACAGCGTGTACAATCCGCGCTGGAATTTCCAGTTCGGTGGCAACCGGTTCGATCTGAGCGAGCGCGGCGCGAATAACTATTCGATCGCGGGCTATGGTCAGTTCACCTGGACGCCGCCCATCCTCGACGAGCGGTTCGATATCGCGCTCGGTCTGCGCTGGACCAAAGACACCAAGGATGTGTGGGAGCGCTTCATCTCCTACGCCACCTATGCCGCCAACCCGAGCAACCCAAATTCGGGCGTCTTTGAGCGCGGCCCGGGGGGCGTGCCGATCACGGTCAGCGGCGGCCCGCCCATCAATGCGCTGCCCGGGCGGATACCGGGACCCGACGATCTGATCCCGCTCCAGAACAAGAAATCCTGGTCGCAGCTCAGCCCCGAACTCAACCTGAGCTACAAGCTGGACGACGACTGGAACCTCTACGGGCGCGTTGCGACGGGGTTCAAGAGCGGCGGCTTCAACGACACCGCGTCGAACAACGCGGCGTTCGACACGCCCTATGACCCCGAAAAGCTGCTCTCCTTCGAGATCGGCACCAAGGGATCCTTCTTCGATCGCAGACTGAATCTGAGCGCTGCGGTCTATCACAGCATCTACAAGGATTTTCAGGCGGGCGTGTTCGTACCCGCGGTGATCACCACCAACATCATCAACGCCGGCGAGGCGCAGTTCACGGGCTTCGAGATCGAGGGGCAGGTGCGCCCGATCGACAGCCTCAGCGTCAATTTCGGCTATGGCTATCTCGACGCGCGCTATGAGGAGTTCATTTTGCCCTCGGGCGTCGACGTGACCGACACCTACAAGATCCCGCTCGCGCCCAAGCACAACTATCTGGTCGGTATCGAGCATCGGCTCGATCTTGGCGGACCCGAGCTTGTCTCCAGCCTCAACTATTCGTGGCGCAGCGAGCAATGGGGCACGATCACCCCCGACGTGCTCAGCAAGCGCAAAGCATACGGCCTCCTAGACGGGCGCCTGACGGTGGCGGGGATCACGCTCGCGGGTGATACCGAAATGGAATTGTCGGTCTGGGGCAGGAACCTGACCGACGAGAAATACTGGGTCAGCGGGATCAACCTGAGCGTCTTCACTGTGCGCCAATGGGGCGATCCGCGCAGCTTCGGGGTTGAGGCGAGGATCAAATTCTAGACGTCGGGCCGGTTGGGGCTAGGAGACGCAACCATGGCGACGGGTCTGTCGCGCGCAGGGTTTGCCGCGCTTGTGGCGACGACGCTGGCGACCGTGATCGGCAATACCGGGCTGATTTCGGTGATGCCCGCTATCGGCCGCGAGATCGGGATATCCGATTTTCTCATCGCCAGCGTCTTCTCGCTCTCGGCGCTGATGTGGGCGATCAGTTCACCCTGGTGGGCCGCGCTGTCGGATCGGCGCGGCCGTAAGCCCTTCATCCTGCTCGGACTCGCGGGTTTCGTCTTCTCGATGATCGGGTGCGGACTGGTCGTGCTTGCGGGGCTGGAAGGGCTGGCCGCGCCGTTCGTGATATTCCTGGCCTTTCTGCTGATCCGTTCGAGCTATGGCATGTTCGGATCGGCTTCTGCGACCGCGAGCCAGGCCTATGTCGCCGAGCGGACCACGGGCGAGCACCGCGTCCGCGCGATCGCGGCGCTGGGTGGCGCGCTGAGCCTGGGGACGATCCTCGGCCCTGCGCTCGCGCCCTTTCTCATCCTGCCGCCCGCGGGGCTGGCCGGGCCGATGTTCATCTTTGCACTGGGCGGCGTGGCGATCATCGCGGCGGTGGCGGCTGTGCTCCCCGCCGACACGCGCGCAGCGCAGGCTGTGGCGCATGACGCACCGGGCATGACGGGCCGCGAGATCTGGCACCATGGCGCGGTCAGGCCGTTTCTGGTTTACGGCTTCATCGTCAGCTCCGCGCAGGCGGCCAACACCTACACGCTCGGTTTCCTTGTCATCGACCGGCTGGGGCTTCCGCCGATCGAGGCGCAGGGCGCGATCGGCATGGCGATGGTCGCGGGTGCGGTCGCGGGGCTCGTCGCGCAATGGGGGTTTGTGGGCATGGCGGGGATGATGCCGCGCGCACTGCTCCGCTGGGGCGCTGCACTGGCGCTGATCGGCAACGTGTTGATCGTGGCGCTGCCCGGATATGCCGCGCTCGTCGCAGCGTTCGCGCTCGTCAATCTCGGTTACGGGCTCGCCCGGCCGGGCTTTACAGCAGGCGCGTCGCTGGCGGCGCCCGATGCGGGACAGGGTGCGGTGGCGGGTGCGATTTCGTCGATCGCGGGCGCTGCGATCGTCGTGCCACCCGTGCTGGCCGTCGCGATGTACCAATTGTTTCCCGCTGCGCCCTTCATTGTGCTCGCAGGACTGATGGCGGCGTCGCTGATCTATGCGCTGGTAACGCCGGCATTGGCGGAAACCGGCGCGCGCAAGCCCGCGATCGTTTCCTGTGAGCGATAGTTTGTCCGCGCTGGTTGCCTTGTGGTCGCGTCATGCCGCGCGGTAATTATCGGGTACGCAGAACAGCCGGCAGCCACGTCCGATCGACGGGTACACGCGCCGCCCACCAAGTACGGGAGAGAGTAATGGACCGCTATCTTGTCATATCGTCGGACGGTCATGTCGGGCTGCCCCCCGAGCGCTACCGCGACTATCTGGAGGCGAAGCACCACGCCGAGTTCGACGAGCGCGTCCAGCGCGAGATCAAGATGCGCGAGGAGCATGAGAAACTGTTCCTGCTCGACGATTTCAACACCAAATGGCGCGCGCGCGTCGGGGACGGGCTGGAGGGCGCGTGGGATCCGGTGATCCGCAACCGCGTGCTCGACCAGGACGGCGTCGCTGCCGAGGTGCTGTTCCCGGACGGCATCACCGAGCGCAACGCGCCGCCCTTCGGTGCTGATGTCGGCTTGCGCCCTTTCGGTGTCGATCCCGAGCTGCAATGGGCCGGCGCGCGCGCACACAACCGCTGGCTCGCCGATTTCTGCAGCGAGGATCCGGTGCGCCGCATCGGGCTTGCGGTCATTCCTGCGCTCTACGACGTCGAGGCGAATCTGAAGGAAATCCGCTGGGCGCGCGAGGCGGGATTGAAGGGCGTATTCCTGCCCGCGATCATGGACGGCTATGCCATGTACAACCACCGGAAATATTATCCGATGTGGGATCTGCTCCAGGAACTGAACATGCCGGTGCATTTCCATTCGGGTGGCGCCCCGGCCTATGACACCAGCCAGCCCGGCTGGATCGGCACTTATCTCTCCGAATATGCCTTCTGGCTGACGCGGCCGATGTGGACGATGATCTTCGGCGGCGTGTTCGAGCTCTATCCGCGGCTCAACGTCGCCTTCACCGAGGCCGGCGGCGAGTTCTGGTTCCCGTGGATGATCGAGCTCATGGATATCCGCGCCTCGGTCAAGCACACCAGCGGCAAGCTGGGCGACTACAACTCCAACCTGACGATGAAGCCGAGCGAATATTTCGCGCGCAATATCTGGGTCGGTTGCTCGGCGCTTCCCGACGAGGAGACCACCGAAGCCTATTACAAGATCGGGATCGACCGGATCATGTGGGGTACCGACTATCCGCATCCCGAGGGCACCTGGCCCTCGACGCTCGAAAAGATGAGCCTGAGTCTGGGCGGCCTGCCAGAGGCCGACATCCAGAAGATGCTCGCGGGCAATGCGCTCCAGGTCTACGACGTCGATCAGGACGCACTGTGGAAGCTCGCCGCGAAGATCGGTCCGCAAAAGGCGCAGTTCGAAAAACGTGCCGCCTGAGCGTGAGCGTCTGTCCGATTTGTCCCGTATCGTGAACAATCGGGGCAATTCGGGGTTCCCCTCAGCTCCCGGGCCGACTAGCCTCCCCGCCAACGCCGCGTTCGAAACGGCGATGTGGGGAGCGAAGCTGGTGACGTGGCGCGGGATCGAAGAGTTTCTGGCGGTCGTCGAGACCGGAAGCTTCACCGCGGGCGCCGAGGCGCTGGGCGTTTCCAAATCCTATGTCAGCAAGATGGTGAGCGAGCTTGAGGTTCGCGTCGGTGCGCAATTGCTGGTGCGCACGACGCGGCGACTGTCGCTGACCGCGGCGGGCGATCTCTTTCATCAACGCTGTCTCGAGATGAGGGCATCGCTCGTCGATATCGAGCGGCAAATGGCACAGTTTCAGGAGCGCCCCGTCGGTCGGATACGCGTGGGCCTCAGTGACATATTCGGCGTCACCTTCATGTCGTCGATCGTCGCCGAATTCAGCGCGCGTCATAGCGAAATCTCGGTGGAGGTCGTCGCGTATCTGCGCGAGGCGGAGCTGGTGCAGGAGCAGTTCGACGTCGTCATCCGTTACGGCCGGCTGAACGACTCCAGCCTGAAGGCGCGGCTCTTCGGCTATCTGTCATACTGCCTGTGCGCGTCGCCCGACTATGTTGCGCAGCATGGCTGGCCTCAGTCGCCTGCCGATCTGGCCGGACATGGCTGCCTCGCCGACCTTGGCGGCTATTTCCACTTCAACGACGAGGATGCGGCCGGCGCGCGCGTCAAGGTTTCAGGCAACTGGAAGAGCAACAGCGGCGCCGCGCTTGCCTCGGCGGCACGGCATGGCCTCGGCATCGCGCAGATCCCGATCAGCGTGATCCGCGACGACCTTCACGAAGGACGGCTCGTCGCGCTCGACCAGGAATGGGCCTATTACGACAAGGAAGTCTGGGCGGTGTTCTCGCCCGGGCTGATGCCCGCTGCGACGCGCGCCTTCATCGATCACCTCGCGGCGAGTTTCGAGCACCGCAAGCTGCGCCCGTGGATGGAGCCGCAGATGTCAGCGCTCGACGCGCATGTCCGAGGTACGCGTTAGACCATTGTCCATGATGGCGGACAGTGCGTCCCCGCAAGGGGCCTTCCCCGCGAGGGTTGGGCGGTTATTCTGACGCACATCGCCACGGCGACGTCCGGACCGGCACAACAGCCGGCCGGCAACGGGAGAGTAAGGTAATGCTGCAACGGTTCCCGATGGGCATCCCCTTCGGCTGGTTCTTTGTCAGCTATGGCGACGAGATCGCGGTCGGTGAGGTCAAGCCGCTCCGCTATTTCGGCCGCGACCTCGTGATCTTTCGCGGAGAGTCGGGAACGGTCGGGCTGCTCGACGCCTATTGTCCGCATCTGGGTGCGCATATGGGGCATGGCGGGACGGTCGACGGCGATCGGCTGCGTTGTCCGTTTCATAGCTGGGCCTACCGCCCTGACGGCTTCTGCGTCGACATTCCCTATGCCAAGGCGATCCCGCCGATCACCAAGCGTGAGCCGATCGCGCGGCCTTATCCTGTGGTCGAGAAGAACGGCGTGATCTGGGCCTGGTATCACCCCGACCGGGTCGCGCCGACCTTTGACGTGATCGAGCATGCGCCCTTCACCGATGCGGGCTGGAGCCAACCCGTGCGCCGCTTCTGGGCGTTCGCGAGCAATCCGCAGGAGATCGCCGAGAATGGCGTCGACCTCGCGCATTTCGAATATGTCCACAAGATGGAGGCGGTGCCCGAGGGGCAGACCAGCTATGACGGCCATATCCGCCGCAGCGACGCACAGGGCGAGCGTACCGTGACGCTGCCCGACGGCACGACGAAGATCATCCCGTCGAGCGTCCAGACGATCCAGAACGGCGCAGGGCAGAAGTTCACCCAACTCACGGGCGTGGTGACGCTCTCGCTGATGGTGCTTGCGACGCCCGTCGAGGCCGATCAGGTCGAGCTTCGCTTTTGCTTCACCTTCCCCGAGACGCCCGAAGGTTCACCCGAACATCAGGCCGCGCTGATGGCTATCGAATATACGTGCGGGCAGAGCGGCGTCGAAGGCGATATTCCGATCTGGCACAACAAGATCCACCGCGCACGACCGCTGCTGTGCGACGGCGACGGCCCCATCCTGCGCTTCCGGCGCTATTTCGAGCAATTCTACACAGAGGGCGACACGCCGCGGCAGATGGCCGCCGTCTAGCTCTGGATCAAAGACAGCAACAGGCGACGCGCGGGCGGCGGGCCCGCGCGATCGGGACGATTTTGCCCGCGTGAAGGAGAGGCTTTGATGGTCAAGCTACGCTATGTCGAGGGTCCGAGCGCGCATGCACGGTCGGCGGGACTCAACAATACCGTGCGCACGGTGCGCGCTCTCTACGAGACGGATCCCGAAATCGCGCGCGCCATGCTGCCGCGCCCGCTCGCGGCCTCGGCGCGGCCCGAAATTTTCCTCCAGTTTGCGCATGTAGCGATGCACGTCACCCCTGAAACCACGGTGGAGATCGGCGCGCTGACGCTCGGCGTGATGTGCGACTATGAGGGCACGCCCGGGGGCTATGTCTTCCACATGGCGATGGAGGGTGAGTCCGTGGTCACCTCGGGTCGGGAGCGCTTTGGCGAGCCAAAGAAGATCGCCGAGACGAGCTTCGAGAAGAATGGCGATCATGTTCGCGCCACCTGCACGCGCCATGGCATCACCTATTTCGAGGTCGAGGGCACGCTGGGCGCCGATCAGGGCAAGCCCGAACCCTTCGAGGAATATTTCTACTGCTACAAGGGGTTGCCCTCGATCTCCACGCCGGGCGAATTCGATGGCGACGTGTATCTGACGCGGCTTAACTGGAAGCGGAACTACAACCTCAAGCGCAGCTTCGACGGCGCGATCCGCTTCCATGAATCGGCCTATGACCCGCTCGTCGATGTGCCGATCCGGCGGATGCTGAGTCTCGACTATGTCGAGGGCGCGACCAACACCAGCGGACAGCTCCTGCGCACCGTTCCGGGCGAATGGATCGCGCCATTCTGGGTGCAGCGCAATGATGCTCCCGGTAATCCGGGCATTGAAATTGCGCTTGCGGACGCAAAGGCGGCCTGATGCGCGACTTCACGGACCGCGTAGCCGTTATCACCGGCGGCGCCAGTGGCGTCGGGCGCGCGCTCGGCGAGCAGTTGGCGCGCGCCGGCGCGAAAGTGGTGCTCGCCGATATCGATCAGGCGCGCCTCGATGCGACCGCGGCCGAGATCGGGACCGAAACCGGCGCCGATGTAACGGGCGTCAAGGTCGACGTGACCAAGGCCGAGTCGGTTGCCGCGCTCGCCGATACCGTCTGGGCGCGGCACGGTGCGATCCACCTGCTTTTCAACAACGCGGGGGTGGGGCTGGGCGAGGCCCAAAAGGCGCTCTGGTCGCTCCCCGCCAATGACTGGCACTGGGGTTTCGACGTCAACGTGTTCGGCGTGGTTTATGGCATCCAGGCCTTTGTTCCGCGCATGCTTGCCTCCGGCGAGGAGGGGGTGGTGATCAACACGTCCTCATCCAATGGCGGACTGCGCTCGCTGCCCAATACGCCGATCTATGCCGCGTCCAAGGCGGCGGTCACAAGCATCAGCGAGGTGCTCTACCAGCAGCTCCTGCGCGAGGGCGAACGTGTCCGGGCAGCGGTGCTGTTTCCGGGACCCCACGTGGTCAATACCTCGATCCTCGCCTCCAAGCGCAATCGTCCCGCTGACTATGGCGACGATGACGGCAACAAGCCCGCCTATGAGACGATGGAGGACCTCGTCCGGACGACGGGGCTCAAAATGGCGCTGACCGAGCCCGACGAAGTTGCGGCTTTCGCGCTCGAGGGCATTCGTGCGGGACGGTTCTGGCTGATCCCCGAGAGCGACGATAACGACCACAAGCTGAGTGAACGCATGTCGGGATTGCTCGCAAGGGTCAATCCGGTATCGGCCTGGTAGACAAAGACAAATAACTGAAGGATCTCGCGAATATGGCAAGCAATGCGGTGCGGGATCTGAATGCCGCCGAGACCGGGGGCGCCTATCGCTGGTATGTGGTGGGCGTCCTCTCGCTCGCCTATTGCTTCAGCGCGATCGACGCGCGCGTGCTGACGCTGCTCGTCATCCCGATCAAGCAGGATCTGGGCCTCAGCGATTTCCAGATCAGCCTGCTTCAGGGCTTTGCCTTCGCGTTGCTTTACAGCGTGGCGGCGATTCCCATCGGCCGGTTCGTCGATACCAGCCGCAACCGCACGCGGATCATAGTCTATGGCGTCCTGTTCTGGTCGCTGATGACGATGCTGTGCGGCGCGGCGCGCAGCTTCGGCCAGCTCTTCATCGCGCGGATAGGAGTCGGCGTAGGCGAGGCGACGCTGAGCCCGACCGCCTATTCGCTGATCAGCGATTATTTCGATTCGCGGCGCCGGGCGCTTGCGATCAGCCTCTATGCGATAGGCTATCCGATTGGTGGCGGGCTTGCGCTGATCATCGGTGGGGTTCTGCTCCAGCATTTCACGGGAATGGGCGGCGCGACGTTGCCGCTGATCGGGACGCTGGCGCCGTGGCAAATGGTGTTTGTCGTCGTAGGGATTCCTGGCGTCATCATCGCGGGGCTGCTGAAGACCGTGCGCGAGCCGGAAAGGCGTGAGCTCGCCAAGGGCTATCAAAGCCATGACCTTCCGTTGTCCGAAACCTTCGCCTGGCTGCGGACGCATTGGCGGCTTTATGCAATGCTCATCGGTTCAATATCGCTGATTGGCATGCTCGCGATTGGCGTATCCCTCTGGTATCCCACCTTCCTTATCCGCACTTACGGCATGTCGATCACCGAAGTCGGTCTCTATTATGGTGTGCTCATGCTGGTCTGCGGGACGATCGGGACGATCGGTGGCGGCTGGCTCTCCGGGCGGCTGATGCGCAGCGGCCGCGCCGACGCCAATATGCGGATCGTGCTCGGCACCACGCTGCTCAAGGCGTTTCCGCTGATCATCGGCCCACTCATGCCCAACGCGGCGCTCGCGCTTGGCTTCATGGCGGTCGGAACCCTGATCGGGCAGGCGGCGCAGGGCGTGATGATTGCCGCTATCCAGGATGTCACGCCCAACCAGTTCCGCGGGCAGGTGATGGCGCTGACGCTGCTCGCGGTCAATCTGGTGGGGCTGGGGCTGGGAGCGAGCTTCATCGCGGCAATCACCGATTTCGGCTTCGGCGACGAAAGCGCGTTGCGCTACTCCATCGCGGTTGCGGGCGCTGTGCTGCTGCCGCTGATCGTCCTGCTCATCCTGTCGGGTTTGTCGACATATCGCGCCGCTCTGATACGTGTCGCAGAAGCACGCAGCGGGGTAGATTGACGAGCCAACGCCGGGTTCATTGCAGGACGGGGACCAGGCTTGGCGAAGGGAGGGCTCGCGCTTCGCCCTATCCACCCCAGGCAAGTCCCGCCGCCTCAATGCAATTGGCGCGCACTTTACGCTCACCTCGACACCATGGGCAAATTGCAGCAAGGCCGGCGTGAAGGGGGATGGTATGACGTTAGTACTGACATTGTTGTTGCTCGCGCAGCCCACACAGCCTCCGACGGAAGAAGTCACCGTCGAGAGCGTAAAGGCCGAGTTCTGCGGCGCTGTAACGAGACAGTCCGAGGCCAATAGGGCGAAGTGGCCGATGAAGCAGGGGAAATACACCACCTGGGTCGGTTTCGAAGTCTCGTGCGCGGATCGCACTATCACTACCGTGGATACCTACGACGCAGATGTGTCCAGTTTGAAGGTGGGCTGGCGGGAATTGCTGCAGGCCCAATGGGAGAAGAGGATGTGTGATCCCGAGGATTGGCCCACGATGAAAGAACTTGATTGGACGCTGGTCCGTAGCGTGACGTTTCGCAGCGGGGAAAACGTTCAGTTCAGGACGCAGTGCGAAAACCTTCCGCCTCGTGATGGCCCGGCTCAGTAATACCAAATGGGTGAACTAAGCTTGCGATTTTTCGAACAAGGATCATGCCGAAATCCGGTGAGATGGGATCGCTAGTGGCGGCGTAGCTGTTTCAGAGACGGTTTCGTCGAAACGCCCGGACGATGCCGGAGCAGATTGCCCGGCGGGGGCAATCTGAAGATTTGCGATGAATTCCAAAAGCTTGGAATGTGGAGGCCCGAGCCGGAATCGAACCGGCGTGCAAGGATTTGCAGTCCTCTGCGTAACCACTCCGCCATCGGGCCGAGGCGGGCTGCTCTGCGCGGAGCCGGCCGCGCTGTCAACCGTGCACCGCTACATTTTGTTACTTACTTGCGCTTGGCGAGGCGCGCGGCAACGGATAGAAGCGCGTGTCACCCCATTTAGTGTATTGCATGACTAAGACAGTTGTGCGATCTGGAAGCCGTCATGACCGAAACGAATTTTGAATCGATGCGCCGAGCCATGGTCTCCAACCAGCTCCGCACCTGGGCTGTCAGCGATCCGCGGGTCGTGTCTGCGATGGGCACCGTCGCGCGTGAGGCCTTTGTGCCGACGGATCGAGCCGCACTCGCCTATGTCGATACGCTGATGCCTGTCTCCGAAGGCCGTGCGCTCAATACGCCGGCCACGACCGGGCGGCTGCTGACGACGCTTGGCGTGCACGCCGGGGAAAAGGTGCTCGTGATCGGCGCGGCCACTGGCTATTCGGCCGCGCTGCTGGGTCAGCTTGGCGCCGCGGTGGTCGCGCTCGAGGAGGATCAGGCGCTCGTGGACGCAGCGAGCAAGGCGCTTGCCGGCCATGCGCATGTTGCGGTGGTCAAGGGCCCGCTTGCTCAGGGCTGGAGCCAGGGCGCGCCTTATGACGCGATCCTGATCGATGGCGCGGTGGAACATGTGCCCGACGCGATCAAGGCGCAGCTCAAGGATGGCGGGCGACTGGCCGGCGGCATCGTCGAGCGCGGCGTTACGCGGCTCGCTTCGGGCCGCAAGGCCGGGAACGCGCTGGCACTGACCGATTTCGTGGACGCGGAAACCGCGATCCTTCCGGGTTTTGCGAGCCCCAAGGGCTTTGTATTCTAGTTTGTCGAGGGGTGACGAGATTGCGTAGCATCAAATCCCGAACGCTTGCCGGAGCGGCGATCGCGCTGGCCCTGTTGTCAGGCCCGGCGTCGGCGGAAACGCTGCGCGAGGCGCTCGTCAAAGCCTATCGGACAAATCCGACGATGACGGGCGATCGCGCCCGGCAGCGCGCCGAGGACGAAAACGTGCCGCTGGCGCGCGCCGAGGGGTTGCCGAGCGCGAGTCTGCAGGGCGACTATACCGAGGTGCTGATCAAGCCCTCCAACAGCTTCAATTCGCCGACGCGCAGTGCGCAGGGCACCGCCCAGCTTCAGGTGCCGATCTATCGCGGCGGCGGCGTGAAGAACGCGATACGCGCTGCGGACAGGCGGGTCGAGGCGGGGCGCGCATTCCTGCGGGGAACCGAATCGAGCGTCTTCAGCGGCGTCGTCGGTGCCTATATGGACGTGATGCGCGATGAGGCGGTCGCCCAGCTCAACCAGGCCAATGTCGGCGTGCTCGAGGTCAACCTTCAGGCGACGCAGGACCGGTTCGAGGTCGGCGATCTGACGCGCACGGACATCGCGCAGTCCGAGGCACGGCTCTCCGACGCGCGCTCGCGTCTGGAGGTGGCGCAAGCCAATCTGATCAGAAGCAAGGAGCGCTATATCCAGTTCGTGGGTACCGCGCCCGGCACGCTCGAGCCGCCGCCGCCGCTTCCCAATCTGCCAACGACACCCGAGACAGCGGTCGATGTGGCGCTGACCAACAACCCTGACCTGCTCGCCGCCGCCAAGCAGCGCGATGCAGCGCGCTATGACGTGCGCGTCGCCCGCGCCTCGCGCCTTCCGCGCGTCACCGCGGTTTCCGGGGGCAGCTACGAGAATTATCTCGGCACGCTTGGCAGCGATGTTCCCGGTGTTCCGATCCAGCAGAATACAACGTCGGCCTCGGTGGGCGTTCAGGCGACCATCCCGATCTATCAGGGCGGCGCGCCTCCGGCGCAGGTGCGCCAGGCGCAGGCGCGCGAAAGCCAGGCGATCGAGCAGCAGATCGAGGTGGAGCGCGACGTGATCGCGCAAACGCGCGCTTCCTTTGCGAGCTGGCGGGCAGCGCTCGATGTGATCACGAGCGCACAGTCGGCGGTGTCGGCAAACACGCTTTCGCTGGAGGGCGTGCGCGCCGAGAACAGCGTCGGTACGCGCACTATCCTCGATATCCTCAACGCCGAGCAGGAATTGCTCAATTCGCAGGTGTTGCTCGTGACCGCGCGCCGCGACGCCTATGTGGCGGGCTTCACCTTGCTCGCGGCGATGGGCCAGGCCGAATCGCAGGATCTTGGGCTCGACGGCGGACCGCTCTATGATCCGACGGTCAACTACAAGGAAGCGCGGCGCAACATCGGCGACTGGGACAGCGCGCCGACACCGGCGCCTGTTGCGACGCGGACCGTTGACACGCCCGCCCAAAACTCGTCAGTTACGGCCCTGCCGAAGAACTGAGGCCGTGCGTATGGGAGATATTGCCAACGAACCGTCGATGGAGGAGATTCTCTCCTCGATCAAACGGATCATCGCTGAGGAAGGCGAGGGGGCGGTCGCTGCGCGCACGCGCGCGACGACGCGCAAGGCCAAGGCGCTGCCCGATCCCGAACCCGAGGAGGAGGTGCTCGAACTGACCGAGGCGGTCGCCGAGCCCGAACCCGCAGCAAAACCCGCTGCGCCCGCGGCCGAAACCTCGATCAGGGCCACCGCGCTGGTGTCCGAGAATGCAGCGCTCGCCAGCCGCGAGAAGCTCGCTTCGCTTTCGGCGCTGATCGTCAAGCCCGAGGCGGGAGACAATACGCTCGAAGGGCTGGTGCGCGAAATGCTGCGGCCGATGCTCAAGGAATGGCTCGACACCAATTTGCCCGAGCTGGTCGAGCGCGTCGTCTCCAAGGAAGTCGCGCGAATCATCGATCGCGGGCTTTGAGGCCCATCGCGCAACGCGCTACAATATTGCGTCTTTAGCTTCTTTTCGTGCGCCCATCGGCGTGCTAGCCCTGCCGTCCATGAAAAAGCTCCTGCTCGCGAGCCTGGGTGCGCTCGCCATCGCCCAGACACCCACCGCCGTCCTTGCCCGCCCCATGACCCCCGAAGATCTGGCGACAATGCGCCGGATCGCGGCACCGACGGTTTCGCCCGACGGCAGATGGGTGGCCTACCAGCTCAGCGAAACCGATCTGGGCGCGAACAAACGCCGTAACGATTTGTGGCTGCTCGATCTGACGAAGAAGAACGCGGCGCCGGTCAGGATCGCCTCGGCGCCCGACAAGAGCGAGCATGATCCCAAATTCTCGGCTGACGGCAAGTTTCTCTATTTCCTGAGCAACGCCTCGGAAACCGACCAGCTCTGGCGCGTGGCATTGCCTTCGGGGACGCCCGAGCAGGTGACCAGCCTCTCGACGGACGTCGCGGGCTTCGCGCTGTCGCCCGCCAACGACAAGCTCGCGGTCTGGGCCGATCGCAATGTCGCCTGCGTCGATTTCGAATGCTCGAACGTCCGCATCGGCAAGCCAGATGGCAGCGGGCGGGCCTATGATTCGATCTTCGTCCGTCACTGGGATTCGTGGGAGGTGCCGGGCGAGCATTCGCGCGTCTATGTGCTCAATCTCGCGAACGGCAAGGCGACCGGCGGCACGTCGGTGATGGGCAAGCTTGTCGGCGATAGCCCGTCCAAGCCCTATGGCGGCGGCGAGGAAGTGGCGTGGAGCGCGGATGGCAAGAGCATCTTCTTCGCGCTGCGCATCGCCGACCAGGGCGAGCCCAATTCGACCAATCTCGACATCTATCAGTCGCCCGCCGATGGCAGCGGCGAGCCCGTCAATCTGACCGCCGCCAATCCGGCGACCGACACCTTCCCGGCGGTTTCGCCCGACGGCAAGTGGCTCGCCTATGCCGCGATGAAGCGGCCCACTTATGAGGCCGACAAATACACGGTGATGCTGCGCGACCTGACCAGTGGTGAGACGCGCGCGCTGACCGATAACTGGGACCGTTCGGTCGGCTCGATCGCCTGGGCCAAGGACGGAAAGAGCCTGATCGTGACCGCGCAGGACACGCTCGACGATCCCGTGTTCAGCGTCGACGTCGCTACGGCCAAGGTCACGCGGCTGACCAAAGAGGGCACCGCGGGCAATGTGAACACGCTCGCCGATGGTTCGATCGTTTACACGCTCAATTCGATTGCTGCGCCCGACGATCTTTATCACCAGAAGGGGAGCAAGCCGGTCAGGCTGACCGCAGTCAATGCCGACAAGCTCAAGGATCTCGACCCCGTCTCCGCCGAGCGCTTCAGTTTCGCGGGCGCGGGTGGCGACACCGTCTGGGGGCAGATCGTCAAGCCTGCGGGCGTGAAGGCGAAGCTCCCCGTCGCGCTGCTCGTCCATGGCGGCCCGCAGAGCTCGTTCGGCAACGGCTGGTCTTACCGCTGGAACCCGCGGCTTTTCTCCGCACCCGGCTATGCCGCGGTCACGATCGATTTCCACGGATCAACAGGTTACGGGCAGTATTTCACGGACAGCATCAACAAGGATTGGGGCGGCAAGCCGCTTCAGGACCTGAAGCTCGGCCTCGCGGCCGCGAGCGCGAAGGATGCCGGGATCGATACCGCCAACGCCTGCGCGCTCGGCGGATCCTATGGCGGCTATATGATGAACTGGATCGCGGGCAACTGGCCCGATGGCTTCAAGTGCCTCGTCACCCATGCCGGCGTGTTCGATCTGCGCGCGATGGCGTTCGAGACCGAAGAGCTGTGGTTCGACGAATGGGATCACGGCGGTCCCTGGTGGAAGCGCACCGAGCCCGAGAAGTGGAACCCGGTCAATCACGTCACCAAGTGGAAGACCCCCACGCTCGTGATCCATGGCGAGAAGGACTTCCGCATTCCCTATAGCCAGTCGCTGGGCGTCTTCACGGCTCTCCAGAGGCAGGGGATTGATTCGCGGCTGCTCGTGTTTCCGGACGAGAATCATTGGATCCTGAAGCCCAAGAATTCGATCCAGTGGTACACCGAGGTGCACGCCTGGCTGGGCAAGTGGACGAAGGGCGAGTGATCTGAGTACCCCGGCGAAGGCCGGGGTCCAGAGTCTGACCCGCCGAGGTCTGCCACGTCTGGACCCCGGCCTTCGCCGGGGTACTCCGAGTTAGTGATCTAGCCGGGTTCCCAAGGCCGGCAAATCTCGGCTACAGGCCGGGCACCATGACAGAACTCGCAAAGACCTTCGATCCCGCCGCTATCGAAGCGCGCTGGTACGCGCACTGGGAAAATAATGGCCTGTTTCGCCCCGAACGGAGCGAGGCGGAGCCCTACACCATTGTCATCCCGCCGCCCAATGTAACGGGCAGCCTGCATATCGGCCATGCGCTCGACAACACGTTGCAGGACATCCTGATCCGCCACGCGCGGCTGCAGGGGAAGGACGCGCTTTGGGTGGTCGGCACCGACCATGCGGGCATCGCGACGCAGATGGTGGTCGAGCGGCAGATGAACGCGCGCGGTGAGAAGCGGACCGACTATTCGCGCGAAGCCTTCATCGACAAGGTCTGGGAATGGAAGGCCGAGAGCGGCGGCACGATCACTGGCCAGCTCCGCCGCCTTGGAGCGAGCTGCGACTGGGCGAATGAACGCTTCACGATGGATGAGGGCTTTTCGAAGGCCGTGCTCAAGGTGTTCGTCGATCTCTACAACCAGAAGCTGCTCTATCGCGACAAGCGGCTGGTGAACTGGGATCCGGGCCTCAAGACCGCGATCTCGGACCTCGAGGTCGAGACCAAAGAGATCAACGGCAAGTTCTGGCACCTGCGCTACCCGCTCGAGGAGGGCAGCGGCTTCATATCGGTCGCCACCACGCGCCCCGAAACGATGCTCGCCGACATGGCGGTTGCGGTGAATCCTGAGGATGATCGCTACAAGGCGCTGATCGGCAAGAATGTGCGTCTGCCCATCACTGGCCGCCTCGTGCCCATCGTCGCCGACGAGCATGCCGATCCCGAGCTCGGCTCGGGCGCGGTCAAGATCACGCCGGGCCACGACTTCAACGACTTTGAGGTCGGCAAGCGCGCGGGTTTCAAGCCCGCCGACATGCTCAACATGCTTGACGCCGAGGCCAACGTCATCCAGACCGCCGACGGCCTGATCCCCGACGAATTGCTGGGGCTCGAACGCTTCGAGGCGCGCAAGCGCGTCGTCGCTATGCTCGAAGAGCAGAATGTTCTTGAAAAGGTCGAGGACCGCGTCATCCAGACGCCCTATGGCGATCGCTCGGGCGCGGTGATCGAGCCCTGGCTGACCGATCAATGGTATGTCGACGCCGAAACGCTCGCGAAGCCGGCGCTGGAGGCGGTCCGCTCGGGCGCGATCAGAGTCGTGCCCAAGAGCTGGGAGAAGACCTATTATAACTGGCTGGAGAATATCCAGCCGTGGTGCGTCTCGCGCCAGCTTTGGTGGGGCCACCAGATCCCGGCCTGGTATGACGAGGACGGCAATTGCTACGTCGCCGAGGACGAGGGTGCTGCGCAGGCGCTCGCCGGCAACAAGAAGCTGACGCGCGACCAGGACGTGCTCGACACCTGGTTCTCTTCGGCGCTCTGGCCCTTCGGCACGCTGGGCTGGCCGGAGAACACGACCAAGCTCCAGCGTCATTACCCCAATGACGTGCTGATCTCGGGCTTCGACATCCTGTTCTTCTGGGATGCGCGGATGATCATGCAGGGTTTGCACTTCATGCAAGAAGTGCCATTCAAAACGCTGTATCTCCACGGACTTGTCCGCGCGGCGGATGGCTCCAAAATGTCCAAGTCCAAGGGCAACACCGTCGATCCGCTGGGGCTGATCGACCAGTATGGCGCCGATGCGCTGCGCTTCACGCTCGCCGCGATGGAGAGCCAGGGCCGCGACATCAAGATGGATGAGAAGCGCGTCGAGGGCTATCGCAACTTCGCGACCAAGCTCTGGAACGCATCGCGCTTCTGTCAGGCCAATGGCATCGGCGCGTCCAGGGCGCTGCGCGCGCCCGATACCACGCTCGTGGTCAATCGCTGGATCGTCGCCGAAACGATCGAGACGGTGCAGAAGCTCGACCTAGCTTTTGCTGATCTGCGCTACGACGAGGCGGCCAACACGATCTACCAGTTCACCTGGAGCCGCTTCTGCGACTGGTATCTGGAACTGATCAAGGCCGAACTCACCAGCGCTCAGGCTGAGCCTGTCGAAGCCGGTGCCGACACCCTTCGACAAGCTCAGGGTGAGCGCGCGGAGGAAACCAGGGCCGTCGCGGGCTGGGTGCTCGACCAGATCCTTGTCATGCTCCACCCCTTCATGCCCTTCATCACCGAAGAGCTGTGGCATGCGATGGGGACACGCGAACACGACATCATCGTCGCGCAATGGCCGCACGCCGACACCCACGCGCTCGATACCGAGGCGGCGGCGGAGATCGACTGGCTGATCCGCCTCGTCTCCGAAATCCGCACCGCGCGCGCCGAACTCAACGTGCCGCCGGGCGCGAAGCTCGCGCTCCACATTCGTGACGCGTCGGTGCCCACCACCGAACGACTGGGGCGACAAGCGACCGCTCTCAGCCGGCTTGCGCGCATCGAGAGCGTCAGCTTCGAGGCGGCCTCTGCGGGCGGTGCGGCGCAGGTCGTTGTCGACGAAGCGACCTATGTGCTCCCGCTCGAAGGCGTGATCGACCTCGCCGCCGAGCGCGCGCGGCTGTCCAAGGGAATCGAGGCCGCGGCGAAGGAGCGTGACTCGCTTGCCGGGCGTCTCAACAACCCCAGCTTCGTCGAACGCGCAAAGCCCGAGGCGGTCGAAAAGGCGCGCGCGGACCATGCCGAGAAATCGGCCGAGGCGCAGCGGCTTCAGGCGGCGCTGCAACGGCTGGGTTAGCGTATCGACTCTATACCGCTCATCCTGAGGAGCCGTTGAGCGAAGTCGAAACGGCATCTCGAAGGATCTTTGAAGGCGGCCCTTCGAGACGAGGCTTCGACAAGCTCAGCCTCTCCTCAGGGCGAGCGGTTCCGGATTGGAAAGATTGCCATGGCCAACGCGTCGACCCGCGCTACCGGAACCCAGGACCTGCTATCGGGATCGATCAGCCGCACGCTGCTGCTCTTCGCGCTGCCGACGCTCGGCTCCAACATTCTCCAGTCGCTCAACGGCTCGGTGAATGCGATCTGGGTCGGGCGCTTCCTCGGCGAGGATGCGATCGCGGCGACCGCGAATGCCAACATGATCATGTTCCTGATGTTCGCGGCGGTCTTCGGCTTCGGAATGGCCGCGACGATCCTTGTCGGTCAGAGCTTCGGACGGCGCGACATTGACGGCGCGCGGCGCGCGATGGGCAGCGCCATCGGTATGTTCCTGCTGCTGTCGATCGTCATCGCGATTCTGGGCTGGACTTTCTCGCCTCAGATACTGCGCCTGCTGGCGACGCCCGGTGAGGCATTCGCGCTTGCCGAGGATTATCTGCGGATCATCTTCGTCTCGATGCCCTCGTCCTTCGTCATGGTCCTGCTGATGATGGGGCTGCGTGGCTCCGGGGATTCGATGACCCCGCTCTGGTTCATGGGGCTGAGCGTGGTGCTCGATATCGTGCTCAATCCCGTGCTGATCCTCGGCCTCGGTCCCGCGCCCGCGATGGGCATCGCCGGATCCGCCGCTGCGACCGCGATCGCCGGCTATGTCAGCGTCATTGCGCTTATTGCCTATATGTACGCCCGCGATCTGCCCTTGCGCCTGAGGGGGCACGAACTCGGCTATCTCAAGCCCGATCCCGCGCTGTTGCGTCCCATCCTGCTCAAGGGCTTTCCGATGGGCCTGCAGATGATCGTGATCTCGACCGCTTCGCTGGCGATGGTCGGGCTGGTCAATCGCGAGGGGCTGATTGCGGCGGCGGCTTATGGCGTCACCCAGCAGCTCTGGACCTATGTCCAGATGCCCGCAATGGCCATCGGCGCAGCGGTCAGCGCTATGGCCGCGCAGAATATCGGCGCGGGACGCTGGGACCGTGTCGGCAAGATCACCGCCTCCGGCCTCTGGTACAATGTGCTGATGACGGGCGCGCTGGCGTTGTTGCTCACGCTCGTCGACCGGCCCGCGCTCGCACTGTTCCTCGGCAGCGACAGCCCCGCGATCCCGGTCGCGGCGCATATCCACCTGCTTGGCGGATGGAGCTTCGTGTTCTTCGGCGCGACGCTCGTCCTGTTCGGCACGATGCGCGCCAACGGCGCTGTGATTGCGCCGCTCGTGATCTTGTTCGTCGTGATGTACCCCGTGCGGCTGGGCTTCATCTATCTCGCCTATCCCGCGATCGGCGCGGATGCACTGTGGCTCAGCTTCACGCTTGGCTCGATCGTGTCGGCGGGACTTGCCATCCTTGCCTATCGCAGCGGCGGATGGCGCAAGACGCAGATGATGGCGCCCCCCGATCCCGAGGAATGCCGCGAGGCGATCAACGCCGAAAGCGAACCCGCGGGCCGCCTCACGCCGACGGGGTAGGGGACGGAAGAGCGTTGGACCAAGCCTGTCTGCTTTGTCGTGGAAAGCTGACGTTTGCCTTGCCCATGCTTCCATGTCAGATAGCTCGGCGAACGGGGGGCAAAATGGGCGATTTAAATCTCCGTAACATCACGTTGATGGCACTGATCATAAGTTGCTTCATGCAGATCGGTGCCCAGCTATTTGCGCTCTCGGTCGTGGTGAGCACGATTACGGAAGCTCCGCCGCGTTCCTTTGCGATCTTGGAAGGGGACTATCGGTACGACAGCGGCCCCTTTTGGGGGACTGTTCCGCCCATAACCGGGCTTCTGTTTATCGTTGCGCTGACCGCGAATTGGAAGACCCCGCGCCGAACGCCTTTGATCGCATCATTCGCGCTGTTTTTGATAGCGGGGCTGGTTGCGGGCCTACTCCTTGAACCAGAGTTCGCAACCATCACCGCCAATGGCTACAGCGACAAGATTGATCCAGCGCTACAAAGCCGAGCTGCGAGTTGGGTCGCCTATGACTGGGCGGTATGGGCCTTTAGCCTGGCTTCCGGCATCGCTCTGTTGCTGGCGCTCGCGCGCTCGATTTCCTCGAAACCCGAATAGAGCGGCCTAAAAAACGACGGGCTGCGTCCGAATGTCCGGAATGGGTGGTGGGTTCAACGGGTCAGCGCAACACACTCCTCGAACTTTTCAGCCGGCGTCTTAAAGAGCAATGTCTTTCTCGGTCTTTCGTTGAGCTGACGCGCCACGGCGCTCAGCTTGGCCTGGCTGAAGATGGATAGATCCGTACCCTTGGGCAGATACTGACGCAGCAGGCGGTTGGTGTTTTCGTTGGTGCCGCGCTGCCATGGGCTTCTCGGATCGCAAAAATACACGTCGACGTCGGTGGCCAGGGTGAAGCGCTGATGGTCGGCAAGCTCCTTGCCACGGTCCCAGGTCAATGATTGATATAGCTCGCGCGGTAATTTGCGTGCCTGTTTGATCAAGGCCGAGACGACACTGCCGGTGTCTTTATTCGCAACCTTGACCAGGATCACATAGCGCGACTGGCGCTCGACGAGCGTGGCGATGTAGCTATTGCGTGATCCAGCAAGCAGATCGCCTTCCCAATGTCCGGGCACGGCGCGATCTTCGACCGACGCCGGCCGGTCACTGATCGATATGGCGTTCTTTACCTGGCCAAGCCCGTCCCGTTTCAGACTGGCATGGCGCGAACGGCGGATCGTGCGTTTGGCCCTGAGATACTCAAGAAGCTCCTTCTTCAGGACACCACGGGCTTGAATGAACAGGCTTTTGTAGATCGTTTCGTGTGACACCCGATGCTGCTCTTCGTCCGGAAACCTGCGTTTGAGCCAGCCTGCGATCTGCTCTGGCGACCACTTGCGGCACAGTTTGGCTGATACTGTTCGGCGCAGGGAGGCATGGCAAGCCAGCTTGCATGGCTTCGGGCGTCGCGCACGATCCCATGCCGCCTGATCCGATGCCACGGCCCGGTAGCATTCCGTGCCCCCGTTGCGGCCGACCTCCCGGCTGATGGTCGAGGGCGCTCGACCAAGCCGGATAGCAATGGTGCGCAGCGACAAGCCTACTCCGAGCCCTCTGGAAATCTCCTCGCGCTCGCTCAGTCGCAACGCCTGGCTGGGGCGTTTTCGTTCCGGTGGACGGATGCCGCCGGATGGCGACAGCACCGAGAAGATCGACGAAGACTCCCGCTCGAACCGCCGTCCGATCGAACTCATCGACTCACCGCGCCGCCAGCGATCCCAGATTTCGGCCCGCTGTTCCGCCGAGTAGTAAATTCGCCGTCGCTGCTTCATCGCTCCACTCCATCTCGTTAAAAACTGAAGTGTTGCGACCACCCGTTGAACCCACCGTCGAAACTCACCGAAAAACTTCTGTCCTACACAGCCTCGCTCTGTCGCGCTCCGCGCACCAATCGGGTCTTTGAACATGTGCAGATGATGGGCGAGGCGTTGATCGAAAAAATCCGGTCAATGCGGGCGCATGGATAGAAGGAATTTTCTCACACGGCTGACCTTACTGAACTTTGCAGCGTCTGGTCGCGGATCGGGGCGAAGTTTGCGAAGCTAAGGCGCGCGCCGATCGCCTTCCGCCGGCGCCGCAACCTCGATGATTCCCGCCGCAATAGTGGCATTCACCGGGGTTTTCGCGAGCACCTCGCCGTCGATCGAGATGGCGAGCGGCGGTTTGGTCGCGATATGCAGCTTCTGGCCGGTAAAGGTTTCGACGGTTTCCTTGCGCGCCTCAAGCCGAAAGAAGCTCGCAAACCAGTTCCAGAGCAGGTGGCTTTTTACATGACCCGTCACCGCCTGAACGACAATCTCGCCGCTGTCGGGACTGGCCTCGTCGACCAGTTCGGTGCCGCCATGGTGCCCGCCGTTCGCGATGCGAACCTCTACCACCCTTAACCGCTTCGCATCCTCACCTTCGCCGATGATCAGCGTGAAGGGCTTGAAGTGGAAGAACTGCCAACTCGCCCAGATCAGATAGCCAACCCGCCCCAGCCAAGCCTTCAGTCCGTGCGGCACGGTTTCGGCGATCATCGGCGAAATGCCGATCGCCGCGCAGTTCGCGAAATAGTCGCCGTCGATCTTGCCAAGGTCGATGCGGCGATAATGGCCCTGGCGGATCACGTCCATCGCGCCTTCAAGATCGAGCGGGATTCCCAATGTGCGTGCAAAGCTGTTGGCGGTGCCCAGCGGCAGCACCCCCAGCGCTGCACCATGGCCGACGAGATGATCGACGAGTCCGCTGATCGTGCCGTCGCCACCGCCGAGGATCAGCAGGTCGGGATCCTCGTCGAGCGCACGCTTGACGGTCGCGTCGAGCATCGTGGGCTTGCGCACCGCATAAGCCTTGACCGGGAAATCGAGCGTGTTTGAAAGCGCGCGTGCGCGCTTGAAGAGCTTGCGACCCTTGCGCGACTTGGCGTTGACGATCAGGGCCGCGGATCGGATGGTGCGCATCGCGCGCATGAGGCGCGCATTTTACGCCGGGCGCAAGCAACTTGCACCGACTCGCGCGATGGTTGAAAGCGTGCGCATGACTGCATCCTTTCCCGCGCTTCGCCTCCGCCGTCCTCGCGCCAGCGCGTGGAGCCGTGCGCTCCATGCCGAGAACGTGCTCACACCTGCCGATCTGATCTGGCCGCTCTTCGTGTGCGAAGGACAGCGGCAGGAGGAACCGATCGCCAGCCTGCCGGGCGTCTCGCGCTGGTCGGTCGACCTGATGGTCGAGCGAGCAAGGGAAGCGCGCGACCTCGGCATCCCGTGCCTCGCGCTTTTCCCCAACACGCCGCGCGAACTGCGCAGCGAGGATGGCGCCGAAGCGCTCAATCCCGACAATCTGATGTGCCGGGCGACGCGCGCGATCAAGGATGCGGTGCCAGAGGTCGGGATCCTGACCGACGTCGCGCTCGATCCCTATACCGCGCATGGCCATGACGGGCTCGTCGACGCGGCGGGCTATGTGCTCAACGACGAGACCACCGAGATACTGGTCAGGCAGGCGCTCAACCAGGCGCGCGCGGGCGCGGACATCATCGCGCCGTCGGACATGATGGATGGCCGCGTCGGCGCGATCCGCGAGGCGCTGGAGGGCGAGCGCTTCGTCAACGTCCAGATCATGGCTTACTCGGCCAAATATGCCTCGGCGTTTTACGGGCCATTCCGCGACGCGGTCGGTTCGCGCGGGCTGTTGAAGGGCGACAAGAAGACCTATCAGATGGACCCCGCCAATGCCGAAGAGGCGTTGCGCGAGGTCGAGGCCGATCTGATGGAAGGTGCGGACAGCGTCATGGTGAAGCCGGGGCTGCCCTATCTCGACATCATCCGCCGCGTGAAGGACACGTTCCAGGTGCCCGTCTTCGCCTATCAGGTGTCGGGCGAGTATGCGATGATCGAGACCGCGGTAGCCGCGGGCGCCGCCGATCGCGATGCGATGGTGATCGAGACGCTGATGGCGTTCAAGCGTGCGGGCTGTTCGGGCGTACTCACCTATCACGCAGCGCATGCCGCGCGGCTGCTCAATGGCTGAGACGGTTGCCGAGACGGGGCGGCTGAGGCTTCGGACATGGGACGAGGCCGATATCGACCCGTTCATGGCGCATCTCAACACGCCCGCGGTGATGCGCTGGCTCGGCGGGGTGCAGGCGCGAGCGGATTATGAGGCAGTCTATCAGCGCGTTGCCGCGTCGCAGGCCGAGCACGGCCACTGCTTCTGGATCGTCGAGCGCAAGCAGGATGGCGCGCTGCTCGGTTTTTGCGGTCTGAAACGTTTCAATTCGGAAGGCAGCGACCTGACGGGCAGCTTCGAGATTGGCTGGCGGCTGCGCGAGGACGCGTGGGGGCAGGGCTATGCGCGCGAAGCCGCAAGCGCTTCGCTCGACCATGCCTTTGATACGCTTGAGGCACCCTATGTCGTGGCGCTCACGGTGCAGGGCAATACGGGCTCATGGGGACTTATGGAGCGGTTGGGCATGGAGCGCCGCTCGGACCTCGACTTCGTCGATCCGCGCTTCGGGCCCGAGCTCAATCCGACGGTTATCTACAGAATCGGGAGAGACCAATGGAAGGCGTGACGATAGTTCCGTTCAACGGGAAGACTCCCCGGATCGACCCTTCCGCCTTCGTCGCCCCCGGCGTCCGCCTGATCGGCGATATCGAGATCGGGCCCGAGGCGAGCATCTGGTACAATTGCGTGCTGCGCGGCGACGTCAACTACATCCGCATCGGCGCGCGCTCGAATATCCAGGACGGCACCGTCATCCACTGCGATTCGGGTCGCACCGGCACCGGCGGCTATCCGACGATCATCGGCGAGGATGCGCTCGTCGGTCATATGGCCATGTTGCACGGCACGACCGTGAAGGATCGCGGTTTTGTCGGCTTGGGAGCGATTGCGATGGACGGGACCGTCATCGAATCCGGCGGGATGCTGGCCGCAGGAGGAATGCTGACGCCGCACAAGACGATCGGTCCCAACGAAATGTGGGGAGGGCGCCCCGCCAGGCTGATGCGGACGCTGACCGAGGAACAGGTTGCGGGAAATCTGATGGGTGTGGCGGGCTATATGATGCTCGCCAAAGCGCACAAGGCCGAGATCACGGGTTGCTGAGCGCTGCCTGAAGCGCGGTCAGTCGCGCGATCTGGCGATCGTTGAGCGCTTCCACCTCGCCGCGCGCGACGAACGCTTCTTCGACACCACCGATGCTGGCATCCTGTGTCGCCCTGTCGGCAAGCGAGACATAGAGCGAATCGAGTTCGGAGAGCGCCGCCGCCGTGGGTGCGCGGGCGCCGTCGAGTGCAGAGAGTTGCTGCTGTGCTGCGACCCATGATTCGGCCTCTGGCGCCGCTCCCTTTGCGGCCGCGACGGCGCGTTCGGTCGTCCCGAGAATCTTCGAAAAGGCCGATTCTCCTTCACGGGCCTGTTGTAGCAAACGCTCGAGATTCGCCTTGAGCGTCGAATCCGCGGGCGTGGGCGTGATTGGCGCTGTCGGCTCTTCAGCGTCGCTCCGCTGCTCGATTGCGCGCGGTGCGAGCGAAGGGAAATTCCCGGTCTCGGTGGCGCAGCCTGCAAGGAGGAGCGAGGGGAGGAACGTTGCGGTGAGGGCTTTTTTCATGTCCGTTACCTAAACGCGCAAGAAAATGGCTGCAACGGACTTGCGCTCTCTGCGCTTGCCCCGTAAGAGCCCCTCCACACCGCGCGCCCGTAGCTCAGCTGGATAGAGCATCAGACTACGAATCTGAGGGTCGGACGTTCGAATCGTTCCGGGCGCGCCAATTTTTCCTTCATGATGAAGATGAGAAGCGCCTTCTGGCGTTTGGCAGATCGAAAAGCAGATCGATCCCGAAAATTAATGAAAATCACGTGATTTAGGCAGGATGCGCACATTACGCGGATGGCTGTGACCGCGCGGGATCTGGGGATGCGTCACTTCATCGGCATGCGCCAGTTCGGGATGGACGGGCGGACCTTCGGACAGGCCATCGAGCATCGCTGTGCGATCGAGGATGCGGGTCGCCATCAGGTGGATCACACCCTCCTTGCTGCGCTGGACCTCGCCCTCGACGAGCATCAGCCGCGCCGACATCACTGCGCGGCGATAACGCTCGAACTGCCGGGCCCAGAGCAGGACGTTGGTGATCCCGGTTTCGTCCTCGAGAGTGATGAAGATCGCATTGCCCTTGCCCGGGCGCTGGCGGATCAGGACGATACCCGCGGTGCGCACGAGCGAGCCATTGCGCGCCGCCGTGGTGTCGGCGCAGCTCAGTATGCCCTCGTGCGCGAAATCGCTGCGCAGAAAGGCCATGGGATGCCCTTTCAATGACAGGCGCGTCATCTGGTAGTCGGTGAGGACATGCTCAACGAGGGGCATTGCGGGCAGATTCGCGTCGGGTTCCTCGGCAAGCTCGGGGGAGGCGGACGCTGCAAACAGAGGCAGGACGCCCTGCGGTGTGCGCCGCGCTTCCCATAGCGCATCGCGCCTTCCGAGCCCGATCGAACTGCACGCGTCTGCGTCGGCAAGAAGGCGCAGCGCGCGCGAAGGGAGGCCAGCGCGCTGCGCGAGCTGTTCGACCTGCGTATATCCTACGCCCCGCGCCTCGGTTAGCGCGTTCGCCCAATCCTCGCGAAACCCCTCGATCTGGCGAAAGCCCAGCCTGAGCACGAGCTCGCCGTCATTGCGACGCTCAAGGCTGTTATCCCAGCCGCTCGCATTGATATCGACACCACGCACTTCGACACCATGTTCGCGCGCATCGCGGACGAGCTGCGCGGGTGCGTAAAAGCCCATGGGCTGGGAATTGAGCAGCGCGCAGGTGAACACTGCGGGGTGCCAGCATTTGATCCATGAGGAGACGTAGACGAGCTTGGCGAAGGACTGGGCATGGCTTTCGGGAAAGCCATAGCTGCCAAAACCCTCGATCTGCTTGAAGCAGCGCGCCGCAAAATCGGGTTCGTAGCCGCGCGCAACCATGCCCCCGATCATCTTGTCGCGATATTCGTAGATCGTCCCGACATTGCGGAATGTCGCCATGGCGCGGCGCAGGCCATTGGCTTGGTCGGGGGTGAAGTTCGCGGCGACGATCGCGAGCTTCATCGCCTGTTCCTGGAAGAGCGGTACGCCGAAGGTCTTGCCCAGCACCTGCTCCAGTTCATCGACAGGGTAGGGTGGTCTGGGAGAAGGCAGGGTCGCAGGCTCTTCCTTATTGCGTCGCCTGAGATAGGGATGGACCATATCACCCTCGATCGGCCCCGGGCGCACGATCGCGACCTGGATAACGAGATCGTAGAATTCACGCGGCCGCAGCCGCGGCAACATGTTGATCTGCGCACGGCTCTCGACCTGGAAAACGCCGATGCTGTCGCCCTTGCACAGCATGTCGTAAACCTCGGGATCTTCCCTGGGCAGGCTGTCGAGCGTGTAGTCACCCAGAGCGTGATCGCGCAGCAGGTCGAAGCTCTTGCGGATACAGGTGAGCATGCCGAGCGCGAGCACATCGACCTTCATCAGCCCCAGCGCGTCGATATCGTCCTTGTCCCATTCGATGAAGGTGCGATCCTCCATCGCTGCATTGTGGACAGGCACCATCTCGTCGAGCCTGTGCTCGGTCAACACGAAGCCGCCCACATGCTGCGACAGGTGGCGCGGAAATTCGAGGAGCTGCGCGACGATCGCCTTCAGCCGCGCGACCTCGGGATTGGAAAGGTCAAGTCCCGCCTCGGCGAAGCGCGCATCGGGCACTTCGCTCGCATAGCTGCCCCAGCTTGTATTCGCGAGCCGCGCGGTCACGTCTTCGGACAGCCCCAGCGCCTTGCCGACCTCGCGCACCGTGCTGCGCGATCGGTAATGGATCACGGTCGCGGCGATCCCCGCGCGTTTGCGACCATAGCGGCGATAGACATATTGCATCACCTCTTCGCGCCGCTCGTGCTCGAAATCGACATCGATATCGGGCGGTTCGCCACGCTCCTCGGAGAGGAAGCGCGTGAAGAGCAGGTTGTTCTCGATCGGATCGATCGCGGTGATTTCGAGCAGATAACAGACCAGCGAATTGGCCGCAGAGCCGCGCCCCTGGCACAGAATGGGCGGTTCCCGCGTCCGCGCAAACTGGACGATGTCGTGCACCGTCAGGAAATAATAGGCATAGTTGCGTTTGCGGATGAGGGTGAATTCCTCATCGAGCACCTTCTTCCATTTCGTCGGAAGTCCTTGCGGATGGCGTTTGTGCGCCGCCTCGATCACCAGATGCTCGAGCCAGCCTTGCGGACTCCAGCCTTCGGGCACAGGCTCGTGCGGATATTCATAGCGCAGGTCGTCGAGCGTGAAGCTGATGCGCGCGATCAATGCCGTGGTCTCGGCCAGCGCTTGTGGGCAGTCGCGAAACAGCCGCGCCATTTCTTCAGGGGCCTTGAGATGGCGTTCGGCATTGGCGGCCAGCAGTTGGCCCGCAGCACGGATTTCCACGCCCTCGCGGATAGAGGTGACGATATCGTGGAGCGGGCGTTGTGCGGCGCTGGCATAGAGTGCGTCGTTGGTCGCAATCAGCGGGATGCCAGTGCGCTCGGCCAGCCGCATCTGTTTCGACAATATGCGATGATCGCGCCCTTGCCGGAGCATGGTCGCGCCAAGCCAGACAGATCCGGGGCGTTCGCGCGCAAGCCGGCGCAGCATAAATTCATGAGACTCATTGGCCATCGCGATCAGCAGCAAATCTTCGCAATGCCCCAGCAGATCGTCAAAACCGAGGATGCAATCGCCCTTTTCGGCGCGGCGGTTGCCCAGTGTCAGTAGCCGCGTCAGCCGCCCCCAGCCATGGCGCGTCGCGGGATAGGCGATAATGTCCGGGGTGCCATCGGCAAAGACCAGCCGCGCGCCGACGATCAGCCTGAAATTGGCCGCTGCCATGTTTTCTCGCCGCGCCTCGGGTGTTTTGCCTAGCGATACCCAGGCGCGCACCACGCCCGCCACGGTATTGCGATCGGCAATTCCGATTCCTGCCATGCCGAGATCGATCGCGCGCGCCACCATGTCAGCGGGATGCGAAGCACCGCGCAGGAAGGAGTAATTGGTCGCGGCGACCAGCTCGGCGAAGCGCACGCTCATGCGAACAGCCCGTGCATGTACCAGCCGGGATCGGGTTTTTCTTCGTACAACCCGTGGCGAAAGATCCAGAAACGGCGGCCGCGTGCGTCCTCGACACGGTAATAGTCGCGCGTCAGGCCGGGTTTGTCGGTGGCGCCATCGCGTCTGCGCCACCATTCGACGGCGATCCGTTCGGGCCCTTCGAAACGGCGGACCTCATGCAGCGCGCGGCGCCAGCGGAAACGGTGTGGCGGACCATCGGGCACTTCGGCGATCACCTCGATAGGTTGGGGCGGATCGAACAGATGAAGCGGGCGCAATGGTGGCTCGCCGGGCGCCGAAACGGGCCAGGCTGCGGCGGGTGTGCCGGCTTCCACCGCAGGCAATGCAAGCTGTGCCTGCTCGGGGATATGGGTGTCGCGTGGCAAGAGGCGTCGAACACGGCCACGCCCCAGCCGGGTGCTTAGCTGATCGATCAACGCGGTAACCTGCGCTTCATTGGCAGCGCCCCCTTCCAGCTTGAGCTGGGTTGCCGCCAGTGGTTCAATCACGGGCACGGCCAGTCGGATCAGATCGAAGCCGAAGCCCGGATCGATCGGATCGCGCAAGCTATCGATCCTTTCGCGCAAGAGCCGCATCACGCGCTTTGGAGTGCGGGTCGGTTGACCTGTTTCCACGCTCAGCATGCGCGCCAGCCCGTCACTGCGGAAGAACACCGCCTCGAAACGCCGCCCGCCACATTTACGTTCTTCGAGTTGCCGCGCCGCTTCGGCCACGAGTTCGCCGAGCACGGTCAGCGCATATTCGGTGCGTGCGACCGGCTCGGCAAAACGGCGTTCGGCCAGGATCTGTGGCGGCGCCCGGCGCGGCGCGATCGGCCTGTCGGCGTCGCCAAGGAGATGGCGCAGCGCATCGACCGCGTCGCCCCCGAAGCGCGCGGCAATCCCTGCCAGTGGCCGCGCGGCGAGATCGCCGATGCTCTTAAGCCCCGCACGCACCAGCCCCTGCGTGGCTTCGGATTCCAGCCCCAGCGCTGCCACGGGCAGTCGCCGGATTGCAGCCGCTTCGTCGGGTGCTGGCAATGACTGGTGACGCGCGAGTGCGTGCGCGGCGGCAGGCGTAGCCGCGACGGCATGGCGCAATGTCATCCCCAGCGCCGTGCAGCGCATCTCGATATCCGCGGCGAGCGCGCCTTCGTTGCCAAAGAGATGCGTGCATCCTGCGATGTCGAGAATCAGCCCGTCGGGCGGATCTATTGCCACCATCGGCGTATAACGCGCGCAGCCATCAGCTATGCGTTCGAGCCAGTCCTGATCGGCATGGTCGTCGCGTTCGAAGACGAGGAGATCGGGCACACGCGCCCGCGCATCGGCGAGCGCGATCCCCGGCGCCAGCCCCAGCGCCTGCGCGCGACGATCCACTGCGAAAAGCCGAAGCGCGCCCTTGACCTTCTCGACAAAGGCAAACGGCGCGTCGGCCAGAACATCAGGCGATGTGGCGCAATTCCGGGGCGGACGGCGCCTCAACCGATCCGTGGGAAGAAAGGGGAACCACAGCGCCAGATAGCGCCGGTTCACGAAAGACACATTTGTCACGGTCCCACTCCACGCGCCAGCGCATGCCCGATGGGCCTGAGCGACGGCGCAACAATTCGATTTCGAACAGCGCCGGTCCCGGCGCGTTGGCTTCGAGCGCGACGGATTGTGCGGCGCTCACAGCCCAGCGCGTATCGGCAGCACTGGGCACTGGGGTGGCGTCGATCCGGAGCATGATCACCGTCACTCCCGATTGCTCGGCAGCCAGCGCCAGCCGCCGGCTCGCGGTGAGCTCGAGCGCGGGACTTTTTCCCCAACATTCGACGATCACTGCACCCAGACCAGCACAGCGTGCCGCGTCAGCCGCTCCGCGCAGCAGCGCGCAGACGTCCGGGGCCAGCGCAAACAGGAACGCATCCGGGTTGCCGCCAAGCTCGACGAGCCCGGGCGCAAATAAGCGCCCGCAGCGCCGCTCCGCCTCATCGGTTCTGAGCCAGAGGGTCGATGCACCGTCATGCCGCGCACGCAGGGCGAGCATCGTAGCAAATCCCGAAGCGCTTGCCGCATTGTCGCACTCATATGCGAACAATTCATGGAGTCGCCCAAGCGCAAGCCCACCGCCAAGCGCGATGTCGAGCGCACCATGGCCGGTTGCAAAACGCTGGCTTTGCAGGGTGTGTTCCATCCCGGCAATTCCAGCAACGCGCCGACGCAATGTGGCGAGGGGATTGGACGACTCTTTCATAAATGTTCCCGTTATGTTCTTAGTGCGCTTTTGAGAGGTCGCCTGTCAAGGTGGGAAGGTGTGTAGTGAAGGGAACTGCGTGCCGGTTCGTTTATTGCGATATTTTTCGTCATTTCGATCGCATGTGAGGCGACTTTTGGCGAAAAAGTAACATGCCCCATGAAAAAATGCGCAGTACCGTACAGTTGTGCGCTGGCACATTGCGGAGTGTCCCACGCTCCAGTAGTTACGGGAGCATAACGTCACTGCCAAAAAAAAGCAGGGCCGGGCCGCGCAAATTTCAGGGAGTTTTTGCATGAACCGGTACACTCGTATTTCACTCATATGCGGCACAGCGTTCACGGGAATCTGGATAGCCTTTGGCCCTGGCGTTGCGCAGAAGACGACAACCACACCTCCGATTGCGCGCTATGTGATGAATGTCAGCACGACCACCGGCATGGCGGGCATGTCGGGCGGCGCCACGAGCGCGATCAGCATGATGATGGGCGGCGGTGGCGCCAGCCGCGAAACGCATACCGTCGAGCTGCGGCTGGGCTCGCGCAATGCTGCCACGCCCGGCGCGCCCAAGGCCGACCATTTTCCGCCTGAAACCGCAAAAATGGGCAAGATGCTGCCGCTGGTAACGCCAACGCCCGGCACATCCGAGCCGCCGCAGTCGTTTGAGCGGCCCAAGGGACGGCTGCTGCTCTATTGGGGGTGTGGCGCCAAGGCGGGCCCGGGGCAGCCGGTCGTCATAGACTTTGCCAAGGTGGCCGCGGGGCAGATGCCGCCCAACCTGTTTTCGACGCGTGTTCCCGTGGATCAGGGGCCCAATGTGTCGAACAGCAAGACCTTCGGCTGGTGGCCGAGCGGCAAGGGCGGGCAGCAGCCGGGGAGGGGCTCAACGATCGTCGGTGAGCACCGCGTCGCGGGCAATTACACGCCTGAGATCAAGTTCAATCTGGCGCAGGATTACATGCCCGGAATCACCGGACGCGCGAGCGAGCAACCGGGCGGGGCGACCAACATAAGCTGGAACGCGGTGACGGGTGCCACTGGCTATTACGCCTGGGCCTTCGGTGCGAAAACCGATGGTGGCAACACCGGTGATTTTGTCTGGTGGACATCCTCCACAATGCGCGAATTCGGTGGCGGTCTGTGGGACTGGCTGCCTCCGGAGACGGTCCGCCGGCTCATCGGCGAGAAGGTCGTGATGCCGCCGACGCAGACGACCTGCACCATCCCGGCGGAGGTGAAGGCAGCCGCTCCCGGCTTCCTGATGTCGAGCCTGTACGCCTATGGCCCCGAGGCGAACTTCGCCTACCCGCCGCGTCCGGCCAACCCGGCGACCCCATGGAAACCCGAATGGACCACACGCGTCCGCTTCCGCTCGAACACGATGTGGATGATCGGCGGCCCTGACATGGGCGACATGTCGGCCGCTGACGACACGCAGGAGGCGCAGCCGAAGAAGAAGTGCAAGAAGAAGGGCGGACTGGGTGGTCTTGGGGGCATGCTCGGCGGCGCGCTCGGCGTCGACACCGGCTGCTGAGCCGGGCCGGGCACCCGCGCGAACAGGCTCGATGAGGCGGACTGAACTGGCGATCGCGTCGCTGGCGGGTCTGTCGTTCTTTGCTTTCGGCGTCGGGATCTCGCTCGGGATCCCGACGCTGTTCATCGTTGGCGGCATGACCGCCGCCTTCGCTGCAGTGCTATGGGTGGTGCGCGACGACCGCTGACCGCGCGCGCTTGGCGGCCAGCGCGTCGAAGATCATCGCACCCGCCATGAAAACCGCTCCGGTGCACGCCATGCAGAGCAGATACCCGCCCACGCCCGGAAACTGGGCCACATAATCCTTGCCGCGTTCCATCGCGCCCACCGCCAGCGCATAGATGATGAGGCAGGCTTCAAATCGGGTCTTGATAACGAAGAGGCGCTTGATCCGGATCCACATGCCAACAGTTAAGCAAGGGGCGCGCCAGTCGCTGAATCCCGCGCAAATTTCTTAACGTCTATGGTTAGCTGTAAGTTAAGCCGACAGCGTTCAAACCAATTCCTCCAGACCGAGCGCCTCCAGCAGCGCGCGCCGTGCCGCGCGCACCTGCGTGACAAGCGTGGGGGCGTTGATCGCGCTCGCGTCGATCGTCTCGGGCCAGTGCGCCGCGACGACCGCCTCGATCGCAGCAAGCCGTGTTGCATCCACGAGGAAGCGCGGATCGACCGAAGTGGGATCGCAGACCACGCGTAACCGAAGGCAGGCCGGCCCGCCGCCATTGGCCATCGACTGACGGACATCGACGGGTTCGAGCCGGCGGATCGGGCCGTTGCCGGCGACATGCTCCTGAAGCCAGTTCCATACGGACGGCGTGTCGCGCGCCTCAGTAGGCAGGATGAGCGCCATGCCGCCGCCGGGGAGCGTCACCAACTGCGCGTTGAAGAGATAGGAGGTGATCGCGTCGGCCAGGCTGACGCGCGATGCGGGCACCTCGACGATCTCTGCCTCGGGCATCAGGCGGCGCAGATCGGCGTAGAAGGCCTCCTTGTCCGCAAACGCGTTTTCATGCGTGAAGAGCACGCGTTCATTGGCAACCGCGACGACATCGTTGTGGAAGGCGCCCGCGGCGATCGCCTCTTCCGACTGCTGGACGAAAAGCGTGCGTTCCATGTCGAGCCAGTGGCGACGCGCGACGGCCTTCGACGCCTCGATATGCTGGCGCGCCGGGTAGGGGCCACCGCTCCTGCCATAGACGAACACCTCGACGCCGGGCGTGTCATGGCTTGCGCAGAGCCGCATATGATTGGCCGCGCCTTCATCGCCAAAGGGCGCTGGAACGGGGCCATGGACCGCGAATGCGGTGCCTGCGAAAGCCAGGCGAAGCTGCGCGAGCGTGCCGGGCCATTCATGACTGCGGTGCGGCATCGTCACAAGATTGGCGACGGTCAGGTGGCACTTGCCGTCGGTTGTGTCGGGCGCTGGCGATACTGTCGCGGCGTTGGCGGCCCACATCGAAGATGCAGAGAAGGAACAGGCGCGGACATGCGGCTCGGCAGTGTCGAAATCGGTGCTGAGGCTGTCGAGCCAGCCGGTATTGGGGCGGTCCTGCGGCAGAAGGATGCCCTGTGTCAGGCCAAGCGCGATATTGGCGCGCATCTTGGCGAGCCCCTGAAGCGCCGCGGCGCGGGGCTGCGAGACATGGCCTGCGTTGCGCGCAGAGGCGAGATTGCCCAGACTGAGCCCTGCATAATTGTGGCTCGGCCCGATGATGCCGTCGAAATTGATTTCCTTGAGCGACATTCAGAACTCCGTTTGACGCGACGTTACCAGCGCGCGACGTGCGCTATGGTGTCGCCGACATCGACACCAAGCACTGCAGCGCCATGGGCGTCGATCGCGACGCCGCCCCCTTCGTGGCGTTCGATAAAGGCATAGGTCGCTTTGTAATCGGCGAGGCGACCGTGCGCGGCGAGCACCTTTTCGCCGCCTTCGACACCGATCGCGACGATTTCCGAATCCTCGGCTTCCTGGATCGAGCGGACTGCATCGGTGCGCGCGGTCATCGTCGGGCCGCCGTCGAAGATGTCGATATAGTTCTCGAATCCGAAACCCTCATTTTCGAGCATGCGCATTGCCGCGCGGCCGCTGGGGTGGGGGATGCCGATCACTGCGCGTGCGCTTTCGGGCAGCATCGCTGTGTAGATCGGGTGCTTGGGCATCAGGTCGGCGATGAACTGGTTGCCGTGGACCGCATTGAACTGGTCTGCGTCCTGGAAGTTCATTCCGAAGAAGCGGCCAGCAAGCCCGTCCCAGAAGGGCGAGCCGCCGGCCTCGTCGATGACGCCGCGCAGCTCCGCCAGGATGCGATCGGCAAAGCGCGCGCGATGCTCGCGGATGAACAGATAGCGGCTGCGCGCGATGAGCAACCCGAGCCCGCCTGCGCGTTCGCCGGGGTGGAGGAACAGCCCGCCGACCTCGCTCGCGCCTTCCAGATCGGTCGAGAGCGTCAGCATGTCGGCGCGAAAAGTGCGCTTCAGTTCCTCGCTGTGCTGCGTGAGTGTGCCGATGCGATAGGAATAGAAGGGCCAGCGCTGGCCCACCTGCGAAAAGAGCTGGCAGGTGCCGCGCACCTCGCCCGTCTCGGCATTTTCGAGCACGAGCACGAACAGATCGTCGCTGAGCGCCTCATCGTCGCGCGTGAGGGCTTTTGCCGATCGTTCCAGCTTGGCCGCGAGCGATTTCTTGTCGGGCGGCAGGTTGGTGAATCCGCCGCCCGTCAGTTTGGCCATCTCGTAGAGATGTTGCAGGTCGCGTTCCTGCGCGGCCCTCATCCGGAAACTCAAATTTTTCCCCTCTCAGCAATTCTCATTATGGTGAGCGCGGACAGCGCCGCCCGTTCGGGCAGAGAGTCCGCGATCAGATATTCGTCGGCTGAATGGATCGCGCCGCCGCGCACTCCCATGGTGTCGACCACCGGGACGCCGCATGCAGCGATATTATTGCCGTCACAGACCCCACCCGTCGCCTTCCAGCCTATGTCGAGGCCGAGGTCTGAGCCCGCTTGTTTGACGAGGCCGAAAAGCCGCTCCGCCTTGACGTCAAGGGGCTTGGGAGGGCGACCGAAACCGCCATGCAGATGGATATGGACTTCGTGCTCGGCCGCGATGTCTGCGATGAGGCGATCGAGCAGCACGCGCGCACGGAGTTCGTCATCGGGGGTTGCCGGCCGAAAATTGACACGCAACACGGCATGATCTGGCACGACGTTGTTCGGCCCGCCGCCGTCTATCCTGGCCGGATTGATTGCGAGCCCGGGGCCCATGGCCCTTTTGAGCCGTAGCGCGAGGTCGGCAGCGGCTACGACGGCGTTTCGCCCTTCTTCGGGATTGCGGCCAGCATGTGCGCTCCGCCCGGTAATGATTGCAGAGAAATTGCCGCTGCCAGCGCGCGCGCCAGCCAGCGTTCCATCTGGAAGCGCTGCAGGTTCATATGTCAGCGCGGCGACTTTGCCCTGCGCAGCGCGCGCGATGAGTGCGGCGGACGAAGCGGAGCCGGTTTCCTCGTCGGAATTAAGCACGACCTCATAGCCCAAACGTGATGCAACGGGAGATGCCTCAATTGCCCGCAGTGCCGCTAGCATGATCGCGATGCCGCCCTTCATATCTGCCACGCCCGGACCATTGAGGACCCCGGGCTCAAGCCAGCGCAGCGACTGGAACGAATGGTCGATGGGAAAGACCGTGTCCATGTGCCCCGTGAAGAGCATCTGGACCGGCGCCTCGGGACGAACCGTCAGGTGAACATGGTTTCCATGGACGATCGTACCGACGCTGCCGTCGGCTGCGATGCTCTCCACCGGCTGGGGTTCCACCAGCGCGACATCGCCGGGAAGCTGCGCGAAACCGTCGGCCAGAAGGCCCGCCATCTCCCGGAGTCCCTCAAGGTTGCGCGTGCCGCTGTTTATCGCTGCCCAGCGCTCGACCTGCGCAAGCATTGGGGCATCCCTTGCTGCCTCGATCGCGGCGCGTTCGGCATCGGATAGCGTGGTCATCCGCTGCTTCTAGAGCCTGATCGGTTGAGGTGGAAGCACTTCGTGCTTCCGCCGATGCCGTGAATCAGGCTCTATTCAAACGGTTGAGACCTTGATTCACGCTTCAGGTTGATTCAACCTGAAACGTGAATCAAGGTCTGGTGAGGGAACTGTGCGGGGTGAACCCCCGCGATCAGAAATCGTAGACCAGCGAAACCCGGCTCAGCCGATCGGTGGTCTGCCTGCCTTGCGGCGGCGCGCTTTCATACTGCACATTGTAGCTGAGCCGCGCCGACAGCGGACCGTAGACCTTGGCGTTGAGCGCACTGGTGCCATTGATCGTGCTGTTGAGCGAATCGACATAGATCGCGGCATCCTGATTGAAGGTGAGCGACGGCGCGATCTTCCATTCGACGCTGATCGAGCCGCGCCCCGCCGCCGATGACTCCGCGCCGCCATCGACGAATTCGGTGAATCGATAGGCAGGGCCGGCTTCGAGCTCGACGCTCAGCGGCTTTCCGTTGGGCGTGCGATAGCCGATTCCTGCGGAAATTGCGTAGCGGCTGTCATAACCGAGAAAGCGGTCATGCTCGTACTGGCCGAGGCCATAGACATAGGTTTGCGGGCTGAATCGATAGTTGGGGGCGTACGAGACGAGGTAGCGCTCGCGCGTGGCCTGGCCATCATTTTCCTGATAGTCCGCCTGAGCGATGAAGGCGTGACGCCAGACGGGGTCGTCGCGCGTGAGCTTCACGCCCGTGCTGACGCCGAAATATTCGGAATTGCCTGTCGCATAATAGCCACCAAGTTCGCCCTTGCCTTTCCAGGGCACCGCGGGCGACGCGGTCTTCTCTGCCAGCTTTTCCGCAGATTCGTTGGGCTCGACTCGGGCTTCGTCCGGCCGCGCAGCAATCTTGCGGTCGGTTCGCCACACGCCGATGCGTACGCGAATCTCGGCGGCGGCGTCGGGCCAGGTCATTTCGGCATATTTGGCGATGGTCATGATCTCGGCCTCGTCGCCACCCGCGATTGCTGCGTCCAGCATCGTCCGGGCGGAATCGGGCATCGCCAATGCCGGCGGTGCCAACGCTGTCATGGTTGCGAAGGCGAAAAAGGAGGCTGCAAGAACGCGCATATTTCCAACATCATGAAGGGGGGTGATGATCGGATCCCCATTTTTCCGCCATTGGGCGACCTTGGCAAGCCGTTGATGCAGAAAAGTCTCGTTTGTCGCAGGTCATGGATACAAAATGAGGCTCGCGCATTTTTGCGCTCGAATGAAACAAGAGTGTCATTGAATGTGTCGACGTGCATTGATCGTTGAGGACGAAATCCTGGTTGCTCTCGATATCGAGAGCGCGCTCGAGGCGCAGGGGATCGAGGTCGTCGCAATCGCTGCCGACAGCCGTACCGCGATGCGTTACGCCGATCGGGTCGATCTGGCGCTGGTCGACATCAACCTGCGCGATGGCCAGACGGGCCCCGCAATTGGGCGTGCATTGGCCAAGGATCACGGTGTCTCGGTGGTTTTCGTCACCGCCAATCCGGCCTTGCTGGGAGAAGGCGTGGAAGGCGTTGCGGGCGTCATGACCAAGCCCTTTTCGGAGCGCTGTATCGGCGCCACCGTGGACTATTTGACGAGGCGCGGGACGGGCGCTGCGACCGAACCGCCGAGCGAACTGCGGCTTTTCGGCTAGATTCCGCGCGATCAGCGTCGCGCGAGCGATTCCACCGGGATACGGATGCGCGCGCTGAGACCTTCGTCGGTCCAGTCCTTGTCGATCGTCCCGTGCAATTGCGCCCCTATGCTCAGCGCGATGAGCCGTGATCCGAAACCCGTGAATTCGGGGACGTGATCGATCTTGGGTCCCCCGCTTTCGCGCCAAAGGATCACGCAATCGCCGCCCTCATTGACGATCTCGACCGTCACGCGGCCCCTCGCCACGGAGAGCGCGCCATATTTTGAGGCGTTGGTAGCAAGTTCGTGGAAAAGAAGTGCGAGCGGTGTCGCTGATCGATCGTCGATTGGGGGATCAGCACCTGTGACGTCGAGGCGCGGCTGATCGTCATCGCCATAAGGACTGAAGAGTTCGACGAGCAGGCCTTGAAGCCGGGCGTGCTTCACCTCCTGGTTCGACGCGCTTCCATTCGGGCGGACGAAATCATGAGCGCGCCCGAGCGCGAGTACGCGCGTACGGAGATCTTCGGCAAGATCCCGCATTTCGGGACGGGTCCTCGCCGACAGATTGATGAGCCCCGCGATGACCGCGAAGATGTTCTTGATGCGGTGGCTAAGCTCGTGCGCGACGAGTTCGCGCTGCTCGGCCGCCAGCCGCGTGTCATGGATGTCGGTGCATGTGCCGAACCAGCGCATGATGTGGCCGTCGGCGTCGCGCATCGGCAGCGCTCGACCCAGCGCCCAGCGGTATTCGCCACTGTGATGGCGCATTCGATACTCGATTTCGTATGTTTCGCCTGTGGCGAGCGATCGGCGCCAGGCCGCCCAGGCCAGAGGCTGATCCTCGGGGTGAAAGACCCGGTCCCACTCATGGCCGTCGGTCTCTCCCTCATCTACACCCGTATATTCGTACCAGCGCGCGTTGAAATAATCATTGTGCCCATCGGGCAGCGCCGACCAGATCATTTGCGGCATCGTATCGGCAAGGATGCGGAATTTGTGCTCGCTCTCGGCGAGAAGACGGTCATGCGCCTCAACCAGCCGGAGCTGCCGTCTGGCCTCGAGCAACGCCATGACCTGCGCGGCGAGCACATTCAGCCCCTGTTGCTGGAGCGGCGTCAGCCCGGCACGGGGCACCATATCGATAACGCAAAGCGAACCCAGCGGCACGCCTTCACGCGAGACGAGCGGCGCGCCCGCGTAAAAGCGAATGCCCGGCGAGCCGGCGACAAGCGGATTGTCGACAAAGCGCGGATCCTGCCGTGCGTCGGGGACGATCATCGGGGCGTCGCCGAGCATCGCATGCGCACAGAAGGAGTGTTCGCGCGGGGTTTCGCAAATGTCGATGCCGCGGGCGGCCTTGTACCATTGTCGATCGCGCCCGACGAAGGCGATGAGCGCGATCGGCGCCTCGCAAAGCTCGCCTGCGAACGTGACGATCGCGTCGAAGCGATCCTCCGGCTGGACGTCGAGGACGCCGTAATCCGCGAGTATCTGCGCACGCTGTTCTTCGTCGAAGGTCACGATTTCCTGCCTCCCGGATCAGACATCGCACAGGGTGGGGACGACGGCAACGCATCCATGCGGGATGAGCGTCTAGACCTTGATCGTTTCAGGTTGAATCATCCTGAAACGTGAATCAAGGTCTCAACCGTCAGAATAGAGCCTGATTCACGGCATCGGCGGAAGCACGAAGTGCTTCCTCCTCAACCGATCAGGCTCTAGGCGGCGTGGACGAATTGGTTGACGTGGACGGTGTGGGTTGATTCAAGGCTGCCTTTTGGAGGCAGGTTTGAGCCGGGGCGATCTGAGCGAAGCAGAATGGCGCGTTCTGAAGGGTCTGCTGCCGATCGAGCCAGAGAACCGAGGGCGCGGCCGCAGGCCTGAGCAGAATCTCTCGATAGTCAACGGCATACTCTGGCGGCTGCGCTGTGGGACTGCTTGGCGCGATGTCCCGCCAAAATACGGCAATTGGAACACGATCTACCGGCGGTTCCGTCGTTGGAGCGAGGCCGGGGTCTGGGAGGCCGTGTCGGTGACGCTTGCCGAGATCATGGCCGACACCGGACACTACAGCATCGACAGCACCACCCTTCGCGCCCATGTCTCGGCAGCGGGCGGAAAAGGGGGACTTGTCGACGCGCTCTTGGCCGCTCGCGGGGCGGGTTCACCAGTAAGCTTCACTGTCTGGCTGATGCCCGAGGACGCCCCGTCGCCTTCCACCTGACTGGTGGTGAAGCCGCCGACTGCACGGCCTATGACACGCTGATCCGCCTGCCGGACCGCGCTCCGGCGGCTCTGCTGGCCGACAAAGGCTACGACACCAACGCCATTCGCGCCGATCTCGCGAGCCGCAGCATACAGGCTGTCATCCCGGCGCGCTCCAATCGCCGAGAAAGGATCGAGCACGATCGGCAGCTCTACAGGCAGCGAAACGGCATTGAGCGAATGTTCGGCAAGCTGAAAATCAATCGTGCCGTCGCCACCCGCTACGATCAAACGCCCTCAAGTTTCCTCGGCATGGTCCATCTCGCTGCCATCCGGCTTTGGATCAAATTCGTCCACGCCGCCTAGGCGATCGATTCCAGCCAAGGTGCGAATTCGGCGATGACGTCTTCATAGAGCTTGCGCTTGAAGGGCACGATCATCGCGGGGAGTTCCGATGGTTCGGCCCATTTCCACGCCCGAAATTCGGGATGATCGGTATCGATTTTAACATCGTCGTCCGTACCCGTGAAACGCGCGAGGAACCAGTGTTGGCGCTGACCCCGGTAGCGCCCCTTCCAGACCTTTCCGATCAGATCGGACGGAAGATCGTAGAACAGCTCATGGCGGGCGCGGGCGACGATCCGGACCAGCGACGGGTCGATACCAGTCTCCTCACCGATCTCCCTCAGCGCAGCGGTTTCCGCGTCCTCGCCATCATCAATGCCCCCTTGCGGCATCTGCCAGGCATCGAGCGTCGAATCGATCCGTTGACCGACGAACACCTTGCCCGCCTGGTTGACGAGCATAACCCCTGCACAGGGTCGATAGGGCAGTTGGCTGCTATCGCTCATTCCGCTGCCGCCTGCTCCATCACGCGTCCGGCCTCAGCTTCGGAAACGAGATCCTTCAGCGCCCGCAGCGCGCCCGCAATGTCGCCGACCGAAGATGGTATCCCCCTGGCGAGGTTGATAAAGCCGTGAATGTTGCCCTTGGCCTCGCGGAAGACGACGGGAACACCCGCTGCGATCAACGCGCCCGCATAAGCCCGACCTTGGTCGCGGAGCGGATCAAGGCCGGCGGTCAGCACCAGGGCGGGCGGCAGGCCCGCCACATCGCCGAGTAGCGGCGAGGCGCGAACATGCTCGGGATCCGCAGCATAGTTGTTGCCGAACCACTCAATGGCGTCGTGGGTCAGCAATCGTCCTTCGGCGAACTTGTCGTAGCTGTCATAGGGTTTGGAGAAATCGGTGGCCGGGTAGATCGGAAACTGTGCGATCACCGGCACTGCGGCGGGCGCGTCGCGCAGCGCCATGGCGGTGATGATCGACAGGTTGCCGCCCGCACTGTCGCCCGCCAGGATCAGGCCAGTGACCGCGCGGCCCAGCGCTGCGGGGCTGGTCGCCACCCAGCGCGCCGCCGCTTCGCAATCATCGGGCGCAGCGGGCCAGGGGTGCTCGGGCGCCAAACGATAGTCGATCGAGACAACCGGCAGGTCGAGCGCGCGCGCTGCCTCGGCGCAGAAGGGGGCGTGCGTCTCCAGATCGCCAATCACCCAGCCGCCGCCATGGAAAAATACGAGAATGGGCCCCAGCGCGCGCGTTTCCCGTGCGTCGAACAGCCGTGCCGGGATCATGCCCGCAGGCCCGTCGATCGAAAGATCGCGGATCACCGCGAGTTCGCCCACGGGAGCATCGGCGACATCGCGCATGGCGCGCATCGCCTGCCTTGCCTCGGGTGGCGGAAGCTGGTGCATTTTGGGGCCGGGCAGGGCGTTCAGGAAGGTCAGAAACGCTTCGGTGTCGGGACGGGTATAGAAGTCGGTCACATGACTCTCCTGCGGAGCATTGGCTCTTGTGGGCCCGATGCCTAATTAGGAGCTGTGCTGCACGTCGTCCATCACCCCGATTACATGACCCCGGCGCCTGCGGGATCGCGCTTTCCGTGGGATAAATACGGGCTCGTCATGGAGGCGCTCGCGGTGAGCGGCGCGGCTTATCGCGTCCATCGACCGCAACCGATGCCGCGCCTTCATATAGAGGCCGTGCATTGTCCCGACTATGTAGCCGAGGTGGTCGAACTGCGCGTGCCGCCGGAGAAAGCGCGACGGATCGGCTTCCCCGTGAGCGAGCGTGTAGCCCTGCGCGCGCAACTGACACCGGGCGGTACATGGCTGGCTGCGAAGCTTGCGCTCACTCATGGCTATGCAGCGAACGCCGCGGGCGGAAGCCATCATGCGTTATACGATACAGGCGCTGGCTATTGCGTGTTCAACGACCTCGCAGTCGCGGCACAACGGCTGATCGGGGAGGGCGACGCACGTCGCATCCTGATCGTGGACTGCGACGTCCATCAAGGCGATGGCACCGCCGTGCTTTTGGCCACGGCCCCGGAGATCGCCACGTTCTCGATTCATGCAGAGAAGAATTTCCCGGCACGCAAGGCGCGTTCCACACTCGATGTGGGACTGCCGGACGGGACGGATGATGCCGCCTATATGGCAGCGCTGGAATATCATCTGCCCGCACTTGTCGACAGCTTCGGGCCTGATCTGATCCTCTATCAGGCGGGTGTCGACCCGCATGTCGACGACCGGCTCGGGCGGCTTTCACTCACGGATTTCGGGCTTGAAGCGCGCGATCGCTTCGTCGGAGGCGAGGCGGCGCGGCGCGGCATCCCGATCGCGAGCGCGCTCGGCGGGGGATATGGCGAAGACCGCATGGCGATCGCGCGACGGCATATGGCGGCGATGCTCTCGGTAGCGGCGGGCTATGCCGGCGGATGATGCGTTTTCTGCTTTGCCGCGGAGCCATTACGCGCCTAGCATGGTTATGGAGAGATACAGGAAGGACGATCGCTAATGGCATCTGCCGTCCACGAGGTAACCCCGGAAGAGGCATCCTCACACCCTGAACCCGAGGCTGTGGTCGTCCGCTTTGCCGGCGACAGCGGCGACGGAATGCAATTGACCGGCGGGCAGTTCACCTTGTCGACCGCGCTTGCCGGAAACGACCTGGCGACGTTCCCCGATTTCCCGGCAGAGATCCGTGCCCCGCAGGGGACGACCTTTGGTGTATCGGCCTTCCAGATCAATTTCGGATCAACCTCGATCGAGACCGCAGGCGACGCACCCGATGTGCTGATCGCGATGAATCCCGCAGCGCTCAAGATGAGCGTGGGGGTACTGAAGCCCGGCGGGCTGATCATCGCCGACGAGGGGGAGTTCTCCGCGCGAAACCTCGCCAAGGCGGGCTACGACGCCAATCCGCTCGAGGATGGTTCGCTTGCCAAATGGCAGCTCGTCCATTTCAATATCTCTCAACTCACACTCGATGCGGTGAAGCCCCTCGGCCTCGGCAACAAGGAAGCGCTGCGCTGCAAGAACATGTGGACGCTGGGGCTTGCGCTCTGGATGTTCGATCGTGACCGCAAGCCGATCGTCGATTGGCTCAATGCCAAGTTCGCCAAGGCGCCCGAGCTGGCCGAGGCGAATATCGCCGCGCTCAATGCGGGTCATGCTTACGGCGAAACCGCTGAAATCGGCGGGCCGATGAAGCAGCATCATATCGCGGCCGCGCCGGTTGAACCCGGCCTCTACCGGACGGTGACGGGCGCGGAATCGATTTCACTTGGGCTGGTGGCGGGCGCGCAGCTCGCGAGCCTGTCGATGTTCTTCGGCGGATATCCGATCACGCCGGCATCCGCGATCCTGCACCACCTTTCGCGGCTCAAGGAATATGGCGTCACGACCTTTCAGGCCGAGGACGAGATCGCCGCGATCGCGAGCGCCATTGGCGCATCCTATGCGGGCTCGCTCGGCGTCACTTCGTCATCGGGGCCGGGCATCGCGCTCAAGACCGAGGCGATAGGGCTTGCGATCATGACCGAGCTGCCGCTGGTGATCGTCAACTCGCAACGCGGCGGGCCCTCGACGGGGCTGCCGACCAAGACCGAGCAGTCGGACCTGTATCAGGCCGTCTATGGCCGTAATGGCGACGCGCCGATGCCCGTGATCGCCGCGTGCTCACCCGCCGACGCGTTCGACTGCGCCATTGAGGCAGTACGGTTGGCGGTGCAGTTCATGACGCCGGTGATGCTCCTTACGGACGGCTATATCGCCAATGCAGCCGAGCCCTGGAAGGTGCCCGACATGGCGGGTTATAAGCCCTTCCCTGTGGAATTTCTGAAAGAAGCGCCGGCGGATGGCTTCAAGCCCTATGCCCGCGACGACAAGCTCAAGCGGCCCTGGGTCAAGCCGGGCACCGATGGGCTGACGCACCGCATCGGAGGAATCGAGAAGGCGGTCGACACCGGCCATATCGACTATGCCCCCGCCAACCATCAGGCGATGACCGAAATCCGCCGCGACAAGGTGCTGGGTATCGCCAACCATGTTCCCGAACAGGAGGTTACGCTGGGCGAGGCCGAGGGCAAGCTCGTGATCGTCGGCTGGGGATCGACCTTCGGTCCAATCCATCAGGCGGTGCGCCGCCAGCGGGCCAAGGGCAAGGATGTGGCGCATATCCATATCCGCCATATCTGGCCGCTCCCAAGAAATCTTGGTGGATTACTAGGCGGTTACGAGAAGATCTTGGTGCCTGAAATGAATACCGGTCAACTCAAGACGGTGCTGCGCGACCAGTATCTGGTCGATGCACAGCCGCTCAACAAGATCAGCGGCCAGCCCTTCCGCATCGCGGAGATCGAAGCAGCGATCGAGGAGGCGCTCGCATGAACGAAATGACCAAGATCGGCACCGCCAAGGACTGGGAGAGCGACCAGGAAGTACGCTGGTGCCCCGGCTGCGGCGATTATGCGATATTGAAGGCGGTGCAGCGTACGATGCCCGAGCTTGGCGTTCGGCCGGAGGACACCGTGTTCATATCGGGCATCGGGTGTTCCTCGCGTTTCCCCTATTATATGGAAACCTACGGCTTCCATACGATTCACGGCCGCGCGCCGGCGATCGCGACCGGCGTCAAGCTCGCCAATCCCGATCTCGATGTGTGGATCATCACCGGAGACGGCGACGCGCTGTCGATCGGCGGAAACCACACGATGCATTTGCTGCGTCGCAATCTCGACTGCCAGATCCTGCTGTTCAACAACGAGATCTACGGGCTGACAAAGGGGCAATATTCGCCGACCTCGCGGATCGGAACGCGGAGCCCATCGACACCCTTCGGGTCGGTTGACCGACCGGCGAGCCCCTGTGCCTTCGCGCTGGGATCAGGTGCACGCTTTGTGGCGCGCGGGATCGATGTGAACAAGAAGCTGCCCGAGGTTCTCAAGGCAGCACACGCGCACAAAGGGGCCGCGTTCATCGAGATTTTCCAGAACTGCATCGTCTACAACGACGATGTGTTTGCGCCGTTCACCGACAAGGCGAATGCGGCCGAAGGACAGCTTTGGCTCGAGCACGGCCAACCGATGCTGTTCGCGGGCGGCAGCAAGGGGCTGCGGCTCAATCTCGACCACCTGCACCTTGAAATTGTCGACGTCGTCGACGGCGACTGGCAGAGCGTGGGTGTACAGATCCATGACATCGCCAATCGTTCGGTCGCGCATATGCTCGTCGAATTGCCCTTCGGGGCATTTCCGATGGCGCTTGGTGTGCTCTACGAAGATCCCCGCCCGAGCTTCGAGCAGGCCGTGATCGCGCAGAATCGACAGATAGCCGAAGGCAAGATCCCCGACCTCCAGAAGCTGGTCGCCAAGGGGCAGACCTGGCAGGTGGAAAAGCAGCCGCGCGTCGAATAAGCGCGCGCCACCATTGCGCAAAGCTTCCGCTTGCGTAAGGATCGCCTCCGATGAACGTGCAACTGCCTGAAGGTCGGCATCAATTCGCCCGGGCCGCGGGCGCCAAGGCGCTCGGCAGCGGCTGGCTGGCGAGCGTGTATGCGCGCGGCTTTCACCATCTGCTCGATCGGATCGATGCCGGGCTCGACGAAGGCGCGATCGAGGCGAGGTTGCCCGACGGATCGCGGCGCGTGCTGGGCGGCAGGGGCGCCGGGCCGACCGCCGAGGTGGATCTGCGAAGCTGGACTGCGCTGTTAAGGCTCGCGCGCTCGGGATCGGTCGGCTGGTATGACGCCTGGGTGCGGGGCGAATGGCGCAGCTCGGATCCTGTGCCGCTATTCGACCTGTTCATGCGCAACCGGGCGGGGCTCGGCAATTCCGGACGGGCCAGCGGTGTATTCCGCGCGCTCGTCAAGCTGCAGCATTGGCTCCGGCGCAACAGCCGTGCGGGCGCGCGGCGCAATATCGAGTTCCACTACGACCTCGGCAATGATTTCTACGCGCTCTGGCTCGATGCGAGCATGACCTATTCCAGCGCGCTCTTTGCCGAACCGATCGCGGCAGTGGAGTCGCTCGAAAAGGCGCAGGCGCGCAAGATCGAGACCTTGTTGGGTCGGCTGGGGCTCAAGCGTGGTGACAGCCTGATCGAAATCGGATCGGGCTGGGGCGGGCTTGCCGAGGCCGCGGCGCGCGATCACGGCGCATCGGTCACGGGCATCACGCTGTCGCCCAGTCAGAAGCTTTATGCCGAGCAGCGCTTGGCCGCGGCGGGGCTGGACGGCCGCGTGCGCTTCGAACTCGTCGATTACCGCGATGCGACGGGGCAATATGATGCGCTCGCCAGTGTCGAGATGGTCGAGGCGGTCGGCCAGGAATATTGGGAGGATTATCTAGCGGCGATCCACCGGTTGCTCAAGCCGGGCGGGCGCGCTGCCATCCAGTATATCCTCATCGCCGACGACATTTTTGAAGGCTATGCGGCGAGCGCCGATTTCATCCAAACCTACATCTTTCCGGGCGGCATGCTGCTTTCAGAAAGTCGTTTTCGCGCGATTGCCGAGCGATTGGGGCTCGAATGGCGCGACCGCGAAAGTTTCGGACTCGATTATGCCGAGACGCTCCGGCGCTGGCGCCAAAACTTCGACGCGGCGGTGACCGACGGGAGGCTGCCGAGTGAGTTCGACGAGCACTTCGTCAATCTGTGGCGCTATTACCTGATGTATTGCGAGGGCGGCTTTCGCGGGCAGGGGATCGACGTGGCGCAAGTCACGCTTGTAAAGCCAAGGTAAGAACAGGGGAAACAGTTTGAAACTGAAGGGAATATTCACGTGGGCAATGCCCGCGATTCTGCTCGCGGGCTGCGCGGCGGCACCCGTTACGGTCACGGCTGACAATGCCGACCAGTTGCGCGATGCAGGTGCCGAGATCCTGTTCTGGAGCCAAGCCCAGCGCGACGCCAATTTTCCACGGATGGAAAAACTGTTCCCCGGCCATGTCGCCAGGGCAGCGGCAAGGCCGTACCCGCTGGGCAAGGGCAAGCCCTTCGATCTTGGCGTCGGCGATCCTATTGGCGCGCACATGACAGCGCACAATGTCGCGGGCCTGCTGGTACTTCAGGACAGCAAGATAAGGCTTGAACGCTATGCGCGCGGCTATTCCGCGCAGGGGCGCTACACGTCATTTTCTGTCGCCAAATCGCTGACCTCGACGCTGGTCGGCGCGGCGATCACCGACGGTTACATCAAGTCGGTCGACGATCCGTTGACGCGCTACATCCCCGAACTTGCCGGCAGCGCCTATGAAGGCGTGAGCGTGAAGCAGTTGCTCACCATGACCTCGGGGGTCCGATGGAATGAGGACTACACGGATCCGGCGTCGGACGTCGCGTCGATGTACAGGGATCCGCCGCAGCCCGGCGTCGACCAGACCATCGCCTATCTGAAGAAACTGCCGCGCGAAGCCGAGCCGGGCTCCAAATGGGTCTACAAGACGGGCGAGACGAACCTGATCGGCGTGCTTGTGACCAAGGCGACGGGCAAGACCCTAGCGGAATATGCCGGGGAGAAGATCTGGGAACCCTTCAGCATGGAACGCGACCTGTTCTGGATGGTCGATGCGGGCGGGCAGGATATTGGCGGATGCTGCCTATCGGCGAGCCTGCACGACTATGCGCGGATCGGACAGTTCGTGCTCAATGACGGCGTGATCAACGGCAAGCGCATCGTGCCCGAAGGCTGGTTCGCCGCCGCTACAAGCACGCAGGCGCAAACCGGACGTCCAGGCACGGGCTATGGCTATCAGTGGTGGACCAATGCCGACGGCACCTTTCAGGCGCAGGGCATTTTCGGTCAGATGATCTATATCGATCGGGCGCGCAGGCTGGTGATCGTGCTGTCGGGCGCATGGCCCAAGGCCACCGATCAGCAATTAGGCGCAGAACGCATGGCATTTGTGAAACGGATCAGTGCCGCGCTTGATGCGGCGCCGCAATAGCCCGAGCCAGCCTCAGCCCATCGGGGGCTGGGGCATCCGATAGCGCGAGACAACCAGGTCCAGCACGGCCTGGTTGAGCAGCCGCGCAAAGGCGCAGCCGACCATCGATCCGTTGTTCCAGACCACCTCGGCCTGAAGCCCGCTCAGTCCAGGCAGCGTCAGCCAGCACAGCATGCCGGGCTTGATCCCCGTCACAGCCTGGCACGCGAATCCCGCAAGCGACAGGTCGGTCACCACGACCGAAAAGCCGCTTGAGCCCGACGGCCTGAGCGTTGCCGGGATGGCGACCGATGCGCGCGGCGCGCAACGATCCTCCTGCGCCACGATCTGATAGCGGGACGTCGTTTCCGTCGATGAGGTCATCGTGAACTTCCTTGCTTAACGGAAAGCCCCGATCATCCTCCTCATTCCTTGGAATCCGATTGAAGGATTTAGTTAACGCGTTCGCGGTGTCCGGTTTCGAAGCCCTCTGCCGCGAGTGCGGCGATCCGCGCGGCGACGATCTCGGGCCCTTTCAAGGTCGAAGGATCCTCGCCGGGAAATGCCTTTGCGCGCATCTTGGTCGCGGTGGCGCCCGGATCGAGGATCGCGGTGCGCACCGCCGAGATATTCTTCACTTCTTCGCCATAGGCGAGGACCAGCGCTTCAAACGCGGCCTTCGACGCACCATACGCACCCCAATAGGCGCGGGGGGTCTCAGCGACGCTGGACGTCAGCGCGACAACCCGGCCTGCCGCGCTCTTGCGCAGCATCGGATCGAAGGCGGTAATGAGCGCCTGCTGCGCGAGCACATTGGTCGCGAGCAGCGTGTTGAATTCCTTGGCGTCGATCGTGGTGACGGGGGAGAGCGTGCCGAGCATCGCGGCATTGAGCACAAGGATATCCAGCGCGTCCCAACGGCCTGAGATCGCCGCCGCAAGCCGGGCGATGCTGTCGCCCTCGATCAGGTCGAGCGGCGCGATCGTCGCCTGACCGCCCGCCTGATGGATCTGCTCCTCGACTTCCTCGAGCCCGCCTGCCGTGCGCGCGGTCAGGATGACGTGCGCCCCGGCCGCACCAAGCGCCGCCGCCGTCGCCGCACCGATCCCGCGGCTCGCGCCCGTCACCAGGGCGAGTTTTCCTTCCAATGATGCAGTCATTGTTGTCAGTTTACCCGTTCGGCAAGGAGCTGAAACTGATCCTCGACAGCCAGATCGTCATGATCGGTCAGCGTCGTCGGATAGTCGCCAGTGAAGCAGGCGTCGCAATATTGTGGGCGGATGTCCTGACGGCGTTCCTCGCCCAACGCCTTGTAGAGCCCGTCGATCGAAACGAACGCAAGGCTGTCGGCATGGATGAACTCGCGCATCTCCTCGACCTGCATTCGTGCGGCGAGAAGCTTCGCGCGCTCTGGCGTGTCGACGCCGTAGAAGCAGCTATGCCGTGTTGGCGGGCTTGCGATGCGCATATGCACCTCGGCGGCTCCCGCCTCGCGCATCATCTGCACGATCTTGAGGCTGGTGGTGCCGCGCACGATCGAATCGTCGATCAGCACGACGCGCTTGCCCGCGATAAGCGCGCGGTTGGCGTTGTGCTTGAGCTTCACACCGAGGTGACGAACCTTGTCCCCCGGCTGGATGAAGGTGCGGCCGACATAGTGCGAGCGGATGATGCCGAGCTCGAAGGGAATGCCCGATTCCTGCGCATACCCGATCGCGGCAGGAACGCCCGAGTCAGGCACCGGAATGACGAGATCGACCTCGACAGGGGCTTCGATCGCGAGCTGCGCGCCGATGGCCTTGCGGACCGAATAGACCGACGATCCGTCGACGATCGAATCGGGACGCGAGAAATAGACATGCTCGAAGATGCACGGGCGCTTGGCGACATTGTCGAAGGGGTGGATCGACTGGGTCTGGCCCTCGCGGACGATGACGATCTCGCCCGGCTCGATGCTGCGGATGAATTCGGCGCCGACAACGTCGAGCGCCACGGTTTCTGAAGCGAAGATGATCGCGTCGTCGAGCTTGCCCATCACCAGCGGTCGGATGCCCAGCGGATCGCGGCAGGCGATCATGCCCTCCGGGGTCATGCAGATCAGCGCATAGGCGCCCTCGACCTGCTTCAGCGCGTCGATGAACTTGTCGAGCAGCGTCCGGTAGGCGGAGGTCGCGACGAGATGGATGATCGTCTCGGTGTCCGAGGTCGATTGAAAGATCGAGCCACGGCGCACGAGATCGCGGCGCAGCTTCATCGCGTTGGAGATGTTGCCGTTGTGCGCGATCGCAAAGCCGCCCGATGCGAGATCAGCGAAGAGCGGCTGGACGTTGCGGAGCGCGGTTTCGCCCGTAGTCGAGTAGCGGACATGGCCACAGGCGACCATGCCTGGAAGTCCACGGATGACCTCATCGCGGTCGAAATTGCCCGCGACATGGCCCATTGCGCGGTGCGTATGGAAATGATCGCCATCGAAGCTGGTGATGCCGGCAGCCTCCTGGCCGCGGTGCTGCAGCGCGTGGAGACCCAGCGCCACCAAAGCAGAGGCGGTATCGGCACCAGTAATGCCGAAAATTCCGCACTCTTCGCGCAGCTTGTCGTCGTCAAACGGATGTGTGGTGAGCATGTGATTCGCCTGTCGCTCGGGAGCGTTCGGGGCGCATATAGGGTCAGTCATCGCCTTTGTCGCCCTTTTGTAACAAAATTACCGGGAGCCCTCGCAGGCCTCATGCGTTTGAACGTGTCAGGAGAGATAGCATGGCGCGCAAGGATGGACCACCGATCAGCGAGGATATGCTGTTCGAGGCGCTACTCAAACAGGGCTGTTCTGCCGAAAAGGCAGCGCGGATCGCGCATGCGCATGAGCCGCTGCCGGATCGGGACGAGAATGTGCCGGGCATGTCTGGTATCATTGCGTGCAGAGCGGCGGCCAAGGAAGACATGGTCGATGCATTGCGCAAGGGTTGAGGCGCAAGGGTTGAGGCGGGAGCCATGTGCGGGCTATGCGCTTTGACATGGCAGATTTTCGCGAAACCGGCACCGTCCTGAACCCCAAATATGACGCAAATGGGCTGATCACCGCGGTCGTCACCGCTGCGGATGACGGCACCGTGTTGATGCTCGCGCACATGAATGACGAGGCCCTTGCAAAGACTATCGAAACGGGGATCGCGCATTTCTGGTCGCGCAGCCGCCAGTCGCTGTGGATGAAGGGCGAGACATCAGGCAATGTGCTGCGCGTGAAGGAGATGCGCGTCGACTGCGACCAGGACGCGATCTGGGTGATCGCGGCGGCGGCAGGACCCGCATGCCATACTGGCGAGCGGAGCTGCTTCTATCGACGGGTCGCCGACGACGGGCTTGAGCGCGTCGAGTAAGCGCGCTTGCGTCGCTGGCCATTTGAGGCGGCGGAGAATGGATAGAGAACGTAGTTTGGAAATCTATTTGCACCGCCAAATTCCCTTGTCGGCGGCGATGAAGGCGTCCGTGCAATCAGTGACGAAAGAATCCGTCATTCTTTCGGCGCCGCTCGAGCCAAATATCAACCATAAGAGCACCGTGTTTGGCGGCAGCGCCTCTGCTCTTGGAATCCTGGCTGCCTGGTCGATCCTTCACCTGCGGCTCGTGGATGAGGGATATCATTGCGAAGTCGTCATTCAGTCCAATCAAATGGAATATGACCACCCTATCAGCGGGGCGTTTACCGCGACGTCATCTCTGTCCGACGCTTCGGTTTGGCCGAAATTCCTGAAAATTCTGACGCGGAAAAAACGCGCACGCATCGAAGTCCAGTCGATATTGACCTTTGAAGGCGCCACCGTCGGCAAATTAGAAGGGAAGTTTGTAGCCTTTCTTCGAGATGGATCGTAGTCGGAGGAAGCTCTGACAACGGCCTGGATACGCTGCAAGCGCCATGTCCTTTGAGGGAATTTACGCGTGATCGGCGGTTGACGGAAGAACGGAGATCCCGGTTTTCGATGGGATGACGGGGCGGTCCTGGCCAATCCGATATTGGGACTGCTCGATGGCAACCACTCACCGCGCCTATTGACGTTAACGTGAACGTCAAATAGGCTTCGCTTCATGGCTTATAAATCGACTCATGCAACGCTGGATATGCCGGACGTTCGCGACCGCCATATCTACAGCATTTCCGATCTTTCCGAAGAGTTCGGCGTCACGGCGCGGGCGCTTCGTTTCTATGAGGACGAGGGGCTGATCGCGCCGATGCGGCGCGGTATGACGCGCATCTATACCAAGCGCGATCGTGCGCGGCTGGCCTGGATCCTGCGCGCCAAGCGCGTGGGCTTCAGCCTCGGCGAAATCCGCGAGATGATCGACCTCTACGATGTGGGTGACGGCCGTCACGTGCAGCGGCGTGTCACGATCGAGAAATGCAACGATCGTATAGAGCTGCTCAAGCAGCAGCGCGTCGATATCGATGCGCAGATCGACGAGTTGACGCGCTTCGTCGCCATGGTCGAGCAGGCGGAGGCCCATGCCGACGCCGAACCAGCAGCGAAGGCCGCCAAGGCCTGAATGGCCGACATTATTTCCGGACCGGAGACACAGAATGCCCATCTATAACGCGCCCGTGCGCGATACCCGTTTCATTCTCGACGAGGTGATCGGGCTCGACCGCTATTCCAACCTGCCGGGTTTCGAGAATGCGACGCCCGACACCGTTGAGGCGGTGTTGAGCGAGGGCGGCAAGTTCGTGTCCGAGGTGCTGTTCCCGCTCAACCAGTCGGGCGATCACGAAGGTTGCACGCGCCACGCCGACGGTTCGGTGACGACGCCCAAGGGGTTCAAGCAAGCCTATGACCAGTTCATCGAGGCAGGATGGACCACGCTTTCGGCGCCCGAGGAATTCGGCGGGCAGAACCTGCCGCACGTGATCTCCACCGCGTTCGAGGAATATCTGATCAGCGCGAACATGGCCTTCGCCATGTATCAGGGGCTGACGATGGGCGCGGTCGCCGCGATCCTTGCCAAGGGCTCGCAAGAGCAAAAGGAAAAATACGCGCCCAGGATGATCGCGGGCACATGGGGCGGGACGATGAACCTGACCGAGCCCCATGCGGGCACCGATCTGGGCATGATCCGCACCAAGGCAGAGCCGCAGGCCGACGGCAGCTACAAGGTGACGGGCACCAAGATCTTCATCTCATCGGGCGAGCATGACCTGACCGAGAACATCATCCACCTCGTCCTGGCCAAGACGCCCACCGCGCCCGACAATGTGAAGGGCATCTCGCTGTTCATCGTGCCCAAATTCCTCGTCAATGACGACGGGAGCCTCGGCGAGCGCAACGCCGTCACCTGCGGTTCGATCGAGGAGAAGATGGGCATCCACGGCAATTCGACCTGCGTCATGAACTATGACGGCGCGACCGGCTGGATGGTCGGCGAGGAGAACAAGGGCCTTGCCGCGATGTTCATCATGATGAATGCGGCGCGGCTTGGCGTTGGCCTCCAGGGACTGTCGCAGGGCGAGATCGCGTTCCAGAACGCAGTCCAGTACGCCAAGGATCGGCGGCAGGGCAGGGCGCTGACCGGCCCCGCGGACCCCGATCAGAAGGCGGATACGCTGTTCGTCCACCCCGATGTCCGCCGCATGCTGATGGAGAGCAAGGCGCTGACCGAGGGGCTGCGCGCGCTATGCCTCTGGGGTGCGTTGCAGGTGGATCTGGTCCACAAGGCACAGACCGAGGAAGAGCGGCAGATGGCCGACGACCTGATCTCGCTGCTGACCCCGGTCATCAAGGGCTATGGCACCGACAAGGGCTATGAGATCGCGACCAACAGCCAGCAAGTCTATGGCGGCCATGGCTATATTCGCGAATGGGGCATGGAACAGTATGTTCGCGATGCCCGCATCTCGATGATCTATGAGGGCACCAACGGCGTGCAGGCGATGGATCTCGTCGGCCGCAAGCTCGCATTGAACGGTGGCCGCGCGGTACAGGCTTTCTTTGCGCTCGTTGGCCAGGAGATCGCTGTCGCCAAAGACAACGACAAGCTCAGTGATTTCGCGGAAAGGCTCGAAAAGGCCAATGGCGAACTGCAAGCCGCGACGATGTGGCTGATGCAGAATGCGATGGCCAATCCCAATAACGCGGGCGCCGCCGCCGTTCCCTATATGAACATCATGGGGATCGTCGCGCTGGGTCTGATGTGGCTGCGGATGGCGACCGCCGCCGCTGCCGCGCTCGATGCGGGCACTGGCGACGCCAAATTCTACGAGGCCAAGCTGATCACCGCGCGCTTTTTTGCGGAACGGATCATGCCCGATGCGGGCGCGCTCCGCCGCAAGATCGAGGGTGGTGCTGAGTCGCTGATGGCGCTTGAACCCGAGCTGTTCGCCGCCTAACCCCTTACCCCTGACGACAGGGGAGGCGGGATGACCGGACTTGAACCCGGCCAGCTATGGGTGATGCGGATCCACGCCGCGATCGTTGGTGCGGTGGTGCTGACGGTAGCGGCGGGCGCGAACGCAGTGCTGGCGGTGGCGCTTCCTGTGCCGATGGGAGCGATCGTCGCTCCCGTCGCGCTGCTTCTGGTTTATCCGGTGCTGTTCGGCCCTACGCGGCGTTTCGCCGCCTGGCGCTACGGCGCCGATGATCAGGAACTGCGCATCCGGCATGGCGTAGTCATTCAGGTGCAGACCGTCGTGCCCTTCGGCCGCGTACAGCATATCGACGTATCGCAAGGCCCGATCGAGCGCGCCTTCGGGGTCGCGCGGCTGGTACTGCATACCGCTGGAACCGCAAATAGTCAGGTCGTGTTGCCGGGGCTGTCGCGGGCCACTGCAGAGACGCTGCGTGACGAGATTCGGGTGCATATTCGGCAGGATCTGATGTGAACGAGGCTACGGTCGCCGATCGGCGTCTTCATCCGCTGTCGATCGGCCTTCGCTATCTGAAGAACCTGCCCTCCACGCTGCTCGGCTTGCCCGCGCTCGTCACCTTTCTGAACGATCAGGGCATCGAGTATTTTTTCGTGATGGTCATGGTCTTTGGCGTGGCCGTGCTGCTCATCAACTGGATCGTCTGGAGCCGCTTCCAATATGGCGTGGGCGCGCACGAGATTGTAATCGAAAGCGGCGTGATCAGCCGCAATCGCCGCAGCATCCCGTTCGAGCGCATTCAGGATGTCGACATTGAACGCGGGCCGCTCGAGCGACTGCTCGGGCTTGCCAAGGTGCGGATCGAGACGGGTGGGGCGGGCGGCGACGAAGGCCTGCTGGACAGCCTGAGCCTTGCCGAGGCCGATCGGTTGCGCGCCGCACTGCGTGCGGGCAGGGCGCGCGACCAGGGCGCTCCCGGCCAACCGGACGAAACGGCGACTGCGCCGGTACTGTTCGCGATGGCGGTTCCGCGCGTGCTGCTTTCGGGGCTGTTCAACTTTTCGCTGCTCTATCTGGCGGGCGTGTTCGCGTTGCTTCAGACCTTTGAACAATTCCTGCCCTTTCGCCTCGAAGATTGGGGGCAGTGGATCGGCTTTGCCGAGGATCGGCTGGACGGGCGCTTCACCCCCGCAACGATCGCGGCGGTGCTGCTGCTTGCGCTGCTGCTTGGCGTGGTGACCGGCGTCGCGCGGACGCTGGCGCGAGACTATGGCTTTCGATTGGCCGAGGAGCCCGCAGGACTGCGACGCGATCGCGGGCTTTTCACGCGCACCGAGATCGTCATTCCCAAAAGGCGCATCCAGCTCGCGCTGATCCGGCGTGGCGCAATGAAACGTTTGTTTGGCCTTGGCGAGTTGCTGTTCCAGACGCTCAGCGCCGATCGTGAAGGTGGTGGCAAACAAAGCGTCGCGCCGCTTGCGTATGAGGCGGAGATGCTGCCGATCCTGGACGCTGCGAACCGGATGCGACTGCCCGACAAAGCCGTGCTCCTGCAGGTTTCGCGCAGCCATGTGCTCAAGGCGATCGCAAGCCACACGCTCGTGCCACTGCTCGTCATCGCGGCTGCGGCCGTCATGTTCCCCGCTGCGGTGCTCGGTCTGGCGCTCGTGCCGCTGCTGATTCTCGCGGCGATAGTCGAGCGTCGCGCTCACCGCTTCGCGCTGGTTGACGACACGCTCTATGTCCAGCGCGGCTGGTGGGATCAAAAGCTCTGGATCGTGCCGATAAGGCAAGCGCACACCCTGACGCTGCTGCGCTCTCCCATTCAGCGCCTGCTGGGGCTGTCGACGTTGCTTGTCGATACCGCGGGAGCCTCATCGCTCAGCGATCCGCGGATCGTCGATCTGAGCAGCGAAACTGCGACGCGACTGGCGGACGCTCTGGCTGAAAAGCTGCGTCGCCCTGCCGCCTGAGTTCAGCGCGTCGGCTCGGTCTTGTCTTCGGATGGTGCGGCGCCGATTGCGGCGGCAGGCACGGAGGTTTCGTTGGCCGGCGCTGGTGCTTGTGCGACCTTTTGGCCAGACGCTATGGGCTGCAGCGTGACCTGAACGCGCGCCTTCATGCATTCGCCGGCATCGGCGCGCTTGAACTCTGCGCAATTCCAGAGCGGCTTCGCGAATTGTTCGCTGCGATTGCGGAGATAGCTGAACGACATGCCGCGCAACAGCGAATCGGGCACCGGGAAGCGTCCCGGCGTCATCGCCGCATTGGTCCAGCCCATCACCTTGCAATAGTTGCGGCTGCCGCACAGCGTCAGCGCGACCGCGGCAAAGGCATCGGAAGACGATTTGCGATCGAGCAGGACGATGAAGCTGTCCCCGTCGCTGACGACGTGCTTGTTGGCCTTCGCGATTGTGGCCGGATCGAAGCGCTGGAGGAACATAGTTTCCGCGTTGTCGCGCTCCGGGAACGGCAGACCCGCGAGCGCAACGTCGACGATTTCGGGCGGCAGGCCCGAGCGGTGCGTGTCGGAAAGGCGCGCGAGCTGCATGATCGCGGGCTCTCCACCGGCGAGCCCGCCGCGAAAGGCCGCAGGGGTGCCCCACCAGCCGGTCCAGCGGAAAAACAGGTGGGTGTCGACCGCGGCGATCTTGTCGAGGCTCGCGCTCCAGTAAGGCACGACCCAGTTGGTATGATAATGCGTGGCGAGGCCCACTGGCTTGTAGACGCTTCCCGACAGCGCGTCCGTCGCGATCTTGCGCGCGCGGCCCCATGCCTCGGGCGACGGTGAACGCGCCATCGCGCCATCGCAGGTGAAGGTGAACTGGCAGCCCGTCGCGCGCTCCGCCCCCTGGTAGACGACGCCGCACACCGTCTTTGGAAAGGCAGGATGGCGCAGCCGGTTCACGACCACCTGGGCTACGGCTCGTTGGCCCTTGGCATCGTCGCCCGCCTCATAATAGCCGGCCGAGGCGAGGCAATCGATCGCGCGCGCGCGATCGGCGTCGGACCCCGAATAGCGAAATGGCCGTGCGGCCGGGTTGGGCGCCGTCGAGAAAGGAACCTTCGCGTTGATCGCGACGGCCTCTTCGGGAGGGAGTTCGCGCAACTGCAAGGGTTCAACGGGCGGCGGGGCGGGAACATTCGCGGGGATTGGCGCAGGCACATCGGCCGGCGTCGCTGGATACTCCGAACGCATCCCGGTAACCAGCCAACCCGCCGTGACGATGCCGACCGCGAAGGTGGCAGCCAGCGTTGCGGCCAGCAGCCGACGCGCCGGCGAAACCTCCTCATGGGCGTCGGTGACCGAACCGTCGTCGCCGGGGAGGGCGAATTGCGGCAGGGCGGGCTGGTTATCCGTCGCTTCAGCTCTCCGGCAGAAAATCGGGAACCGAGAGATAGCGCTCTCCGGTATCATAGTTGAAGCCGAGAATACGGCTATTAGCCGGAAGTTCCTTCAGCTTCTGCGCAATTGCGGCGAGTGTTGCACCAGATGAGATACCCACCAGCATGCCTTCCTCGCGCGCGGCGCGGCGCGCCATTTCCTTGGCCTCGGCGGGATCGACCTGAATCACGCCGTCGATCGCCTGGGTGTGAAGGTTCGCGGGGATAAAGCCCGCGCCGATTCCCTGGATCGGGTGCGGGCCGGGCTGGCCACCCGAAATGACGGGCGAAAGCGTGGGTTCGACCGCATAGACCTTTAGGTTCGGCCAAGCCTTTTTCAGCACCTCGGCGCAGCCCGTGATGTGGCCGCCAGTGCCGACGCCGGTGATGAGCGCGTCGAGCGGGCTGTCCTTGAAATCGGCGAGAATTTCCTGAGCAGTTGTCTTCACATGCACGTCGATGTTCGCAGGGTTTTCGAACTGTTGCGGCATCCACGAGTTGGGCGTTGCGGCGATCAGCTCGGTCGCGCGCTCGATCGCGCCCTTCATGCCCTTTTCCTTGGGCGTCAGGTCGAAGGTTGCGCCATAGGCGAGCATCAGCCGGCGGCGTTCCAATGACATGCTTTCGGGCATGACGAGGATCAGCTTGTAGCCCTTGACCGCCGCGACCATCGCGAGGCCGACGCCAGTATTGCCCGAGGTTGGCTCGATGATGACGCCACCGGGCTTGAGGTCCCCCGAGGCTTCGGCCGCCTCGATCATCGACAGTGCGATGCGATCCTTGATCGACCCGCCCGGATTGGCGCGCTCGGACTTGATCCAGACCTCGGCGCCATTGAACAGGCGGCTTACGCGGACATGCGGGGTGTTGCCGATGGTCTCCAGGATTGATCCGGCTTTCATGTCGCTTTCTCCTTAAGTGGGATGTCTTCGATCATCTTTGGCGGGTCAAAGGTCCGCGCGGCGCGCAGTTCGGGGAACCAGCGCGCCCAGAGACCCGCCACCAATATGGCACCGATTCCGCCCGCGGCAACCGCGGCGGTGGGGCCGATCACCGCGGCGAGGAAACCCGCGCGCGCTTCGCCGAGCTCGTTCGAGCCCGAAATGAACAAGGTTGACACCGCGCCGACGCGCCCGCGCATCGCGTCGGGCGTGTAGAGCTGGATCAGCGACTGGCGGACATAGACCGAAAGCATGTCGGCACCACCCAGCAACACGAGCATCGCGAGCGACAGCGGCAGGCTGCGCGACACGCCGAACACCGCGGTCGCAGCACCGAAGATCGCGACGCCGACGAGCAGCTTGATCCCGACATTTTCGCGCAAGGGGCGCCAGGCGAACCACAGCGCCATCGCGACCGCACCGACCGCGGGCGCCGCGCGAAGCTGTCCCAGCCCGTCGGCGCCGACGTGGAGAATGTCGCGCGCATAAATGGGCAGCACCGCGGTGACGCCCGCGAGCAGCACCGCGAACAGATCGAGCGAGATCGCGCCAAGGACGAGGCGGTTCTGGCGGACGTAGCGCAACCCGTCCTTCATCTGTTCCCAAGGGTGCGCGGGGCCGGTGATCGCGCTGCGCGCGACGGGGCGGATCAGCATCAGCGCGAAGAACGCGAACACGAAAAGTCCCGCGCTGAACGCATAGGGGATGACGGGATCTGCGTCGTAGAGGATGCCGCCGATTGCCGGGCCAAGCACCGATCCCGTCTGCCAAGCGATCGAGCTCAGCGCGATCGCGGTGGGCAACGCTGCGATGGGCACGAGATTGGGCGCAAGCGCCTGGAGCGCGGGGCTGGCAAAGGCGCGCGCGACGCCGAGCAGCGCGGCTACCGCGAACAGCGCGGGCAGCGTGATCTCTCCCGTCCAGGTGAGCAGTCCGAGTGCGATCGCGCATCCTGCTTCGAGCGCGATCGAGCCGCGCGCGATCCATCGCCGATCCACCCTGTCAGCGATCCAACCGACGACGAGCGTCAGCAGGAGCAGCGGCAGAAATTGGGCAAGGCCGATCAGTCCGAGCTGGAATGCCGCTTCCTTGGGCGTCATGCCCAGATCGGTCCGCGCAATGTCGTAAACCTGCCAGCCGATCACGATGACCATCGCCATCTGCGCGAGCGTGGATGTGAGCCGCGCCGCGAAGTAACAGGTGAAGTCACGAAACGCGAAAGGATGCGGCGGCTTTTCCATCGCGCTCTCTATGCCTGCAATGCGCGGCAGTTCAAGCGCAGCAAAACTATGCGTTGGAAAACCGGTCATGTCGTTCGTCGAAAACGGGCTGGTCTGCGCTTGCAGCGGGTGCAAGCATCCGCGCCATTCGAGTCGCAATCCCGTTTCTTTCAAGGAGTTGGCCGGTGAAGCTTTCCCGTCTTGCAATCGCCGTTTCCGCGGTTTCTCTGACGTTGGCGGGGTGTTCGATGGTGCCCGAGGCCAACAACACCACCGCGACCGAGGCTGTGGACGCGAGCGAATGGGGCAAGTTCGTCGGCCAGTATCTGGAGGGCTATTTCAAGCTCAATCCGAGCTTCGCGGTCTATCAGGGACGGCACGAATATGACGGAAAGCTGCCCGACTGGAGCGCGGCGGGTCTCAAGGCACAGGCGGACTATCTGAAAAAGACGATCGCCGACGCCAGGGCGTTCGACGCGTCCACACTGTCGAAGGAGCAGCAGTTCGAGCGCGACTATCTGATCGCGGCGGCCGAGGGCGAACTGTTCTGGCTCGAGGACGCCGATCAGCCGCACCGAAACCCGGATTTCTACATCAGTGGCCTCGATCCCAATGTCTATATCGCGCGCCCCTATGCCGATGCGACGACGCGGATGAAGGCGTTTATCGCCTTCGCGAAGCAGGTCCCCGCGGCTGCCATCAATATCCGCGCCAACCTGAAAACGCCGATGCCGCTGAGCTTCATAGATTTTGGCAAGGCGGGCTTTCAGGGACTGGCCGATTATTATGTCGGAGACGCCAAAGCCGCCTTTGCCGAGGTGAAGGACGAGGCGCTGCAGAAGGAGTTCGACGCGGCGGCGGGCGCTGCGTCTGAGGCGATGAAGGATCTCGCGGTGTGGATCGAGAGCGGACGTGCGACCGCGACGCAGGATTTCGCGCTCGGACCCGACAAGTTCGCGCGGATGGTCCTGAAGACCGAGGGTGTGGGCGTGCCGATTGCGGAACTCGAAAAGGTGGGCTGGGCAGATCTGCGTCGCAATCAGGCTGCGCTAAAGGAGGCGTGCGGCACATTCGCGCCAGGTGCGACGATCCAGGCGTGCATGGCAAAGATGAACGCCCACAAGCCTGAAGGCGGTCCGGTTGCGGGCGCGCGCAAGCAGTTGCCGAACCTGAAGCAGTTTCTGATCGACAAGGATCTTGTCTCGATACCCGGCACCGAAGAGGCGCAGGTTGAGGAGTCACCGCCCTACAACCGGCAGAATTCGGCCTATATCGACATCCCTGGCCCGTATGAGAAAGGCTTGCCCTCGGTCTATTACATCTCGCCGCCCGATCCGGCATGGACCAAGGAAGTGCAGAACGCCTACATCCCGGGCGAGCGCGACCTGTTCTTCACCTCGGTGCATGAGGTGTGGCCGGGGCATTTCCTTAACTTCCTCCACGCCAATCGCGCCAAGTCGCTCTTCGGCAAGGTGTTCGTGGGCTATGCCTTTGCCGAGGGCTGGGCGCATTACTCCGAAGAAATGATGTGGGACGCTGGGCTGGGCGACGGCGATGCCCAAACGCATGTCGGCCAGCTCTCAAACGCGCTGCTACGCAACTGCCGCTATCTCTCGGCGATCGGGCTTCATGCCAAGGGCATGACGCAGGATCAGTCGCGCCAGCTTTTCCTCACCGAATGCTATCAGGACGAGGGCAATGCGCGGCAGCAGGCGGCGCGGGGCACCTATGATCCCGCCTATCTCAACTACACCATGGGCAAGCTGATGATCCGCAAGCTGCGGGACGACTGGGTTGCTGACAAGGGCGGGCGCAAGGCGTGGAAGGCGTTCCACGACGCATTCCTCGCGCATGGCGGGCCGCCGATCCCGCTGGTCCGCAAGGCAATGCTGGGCGGCGAGGCGCAGGCGGTGTTCTGATAAGGACTCAGCCCGCCCTGAGCTTGCGCGCGCGGGCGAGCAGGAAGATCAGGATCGGCCAGACCAACGTGAAGGCGACGTCGCTGAGCGTGTTGGGCCAGCGCCATGACCCGTGATTGATACGGTCAAGGCACTCATTGAGCGCCTCGAACAGCGTGACCATAAGCAGCGGAATGGGCGAGCGGAAGGGCTTGCGCAGAAGCACAGCGGTGGCGACGAAAACCAGCATGCCCAGATGGGTATGCAGGATCGGGTCGCTGAGACTGGTCCAGGCGGCGACCTGCGCCTTGAGCTCTGCGTACGCGGATACAAATTGCATGCGCCGCGATATGGCGTGGCGCGGCCACTCTGGCTAGGGCTATTCGTTGGGACGGCCCTGTACGCCGGTCACGCGGCGGGAACGCCGTCACCCAGTTGCATCATCTGGCCATCGGTGATGATGACGCGATCGCCCAGCTTCGCCTGCGCGAACAGCAGTGCGGCAAATTCGGTCGGCACGCCGATGCAGCCATGCGTCGCCGATCCCCATTTCACGTCGGCGCCGTGGATGGCCACACCATCATTGGTGAGGCGCATCATGTATGGCATCGGCGCGTCATAGAGGTTGGACACATGGTCCTTGTTCTTCTGCGTGATCGGGAAGGTGCCGAGCGGGCTCTGCTTGTTGTCGGCGCCGTAGAGAATGACGGCGACGCCGATCTCATAGCCGGCGCGGAAAACCGACAACGTCTGCGCGGTGAGGTCGACGGTGATCAGGAGTTCGCCCGGCGGCACGCCGTCGTCTTTCCAGACATAGTCGCCGTGCTTCAGTGGTCCGTCGAGCTGTAGGACGCCCTTGACCTCATAGCCGCGCGCGGATTGCATCGGGGCAGCGGGGCGCTTTGTCTCGCCCGCGGGCGCCGGCGCAGTCTGGACCGGTGCCATAGGCATTTGCGGTGCGGACGGCGTCCGCGCGGACAGGCCCGTGAAGAGCAGCGCCCCGACAATGGGCGTGCCCGCCAAAAGCAGCTTTGTCCCGATTCCTGTGATTGCCGCTCTGCGCTTGCCCGTCACCGCCCAGCCCCTTGATTGATTTACGCTTTCTTAATCACAAGTGGCGGGCGGGGCCAGCCAGTGATTTCGAGCGTGCCGGGCTGGGACGGTGCAAATGGTAAATATTAACGAGCGTACCACCGCGTATTCCGGGGCTCAGAGGTGGCGCGTTTCCGCGGGCTCGCTCATCCAGTCATTGTCGCGTCCATTCGCGACGCGCACAGGGGCTGCGATCAGCTCGGCCGGGCTGACGTCATTGAGCGTCGCGAGCTGGATCGAGACATAGTCGCCGCCAATCTCCTCGACATAGCCTCGGCCGAAGGGGCGAACGCCGCAAATGGCACAGAAGAGGTGATGTCCGCTCATCGTGCCGAACTGGTAGTCGCTGAGCGCCTCCTCGCCTGCGAGCAGCCGGAAGGCTTCGGGCTTGATGATAACGCCCCAATTGCGCGTCTTGGTGCAGATCGAGCAGTTGCACTTGCCCGTTCCCGCGGCGAGATCGAGGTCAGCCTCGTAGCGTATGGCGCCGCAGTGGCAGCTTCCATGATAGGTCTTGAGCATCGCTGTCTTCCTTCCCGGTGGATATTTCGCTCAGGGTATAGAAGCCTGCTGCTGCCAGCCTGTTGTCAGCATAGTGGCAACAGCACGCAGCTCACGCGATTGAGACGAAGCTGTCCATCACGCGCTTGCGGCCCGATAGCTCGAAGTCGATCTCGAGCTTGTTTCCCTCGATCTCGGCGATTTCGCCATAGCCGAACTTCTGGTGGAAGACGCGCGTACCAACAGACAGGTCGCTGCGGCCCTTGTTGCCCAGGCTGACCGCGCTTGCGCGTGCTTCCATCACACGCTGGGGCGTGGCCGAGTAGCCACCCGTGGTCGCCGCGCGCTGCCAGCCGGGGCCGCGCCCTGTGCCGCGCCCGACATTGGAGAAGGGATCGGCACGTTCGGACCAGTTGGCGCGCCACAGGCTCTCGCCGCCCGCCATGCTGCTTTCGGAATCGATATGTTCGTCGGGCAGTTCGCCCACGAAGCGCGAAGGGATCGAACTGGTCCATTGGCCATAGATGCGGCGGTTGGCGGCGTGGAGGATCACGCATTTGCGGCGCGCACGCGTGATCGCGACATAGGCGAGGCGACGTTCCTCCTCGAGGCTGGCATTGCCGCCTTCGTCGAGCGCGCGCTGCGAGGGAAAGATACCTTCCTCCCAGCCCGCGAGGAATACGGTGTCGAATTCGAGCCCCTTGGCCGCGTGGATCGTCATGATCGTGACCTTGGCGTCATCGACCGCCGCGTCATTGTCCATGACAAGGCTGACATGTTCGAGGAACGCTCCCAGCGTCTCATATTCTTCCATGGCGCGGACGAGTTCGTTGAGGTTTTCGAGCCGGCCCGATGCGTCGGTCGACTTTTCGGCCTGCCACATCGCGGTATAGCCCGATTCATCGAGCACCTGCCGCGCGAGTTCGGCATGGGGAAGGTCGTTGGCCATGTCGCGCCAGCGCGCGATATCGCCGATAAAGCTGCCCAGCGCTCGGCGCGCCTGCGGCGTGAGTTCGTCGCTGTCGAGAATGCGCGAGGCGGCGAGGGCGAGCGGAATCTGCTCGATGCGCGCGAGCTGGTGGATCTTGGCGATGGCCTTGTCGCCCAATCCGCGCTTGGGGACGTTGACGATCCGCTCAAAGGCAAGATCGTCGGCGGGCTGGAAGATCAGTCGCAGATAGGCGAGCGCGTCGCGGATTTCCTGCCGCTCGTAAAATCGGAAACCGCCGATAATGCGATAGGGAAGGCCGATCGCGATGAAGCGATCCTCAAACTCGCGCGTCTGGTGCTGCGCGCGCACGAGGATCGCGGTGTCGTTCAATGATCCGCCGCGACGCTGGTGCGCCTCGATCTCGTCGCCGACGCGGCGCGCTTCCTCAGGGCCGTCCCAGACGCCCAACACCTGTACCTTGTCGCCTTCGCCCGCGTCGGTGAACAGCGTCTTGCCCAGTCGCCCTGCATTATTGGCGATGACGCCCGAGGCCGCGGCGAGGATGTGCGGGGTCGAGCGGTAATTTTGTTCCAACCGGATGACAGCAGCGCCCGGGAAGTCTCTCTCAAACTTCAGGATATTCTCGACCTGTGCGCCGCGCCATGAATAGATCGACTGATCGTCGTCGCCGACGCAGCAGATGTTCTTGTGGCGCTGCGCGAGCAGGCGGAGCCAGAGATACTGGACCGAGTTGGTGTCCTGATACTCATCGACCAGAATATATTTGAAGCGCTGCTGATAGTGTTCGAGCACATCGCGGTCGCGCTTCAATATTGTCAGCATGTGGAGCAGAAGGTCGCCGAAATCGCAGGCGTTGAGCGCGCGCAGCCGTGCCTGATAGGCGGCGTAGAGTTCCTTGCCGCGGCCATTGGCGAAGAGCTCGCTCTCGCCTGCGTCAAGATCCTGCGGCGTGAGCCCCTTGTTCTTCCAGTTGTCGATGAAGCCGCCAAGCTGCCGCGCGGGCCAGCGCTTCTCATCGAGGTCGGCCGCCTGGATGAGCTGCTTCATCAGACGGAGCTGATCGTCGGTGTCGAGGATGGTGAAGTTGCTCTGCAGCCCGACGAGTTCGGCATGGCGGCGCAGCATCTTCGCGCCGATCGCGTGGAAGGTGCCGAGCCACGGCATGCCCTCCACGGCCTCGCCGACGAGCCGGCCGACGCGTTCCTTCATCTCTCGCGCCGCCTTATTGGTGAAGGTGACCGCAAGAATCTCCGATGGCCAGGCCTTGCGCGTATAGATCAGGTGCGCGAGCCGCGCGGTGAGGGCGGCCGTTTTGCCGGTTCCCGCGCCCGCTAGCACCAGCACCGGCCCTTCGGTCGTCAGCACCGCCTCGCGCTGGGGCGCATTGAGCCCTTGGATATAGGGTGGTTCTGGAGCGGGTGACGCGGGAAGACTCATGTGCGAACAGTTAGGGAACAGCGCGCGCGAGGGCAATGCTCCTTCAGTGCGCCAGGGTACGGATGAAACGCGCGACGATTTTCCCGTCATTGCGATAGCGGCGTGTGGGCTGGCAGTTATAGGCGTGGAAATCGCCCGCTGGCAAGATCCTCTCCACCTCGTCCCAGAGGATGGTGAGCGCACCCTCAAGGACGTAGACGGTCTCGGTCCAGGCGGCGTCATGGATCACCGGATGATAGGTTTCGCCGGGCGCCAACGACCAGCGCCAGACCTCCACCTCTGCGGCGGCGGGGAAGCTGGAGAGCAGCGTTCCCTGACTTTCGGGCGTCTCGCCTGCCCATGCGACCACTTCGATCCGCGCAGGATCGGGGCGCTGCGGCGCCTGGACCAGATCGGAAAAGCGCACCCCAAGCGCCTCGGCAAGGCGGTCGAGCGTGGCGAGGCTGACGTTGGCGTCGCCTGTCTCGATGTTGACGATCATGCGGCGGCTGACGTCCGAGGCAGAAGCGAGCGCCTCCTGGCTCATGCCGCGCTGCTGGCGCAGCGCGCGCACATTGCCCGCGACATGCTCCAGAACCTTGGGACGGTCTTGACTGTGCAATATAGTGCTCATATGGCTTTGCGCACTATGCTGCACAATTTCTCCCGGAGCAAGTCATGAGCCGCGTCAGCGCGCTGACGCAGAGCGCCGCCTGGCCGATACTGCTCGTGCTTGTCGCGATGGTCTCGATCCAGACGGGCGCGACGATCGCCAAGAGCATGTTTCCGATCGTCGGTGCGCCGGGCGCGACCGCGCTGCGCCTGCTCTTCGCGGCCATAATCCTGGCGGTGGTGATGCGACCCTGGCGGTCGCGGCCGGAAAAGGGCGGCTGGCGCCCGATCCTGCTCTATGGCGCGGCGCTGGGCGGCATGAATCTGCTCTATTACATGGCGCTGCAGACCCTGCCGCTGGGCATCGCGGTGGCGCTGGAGTTCACCGGTCCGCTGGCTGTGGCGATGCTCGGATCGCGGCGACCGCTCGATTTCCTGTGGGTTGGGCTTGCGGTTGTCGGGTTGTTGCTTTTGCTGCCCGTGGGCGCGACCAGCCAGGGCGTCGATCCGGTGGGTGCGGCATTCGCGCTGGCGGCGGGCGGCTGCTGGGCGCTCTATATCGTCTTCGGGCAGAAGGCGGGCGGCGATCATGGCACGCAGTCGGTCGCGTGGGGCACGATGATCGCGGCTGCGCTCGTCGTCCCCGTCGGCGTGCTCGATGCGGGCGCGGCGCTGCTGACGCCCGCGGTGATCCCGATGGCGATCGGCGTGGCGGTGCTTTCGACCGCGCTTCCCTACACGCTCGAAATGATGGCGCTGACGCGGCTGCCCTCGCGCGTTTTCGGTACGCTGATGAGCGTCGAGCCCGCGATCGGCGCGCTGTCGGGGCTGGCGATCCTGGGCGAGCGGCTGACGGTGATGCAGTGGGCGGCGATCGCGGCCGTGGTGGCGGCGTCGTTGGGTGCTGCGATGACGATCGCGCCCGCAGCCACGACGCCCACGCCTGATTGACAGCGAAGCACAGCGTCCATAGATCGCCACCCGACGCCGCCTCTTTCGGGTTTCCGGCTGCGTCCGCATCGAACGAGCCCGCAATATGAGGTTCGTTCGATGGCATGGATCATCCTTGCAATTGCGGTTGTCACTGAAATCATCTGGGCGTTGAGCTTGAAATGGGCGCAGGTGCAGCAGACGCTTGCCGCCGCGACGGTGCCGATCGCGCTGTCTTTTCTGAACATGTGGCTCCTCTCGCTCGCGATGAAGGGCATCTCGGCGGGGACGGCCTATGCGGTCTGGACCGGGCTGGGCGCGGTAGGCGTGATCATCGGCGGCATCGTCCTGTTCGGCGAGCGCGTCTCCGCGGTGCAGGTCGGATTCATGGCGATGATCGTGCTGGGCGTTGTCGGAACCAAGGTTTTCGCGCAGGGATGACGCGCAAACGGTAATGGCGAGGGGATTCGGCACGATGGCGACGACGATGAACGCGGTTGCGGAGCGGCCTTCCAATCGCCGCATCCTGATCGCCAGCCTCGTCGGCACCTCGGTCGAATTCTACGATTTCTATATCTACGCGACCGCCGCGGCGCTTGTGTTCGGGCCGCTGTTCTTTCCTTCGGAATCGGCATCGGCGCAATTGCTCGCGGCCTATGCCAGCCTTGGCGTCGCCTTCATCGCGCGGCCGTTGGGCGCGAGTGTCTTCGGGCATTTCGGCGACCGGATCGGACGCAAGTCGACGCTCGTCGCCTCGCTGCTGCTGATGGGCGGATCGACGCTGCTGATCGCGTTTCTGCCGACCTATGCGCAGATCGGATGGGTGGCGCCGCTGTTGCTGTGCATCCTGCGCTTCGGACAGGGATTCGGGCTGGGCGGCGAATGGGGCGGGGCGGCGCTGCTGGCGGTCGAGAACGCACCCCAAGGCTGGCGCGGGCGCTACGGCATGGTACCGCAACTGGGCGCGCCGGTGGGATTCATCGCGGCGAACGGTCTGTTCCTGATCCTGGGCATGACGCTGACCGCCGAGGAATTCATGGACTGGGGTTGGCGCATTCCCTTTCTGGGCAGCATCCTGCTCGTCGGCGTTGGGCTGTGGGTGCGGCTGAAACTGACCGAGACACCCGCCTTTGCCGAGGCGCTGGAGGAAGCACCGCCAGCGGCGGTGCCATTTGCCGAGATGTTGCGCGACCATTGGCGGGCGACACTGGGCGGCACCTGCGGTGCGATTGTGTGCTTTGCCGTCTATTATCTCGCGACGGCATTTGCGCTGGGTTATGCGACCACGACGCTGGGGATTGATCGCCAGCTTTTCCTCGGGCTCCAGATTCTTTCGATCTTCTTCATGGCGGGCAGCATCGCGGCGTCGGGCTGGCTGTCCGACCGCTATAACGCGCGGACGGTGCTGCTCTGGGGCAGCGTTGCCGCGATCATCGCGGGGCTGGTGCTGCCGATGACGCTGCAATCGGGATCGCTGACCCTGATCTTCATCGGGATGAGCTTCGCGCTGGTGGTGATGGGGCTGGTCTATGGGCCGCTTGGCGCGTGGCTGCCCGGGCTCTTCCCCGCGCGCGTGCGCTACACCGGCGTGTCGATGACCTTCAACGTCGCGGGTATTCTCGGTGGCGCGCTGACCCCGGTGGCGGCGCAGTGGCTGGCGGAGGGACGGGGACTGTTCTGGGTGGGCGTCTATCTTGCGGCGGCTTCGAGCGTCAGCCTTGTGGCGCTGCTCTCGATGCGCGACCGCGGCTGAGCCAGCCGAAGGGGCGCCCGTCGATCGCGGCGAGCCCGAGCCCGATCAGCGCCATGCCGGCATAATGCTTGGGCTCGAGCGTTTCGCCGAGCAGGAAGGTGCCGAGCATGATGGCGGGGATCGGGATGACGAAGGTGACGAGCAGCGCGTTGGTTGCGCCGGCCTTCTCGATCAGCCGGAAATAGAGGATATAGGCAAAGGCGGTCGATATCAGTGCAAGGCAAGCCATCGCAGCGATTGACTGAAACAGCGGCGCAGGCAGGCGCCAGGGCGCGTCGAAGATCACGGCGAGCGGGAGCATCAGCGCCGCCGCCGCGATGAGCTGGCCTGCCGCCACTTCGACGGGTGCGACCCCCATCGCCTTGAAGCGCCGGCCATAGACGCCAGCCAGGGCGTAGGAGAGTGCGGCGGTAACGCAGGCGAGCTGCGCGAGCAGATTGCCGCCAAGCCCGGCGAGCGCATCGGCGCCCATCATTATCGCGACACCCGCAATCCCTGACAGCACACCAATGATCTTGCCGGGCGTCGCCTTTTCGTCGGCGGTGAACGCATGCGCCACCACCACGCCCCAGAGCGGGGTGGTGGCGTTGAGGATCGAGGCGAGTCCTATCGGGATGTGCGTCTGCCCCCAGGCCACGAGCACGAAGGGGATTGCGATATTGAGCGCACCGAGTCCGAGGAATGCGAGCCAGAGGCTCAGCGAAGTCGGCAGGCGACGTCCGGTGATGCGGAGGACGACGAGGAGCGCCGCGGAGGACAACGTGGCGCGTAGCAGCACCAGTGTCAGCGGCGGAAAGCTGCGCAGCGAAATCTCGATGAAGAAGAAGGAGCCGCCCCACACGATTGAGAGCACGCCGAATACCAGCCATTCGCGGGGCCCCATGCGCTGCTGGATCGTCGTGGTCATAACAGCCTCCTTAGAACCGATAGGCGTCGGTGACCCATTAATTCTGCCGAGCCGATCATAAGGGAGCCGCGTCGAACCGCGTCCCGGCGCTTGTGCTCAAAGCGCGCGGAGGAGGACGAGCTTCGCCTTGCCGTAGGTGCGCTCGGTTTCGGGTATGAGGCCGGGAACGTCGACCGCCTCATCGCGTGCGGTTTCGATGCTGACGAGGCAGCCGGGGTTGAAGGCCTTGCGCTCGGAGAGCGAGGCAAGCGCCTGCTGGCCCAGCCCGGTGCCATATGGCGGATCGAGCAGGATCAGATCGAACGGGCCACCCGCCGCGAACAGCGCGGATTGCGCGCGGATCTCGGCGCGCGCCGCAACGCCCAGCCCATCCACATTGGCCTTGAGCGCGGCGATCGCTGCGCGGTCATTTTCGAAAAAGGTGCAATGGGCGGCGCCGCGCGACAGCGCTTCGAGCCCGAGCGCGCCCGTGCCCGCGAAGAGATCGGCGACGCGCAATCCCTCGAAGCTGCCCAGACGGCTGGTGAGCATCGAGAAGAGCGCTTCGCGTGCGCGATCGCTGGTCGGGCGCGTTGCCTGGCCCGCGGGCGCTTTCAGAGCGCGCCCACGCCATTCACCCGCGATGATCCTCATCCCAGCGTGTTCCGGAAGGTGATGACGTCATGACGCCGGATCTCATCGACTGCACCGGTAGGCAGATCGCCGAGCTCGAAGGGGCCGTAGCTCGTCCGGATCAGGCGCGAGACCTTGAGGCCCAGATATTCGAGCACGCGGCGGACCTCGCGGTTCTTGCCTTCGGTCAGCTTCATCTCGATCCAGGTGTTCGCGCCCGTGCGGCGCTCCAGATTGGCGTCGATCGAGCCATAGCGAATGCCGTCGATCTCGATGCCTTCGATCAGGTCCTCAAGCTGTGCCTGCGTCACATCACCATAGGCGCGCGCGCGGTAGGTACGCACCACGCCCGTCTTCGGCAGTTCGAGCTGGCGCTTCAACTCGCCGTCATTGGTGAGCAGCAGCAGGCCCTCTGTGTTGAGGTCGAGCCGGCCGACGGGCATGACCCGTGCCATGTCCCGCGGCAGGCGGTCGTAGATCGTGGGGCGGCCCTTGGGATCGCGCTCCGTGGTGAGCACCCCCGACGGCTTGTGAAAGCGAAAGAGCTTGGCGGGTGGCGCCTGCTTGACGGGGTTGCCGTCAACGGTGATGCCGTGGAGCGAGGTCAGGATCGTTGCGGGCGTATTGAGCACCTCTCCGTTCAACGCGATGCGCCCTTCGGCGATCATGCGTTCGATCTCGCGGCGCGAGGCGATGCCCGCGCGCGCCAGCAGCTTCGCGATGCGCTGGCCCTCGGGCCGGTCTTCGCTGCGCTTTTTCAGGGGCGGGGCCAAATTTCGTCTCCAGACGTGAAAATTAGTTCGTGCGCGCGCAATCGCGAGCCATTATGCGCTCCCACCGGGCGCGGGAGAGGACAAGCGCAATATATGCTGTTTGGCAGGAAGCAAAGGCTGATCAACCGGCTTCTCATCGTCGAGGATGAGCCGCTGGTGGCGTTCGACACCGAGCATGTGCTGACCGAAGCTGGTTATCATGTCGTCGGCACGGTCGATCGCTATCGCGACGCCGTGGCCGTGCTCGATGCCGGAGAGGTCGACCTGATCCTTAGCGATGTCCGGTTGACGGGTGAGCGCGACGGCGCCGATCTGGCGCGCGAGGCGCTGCGCCGCCAGGTGCGGCTGCTGTTCGTGACCGCGAGCTGCCCCGTCGACGCGCCGTTGATGTCGATCGGGTGCCTGGGCAAACCCTTTGCGCACAAGGAACTGCTGGCGGCGATCGATGCGATTGAAGCGAGCCTTGGCGGCAAGCGGCCCAGGAAGCTGCCGCGGGGGCTGACGCTGTACGCGGTTTGAACAGGCTCGATTTGATTTCGGAGGACAGGCCAATGGTGAAACCGATTATCAATCTCGACGAATTGGCGTTCGACGATGTGGAGGAGAATGGCCGTTTCACATCGAGCCGCGCCACGATCAGCGACCTAATCGGCGCACGCGACCTGGGCTACAACCTGACCGTGCTCCCCCCCGGCAAGGTGCAATGCCCCTTCCACTCGCATCATGGCGAGGAAGAGATGTTCTTCATCCTCGAGGGTGAAGGCGAACTGCGCTTCGGCGACCAGCACTACCCGATCCGCCAGCATGACGTGATCGCGTGCCCGCCGGGTGGGCCGGAGGTGGCGCACCAGATCATCAACACGGGCACGATCACGATGCGTTATCTGGCGATTTCGACGCTCGTCGAGGTCGAGGCGTGCGAATATCCGGATTCGGGGAAGGTGTCGGTCGTAGCGGGCAAGCGCGGCGATCGCGGACTTCGCAAGATGTTTCGCGCCGAGGCAGACGTTGACTATTACGACCGCGAAGAGGGCTGATCGGAAGGTTCGGGGACTATCACGTGAAATCCCTGTTCCGCGTCCCGATTGGCCAAAGGTCAGTAAGGTCAGGCCCGCAGGAAGAATCACCTCGATCAGTGCAGCGGCATTGATCGACCCGTTCGATCGATGCCTGGCTTGCGTCTACACCTGGTCAAAGAGCCTATCAGTGGACCTGCATGATAGATCGGCGATGTGTAGGACAGCAGTTTTTGGCGGCTTTCGACCCAATTTCAGACATGCCTTGAGCCCTCTCTCGCTTTCGCGGGAGAGGGTTGGGTGAGGGTCTTCTTCTTTCCTGCTCAAGCGTTGTGGAGCGCGCGGGCGATAGTTTCGAGAACGCCTTCGAAAGTTTCGATACCTCGCTGTTCCAGAATCGAAGCAAGCGATAACCCTGTTCTTCGAGATATGCTGTACGCGGGGCGTCGGCCTCCACGCTGCGCTGTCCGCCATCGAGTTCCACGATCAATCCCGCCTCGACGCACAGGAAATCAACGACGAACGGGCCAATGGTGGCCTGGCGACGAAACTTGAAACCCTCGAGCCGGCGATCGCGCACCGCATGCCACACGCGGCGCTCGACATCGGTCATGTCGCGCCTCAGGCGTGCAGCGTGTGGACTGATCTGGCGTCGGACCGGATGCATGTACCGCAAGGTAGAAGAAAGAAGACCCTCACCCAACCCTCTCCCGCGAAGGCGGGAGAGGGCTCAAGGCAATGGCCGCACAGCCCCATTACGGACGTCGCCCGCTATCGACCGGTCAGTGCCTAATTCGCCGCCAGCCGCGCCTCGACCGTGTCATGGAAATGGCGGATGCCCGTTTCGAGCGTACCAAGCGTCAGCCGGTCGATCGCGCCCGATTGAAGGCCGTTCTGGCCGAGCGCGGCGGCGCGGTAATCCTCGCCCGCGAAGACGCCTTCGTCGAGCAGCTTCCAGCTTCGCTGCCAGTGGTCGAGCGCTTTTTCGGTCCTGGGCGGCTCGGGAATGAGCATGAAATCCTCGACGAGCACGCGGTCGACGGCTTGCGGCATCAGGACCATGATGTTCACATAATCGGGGCTGAGGATCATGATCGTCGCCGGGAAGAGCTGATAGGCGAAGGTGATCGATGCGCGCAGCGCCTTCCAATCGTTGAGGTCTAGCGCCGCGACCGCGGATTCGCGGCCTACCGCGGAGCGCTGGTGCGGGCCGATCGTATCGCCGCTGGTAACGCCGTCCTGGAAGAAGGGGCCGATCGTGTCGGCGTGGAGCCGCAGGACGTGATAGCTTTCGAGAAAGGCGTCCATGACGAGCTTCCAGTTGGCTGCGACGTCGTGCGTCCGCCGCGCGAACATGTGCTGCTGCCCAAGTGCAAACGCGTCGAAATCGTGCGTCAGCGTCTCGGCCTCGGTGAAGCTGGCGCCTTCGTCGAACGAGAACCAGATAAGCCCGCCTGCCTCGAAAGTCGGCAGGCGTTTCAGGCCGTATTCGCTTTTGTCGAAGCCGGGAAAGCTGTCCGGGCGGGGCAGGCCGACAAGGCTGCCGTCGAGCTTGTAGGTCCAGGCGTGATAGGGGCAGACTATGCGCGAGGCGCAAACCGGTTCTTCACCTTCGACAAGCCGCGTGCCGCGATGGCGGCAGACATTGAGAAAGACATGCGCCACGCCCTTTGAATCGCGCGCGATAAGCAGCGGTTTACCGAAGCCGTCATGCGGCACGGCCATATTGGGTTCTGGCAGCAGCGCCGAGGGGGCGATCACCTGCGGCGCGCGGCGAAAGATGCGTTCATGCTCAAGAGTGAAACGCGCGGGGTCGGTATAGGCCGAGGCCTCGACATAGGTGATCGCGTCGCTCTGGCGCGCGCAGCCATGCGCAATCGCATCTGCCAGCGCGAGCTGGCCCGGAGTGGGCGTGATGGCGTTCATATTCCTCATCCCTGGCCGCTCATGCTGAGTAGCTGTTGAGCCCTTCGACTGCCTGCCAAGGCAGGCGCTCAGGACATGCCTGTCGAAGCAGCGTATCGAAGCATCGCGCACGGGCCCTTCGATACGAGTCCTCGACTTCGCTCGGTCTCTACTCAGGACGAACGGAGATTTCTTGTTCGTTCTGCCACTAGGCATATCGCAATTATCCGCTAGTTTCTCCCCAAATTTCGCGGGTTGGGGAGTATGCATGGCGGACGCTACGGAAAGCTTGGGATGGCGGGCGAGCCTTCCCGAAGGTTTGCGCCCCTATACCGAAACGGCGCCGATCGCGGCGTTCTTCCTCGGCGTTTCCTCGGGCTTCCCGTTCGCAATGATCGGCGCGACGCTGACGACTCGGCTCGCGCAGGACGGGATCGACAAGAAGGCGGTGACGGCCTTCACGCTCGCCTTCCTTGCCTACAACCTCAAGTGGCTCTGGGCCTGGGTCGTCGACGGCGTTCGCATCCCAGTGCTCGGCCGGCTCGGCCAGCGCGTGTCGTGGCTGATCCTTGCCGGGTTGTTCGTCATGGCAGCGGTTGCCAACCTGGCGCTGGTCGATCCGCAGACAAGCCTGCTCCAGACCGCCTATGCCGCGATCCTCGTCGGTGTGGCAGGCGCGACCTTCGACATCGTGATCGACGGCTACCGCATCGAACTGCTCAAGCCCAACCAGCTCGGCGCGGGTTCCGGCATGTCGCAATATGGCTGGCGGATCGGATCGGCGGGCGCGGGCGCGGTCGCGCTGGTGATCGCGGCGCGCATGGGCTGGGAAGCCGCCTATCTGGTGTGCGCTTCGCTGGCGCTGCCCGCGATGCTCACCGGCCTGATCATGGGCGAACCCGAACGCCACCGAGAGGCGGCGCAGCGCAAGGGCATTGCCGAACTCGGGAACACGATCGCCGGGCCATTCCTGGAATTCTTCAAGCGACAGGGTGCGCTGCTCGTCCTGCTCTTCATCCTGCTCCACAAGATCGGCGATACGCTCGCCAATCTGACCTTCCGGCTGTTGTTCAACGATCTTGGCTTCACCAATGACGAGATCGCTTTCTACGATGTGGGTCTGGGATTCATCGCCTATCTCGTCGGCATCTTCGTCGGCGGTTTCCTCTATGCCCAGCTTGGCATGAAGCGGTCGGTGCTGCTGAGCCTGATCCTGATGGCGGTCTCCAATTTCAGCTTCGCGCTGCTTGCAGCGGCGGGGCACAGCAATGAGGGCATGGCGGCGGCGATCGGGTTCGAGAATTTCGCGAGCGGGATCGGCGGCGTCACGGTGGTCGCCTATTTCTCGGCGCTCACCGATCTGCGCTTCACCGCGTCGCAATATGCGCTGATCTCGGCGGCGGCGAGCATCGTCGGGCGCTTCCTGACGGGCACCACCGCGGGCGCGCTGATCGAGACGACGGGCTATGTGAACTTCTACTTGCTGACCACGCTCGCGGCGGTGCCCGGGATCGTGCTGTTCTGGCTGATGATGCGCGCCGGGCTGATCGATGCCTCGATCGGCAGCGCGGGTAAAGTCGGCGAGGGCGACGCGCGCACCGATGGCGAAATGCGTAAAGCGCCAAGCTGACACCGGCGGGTTGGTTGCAATCTCGCATGCGGGGCGGACCGGATAACGCCCACCCGATCCTTCGCCGCCTTGCCGGCGCTTTGCTTGCCGCCATGCCGCCGGCCCCATAAGCTCGGCGAGCGGGCAAAGAGGATGAGGCAAGGATGGCGTCAGGCAAACCACGCGTGGCGGTTGTAACTGGTGCGAGCTCGGGGATCGGGAAGGAAGTGGCGAAGGCGCTCGCATGCCGGGGGTGGCGGGTCATCGGCACCGGGCGAGACCCTGCGCGCATCGCTGCGGCTGAGGCGGAGATCCGGGCATTATCGTCTGGCCAATCCGTCGACATGCTGCGTGCGGACCTGTCGCTGCTGACCGAGGCAGAGCGCGCCGCGCGCGATATTGCTGCGCTCACCGATCGCATCGATGTGCTGGTCAACAATGCGGGAGGCATGGCGAGCGCGCTCGCGATGACAGCCGAAGGCTATGAGGCGAATTTCGCGGGCAACCACCTTGGCCCGTTCCTGCTGACCCGGCGGCTTCTGCCGTTGCTTCGCGCGGCGGCCGCGAACGCCCCACAGGGTGCCGTACGCATCCTCAATACCGCATCTGACGCCAGCGAGATGATCCCCGCGATCAACCTGGACGACATGCAGAATCTCGCCAGCTTCAACCCGGGGCTCGCTTATTGCACCGGCAAGCTCGCCAATGTGCTTTTCGCAAGGGCGCTGGCGAAGCGGCTGGCGGATGATGGCATCGTCGCCCACGCGGTGCATCCGGGTGCGGTCGATTCCAATTTCTTCTCCTATGCGCCAGCGGACACGCAGGCGCGCGTGCGCGACCTGCCAAAATTCTCGGAGAAAGAAGGCGCAGACACGCTGGTCTGGCTCGCCACGTCCGACGAAGGCGGGCAGAGCAACGGCGGCTATTGGTATCAGCGCAAACCACGCGCGCCCAACCCGATCGTCGATGACGACGCGGTGATCGAGCGGTTCTGGGACGAGAGCGAGCGGCTCGTCTTTCGCTCGGGCGCGAATGGCTGACAGGACAAGGTGACGCCGGGAAAGAGGAGTTGGCATGGGTTATCTGCAGGAGTTGCGCGCGCAGTGGCGTCCCCTGGTCGCGGCGTTGATCGGGCTCGGCTGTGGCTTCTCGATGACCAACTACGTCACGAGCATCATGGCCCCGCATTTTCTGCGGGAATTCGGGTGGTCGAAGTCCGAGTTCGCGCTGATCGGCAGCCTGGGCCTGGTCAGCGTCGCCTTCTTTCCTTTCGTGGGGCGGCTGACCGACATGATCGGCGTGCGTCGCACCGCGTTGATCGGCGTCATAGTGGCGCCGCTTGCCTTTCTCGGGCTCAGCCAGATGACCGGGGATATCCGGGTCTATATCGCCTTGTTCCTGTTTCAGGCGGTGCTTTGCATCACCACGACGACAACGGTCTATAGCAGGACGGTCGTCCAGTATGTGACGCGCGCGCGCGGCCTTGCGCTCGCGATCGTTGCGTCGGGACCCGCGATAACCGGTGCGGTCGGCGGCCCTATTCTCAACAACTTCGTCGAAGCGCACGGCTGGCGCGCGGGCTATCTGGCGCTGGTGGCGTTCTCCGCCGTGGCGGGGACGGTGGCACTGCTGATGCTGCCGCCCGAACGCAAGGATTCCGGAGAGGTCCCGCCGCGCGCGAAAACCGCGAAAGAGGATTATGCGACGATCTTCCGTATGCGCGCCTTCTGGGTGCTGCTGGGTGCGATGCTGCTCTGCAATCTTCCGCAAGTGATCGCGCTCACCCAGCTCAATCTGGTGCTGCTCGATAACGGCGTCACCGCGAAGGGCGTGTCGATCATGATCTCGACGTTCGCGACCGGCGTGCTTGTCGGGCGCTTTGCGAGTGGCCTCGCGCTCGATCGTTTTCCGGCCTATCTCGTTGCAGGGATCGGCATGGGATTCACCGCAATCGGGTTATTCCTGCTGGCATCGCGCTTCGACGACCCCAATGTCCTGATGCTTTCGGTGCTGCTCATTGGCCTGTCCTTCGGCGCCGAGGGCGACGTCGTCGGCTATCTCGTCGTGCGTAATTTCGGTGTGAGCGTTTTCAGCAGCGTCATGGGCATGATGACCGCGGCCATGGCGATATCCGCTTCGATCGGGGCGGCGCTGCTCAGCCTCACGCTCAAGCTCACCGACAGCTTTGAGGTGTTTCTGCTAAGCAGCGGAACGGCAGTCTTCCTCGGCAGCCTGCTGTTCCTGCTGCTGCCGCGCGATCCGGCTCCGGTAACGGCGGCGGTGGCCGAAGCACGATCCTGACTGTCGTCAAACGTCACCCGCGGTGCTTGCGAACAGCGCCAGCGGCTTGCCGAGATCAGCGAAGGCCTGACCGACCGCCTGCGCGGTGGTGAGGACGCCCAGGCAATCGGCTGTGCCCATCAGGTCGCCCAGCAGGGTGTGGGCGCGGCGGGGTTGATCAGCGGCCTGCTCGACGGTCTTGAGCAGCGTTGCCTCGTCAGGGGTCATGCGAAGACAGCAGCATGGCGCCACCTTGACTATTTGCTGCGAAGCGCGCGCGATCTCTGCCATCATCGCACGGATGAGCACGAGCGGGCGCCGATAGCTCATGCCGAAATGCGCGAAGACCGCGTGTGCGGCGTGCGCGTCGTCCAGCCCCGCAACCGCCATGCGTCGGATCGCAAAGAGCAACAGCCGTGCCGTGCGCAGATCGGGAATGGACGGAGCATCGGCGTAATTGAGATCGGCGGACCGGGCCATGAGACATCCTCTCTGCGCGTTGTCCGTGAAATTTGCCTGTTAGATATTGCAAGTCAATATCAATAATTGAGTCGTACGTGGAATTATTCGTTGCCGCGTCGACCATGTGTTGCGAAAGCGCGCCGCGCTGCGCTTTGCAAAGCGTGTGGCACATCCCAGATTGGCACGAGGGTGGGCGCGGTGCCTGCCCCCGCGCATTTTTCCGGATCCATAGCTTTGCCGACCTATCGCCTCGACATTCGCATGCAGCATTCTGACCCCGACGACTCCATCTCGCTCGACGCGGTGGACGATATCCGCGCGGCGGAGGCCGCCAGGACCGCGATCGCTCAGGCCTTTGGACGGCCGCACGAACTGGTAATGCTCGACGCGCAGCGGGGGCGTTTCACCATCGGCGCCGGGCTGTGGTCGCGCACCGGGCACTATCATCTGTGGGTGAGCGAGGACGTGGCGGGGCTTCCGCGGCTTTAGCGCCCCGCGCGCTAAATGTGCATCATCATCCGCTCATCCTGAGGAGCCGTTGAGCCCTTCGACGCCGCCTGCGGCGTCGCTCAGGATAAACTTCGCCTTTGGCGAAGCCGAAACGGCGTCTCGAAGGACGTACTGTGCCAAGGTCCTTCGAGACAGGGCTTCGCCAGGCTCAGCCCTTCCTCAGGATGAGCGGTGCCGATATAATGCAGGTCGCTTTAGCGTTCGCGTTGCTTATTCTAGCGGCTGGTTGTTGAGGCGGAGCACTTCGCCCGCGAGGTAGAGCGAGCCCAGGATCAGCACGGTCGAAGGCTGCGCGGGATCGAGCGTGCCGCCAAGCTTTGCCAGAGCGTCCTCGACATCATGCGCTGCATGGCCTTCGGCACCGATCTGTGACGCCATCGCGGCGAGATCAGCGGTGGAGTGATGGCCGTGATCGGGCACGGGCACCGCGTGAAGCGACGCCGCGAGACCCTTGAAATGTGACAACAGGCCCATCGGGTCCTTGTTTTCCAGCATGCCGAGGATGAGATGGAGTGGTCGGCCGGCTAGCCGATCGCGGAAATAGGTCGCGATCATCTCGCCCGCAGCCGGGTTGTGGCCGCCATCGAGCCAGAGTTCGGCATTGCCGGGAAGCGATTCGGTGAGCGGACCTTCCTCCAGATGCTGGAGCCGTGCGGGCCATTGCGCCCAGCCGGTTGCGGCCTTGAATGCGGTTTCGGGAATATGCACCGCGTTCTGATGGCGCAGCATCGCGAAGGCGAGCGCGGCGTTCATCACCTGGTGGTCGCCCGCGAGTCTCGGGCGGGGGGCGTCGAACTTGCCCTTGTCGTCGCGGTAATGGAGCCGGCCGTTGTAGAGGGTCGCCTCCCACGTCGTGCCCTTGGCAAGGACGGGCGCTCCTGCGGCGGCGGCCACTTCAGCGATTCGTTGGTTCAGCGCGGGCGCATAGACCATCGTAACAAGTGGTACGAAGCGCTTGGCAATACCCGCTTTTTCTCCTGCAATCTCGACCTCGGTTTCGCCCAGAAATGCCTGATGGTCGATGCCGAGCTGGGCGATGCCGCAGATCGCGGGATTGGTGATGATGTTGGTGGCGTCCAGCCGGCCGCCGAGACCGACCTCGATGATGCACGCCTCCGCATCATGCCGCGTGAACGCCAAAAACGCGGCGGCGGTGGTCGCCTCGAAGAAGCTGGGATGGATGTCCTCCGAGCAATCGAGCACTTCGGCGAGCAACGGCGCGAGCTCGGCGTCGTCGATCAGCTTGCCCGCGACGCGGATACGCTCGTTGAAGCGCACGAGATGCGGCGACGAATAGACATGCGCGCGCATCCCCGCCGCCTCGATCGCAGCGCGCAGGAAAGCGCAGGTCGAACCCTTGCCGTTGGTGCCGGCGACGTGGAAGACGGGCGGTAGCTTGTCCTGAGGATTGCCGAGACGCGCGAGCAGTTCCGAGATGCGTTCCAGCCCGAGCACGTCGCGACCGGGGGAGAGCATCGTCAATCGGTCGAGCTGGCGCTGGACCGCGGGATCGTTGGAACGGGCGGAATCGGGCATTCGGGCAAGCCTCAGGATCAGATGCGATCGTCACCCTGAACTTGTTTCAGGGTCCATGAACACACACAGCGAAGAACCTGCCCCGCCTGTTTTCATGGATGCTGAATCAAGTTCAGCATGACGGAGGGGGTTTGTCGATGCCGTCAGGCGGCCGCCTTTTCCTCGCAGAGATAGCCAATGAGCTGACCGAGCGTCTCGCGCAGGTTCTTCCGCTCGACGACCATGTCGAGCATGCCGTGATCGAGCAGATATTCGGCGCGCTGGAAGCCTTCGGGCAGCTTTTCGCGGATCGTGTTCTCGATCACACGCTGGCCGGCGAAGCCGATGAGCGCACCGGGCTCGGAGATCTGGACGTCGCCGAGCATCGCATAGGAGGCGGTGACGCCGCCCGTCGTCGGGTCGGTGAGCACGACGATATAGGGGAGTCCGGCTTCCTTGAGCTCCGCGATGGCGACGGTCGTCTTGGGCATCTGCATCAGCGAGAGGATACCCTCCTGCATGCGTGCGCCGCCCGCCGCGGTGAAGATGACGTAAGGCGCACGCTCCGCAATCGCCTTGCGGGCTCCTTCGACAAAGGCCGCGCCTACGCCGAGGCCCATCGAACCGCCCATGAAGGCGAAGTCCTGAACGCCGACCACCGCCTTGCGGCCGAGAATCCGGCCCGAGGCATTGATCAGGGCGTCCTGCTCGCCCGTCGAAGCGCGCGCAGCCTTGATGCGATCGGTATATTTCTTGGAATCGCGGAACCTGAGCGGATCGTCGGCGACCTGGGGGGTGGGCAGCGTGGTCCAGCTTGCCTCGTCGAAGATCTGTACGAAACGCGCCTTGGGGCCGATGCGTCCGTGATGGCCGCATTTGGGGCAGACCGAGAGATTTTCCTCATATTCCTTGATGAAGATCATCTGCGAACAACCAGGGCATTTGTGCCAGAGCGTATCCTGCGTCTCGCGCTTGGCGATGAAAGGGAGCGAGTTGCGAACGCGGTCGAGCCAGCTCATGCGGCCATTTCCTTTCGTGCGGCCGCGATCGCGCTGCTGAGCGATGCGACATAGGTTTTGACGGAGCCGGCGGCGTTGGCGCCATGCTCGGCGACGAGCTCGACGATTGCGGAGCCGACGACGACGCCGTCGGCGACACGTGCGATCGCAGCGGCCTGTTCGGGCGTGCGAACGCCGAAACCGACCGCGACGGGAAGATCAGTGCCGGCCTTGAGTTTTGCTACTGCCGCCTCGATCGAGCCCTGCGCGGCCTGCTGAAGCCCGGTGATGCCCGCGACCGAGACATAATAGAGGAAGCCGCCAGCGCCATCGAGCACGGCGGGCAACCGCGCGGCATCGGTGGTGGGGGTGGCGAGGCGGATGGGGTGGATGCCTGCTTCGCGAAGCGCGGGGCCGAGCGCGTCATCCTCCTCGCTGGGGATATCGACGCAAATCACGCCGTCGACGCCGGCCTCTTTGGCTGCATTGGCGAACCATTCGGGGCCGCGGCGGACCATCGGATTGGCATAGCCCATCAGCACGAGTGGGGTTTCGGGGTGCCGTGCACGAAAGCCCTTGGCGATGCCGAGAATGTCCGCGGTCGTCGTGCCCGCACCAAGCGCGCGCAGATTGGCGCGCTGGATTGCCGGGCCGTCAGCCATCGGATCGGTGAAGGGCATGCCGAGCTCGATCACATCGGCGCCGCCTTCGACGAGCGCGTCGAGCACCGCCGCGGTGTCCGCGGGCGTCGGATCGCCGCCGGTGACGAAGGTAACGAGCGCGGCGCGGTTTTCGGATGCGGCGCGGGCATAGGCGTTGGCGAGACGATCGTTCACAGCTTCACCCCCAGCGCGTCGGCGACCGTGAAGATGTCCTTGTCGCCGCGACCCGAGAGGTTGACGATCACGATCTTGTCCCTGTCCATTCCTGGGACGATGCGTTCAGCCGCGGCGAGCGCGTGCGCGGATTCGAGCGCGGGAATGATACCTTCGAGCTTGCAGAGCCGCTGGAAGCTCGCGAGCGCCTCGGCATCGGTCACGGGCTCGTAGCGGACGCGGCCAATGTCGTGGAGCCAGGCATGTTCGGGGCCGATGCCGGGATAGTCGAGACCCGCCGAGATCGAATGCGCCTCGGTAATCTGGCCGTCCTCGTCCTGGAGCAGATAGGTGCGGTTGCCGTGAAGCACGCCGGGAGAACCACCCGCGAGGCTGGCGGCGTGTTTCGCGGTATCGAGCCCTTCGCCTGCGGCCTCGACGCCGACGATCTCGATCTCCGGATCATCGAGAAAGGGGTGGAACAGTCCGATCGCATTGGATCCGCCGCCGACGGGCGCGATCAGCATGTCGGGAAGCCGGCCCTCGGCCTCGAGAATCTGTTCGCGCGCCTCATTGCCGATGACGGTCTGAAAGTCGCGGACGAGTTCGGGATAGGGGTGCGGGCCTGCGACGGTGCCGATGATGTAGAAGGTGTCGTGGACGTTCGCGACCCAGTCGCGCAGCGCCTCGTTCATCGCATCCTTGAGCGTTTTTGCACCCGATTCAACCGCCCGGACTTCGGCGCCGAGCAGCTTCATCCGGAAGACGTTGGGCTGCTGACGGGCGACGTCGACCGCGCCCATGAAGATCGTGCAGGGCAGGCCGAACAGCGCCGCAACGGTGGCGGTGGCGACGCCGTGCTGGCCAGCGCCCGTCTCCGCGATGATCCGCGTCTTGCCCATGCGTCTGGCGAGCAGGATCTGGCCGATGCAGTTGTTGATCTTGTGCGCGCCGGTGTGGTTGAGCTCCTCGCGCTTCAGATAGACCTTTGCGCCACCCAGTTCCTCGGTCAGCCGCTCGGCGAAATAGAGCGGGCTCGGACGGCCGACATATTGCTTCAGCAGATAGTCGAATTCAGCCTTGAATGCGGGATCCTGCTTCGCGGCGCGGTATTCGCGGTCGAGATCGAGGATCAGCGGCATCAGCGTCTCGGCGACATAGCGGCCGCCGAACTGCCCGAAATGCCCACGCTCGTCGGGCTGGGTGCGAAGCGAGTTGATGATGGTCATAGCTGGGCCGTCGCTTTAAGGAATGCGGCGATCTTGTCCACATCCTTGATACCCGGCGCGCTTTCGACACCGGACGACACATCTACCAGCGCCGCGCCGGTGATGCCAACCGCTTCGCCGACATTGGCGGCATCGAGCCCGCCCGACAGCGCCCAGGCAAGGGGGTGAGAGAAGCCCTGGAGCAGCCGCCAGTCGAAGCGCAACCCCATGCCGCCGGGGAGATCTGCACCCTCGGGCGTCTTGGCGTCATAGAGCAGCCGATCTGCGGCGCCACGGTAACTGCCCGCGCCCGCGAGATCGAGACTGGTGCGAACGTGAAGCGCTTTCCACACCTCCTTGCCGGAGCGTGCCTTGACGGCAGCGGCACGTTCGGGCGCCTCCTTGCCATGCAACTGGATCACATCGAGCCCGCCGGCGGCGATCGCGGCGTCGAGCAGCGCGTCGTCGGGGTCGACAAATACGCCCGCCTTGAGCACATGCGCGGGCACGCGCTGCGCGAGCGCGGCGGCCTGACCGAACTGCACATGACGCGGGCTCTTCGGAAAGAAGACCAGTCCGATATGGCTCGCGCCCCCCGCGACCGCGGCGTCTAGCGTTTCGGGCGTCGAAAGGCCGCAGATCTTGGCGGTGATTCGGGGCATCGGGGTTCCTTAGCCTCCCTCTCCCCTTCAGGGGAGAGGGTTGGGGAGAGGGGGAGTTCTGCAGCGCGTTGATACTAGTGGGCCGACTCTCCCGTCGTGCCCCTCTCCCAACCCTCTCCCCGCACGCGGGGAGAGGGCTTTACAGCGTCGCCGCGATGTCGCGTGCGGCCTGATCGGGGTCTTCGGCCTGCGTGATGGGACGGCCGATGACGAGGATCGAGGCGCCCGCGTCGAGCGCGCCGCGCGGGGTCATCAGCCGCTTCTGGTCGCCCGTGGCGGCGCCCGCGGGGCGCACGCCGGGCACGACGAAGAAGCCGTCGGGCCATGTCTTGCGCGCGGCCGCGACCTCGTGACCCGAGCAGACGACGCCGTCGAGCCCCGATTTCTTCGCAAGCTCCGTCAACCGCACGACCTGCTCGTGCGTATCCTCCTTGAGTCCGATCGAGGTCAGGTCGTTTCCGTCGAGGCTGGTGAGCATTGTGACAGCCACGACTTTGGTGCCGTTGGCGGCAGCGGCCTTGGCATCCTCCATCATCGCCCGTCCGCCCGCGGCGTGAACCGTCAGGATCGCGGGTTCAAGCTGGCGCAATGCCTGGATTGCCTTGGCGACGGTGTTGGGGATGTCATGGAACTTCAGGTCGAGGAAGATCGGCAGGTCGAGCGACGCCATCTCCTTGATCCCAGCACGACCATTGGCAGAGAAGAATTCGAGGCCAAGCTTGATTCCGCCAACATGGTTTCGGACCTTGGTGGCGAGCGCCTTGGCGCGATCAAGATCGGGCGTGTCGAGCGCGACATAGACGGGGCCGCTCATGAGACACCCGGCGGGACTGCGGTGGGCGCATAGGGCGGCGGTGTCTCGGATCCGGCAGCGGGAGCGGCGGGCGTTGTCGTATAGCCACGCACATCGGCGAGCGCGCGCTCGGTCGAATCGAGCTTGCGCTTCAAGCTCCAGCGCGTTGCGCGGTGGAGAATAAGCGTGGGCAGAAGACCCAGAAGGAACGCACCGAAGAGCAGAACGGGCAGCTTGGAATCGACCTGGATATCGCCCCACAGATTGATCGTGACAGCGGTCCAGTTGCCGACCGCGAAGATCACTGCGGTGACGGCGAGAATCACCCAGAAGATCGTTCTCAGGAATTGCATGCCGTGACCCTGTTTTGTTGCGTGACTACAACACTAAGCCGTTTGGGCGGTGCTTGCCAAGGGATCGGTCCCAATCTCCTGCCGCAGATCCCTAAAGAGTTCGGGGATAGTCGTCAGGCGAGGCTCCTCTTCGTCGAGAATCGCAACGAAGGCGGCGTGTTTGATCGCGGCGACGGCGCCTGCGCCGAGCGATTTGCCGGTCGGCAGGCTGGACACAAGAATGTCGATCAGCCGGTCCGCGCCGTGCAGACGCCCCCAGAGATAGTCGTTTTCACGGTATGCGCGGCTGAAAAAGGCGCCGAAGCTGTTGAACTGGATGCCCTTGAGCGTGGCTTCCGCACCACCGGCACGGATCGTGGCGGCATCGTCAGGCGAAATCCGGTCGACCTTTACCGGATCGAACTCGTCGAGTCCCTCGCCCTGGAGCAGCGGCAGCGTGGCGATGTCGTAATAGGGAAAGCCCAGATAGGTCAGCAGCATCACGCGGCGTTCGGCCTTGGGAAGTTGGGCCAGCGCCTCGGCGATGCGCTCGTCGGTTATCTGGTCGATCGCGCGCAGGTTGCGCGCGGCGCCGAGCGCATCCATTGCGGCCTGCGGTGCTTCGGATGTGGCGGTTGCGGCCTCGCGGACCGCCAGGCCGTAGAAGTCGAGTATTTCGCGATCGAGATAGAGCGCGAGGCATTCATAGGTCACCTTGCTCATCGCATCGAGTGCGACCAGCGGCGCATCCACTGCCTCGGACAATTCCGACAGACGCCGCGCGAGGAAGCGCAGGCGACGAATTCGAAAGCCCAGATCGTGCGCGCGGAAAAAGTCTATGACGGGCTCGGTCGCGCCGTTGCCGCGGCCGGTCACGCGATCGAGACTGCCTGCGCGTGCGGCACCCCAGATCGCGCGTCGCGCCTCTTCGCGTGCATGGCTGCCGCTGTGCGTCGAAAGCGCGAAGAGCATCGCGGCGACCTCCTCGATCACCCCCGACAGCTTGAGGTGACCATAGGCCGGATAGGCATGTCCCGCCGAGCGCGCTGCTTTGTCCTGTGCTTTGGCGCGCCACCCGGCGAGCCGCGCGGCGGTGGGGCGATCGAGAAAGAGCGTGATGCCGAACAGCGATTCGATCGATTCCTCGACCTCTGGCCTTAGCGCCTCGACGATCGTGCGCATCCGCCGGATACGCGAGGAACGGCTCTCAATCGCTTCGAGATTGTCGCGAATGGGTTGCGTGCGCGGCAGATCCGACAGAGCACCGAAGATCGTACCGAAGAAGCCGGGAAGCGAACTTTCACCGTTGCCGGTGCGTCGGAGCTGGATGCTGCGCACGCCCGGCTTGGGATCGATATAGACAAAACGGCGATCCACTTCGCGCCGCGCGGGGCGATTTCGGAGCGCGCCGATCGCGGGCGCGAAGGGCGCGTTGGCCAGCACCGAACCGTCGATGAGTGCGGTGTTTTCGACGACGCCCGCAGCGCTTTGCCGGGGCAGCGCGCGTGCAAGAAAGGCGTCGCGACCGGGCCAGGCATGCTCGCGATCGGCAAGCACCCCATCGAGCTCGCCGACGGTAAAGGGCGGGAACGCCCCCGGAAAGCTGGCGGTGGCGCGTGCCGCGAAGACGAGCTCGGCAACATCGCCGATTCCCGGAACGCCCTGCGCGCGCGTGGAGAAGCCGAGCACGAGCCTGTGCTCGGTCTCGACCACCTCGGCAGGACTGTTGAGCTTCAGCCGCTCGGGATGGCCGTGGAAGTCGGTGACCGTGACGAACAGGTCGAGGGGCTGCCCCTCAGGCAGCAGGACGGGACCGGTCTCGCTCTTGCCCATCGCCTCGAAGGCGTCGAGCAGCAGACCCGTGAAGCCCTTGCCGCCAAAGGGCGGCTCGAACCAGCGCGCGCGGATGAAACTGGACAGTTTGGCGCGTACTTCCTCGCGCGTTCCGGGCTCTACGGTGCGCTCCACGGTTTCGCTCTTGCCCGCCGCGACCCAGACCAGCGGCTGCGCCCAGAATTTCGAGAAACGCGAAAGCGGACGCGCATCAGGATCGAGCAGCCGGTCCACATCGGCGCAATCGAGCCAGAGATCGGTCAGCGGGTCGAGTGACTGGCCGGTTGCGAGCGCGTGCGCAAGGAAGATGCCGTTGATCCCGCCCGCCGACGCGCCCGCGATGATATCCGCGAGCACTCGCATCCGGGTTCCCGTCTCGGTTTCGATCGCCTGAAGCATCTGGTGATAGACGCCCTGACTGCCCGCAGCGGGGGCGTCGCCGTCGTGAAAATGCCGGCTGGCCCGCGTAAGCCGCCAGATTTCCTTTGTGATTCCATGCATGTAGACCGCAAGGCTGATACCGCCATAACAGATCAGCGCCAGCCGCAATTCTTTTTCCCGCATGGCGCGAGACTGGCAGCGGGGAGGTGGATTGTCGAGCCGCGAACAATCGATAAAATAGTTTGTCAGCCGGTAACTGACCTTCACGACGGAGCAGAGCGATGCCCGAAATGCCGTCGACCCGCGATCGCATACTCGTCGAGGTGACAATCGCTGCGCCCGCAGACGCGGTATGGGAGGCAATCCGCGATCCCGCCAAAATCCACAACTGGTTCGGCTGGGACGCCGACACGCTCAGCGACGAAATCGACTTCATCTTCGCCAGGCATGTCAGGCCTGAAGAAACCGCGCGCATCCTGCATTTCAAAGGGATGCCCGACCGCTTCGAGGTGGAGGCGCGGGGTGATACCAGCCTGCTGCGAATCGTGCGCGCCACAGCCGCCGAGGCCGGGGAGGAAAATGTCTATGACGACATCGTCGAGGGCTGGATCAGCTTCGTTCAGCAACTGCGTCTGGCGCTGGAACAGCACAACCTGGGAACGCGGCGGACGATCTACCTCGAGGGGGCGGCGAAGCCCGGCGGCAGCGCGCCCATCGCCGCGCTAGGCCTGACCGAACACAGCCGCGCGCCGGCGGGCAATACTGTGCGTGCCAAGCTGGCGAGCGGCGACAAGGTTGACGGGATTGCCTGGCACCGCACGCCTTTCCAGTGCGGTGTGACAGTGCCGCAATGGGGCGACGGGTTGCTCATCGTGACCGACAAACCGACGACCGAGACGTCACCCGACGGTCGCGGGATGGTGATCCTTACCACCTACGGCCTTTCCGACGCGGCGTTTGGCGAACTGGAGGCGCGCTGGAAGCTCTGGTGGGACGCGCATTTCATGAAGGCGGCCGAACCATCGTGCTCCTGAACCAATTGCGTTTCCAGGCGTTGCGCGATTGTAAACTGTTCGCACCGCGCTGCCGGCGACTTGAGCCCGTCATATCCCGGTTGCAGGCAATGTGTTCGCAGTCGTAACAATCGGGAGGATGACGATGGATATTGCGCGCGAACTTCTCAACCAGAGCGATAATATCGATATGGGCGCGCTGGCGAGCCGTTTTGGCCTGTCCGAAGAACAGGCGGACGTTGCGGTATCGGCGCTGCTCCCGGCTGTCCTCGGCGGCGTGAAGAAGACCGAGCAGGCAGGGGGGCTCGATCAGTTGAGTTCGCTCGCCGGCCAGATCGGAGCGCCCGCGCTTGATGCCGATGGCGGCAACGCGGTGCTCGGCCAGATCTTCGGATCCAAGGAGGTCAGCCGCGCAGTGGCGACCAATGCCTCAGCGCAAACCGGGATCAGCGATGTCGTCCTCAAGGCGATGCTGCCCGTCGTGGCCGGCCTCGTCGCGCAGCAGGTGGCCAAGCGGATGGGCGGCGGCATGCTCGGCGGACTGGCGGGCGGCGTGCTTGGGTCGCTGCTGGGCGGCGGCGCGGCGCAGGCATCGGCTGCGAGTGCCGATGGCGGGCTGGGTGGTTTGCTCGGCGGGCTGTTGGGCGGCGCCGGTGGCGCGGGCGCGCAGGCAGGCGGGCTTGGCGGCCTCGCCTCGATGCTTGATGCTGACGGCGACGGCAATCCGCTCGACGACATTCTGGGCCAGGTCACCGGCCAGAAACAATAGCCGGATCAGGCGCGCCCGAGGCGTGCCCAGACCGGCAAGTGATCCGAGGCGTGCCGCGCGGTGGCGCTGAGATGTGTGCCCGCCTCGGAAATCCTGAACTGGTCGGAGACCATGATCCGGTCGAGCGTCGCGATCGGGCGTCGCGCGTGGAAGCTCTTGCCGCAATGCGCGAAGCTGAAATGGTGCGCGAAATCGTGGAGACAGCCGTTCATCCGGCTCCATTCGTTGAGATCGCCCATCAGCACGGTCGGCAACTTCCGTTCGCACGCCCCCAGATGCGCGATTACGGCATGCGCCTGACGCCGTCGCCACAGGCCTGACAGATCCAGGTGCATGCCCACGACGCGCATGGCGCGGCCGTCCAGTCGAATCTCCGCCATCACAGCACCACGGGGCTCTAACGAGGGCAGGTGAATCACTTCACGGTGAAGAATTTCGGCGCGCTTGCGCACCAGGATCGCGTTGCCATGCCAGCCCATGCTGTGCGCACGAACGTCGAAGGGTACCGCCTTATAATCGCTATGCTCGTCGAGCATGTGAGGCGGAATTACGCCTGCGCGTGTGCCGAAGCGCCGATCCGCCTCCTGAAGCGCGATGATATCGGCATCGACTTCGCGGAGCACTTCGAGCGTGCGTTCGGGACGACGACGGCGGTCGGTGCCGATGGCCTTGCGGATATTGTAGCTGGCGACGACCGTCATCGCGTCTCCCGTTTGGGGTTGATTGTCTCTAACGCGTTATGGTGTGGCTTCTCTCCGTGGCAATGCTAATTGTCGCGCCATGGCGAAACTCCAGAAGCGTTATGTATGCCAGGCCTGCGGCTCGGTTGCGTCGAAATGGCAGGGCCAGTGCGCCGACTGCGGCGAATGGAACACGCTGGTGGAGGAAGCCAGTGCGGTGGTGACCCCCTTTGCCGCGAAGCATAACCTCCAGTCGGGCGGCCGGGCCTTCGAACTGGTCAGGCTCGATGCCGATGTGAAGCTTCCCGATCGCGCCGCGACGGGAATCAAGGAACTCGATCGGGCGCTCGGCGGCGGCTTCGTCGAGGGGTCGGCGACGCTGATCGGCGGCGATCCAGGGATCGGCAAGTCGACCTTGCTGCTCCAGGCCGCGGCGAAGCTCGCAGGCGATGGCGTGGGTGTTGCCTATGTTTCTGGCGAGGAAGCTGCGGATCAGGTGCGGTTGCGTGCACGACGGCTGGGACTGGGGCAAGCGCCCGTCCAACTCGCCGCGGCGACCTCGGTGCGCGATATCCTGACGACGCTGGGGCAGGGCGCTCCGCCCGCATTGCTCGTGATCGATTCGATCCAGACGATGCACAGCGACCTGATCGAAGGGGCACCCGGCACGGTGAGTCAGGTGCGAGCGTCGGCACAGGAGCTGATCCGCTTCGCCAAGGAGCGCGGTACCGCGCTCGTGCTCGTGGGGCATGTGACAAAGGACGGCTCGATCGCGGGACCGCGCGTGCTCGAACATATGGTCGACACCGTGCTCAGCTTCGAGGGCGAACGCAGCCATCAATATCGTATCCTGCGTGCGATCAAGAACCGCTTTGGCGGCACCGACGAGATCGGCGTATTCGCGATGGAACAGGAAGGGTTGACTGAAATATCAAATCCTTCTGCGCTATTCCTGACACATCGTGACGAGACGGTGACGGGCTCGACGGTGTTTCCTGCGCTCGAGGGCACGCGGCCCGTGCTCGTCGAGATCCAGGCGCTGACGGTGCGGCTGGCGAGCGGTGCGACGCCGCGGCGCGCGGTAGTCGGCTGGGATTCGGGACGGCTCGCGATGATTCTTGCGGTACTCGAAGCGCGTTGCGGGCTGAGCTTTTCGACATGCGAGGTCTATCTGAACGTCGCCGGGGGTTATCGGCTTTCGGACCCCGCCGCTGATCTGGCGGTGGCGGCCGCGCTCATTTCGGCGCTGAGCGAGCAGCCGGTGCCCGCCGACGCCGTGGCCTTTGGCGAGGTAGCGCTTTCGGGCGAGATCCGGCCTGTCGCGCACGGCGCGCTGCGCCTCAAGGAATCGGCGAAACTGGGCTTTACGCGCGCGCTGGTGCCAGCATCGGTGACGCATGAGAAAGGTGGCCTGTCGCTTTCGGGATTTCGCACGCTGCGTCAATTCGTTGACCACATGCTCAGGCGCGATTAGCGGGACCTGATGTCTGCCTTTACCGCGCTCGATATCGTCGTCCTGCTGCTCGTCGGTGGCGCTGCCGTCCTGGGCTTCCTGAGGGGCTTCACCACCGAGGTGCTCTCGTTGTTCGCGTGGGTTGCGGCGATCTTCGCGCTCAAATTCCTGCACGCTCCTGCGACGGCGCTGTTGACAGGTTGGGTGGGCGGCACGGGCGGCGCAACGGTGCTTGGCTTTGCACTCGTCTTCGGTCTCACCTTCCTTGCCGGGAGACTGGCGGCACGCGCGATCGGCCAGCGGACGCGCCAATCGGTGCTGGGCGGGTTCGACCGGCTGCTGGGTGTTGGCTTCGGGGCGCTCAAGGGGCTGATCATCGCGACTGTGCTCTATCTGGCGGCCTCGCTGATCTATGACGTGGTCTACGGAGCGCGCGCCGAACGGCCCGACTGGATGCGCGAATCACGCACGTTCCCGCTGCTCCATGCCTCGGGCCGCGCGCTGGTGGATTTCGTCGAATATCAGCGGGGGGACGACAAGGCTGACGAGGGCGCCGAAAACGCTATAAGCGGAGAATGAACGCGCCGCTCTACAACAGCACGATCCTGAGGCTTGCCGCGTCGATCCCGCACCACCAAAGGCTCGCGAACCCACAGGCGAGCGTCGAGAAGCGGTCGCCGGTATGCGGCAGCCGCGTGACCGTTGACGTCGTGCTCGACGAGGCGGGACGCATCGCGGAAATCGGGCAGGAAGTGCGCGCGTGCGCGCTGGGGCAGGCCTCAGCGTCGCTGATGGCGGCCGAAGCGATCGGGCGCGATGCCGATGAGCTGGCCGCAGCGCGAGACGCGCTCACTGCTTTTCTCGCCGGGGAGCGCCCGGATCCCGGCGATTGGCCCGGGCTCGACATTTTCCTGCCAGCGCTGCCGCACACCGCGCGTCACGCATCGATCAGGCTGGCATTTGAGGCGGTTGCGGAAGCGGTGCGGCTGGCCGGGGAGAAGGCGCAGTGATCGAAGAGGCCGAGGGCGCCCGATTTCTGCTGACCGAGGGGGTGGTGCTGTTAGGCGCTGCGCTCGCCTCGGTCATGCTTTTTCGCCGGTTGGGGCTGGGCGCGGTGCTCGGCTATCTGGTTGCGGGCGTTATCATCGGACCGCATGTCCTGGGTCTGGTCGGGGGCGGCGAATCCAAGCTGGATATTGCCGAGATCGGTATCGTGCTGCTGCTTTTTCTCGTCGGGCTGGAGCTCAATCTGGCGCGGCTCTGGCGGCTAAGGCGCGAGATATTCGGGCTCGGACTCGCGCAGGTCGTGCTGTGCGGACTCGCGATCACCGCGATGATCTTTGTCGTGACCGGCTTCACGTCGGGTGCCGCGCTCGCGCTCGGCCTGCCGCTGGCGCTGTCCTCGACCGCGCAGGTTCTGCCCTCGCTCAAATCCTCGGGACGGATCAACACCGCATTCGGCGAGCGCGCATTCTCGATCCTCCTGTTTCAGGACCTGTCGATCATCCCGCTGATCACAATCATTGCCGCGCTTTCACGCGCACCGGCCGATCCGAGCGTCCCGCCGGGCTGGCTGCTCGCGGTTTACACGGTCGGCGCGATCGCGGGACTTGTACTGGCAGGGCGCTTCATCCTCAGTCCGCTGCTCAAGCTTGTCGGACGGCTGGGCGAACGCGAACTGTTCGTCGTCGTCGGGTTGTTCACGGTGCTGGCGAGCGCGGCGTTGATGGAGGCGCTGCATCTGTCGACCGCGCTCGGCGCGTTCATCGCGGGTGTGATGCTCGCCGATTCGCCCTATCGGCACGAAATCGAGGCTGACGTCGAGCCGTTCCGCTCGATCCTGCTCGGCCTGTTCTTCCTTGCGGTCGGCATGGTGCTCGACGTGCAGGCGGTGCTTGCAAATCCGCTATTCGTGGTGGGCATGGCGGCGGCGCTGGTGGTGCTCAAGACGGGCGTGATCTTCGCGATCGCGCGCGCCTTCGGGTTCGAGACGCGGCAGGCATTCAGCCTCGGGCTTCTGTTGAGTCAGGGCGGCGAGTTCGGCTTCGTGCTTTTTACGCAGGCACAGGACGCGCTGCTGATCGAACCTGAAGCCGCGAGCCTGTTCAGCGCGGTCGTCACGCTTTCGATGGCAACCACGCCCTTCCTGCTCGCGATCGCGCGGCGCTTTGAACGTGGCAAGGAGCAGGCAAGCATCGATGGACTGGAAGGCCCCGAGGCAGCCGAGCAGGCGCGCGCGCTGGTGATCGGCTATGGGCGATTCGGGCAGACGGTCGCGCAGATGCTGATGGCGCGCAACGTCTCGGTCACGCTGATCGACCGAAAGCCCAGCCAGATCGAGCTGTCGAGCACCTTCGGGCTCAAGGTCTATTATGGCGATGGGCGCCGGATAGATCTGCTGCGCCGTGCGGGAGCGGAGCAGGCCAAGATCATCATCTTCTGCATCGATGACCGCTCGCTCGATGGCGCGCACTTGCGGACAATCGTCCAGGCCTTTCCTCACGCGCGCTTCCTGATGCGCGCCTATGACCGGCGTCAGCTCATCGAATATTCCAAGGTTAATGTCGCGGGCACGGTGCGCGAGGTCTACGAATCGGCGGTGATGATGGGGATCCACGCGCTCGAGGAACTGGCGGTGCCCGCCGACGAGATCGCTGAGGTCGAGCGCGAATATCGCCGTCGCGACATCGCCCGCATGGAAAAGCAGGCCGAAGCGGGAGACCTTTATGCGGCCAAGGAAATGATGTTCCGGCCGGGAAGTCCGATGAATCGCGGGGAGTGCGGCTGATGTTGCTTGTTCTGATCGGCCTTTCGGGCGCTCTGGCGGTGGCCGCAGGGGCTTTCGCGGCGCACGGCGCATCGGAGCAGGCTGCCGAGTGGCTGAAGACCGGCGCTTCTTACCAGTTAATCCACGCGGTTGCGGCGCTTGCCATCGTCGAGCGCATCGGCGCGAAAGGCCCCGCGATCCTCTTTATCGCCGGAGGCGCGATCTTCGCGCTAACGCTCTATCTGATGGCTTTTGGCGCGCCGCGCTGGTTCGGCGCGATCACGCCGATCGGCGGGACGCTGATGATTCTTGGCTGGCTATGGCTGGCCTGGATCGCGTTTCGCTGCTGATTTAGAGTCTCGTGCGAAACCTGATTCATATTTGCGCTCCGGGCTTGACCCGGAGCCTATGAAATTACTGCAAGGCCGGACGGATGGGCTCCTGCTTTCGCAGGAGCACTGATCCCGATCTAACGGGTTATGCCCGTTCTTCGCGGTTGAGGAAGGCGGCGACGTCGGCGAGCGCGACCGATTTGTCGACGAAGGATTCGCCAATCCCGCGCGCGAGGATGAAGGACAGGGTGCCGCCCGCCATCTTCTTGTCGTGGAGCATGTGTGCAACGAGCGCCTCTCCGCTCGCGCTCACGCCCGCAGCCTTCAGGCCATCGGGCAGTCCCGATGCCGCGAGATGCGCCGACGCGCGTTCTGCATCTTGCGCCGAACAAAGCCCGCGTTCGGCCGAGAAGCGGAAGGCGAGCGCCATGCCGGCCGCGACCGCTTCGCCGTGAAGCAGGCGGTCCGAAAAGCCCGTGTCCGCCTCCAGCGCATGGCCGAAGGTGTGACCGAGGTTAAGCAGCGCGCGCAGATCGGCGGTTTCGCGTTCATCGGCCGCCACGATCCCCGCTTTGGCGGCGACGCTCGTTGCAATCGCGTGCGCGCGCGCGACGCCATCTCCGGCGAGCAGCGCGGCGCCATTGGCTTCGCACCATTCGAAGAAGGCGAAATCGTTGATCAGGCCGTATTTGACGACCTCGGCATAGCCGGCGCGCTGCTCGCGCGCTGGCAGCGTATTGAGCACGCTGGGGTCAATCAGCACGAAGCCGGGTTGATGGAAAGCGCCGATCAGGTTCTTGCCCGCGCGGCTGTTGATCGCGGTCTTGCCGCCCACCGAACTGTCGACCTGAGCAAGCAGGGTCGTAGGCACCTGGACGAAGCCGCATCCGCGTTTGAGAATCGCTGCCGCGAAGCCGACGAGATCACCAATCACGCCCCCGCCAAGCGCGAGCACATAATCGCCGCGCTCGACCTCCAGATCGAGCAGCCTGTCGGTCAGCGCCTCGAGCTCAGCCCAGCTCTTGGTTGCTTCGCCGGGATCGAGCGTGATGACGTGCTGCTCAGTGCCGGACAGCGCCGCCTGCAGCCGGGGAAGCTGGGCGCGCGCCACGTTGGCATCGGTGACTATGACGGCGCGTCCGCGCTTGAGCCATGGCGCGAGCAGCGTCCCGGCGCGGTCGAGAGCGCCGTCCTCGATATGAACGTCATAACTGCGCGAACCGAGCGCAACGGGCACGATGGTCACTGGATAAGGGCCCTTTCGCGCAAGGCATTGAGGATTCGGTCTACGGTGATGTCGTGCGGCGATGGCTGGCTGCGGACATGAATCGGTGCGAGCGCGTAGATCGGATTGCGTATCGCGGCGAGCTCGGCGAGGACGACTTCCGGATCCTTGTCGCGCAGGAGCGGGCGCGTGTCGCGGCGCCCGACACGCTGCGCGAGCACGGGAATGTCAGCGTCGAGCCAAATGGCGAGCGCGCGCTCGAGAATCAGCGTCCGCGTCTCCTCCTGCATGAATGCGCCCCCGCCGGTCGCGATGACCTTGGGCGAGCCATCGATCAGGCGCGCGATGACGCGGCGTTCACCGTCGCGGAAATGCGCTTCGCCATAACGTTCGAAAATCTCGCTTATCGTGAGGTCTGCGGCCGTTTCGATTTCCTGATCGGCATCGACGAAGGGAATATCGAGGCGGCTGGCGAGCCGTTTGCCCACGGTCGACTTGCCCACGCCCATCAGCCCGACCAGCACGATCGGTGGCATGGGGTTCGACAGGATGCGGACGGGCTCGGCGTGCATGGCGGCGGGGCTATACACAAGCCATGGCCATGGGGCAAAAGCACACGAAATATCGCTACGCTCTTGCCGCCCGGAACTTGCCACAGCATAGGAAAGCCATGTCGCGTCTCATCCGGAACCTGATCATCCTGCTCGTCATCATCGGTGGCGCGCTCTATTTCCTCTCCACGCTCGCCAGCGAAAAACCGCAGACGCGCGTCGAAAAGCCGGTAGCGAATGAGACTCTGGGACAATAAGGTTTCGCGCATAGCGCTCGCACTGGCGGGCGCCGGGTTGCTCGCGGCGATTCCCGCGATCGGCCAGGAAGCACCCGAATCGCTACTGCCTGAAGGCTTTGGCGATCCGGTCACCGCGCCTCCGCCCCCGCCGCCCAGCCAACGGCCCGCGGATACCGCTCGCCCTTCGGAACCGCTCACTGTGCCGGTGTCTCCGCTCGTCGAAGCCGAGGAGGGCGAGGAGGACGACGAGGAAGCATTGATCGGCTTTGCGATGCCTTCGGCGCCGGTGCGTCCGCTGGGCAGTGTGGGGCCCTTGCACGATGTCGATGGCGGACTGGGGCAGGGCGCCTTTGGTGCGGCCGACGGCGCTGCGCTGTCGCAGATGATGCGCCGTCTGGATGCACCCCTGCCTTCGCGCTGGGCGTCGATTCTGCTCCGTCGCACGCTGCTGTCGAACGTCCCAGCGCCGAGCGGCGTTTCGGCACCCGACTGGATCGCCGAGCGTGCATGGCTGCTGCTCAGAATGGGTGAAGCCGATTCGGCCCGGCTGCTCGTCCAGAGCGCCGATGTCAGCCAATATTCGCCCAAGCTTTTTCAAGTGGCAATGCAGACCTCGCTCGCGCTTGGCGATCCCGCCGGGCTGTGCCCGCTGGTCGAGCCGGCTTCGGCCACCAGCCGTGAAACCGGCTGGATACTGGCGCGCGCAATGTGCGCAGCCTTGTCCGGTGAACCGGGCACTGCGAGCGCGGCGATCGAGGATGCGCGCCGTACGCGGCTTGGCGGGAGGCGTTCGATCGACCTGCTGCTCGCCGAGAAGGTCGTGGGCGCAGGGGTTGATGGCCGGCGCTCGGTGACGATCGAATGGGATGGGGTCGAGCAGCTTACGACGTGGCGATACGGCCTTGCGACCGCGACCAATGTCGAAATACCCGCACGTCTTTTCCAGACCGCGGGGCGGCAGGTTGCGGGCTGGCGCGCGCGCGCGTCTATGCTGCCGGACGGCGACCGGATCGCGACCGGACGCCGTGCGGCGGTGTTGGGCGTGTTGTCGGGCGCAGCGCTGGTCGACCTCTATGGCGCGGTGCTCGACCGGATGGATCCTGCCGACAGCGCAGGGACGCCACCGCTTGCCTTGCGCGAAGCCTATGCAGGCGAGGATGTCGACGCGCGGCTTGCGGCGCTGCGCGACATCTGGGGCGATAGCGACGACGGTGTCGAACGCTACGCCAACCTCATCCTCACCGCGCGCGCGGCGGCACGCGTGCCGGTCGATCCCGACTATGTCGCGGATACCCCGAGCCTGATCGGAGCAATGTTCACCGCGGGCTTCGATCGCGGTGCATCGCGTTGGTCGAGCGCGGTTGAGGACGCCGAGGAGGGAGATGCCTGGGCGCTGCTCGCGGTCGGGTCGCCGCGGCCCGGTGTTACCGTGAGCGCGGCGCGCGCGGAAAGCTATGCGACGAGCGTGGATTCGCTCAAGGGGCAGTTCCTTGTGGCGGGACTTGCGGGCCTAGGCCGGTTGAGCGGCGAAGAGGCTTCAGCGCTTGCGGGCGAACTCGAATTCGACCTGGCGCGGGGCAGCAAATGGAGTACCCTGCTCGAGCGCGCGGTCGAGGCCCGGCAGCCGGGCACGGTGGTGCTGCTCGCGGCGCTGGGCATGCAGACGGTCGACTGGCGTTATGTGCCCCCCGCGCATCTCTATCGGATTGTCTCGGCGCTGCGCCGCGTCGGTCTCGAACCCGAGGCGCGGATGATCGCCGCAGAAGCGTTGACGCGGGTATAGCCGTGTCAGCCGGGCAGGATTCGGCGCTGATCGACCGCTTCCTGGAAATGCTGGCGGCCGAGACGGGGGCGGCACGCAACACGCTGCTCGCTTATGGTACGGATTTGCGCGGGGCATCGGCGTTTCTGCGCGACGGACTCGGCGATGCCGATGCGGCGGCGCTGGGGCGGCTCGCCGGGAACTGGATGTCGCTGGCGCAATCCACCGCGGCGCGCAAGGCGGCCGCGCTCCGGCGGTTCTACGGCTTTCTGGTTGATGAGGGGTTACGCAGCGACGATCCGTCGGGCGCATTGCCGCGACCCGCGACACAGCGGCCGCTACCCAAGGTGCTGACGCACGGCGATGTCGAGCGCATCTTCGCCGAAATCGACGCCGCGCTCGCGTGCGCCCATCCGGCACAGCTCGATTATCGCCTGGCCGCGCTGATCGAGCTTCTCTACGGATCGGGGCTTCGCGCGACCGAGCTGGTTTCGCTGCCGCGAAAGGCGATTACGCCCGACAGGCCGTTCCTGATCCTCCGAGGCAAGGGCGACCGCGAGCGGCTTGTGCCTATTTCCGACCGCGCCAGACGGGCGGTGGCGGATTGGGCGGCGTTCGTGCCCACCGATTCCCGATGGCTGTTCCCATCGGGCAAGTCCCATCTCAGCCGAATCAGGCTTTATCAACTCATCCGGGCGCTCGGCGCACGCGCGGGCATTCCGCCCGAACGAATAAGCCCGCACGTGCTGCGACATGCCTTTGCCACGCATCTTCTGGAAGGCGGCGCCGATCTGCGCGCGTTGCAGGCCATGCTAGGCCACGCCGATATCGCGACCACGCAGATCTACACGCATGTCGACAGCAGGAGGCTCGTCGAGCTGGTCAACAGCCGTCATCCGCTCGCCGATCGAGCCTGATCGCTTGCGCCGCAAGCGTGAATCAGGCTCGTTTCAAATGTCGGGACCTTGATTCACGTGCCGGGCCGACAGGGCCGAAACGATCAAGGTCCAAGGCACGCGTTGACGACGGCGAGACACGCGCTTAACCCGCGTGCCGATGGTTAGCTTTCTCGACTTTGAAAAACCGATCGCCGAGCTCGAATCGCGCATTGCCGATCTGCGGGAAACCGCACAGACAGGCGCAGTCGATATTGAGGGCGACGTTGCGCGGCTTCAGGCGAAAGCCGACAAGCTGCTTCACGAGACATATGCCAGGCTGACGCCGTGGCAGAAGACGCAGGTCGCACGTCACCCCGAGCGGCCGCATTTCAAGCATTATGTTGCGGGACTGTTTGAAGATTTCATGCCGCTCGCGGGCGACCGCGCCTTTGCCGACGATCAGGCGATCATCGGCGGGTTGGGTCGGCTGGGTGGCCGGCGCGTCATGGTGATCGGCCACGAGAAGGGTGACGACACGGCCAGCCGGCTCAAGCACAATTTCGGCATGGGCAAGCCCGAGGGCTATCGCAAGGCGATCCGCCTGATGGAGCTTGCCGACCGTTTCGGTATCCCTGTCGTCACGCTGGTCGACACGTCGGGCGCGTTCCCCGGCGTGCAAGCCGAGGAGCGCGGCCAGGCAGAAGCCATCGCGCGATCGACTGAAAAGTGCCTCGAACTGGGCGTGCCGATGGTCGCTGCGGTCGTCGGTGAAGGCGGGTCGGGGGGCGCGGTGGCGCTGGCGGCCGCCAATCGTGTGCTGATGTTCGAGCATGCGGTCTATGCGGTCATCTCGCCCGAGGGCTGTGCTTCCATCCTGTGGCGCACCGCCGAAAAGGCGAGCGATGCCGCCGACGCGATGCGCGTTACGGCGGCGGATCTTCACCGGCTTGGCGTCATCGACCGGATCGTGCCCGAACCCGTAGGGGGCGCGCACCGCGACCCCGCCGCCGCGATTGCGGCGCTGGGAGGCGCAATCGGAGAGGAACTCGATTCGCTTAAGGCGCTTTCGCGCGACGACGTTCGCCGCGCGCGCCGTGAGAAATTTCTGGCGATCGGCACGATCTGAAACAACAAGTTACGGAACCGTCTCGATTTCCGGCCGTTGAGTCGTGAAAGAGGGAAGCCTTTGAACAAGGAGGTTGCGTGACGACGAGGATGTTTCAGGCGGCAGCGCTTCTGGCCTGCGCGAGCCTTGCGTTGCCAGGCACAGCACAGCAGCCGCAATCCATTTCAGCGCGTGACAAGCAGCAAGGCGCGCAGGCGCACCCGGAATTGTTGCAGGAGTTTGGTGGCGCCTATTCGGGCAGCCCGGTGCCCTATGTGACGCGCGTGGGTCAGAAGATCGCGGTGCAATCGGGGCTGTCGAACAGCCAGAGCGATTTCACGATCACGCTGCTCAACTCGCCGGTCAACAACGCATTCGCGATCCCCGGTGGCTATGTCTACGTCACGCGGCAGTTGATGGCGCTGATGAACGACGAGGCCGAGCTCGCTTCAGTGCTGGGCCACGAAGTTGGACACGTCGCCGCGAGGCATTCAGCCAAGCGTCAGAGCGCTGCGACGCGCAACACGATCCTCGGCGTATTGGGCCAGGTGCTGGTCGGTGCGGTGGCGGGCAGTTCGGGTCTGGGCCAGTTGCTACAACAGGGTGTGGGACAAGCCGCGCAACTCGCGACGCTGAGCTTCTCGCGAAGCCAGGAATATGAGGCCGACGACCTCGGCATCCAGTATCTGGTGCGCGCGGGCTATGATCCTGCGGCGTCCTCTTCCATGCTTGCGTCGCTTGCGGCTCAAACTGCGCTTGAATCGCGCCAGCGCGGTGGGGCGGCGAGGACGCTTCCCGAATGGGCGAGCACCCATCCCGATCCGGCAAGCCGCGTGACGCGCGCGCTCAATCAGGCACGCAAGACAGGCGCCACGGGCGGGGCTCGCAATCGCGACGCCTTTCTGACCGCGCTCAACGGAGTGTTGTATGATGATGATCCGCGGCAGGGCATCGTAGACGGCAACAGCTTTCGGCATCCCGATCTGAAGCTGATGTTCACCGTGCCGCAGGGCTATTCCATGGCCAACGGGACGACGGCTGTTTCCGTCAGCGGTTCGAATGGCCAGGCGCAGTTTTCAGGCGGCGCGCTTAATGGAAGCCTCGACTCTTATATTGATTCGGTGTTTCGCGGGCTGGGCGGTCAAAGCGGCAATATCGGCTATGGGCAGATCCAGCGGACCCAGGTCAACGGCCTCGACGCGGCCTATGCGATCGCGCGAGCGAACACCCAGTCGGGCGAGGTCGCGGTGACAGTGTTCGCCTATCAGTTTGACCCACGCACCGCCTATCACTTTGTTGCAATCACACCGGTCAGCAACCCCGGGATATTCAACACCATGTACCGGAGCGTGCGGAGGCTGAACGCGGCTGAAGCGAGTGCGATCAAGCCGCGGCGCGTGCAGGTGGTGACGGTACAGGCGGGGCAGACGCCCCAGACCTTTGCCGCGCGTATGGCGTATCCCGACTATCGCCTCGAACGATTCATGATACTCAACGCGCTGCAGGCTAATTCGCGGCTTAATCCCGGTCAGCGGGTCAAGATTGTTACTTATTGATCAGGCAAATGGAAAGCGGGCGGAGACTTGGTCTCCGCCCGCCAGTATTCCAATCGTCGTCGAAACAACGAGATAGGAAATTAAGAGGTGATCATCGCGGCCGATGCGTTATTCATCGTGGTGCCGATCTGCTCACCCAGCGTGTTGAACGCGGTGACACCAGCAACTGCGATGAGGGCGGCGATCAGGCCATATTCGATGGCAGTCGCGGCCTTGTTGTCGCGGAGCATCTTCTTGAAGAATTTCATAACCGGTCTCCTTGGTTCCAACTTCACTTTCCCGGTCGACCCGGGATTTACTGGATCGACACTGCTGGTTTACGGAATGAAACTTGCCAAAGCGTAAACGGAGCAAGTAATATTGCGGCACCGAAATGCGGCGCGCAGCTACATCACCGATGCGGCGGTATTGGAGACGAAATTCCAGATCTCGTTGGTCCGTGATGCCACACCATTGAGCGCGCCGATCATCGCAATCACGATCAACGACACGATAAGACCATATTCGACCGCCGTGGCCGCCCCGCTATCCGCGGTTAGACTGGCGAATTTCTCCAGAATTCGCTTCATCTCGATATTCCTGTTCCCTGGAATATCGGGTTATGCGGCTTTAGCCGTTAACAAATTGCTAGTTTCTCGAAGGGGCCCCGCATGGATTTTCTGTTTGTAACCGCAGCGGCGCTTGTCGATCGTGATGGCAGGGTGCTGGTGCAGCAACGCAGTCGCCATCGCAGCATGGCCGGGCTGTGGGAATTTCCCGGGGGCAAGGTCGAACCCGATGAAACCCCCGAACATGCGCTGATTCGAGAGTTGCGCGAGGAACTGGGGATCGAAACCGAGGCAGCGTGCCTTGCCCCGGCGGGCTTTGCGAGCGAAGCGCTGGGCGACCGGCACCTGATCCTTTTGCTCTATGTCTGTCGCAAGTGGAAGGGGATCCCTGCCGCGCTCGACTCCGACGGGATAAAATGGGTCAGACCGGTCGAACTTCATGCGCTCGACATGCCGCCTGCGGACAAACCGCTGATCGGCTTGCTCGAAGCGCTGGTTTGAACGCTCACCCGCCGGGCTTGAGGATCGCAGCGAGCGACGTGGTGGCGCTGCCGCGCCGCGCGGCCTTGGGCTGGTCGGGCGACGGGCTCCAGCCGGTCAGGCAGACAATCTCGAAATGCTCGGAGATTTTGCCGTCGGCATCTGCGCCCTTCGCGAAAGCCTGCGTAGCCGCTGCAAGCCACCGCCGCGTGATCGGTGAGCGTTCGCCCCGCAACAAATTGGTCGCCGCCATCCCCCTCAGATCGGTGAAAAGTCTGAACACGTCGCGATAGCGCACGGTCAGTCGCGCCGTATCGGCAACAGGAAGCGCAAATCCTGCGCGCGAGAGAAGATCTCCCGCCGCGCGTACGTCTATCTGCGGATGGGTGCGCGCGTGGACAGCGTCGCCCACGTCCATGTCGGCCGCGAGCATAGCCGCCTTGAGCGCCGGCAGACTGCCACTACCTACAAGCGCACCGAGATAGAGCCCGTCAGGCATAAGCGCGCGGCGTGCGAGCGTCAGCGCGCCGGGGACGTCGTTGACGCTTTCAAGCCCGCCCGCCTGCACGATGAGGTCGAAGCTGGAGTCTGCGAAGGGCAGGCGATCCTCGTCGCATTGCACACCGCCAAGCGCGTCCGCGAACGCGCGACCGGGGTCGGCAGAGACTACCTCGATGCCGCGCGCTCTTAGCGCCTTGCCCAGCGCGCCGTCACAGGCCCCCAGATCGAGCGCGCGGGTGAAGCTGCGCTTGACGCTGTCGAGTCGGTCAAGAATCTCCTCGATCATGTGCGCCCGCAAAAAATCATGCGCGGCAAAGTGGGAGGCGGCTCGGTCGCGGCGCAGACGACGCAGCGCACGGTCGAAGATTTCGGGCGGTTGCACGAGGCGGCTTGTGCATTGCCGCGACGCGTTGGACAAGAGCGCCATGAGGGTGGGGCTGCTCCTTTGGCGATCGGTGGCCGATTTTGCGCTTCCACCGCGCTGCCCAGGCTGCGGAGTCGTGGTTGAGGGCGATCTTCGCTTCTGCCTCGATTGCTGGGGCGGGTTGGAATTTCTGACGGGCAGCGGTTGCGCGGGTTGCGGAGCACCCGTCGCGGATGCGTGGCAGGAAGGCCTGCTTTGTGGTCGCTGTCTGGCGGAGCCGCCTGCGCATGACGGGGTGCGCGCTGCCGTTGCCTATGGCGAAACCGCACGGCGTATCGTCCTGAAACTCAAATACGGATCGCGGCCGGCGATGGCGGAAATGATTGCGAGCCTGTTGCAGCGACATCTGGAGTCCGAGGGCCACGATCTGCTGATTCCGGTACCGCTCCATCGCTGGCGGCTCTGGTGGCGCGGCTATAATCAGTCGGCGCTGATCGCGCGCGCTCTGGCGCGGAGAACGGGCGTGCGCTTGTCGACGGACACGCTGTTACGCAAGCGAGCGACGCCGGTGCTGCGGGGGCTCGGCGCCCGCGCGCGCGCCAAGGCGGTGCGCGGAGCCTTTGCGGTTCCGTCGCGCGAACGCGGTTGCCTGGCGGGTAAGACCATATGGCTGGTAGATGACGTCCATACGAGCGGCGCGACTGCCAACGCCTGTGCCGCTGTGCTCAAGCGCGCGGGCGCGGCGCGCGTGATCGTGCTGTGCTGGGCGCGCGTGCTCAATGAGGAATATTGACTTTGCCGCGCGTCGAACTCACCTCGGGGAAGAAGGAAAGCATCGACGAATGGCGAAGATCGAGATCTATACAAAATTGCTCTGCGGCTATTGCACGCGCGCGAAGGCGCTGCTGGCATCGAAGGGCGCGGAGTTCGAGGAATATGACATCAGCATGGGCGGCCCCCAGCGCGCGGAAATGATCCAGCGCGCCCACGGACGCACGACCGTGCCGCAGATTTTCATTGACGGCCGCCATGTCGGCGGCTCCGACGATCTAGCCGCGCTTGAGGCCGCCGGCAAGCTCGATCCGCTGCTTCAAGGCTGAACGGAGAGCCCTGATGCGCGTCGCAGTTCTGCAGATGACCAGCGGGGTCGACCCCGTACGCAACGCCGCGACAATCGTCGCGGCGATCAGGGACGCGCGCGCGGGCGGCGCAGATATGCTGTTCACCCCCGAAATGTCGGGATTGCTCGACCGCGACCGCGAGCGCGCCGCCGCCAACCTCAGCGATACCGATTCGGACGTGGTGCTTGCCGCCGTCCGCGCGGCTGCGGCCGCGACGGGGCTGTGGGTGCATATCGGATCGCTGGCGCTGAAGGGCGAGCGCGACGACGGGCGACTTGTCAATCGCGGGCTCGTTATCGACGGCAGCGGGGCCGTGCGTACGCATTACGACAAGATGCATCTGTTCGATGTCGATCTGCCGACCGGCGAAAGCTGGCGTGAATCGGCCGCCTATGCTCCCGGTGAGCGTGCAGTCGTTGTGGAAACGCCCTGGGCCGCGATAGGCTTATCCGTGTGCTACGACTTGCGCTTTTCAGAGCTCTATCGCCGGCTTTCGGATGCCGGCGCGAAAATCCTGACGGTGCCGGCTGCCTTCACCGTGCCGACGGGACGCGCCCACTGGCATACCCTCTTGCGCGCGCGCGCGATCGAATCGGCATGCTTCGTCATCGCCGCGGCGCAATCGGGCCTGCATCAGGACGGGCGCGAGACCTATGGCCATTCGCTCGTCATCGACCCGTGGGGCGAGATACTGCTCGATATGGGGGAAGGCGCGGGGCTCGGCTTTGCCGATATCGACTTTACGCGACTCGACGATGTGCGTGCGCGTATCCCCGTGCTGGCGCACCGACGGCCGATCCCTTCGCCCGAAACGTTCGGATGATCGTCTTTGACCTGCATTGCGCATCCTCGGGCCATGTTTTCGAGGCATGGTTCGGCTCAAGCGCGGATTATGAAGCACAGCGCGCGCGCAAGCTGATCGCCTGTCCGATGTGTGGGGACGTGGATGTCAGCAAGGCGATCATGGCGCCCAATGTCGCGCCCAAGGGCAATCGGGGCGGCGGCGAAACTGTGCAACTGGCTGCACCTGCGCCTGACCAGATGAAGATGGCGCTTGAAGCGCTTGCCCGCGCGCAACAGTCGGCACTTCAGAATTCGGAGTGGGTGGGCACGGATTTCACCGACCAGGCGCGCGCGATGCACTTGGGCGAAACCGAGCAACGGACGATCCACGGCCAGGCCACCGTCGAACAGGCCCGCGCGCTGGTCGACGAAGGTGTCGAGGTCGCCGCGCTGCCGTTTCCCGTTGTTCCGCCCCAAGCACGCAATTGACCCGGCGTGGCTGTCGCCCTAACCAGCTTGGCGGAGCGCCCGTAGCTCAGCAGGATAGAGCATCAGATTCCTAATCTGTTCTTGAAATCCGCTCTCAGCCGCAGAATTCTGCGACTTTCAGGCCCGCTTTTTCCGCGATTGTGACCGTGATTGTGACGCGAGCAGATCTGCAACCCGGTCAAAGGCAGTTGTCGTCGTCTCGGGTTGGATGTGGGCGTAGCGCTGCGTAACCGCCACGCTGCTGTGATCTAGGGCCTCACATATGTCGGCGAGATCCGCGCCATTTTGCCGAGCCCAGCTCGCGAAGGTGTGGCGCAAATCGTGAAACCGGAAATCGCGCAGGTCGGCCGATTTGACGGCGCCCTGCCATCGCCGCTTGTAATTCGTCGCGTCGAATACTGGCCCTTTGCGCAGGTTGGGCGGCGTCCGCGCCAGAGCTGCCCGCAGCACGGGCGCGATCGACACGCTGTGCGGCTTGTCGCCCTTCACGCGTGGCAACGTGATCGTGCAGCTCGACAGGTCGACCTGATGCCATTGCATGCCGAGGATATTTGCGCGGCGAAGCCCAGTCGTGACGGCGCATAATATGATCGTCCGCATCGCTGGATGCGCACCGCTCATGAGCTGCTCGAATTCAGTGGCTGCTGCAAAGCGGACACGAAACGGCGCTTCCTTGGACTTTAGCCGCGTCCAGGCGATCGTCGGCATCGGCTTTCCGTGCACGTCGCGAGCCCAATTCATTGCGGCTTGAATATGGGCGAAATCGCGGTTCACCGTCTGCGGTGCAACCGGCCTGATAAAGCCGGTCTTGGTGATCATGCGATGACGCCACGCCTTCGGCCGATCCCGCACCAATTCCTCGGTGGCCTCGATCGTGCCGCCGCGGCGAGCCGCGCGATAGTCGAGCAGCTTAGCGTTCGTCACGTCTGAAATAGGCAGGCTCGGGCCTAGAAATTGTGAGAGCATTTCGAAGTGAAAGAAAATGTCGCTGGCGCTTGAAAGGTGCTGTGCATGTTCAGTCCAGAACGTGCCGAGTACCTCTCGCAATCGCCATGCCTGATCGGCGGTTGGGCGACCGCGCTCAAGCTGATATTTTTCCGCTTCGGCTAAGAGCGCCGCGCGCTCCTTCGTCTCGCCCGTACTTCCTCGAAATCGCTTACCGTCGATCGAGAATGTGTACCACCAATAGGGGGAGCCTTCTCGCTGGTAGATTGGCATGTGCGTGCATTCTCAATGTATCGGGTTAGATCGTCGAAACTGTAGCGGACCGCGCTGCGGATCAAGACATAGTGGATCTTTCCGTCCTGCCGTTCCTTGCGCAGCGTTCGAGGCGAGATCTTCAACCACCTTGCTGCCTCAACTTCGGTGAACAGCGAATTCGCGCTTTGTGCCCAGCTCATCCCTGCCACCCTCGCGCGCGGGCATAGTCGAGCAGCTCGGCCGAGGTGTCGAAGCGCTTGCGGCCGACGACATAGCCGGTGCCGCTGGCGCTATCGATCTGGCCCTGATTGAAGACGACGAAGCCGCGGCGGCGCAGGAAGGCGGCCGCCTGCTCGATCGGATCGGTGGCGCGTCTGTGCTGATCTGCGATCGCTGCCATGATCAGGCGGGCGGTTTTGGCGCGCTGGTTGGTGGATGCGCTGCGCGCGGTGCGCTCGGTGAGGCCACGGCGGGCGATGGCGTAGCGCAGGGCTTCGGGGTCATACCCCGCGGGCATCGGCAGGACGTCGCCCACCTTGATCATGTTCCTCATGCTGCTTGTCTTTCAAAGGCTTCGCGGATGCGGCTGACAGCCGTTTCGAAGTGCTCGGCGTTGTGCTCGATCCCGGTGAAGATGCGGCCTGCCTTGATGGCGGCGACGCCCGTGCTGCCGGTTCCCATGAAGGGATCGCAGATCGTGGCGCCTGCGACGTTGGTCAGGATCTTGTCCATCACGCGATCGGGTTTGACCGTGCCATGGTTGAACCGCTTGGAGGGCGCGACGGGCGCCTCGACGAATCGGCGCTTGTCCGCATATTCGCCGCGGGGATGGTGCCCCTTTGTCCAGGCGTGAAAATAGAATTCGGTGTCGTAAAGGTAGTGCTTGTTGCAGACGGGCATGGGGTTGGACTTGCGCCATCCCGCCATCACGAAGCGCTGAAAACTGCCTTTCAGATGCGCCGATACCTCGGGGATCTGATCATTGTGGCAGAACACCACCACCGAGCCGCAGAGCAGCGGATTGATGATGCGGATATCGAACCCCTTATGCATGTCCTGCTCGATCACGAGCCGGGTTGCCTGCCGCTTCTTGCGCATATTGCCCGCGCCGACCGCCTTGTATTTGAAAGGCGGGTCGAGCACGTCGGCATCCTGCCAGCCCAGCGCGGCGCGGATCTGGTAAGCGTCGCCGAGAAAGAGGCGGTGCGGGCCGATCTGAACGGTTGCGATCATGCCGCGATCCTCGCCAGATATCCTTCAAGGTCTGATTGGCGGCGGGCCAGATCGAGCGGCGCCACCGTGACCGCAAAGCGGCTCGCGCTGGATCCGTCGAAGCTGTCCACTCCTGCGGCTTCGCAAAGCCGGATGCGCTTAGCGGTATTGACGCGGCCGACATGGCAAATAGCGCCACGGCGACGGGCGAGATTCGCCCATTGTCCCATTGTGGCAATTTTCCATGCGGTATCACCGCCGATGAAGATACCGACCCGCGGGCCGATAAGCCGCCGCAGATGAGCGGGCTCCATGCCGTTTTGGACCGCAATCAGGAACGTCCGATCGCGAAGGGCTTTGCGACGCCGCAAGCGCCGCAGCCATGCCTTCGAGAATTCTAGGCTCGCGAGTCCGCCCATCACGATATCGGGCAGGACGATGAAGTCAGCCTCGGCCCCGAGCTGGCGCACCGCGCGTTCGAACGCTTCGACGTCGAACGGTTCCGACCGCTGGAATGACGTCCATGCGCCGTTGTCGAGGGCATAGGGAAAGCCTTCGGTGCGAAGGACGCCACGGGCGGAAACCATGAGCCGCCACCCCGCTTGACGAAGTGCAGCTAAATTCCGCCGCGTGCCCGTGCGTGCTGCGTAAGCGATCACGCCCGAGGCCCTTCGAACAGATCCGCGACGACAGCAGGCGCGCTCGGGGAAAGCAGCTCTTCGATAAAATCGTGGAGCGTGGTGATATCGTCGAACCATGCGACGTCGTCGCAGATCCTCCCATTGGCGCATGCTTTCTGGATCGCGATCAGGCCGTTGCGGTAGCGCGTGATCTCAGCCGCGGGCGAGGCCGGTTCGGGGGCGTGGAGGAACAGGTTGCGGAACTTGCCCGGACCCTTCGCGTTCCTGATCGCTTCCCGGATGCCTTCGACTGCGGCTTCGGACGACGGGTCGTACCCGATCCAAACGGCCTTGGGCGGCTGTTCGGCGGCGACGATTTTGTCTGCCACGCTCAGCGCAAGGGTGCGCTGGCGCGCCGTCGCCTGTGCGAGCGGTGCCGAGTAGATCCCGGCAGTGATGTGACCGGCGATCGCTTCGACGCGCGGATCGGGGGCGGCTTCGGGTTCGGTGCTCATTCTGCCGCCTCCTTCACGGGGATGCTGATCGCGGCATCGAGCGCACGGATCGCATCGGCGAAAGGCAGGTCGATCGACGAAGCAAGGGCGATGAGACGATCGGCGGCGCGCAGGATTGTCCAAGGCTTTGCCGCGCCAGCGTCGCCGCGCATATGGGCGTAGCTGTTGAAGCCGAAGCCCGCCGCGACGGCTTCGAGGCAGCGACCGTGGTTGATCAAGAATCCGAGCGCTTCCAAGTTCGCCCGCAGGCGCTTGGCGATCGTTTTCGTTTGCCCGATATTCCGGGTGCGTGGCGGTTCGATGCTCATGTCAGCGGCTCCGGTTGCCCGTCAGGTGGGCGATGAAGATGAAGGTGGCGGCGACGATCGCGGCGAGGGCGACGATGGTCTTGACGGCGATGTGATCGCGCTTGGTGTTGCGGTTCATCGTGGGGGCTCAGAACGGAATTTCGTTGTCGAAATTCATCGCCTCGCGGGCGACGACGACAACGTCAGCAGCGGTCAGCACAGTCATACCGGCGATCGCTTCTTGCTCCGTTTTGTACGGGCGGAACCAATCCGAGATCTTCCCGCGTTGGTTCGGCAGCTCGACGGTGAAGAGCAGTCCGGGCTTGCCCTTGTGATGATCGAGCTGGACCGCGACGTTGCAGCCCTCGATATCGGGAAAATGACGGCCGTCAGTCATGCGGCGTTCCTTTCGTTGGTGTGGAAATTGTCGTTGGTTGCGCGGCGGCGCCGGGCTTCGATCGTGACGGCGACGCAAAATTCGATGCCGAAGGCCCGCGGCTCGGCATGCCAGCGCATCGCCTCCAGAAAGGCGCGGCGGCGGCGTTCGCGGGGCGTCAGGCCGCCAGAATTCGCGAGGCGGTCATAGCGCTGCAGCTCGCGGTCGATCGCGCCCAACTTGTCATCGGCAGTGACGTCGGGTGCCTTCGGACGAACATGCGTCGTGTAATAGGTCCAGTCGGCAGCGATCGCCGCCCATGCGGCACCGTCCTTGGTCGCGAGCGAGGCCGCTTCGCCGCCCTTCGCCTTTTCGGCCGCGAACGCGCGGCGACGATCGCGCAACTCGAGCCGGGCGATGATGGCGATGGCGCGCCACCGATCGGCATGAACCGGGCGCATCATTCGATCCCCAGCGAGGCTTTGTAAGTTTCGAGCAGCGCCTCGGCTTCCATCCGGTTGTTCGGATCGAGCTGCCGCAGCTTGAGAATCGTGCCGATCGTCTTGGTGTCGTAGCCGTTGGCTTTCGCCTCATTGAGCACGTCCTTGCGATCGTCCTGCATTCCCCGGATTTCTTCATCCATCCGCTCAAGTCGCTCGATGAACAGGCGCAGTTGCTGAGCGGCGGATTCCGGGTTCGCCTTGATCGGATCGGGGACATGGCGCTTTTTCTTGCCACGGCTGTTCGCCGGGGCCGGAGGCGGTGCCGGACGCAGCACGTGCCGGATGCCGCCCATCCCATCTGACACCGTGGCCATGCGCAGGGGGGCGTTCATACCAGCGCCACCGCGACGATCACGAGCGCGATTGCGCCGAGCATTTCGCCAGCTTCGGCCAGTGCCTTGCGGCGCGCGCGGCGGCTGCTCTGGATGCGGGCGGTATGAACGCCTGGGCGGGCGCCGCGAATGTTGCCGTCGCGGAGGCGCGAGGCGTGCGCGAATTCATCTAGGCCGGTCTGCATGACGGTCCCTTTCGGTTTCAGCGGTGGGTGGGCGCAGGCTCGAAACACCAGCAAAAGACGGACTTGCCGGTGCGCGAATTGATGGGTTTCGAGCCCGCGAACTTGCGTTCTTTCGACGTTTTCAGCAGCTTCTTGAGATCGTTCATGCGCGGCAGCGACAGGCGGTTGTCGCCGCATTTCTGCTCGAACTGGACTAGGTTGATGGCGATCATCTTGTCGGGATCGCGGCTGTGGTTGATCGGGTTGTCGCTGTCGGCCGCGATCTGGCTGTTGAGCCAGTCGAAGCGCTCCCAGAACAGGATGACGTCGGGGTGATCCTTGTTGATGGTCCGCTGCCGCTCGACCAGCATGTCATCCATGAAATCCTGCACGGCTGCGGCGTCGCGATCGTTGATGTTGGTGACGATCAGCCGCATCGCATCGAACATCGCGGCGAGCTGGGCGTGGTTCTTGACCAGACGGCCATTGCGCACGTCCTTGAGCCCGGCCATGCGCTGCTCGTGCTGCGCGAAGGCGGCGCGATATGCCTTCATCACGTCGGCCTCGCGGCGTAGGGCGTGGATGATGAAGCCCGAAACGTCATCAGTCGCGGTGGCTTCGAGCTTCTCGGCCGCCGCCTTGGTCTGGGGGCTCCATCCCGCCTTGTCGAAATGGATGGCCATGATGCGTTCGTGCATCGCGGCCGAGGCTTCGACGGGCGCGTTCTGGGCAATGACTATCGAGGCGCGGAAGGGCGGTTCGAAAGTTTCCATGCCGCCGTTGGCGACACCGCGTGCACGAACCGAGCGGCCGTTATAGGCGGTTTTCAGCTCGTCCCATTCAAAGCGGCGGCTATGCGGCACCTCTTGCGTGCGATCGCCTTCGAGCAGGACGACGGGGAGGTTGGCGACCTTGCCGAGATTGCGCGCGATCGCCGCGGCCGTCGCCTTTGCCGGGTCGAACCCTTCGTACGCATCGCGGCCGAGCAGGCGCCAGAGGAACTCCAGCAGCGTGGTTTTGCCGGTGCCGGGATCGCCGGTCATTTCCAGAAAGGCGAGGCTCTTCTGCTCGCGCCGGATCTGCTCGGCGAAAAGCGAGCCGAAGAAGAAGGCGAGGGCGACCAGCCCCTTGGGGCCGTATGCGGTTATGACCCAGCCCGCCCAGCGCAGATCGAGCTTTTCGGCGTCATAGTTGATCGCAAGGACGCGCTCGGCGCTGCGCAGTTTCAGCGCCGTCTTGCCGAAATCGAAATAATCCTCGGCGTTGGGCTGATAGACGCGGCCGTCCTTCACCCCGATATCGCCGAGCACATAGGCGCCGTGGTCGATGCTGTAGCCAGTGAACTGGATTGCCTCGACGGTTTTGATCCCGACAAGCTGGCGTTGCATGATGCGATCGAGCTGGCCCGTGCTGCCCGTCCAGATCGCGCCGGGGGCGATCGATATCAGGCGCTTCTTGAACTCGGCGCCCGCGGCGATCGACGCACCAGTGAAGGTCGACTTGATGCTCTTTTGCTTGCCGGGGAAATCGACGCGGAAATAATATGCGCTGTCGTCGATCGCTTCGTCATGCTGCCAGTAGAGGGCGTGGAAGGTGCAATTGGCGATTTCATGGATCTCGCACGCGTCGCGCGCCGCCATGTCCCATTTCGCCTCGTAGGTCAGTTCCTTGAGCGCCTTGTCCTCGCCCATTTCCATGACGCGCTCTTCGATCCGCGCGAGGCTGTATTCTGCCCAGAGCTGCTTGGATCGGAAGGTGAAGGGAAAGGTGGCATAGCGATCGCGGCTGTAGAGCAGGAACGCCTTTTCCGGCGCCGTCGCGGCGATCGTGACGTCGCCGTTCCAGAGGTATTCCTCGATCTTTTCGGGCGTCAGCTCCTTGCGAATGAACAGGTCGTTCCAGTCGCGCTTATGACCCTCGCCATCGGGGCGCACCTGAGCAGCGCCGCATTCCCAGCCATCGCCCCGCGCGCGCTCGACAAAGTCGCGGGTGAACTCGACGCCTGCGCGGCCGACGTCATAGGCGAAGATCAGCTTGGGGCGCCGGGCGCCTGGACCGCGGGCGGCGATGATCGCGTGGATCTGCTTGAGAAACTCCGCGGGATAGTTGTTCGACGACATGGTGGACGCGGCCGCGAGCCCTGCGCCCTGATTGAGTCCGATCGTGTCGAAGATGCCTTCGGCAAACCAGATCTGCGCGGCGTCTGCATATTGCTCAAGCGACAGGTGCGGCAGCGTCCAGACGTGCCCGGCATAGGTGCCCTCATAGGAGAAGCGGGCCTTCATCTTGCCGAAGCGCTGGGGCTGATCGATCAGGCGTTCCCACCAGACGCCGCAGGCGAGCTGGAAGCGCACGGTGGCGCTGCCCATGCCCGTCTTAGAATCCTTGTAATATTCCTCGGTGTAGTGGCCGCGCAGCTTTTGCAGGTCGAAGCCGCGGCCGTGCGCGAGATAGGCGTCGGCGGCGGCATGCGGCGCGCGCTCGCTGCGCGGGTAGCGTTTCGACCAATCCTCGAAAATGTCGGGATAGCGCGTCTTGATCTCGATTTCGGTTCCGCAGCGATCGAGGCGGCCGCAGCGGAGCACCCAAGGCGCCTCGGCACGCGCATACATTTCGCGCTTCTTGCAGTCGGGGCAGCGACCCTTGCGCAGATAGGTGCCCTTGGGCTCGAAGCTGAAATCGCGCTTCAACCGGGGCAGGACTTCGTTGAGCAAATCGGCGTGCATCGGGATCTTTCAGGCAAGGCGGGGCCGATCCCGGCAGCGGTGCAGCCGGGTGGCATTTCAGATTGGAAGGGGTCGGATGCGGCGGGCGCCGCGCGGCTTAGCCCGCTTCGATCCTCACGGTGTCATTGGCCGCGGGCGGAAGCTGGACCGGTTCGTTATTGTCGTTGGCGGGCGTTCCCTTGGCGCGGGGCGGCGCGATCGGGAGCTTGACCTCGGGGTTGGGCAGAGCCGAGGGGCGCAGCGTGCGGATGGCTTCCATGCCGACCACAAACACATGGCCGCAGGCGATGTTCTGGCAGATATACGTCGCCTCGCGATATGTCGGGCTCAGGCGCGTGCTGGTGCGGCCGTGCGACCGCCCATCGCAGTGTGGACAATGCATCATCGGGGCGCGCTGGCGCGAAACGCGCGCCGGTTGTTCGCTAAAGCTACTCTCACTCATTTCGACCCTCCCGGTTGTGAACCCCTGCCAGCGGCCAAGCGGCTGAGCTGGCGCATCGAATTTTTGAAGGCGTTGACCGCCTCTTCCCCCTCGGCCTCGGCACGCGCGATCTGAGCGGGCGTAGCGCCCGGCATAGCCGCCGCGATCAATGCCGCCACGAACTGGCCTCCTTCGAGCGAGGCGAGCGCCGCTGATTGCGCCAGCGCGTTCCGATCAGCGGATGCGTCGGCAAAGACGCGATCGAAAATCTGCGCATAGGTGTCGAGGATGGGCGAACCTTCGCCGCCTGCCTCGGCATAGGCCGTGTCGAGAGCAACCGCCTGCGCGAGCGTGGGCGTGGTGTCGGTGTCGGGATCGGCCCATTGATAGACGGTACGCTCGCTGCGATCGGCGACCTTTGCGGCGACGTCGTAGCCGATGCGACCGGCAATACGCGCGATCGCCTGGGCGAAGCTGACGGGAGGGCGGGCCTTGGTCATGCGCCGCGATCCGTGCTGGTCAGCGGCTGCAGATCATCAGCCTTGCCGGGCCGGTCTATCCAGAAATCATCGGTGAATCCGTAGGAAGAAGGCGTGGTCGGCCATTCCTCGGATACCGTCACGTTGATGCCCGGCTTGCCGCGTTGATGGTTGAGGCCGACAACCCAGAGACGAGCCCCGCTCCATTCCGGCCAACGCTCAAGGAAATCTGCGGTCAGCTCGACTTCCTCGCCAATTCGCGGTTGCCAATCGAGCTGCGGCCGTGGGCTGCTCGATCGCGCCCACATCGCGGCGCGATGCACGATTGGATGAAAGGGCAATTGCTTCGGATCTTCGCTGATCGGCGCATATGCCCAGAAGCGACCAGTCCAGTAGGCCAAGGCAGTTTGGCCCTTTCCGCCGCGCACTTGCGCAACGTAATTGCGCTGATCGCCGATCGGCATCTGGTGCATTGGTCGCCATTCGCGCTCTGGCACCGCCACCCCAGAGCCGCAGCCGCATAGGATCGTGGCACGGGCCTCGATATCGCTTGCGTCGTGGACCTCGCCGCACGTGCAGGAAAGCCGATCTCCGATCCAACGCCGAGCACCCGCGCTGTTCGGGCTCGAAACAAGCCCCTCTGCCTCCATGCGTTCGACGTAGCGAGCCGCCTCATTGTAGCCGATCCGCAAATGCCGTTGCACGAAGCTGCAGGATGGCTTCCGGTGATCCTCGACCACCGCCAGTGCTTCGGTGTAGCGATCGCCGCCGAGCTGCAAAATCCCGCTCCGATCGCAAGCGACGACCGGAGCGGGCTTCCCTATGGTGCGCCCGAAGGGAAGGGGGAGATCAGTCATTATCGCCACCACGAAGTTCGGCCCGCGCGACAGCGTCACTGTCCTTGATGCCAAGGGCAACCGCTATCCGGTGCGACAGGCCACGCTTGCAGCGGCGCTGCCCGCGGAGGATCGTGTAAACTAGGGCTTCTGGGAAATTGTGCTGATTAGCCCAATTGCGCACGGAAATGCCTGCGCGATCAAGGCGGTCTTTAGCCGCAGCCAGACGCGCCGGGTCGATGCCGGAGCACGGTTGATCAGAATTCTGAACATCGCCACTCGGGCCAGACTCGATTTTCATGCTCAATGCGCCATAATCTGCATAATTATGCACAACGTATGTCCAGAATTCTAAACTGCGTCAAGGGGGAGCGTACAGAATTATGAACATCGCAACCGAGATCGGAGCGCGGCTTCGACAGGAACGCGAAAAACGCGGCATCAGCCAAGCGGATTTCGGCAAGATTGGTGGCGTCAGCAGGGGGTCTCAAATTGCTTATGAAAATGACCAGACGTCGCCGACCGTCACTTACCTCGCGGCGCTCGATGCGGGCGGCATAGACGTTTGGTTTGTCCTGACGGGGCAGAGCGCTGCGCCCGCGAATCTAAGTGAAGAGGTGGTCGCCATGCTCAGGCAATATGACAGCCTGGACGAAATCGATCGCGCGGCCGTGCGGCGCATCGTTGAGGCGCTGCAGCTTCGCGGATCGCCGCACGAGAATGTCGCCGAGGAATCGGTTCGCCGCTCGGGTTAATGGGATGCCGACGCTTGGGGGTGCCAATAATTCTGTCTATTGAAGCAATACCTTAACTCGGGGGATTCGATGACGATGGGATTGACGCTGGCGTTGCTGGCGATGGTAGGGTTTTGCTTCGGGGTTGTGTTTCTGGTGCGGCCGATCCCAGCGGTCTCCCGCAAGCGGGCCGGATACGTGCTGCTCGGATCGTTCGTCGTCTTCGTAGCCGGGGCCATCATCGACGGACCTAGCGCGACGACGAAGGGCAACGCGGCAGCGCCAAAGGGCGATCTCGGCGTTGAAACCAAGGCGCTTTGGACCAAGTTTCTGGGCAGCGTGAAAGCGTGCGATGCGCGCTCGACCGCGCTGGCCAAAACGTCAGAGGGAAATCCCGATATCGTGACGCTTTACGGTCTCGCCGATCAGGCCGCCACCGCATGCTCAGGCGCCGCCTTTGACGTCGGCCAGTTGGAGGTTCCGCCATCGGCATCCGGCGACGCGCGCAAGGCGTTCGCGGATAGGATCGTGGCACGGGCCTCGATATCGCTTGCGTCGTGGACCTCGCCGCACGTGCAGGAAAGCCGATCTCCGATCCAACGCCGAGCACCCGCGATGTTCGGGCTCGAAACAAGCCCCTCTGCCTCCATGCGTTCGACGTAGCGAGCCGCCTCATTGTAGCCGATCCGCAAATGCCGCTGCACGAAGCTGCAGGATGGCTTCCGGTGATCCTCGACCACCGCCAGTGCTTCGGTGTAGCGATCGTCGCCGAGCTGCAAAATCCCGCTCCGATCGCAAGCGACGACCGGAGCGGGCTTCCCTATGGTGCGCCCGAAGGGAAGGGGGAGATCAGTCATTATCGCCACCACGAAGTTCGGCCCGCGCGACAGCGTCACTGTCCTTGATGCCAAGGGCAACCGCTATCCGGTGCGACAGGCCACGCTTGCAGCGGCGCTGCCCGCGGAGGATCGTGTAAACTAGGGCTTCTGGGAAATTGTGCTGATTAGGCGGCGTGGACGAATTGGTTGACGTGGACGGTGTGGGTTGATTCAAGGCTGCCTTTTGGAGGCAGGTTTGAGCCGGGGCGATCTGAGCGAAGCAGAATGGCGCGTTCTGAAGGGTCTGCTGCCGATCGAGCCAGAGAACCGAGGGCGCGGCCGCAGGCCTGAGCAGAATCTCTCGATAGTCAACGGCATACTCTGGCGGCTGCGCTGTGGGACTGCTTGGCGCGATGTCCCGCCAAAATACGGCAATTGGAACACGATCTACCGGCGGTTCCGTCGTTGGAGCGAGGCCGGGGTCTGGGAGGCCGTGTCGGTGACGCTTGCCGAGATCATGGCCGACACCGGACACTACAGCATCGACAGCACCACCCTTCGCGCCCATGTCTCGGCAGCGGGCGGAAAAGGGGGACTTGTCGACGCGCTCTTGGCCGCTCGCGGGGCGGGTTCACCAGTAAGCTTCACTGTCTGGCTGATGCCCGAGGACGCCCCGTCGCCTTCCACCTGACTGGTGGTGAAGCCGCCGACTGCACGGCCTATGACACGCTGATCCGCCTGCCGGACCGCGCTCCGGCGGCTCTGCTGGCCGACAAAGGCTACGACACCAACGCCATTCGCGCCGATCTCGCGAGCCGCAGCATACAGGCTGTCATCCCGGCGCGCTCCAATCGCCGAGAAAGGATCGAGCACGATCGGCAGCTCTACAGGCAGCGAAACGGCATTGAGCGAATGTTCGGCAAGCTGAAAATCAATCGTGCCGTCGCCACCCGCTACGATCAAACGCCCTCAAGTTTCCTCGGCATGGTCCATCTCGCTGCCATCCGGCTTTGGATCAAATTCGTCCACGCCGCCTAGCCCAATCGCGCACGGAAATGCCTGCGCGATCAAGGCGGTCTTTAGCCGCAGCCAGACGCGCCGGGTCGATGCCGGAGCACGGTTGATCAGAATTCTGAACATCGCCACTCGGGCCAGACTCGATTTTCATGCTCAATGCGCCATAATCTGCATAATTATGCACAATGAATGTGCGAAAAACTTCGCACCGTCAAGTATGATGGGAAAAAATATGCATCTTGCGGGTGGGGCAGGGTCAAGAATTCGCACAGAGCGGGAGCGTCTGGGCCTGACACAGGAGGAATTTGGCAAGCTGGCGGACGTCAGCAGGCGAACGCAGGCGGCCTATGAGGCGGACCAGAATTCGCCGACGATCGTCTATCTCGAAGCGATCAGCCGATCAGGCGCCGACGTCTGGTATGTTCTGACGGGTAACCACGCGCCGCAGGCGGTCGATATGGAAGCCGAGGATATTCGCGCTCTCGATATTTGGCGAAATATTGCACCCGATGAGCGGAACGCAGCGCTAAAAATGCTCATGGGGTTGCGGGATATTCGCCTGGACAACGGTTTCTACGCCGCACCTCGCGCATCGGCTAGGTAATCATCCGATTTTCCGATTTGGGCATTGAACGCGCACCCCGTTTTGCCATCGGCCAACCTTCGCGCTCAACGAATGGTGTTGGACTTTCATTCGATTGGACATAGTTAGGCAAACTCGGAGGATGAAGCGTATCATGTCGGCATTGGTCCCCCTGCACTTTGAAAGCGCCGACGTCCGCATGATCCTGCGCGACGGCGAACCGTGGTGGGTGCTCAACGATGTCTGCGCGATTTTGGAGATCGCGAACCCGCGAAATGCTGCGCAGCGGCTCGATGACTACCAAAAGGGTGTCCATAGTATGGACACCCTTGGTGGCCGACAGGAAATCGCGATCACGAACGAGCCCGGCATTTACGCTTTGACGCTCAGCAGCCGAAAGGCGGTGGCCAAGAGCTTCGCCAAATGGCTGTTCACCGAAGTCCTGCCCTCGATCCGCAAATTTGGTATGTACCCGCCGCCGCTCATTGACCAGATCGACCACGAGGATTGGCAGGATGGCATGCGCTTGCGGCTCGGCGAGCGCTTTCGCGAAGAGCGTTTGCGCTGGGAAGCGCTGACGGGGCATGGCTTCGAGCATGTGCCGGGTTTCAGTAAGTCGATCATTCGGACGATCGAGCAGACCGATTCAGGCGCCCGGAAGGGAAATCGCGTCGAGATGATGGCGCTGGCGGGTATGGATGTTCTGTACGTCCTTACCGGGCAGCGCACCGTTTCGCCGACCGAAAGGCGCGTGATCGACTATATCCGCCAGTCGGGTGATCCGCGCAGCCTCGCGCTGCTGGCGATCGCGCAGGCAGCATAGGAGTGCCCGCCTAGCCCAAAGTTAGATCGCCCGCTAAGCGGCCGTTTCCAGTTGCAATTGGCTGGTCAGGCCGCGCTTGCTCATTTCATGCGTGACCTCGGTGATCAGCCAGTCGGTGCCGTCGATATCGGCCTTGAAGCCCTGCACCTTCGCCTTGCGCTCGGGATATAGATCCGCGCGGCCATAGGCGAGGGTCAGGGTCATTTTCGCCGTGGCGCGCTGAATGCGGCCGCGCTCGGCCTGCGCGGCGCGGCGTGCCTCGGCCTCGCTGGGATAAACGCGCTTGAGCGCCTTGGCGTTATCATCGCCGCCCACGGTGACCTTGTTGCGCTTCGCGCCCTTGGCATCGCGCCATTTGGCGGTGACGCCCGTATATTCGTCGCGCTTTTCGATATCGTAGCTGTGCTTGTCACCGTCGCGGCGGCGGATCGTCAGCCGCGGGATCGACGCGCCGCTGGCCGTCGTCCCCTTGCCGATCTGCGCGAAGATCAGCTTTCCGTCCTTCACGGTCGCGACGGCGTCATGTTCCTTGCCGAGTCGCTTGAGCAGGGCGATATCGCTTTCGCGGCTCTGTGTCAGTATCTTGAGCACCTTGCCGCCGAGCGCCTGGTCGATATGCGCCTTGAGCCCGTTTCGCCCAGCGACATCGCGGATGATCTGGCCGAGCGACTTGCCGCGCCAGCTCTGATCGCGGCGCCCGCGGATCTTGCTGGTGAAGTCGGCCGATCGGGCGCGGATGGTGACCGCGTCGGGCGGGCCGCTGTGCCCAATCGCGTCGACCTTGAAGCTGCCCTTGTCGATCAGCCCCACCGACACATTGTCGCCGCGTTCCCAGCCCAACTCGAGCCGCAGCACCGCGCCCGGCGAGGGCAGGGCCAGCTTGCCGTCCGTATCGCTCAGCACAATATCGAGCTGATCGGCCTCATCCCCGCGCTTTTCCTGCAGGCGCAATGAGACAAGCCGAGGGTCAATGAGCGGCGACAGATCCTTGCCGTCGAGCGTGATGCGCGCGCGCGGGACGTTACTGGCCTGATCGCTCATAGCGGCTGTGTTACCGCCTGAGCGTCGGCCGCGTCGTCGACGCGCAACAGATCGAGCCCGAAGTCAATCTTGAGCGGCGTTCCATTGGGCGCGAAATAGCTGTGTCGTTCGTCGAGCCCCTCGATCACATAGTTGCCGAACACGGTCCCGGCGCCGTCGACCAGCGGCCACGCCTCGCCCTGATCGCCCATTTCGCGCAGGGAATCGAGTGACGCGCGGCCGTCCTGCAGCTCTGCCGCCGTGGTCCCCGAAAGTGCAATCGTCTCGGTGCCCGGTCCGGTGAACTGATTGGCTGCGCGCGCGCCGACGCGCTCGATCTGGGCATGGCTCCAGCTCGTGCGCCGCTGCAGCTCCTGATAGACCAGCGAGGGGATCTCGAAAACGAACATGCCGAGGCTCATCATCATGGGGCATTTCTCCTTTGGTCGCGATCACGAACGCCGAACCAAAACCACTTCGACTGCGATCGCTCCGGTCCCTCAATCGTCGTCGTAGGCGGACAGGGCATTGGCGCGCCGGTCGCGCTCAATCTGGTCGATCGCTTCGCGCACCGCTTTGGCGATCGCGTCTGCGTTCGATCCATCGGCCTTGATACTGATGGTGTAGCTGGGGCCAGCGGCAGCTTGCATAGCGCCCGCCGATGCGCCCGCGCCCTGTGCCAGCCCGACTGCTGCGATCGCGGGCGTGGCGGCGCCCAGCGCCATCGCGGCGGTCATCTGGCCAGCAACGGCGCTGATACGCCGGATCGGATCGGACTGGCCCGCCGAAATGCCATCGGCGAGCCCTTCCATCACGAAGCCGCCGAGCCCCATGAAAACGCGCGACGGCGAATGGATGCCGAGCTTCTGCTTGAACCAGTTCGCGGCCGAGCTGGCCGCGTTGACGATCGTCGATTTCAGCGCGCCGAGCATGTTGGTGATGCCGTTGATCAGCCCCTGAATGAGATTGCGGCCGATCGTCGCGAAATCGAGGCTGCGCAGCCACGCGATCGCGGGGTTCATGACCATCATGAGCAAGCCGAGCGGCGTGAAGCGCAGGAAGGCGCTGATCAGGAACTGGATGCCCTCGGAGAACAGATCCTTGAGCGTCTGCCACGCGCGCCCGAACCAATCCCAGATCGCTCCCCAATTGTCGTAGATCAGCCACGCAGCCGCCGCGACCGCAGCCACCGCCGCGAGTATCAGCAGCAGCGGCGCGAGGGCGATGCCGAGCGGGGCCGCCGCCGCGGTGAGCGCCGCGAAGGCGATGCCGAGACCGCCGACTATGATGAGAAGGGCCGATCCGACGCCAAGAAACAATCCAAGGCCCTTTGCAAGCAGAGGATGTTCCTGCGCCCATCCGCGGAACTCCTTAGCGAGATCGCGGAGCCAAAGCGCCAGTTCCTTCACGGTCGGCAACAGCGCCGTCCCCAGCTCGATGTTGAGCGCGTTCAGGGCATTACCCGCGATGCCGGTAATGCCTTCGGTCGCTTCCATGCGGGCGATAAACTCTTTCGTCATCGAGCCCGCATAGGCGCCCTGATCGCCAATCAGTTTGAAATTGGCCTGCAGGCGATCGAGGTTCACGAGAAGGGGTGCGATCGCGGCAACGGATTCCGATCCGAACAGGGTCGTCAGCAAGCCCGCTTGAGCTTCCTTCGGCAGCTTGGCGATCCTCTGCATCACGTTCATGATCGTCGCGCCAGCGTCGGCTTGCATGTCCTTAGCGACCTGATTCGCCTCCAGACCGAGAGATTTTAGGGCACCTTGTTGCCCTTTGGTGGCGGCGGTGCCTTTGGTAAGGGCAAGCATTGTGTTTTTGATGCCGGTGGCCGCGATCTCGGATTCGATGCCTACCGCATTGAGCAATTGGCCCATTGCAGCGATCTGCGGCGCGGTGGCGCCAGCTACCTTACCGAGCGGACCGATGCGCGTGACAATTTCGGAAACCGCATCCGCCTTGCCGCCGTAGGCATTGGTGAGCGCGTTGATGCGATCCGCCAACCCCACGATATCACCCTGCCCGATGTCGAACGCTGTTCGCCATTTCGCCATCATGGCGCCGGCCTCGTCAGCAGACACGCCGAAGGCCACACCCATCTTTGCGGCATCTTCGGTGAATTTGACGATCTCGTTGCGCTGGACACCAGCGGCACCGGCAGCAGCCGCAATTTGCGCCAGCCCCTCCGACGCGATCGGGATTCTCGTGCTCAGGTCGAGAATGTCGTCGCTCATTTTCTCGAATGAGCCGGGCGGCGCGAAATCGACCACCTTGCGAACGTCGGCCATCGCCGATTCGAATGTCATCGCATCCTTGACCGCACCCAGCACGGGAGCGCCCGCAGCAACGCCGGTTGCAATCATGCCCGCGCCGCTGGCAGCGAGCTTGCCGCTCAGGTCGCGCATTTCGTCGGACTGACGCCGCGCCTTGGCCACCTGATCGAGCTTGGCCTTCTGCTCGGCGAGCGCCTTGTTGGCCTCGCGCGTGCGCAGCGCAAGGCGATCCTCGTGCTGGCCCAGCTCGGCAACGTCGATCCCCGCGGAATTGAGCCGCGTGGACAGCGTCTGCAACTCGCGCCCGGTTTCCTCGTGCCGATCGGTGAGCCGCGCGACGTTGCGCTCGGCTGCGGCATAGGCGGCCGCCATCCTCTTCGTCGGCTGCTCGATGGCGTCCAGCTCACGCTTCAAATCGGCCAGGCGCGCGCGCGCCTTGGTCACTTCCTCGGTGTCGAGTCCGAGCTTGGTCTCTGCGCGCTTGAAGCTGTCGATATCGCGCTGCGCGGCCGTCAGCGCCTTCAGCTCTGCGCGCGTTTCGGACATGGCCTTGCGCGCGCCGCCTGAAGCGTTGGTGATGTTCTTCAAGGGGCCGGTCAGGCGATCGAGCCCCTCGAAAATCACGCTCAGTTTCAGGTCGCGGTCGGCCATGGCGGCTATTTCCTCTTTGTCTCGGTGGGCTTGGAGCGCTCGGCCGCCTTGGTGCGCCAGAGCATCAGGTCAGACAGGGGCATTTCGTCCATGGCCTGCGGTGGCCAGTGAAACACCACCGCCACGTCGGCCATCGCATCCTCTACTGATCGGGGGCATCCGTGAGCCGCCACTTCTGCAACAAAAAACGTCCGACAATGCCCCCCATGGCGAGCAGATCGGCGGGGTCGAGCGCGCTGACTTCCTGCGGCGTCAGCGTCGGGATGGTGATACGGGGCAGGATCTTCGACAGCGCGTCGACGTTGAGCTGGCCCAGCTCGACCAGCGAGAGGCCGCGTAGCTCGCCCGACTGCGGTTTGCGGATCTGGACCTTGTCGATCGTGGTGTCGCCGCGCTGAATCGGTTCGTCGAGTGTAACGCTGCGGAGCTTCGAATTTTCGTCGGACATTGTCGGCTTTCCTTGAAGCGAAAAGGGACGGCCCCGAGGGGGCGGGGCCGTCAGGGGGGAGAGGGGTTAGATGCCGAAGAGGTTGCGCGCCGAGGACAGGCGATCGACCCCGTTGACGATCTCGACCATGTTGAGCAGGTCGAATTCCTGAACGACGGAGCCGTTGACGCTGAGCTTGTAGTAGGCGAGCGCGGTCGTGACGGAGAATTCGGTATCCTCGCCGACCTTGGCCTCGCCCATGTCGATTTCCTCGTGACGGCCGCGCGCCACGATCTCGACGGTGTCATAGGCGCCGGTATCGTCGCGCTGATAGGCGCCGACGAAACGGAGCTGGATGCCGTCGAGCGTCGGCTCACCCCACTGCGCCATGACCTCGCGCATGAAGCCGCCGCAGGTCCATTCCATGGTGAGCGCTTCCATGCCCAGATCGACTTTGACCGGCGCCCTCATCCCACCGCCGCGCCATTCCTCCATTTTCCGCGTCAGAACGGGCGGCGTGACGCTCGCGATCTGGCCCAGATAGTTGTTGCCATTGTTGAACAGCATCATGTCCTTGAGTTTGCTGGGGATGCCCATGCGAAGTGCTCCTTGATCGAGGGAAGAGGGGGCGGCGCGACGGCCGCCCGATTGGATCAGGCGCCGAGATCAGCGGCGAAGTCGGCCAGATAGCGATCGGTGATGCGCTGGTTGAGCGTCAGGCCTTCGAGCGGCGGGACGAGCGTGTAATCGTAGTCGATCACGACCTTGCCGGTTTTGAGCTGATCCGTGGTGTTGACGCTGGCGTCGTACCAGCACTGACCGTCGATGATCAGGCCCGCCGCCTTCATCGCGCGGAACTTGGCATTGATCGTTTCGACGATGTCGCGGATCAGCGAGGGGCGCAGCGGCTTGTCGATTGCCCAGAGCAGGCCCTCGGCGATCGTGTCCATAAGCACCTGAGCCGTGCGGGTGGCGCTTTCGAAGGCGAACAGGGGTTCGTCGGACGTCGTGCGGTTGCCCCAGAAACGGCGGCCATTCGCGTTGACGATCGTCGTGATGTCCGCGTCGTTGAGCAGGCCCGCATCATTGGCGCTGCTCTGCAGATCCCAATGCACGTCATGGGTAAGGCCGGTGACGCCGTTGACGGGGAAATTGGAGATCGTCTTGTGAAAGCCGACCTCCTGATCGATCCGCGCGCGCAGGCCCAGCGCACGCGCAACGGCAAAGCTGGTATCCGCGGCGCTGGTATCGACGTTCCACGCGAGGAAATCGGGCCAGATCAGCATAAGCTCACGTGCCGAGAAGCTGGCGCGGTAGAGCACCGCGTCCTCGACGCTGTCGCAATCCCAGCAGCTTGCATAGGCAAAGGCGCGCAGCTTCTGGGCGACGCTCACCAGTGCCGTTGTCACAGCCTGCGTATCGAGGCCGGGGCAACCGATGATCCGCGGCTTGACGCCGATCTGGGCTTCGGCCGCCAGTAGCGCCTGCATGCCGGTCTTTTGCCCTTCAACGGTGCCGCCGATAACAGCGGTGTTGGTCGCAGCCTCATCGGCGCCCGGCGTAACGCGGACGACGACGACGACGGGCTGCGCCTGGTCGTAGATCGCCTGCAATGCCTTGCGCAGCGTTCCCGTCGCGCCCGCCTTTTCGATCGCGTCGGCGAGATTGGTGACCCGCACGGGCTTGTTGAGCGGGAAAGTGACGGCGTCGGCGGCGGGACCGGTGGCGACGATGCCGATGATTGCGGTGGCAACCGTGCTGAGCGTGCGGACGCCCTCGTTGATTTCGATGATCTTGATGCCGTGCTGGATTGGCATTTCAGGGCTCCTTACTGAGTGGTGCGCAGGGGGACGGTGAGACGGGCAAAGCTGTTGGGCGCGGGTGAATCGGTGCGGATGCCTTCGATCGTGACGGTGAAGGCGCCGGGCGTGTCGCCGCGCTCAATCGCAACGCGCTTGAGGCGCAGGCGCTTTTCCCAGCGGGACAGGGCAACGGCGATTGCGGCGTAGAGGCGGATGCGGCCAGATCCGGCCATGGGCTGATCGAGCAGCTCGAACAGCAGCGATCCGTAGTCCCGGCGCGCCACGCGCGTGCCGATCGGCGTGGACAGGATATCCGCAATCGACTGGCGCAGATGATCGAGCCCTTCAAGCGGCCTGCCGGTGGTGGCGTCCATGCCGCGCATCAGTGTGCGATCGCCCAGGCGAGAATGATGGCGAGCCCCCAAGGCAGCAGGACGGCGCAGCCAAGGGGCAGGGTGATCAGGAGCCACCACGGCCCGCCGAGCAGGACGCAAACCAGCGCAATGGTGGCCCAGATGAGCAACGACCAGATCATGGGGGTGTCGTCGAGCATCACTCGGGCACCGCCGTCTTGGCGCCGCCAGCGGCCACGCCGCCATGCTTGTGCGATTTCAGGCTGATCCCACCGCCGACAACGTCTTCGCTGGCCTCGGCCTTTCCGTTGATCGTAACATCGCCTTCGATCGTGACGTCGCCCGTGATGGTGAGCCCGCCCGGCGCGGTGATTTCGGCCGTCGCGCCATCGGGCAGGATTGCGGAAAGCGCATGCGCCTCGGGATCGTAAGAGATGATCGCGCCGTCCTTGAAGCGGATCAGCTCAGTCAGGCTGTCGCCGGGGGCGGGATTGTCGTCGGAATAGACGCCGAGCAACGCGACAGCCGATTCCATGTCGCCTTCCGGACTGATCAACAGCACCTGTTCCCCGACGCTGGGCGGCGACCAGATCGCGGTTTCGCCCGCGCGCGGCGCGAACCATGGCACCCAATCGGTGGTCAGCTCATCGTCCAGATCGACGGTGCAGCGCGCGCCCGCCAAATCCACCTCGGCAATAGTGCCGAGGCGGATCAGGTCGCCCATGGGGCGGTCTTCGGATTGCGCGCGGTTCATGGCGCCGGAGCATGGCCAAGGTGCCTGAGCCGTGCGCGGGTGCGTTGCTGTGCAATCGACTCTACATCAACGCGCTATAGCGTCATTCCCGATCGTTGGCGGCGATCGGCGCCAGATCCGCGATGTTGGTTATGATCAGCTCGCCCACGGGCTTGCTCTTCATCCCGATCGAATCGGGTGGTCTGGACTTCGATCAAATGGAAGCCCGCGAAAACGCGGCGGATTTCCGGGTGGTCATTGATCGACAGCACGAACCGTCCGCGAATCGTGGCGAGCTGGGCAGCCATGGTCTCGAAGTCCGCGCGATCGAAGACGCCAGCGCCATAGTCGCGCTCGCAGCCGAAATAGGGCGGATCGAGATAGAACAGCGTGCCGGGGCGATCATAGCGCGCGATCAGCTCGGCATAGGGCAGGCATTCGATAATGACGCCCGCAAGCCGCTCGTGCAGATCCGCAAGCATGGGCTCGAGTTGACTGACGTTGAAGCGCCCCGCGCTCCGCGGATCGACGCCGAAATGGCGGCCGCTAACTTTCCCGCCGAAGGCCGTGCGCTGCAGGTAGAGGAAGCGCGCGGCCCGGTTAAGATCGGTCATCCGCGTGCGCTGGGGGTCGATGCTGGCGAGGCGCTCGAATTCGGCGCGGCCCGTGATCCTGAAACGCAGATGATCGACGAAATAGCCGTAGTGCTCCTGCAGGATCAGGAACAGCGTGGTCACGTCCAGGCTGATATCGTTGATGACCTCGGCCTTGGGGCGCATGCGGCGGCGCAGGAAGATGCCGCCCATGCCGATGAAGGGCTCGACATAGGTGTCATGGGGGATGGCGTCGATCAGGGCAGTCAGGCGCTTTGCGAGCGCGCGCTTGCCGCCGATATAGGGTGCGACGGGACGAACCGGCTGAACCGGGGACATTTTTGGGCTGGACTTCATTTGCAAGACTCTGTTGAACGCCCCGCTCCGGTGCGCTCGGAAGGGGGGAACTGAACACGATTCCGGATCGTGCGACGTGCGAGAGCCCAATCTCGCGGCTCAAGGTGTGACAGCACCTTGGCCCCCCTCGGAAACCCGAGGGAGATTCGTCAGCCAGCCTTGCGCTTGCGCTCGGGCTTGGGCGGATTGGTGACCACGCCCGCGGCGATCTTCACGGCGACTCCGCGCGCCACTTCCTGCACGCGCTCGGCTGTTGCCTTGCGGTCGAAATAGCCCTCCGCGTCGAGGCAGGCGTTCACGGTGCGCTTGTGGCTGATCGTGCCGTCGCTGAAAGTGACGGTGACCGAGCGGGTTTCGGGATCATAGGCGCTCATACGGGTTTTCATGGCGATTCCTTTCAGGCGGCCGCGGTTGCGGGCCAGTTGTCATTTGCGGCAACGTCGAGCGCGGCGAGCTGCGCGGCCGAGCTGGTCGCGATCATGGCTTCGAGCACGTCGGACGCCTCGCGGATCGCGTCGATGGCAGACCAATCAAGCGGAACGCCTTCGCGAATGGCGTTCATCTGGCGCCAGACGGGTGCGATTAGGTCAATGCGCCGGGCCGCTTCACGTTTTACCCGATCGACGGCGCGCGCGCGGCGTTCGTCGAGCGTCGGCTCGGCAAGGGGAACCGCCACCGGGTGACCGTCCGCATGGGGCTTGATGATCGCGCCATTGGCCTGCGCCTCGAACAGCGCGTCATATTCCGCGTCGGTGACAGGGACGGCGTCGCTCGGGACGATCGCATGGATGGCAGTGTCGAAGAAGCCGCCACTGCCGGGGCTGAAATATCGGGACATGTGCGCGCTCCTCAATAGCCGATTGCGATGTAGTGCGTGGTGTTGTGGGTGTTGTCGGCGCTCCAGACGGTCATCGCAGCGGGCGCGATGCTGGTGACATCGGCAGTGTTGTCCTGTTGATCGACGCCGCCGCTGGAAACGCCGCTCACGGTCGCCGCGAAGGCACCATTGGGGAACTGGATAGGGAAAGTGACCGATGTCGATGTGTTGGCCAGCGCGGTAAAGCGGCCCCACTGAATGATCAGACCCGAGGGCAGCACCTGATATCCATTCTGGGCAAGGCTCCGGCTTGCATATTGCGACGCAAGAACGAAGGCCGACGCGTGCAGGCCATCGAGCATGTCGGCGTCCATGCCGGAGCCGGGGCCGTCGTTGTCGGGCCGCCAGAACTGGCTGGCATGCAGGCCGTCGAGCATATCGGCGTCCATGCCAGAACCCGCGCCATCATTCCCGGCCGTCCAGACGAGGGATCCCCCAGCGGTCAGGGATCCGGTGAACGACACGCCGCCCGTGGTGTTGTTGAGCGTGACGAACGCGGTCGAGCCGTCATGTTTGAGAATGTGCAGAAAACTCGTGCCGGCATAGAGCACCTTCTCGGCAGGAGTGCCGCCCGCAAGCGCGGCGCCACCCACGAAAAACCCGCCAGCGTTCAAGATGCCGTTCACGTCGAGCTTGTAGCTCGGACCTATGCCGATGCCGACATTCCCACCGCTGCCTTGCAATACAAGATCAGCGGCCACCCCACCGGCTATAACATCAATGGAGCCTTTGTACGTTCCTTGGTTATAGTAACCCAGCCGCATACGGTACAGGCCATTATCGCTTGCCTCGCCGATCATTATTTGCTGCGCGTCGCCTACGCCAGTCGGGGTAGAAAACGGAATAAATGCAGCATTGCCCCCTTTGACGTGCAGCCTGTGCGATGGCGTAACCCCGATACCGAGGTTTCCCGCGAATTTCGTATCGCCGTTGGTGTTGACCTCAAACAATGATGCGCCGCCGTTAACGCTCAGGCACCAGCTATTGCCGCCCGCACCGCCGATACCGGCGCTCATATCCCAAAATCCGACGCCCGCTTTGCGCAGACGGGCTATGGGCCACGCAGCATTTGAGACTTCAAAATGAGTGGTCGGCGCGGCTCCAATGCCGAAATTGTTGTTGACCTGAACGGCGCCGCCGCCAACCTCATTGGCGATAATTATGTTTGTCGCATTGTGCTGGATGAAGCCAAAACGCGTGCTCTCGGCCGCATTGTAGAACGAGATATAAGGCCCTGCACCGAGAAGGCGCAGACCGTCATCGGTGGTTGCGGTAAATCGCGTTGCGCGCAAGGCACCCGTGAATATCGCGCCGGTCAGCAGTGCGAATTCCGAAGCGTGACGGCCGTCGACGGTGTCCGCATCCATGCCCGATCCTGAGCCGTCATTGCTCGGCCCCCAAGGGACATAGCCCAAACGCGCTGGGATGTTCGTGTAATAGGCGCCCTGCTGCCCGTCGAGCAGATCCGCGTCGAGCCCATTGCCCGCGCCTTCATCCTTGAGCGCTGCCGACTTGATCCCGATCGCCGCGCGCAGCGCAATCGCGCTGGCCGCAGTGAGCAGGGTTTTCATGAAGGCCGAGGGCGCGCCCGCGCCCAAGCGATCGTCGAGCCATCGCGTGACTGCGTAGCGCAGCGCCTTGGCCGTCACGACGCGGCGATCATCGGTGCCCGTGTCGGCTTCGTCATCGGTCGCCAGCTCGACAACGCCCATGATCTCGGTGGTTGCGGGCGGCAGCAGGAAATTCGCGTCGCCGAAGGTGATCAGATCTGCGTCGATATCTTCAAAGCGGATATCGATCGCGAGCAGCAGCATTGACTGCGCCGATTTCTCGATGATCGGCGCGGCCTGGCTATAGACGCCGAACAGCGTGCCATCGGCGAGATAGAGCGCAAAGCTGCGCACGGCATAGGTCTGGTTGCTTTCGTCGCGGACGATCAGGTGAATCGTGTCGTCGTCCACCACATCGCCCGAGAGCGCCGCAATGCGCTTGAATTCGTCGGGCAGCACCGTCGTCGTCTTGGACGCAGCAAAGGCGGTCGGCGAGACGCCGCACTGTGCGATCGTCACGGGCGCAGTGCCGGTATTCTGGGCATTGACGATCGCGGCGCGCCCGGCGTCGGTAATGATGATCGTGATGGCGCTCATGGGCGGTGTCTCCGGGGGCTGGGGTCGGGGTGGTTCATGCGGCGGGGGCGTTGGCAGTCAGCCGCACGAACACCGCGGGGCGAGCAACGCCGATCAAACCGACGCTCCCTTCGGCCTGCAGGCCCTGCGTAAAGGTGAAGTGCGATCGCACGGGCTTGGTGCGGTGGACTTCCGCGATAACGGCATCGACGAAAGCGGCGCTGACCGGAACGCCTCCCTGTCCGTTGAGCGTCAGGATCAGCTCAAAGGTGTGGGGATCTCCGGGTTCGTCAAGCTGCCACCATTCGCGCAGCGCCACCGATCCGCCGAAGCTTTCGACGACGTCGCGCACAGAGCGGGCGGTTCCCTTTCGGCGCTGGATCGGGATAGCCTGTCGCACGCGCTCGCGCTTGACGCCCTCGGGCCAGTCGCTCGACCAGCTATCGAGCGACAGATACCAGGCGAGCCAAGGCAGCAGATTGACCGGGCATCGATCTGGGCTGAACAGGTCGCGGATCGGGACGGGCACGCCCGAAACGCGGGCAACGGCCGCTTCAAGCGCGCGCTCCAGCGGCGTGGCATTCGGCGGCAGCAGGCTCATTCGCCAACGCCCACATGGACGACGTTGATCGCCGTGCACCAGCTCGCCTGTGTGCGATCGAGCACGATATCGGCCGCAGGGCTGGTGAGCGTGACATTCTGGACGCCTTCGCTGTGGAGAGCAGCATAGATCCCCGAGCGCGTCACATCGCGGCCGAGGCGATGACTGCCCTCGATATAGGCATCGAGCCTGCGCAGCGCTTCATCGAGCACGACGCTGCCGTCAGGCCCGGCAAAGGTGCGCAGCTCGGCTGCGACCGCATAGTTGACGATCGCCGCGCTCTGGACGGTCACATAATCGGTGAGCGGACGAACGCTTTCGTCGGACACGCGCGCCTCGACCGCATCGAGCAATTCGGGCGAAGCCGCGCCGTCGCCATCGCGCGACAGGACGGTGATGATGACGTGACCGGGCGTCGGGCTGGTCGCGCTCGCATCGAGCGCGTCGGGGTGCGCGTTGAGCGCGTGCGAGATATAGGCGCCTTCCGGCCCCGCGACCGAATAACCTTCGGGGGCGAGCACCATGCGGCGCCGGAAATCGGCGTCCGATTCCATCGTTGGCGGAATGCCAAGCTCGGGATTGCCGGGATCGAGCTGGAGCCGCGCTATGCCGAGCAGTGCCGCCAGATGATCAAGATCCGTGCCGATCGCATAGGCGGGCATGACGGCGCGCGCGGCCTCGTTGACGCGCTGGCGATCCATCATCACGAAAAGCGCGGCAACCTGCAGCACCTTCACCGCAGGGTCGCTTTCAACAGTGGCGTCGAAATCGGGCAGGACTTCGAGCAGCGCGGCGAGCATCGCCGCGAATGTCGCCTCATAGGACAGCTCTTCGATCACCTTGGGCGCGGGGAGGCGCGACAGATCGACAGCGGTGAAGGTTTGCGCGGTTTCGGCCATGGCGGCCATGTCGCCGCCGCATTCGCGCGCGGGCCAGCGCGCGTTGCTGTGCAGTTGACTCTACATCAACAGCCCTGCCATCTGTAATCTATAGTTGACAGTGTCGTTCAGCGTAATCTATAGATTACTCATGATCGAAATTCGCCAGACAGAGACCTACGCCAAATGGTTCCGCAAACTGCGCGATCGAACGGCGCGCGCGCGGATCGATATTCGCATTCGTCGCGTCTCGCTCGGCAATTTCGGCGATGTGAAGCCGGTGGGCGAAGGCGTGAGCGAGCTGCGCGTGGACTACGGGCCGGGTTACCGGGTCTATTTCGTCCAGCGCGGCGAGGTGGTGGTGATCCTGCTGTGCGGTGGCGACAAAGCCAGTCAGGAAGGCGATATCGTCAAGGCGAAGGCTCTGGCGGCAGATTTGGAGGAATGATGAACATGGCCGAGAAAATCACGGCTTGGGATGCGGCCGAGCATCTGGACGACGAAGAGGCGGTGGCGGCCTATCTTGCGGCCGCCTTCGAGGATGGTGACCCGGCGCTGATTGCGGCGGCGATCGGCGACGTCGCCAAGGCCAGCGGCATGGCAAAGATCGCAGAAGAGGCGGGCGTGACGCGCGAAGCGCTCTACAAATCGCTGAGCCCGCGCGGCAATCCGCGCCTGGGCACGCTGCTGCCGGTGCTGAAGGCGCTGGGAATGCGGATCGATATTCAGCCGACACGCCACGCGTAACGGTCTATCATTCGCCCAGATGACGCAGAATTGCGTCCATGAGGCGCGCGCGATCGGCTTCGGTCAGGCCGAGCAGCTCGCGCCGGGGATAGTCGACCTCGGGCGCGCCGGGCTGCTTTGACACACGATCGCGCAGACCGCGCTGGTGAACGGCCGCTACGCGCGCGGCCGCGCCTTCGAAACCGACGCTGATCTCGCTGGCCGACGATTCGGCGCGAAGGTATTTCGGCCGCCGCAGCTTGGCGAACATGGCGCGCGCCTTCACGCGGCGCTGGATGCGCCCTTTCTGCGCGCGGAGCGGTTCGCGTTGGGGCTTGCGAGGCTCAAAGGCCGAGCCGTCCGGGTTGCGCTGCGATGCGATGCGCTCGGCCTGTGCGTGGCGAAGATCGACGGAGAGCCGCCGTCCAAGACGCGCGCGATCAGAATCCGACAGCCGCGCGGTGAGCCCGGCAATCCAGTTTTCGATTTCCGCCAGATCTTCGCTCATGGGATCGGCGGCGGGCCGTCAGGAAACAATGCCTCGGCGATCAGCTCGTCTTTCAGGAACAGTTTCCAGAGGCGCACGTCGCCCGACACGCTTTCGAAGGGGCTGTCATAGACCGGCTCTTCGGGATGATCGACCTCATAGCTGCCGTTGGGCAGGAGCTTGACCGTCACGGTTTCGTCCAGCTCGAGCCGGATCTCGATATCCGCCTTATCGTTCGCCAGAATGTCGGCATCGAACGCGAAGCTGTCGCCGCCCTGCAGCGCCTTCGCGAAGAGCTGGGGCTGGTGGCGCGATAGCCAGATCAGAACGGGCAGGGTGAGCTTGTCGGGCGAACCGCCGAAATCCTCGATCAACAGCGTGAGCGTGTAGCGATAGGCGAAGCCCAGCTTGTTCGCGCCGGTTGAGCGGACCGCGCCGCGCGTGATGAAAATGTGTAGCTTTTCGGGGCTGCGCTTGATCTCGGGGATTGCAGTGGTCAGGAACTTGCGCAGGCTGTCGGGCTTATACATCGGCGATGCTTTCGGATCAGGGCGCAGCACGCGGCGCGCAGGCGCCCGGCTGTTCCCATTCAATCAGGCGCACGAGCTGACCGTAGACCGCCGCATAGGCGCGGCCGAGCCGGATCGCCGCGGCGCGCACGGGCGCGGGCATGGTCGCTTCGGCATCGACCGGAAATCCCTCGGGCTTTTCAGGGCAGATCAGCAGATCCGCGGGCGGCGTATCCTTGACGGGCACCGCGACGACGGCAGGCGCTGGCGGCGTCTCAACGCGGTGGGCGCAGCCCTGCAGCGCGATTGAAAGCATCAAACCAGCCACCGTCAACGCGGTCATCATTTGCGATTTTGCCATCAGCTTTCTCCATGAGGATCTGGGCGTCACGCGCCGCCTGGGCATTGCTGCTCGCCCGCGCGATATCCGCCTGTGTCTTGGTCTCGCGCTCGCGGTTCACCTCGCTCAGCACGCGCGCGCTTTCGGACCGGGTTTCACGTTCGAAGGCGGCGAGGCGCTCGACAGCCTTGCGGCAGGCCTTACCGCGATCGCTCTTTGCGACGCCCTCGGGCTGAAATCCGCTGCCCGCGGCCGCGCAGATGCCATCGGCGGTGCTGGCTATCCGATCGCGGTCCATGCGGAACGTCTCGCCGCGCACGAACAGGAAGGCGGCTGCGGCGGCCACCGCGAGCAGCGTCAGCCAGTGCCGATTCCCGCTGATCCAGCCCAGAGCCTTGGCGATGCCGAACATCAGGCCAGCCTCACGGACTTGAGCCATGCGGCGACGTCGAAGCTCGGGCACGCTTTTTTGACGCCCGGCCAGTCGCGGTGCCCGCGCACGATGATACCGGGATAGCGCTCGCGATACTCACGCACGAGGCGGGCGAGCGTGGCGCGCTGGGCGGCGGTGCGGGTGTCCTTGGCGTTCATTTTCGCATCGACGCCGCCGACATAGCAGATGCCGATGTTGCCGGTGTTGGCGCCGCCCGTATGCGCGCCGCGCTGATCATCGCTGAGCGTGCGCACGGCGGTCCCGTCCAGCTCGACGACGTGGTGATAGCTGGTCTGCCCGAATTTTTCCTGATCCCATTTCGAGATCGTCGCGGCTTTCACGTCGCGGCCTTCAGGTGTCGCGGCACAGTGGATGGTCAGAGAATGGATCTTTTCCGGGTCCATGTAGGCGGGCGTCGTCATGCCGAAGGGCCTTTCCGCTTGAGGAAGTAATCCTTGATTGCGTCGGGGAGCTGCGCGGCGGTGTCGCCCGCGGCCTTGACGAAGCGCGGCGCGACCTCGAATGCCACCATGCCGATGACGAATCCCATGGCCTGACTGACGAATTCGTGCCAGCCCAGCCACACGCCGAGCGCGCGGGTGACGAAATAGGATACGCAGATCCCGACCACCCATTGAACGATGCGCTGGCGCCAGCTCAGGCCCGGCTTCCATGCCTGCGCGACGGCCGAGCCCATGGCGGCAGGCCCGATCGCGGCGATCACTGCGCCCGCAAGGTTGATGCCCGCATCGATCAATTCCTGAACGGTCATTCGGTGTCCTTTTCCTCAGTCCCAGAGCTGGACGAGCTGCAGCTTGTCGGGTGCGGGCGCGATGGAGGGGATGGTTACGGGGTGCCCATGGGGCAGAATTGGCCCAAGCTCGGCGATGCCGGGGTTTGCTTCGAACACGAGCGCGATCGCGCTGGAGCCGAGCCCGGCCTCGCGCCAGATCAGCCCGTCGAGCGTGTCGCCCTGCCGTGCGTGGACCGTCGTCGCCATCAGATCGATTCCACGAGCGTGCGCGGCTTGCCGAGAATGTCGCGGATGGCGCCCAGCCCGTCGCGCCGCAGCTTGCCGGGGGCTGGATCGAGATCCTCGCCCTTGCGCTCGCCCGAGCCCGTCGCGTCATAGTCGGCATATTCCTCGACCAGCTCGGCGCGGGCGTAGCAATAGACGGCGCGCGTCCATGCGCGGAGCAGGCGGCTTTCGCCGTCGAGATCGGGCGAGGGAACCGCCTCAAGGCTGGCATGGCCTGCGAAGATCTGATCACCCTGCCAATCGAGCAGGTCGTTCATCACGGTTGCCATCGCGTTGCGCACCGCGTCGCGAAGCCTTTCCGTCGTGATCGTGTCGTCCAGGCGCCGCGCCGCGCGCATCGCCGTCAGGTCTATGGCCGGAAACCAGCCATCGGCTTCAACAAGGATCGGCTCGGGCGCGGGCGCGTCGGGATCGGCGGGCGGGGAAACGATGGAGATGAGGCCGGACATGCGCTTACTCGATCAGCCGAAGCAGGAGCGGACCCAGCGCGCACCCTCGACGATCAAGATCACGATCAGATAGATGAGAGCGCCGGGCCAGAGCGCGGCAAGCAGGAACGCAAGCGGAAGCAGGATCGACTGACCGTGCGCGGTCGGCTCGCGCAGCGCGGCGGAAATGGCCCAGAGCAGCACGAGCAGAGCAACAACGGCATAGACGCCAAGAGCAATTAACATGGGTTCGCCTCCTTTGTGCTCGCCCTCGGCAAACGGGGGGTGGGGAAGGATGAGCCGGATGGAGTAGGGAACTCACCGACTATCCAACCGCCCCCCGAGCGCCGGGGGGCGAGCTATTGACCGGCCTTGCCGGTGTTATCCTTGGCGGGCTTGCCGCCTTTGCCTTTTGCGGCCTCAGCAGCACGTTCGGCCTCAGCAGCACGTTCGGCCTCAGCAGCACGTTCGGCCTCAGCAGCACGTTCGGCCTCGGCGGCACGCTCAGCCTCGGCGGCGCGCTCAGCATCGGCGGCACGCTCAGCCTCGGCGGCGCGCTCAGCATCGGCCGCACGCTCAGCCTCAGCGACACGCTCAGCCTCAGCCGCCTTTTCGTTCGCTTTCTCGATGCGCTTGATGCGATCCTTGACCCCGATGCGGTCATACAGCTCCTGCGCGCGGCGCAGGGCTGCGAGAGCGCTTTCGTGGGCAGGGCTGGGCGCTGTGCCCGCCGCATCCGCAAGGCGCGCGGTTTCGAGGCCGATCGCCTTGAACAGTTTGGCGCGAACTTCATCGGGCATGTCGTCATCGCCCGTGAGAAGTTCGACCGTTTCGAGCACGTCGATCGAGAATTCGCGCCCATCGAGCAGATGGCGCAGCGCCACTTCCGAGATTTCCTCGACGATCAGCGTGGCCGTCTGGCGCTCAAATTGGGCGGGCAGGGGGAGCTTGTGGCGCTGGACATATTCGACCAGGCGCAGCGCCAGATCGAAATCCTCGGTGTCGATCGCCCAGATCATGATGGTGGGGATGACGGGATCGGCCACGCCATTGCCGGTGGCCTCGCCCGCCGCAAGGATGCCCTCGATCCACGGGAGATAGTCGGGGATCATATCGCGCTTGGCGACAATTTTGCGCTCGCGCGACTGGATTTCCTTGAGGCGGCGGCGATCGTGCGTCAGGCGCATCCCGATCTGCGCCGCCGCCGAGGCCGCATGGGCATCGGCGACGGGCAGCACCGCTCCATCATCGGGAGCGGACGCGACGATAAGGGCAGCGGCTATGCGGTCCCGGTTGCGGCGAGCAAGGCTCATGTGCGTGTCCTGTCAGATGGAGAGATCGGGAGGGATCAGGCGGGCTTCTTGCCCATGACGACGTTTTCAACGAGCGCGCTGCGGCCGTAGTCCTCGACGACATAGTCTTCGTTGACCGACTCGTAGTTTTCGATCTGATCGAGCGCCGGTTCATCCTTGATCTGACGACGGCGGGTCTCTTCCTGCCAGTAGATCGACAGGTTATCGAGGCTGGTGACCATCAGCGCGTCTTCGGGGAAGAAGGGTACGATCACTGCACGCTTGCCCGCGAGCTGCTTGGGAAGCGTCAGGATGCGATGTGCGGCCTCGCGCTCGGTCGCGGTGTCGCCGGCGGCCTGCAGCAGATTGAGATACTTGTCCTTGACCAGCTTCCAGCCAACGATGACCACCAGATCGGTGTCGCTGCGGTGCCATGGATCGATCAGATCGAGCGCATCGAAGGCGAGCGCGTCGAGATTGGCATAGTCGGCCTTGGCGGTGGCGGTGTTGGTGCCGTCCGGATCGACGACCTCGACACCGGCAGCGACGTAGATCGCCTTGAGGGCGCCCGCCGTCAGCTCGCCGTCGTTGAGCACGCGCGTCGGCGCATGCGTGCGGATCTTGTGGAGCCAGCCTTCGTTCACGTCCTGCAGCAGCGGATTGGCGACGCGATCGGTCTGCGCAGCAGCCGACGTGCCGTTGAAGCCGATCATGATGCGATCGCGGCCCTGCTGTTTTAGGATAGCGTCACGGAGCAGCGTCTGGAATTCCGGCTTGTGGCGCCACGCGTCGAGCTTGGTGTATTTGATCGCGTGATCGAAGTTGGTCTGGCGGCAGCAATAGCCGCCGTCGTCCGTGGTGTCGGTCGGATCGGTGGGCGTGCGACGATTGCCCGCGGCGGTGTTGGTGCGACCAGCAAGCGGGCGCGTGACGCTCACGCCGACCTTGTCGCCGGTCTGCGCGGGCACGGGAACGAGGTTGATTTCAGTCAGGAAGTCGCTGGAGTCCTGAATCTTCTCTTCAAGCGTCTGTTCGACCGATGGCGCGACGCTGAATTTGACGGATGCGTCGGCAACGCCATTCAGCAGCGCGATCTGGCTGACATAGGCGGTGAAGAGAACGCGGGTTTCGTTACGCATGGGCGTGGGCTCCTGGGCGAAAAATGGACGGGGCGGGCGGACGTGTCGGGATCAGCAGTCGGTGAGCGGAGCGCCATTGCCGCCCGATGCGGGCTGGCGCTTGAAATCTTTCGTCTCGGTGGTTTCGAGCTTGGTGCGCAGCTCGGCGAGACTCGCGCCGATCTGCGCGACCGCGGCGTCATTTGTCGCCGCATAGGCAGTGATCGCCGCGCTGACGGTCTCGCCGATAGCGACAGCGAATTTCGCCATGTCATTGTCGTTCGCGGGCGGCGGCGGCGGGGGCGTTTCGGGCTGCTTCGTCTCGTTGTTGGCCGCGAATTTCGCGGTGAACGCGTCGAGCGCGCCCTTGAGCGAGGCCGCCCAACCCGGTTCATTGCCGCCCGGCGCTGCGGTCAGCAGCTCGATCGTGGTTTCTTCGGCGTTGGTGAAAATGTTGGGTCGCGACATGGCCGCAAATTTGAGCGGCTCGGTGCCCAGCGAGGCGGGCTTGTCGGTCACCGCGAGCCCGACCAGATACGCCTTGCCGCTGCCGGTGAAGTTCGGATGGATCTCGCACGAGTGGAACAGCTTCTGGCCAGCCTTGTTGATCGCGATGAGCTGATCGTTGGCGTCGATCTGGGCGAAGAGGCCGAGGCGCTTTTCCTCCTTGCCGTTGATCTTGAGCGTGACTTCCTCGGTTTTCAGCGCGAGCACTGAGCCATAGGCGTTGAAGGGCTTGTCGGGGCTGTAGCCCGCAATGTGCTCGCAATTGATGCGCGCGGTGTAGGTCGCGGGATCGTAGGACGCGGCCATTTCTTCGAGCCACTGGCGGCTGATTTCGCGACCGTCGACGGTGGCGCCTTCGACAGCGACGCAGAAGAATTTCGTTTTGGCCATGGTTGATCCCTCGATTTCGGTTCGGTGCCGGGCGCGGCGAAGGCCCGAACAGGGACCGAGAGGGGGGAAAGTCTCAAGCGTGCGTTGATGTAGAGTCGATTGCACATCAAGGCGTTGGCGCGTGGGCGGGGGCGCGGTGACTAGGCTCCGCGGCGATGTCGATCCTCGCAGATCCTGTGCCCGCCATTCCCTTCGATGCGCGCCGTCTGGCGCGCAGCTACTATTGGCGTGGCTATCCGGTAACGCAGATCGCCGAAGAGCTGGGGCTCAATCAGAAAACCGTGCAGAGCTGGAAGCAGCGCGATCGCTGGGACGACGCGCCGATGATCGCCAAGATCGAGGATCATCTCGAATGGCGGCTCAATACGCTGATCCTCAAAGAGAAGAAGACGGGCGCCGATTTCAAGGAAATCGATCTGCTCGTGCGCCAGATCGAGCGACTGGCGCGCGTTCGCCGCTATCAGGCGCCGGGCGGGCATGAAGGCGACCTCAACGAAAAGGTCGCCAACCGGAACGCCGGGCCGAAGAAGAAGGCGAAGCGCAATCACTTCACCGCCGAGCAGGCGGCCGAGCTGCGCCGCATCTTCGAAAGCCAGCTCTTCGACTATCAGGAAACGTGGTGGAACGCGCTGAGCTTCCGTACGCGCATGATCCTCAAATCGCGCCAGATCGGCGCGACCTATTATTTCGCCTTCGAAGCGCTGATCGACGCGATCGAGACCGGACGCAATCAGATCTTCCTTTCCGCGTCGAAGGCGCAGGCGCATGTCTTCCGCAGCTATATCGTCGGCTTCGCAAAGCTCGTCGGCGTCGATCTGGTGGGCGATCCGATCGCGATCACGTCCGAGCTGGTCGGTGAGAACGAGCCCGCGGCCAATCTCATCTTCCTCGGCACGAACTCGAAAACGGCGCAGAGTTATAGCGGCAATTTCTACTTCGACGAATTCTTCTGGGTTCACGGCTTCGAGGTGCTGAACAAGGTCGCCTCGGGCATGGCGACGCACAAAAAATGGCGCAAAACATACTTCTCGACGCCATCGACCGTTGCGCACCAAGCCTATCCCTATTGGACCGGTTCGCGAAAGAACAAGGGGCGCAAAAAGGCCGAGCAGATTGACATCGATGTCTCGCACGAAGCGCTCAAGCACGGGATGCTTTGCGCCGATCGGACATGGCGGCACATTGTCACGGTCGAGGATGCCGAGGCGGGCGGTTGCGACCTGTTCGACATCGAAGAGCTGCGCGATGAGTATGCGCCCGACGAATTCGCTAACCTCTTCCTGTGCCAGTTCGTCGACGACAGCCTGTCGGCCTTCAAGTTCAACGATCTGACGGCCTGCGGCTGCGATAGCCTTATCGACTGGACCGATTTCAACATCGATGCCGCGCGGCCGTTCGGCAACCAGCGCGTCTGGGCGGGCTATGATCCGCAGGGAAGCGCCGAGGGCGACAACGCCGCGTTGGTCATCATGGCACCGCCGAGCGAACCGGGCGGGCAATTCCGGCTGCTCGAAAAGCATCAGCTCCGCGGGCTCGATTATCAGCAGCAGGCCGAATTCATCGTCGCGATGCTGAGCCGCTATAATTGCGCCTATCTGGGCGTCGATGCGACGGGCGTGGGCTCCGCGGTTTATCAGTTGCTTGCCAAGGGTCCGCTGGCCTCGATCGTCGCACGGATCGACTATTCGCTCGATTTCAAGGCCCAGATGGTCATGAAGGCGCAGAACGTGATCCGCCGCGCCCGCATCGCGTGGGACATGGGCGCGACCGACGTCATGTCGAGCTTTCTGTCGATCAAGAAGACGATCACGGACAGCGGCCGCAACGTCACTTTCAAGGCCGGGCGGTCCGAAGCCGACGGCCACGCGGATCTCGCCTGGGCGATCATGCACGTGCTCATCAACGAACCGCTCGACGGCAAGGAACGCCCGAAAGCCACAATGGAGATTTTCTGATGGATCGATCGCTTGGCGGCGTCGCGAACGACAACCCGGCCATTCAGGCTTTCACCTTCGGAGATCCCGAGCCGGTGCTCAACCGGCGCGAGCTGCTCGACATGGTCGAGTGCTACCATAACGGGCGCTGGTATGAGCCGCCGATTTCGCTGAACGGACTCGCGCGGGCATTCCGCGTTTCGCCGCATCACAGCTCGGCGATCATGCTCAAGGTCAATCTGGCGGCCGCGTCGTTCATCCCGAGCAAGCTGGTGAGCCGTCAGGCGTTTAAGGCCGCGGTCATCGATCTGCTCATCTTCGGGAACTGCTATTTCGAGACCCGGACCAATCTGCTCGGCGATCCCCTGCGCCTCGACCATTCGCTCGCGAAATATACGCGCCGCGGCGTCAAGCCCGGCCATTTCTGGTTTGTGCCGGGCTATCGCCAAGAGACCGAATTCAAGCCCGGCAGTGTCAGCCAGATCCTGCAGCCCGATATCAATCAGGAAATCTATGGCCTGCCCGAATATCTGAGCGCGCTGCAGTCGGCCCTGCTGAACGAAGACGCGACGCTGTTCCGCCGCCGCTATTACATCAACGGGAGCCATGCCGGGTTCATCCTGCACGCTAAGGGCGATTTCGCTGAGGGCGCGGCCGAGGGCATCAAGGAAGCGCTGAAGAATGCGAAGGGGCCGGGCAATTTCCGCAATATGTTCATCCATTCGCCCAACGGCGCGAAGGAAAACGGGCTCGAGTTGATCAGGATCGCCGAGGTGGCGGCCAAGGACGAATTCCTCGGTATAAAAAATACGACGCGCGACGACGTGCTGGCGGCGCACCGCGTGCCGCCCCAGCTCTTGGGGATCATCCCGGCCAACGCGGGCGGGTTCGGCGATCCGGCGAAGGCGACCGATCAGTTCTTCGAACTCGAAATCGAGCCGATCCAGGCGACAATGCTGCAGCTCAACGAGCTGCTCGGCCTTGATGCGATCGCGTTCAAGGAACGGCAGCGCGCGGCGGCCTAGCCCCGCGCCCGCCGTACCAATCGCTTCCATTCTTCATCCGTTGTCGGGCCGAGCGCTGGCCCGCTATCGGGCGGCTGCGCCGTTGCCTTGAGCAGCGGCCATTTCGCACCGCAACGGCTGCATTTGAGCCGGTTCATCATATGGTCGAGGTGCATATTCCAGCCCTTGGCCCTGCAGAGATCGAAGAGCGGCTGCGCGTCGACGATGCGCGTGTGGCCGCATTTGCTGTTCGTGCATCGCACGCTGAGCCCATAGCCGCTGCGCGCGATGGTGCCGACGTCGAGCGCCCGCGCGAATCGTAGCCTTTCCTGCTCGCCCGTCATCGTGCGCGTCCACCGCACCCGCGTTCGTCGATTCGATCCATGGGGAATAATGGAACATAAAGTGAACATAACGGCAAGGCGCGATGCGGCAGGCCGATGCCGACGCGATCGAGCCGACAAGGCGAGGGCCGGGCGCCTGTGCACCACCGTTGCCACCCCGCAGCGCGCGCTTTTCCCCCCGCCTCGCCCGCGGGCTTTTTATGTCGCTATTGATGCATCCCCGCCGCGCCTCGGAAACCGGGCTAGGAAGCGCGATAGATAGAGCTGACGACGCTCAGCCCATTGATGCGGATTGATGCAGCTACGGCCCCCGAAATCGCCCTGTGAAGATCGAGCGAAAAAGACGGTCGTAACCCCGCCCAAAGGGGGAGGGGTCGGGAAAAACATAATCTCCGTAACCCGTGCGATCCTCTGCCAGAAAAACCGCAGAAATCCGCCATTAATCGGGTTAGGGTTCAAACATAATCTGAGCTGATCTCGGTTGGCCAAAAACATAATCCCATTGAAAACACAGGATAACATTCAACAGGAAAATCATGATCATCAGACATAATCAGGTCATGGTCAGGTTATGGTTTTGGTTATGCCGCAAACCCGCAGATTTCCGCCGATGTTATGTTTATTATGTTTTTCCCGACACCCCCCAATCTACTAGGCGGCGTGGACGAATTGGTTGACGTGGACGGTGTGGGTTGATTCAAGGCTGCCTTTTGGAGGCAGGTTTGAGCCGGGGCGATCTGAGCGAAGCAGAATGGCGCGTTCTGAAGGGTCTGCTGCCGATCGAGCCAGAGAACCGAGGGCGCGGCCGCAGGCCTGAGCAGAATCTCTCGATAGTCAACGGCATACTCTGGCGGCTGCGCTGTGGGACTGCTTGGCGCGATGTCCCGCCAAAATACGGCAATTGGAACACGATCTACCGGCGGTTCCGTCGTTGGAGCGAGGCCGGGGTCTGGGAGGCCGTGTCGGTGACGCTTGCCGAGATCATGGCCGACACCGGACACTACAGCATCGACAGCACCACCCTTCGCGCCCATGTCTCGGCAGCGGGCGGAAAAGGGGGACTTGTCGACGCGCTCTTGGCCGCTCGCGGGGCGGGTTCACCAGTAAGCTTCACTGTCTGGCTGATGCCCGAGGACGCCCCGTCGCCTTCCACCTGACTGGTGGTGAAGCCGCCGACTGCACGGCCTATGACACGCTGATCCGCCTGCCGGACCGCGCTCCGGCGGCTCTGCTGGCCGACAAAGGCTACGACACCAACGCCATTCGCGCCGATCTCGCGAGCCGCAGCATACAGGCTGTCATCCCGGCGCGCTCCAATCGCCGAGAAAGGATCGAGCACGATCGGCAGCTCTACAGGCAGCGAAACGGCATTGAGCGAATGTTCGGCAAGCTGAAAATCAATCGTGCCGTCGCCACCCGCTACGATCAAACGCCCTCAAGTTTCCTCGGCATGGTCCATCTCGCTGCCATCCGGCTTTGGATCAAATTCGTCCACGCCGCCTAATCCAAGGGTCGCGCACGCATATAGAATGCGCGGCGAGAAATGCTAATCATCGCCCGCGTTTCACGGATTTGTCCTTGTTGATGGTGGATGATCGCGCGGGGCTCGCGTCGGCTGTGTCCGCCAGTGTGACACGATTGTGCCCGAATGTGCCGGGGAGTGCCGCTTTGTTCCGGTCTGGTTGACGGGGGCTATGCGACCTCTTATCGCTGCACCGCAGGAATTCAGCGAATTCTAGGTTAGCGCCCGTAGCTCAGCAGGATAGAGCATCAGATTCCTAATCTGGGGGCCACAGGTTCGAATCCTGTCGGGCGCACCAAGTAAACCACGGAAAACCAACACCTTAAGAGCCCGGCGCTAACTCCGCCGGGTTTTTTCATGTTCTATTTGACGGTACACGGTGAATTACGTGGAGTTACGCGGAGTTACGCGGAGTTACGCGGAGTTACGTCAACGCACATCGACGCACGCGGGGTTACGGTTTTTTCTCGACGGTACATGAAAAGAACATGAAATCGGGCGAATCGTCCCCCGGCTAGGCGCTTTCCAGCGCCGCGATCCGACCGCGCAAATGCTGAATTTCGAGAACAAGCATCGGGACAAGCTTGCTCGGGTCGACCCCCCAATAGGCTATTTCGGTTGCCGGGTCTGGAGCGGGCGGCGCGTCTGGGGCATCCGGTTCGGCGGGCGGCTCCGTTCGCGGAACGGTGCCGTCATTGTTGATCTGCTTGTCATCGCCCGCCGTGACCGCGCCGGGCTCATTGGCGTTCCCCTTTGTCCGCATCGGGTCGCGATCATTCCGGACGTTAACGTTCGTATTTCCCAAAAGCGGCGACGATGTTCCAGATTACGCCGTAGATATTGATAGCCGTGCCAATGGCCCAGGCCCCGAACGAGTGGTACCCCTCCAGCCCGATACGGAAATAGCTGACGATGTTCACCAATACGCCGCCGAAGGCCAGCACCGGGATGGCGATCGCCATGGCTATGCGGTAGGGCTTTTCCCTATACCTGACACCGAAAACGTACACGCAAAGCGCGTAGACCACGAACGCTGCCGCCGCTGGAGCCGGCGGAGCCTTGCTCAGCCCTGCCTCGCCTCCCTGAATCCGGATGAAGCTGACGGCCAAATAGATGAGCCCGAGCAGGGCGTAAAGGAACTGCAGTTTCAACAGGGTGCGTAGCGTCACGGCGCGCCAAACTCCTGACTTAGCATCGCATGACCATCCCGCGGCTACTTGCGTTCATCCGCGCTGGCGTCGCGTGCGGCGCGATACTCCGAATCCGGTGCCCAGTTCGGCCAGGTCGTCGCGTTGGCGAGGTCGCTGCCGAGCGTGTAGATGATCTGCAAATCACGCGCCATGCCAGTAAACGGCCAGTCGGCATGCCATTCGTCTGACGGCTGGTGATAACTGTCGCGAAAATAAGCAGAACTCCATGCCTTGGTCGCTGCAACACCGCCGTCGATGCGGTCGCTGCCCGAATTGAACCAGAACGCCGGCACACCACGCTGGGCGAATGGAAACTGGTCGCCGCGGAAGAAGAAGCCTGCTTCGGGCATGATGTCAGGTGAGTAACGCACGTCCCACTTCGCTGCGAGGGCGCTCAACTGGTCGAGCAGATCGGATTTGGCGTCGCCAAGGACGCTGAAGTCGCGCGTCGGACCAAATGGTTGAAGCGAGTCGACATTGATCACCGCGACCGTCTGGGCCAGCGGATAAAGTGGCTTGGACGCATAATATTCCGCGCCCAGCAGGTTTTTCTCCTCCGCGGTGGTGTAGAGAAACACCAGCGAGCGTGCGGGCTTCTGCTTTGCCTGGGCGAAAGCGCGGCCCAGTTCGAGCAAGGCCGCTGTGCCAGTCGCATTGTCGAGCGCACCGTTGTAGATGCGGTCGCCCTTGGCGTCGGGCTCGCCGACGCCCAAATGGTCCCAGTGCGCGCTGTAGATCACCGTCTCGTTCGGGCGCTGGCTACCTTCGAGGCGGCCGACGATGTTGTGCGTGGTGATGACCTTGGCATCGACGGTGTAGTCGGCGCTGAGGTTCGCCCTGAGATCGATTGGCTTGAAGTCGCGCGTTTGCGCCTGCTTCTTCACTGCATCGAAATCCAGACCGGCCTGCCTGAACAGAGCCACCGCGAGGTCGCGCTGAATCCAGCCTTCCAGCGGCACATGCGCCGATTTGGGGTCGTCGCGCACCATGTCGTACAGGTCGTGGGTGTAGGAATTCTTCACCGTCTCCCAGCCGTACGCGGCCGGCGCATCCTCATGGACGATCAGCAGGCCTGCGGCACCCAAGCGAGCGGCTTCCTCATACTTGTAAGTCCAGCGGCCGTAGTAGGTCGCGGCCTTGCCGCCGAAATCGCCTTGACCGGTTTCGAAATCGGGATCGTTGATCAGGACCACCAGAATCTTGCCCTTGACGTTCAGGCCCTTGAAGTCGTCCCAGTTGCGCCCCGGCGCCTTCACGCCATAACCGGCGAACACCAGCGGGGCGTCCTTGACGGTGACGTGCGTGTCGCCGTTCAGCGCGGGGCGCAGCGCGATCTGTTGACCCTGCGTCAACGCCTGCGACTTGCCGCCGATATTGAGCGACACGGTGGGCGTGCCGGTGATCTCCGCGCGCAACAATGGGACCGCCTGCGTCCAGAGGCGCTTGCCGTCCTTGAGATCGCCGCCAGGCTGCAGGCCGTCGGCCTGAAGCCGCGCAGAGATATGCTCGATAGTCTTGATTTCGCCGGGCGTTCCGGGACCGCGACCTTCGAACGCTTCTGACGAGAGGGTTCTTACCTCTTCTGACAAGCGCCTGGGATCGAATGTCGGCGCTTGGGTATGGGGGGACGCCTTGTCCTGCGGCGCGTTGCAGGCCGTGACGCCCACGCATACGATCAGGAATAGTGACCATAGGACGCGCCTGCATGCATTGAAATCGTGCGTAATGCACGACATGCGCGTGCTGCTCGCGCGTTTGACGCGTGGAATCTTCGTGCGACTGTTGAAGTTCAGATGTCCCATATACCCTCCACATGGCGGTGCGCGGGCTTATCGGCTGTAGTGAGAAACGCATCGTTACAAGGCGGTCCGCGTCGTTCACGGACATCGTCTTTCGGGATAGTGAGCCAAAAGACTATTGTGCTGACGGATCAAATCCTATCGGGAAAAACCCTGAGCAAAGGCACGTCCGCTGCCGCGAGCGGCGCACTTTTACCCGTCGCAGGGCTAAGCGGCACTGCGATGCGGCGTAAGCCAGTAGCCGGCAACAAACAGCGGCCCTATAGTAGTTCTAACGGCGAGACGTACTCGTTATGTTTATCCAGGGTGGGGCACCAACCCTTGCAAGTGATGGTGGCTGATTTTTGGCCGCTTCTCGCTTCACCCGGCAGAAGAATCAGGCACTGGGCGACGAATTGGCAGCAGGAAGATTTCCAGTTGTCAGGTGGATAAACCCTCCGCCAAGGTAGCTCAGTCACCGAAAAGTACGGGGGAAGATCACCATGTCGCGTTGGCTCGCTGCCACATTGCTGCTTGCTGCTTCGCAGATCGCCGGCCCGGCTGCGGCTGGCGAGCGCTCCTTCGAGGCAGCGCTGAGCGACTTTCGCAAGCTTCACCGCACCGAAATGCGGCGTTCCGGCATTGCCGGAAGCAGCTTCTACGTCGTGCGCGACGGTCGCACCGTCGTCGCCGATCATCTGGGCGAGCAGGACGTCAATGCGCACGTCCCCGTCGATGCCCAAACCATCTATCACTGGGCATCCATCACCAAGACCATGACCGGGATTGCGATCATGCAACTGCGTGATCGCGGACTGTTGACGCTCGATGATCCCATCATCCGCTACGTCCCCGAACTCGCCACGGTGCATAACCCATTCGGCGACGCGAGCGCGATCACGCTGCGCCATTTGATGAGCCACAGCGCCGGGTTTGGGGGTCCCACATGGCCCTGGCGGGATCACGACTGGCAGCCATTCGAACCCAAGGTCTGGACCCAACTCGCGGCGATGCTTCCCTATACCGAGGTCCAGTTCCGGCCCGGGACGCGTTTCAGCTATTCCAATCCCGGCATCGTCTATCTGGGGCAAGTGATCGAGCGGCTTTCGGGTGAGGATTTCGAAGTCTTTATCGACAAGAACATCTTGAAGCCGCTAAGCATGCACGCCAGCTATTTCGATCGCACGCCGCCGCATCTCCTGCGCTACCGGTCGCACAGCTATTACATCCGCGAAGCCAAACGTGTCGCGGCGCCATTCGACGTCGATACCGGCGTGACCGTGTCGAACGGCGGGCTCAACGCGCCGTTGCCCGACATGGCGAAATATCTGGCCTTCCTGCTTGGCGATACGACGCGACAATCCGCGTACGACCTTGTCCTGAAGCGATCCTCGCTCGAGGAGATGTGGCGGCCGCAAATCGCGGCGGGCGAAGACTTCACGCAAGGTCGCATGACCGAGACGACGCAAAGCGGGCTTTCCTTCTTCATCGACCAGGGCCAGACGGTACGCATCATCGGGCACAACGGCGATCAGAACGGCTTCCGTGCCTATCTCAGCCTGTGTCCGGACCAGCGCGTCGGCAGCCTGCTCGCGTTCAACACGGAAACGCGCGCCGTTGAGAACAGCGCCGCCAACCGCTCGACCGCCGAATCGCGTATCGCGTTGGCCACCGATCGTTTATGCGAGGCGTTGGCGAAGCCACCGGCGGCGGATGTTAAAGCAAACGACTGAGCGTCTTCCGCTCGGGATTCAGCCGCCGAAGTAATGAGTCGGCAGGCCGCGGATTCCGCAGTCAACCTCGAAGAGCGCGCCGTCATGGGGGCCCTCGGTCAGCCCCGTGGCAGCCGAGGTGACGAACATGCGGTCGAGATCAGCGCCGGCGAAGGTTATGTTGGTGACCTGACGGGCGGGCAGGGCGATCGAACGGCCGAGTGCGCCGTCGGGCGTGAAGCGGCTGATGCGTCCGCCGCCCCAATGCGCTACCCAGAGATGGCCTTCCGCGTCCACGGTCATGCCGTCGGGACATCCATCGGCTTCAGCGAAATGGATGAAGGGCTGGCGATCGACGATCGCACCGTCCTTGCTGCGTGCAAAGCGGTAGATGACGCGGCGGCCGGTATCAGCGTGGTAGAGCCAGCGCCCGCAATCGGAGAAGGCGGGGCCGTTGGGCACGCGGTAGCCGCTGTCCAGGCGTGTCCAGCGGCGGTCAGGATCGAAGCGATAGAGCGAGCCGCTGTCCTGTTCCTCGGCCATGTCCATCGTACCGCACCAGATGCAGCCATGAGCATCCGCTTTGCCGTCGTTCATGCGATTGCCGGGAAATTCCGGCTCGGGATCGCCGATCGGGCGGATGGCGAACGGGGCGAGATCGATTTCAGCGAACCCGCTCTTGAAGCCGCCGATGAAGCCGCCGCCGATGCGTTCGACCACCCAGCCGAGCGGCTCGGACATTGGCCAGCGCGTGACCGCGCCGGTGGAGAGTTCCAGCCGGTTCAGCGCCGGGCCAAGGATGTCCACCCAGTAGACCGCATTGTCACGCTCCGACCACAGGGCGCCTTCGCCCAACTGGTCGCGCACGTCACGCGCGACAATCGTCCATTCGGCCATGATGCTCCCGCCTTGTTCGCCGCCCGCGATCAATGATTGTCGCGCGGCAGGCCCTGGGTCTGCGCGATGCGCTGGTATTTCTCCGATCCTTCGAGGATCGCGCCGCTGTCCATTTGCCCGACAATCGAACGCTGGATCTCCTGCCACGGCGTTTGCGACGCAGGATAGGCATAGCCGCCCGCCGCTTCCAGCGCGCTGCGACGATCGGCCAGCTCCTCCGCGGCGATCAGCACGTCGACCGTGCCCTTGTTGAGGTCGACGCGGACGCGGTCGCCCGTCCGGAGCAGCGCGAGGCCGCCATTCGCCGCGGCCTCGGGGCTCGCGTTCAGGATCGAAGGGCTCCCGCTGGTGCCCGACTGACGGCCGTCGCCAACACAGGGGAGCGCACCGATGCCTTCGGTGATCAGATAGGCGGGCGGGCGCATGTTGACGACTTCCGCCGCACCCGGATAGCCGATCGGCCCGGCGCCGCGCATGAACAACAGGGTTTCAGGCGTGATGCCGAGCGCCGGGTCGTCGATGCGATGGTGATAGTCCTCGGGCCCGTCGAAAACGACAACCGGCCCTTCAAAGGCATTGGGATCGTCGGGATTGGAGAGGTAGCGCGTGCGGAAAGCTTCGTCGATCACGCTGGTCTTCATGATCGCGGCGTCGAACAAATTGCCCGAAAGGACGAGGAAGCCGGCCTCCTCCCTGAGCGGCTGATCGAAACGGCGAATCACGCGTTCGTCCTCGATTGTGGCATCGCGGCAATTCTCGCCCATCGTCTGCCCATTGACCGTCATTGCCTGCTCGCGGATCAGGCCCTGGCCCATCAACTGGGCGACCACGGCGGGGACGCCGCCGGCACGATAGTAATCCTCGCCGAGATACTCGCCGGCGGGTTGCAGGTTGACCAGCAGCGGCACCTTGTGCCCCTTGGTCTCCCAGTCCTTGAGCGGCAGTTCGACCCCGATATGGCGCGCGATCGCGGCGAGGTGGATCGGCGCGTTGGTCGAGCCGCCGATCGCGGAGTTGACGACGATCGCGTTGTGGAAGGCGTCAAGCGTCAGGATGTCGGACGGCTTGAGGTCCTCGGCCACCATCTCGACGATGCGCTTGCCGGTCAGATAGGCGACTTCCTGCCGGTCGCGATAGGGAGCCGGAATCGCCGCCGAGCCGGGCAACATCATGCCCAGCGCTTCGGCCAGGCTGTTCATCGTCGTCGCCGTACCCATGGTGTTGCAATAGCCCGTCGACGGCGCCGACGAGGCGACTAGCTTGATGAAGCCGGCATCGTCGATCTCCCCGGCGGCGAGCATCTGCCGGCCCTTCCAGACGATCGTACCCGAACCGGTCCACTCGCCCTTGTGCCAACCGTTGAGCATCGGGCCCACCGACAGCGCGATCGCCGGAATGTTCACGGTGGCCGCTGCCATCAGGCAGGCAGGCGTCGTCTTGTCGCAGCCGGTCGTCAGCACCACGCCGTCGATCGGATAGCCGTAGAGCGCCTCGACGAGACCGAGATAGGCGAGGTTGCGATCAAGCCCCGCGGTCGGACGTTTGCCGGTTTCCTGGATCGGATGGACCGGGAATTCCAGCGCGATGCCGCCCGCCTCGCGAATGCCCTCGCGGATGCGTTCGGCGAGCACGAGATGATGACGGTTGCACGGCGAAAGATCGCTGCCCGTCTGGGCGATGCCGATGATCGGCTTGCCCGAGCGCAATTCCTCCAGGCTGAGGCCGAAGTTCAGGTACCGCTCCAGATAAAGCGCGGTCATGTCGATATTGTCGGGGTTGTCGAACCAGGCGCGTGAACGGAGCCGGGGCGTGGAAGTGTCGGTCATTGGGTATCCGTTCAACGGGTCGTGGACAGGCGGTAGATCATCACGTGCCGGTAAGGCTTGCCGGGGTCCACGCGCGCGGAGAGAAAGCTTGGCTGGTTCGGGGCGTCGGGGAATTTCTGCGGCTCGAGCGCGATACCGTCGCCCATGCGGTAGACATGTCCCTGCTTGCCAATGAGCGTGCCGTCGAGAAAGTTGCCGGCATAGAACTGAACGCCCGGCTCAGTGCTGAGCACCTCGAGCACGCGGCCCGATTGCGGATCCTCCAGCTTGGCGACGAGTTCGGGCGCCTTCGTGAGCCCCTTGTCGAGCGCGAAATTGTGATCGTAGCCGCGGCCGAAACGGATCTGCTGATCGCGGCCATCACGGATGCCGTCGGCGACGCGACGGGGGGTGCGGAAATCGAACACCGTGCCTTGCACAGGGCGTAGCTCGCCCGTCGGGATCAGCCTTTCATCGACCGGTGTGTAGGCCTTGGCGGGGATCGTCAGCAGATGGCCGGTGGCGCCGTCAGCCGATCCTTCGCCGGCCAGGTTGAAGATCGCATGGTTGGTCATGTTGACGACCGTTGGCTTGTCGGTCTTCGCGTCGAAGGCGATGGTCAGTGCGCCGGCTTCGTCGAGCGAATAGGTGACGGTGGCGTCGAGCTTGCCGGGATAGTCCGAATCGCCGTCGGGGCTGCTGTAGGACAGCACCAGCGTCGCGGTCGGACCGCTCTTCGCTGACACGACTTTCCACGCGACCTTGTCGAAGCCCTTGCCGCCGCCATGCAGCGAATTGGTCTTGTCGTTGAGCGGCAACTGGTAGGACCGACCTTCGATGGTGAAGCGGCCTCCGGCGATGCGATTGGCGTAACGGCCGACCGTCACGCCGAAATAATTGGGATGGTCGACATAGGCGGCGAGGTCGTCATAGCCGAGCACGACATCGGCGGTCTTGCCGGCCCGATCCGGGGCGACGAGCGATTGCAGCGTCGCGCCGTAGGTGAGGATCGTCGCCGACACGCCGTGACTGTTGCTGAGCGTGATCGCCTCGATCGCGGTGCCATCCTTGAGTGTGCCCGCGGGCACGCGGTTGGCCTCGGTGGCGAGCGCTGCGGGGCCCGCCATCAGTGCAGTCGCCAGACAGCCCAGCGCCGCACTCGTCCTGACCAGCCTTCGCATTTCTATCCCTCCCGGTTATGGGCGCCCATTGACGCAATCTTGCTCTGCATATAGTCCGACAAAATAAACAAGCGCAAGCCGTGTCGGCAATGATCGCGGACGGGGCATAAATCTGGAGAAGGGTGGCATGGCTTCACCGATATCGACGTCCGCAACACCGGCCGCAGGGCCGGGAATGGAAGGCACGAGCTACCGCTCGGCGCTCACCCTGCTCGCGAGCCTCTTTTTCATGTGGGGCTTCATCACCGTCATCAACAACACGCTGCTGCCGCATCTGCGCAGCGTATTTGACCTCAGCTATACCCAGACAACACTAATCGAATCGGTCTGGTTCATCGCGTATTTCGTTGCCTCGATTCCCTCGGCCAAGCTGATCGAGCGCATCGGTTATCAGAAATCCCTGGTGGTGGGCCTGCTGGTCATGGCGGCCGGCTCGCTGGGCATGATGCTCGCGGCCAGCATCCCGTCCTATGGCGTCACACTTGTCATGCTGTTCGTGATCGCGAGCGGCATCACCTTGCTGCAGGTCGCCGCCAATCCTTATGTCGCGGTGGTCGGCAAGCCCGAAACCGCCTCTTCACGCCTCAATCTGGTGCAGGCGATGAATTCTGCGGGGACGATGCTGGCTCCCTTGTTCGGCGCCTACCTCATTCTCGGCCGATCCAAGGGCGGCACGGCCGAGACGGGCGTGATACTGACGCAGGCCGAGCGGCTCGCCGACGCACAGTCGGTGATCCTGCCTTACGGTCTGGTTGCCGTCGTGCTTCTCGTGCTCGCCGTCGTCATCGCGCGCTTTCCGCTGCCCAGCATGGGGGCCGCGACGATGCGCATGGCCAAGGAGGAACGCAAAAAGCATTCGCTGTGGGCGCACCGCAATCTGGTGTTCGGCGTTCCGGCGATCTTCATCTATCTGATCGCCGAAATCGGCGTCGCCAATCTATTCGTCAACTTCGTCAGCCAGCCCGACATCGCGAATCTGACTCATGAGCAGGCGGGCCGCTATCTGACGTTTCTCTGGGGCGGCATGATGGTGGGGCGATTCATTGGTTCGGCAATCATGCAGCGAATCGATGCCGCCAAGGTGCTCGCCGTCTTTTCGATCGGCGCGTTCATCGTCATGATAATCACGGTGTTTGCGCATGGCCCGGTCGCGATGTGGTCGCTCATCCTTGTCGGACTGTTCCACTCGATCATGTTCCCGACCATCTTCACGCTGGGCATCAAGGGGCTTGGTCCGTTGACCGAGGAGGGCTCTGGGCTGCTGATCATGGCGATCGCGGGCGGCGCGCTGGTCGTCGTCCAGGGCTGGCTGGCGGATATTTATGGCCTGCAGACCTCGTTCCTGCTGACCGCCGTCTGCGAACTCTACATTCTGTTCTATGCGCTATGGGGTTCGCGTCCGACACACGCCCTGCCTGACCAGCATGTCGATTGAGATGCGTCGATTCGCCCGGGTGAGCAGCTAAAAAAGGCCCCGCTTCCGTCATGGAGGCGGGGCCTTTTCCTGCAGCGCTGGCTGCGTCGTCAGCTTTGAATCGAACTGCGCGTATCCTCGAGCGCGAGGTCTATCAGCACACGCATCGCTTCGCTCGCGGCCTCGCCGTCGCTGGCGGCGATCGCATCGTAGACGCGGGCATGATCGGGGATCGGGTTGCGCGGGAGCGCTCGTGCGCGCTGCTTGAACTGGGTGGTCCAGTTGACCGCAGCTCCGATGCTTGCAGTAAGCGCCATCAGCGCGTCATTGTGCGTCGCGCGCAGTATCGCGTTGTGAAAGTCGCGATCGGCCGCGCGGCCTGCCTCGGTGGCGAGCGTATGGCGCCGCATCGCCGCCAGCGCCTCCTTCATCATCTTGATGTCCGACTTATCGCGCCGTTCGGCGGCCAGACGCGCGGCGGCGGGTTCAACGATGGAGCGCAGTTCGAACAGGTTGCGGATGAATTCGATGTCGGGTTCGCCCGCAAAGGCCCAGGCGAGCACATCGGGATCCAGCAGGTTCCAGCGGTTGCGCGGCAGGACCCGCGTGCCGGCCTTGGGGCGGCTTTCGACGAGGCCCTTGGCGGTGAGCACCTGCACCGCCTCGCGATAGGCGCTGCGCGAAATTTCTAGCTCCTCGGCAAAGGCGACCTCGCCCGAAAGCGTATCGCCGGGCGCATATTCGCCCGACAGGATCGCCGTGCCCAGCTTGTGCGCGACCGCGCCATGCAAGCGTCTGCCCGGCCCCCGCGTCTTGGCCGGCGCCTGTGCCTGGCCGCCGCCTTCCTCTGCTTCGCCCCCCACTTTGGTCTTCTCCATGATTTTCCCTCTACGCAGACAATTACCAGCGGCGACGAGATCGCGAAACGGTAAACATTGCCATCCCCGCAACGCTGTAATATGTCGGAGTAATAAGGAGACGTAAATGACTGCTGACGCCAGCTTGATCGACCGTGTGAAGCATGATGGCTTTCGTTCTGTAACCGCAGAGACGGGGCAACCTGATGGCGCGGAATTCCCGGTCCATGGCCCCGCAGATGTGGCGGTCGCCTGCGCCGCGGCCGAGGCGGCCTTCGACGCGTACCGCGCCACCGATCGCGAGAGCCGTGCCGCCTTCCTTGAGCGAATCGCCGAGGAGATTCTGGCGATCGGCGACGACCTGGTCGTTGCAGCCATGCGCGAATCTGGCCTGCCGCGCGCCCGTCTGGAGGGCGAGCGCGGCCGCACCATCGGCCAGTTGCGCATGTTCGCCAGTGTTGTGCGGAGCGGCGCGTGGCTTGGCTTGCGCGTCGATCCGGCAATGCCCGATCGCCAGCCGCTGCCTCGCCCCGACCTGCGTCTCAGGATGATTCCGCTGGGCCCCGTCGCGGTGTTCGGAGCGTCCAACTTCCCGCTCGCCTTCTCGACCGCGGGCGGCGACACTGCATCGGCGCTCGCCGCAGGCTGCCCAGTGGTGGTGAAGGGGCATCCTGCGCACCCCCAGACCGGCGCACTGGTGGCCGACGCCATCGCCCGCGCGGTGGTGGCCTGCGGGCTGCCCGAAGGTGTGTTTTCGCATCTCGTCGGTCCGGGCAACGATCTTGGCGCCGCACTGGTGCAGGATCCGCGCATCGCGGCGGTCGGCTTCACGGGATCGCGTGGCGGCGGTCTTGCGCTGCTGGCGCTGACCCAGGCTCGTCCGGTGCCGATCCCCGTCTATGCCGAAATGTCGAGCATCAACCCTGTGCTGCTTCTGCCCGAGGCGCTGAAGACGCGCGGGGCAGCGCTGGGCGCCGCCTTTGCCGGCTCGTTGACCATGGGTGCGGGGCAGTTCTGCACCAATCCCGGCCTCGTCCTCACCATAGAGAGCGAGGGGCTGGACGATTTCGTCGCGGCGGCGACGGAGGCGGTGAGCGGGGCCGATTCGCAGGTCATGCTGACCACCGGTATCCATGCTGCATATGAAAAGGGCGCCGCGGCGCTGGGCGGTAGCGCTGACGTCGAGACGCTGGCGCGCGGCGGCGAAGGCAATGGCTGCACGCGGGGTCAGGCAATGCTGTTCCAGACCACGGCCGAGGCCTTTCTGGCCGACAAGGCGCTGGGCCATGAAGTGTTCGGCGCCTCGTCGATCATCGTTCGTTGCCGCGACGAGGCCGAACTGCGCACCGTGCTCGGTGGCCTTGAAGGACAGCTCACCGCGACGCTGCACATGGACGATGCCGATGCGGAGCTTGCCGGCCGCTTGTTGCCCGTGCTCGAGCGCAAGGTCGGCCGCATTCTCGCCAATGGCTGGCCGACGGGTGTCGAAGTCTGTCATGCGATGGTGCATGGCGGGCCGTTCCCCGCGACATCGGATGCGCGCACCGCCTCGGTGGGCAGCCTCGCGATCGATCGCTTCCTGCGGCCGGTTTCGTACCAGAACCTTTCACCAGCACTGCTCCCGGCGGAACTGCGCGATGACGCGCGCGGCGACGGTGTGCCGCGCCTCGTCGATGGGGTGCTTATCGTCAACTGATCGAACGAGCGGGTCGGCATCGATCAGATGCCGGCCCGCAGTGGCAATATGACGGCGCCCGCAATGGCGGCGCCTTGAAGGGAGAGTTTTCATGGCATTGCGTCTGCTGCAACATCGCAGCGCTGATGGTGCGCGCTCGGTGATTGCCGCGCGTGGCGATACCGCCGCCTTTGTTCCGGGCGTGACGAGCATCCGCGAGCTTGCGCTGCGCGCCATCGCCGAGGGCAAGGGGCTTGCCGATGTGGTGGCCGAATGCGGTTCGGGCGCGGCCGTGGACCTTGGCGAAGAACTTACCGCCGGTCGTCTGATCTCGCCGATCGATCACGAGGATCCGGCGCATGTGCTGCTCAGCGGCACCGGCCTCACGCATCTTGGTTCCGCCGAGGGGCGTGACAAGATGCACCGTGAGGCAGCGGCGTCAGACGCCAAGACCGATTCGATGCGAATGTTCCTTGAAGGGCTCGAGGGCGGCAAACCTTCGCACGGCGAGACCGGCCAGCAGCCCGAATGGTTCTACAAGGGCGACGGGTCGCAACTGGTCGCCCCGGGCGCCGCGCTCACCATGCCTGCTTTCGCGCAGGACGGCGGCGAGGAGCCCGAACTGGCGGGCATCTACATCATCGGTCCCGATGGCACGCCCTTCCGCCTTGGCCTGTGCCTTGCCAACGAATTCAGCGACCATGTGACCGAGCGTCACAACTATCTGTGGCTCGCCCATTCCAAGCTGCGCCAGGCAGCGCTCGGTCCCGAACTGCTGGTGGGCGACCTTCCAGAGCATGTAAAGGGCGCAAGCCGCATCCTGCGGGACGGCAAGACATTGTGGGAAAAGCCCTTTCTTTCGGGCGAAGCGAACATGTCGCACAGCTTCGCCAATCTCGAGGCGCACCATTTCAAATATGATCTGTTCCGCCGCCCCGGCGACGTTCATGTCCATTTCTACGGCACGGCGACGCTGTCGTTCTCCGATGGTGTGCGGACCGAGGAAGGCGATGTGTTCGAGATCGAGGCCGCGCCGTTCACACTGCCGCTGCGCAATCCGCTGGCGCGCGCCGACAAGGCGATCGTGACCGTCAAGGCGCTCTGATCATGGACCCGATCCGCATCGCCGTCGTCGGCATGGGCAAGATCGCGCGCGACCAGCATTTGCCTGCGATCGCCGGCAATGCCGCCTTCAGCCTCGCCGCGACGGTCAGTCCGCGCGATCCGGGCGTTCCCGGCACTCCGCATCATCGCAGCCTCGAGACGCTGCTGGATGAGGGGCCGGCGGTGGACGCGGTTGCGCTCTGCACGCCGCCGCAGGTTCGTTACGACCTCGCCGCCATGGCGCTCAAACGCGGCATCCATGTCTTTCTCGAAAAGCCGCCGGGTGCGACACTGGCCGAAGTGGCAGCGCTCAGCGCGCGCGCCGACAAGGTGGGGGCGACGCTGTTCGCGGGCTGGCATTCGCGCTTCGCGTCCGGGGTCGCCCCCGCACGCGCCTGGCTGGCCGAACGCAGGATCGAGAGCGTTTCGGTCATCTGGCGCGAGGATGTCCGCGTCTGGCATCCCGGCCAGGCGTGGATCTGGGAGCCCGGCGGGCTCGGTGTGTTCGATCCGGGCATCAATGCGCTGTCGATCATCACCCATATCCTGCCGCGTCCCTTCTTCCTGAAATCGGCGACACTCGTCCTTCCCGCCAATCGCGCTGCGCCCATCGCTGCCGATATGGAGTTTCGCGATACGGCCGGCGCACCGATCATCATGGACCTCGATTGGCGGCAGACCGGACCGCAGAGCTGGGACATCATCGTCGAGACCGATGCGGGGACGCTGAAGCTCTCCAATGGCGGCGCGGTGCTCTCGATCCCCAGCGGCACGGAGCATAACGAGGATCATGAGTATCCCGGTCTTTATGGCCGTTTTTCCACATTGATCCGCGGTGGCCGCAGCGATGTCGACACCGATCCGCTGCGCCTGGTGGCCGACGCCTTCCTGCGCGGACGGCGCGAGATCACCGACGCGTTCCACGATTAAGATTGAGGGAGAGGAAATGATTGGAACCCTGCGCCGCGCTGCGGCAGCGTTTCTGCTGTCCGCGGCAGCCATCACCACGACGACGGCCGCGCACGCGCAAAGCCGCGTGCGCGCCGTGATGCGCCAGCGTCCTGGCCGCGCCATCCGGTTCGCGGAATTCAAACTGTTCGGCCGCGATTGAGGCGTCGTGCCGAGGGGGCGCTTCGGCATCACGGGCGCGATGATTGACAGACTGCTCACTGCACAACCCGAAGCATCGTTCCGGCGGGAGCGAGGGGCGGGATGGGCCATTTCGGTGCCTGGCCGCACGACGAGCGGGGACGTGTTCAAAGCGCAGATGCCGGACGAAGTTGACGAGACCCGAAAAACGAAACTATGAGTTACCGTGTTTCATAACTCGTGGCGGTTCCCGTACGTCTCGCGCTGCGCGACGTGAGCATCGGCCAGAGATGGGGAGAATCACGCTTGCCGAAATATCGCCTCGTCATGCTCGCCGCGATGGCATCCCTCGTGAACTGCACTGGCGTGCAGGGTGATCGGTCGGCGCCGTCGACAAATGCGGCACAAATCACCGGCACGGCCGAGAACTGGGCCAGCCACGGCGGCGGCAGTGACGAAGCAGGCTATAGCCGGCTCGATCAGATCAGGGTCGAAAATGCGGAGGCGCTTGGCCTTGCCAACTGGCTTGACCTCGACGGCGAGGCCACGCTCGAGGCCACGCCGCTCGCGGTAGACGGCGTCCTGTATTTCACGGGAAGCTACTCGTCGGTGTATGCGGTCGACGCTGCGACGGGCACGCTGCGCTGGAAATATGATCCGCAGATCTGGAAAGTGAATCCCGCGAAGATGGGGATGAACTTCGGCGTGAACCGGGGCGTCGCCTATGCCGACGGGCGTGTTTTCGTGGGCGTGCTCGACGGGCGGCTCGTCGCGCTCGACGCGGCGACGGGCAAGGAGCAGTGGAGCGTCGACACGCTCCCACCGCGGACCTTGCACACGATCACCGGGGCGCCGCGGACCTTCAATGGCAAGGTCATCATCGGCAACGCAGGCGCCGACGCCAATCAGCGCGGCTATGTCACAGCCTATGACCAAGTGACGGGCAGGCAACTATGGCGCTTCTATACGGTGCCGGGATCGCCCGAGGCCAATGCCGGCGACCCGGCCATGGAAATGGCGGCAAAGACATGGGGCGGCGAGTTCTGGAAGCAGGGCCTGGGCGGCACCGTGTGGAACGGCATCACCTTCGATCCCGAGCTGAACCGGATATATCTCGGGACGGGCAATGGCGGGCCCTATAACCCCAAGCTGCGCAGCCCCGGTGGCGGCGACAACCTGTTCCTTGCCTCGATCGTCGCGCTGGACGCGGATAGCGGGAAGTATATCTGGCATTATCAGGTCAATCCCGGCGAGGCGTGGGATTACAAGGCCACGGCGAACATGATCCTCGCCACGCTTCCAATCGACGGCGCCCCGCGCAAAGTGCTGATGCAGGCACCCACCAACGGCTTTTTCTATGTCATCGACCGCGAAACGGGCAAGCTGATCTCGGCGGAGAAGACGGGCAAGGTCACCTGGGCGGAACGGATCGACCTCAAGACAGGACGCCCCGTCGAGGCCGCCAATATCCGTTACGAGACGGGCGAGTCGATCCTGTATCCGAGCATGCTCGGCACGCATAACTGGCAGGACATGTCGTACAACCCCAAGACCGGGTTGGTGTATATTCCCTATATGAAGCTGGGCGCGCGCTATTCGACCAGCGTCAAGCCAGGGGAGTTGGCCTTTGGTGGTATGACCGTACAGGCGTGGAAGCAGGACCCCGATGACGGCACCGGCGCTCTGCTCGCCTGGGATCCGGTGAAACAGGAGCAGCGCTGGAAAGTCCCGATCGAAACGCTCTGGAATGGCGGCACGCTGACGACGGCGGGCGGGCTGGTCTTTCAGGGGACCGCCGACGGCTATTTTTCCGCCTATGACGCGAAGACCGGAAAACGCGTGTGGCGGTTCAACGCCGGGCTCGGGATCATTGCCGCGCCGATCAGCTACGTGGCGGGCGGCAAACAATATGTCTCGGTACTCGTCGGCTATGGCGGAACGACGGCGGCGCTTTCCCACATTCTCGATGTTGGCTGGAAATATGGTGCGCAGCCGCGCCGGCTGCTGACGTTTGCGATCGGTGGCACGGGCAAGCTGCCGCCTTCGCCCGGCCGCGACATGACCGTACGTCCGCTCGACGATCCTTCGATCACGCTCGATGAGAAAAGCGTCGCCAAGGGGCAGGGGCTGTCGATCATGTGCATGGCGTGTCACGGCGCGAACATGCACAGCGCCGGCACGCCCGGACCCGATCTTAGGGAATCGGCGATCGCGATGTCCGAAGATGATCTTTGGACCGTCCTTCATGACGGGGCGATGATCGAACGCGGGATGCCGGCATTTCCGCAACTGACGCGTGGACAGGTCCACAATCTCTGGTCCTATATTCGTGCCACCGCGCGTGAGGCCAACGGAACCCGCAAGACATCGGAGGTCCAAGGCGCGTCGCGGTTTTGAACGGGAGGGCACGCGATCGACCGCACCATTTCACCACCATAATCAACGAGGAGAGTATAACTATGTTTCGCAAGCTGATCATCGCAAGCGCATTCGCTGTTTCAATGACTGCGGGCCTCGCTGCGCCTGTGGCTGTCGCGCAGGCGGCGTCCGCGGCGTATAGCGCGGCCGAGACCGATATCGGCACGCTGCTCGATAATCCGGAAACGAAAGCCATTCTCGAAAAGCACGTACCGGGCATGACGACAAATCCGCAGATCGACATGGCGCGGCCGATGACACTGAAACAGGTGCAGACCTACGAGCCCGAGAAGTTCAGTGATGAGGTTCTGGCGAAGATCGACGCCGATCTGGCCAAGCTGCCCGCCAAGAAGTGACGTTCACCCGGCCTTCGCACGATCCGCGAAGGCCGGGCCCATATGGGGAGGTTTCGATGGCAACCGTTCGTTTCCGCGTGAACGGGAAGGCGCGATCGGTCGACGCTGATCCGTCCACGCCCTTGCTCTGGGTGCTGCGCGATCATCTGCAGCTTACGGGCACCAAATATGGTTGCGGCATAGCCCAATGCGGCGCTTGCACGGTCCATCTGAACGGCGGCGCCGTGCCATCCTGCCAGGTGCGCCTGGAGGATCTGAGCGGCGCCGATGTGGTGACGATAGAGGGGCTGTCGAAGCAGGGCGATCACTTCCTGCAGAAGCTGTGGGTCGAACTCAATGTGCCGCAATGCGGCTATTGCCAGGCAGGCATGCTGATGGCGGCGGCCGACCTGCTGAAGAAGAATGCCAGGCCCAGCGACGCGGACATTGACGGTGCGCTTTCGAACATCTGCCGCTGCGGCACCTATCCGCGCGTCCGCATGGCAATCCACCGCGCCGTGGCAGAGCAGAGCTGAGGAGGCGGTCATGAACGATCTCTCGATGGACCGGCGCAGCTTCCTCGTCTCGGCGACGGTGTTCGCGGGTGGCATGGCGCTCGGCGCAGCACGCGCAGCCGGGCAGCCGGGCCGGAGCGGTCCGTGGGGTGCTGACGCACCCGCCGGCATCGAACTGTCGCCCTGGATTGAGATCGCGCCGGACGATGTGGTGACAGTGCGCGTGCCTACCCCTGAAATCGGCAATGGCGCGATGACGCAAGTGGCGATGAACGTGACCGAGGAGCTCGGATGCGACTGGTCCAAGGTACGGGCCGAGTTCGCATCCATTCATCGGGATTTCGTCGAAGGCGGAAGCTATACCTCCGGATTTCTGCCGTTCTTCAGCGGCCATGGCACAGATCCGGTGCGCATGAAGCAGGCGCTTCAACTGGGCGCGAGCGCGCGCGAACGGTTGAAGGCGGCCGCCGCGGCGCGCTGGAAAGTGCCAGTCGACGAGATTGAGACGCGCCCGAGTCTTCTGGTTCACCAGCCGACGGGCCGCAAGCTGCGCTTTGGCGAGGTGGCAGCGGAGGCAGGGCGGATAAAGCTTGCCGCCGAGCCGGCGCTCAAATCACAGTCTGAATGGACTTTTCTGGGCAAGGCGTCTCCCGGAAAGCTCAATCTGCCCGAGATGGTCAAAGGCGAGACTGTCTATGGGATAGACGTGCAACTCCCCGGCATGGTCTACGCGGCGTTGATGCAGGCACCGGCCCAAGGCGGCCGTTTGAAGAGCCACCAGCCCGAAGCGGTGCTGCGCATGCCCGGCGTCCGTGCGGTCGTCGTCGTCGATCCCGCGAAGACGAAGGGCGCGCCGGTCAAGCCAAAGGCGACCTTCGGGCTTCAGGGAACTGCGGCCCAGAGCGGCGTGGCCGTGATCGCCGACCATTACTGGCAGGCGAAAATGGCGCTCGACGCGCTTCCCGTTGAATGGGATGCGGGCCCCGGTGCGCAGTGGACCTCGACCGAGGCGATCAATGAGGCGCGTAGGGCGATTCTTGCCAAGGCGGCTGGCAAGTCGATCCGAAAGGCGGGCGATGTCGATGCGGTCTCTGGCGGCAAGGTTGTCGAGGGACTCTACGCGACGCCGCTATGCGAGAATGCGACGCTGGAACCGCTCAATGGCACGGCGCTGGTGACCGGGGACGCCGTGGAGGCTTGGCTGCCTTCGCAGGATCAGGGCCAGGCTTTCTGGGTCGTCGTCGACGAAACCGGCATCGCCCCCGAAAAGGTGAAGGTCCATCAGACCTATGTCGGCGGCGGGTTTGGCCGACGCACGCTGTCCGACGATGCGCGCATGGTGCTGGCGGTTGCGAAGGAATATCCGGGCAAGCCGGTCAAGGTGATCTGGTCGCGCGAGGAGACGATGCGTCAAGGGCGCTACCGCAACCCCGTCATGACCCGGTTCAAGGCGATCCTCGACGAGCAGACCGGGCTGCCCAAGGCGGTGAGTGCGGAAGCGAACGCGACCGGGATGGCGCTGCCGATGGGCTATGCCGACATGCCCTATTTCACCAGCGGCATCATTCCCAATGTGCGTCTGGCGACCAGTGACCTGCCGCTCAACATATTGACGGGCGCCTATCGTGCGCCCTGCTACAACTCGCACGCCTTCATCACCGAAACCTTCATCGACGAATGCGCGATCGCGGCGGGCATCGACCCGCTCGAATACCGGCTGCGGCTGCTCGGCAAGTGGGACAAGTCATGGTCCGATTGCCTCAAGATAGCCGCCGAAAAAGCGGGCTGGGGCAAACCGCTCACCAAGGGTGAAGGGCGAGGCATCGCGATCTCCAACTGGCCGAAAGGTGCCTTGCGAAATGAGGGCACGACGATGTGCATGGTCGCCCACGTCGCGGTGAGCGAGGAGGGCACCATTTCGGTGAAGCAGGTCGATGTTGCGTTCGACTGCGGCCGCGTGGCCAATCAGGACGCCGTCCGCGCGCAGATCGAGGGTGGCGTCATCTTTGGGCTCAATACGGCGCTGAACGAGGAGGTGACGGTGAAGGACGGCGCGATCGTCGAAGGCAATTTCGACGAATATCCCATCCTGCGCCTCGCCGACGCACCGCGGCTGATCAATGTCCATTTTGACGCGCTGTCGAACAACGACCGTTTCGAGATGATCGGAGAGGCACCGATGGGGCCGATCGGTCCGGCGGTCGGCAACGCGATCTTTCAGGCGACGGGCAAGCGTCTACGGACCACGCCCTTCCGCAAGCATGACCTGTCGCGGACAGCCGCCGACATCGCGAGCGAAACCGGTGTGGTGGTGACATCCCTTTCCCGCTGAAGCGCGACCCATGTTGTGAGGTGCATATGCGTAAACGCCATTTCCTGACTTCCGCGTTTCTCCTTGGTAGCGTGATGCTGGTGCTGGGCCAGACTTCTGCGGCAGCGCCCGCCGACGGTGCCGGCATGGCGCTGTTCAAGCAGCGCTGCCAGAATTGCCATTCGCTCAAGCCGGGAGCCCCTGCGCCACTGGGACCAAATCTGGCCGGCGTCGTGGGTCGCCGCGCGGGCAGCACGGATTTCCGATACTCGCCCGCGCTGAAAAGCTCTGGGCTCGTGTGGAACCCGGCAAATCTTGACCGATATCTTGCCAGTCCGACGAAAGCAGTCCCCGGAACACGGATGGTTATATCGGTTCCGGACGCGAAGCAGCGTGGGGAACTGATCCGCTACCTTGGCGATACGGCACAGTAGTTCAACGGAATCCGAGGCGCGGGGTGTCGCGGTCGGACAAGCTTAGTGCCCCTTGCCAAAGTCGATTGCGACATGGGGAACATCCCCTTCGATCGCACCGTGCGCAGTTCGATAACGGGTTACGGTGACACCGGTATCGCGACCGATATCGAGGGTTTCGCCCAGCCCCGCGGGCAGGATGAAGGTCTTCGCGATCTCGCCGGTGGCAAAAATCTGGTCGCCGCTGGCGATCTCGACATGCGCGCCTTTGCGAATGCCTTTCGACGTGAAGGTCATGCGCAGCTTGCCTGACCCGGCGGGGAGCCGCCGTTTCGCGGCGATCTTTACGATATCGTCGGGGTTCGTCGATCGCGCATAGGCGAACATAGGGCGGCCCTTGTCGAGAAACAGGCTCCAGCCCGCAAAATGGCTGCCAAGAGCCACCACGACGCCAGAACCATCGGGCTTGTCGAGCCGAACATCGGCCTCAAGCGTGAAGGATCGTCCCGCGAAATTGGGTTCCCTGATCGCAAGAACACTGACGTCCTTGCCCCAATATTCATACCGGCTGCGTCCCGGGACCATATGCCCCGCGCCTCTGGCGGGACCGAAGCGATGATCGAGTGGAAGCACATTGTTCTTCCGCGCGACATCCTGCCACAACGCGATCATCTGCTTCATGCGCTCGGGATGTGCCGCTGACACTTCGTTCGCCTGCGAGAAGTCGTTGCTGAGGTTGTAGAGCGTCCATTGCGTCTGGGGGCGCACGCCGCCTGGTGGGACGGCTTCCCAAGGCTTGCGCCCGTCGTCGAAGCTGGCAAACCAGCCATCGTGATACAGGCCGACCTTGCCTCCGATCTCGAAATATTGCGTGCGCGGCTTATCCGGCTCGCAGGACTTCAGGCTAGAAACCAGGCTTTCGCCGTCGAAGGGTTTCTGCTTCACGCCGTAAACCGTGTCGGGCGCGGTGATGCCTGCCGCCTCGAGCAGTGTTGGCGCGATGTCGACGACATGGCCGAACCGGGCGCAGACGGTGTCAGGCCGCGCGACATGGCCCTTCCACGAAACGATCATGCCATTGCGGATCGCGCCCAGCATCGACGCATATTGCTTGGTCCAGCGCAGCGGCGTGTTCATCGCCAATGCCCAGCCGGCGGGGTAGGTGGGGTAGGTGTCGGGACCGCCTAGCTTGTCGATATTGGCGGCGAGCCACGCATCGTCCTCTTCCAGGCCGTTGATGTTGCCAAGCTCGTTGAGGGTGCCCCTGGGGCCAACCTCGGTGGCGGCGCCATTGTCGCCCTGAATGATCGCGACCAGCGTGTTGTCCAGTTCGCCCATCCGCGCGAGCTCGTCCATGATACGACCGAGTTGCTCGTCCTGATAGGCAAGCATCCCCGCGGCGACCTCCATCGTCCGCACCGCGAATGCCTTTTGCTGCGATGTGAGCGAGTCCCACGCAGGGATGCCGTCAGGGCGCGTGGTTAGCTGCGTGCCCGGCGGGATGATCCCTTGCGCCAGTTGCCGCTGGTGAGTTTCCTCGCGCACTGCATCCCAACCCTGATCGAACTTGCCCTTGAAGCGATCGATATATTCGCGGGGCGCCTGATGCGGCGCGTGCATGGAGCCCGGGGCAAAATAGATGAAGAAGGGCTTGTCAGGCGCGGCGGCCTTTTGATTGTGGATCCAGCCGATGGCGTCTTCGGCAAGGCGGCGATCCAGCAGCGCGGCGAGCTCCGTCTGGTCGGGCAAGCGAGAGGTGCCGCGATAGAGGCGTGGATTCCATTGGTCAGTATCGCCGCCGACGAAGCCGTAGAAATATTCGAAGCCCAGCCCGGTTGGCCACTGATCGAACGGGCCTGCGGCCGATTCCTCACCGTTGGGTATGTTGTGATGTTTGCCAAACATCGCGGTGTTGTAGCCATTAAGGCGGAGCGTCTGCGCGACGGTGGCGGCGGACGATGGAATGTGCGCGGTGTAGCCGGGAAAGCCAGTGGGCAGGTCGGCCAGATAGCCGGTACCGACATTGTGATGGTTGCGCCCGGTGAGCAGTGCCGCGCGGGTGGGCGAGCAGATTCCGGTGGTATGAAAGCGGTTGTAGCGCTGGCCTGAGGCTGCAAGGCGATCCATGTTCGGGGTCGGAACCGGGCCGCCGAAGCTGGTCGACATGGCGAATCCCACATCGTCGCTCATGAACAGGAAGATATTTGGCGCACCCTGCGGCGCACGCACCGCCTGAAGCGGGGTTGGCCTGGAGTCCAGGACATTATCCTTGATGACTCCGTCGAAAGGCGGCGGAGAAACGGGTAATGCCGTGCGCGCCGTCTGCGCATGGCCCTGCGCGCCGATGACGAGCGCTGCCGCCGCAGCCGTATGCGCGAGCGTCCGTTTCATTGCCGCATCTCCTTGATCAACCGGGTTTCTAAGAGTTCTCCACCTGTCCGCTGGCGCGTGCCCCCGCGCGCGTCAATAAAATTAATCCTTAAGCCTTAAAATGATCGTGGCAGTGATGGTCGTAGAGAGGGATGCTGGATTGCGCACGTCTCCAACGCTAGGCACGATGCGGATGAAAAACGCTTACAAAAAGCCAGCCAAGGCGCTGATCGAAGCCGCCGAGCGGTTGATCGCAACGCAGGGACTGGGCGTCCCGCTGCGCGAAATCGGACAGGCTGCGGGTTCGGCCAACAAGGTGGCGGTCCAGTATCATTTCGGGGACCGGCAGCGCCTGATCGAGGCGGTGTTCGAGTATCGGCTTCCGCAACTCGAAACGCGGCGCGCGATTCTTCTAGCCGAAACCGAGGCCAGAGGATGTGTCCAAGAACCGGCCGCGTTGCTTGAGGCGTTGCTTCGTCCGATCAGCGAGGTGCTTGATGCGAGCGGTCGGCGCAGATTTGCAGGGTTCCTCTACCAGCTTACTGCGAATGCGCGATCGGCGCGCGCTGCCTTTGACGAGATCGCCCCGGCTGCGCAAAATATTGTGGAGCGCTTGCGGCAATCCCTGCCTGGCATGACACCGGCGACATTTAACCGACGGCTGGGCAGCGCTTCGCTGGTATTTCTGGATACGCTCGTTCGTTTCGAGGACGAGGAGGCGCCCGGCGGCGCGGGCACCGAAGAAGCGCTTGCCTTGGCGCGGGCAGTGCTGACGGGGCCGGTCATCGAGTAGCGTGCCGTTTTAGCCGCCGCGCGCGACCTGGAATCCGGCGAAGGATTGCGAGACGGGCATCAATTCGATGCGGTTGACGTTTAGGTGCGCGGGTTGGGTTGCGACCCAATGCAGCGTTTCCGCGATATCTTCGGCGGTCATCGGGTCGGCGCCGCCATAGAGTATGTCGGACGCGGCCTGATCGCCGCCTGTGCGCACCACCGTGAATTCAGTTTCGACCATACCCGGCTCGATCGAAGTGACGCGTACGCCAGTGCCGTGAAGGTCGGAGCGAAGCCCGAGCGAAAATTGCGAGACGAATGCCTTGGTGCCGCCATAGGCGTTTCCGCCGCGATAGGGGTAGGTGGCGGCGGTCGAACTGATGTTGAGGATCGCGCCCTTGCGCTCGATCAAGATGGGCAACAGCCGGTGCGTGATCGTGATGAGGCCGGTGATGTTGGTGTCGATCATCTGGCGCCACTGGGCGAGGTCGGCGTCTTGCGCCGGCCCCGTCCCGAGTGCGAGTCCGGCATTGTTGATCAGGACATCGATGTCACGAAAGCCATCGGGCAGCGCGGCAACGGCATTGTCGATCGCGGCAGCGTCGCGCATGTCGAAAGCGCTGGCATGCACCTTGTCAGCGCCAAGCTCTGCCACGAGCGCTTCGAGCCGCTCCTGCCGCCGACCCGTCGCCACCACTTTCCAGCCATTACGCGTGAAACGTCGCGCAGCGGCCGCGCCGATTCCCGCCGTAGCGCCCGTGATGAGGACGGTTCCGCTCATATCTGTTCCTTTCGTCAGCCGGTTCGTCGCCGATAAAGTCGTCGGGGCCGCCGGATGCAAGGAAAAGATCGCAGGCCAACCATGGCCCGCGCCGAAGTGTTGGGAACGGCGCGGGCCATGCCCGGCAGATCGCCCTAGCGTACGCTAGAGGCCGATCTGCAGGGAGGCGCGGAAGGCAACCGCGGCGCGACCCTGTTGCTCCTCCGCGTTGAACTCGCCGCCAAGCCGGAAGCCCGCATTGCCGCCGATCAGACGCAGTGCGCCGATCCAGCCGCTTTCACGTTCTTCCGCAAGCAGCGCGAATTCCTGTCCGCCCGCAAAATGCGCGGTTGTGGCGCCAAGTGCTCCGCCGATGAGCTGCCGGCGTCCGCCCTCAATTTCGGCACGGAACCAGCCTGAGTCGACCGCCTTGCCGCCAAAGTCGTAGGCGAGTGCCAGTGTGCCAGAGGCTGCGAACTCGTCGCTGGTACGGTCGTCAACGATCAGGTTGAAGCCGGTGCCGCCGCCGGTTTCGGTGTAGCCGTCTTCCTTGAGGCGGTAATAGTCGAGCGAGCCGGTGGGACGCAGGCTCAGCCGCCCGAGTTTGATCTCATAGGACGCGCCGCCCGAGGCCGAATAGAGCATGCCGTTCCACTCGCCCGCCGCGGCGCGCGAGACGGCCGAGGCCCCGTCGCCCGCCTTGAAGAAGCGGCTGCCGGACAGGTCGACATAGGCTGCGGATGCGCGAGCGTGGGCACGCAGTGCGCCCCATTGTCCGCGCCAGTAGGCGGCCGCTTCATACTGCCCCGACAGAACCTCATTGGCGGTTTCGCCGTCGGCGTCCTTGCCATTGAGATAGGCGAGCGAGAACCCGAAATTGCCGACGCTCTCGGTGACGATCTCCGCGCCGCCCGATATGCCCCAGCCGGTAACGTCATAGGCGGCGGTGTCGCCGAGATTCTTGCTCGTGCCCCAGGCGACCTGCTGGATCCAGAAACGCCATCCGTCTTCGGCCTTGAACGGCCCTTTGGGATCGGCAAGGAGCCGCGCGGTTGCGCGCGAGCCCTGCGTCACCGTCTCGAAAATGCCGCCGGCATGTTCGGGCAGCATCTGGCGGAGCTGGCCGCGGAAGTTGTCGCCATCGGCGATCGTCAGAAAGGTGTCGCCCAGCGGCTTGTCGGCCCGGAGCGCGGCATAGATCGCGTCGTAGGCCGCCGTTTCCGAACGGTTGAGCCCGAGCTCGGTCGCGTTCTTGCGGCGCACGTTGAGCGAGATCTGGCCGGCGTTGGTGTCGGCGCTCAGCGTGCTCGCGAATATATAGGGCAGGACGGTGTCGGCGCTGGTGAGATTGGCGGCGCCGGTCAGGCTGCCAGCGCGGACGATCACGTACTGGCCTTCGGCTGCGCCCAGGCTCGACATGCGGACCAGCACCTTTGAACCCTGTGCGAAGCTGGCGTTGCCTATGACCTGATAGGTGGTGTGTGCCCCGGTGGCTCCGTCGATATTGACGCCGATCGCTCCGGTGGCGCCAACGTTGAGCGATGCAATCGCGGCCGCTCCGGTGCCTGTAAGATTGAGCGAGCCACTTGCGACGTTCACCGCCAGCCCGTTCGCCCCCGAAAGCGTTCCCGTGAAGCTCGCGGTGCCCGAAATCGACAACGCGTCCGCGCCGCCACCGAAATCGATACTGCCGGCCTGGCTGGCGGTCCCTGCAAGCGTCACGGTGTCGGCGTCCGCGCCGAACACGACATTGCCGGCATAGGTCGAATCGCCCGCAAGATTCAGCCGGTTGGCGCCCGCGCCGAAGCGTGTCGTGCCTGTAACCGAGCCATCGGCGATATCGAGGACGTCTGCGCCCGAGCCAAACAATATGTTACCGGTGATGGTAGGACCGGCGCCGGTGACGACGGTCTGGCGCACGGTGGCGCCAGCGGTGTTGGTGCTCAGGTCGATCGCAATGGCCTTGCCCGAATCTGCGGCGGGGCCGGCCACGGTGATGGCGCCCGTATTCTCGATGAGCGCGAGCGTGCCCGAACGATCGACGATCGCGACCGCGGTGCCATCCGCACCCGTCCGTGTCGCACGGACGAGGCCGCTGTTGGTGATCTTGCCGACATTGGCGCCTGCATCGATCGCGACGGCTGCAACATTCGATGTCGCGACGCTGCCACCTGCGGCTTCGACGCGCCCGGACACCGCGATCGTCGCGACGCTGGCTTCATTGCCGATACGCAGCGCGGTGGCGTTGGCGCCGGTCGAGGTGGCGATGATCGACCCTTCGACGGTCATCCCGCCCGCGATGTTCACCGCGCCGCCAAGCCCCCCGATCACCATGCCGTTTGCAGCGACATCCTTGTACGTGCCCGCACCGCTGATCGCGCCCTTCATAACGATGCCGTGCCCGCTGGCATTGCCCGCAACCGCACCTATGGCGATGTCCTCGGTTGTCGAGCCAATCAGTACCGCGGGGGCTGCGCCGATCGAGGATATCGCGGCGGCGCCTTCGCTTGCATCAGGAATGCCATCCTTGTCTTCATCGGCGTCCTTGGGATCCTTGTCCGCCGGAGCAACGTCGAAGAGGATGCCGCCGGTCACATTTCCGGCAATGCGGAGCGCGGGTCCGCCCTGCAGAAGGTCGTCCGTGTCGAGTTTGGAGGTGTCGGACGGCGGTGCGCTTGTGCGATACCCCGTCGAAGTGATGCCACTCTGGATGACAAGCTTGCCACCGATATCGCCGTCCAGCGCGGCGCCCACGGACTCGGCGCCACGCACCGAGATCGCGCCCCTCAGCGTAACATCGCCCGAAACGTCGCCTGCGCGGATGCCATAGCTGCGATCGCCAGTGACTGAAATTGCTCCGCTGTTATTGAGCGATCCGGCGAGCGCGCTGTCGATTGCGATACCCGCGGAATCGTTGCCTTCAACCGTGATTTCTCCGCTGCTGGTGATGCTGCCGGTAAAGGTGCCTCCAGGCGCAATGCGTATGCCGAAGCGACGCGCTCCCTGCGCCAGCGGCCCGTCGTTGTCCCCGTCCTTGTCGGCATCGGCGGGCGTGTAGCTCTCGTCGATGATGATCTTGCCGGAGTTGGTGATCGAACCGGAAACGCCGGGCGTCGCGAGAATGCCGGTCGCATCGTTGGCGTCGGTAATCTGGATCGTGCCTTCGTTCTTGACGGTGTTGTTGCTGTCGAGCGTGATCGCGACCCCCGATACGGGCTTCACCGCCCCGTTGGACGCCACGCGAACATCGTCGCGCGCGCCATTGGCCGCGATGGACGTCCTGTATGGCGTTGTCACCGAAGTGCTGACGACGGTTTCGGCGAAGAGCTGGCCGGTCGTCGAGAGCAACGCGACGGGCGTGAGACAGGTTGCAGCAAGCAGGCTACGCATTGGCGGTAATGTCCTTGAGGGCGGGAAGGGGATGCAGGTGCGCATCAGCGATGCGACGGCGGGAAGCTCCGTTTCGAGCACGCAAGGACGCGTGGGCGAACCCGGCTGGCGGGCACACCCTGGCGACCGCGCATGCGCGGTTCTGTTGTCAATTTCCCCTGTTGGACGGGTTCATGTCAGAAGGCAGGAGGGAAGGAAAATGCCGATACCGGATAAGTGTTATTCAGCGGCAATAAGCAACGGCTCGTCGCACGCCTCCCTCGCGCATTCCCGGGAGATAATGTTGATCAGCCAATGTGTTGCAGGATCGCTCTGGCTACGTGTATGCCACATGAGCCAATAGTCGAAGCCGCCCATTTCGGGAGGCGCCGGGATCAGGCGCAGCCCCGTGCTCACCGCCGGGTTCTGCGCAATGCTTGCCGGCAGGGTTAGCACCATGTCGGTTTCGTTGAGCAGGCTCTGCGCACCGGCGAAATAGGGTGTCGTAGCTACTGTGCGCCGCGCCAGCCCCCGTCTGGCAAGCGCGATCGAGACCGGATCGTCGGTCGGTTCGCTGACACTCACGCTGACATGTGGCCAGGCGAGGATATCGTCGAGTGTAGGAACGCCACGCTGAAGCGCCAGCGGATGGTCATGCCTGACGAGACAAACAAAATCCTCGCGGCGCAAATGCCGTTCATGGACGAGCGTGCGATCGGGTTCGGTGCAACTGAGCACAAGATCGACTTCGCCCGCGGCAAGCCGTGCGACGACATCCCCTGTATTCTGTCGGATATCGAGCGAGACGCCTGGGGCTGCCGCCATGATCGCCGGCAGCGCCGTGCGAAGCACCGAAAGCACGCCATAGTCGGTCGCGCAGATCTGGAAGCGGCGTTCAAGCGTTGCGAGGTCGATGTGCGGCGGGCGGACGAGCCGCTGGGCTTCGTGCAGCCATTGCTGAACCGGTGCAACCAACTCCTCGGCGCGGCGCGTAAGCAGCATGCCGCCGCGTGTGCGCACAAGCAGCGGATCGCCCAGCAAATGGCGCAGTTCCGCGAGTGACCGGCTCATCGCCGGCTGACTCATATTGAGCCTCTGCGCGGCGCTGGTGACACTTCGGGTGTGCAGCAGCATCGCCAGATTTCTCAGAAGATTCAAATCGAAGCGCATGTCGCTTTCTTGTCGGGCAAGGGCGCGACATTCCCAGCGACCACCTGAACGCAGGATAAACAGACCCAGAAAGTGGCAAACTAGCCCGAGCGCTGTGACCCATTTGCAACATACGCGTCGATAAGCGTTCGCGCCGATTGGACCAGCGTGCTTGCAGGGCCCTGACTGCCGAAGACATGATATGTGCTGTAGGCACCCTCGACGAGCATCAGCAGTCCGTCCGCCAGTGCTTCCGGATCGTGCGCGGGCAGCCGTCGGGTCATGTCGAGCAGGCGTGCACGCACCTCGACCTTGCAGGTCTCAGCCTTGGTGCGCCCGGGATAGCCGGGCTCGGGAAACTCGACCGCGGTGTTCGCCATAGGGCAGCCACGGAAGTCGGGTTGCCGTATCTGATCAGCATAGTGGCCGATAAAGGCGTCGAGCTGGGCACGCGGATCATCGCCCGCCGCGGCAATCGCGGCGTCGATCTGTGCCCATGCGTCCTCTGCATATTTGTCGAGGCACGCGGTGACGAGTTCGTCCTTCGAGGCAAAGCTGCGATAGAGACTCGGCTTGGTGACCCCCGCCTGGCTGACGATCTCGTCGACGCCCACGGCACGGATACCGCGTTGGTAAAAAAGTTCCTGCGCGGTCTCGAATACCCGCTGTGCCGCGTTTTTCCGCGGTTCCAGCGCATCCCCTTTACACCCTGATAGCTTTTCTTTGGCCTTCATGTGCGGTTCATCCAAAAGTTTCGACTTGACGAAATGTTACTGAACGGTACGTAACATATCAGGACGTACCAGTCAGTAACATTATTGTCACCCGATTCGGTTTCGTCAACGGCATAGCAAAACAGGGAGTTTTCCGATGGCATATCGTGCCTTCGACGAAGGACTTTTCGCGCCCGTCGCAGATGCGCCCGTTGCGGACGCACAGCTCGGCGCCGCCGATCCGGTCCAGAACCATCTGCCTTTCTCCGCGCTGGAACTGAGCGTGATCGCGCTGTCCAGGGGAGAAACGGTGGCCAGCCTTGAGCCGCCCTCGCGGATTGGCGCCTTTATCGCGGCGCTGTTCGCGATCAGGCGCGCAAACCCGCTCGCCGATCCCCGGCTCGAGGCGCTCAGGCGCTTCGCAATCCTTGCGCGGACCGCGGGCGACCGGCTCGCCGACATGGAGGTCAACGCATTCCTGCGCGCTGGCTTCAACCGCGCGCAGGCCGCGTGGTTGAGAAGCAACGCGCGCGCAGCATTTTTCGCCCACTGAACGGGCACGAGAGGGATCATCATGTACCAGTTCTTTCCGAAGCCTGTGGACCAGGCTGAGCGTAACATCGACCCCCAACCCGAGACCGGTCCGCTCGCGCGCAGGCTTTCACGACGGGCAAAGGGGGGCATCGCTGCCGTGTCGCTGGGTGTGCTCGCGCTTGTGGGCATCAAGGGGTTTGGTGGCCAGGAGGCCAAGGCCGACGCTCCGCCGATTCCGACGGTAACGGTGAGCGCACCGCTCCAGCGCAGCATCGTCGAATGGGACGATTATGTCGGGCGCTTCGAGGCGAGCCAGTCTGTCGAGATCCGGCCACGCGTCTCGGGGCAGCTCCAGGCCATCCATTTCAGGGACGGTGACATCGTCCAGAAGGGCCAACTGCTTTTCACCATCGACCAGCGTCCGTTCCTCGCTTCACTCAACGAGGCGCGGGCGCGTGCCGCGAGCGCGCAGACCCAGCTCGCGCTGGCACGCAGCGAACTGGCGCGCGCGTCGCGGCTCGTCGATGACGATGCGGTGTCGCAGGAGGAAGTCGATACGCTCCGCGCCGCGGCGCGTTCGGCCGAGGCAGGCGTGGCGGCCGCCAACGCGGTGATCCGCCAGCGCGCGCTCGACGTGGAGTTCACGCAGGTGCGGGCACCGGTGACGGGGCGCATTTCCGATCGCCGCGTCGACATCGGCAATCTCGTCTCGGCGAACGAGTCGATGCTGACGACGGTGCTCGCGCTTGACCCGATCTATTTCAGTTTCGACGGATCGGAGGCGCTCTACCTCAAGTCGCTGCGCGAGAAGCAGGCGGGCAAGGCGCCCGACCAGCAGGCGGAGATCCGCCTGCAGGACGAGGCGGGCTATAGCTGGAAGGGTAGGGTGGACTTCACCGACAATGCCATCAATCCCGGTTCGGGCACGATGCGCGGGCGTGCGGTCGTCTCCAACCCCGATTATTTCCTGGCGCCCGGCATGTTCGGCAACATGCGGTTGTCCGCCGCAGGCACGCGCGATGCACTGCTGATCCCCGACGCCGCGGTTCAGACCGATCAGACGCGCAAGGTCGTCTATGTCGTCGGCAAGGACGGCAGCGTCGCGGTCCGGCCCGTCGAGATCGGCCCGCTGGTCAACGGCCTGCGCAGTGTCCGCTCGGGTCTCGGCGCGAACGACAAGGTCGTCATCTCCGGCGTCCAGTTCGCGCAGCCAGGCAGCAAGGTTGCCACGCGTCCCGGCAAGGTCGTGCCGCCCGCACAGGCGGGGCCTGCGGCGTCCTTCTCGGCACCAGCAGCGTCGCAAGCGACGCTCGCCACGCGCTGATTTCAAACCCGTCCGCCGCCCCGTTCCCTTGCGGGGCGGCGGGAAAGAGAGAGAACCGATATGCGCCTGAGCCATATCTTCATCGCGCGCCCCATCTTCGCGGGCGTCATCGCGGTCATCATCACCATTGTCGGCGCGATCGCCTTTTTCGGGCTGCCCGTGTCGCAATATCCCGACGTCGTTCCGCCCACGATCACCGTGAGCACGAGCTATCCGGGCGCCTCGGCTGAAACGGTCGCAGACACGGTCGCTGCGCCACTCGAGCAAGAGATCAACGGCGTCGACGACATGCTCTATATATCGAGCCAGTCGACGGGCGACGGCAGGTTGACCGTCACGGTTACCTTCAAGCTCGGCACCGATCTCGATCAGGCGCAGGTGCTTGTCCAGAACCGCGTCGCGCTGGCCGAGGCAAGGCTTCCCGAGGAAGTCCGGCGGCTGGGCGTCGTGGTGCGCAAGACGTCGCCGTCCTGGCTGATGGCGGTCAACGTCTATTCGCCCGACAACTCGCTCGATCGCGCCTATGTCTCCAACTATGTGCTTTCGCAGGTCCGCGACCGGCTGACACGCGTCGACGGCATCGGCGACGTGCAGCTCTTCGGCGCGCGCGATTATGCGATGCGCGTGTGGATCGATCCCGGCCGCGCCTCGGCGCTCGGCATGACGGGGGGCGAGATCGTCGCGGCGCTGCGCGCGCAGAACGTGCAGGTCGCCGCCGGTTCGGTCGGCCAGCCGCCCTATGACACGGGCGCTGCCTATCAGCTCAATGTCGAGACGCAGGGCCGCTTCAAGGATCCGCGCGAATTCGGCAACATCGTCATCAAGACGGGCGCAGAAGGCCAGATCACGCGCTTGACGGACGTCGCACGCGTCGAGTTGGGCGCCGAGGACTATGGCGTGAACGCCTATCTCTCGGGCCAGGACTCACTCGTGCTCGGCATCACCCAGCGGCCCGGCACCAACGCGCTTGCCGCTGCGGACGGCATTCTCGATGAGATGGAGGCCGCCTCGCAGAAATTCCCGAAGGGCATGGCCTATCGGGTGATCTGGAACCCGACCGAATTCATCAGCAAGTCGATCGACGCAGTGCAGGAAACGCTGCTCGAGGCGGTCGTGCTCGTCGTCATCGTTATCCTCATCTTCCTCCAGAGCTGGCGCGCGGCGGTTATCCCCGTGATTGCGATCCCGGTATCGCTGATCGGCACCTTCGCGGTGCTCGCGGGCCTCGGCTATTCGCTCAACTCGTTGTCGCTCTTCGGGCTGGTGCTCGCGATTGGCATCGTCGTCGACGACGCCATCGTCGTGGTCGAGAATGTCGAACGTAATCTCGAGCACGGGCTATCTCCCCGCGAAGCGGCGCACCGTTCGATGGACGAGGTCTCGATGGCGCTGATCGCGATCGTGCTCGTGCTGTGCGCGGTGTTCATCCCCACATTGTTCATTACGGGCATATCGGGTCAGTTCTACCGCCAGTTCGCGGTGACGATCTCGACCGCCACGATCATCTCGCTTATCCTTTCGCTGACGCTGTCGCCGGCGCTCGCCGCACGGCTTTTAAAGCCCAAGGCGACCGAGGCGCCGGCAAGCGGATGGCGGCGCATGGCCTTTATCGGCGCGCAGCGTTTCAACACCGGCTTTGACAGGCTGAGCGTCTGGTATGGCGATATCACGCGCCGGCTCGTCCATCAGCCAAAGAAGATGCTTGTCACCTATGCGGGCCTGATCGCAGCGACCATCGGCCTGTTCTGGGTGACGCCCGCGGGCTTCATCCCGGCGCAGGACCAGGGCTACGTCCTGGCTGCCTTCCAGCTTCCCGCGGGCACATCGATCGAACGTACCGATGCGGTGCTCAAGAAGGGAGTGAAGAAACTGCTCGAAGTCGATGGCGTGCAGGATGCGGTGATGTTCTCGGGCTTCGATGGCGCGTCGGGAACACAGGCATCCAATGCGGCGGCTGCCTACATCACCTTCAAGCCGTTCGAGGAACGTGCCGGCACCGGGCGCACCGAAGCCGCGATCACGGCCGACATGCGCGCCGCCGTCGCGGACCTCGACGACTCCATGGTGTTCGTCATTCCGCCGCCGGTGATCCAGGGGCTGGGTGCGGCGGGTGGCTATCGCATGATGGTCCAGGATCGCACGGGGCAGGGCGCACGCGCGCTTGAACAGGCCGCGGGCGGCCTGATCGGCAAGGCCAACCAGACCCTCGGCCTCGCCAATGTCTATACGCTCTACAATACGGCTACGCCGCGCGTGTACGCAGATATCGACCGTGCCAAGGCGGACATGCTGGGCGTGCCGCCGGAGCGCGTGTTCGAGGCGCTGCAGGTCTATCTCGGCTCGGCCTATGTCAACGACTTCAACCTGCTCGGCCGCACCTACCGCGTGACTGCGCAGGCGGAGGCCGCATGGCGCGACGATCCGGCGGACATTCCGCAGCTCAAGACGCGCTCCAACTCGGGGCAGATGGTGCCGATCGGTGCAGTTGCGACCTTCGAGGACAAGACCGGACCCTACCGCGTCACCCGCTACAATCTCTTCCCCGCGGTCGAGATCGATGGCGAGGTCGCCAAGGGCTATTCGTCGGGCCAGTCGATCGTCGCGATGGAGAAGATCGCCGAAGAGCTGCCTGCCGGTTTCGGTGGCGAGTGGACCGACATCGCCTTTCAGCAAAAGGCGGCGGGCAACACCGCGGCGATCGTCTTCGCGATGGCGGTGGTGTTCGTCTTCCTCGTGCTGGCGGCGCAGTTCGAAAGCCTGATCCTGCCGCTTGCGATCATCCTGATCGTGCCGATGACGCTGCTGGCCGCGATGGCGGGCGTCAATTTGCGCGGATTGGACAACAACATCCTTACCCAGATCGGTCTGGTCGTGCTGATCGGCCTCGCGGCGAAGAACGCGATCCTGATCGTCGAGTTCGCCAAGCAGGCGGAGGAGAGGGGGGCAGGCATCGTCGACGCTGCGGTCGAAGCCGCGCGGGCACGGCTCCGGCCGATCCTGATGACCAGCTTTGCTTTCATTCTGGGCGTAGTTCCGCTGGTGTTCGCATCGGGGCCGGGCGCGGAGCTTCGTCAGGCGCTGGGTACCGCGGTGTTCTACGGCATGATCGGCGTCACCTTCTTCGGCCTCGTCTTCACGCCCACCTTCTACGTCGCCAGCCGGAGCCTCGCCGAGCGCTTCGCCCGGCGGCGGTCGCAGCAGCCAGAAGCGCTGCAGCCAGCAGAATAAGGAGACAAGCAATGTCCCGCATTCGTTCAATCGCACTCGGTTTCGCCAGCATGCTGACGCTTGCCGCCTGCACCGTGGGCCCCGATTTTCGGGCGCCAGCGACGCCTTCCACTTCGGCAGGTGCGTTCATCGGATCGGCCAGCCCGGTGGTGAACACCGCCGAGCCCGACGCCAACTGGTGGCGCCTCTACAACGATCCCGTACTCGACAGCCTGATCGCGGACGCCTTTGCGGCGAACACCGATCTGCGCATCGCCACCGCCAATCTTGCGCGCGCCCGTGCGGTGCTGCGTGAGACCCGCGCCGGTCGTCTCCCCCAGACGACGATCGGCGCGGGCGCCAGCTATGGCCGCATACCGTCGGAGCAGCGCGCGCCCGGCGCGCAGCGCGAGGACTGGAGCTTCGACGCCGGGCTCGATATCTCCTATGAAGTCGACCTCTTCGGCCGCGTGACGCGCTCGATCGAGGCGGCCAATGCCGATGCGGATGCCGTCGCGGCGACGCACGATGTGGTCCGTGTGGCGGTCGCCGCGGAAACCGCGCGCGCCTATGCCGATGCTGCGTCAGCGGCCGAACGGCTCGCGGTTGCGGAGCGCACGGTCCAGCTTATCGACCAGACCCTCAACCTGACTACCAAACGCTACGAAGCAGGGCGTGGAACCCGGCTCGACGTTGCTCGCGTCACATCCCTCCGCGATCAGCAACGCGCCGCACTCCCTCCGCTTCGAGCCGAGCGCGACGGGGCATTGTTCCGCCTCGCCACGCTCACCGGTCGCGCGCCCGCCGAGCTCCCCACCCAGGCGGGCGCGCGCCGGACCACCTTGCGCCTTGACCAGCCGATCCCGGTAGGCGACGGCCGCGCGCTGCTGGCAAGACGGCCCGACATCCGCGAGGCAGAACGCCGGCTCGCGGCGGAAACTGCGCGTATCGGGGTTGCGACTGCCGACCTCTATCCGCGGATCAGCTTCGGCGGTTCGATCGGATCGACGGGTTCGTCTATCGGCGACATGTTCGGCGGCGGGCCACTGCGCTGGGTACTGGGTTCACTTTTGAGCTGGTCGTTCCCCAATCAGGAGGCCAATCGCGCGCGGATCGAGCAGGCCGAGGCGACGACGCAGGCAGCGCTCGCCAGCTTCGACGGCACGGTGCTGCGCGCGCTGCAGGAAACCGAAACCGCGCTGTCGCTCTACGCCAACGAACTCGATCGTCGCACTGCGCTGACCTCTGCGCGCGAACAGGCCGAAACCGCGGCGCGGATCGAGCGCGCGCGACTGCGTGAAGGCAAGACCGACTCGCTCGCAGTGCTCGATGCCGAACGGACGCTGGCGGGGGCGGAGGCGGACCTTGCGCTTTCCGATGCGCGCGTGGCGACCGCGCAGGTCGATCTCTTCCGCGCACTGGGTGGAGGCTGGCAGACGGGCGAAAGTTGACGGCACTGTAAACTTATTTTCGCAACGCTTACACCGGGGCCATGCCGCAATGCGGCATGGCCCCTTGCATTTCCTGCAATCGCGCGATTGTGCGAAATAAAAGCGTCATGTGACAGTCTCCAAAGCGTCATCTGACTCGCACAACGCCGTCATCAACCGCCTCTAGGGACCGCACCGGAGGGCGGGAAGAAGGGGGCTTTGATTCGGCCATTCTCCGCCAGCTCATTCCTGAAACCGGATAGCCGGAGCAAATATATCATGGCCTCGATCAAACGGATTAGCTCGATCTTCCTCGCGGGTTGCGCGCTGAGCACGCTGGCAGCATGCGGTGCGGACGACATCGCGTCGCCGGGTGACGGCAGCATCATAGTGACGCCCACTCCGACGCCGACGCCCACCCCCACGCCGACACCGACTCCCACGCCGACTCCGCCGGCGGCGAGCTGCCCGACGGGGACGACCGATCAGGGCGTCATCGCCAACCGTCGCAACTGCCAGATCACCGGCCGTATCAGCACCAATTTCCAGATCGCCAATCTGCCCGGCACGATCTACTCGCTCGCCGGCCGCGTCGATGTCGGCACTGACGTCGGTGGCGATGGTCTCGCAGCGGGCGGGCAGTCCGCTACGCTGACGATCGATCCGGGCGTCGTCATCTTCGCCTCGTCGGGCAACGACTTCCTCGTCGTCAACCGCGGCTCGCGCCTGAATGCCGTCGGCACCGCGACGCAGCCGATCATCTTCACCGCGCGCGCCAACGTCGTCGGCACCGCCACCGATGACACGCAGGGCCAGTGGGGCGGCGTCGTACTGCTCGGTCGCGCACCGATCAACGCTTGCAGCCAGGCGGTCCCGGGCGGCAGCGTCGGCTGCCAGAACCAGATCGAAGGCACCACCAACGCGCTCTATGGCGGCGCGGCGCCCGCCGACAACAGCGGCCAGCTCCGCTATGTCCAGATCCGCTATTCGGGCTTCGAAATCGCGCCGGGTAACGAGCTCCAGGGCCTGACCACGGGCGGCGTCGGCTCGGCTACCACGATCGATCACGTCCAGATCCACAACAGCTCGGACGACGGTGTCGAGTTCTTCGGCGGCCGCCAGAACGTGAAGCATCTGATCGTGACTGGCGCCGACGATGACGGGATCGACACCGACAATGGTTACAAGGGCTTCCTCCAGTTCGTGATCGCGGTGCAGCGCGCCGGCGGCACGAGCGGCGACACGATGATCGAAGCGCAAACCACCGGAAACGACGACGCAACCCCGCGTGATAACGTGCGCCTGGCCAACTTCACCTTCGTCCACCGCCAGACCGGCGCTGCGACGGGATCCAACGCGGTCCTGCTGCGTGGCGGCACCGACTATTCGTTCTTCAACGGTGTGATCACCAGCCCACGCTTCTGCCTCGATTTCGACGACGCAGCGACGACGCAGGCGACCAACGCTGCGCTCGACGAGGCTGGCCCGCCGGTGTTCCAATCGGTGGTGATGCAGTGCACCGCCGGCGCCTTCCGCACCGACGGCAACGAGGCCGCCGTGGCCGCAGCCTTTAACGCGGGTACCAACAACAACTCGGCCTTCACCGCATCGCTCGCCAATGTGTTCGTCAACGGCGCCAACGAAACCGCGGTGACGGCATTCAACGCGGCCACGATCGACGCGTTCTTCACGACGACGACCTATATCGGCGCCGTCCGCGACGCGAACGATACCTGGTACCGCGGCTGGACCTGCGACTCCGCGACAGCGAACTTCGGCAGCAACTCGGCCTGCACCGCGCTGCCCGCCGCCTGAAGCTGACGAAAACGAGCTCGGGACGGCGGCCAACAAGCTGCCGTCCCGGCATCTTATATATGATCCGGGGATACTTCATGAAGAAGCCGCTGACTCTTGGGAGCCTGCTCCTCATCACCACCGCGCTGATCGCGCCTGCCGCGATCGCGCAGACCACCCCGGCCCAAAGCGATGCGGCTGCGGCCCAGGACGAGCCTCAGGAAGAGACCGTCGAGGTCTCCACACCCGGCGGCGACATGGTCGAAGACATTGTCGTCACCGGCCGCTACATCCCCGAACCGGTGCGCGCGACACCCGAGGTCATCTCGGTGCTTTCGACCGCCGACATCGAGCGTACGGGTGAAGGCGATATTGCCGGCGCGCTTCAGCGCGTCACCGGCCTCAGCGTCGTCGGCAACGGCTTCGTCTATGTCCGCGGACTTGGCGACCGCTATTCGCTGGCGCTTCTCAACGGCTCTCCGCTGCCTTCGCCGGAACCGCTCAAGCGCGTCGTCCCGCTCGACATCTTCCCGTCGAGCCTGGTCGCGAGCGCGCTCGTCCAGAAAAGCTATTCGGCCAACTATCCGGGCGAATTCGGCGGTGGCGTCATCAACCTGACCACCAAGGCGATCCCCGACGAGCCCTTTTTCAAAATGGGTGTCGGCATCAGCGGCGACACGGAAACGACGGGTCAGCTCGGTTACACCTATTATGGCAGCGATACCGACTGGTCGGGCTATGACGATGGCGCACGCGATGTCCCCGGTCCGCTCCAGGCTGCGTTCGACAGCGGCAATCTGATCACCGAAGGCGCCAACTTCACCGCGCGCGACATGCAGGATATCACCGCGAGCCTGACCAACGCGCCGACGACGGTGCTGCAACGCAATTCTCAAATTCCCGCCAATTTTTCGACCGATATTTCGGGCGGAAAGAGCTGGGATTTCGGCGACGATGGCCAGTTGGGCCTGATCGCCAGCGCGTCGTTCAGCAATAGCTGGCGCACGCGTGACGCGATCCAGCAGACCTCGAGCGACCCCAATCTCGAAGGCTCACTGTCGCGAGACTTCCGCGCGGTGATCACCGACAACCGCATTGTGCTAAACGGCCTGCTCGGCCTTGGCGCGGAATGGGGCGATCAAAAGGTCCGATGGACCAACGTCTACATCCACGACACGATCAAGCAGGGCAAGCTTTCGCGTGGTTTCGACCTGCTGAGCCTCGACGAAGACACCCCGGTCATCATCCAGAACACCGGCTGGTTCGAGCGGCAATTGTTCGACACGCAGTTCGTCGGCGAGTTCAAGTTCGACGACCTTTCCGTCGATGTGCGCGGCACCTATGCCAATACCAAACGTGAATCGCCTTATGAGCGCAGCTTCAGCTACGCCTATGACTCCAGCGTCGATGATTTCGTCAACAACCTGACCTCGCCGGGCCAAAGCGCGCGTATCGCGTTCAGCGACCTGAACGAGGACGTTTATGCCGGGGGCCTGGACCTTTCGTACAAGCTGCCGACATCGATGCCGATCACGCTGAGTGCGGGCTATGCTTACACGAAGACCGAGCGCGATTCGGTACGCCGCGAGTTCCGTTTCGTGCCCGCGGGCGCCCCGCTGGGCCCCGTGGCGCAGGAACGGCCCGACTATCTGCTCTCGGACTTCAACATCTACACGCACAACATCCAGTTGACCGAAACCTCGGGTCAGTCGGGTGCCGCGGCGTATAGTGCGGATCTCGAGGTTCAGGCCGGCTATGCGCAGTTCGAGGCCGAGCTGGTTCCCTCTGTCCGCTTCTCGGCGGGCGTGCGCTACGAGGACGGCAAGCAGAGCGTGACGCCGACCGACCTGTTCGGCACGGGCGCGGGAAGTCCGCCGACGCGCATCAACAACGATTACTGGCTGCCGGGGGCGACGCTGACCTGGAACTTCGCCGAAGACATGCAGTTCCGTCTTGCTTCCTCAAAGACGATCGCGCGGCCGCAGTTCCGCGAACTCGCCCTTCAGGTCTATCAGGATCCCGAGAGCGACCGCCAGTATTTCGGCAACCCCTTCCTGCAGGACAGCACGCTCATCAACGCCGAGGCGCGTTATGAATGGTACTTCGACCAAGGGCAGCGCGTGACGATCGCGGGCTTCTACAAGAAGATCAACGATCCGATCGAGGCCTATGGCTTCCTGGCGGGTGGCGACACCTTGCAGACCAGCTTCATCAACGTGCCCGAGGCCCAGCTTTACGGCGCCGAGATCGAGATCCAGAAATATGTCGCGCTCGACAATCTGTCCGACATGGACTTCTTCGCGTCGCGTCGTCTCGTGCTGATCGGCAACTACACCTACACCGATTCCAAGATCAAATTCAGCGATACGGACACGGTGATCGACTCGTTCGGCAACGTCATACCCGCGGCCAATTTCTTCGCTCCGGGCCGCTCGCGTCCGCTGACCGGCCAGTCGGACCACCTCGCCAATATTCAGGTCGGTATGGAGAGCACCGACGGGCTTTCCCAGCAGACGCTGATGCTTACCTATGCCAGCAAGCGGGTCACCAATCGCGGCCCGATCCAGGGGCTCGGCGTTCAGCCCGATATCGTCGAGAAGCCTGGCATCCGCCTCGATTTCGTGATGCGCGAGGGCGTCGAGTTCCTCGGCAAGGAATTTGAGCTCAAGTTCGAGGCGCGGAACATAACGGGCCAGAGATACGAGGAATATCAGCAGGCGGGCGACAACCGCGTCGACATCAACAGCTATGATGTGGGCACCAGCCTGTCGCTGGGCGTTGAGATGAAGTTCTGAGGGAACAGGGGGGCGGATCAAGCCGTCTCCCAAAAAAATCCGTCATGCCAGCGGAGGCTGGCATCTGCCAACCAGATCGCGCGCTATTCGGTGGCAGATCAGCATCGGGTTGAACATGCCCCGCATGTTCAAGGATCGTCCGGGGGACGATCCGACCCGATGCTCTTTCGCTGGGATGACGGCTTGGCCTGGTCTGATCTCACCGCGGCCAGGGCCTTTCCCGAAACCATTTGGTAATGATGTACTTGGTGCCTTGCCGCACCTTCATCCCATGACGGATCGTCGCCGGATTTGGCGAGCCGTCGGGGCGTAGATTGCTCCAGCACAGCAGCTTGCCGGTTTCGGGCTGCACGATCTTGTCGATCGCTTTGAAGCGCGTCGCGCCGCCCGCATCGGGTTCGTTCAGATAGAGCATCGCAGTCCAGGTCCGCTGGCCTGACACCGCGCAATATTTCATGAAATCCTCTCCGCGCGGTTCGAAATAATCGGTGTGCGCCTTGAATTCCTGCCCCACGGCATAGCGTTGGCCCTGGATCGGCTCCCCGAACTGCGGGTCGATCGCCAGAAGATCGCAGAGCATCGCATCGAGTGCGATGACCGCCGAATCGTTCCAGTCGAGATCGCAGGTTTCGCTCGTTCTGTAGGTCGCGTCGCCATTATGGTCCGAAAGCGTGGAGGGGCGTCTGCGTTCGTCAATGCGCGCCATGATATGCGCACAGCGATCATGGTCAAGAAAACCCTTGCGGATGAACAGGTTGAGTTTCGGAGTGGGCACGCGCTGCACCCGTGGCTGTGCTGCAAGATGATCGGCTGACGAATTGCCGACGCCGTTATGGATGGTGGTCGCCATGCCCGATCATAAGCCGAGGCACCGCGTCGATTTCAAGTGGGCAGGCCGGAAATCCGGACGAATTACGGAGTAGAACCGTAGAAGCAGTTGCTCAATGTCACATTGTGGCAATATGACCGTCATGGACAGGTAACAATGCCGCACTAGCGCAGCCGTCTCGTCCGGGGAGCAGCAATTGCGTCTTAGTCTTGATGGCAGAGCCAAGCGGCTGTTGCGGCGCCTGCCGCGCTACAGCGCGTACAGCGTTGCAGAACTCGTGCTCCTCGCGGTGCTCGCGGCGCTTTGCGCACGGCTGGTGTGGACGATCGTTACCCCCGTGAATCCACTCGGCACCTGGCGATTGCAGGATCGAGCGGCGGGCGCGGTGGCCAATCGCGTCGAGCTTTTCCGCAGTTTCGATCCCTTCTTCCGGCTGCAGGATTCGGGGACGGCGGTCGTGACCTCGCTTCAACTGACGCTTTTCGGTACACGCCTTGATGAGGTGTCGGGGCGCGGATCGGCGATCATTGCCGGCCCTGACGGCGTGCAGACCAGCTTTGCAGTGGGCGACGAGATTCTGCCCGGCGTGATCCTGAAATCGGTGGCGTTCGACAGCGTCAGCATCGATCGCGGCGGTGCGATCGAGCAGCTCTATATCGACCAATCTGTCGCAGCCCCGCAGGCGGCCGAGATCGCGCCCGGCGTTGCGACCGACTCCACGCTCGACGCCTCTGGCGGTGCACCCGTCAGCGTCGATCAGATCCGCCAGGGCATCCAGTTCCTGCCGCGCACCGAAGGCGGCCGTATCACCGGCCTCGTCGTCCGTTCGGGCGGCGATGGAACCGCATTCCGTTCGGCGGGTTTCCGCGACGGCGACATCCTGGTCGCCATCAACGGGCAGCCCATCGGATCGCCCGACGACGCGACGCGGCTTTCGGCGGCGGCGCGGCCCGGCTCCACCCTTTCGGTCACCGTCGAACGCGGCGCCGAAGTCATTCCCATTGCCATTGCGATAGCGAGATAATGAAAAAATTCCTGACCGGTGCCGCCACGGCCCTTGCGCTGATCGTGGCCCAGCCACTGGCCGCACAACACACGCTGAATGTCCGCGATGCCGATATCCGCGCGTTCATTCAGGACGCGGCGCGTGTCACCGGACGCACGTTCATTATCGACCAGCGGGTGCAGGGGAAGGTGTCGGTGGTGACCGACCGGCCGCTCTCGCGTTCCGAATATTTCGAGGTGTTCCTCTCCACGCTACGCGCCAATGGTCTCGTCGCAGTACCGACCGCGGGTGGGGCGTTTCGCGTCCAGCCCGCCGACACCGCGGCCTCGCAGCCCGGACGCGTCGGCACTCGCGGCGGTGCGCAGAATGCCTTCGTCACCGAAGTCTTCCGGTTGAAATCGATCGATGCGACTTCGGCAGTCGAGACCTTACGTCCGCTCGTCAGCAAGGAGGGCTCGGTCACCGCCAACCGCAGCGGCAATTCGATCGTCGTGGCGGACTTTGCCGACAATGTCCGGCGTATCCGCCAGCTCGTGAACCAGATCGACAGGGACAGCGCGTCAACCACGGTCGTGCCGCTGAAGAATGCGGGCGCGCGCGAGATCGCTGCTTCGCTGCAGCAACTTGTCGGCGCTGGGGTGGCGGGAGCCGAGGGCGCGCCGGGCCGCGGACCCGCAGCCACCATCGTGCCTATCGACAGCAGCAACTCGATCGCGCTCAGGGGCGATCCTTCGACCGTTGCGCGACTGGTCGAGATCGCACGTGACCTCGACGTACGAGCGGCGAGCGGCACCGAAATCCGAGTCGTCTGGCTCGAACATGCCGATGCAGCGCTGTTGCTTCCCGTGCTTCAACAGCTCATCGGGCAACAGCCGACCATGCCCACGCCGGCCGCGGCGTCGGGCGGTGGCGGCAACGGGAATGGCAACGGCAACGCCATGGCCATCCCCGTGTCGATGCCGGTGTCGACGGGGGTCAATCCGCTGGGCACTCCCGGCAGGGGGGCGGCGATCGTGACCCGGTATGAAGGCGCCAATGCGATCATCATATCCGCGCCCGCTGACGTGCAGCGCCAATTGGGCGAAGTGGTCCGCCAGCTCGACACGCGCCGCGAACAGGTGCTGGTCGAGGCGATCATCGTCGAGATGTCAGACATCGCGGCAAAACAGCTAGGCGTCCAGTTCCTGTTCGGGGGCAAGCCGGGCAGCAATCTGCCCTTCGGAATTACCAACTATTCCAACGTCGCGCCGCGCATCGGCGTCTTGGGCGCCGCGGTCGCAGAGCGCGAGCTTAAAAAGAATGACGACGACACCGACGACGACGATTCGGGGCTCAGCGACCTCGAACAGGCGGCGTTGCAGGAGGTGCTCAGTGCGAGCGGCGGCATTGCCGGCATTGCTACCAAGATCGGAGAGGACGGCATTTTCGGCGCCATCATCAACGCGGTGAAATCCGACAACAAGTCCAACATCCTGTCGACACCCTGGCTCTACACGCTCGACAACAAGGAAGCGAAGATCCTCGTGGGGCAGGAAATTCCGGTGTCGACGGGCGAAGCGCTCAGCGACAATTTCGACAACGCGTTCCGCACGATCCAGCGCCAGAATGTGGGCATCCAGCTCGAAGTGAAACCCCAGATCAACTCGGGCGGCGCGATCAAGCTGTTCCTGCGTCAGGAAGTCAGCTCGATCGCAGGTCCCGTTTCGGATGATTTCAACGAGCTGATCCTCAACAAGCGCGAGATCGAGACGACGATCACCGTCGACGATGGCGAGATCGTGGCGTTGGGCGGCCTGCTCGATGACAATGAACGCCGTACCATCGAGAAAATTCCGTTTCTGGGCGACCTCCCCGGAATCGGCGCGCTGTTCCGTGCCAAGGCACGCCAGCGCAGCAAGACCAACCTGATGATCTTCATCCGTCCGACGATCGTCCGCAGCGCCTCTGAGGCGCGCGCGATCACCGAGCAGCGTTATGGCTATGCGCGGCGCGAGCAGCTTCTCGCACGGCCTGATCGTGAGCCCACGCTCGACGAACTGGTGCGCGACTATCTCAACATGTCGCCGCCGATTCCCGTCGAGCAGAGGCAGCCAGCGTCCGTGCCTGCATTGCCTGCACCAGCGGCTGCCGAACCCGAACCCGCTCCGGGCGAGATCCGTCAGCGCAGCTCGACTCAGACGATCAGGCCCGTTGAAGTCCCAGTCAGTGAGGCGCCACAATGAAGATTCGTCGCGGAGAGACGACTGCCGAGCCTGCGGCCGAAACGCTCCCGCCCGAAGGGGCGCACAGCCCCGTCCTGATCGTCAACATACCCTATGGCTTCGCCCGCAAGTTCGGCGTGGTATTGAAGGAGAAGGACGAGCAGGGCCGTTTCGGCATCGCCATGCGTGAGGGTGCTGATCCGCGTGCGTTGCTTGAGGTTCGACGCTGGCTGGGCCAGCCATTTGCCGTCGAGTTCGTCACGCCGTCGGCGTTCGACACGCTGCTGTCCGAACGTTACGCACTGGGTGGTGAGGCGGCGGCCATGGCGGCGGGTTCGCTGGGACTGGGCGACGATCTCGACCTTCTCGCGACCGATTTGCCCACCGCGGACGACCTGCTCGACACGGCCGACGACGCGCCCGCGATCCGGCTGATCAATGGCATCATCGCCGATGCCGCGCGGCAGGGCGTGTCCGACATCCATATCGAGCCCTATGAAACCGGGCTGATCGTCCGCATGCGCATCGACGGCGTATTGCGCGAAACGCTGCGCATGCCGCCGCACGTCGCGCCCGTCGTCGTCAGCCGCATCAAGGTCATGGCGCGGCTCGACATCGCCGAGCGGCGGGTGCCACAGGACGGGCGCATCGGACTGACCTTGGGCGGCAAGCTGCTCGACGTCCGCGTCTCGACGTTGCCCAGCCGCGCCGGCGAGCGCGTGGTGCTACGCATTCTCGACAAGGAAAATGCCGGGATCACGCTCGACGTGCTTGGCATGTCCGAAGAAACCAACGCGTTGCTGCGCGAAGCACTGGCCGAGCCCAATGGTATTATTCTCGTCACCGGGCCGACCGGTTCGGGCAAGACGACCACGCTCTATGCCGGCTTGCGCCTGCTCAACGACGGCACGCGCAATATCTTGACCGTCGAGGATCCTGTCGAATATGCGATCGAGGGTGTCGGGCAGACGCAGGTCAACGCCAAGGTCGGGCTGACCTTCGCCGCGGGGCTGCGCGCAATCCTTCGTCAGGATCCCGATGTCGTCATGGTCGGCGAAATCCGCGACCGCGAGACCGCCGAGATCGCGGTGCAGGCGTCGCTCACCGGCCACCTCGTGCTGTCGACGGTCCACACCAACGACGCGGTCGGCGCGATCACGCGTATGCGTGACATGCGGATCGAGCCCTTCCTGCTTGCCTCGACATTGCGCGCCGTGATTGCGCAGCGCCTCGTTCGGCGGCTTTGCCCCGATTGCCGCCGTCCTGTGCAGGCGTCGGGATCGGTCAGCTCGCTGCTCGGCTTCGATCCGGGCACGGTGATCTACGAGCCCGTCGGCTGCGACAATTGCAACCACACCGGCTTCAAGGGCCGGATCGGCGTGTTCGAGGCGATCCGCATCGACGAGACCATCCGCCGCCTCATCAACGACGGCGGCGACGAGGCGATCATCGCGCGCCACGCCTTTCTCAATCACCCCAATCTCGGATCGGCCGCGCGCAAGCTCGTGCGCGAGGGGCTGACCACGCCCGAGGAGGCGGTCCGGATATCGCGTCGCGAAGCGGTCGATGCCTGACTGGGACTATCTGGCGCTCGACACCAGCGGGCGCGAGCGGCGGGGGACCGTCGCCGCGCCGAGCGTCGAGGACGCGCGTGCGCGGCTCGACCAGCGGCGCTTCTACGTCGTGCGGATCGAGCCCGGGACCGGGCAGGCGCAGCAAGCGCCGTCGCTGCTCTCGGGCAGGGCCTTTGCGCGCAAGAAGCTGAGCCCCAAGCAGCTTACGCTCTTCACGCGCCAGCTCGCGACTCTCGTTCAGGTGACGCCGCTCGAGGAATCGCTGCGCACGATTTCGCGCCAGAGCGAGCAGGTGCATGTCCGCACGATCCTCCAGACGGTGCATGCCGCGGTGGTCGAGGGACGGCGGCTGTCCGAGGCGATGGCACGCGAACCCAAAAGCTTCCCGCCGCTCTACCGTGCGATGGTTTCGGCGGGTGAAAGCTCCGGCACGCTCGATACGATCCTCGAGCGGCTTGCCGACCTGCTCGAGCGGCAGGCACAGGTGCGTGGCAAGGTGTTGAGCGCAATGGCCTATCCCGTCGTGCTCGCGATCGTCGCGGTGTTCGTCGTGATCGCGCTCATGGTGTTCGTCGTGCCCAAGGTGGTCGAGCAGTTCGACACGGTGGGGCAGGCGCTTCCGCTGCTGACCCGCATCGTCATCGGGATTTCCGATTTTCTGGTCAACTGGTGGTGGCTGTTGCTGGCGTTGATCGCTTTGCTTGGCGTTGTCGCATGGCGCGCGCTCAGCGATCCCGCGATCCGGCTGCGCTTCGATCGCTCGCTGCTGCGCATTCCGCTGATCGGCCGCTTGATCCGCGACCTCCACGCGGCGCGCATGTCGCGCACGCTGGCGACGATGGTGGCGAGCCGCCTGCCACTGCTGGAGGGGCTCGCGCTCACCACGCCGACGATCCACAACCGCGCGCTGCGTACCGCGTCCGAAGACATTGTCGAGGCGATCCGCGGTGGCGGCAGCCTGTCTGTCGCGCTCAAGCGCGCCAATGTTTTTCCGCCGCTGCTCGTTTACCTCGCCGCCAGCGGTGAAGCCGCGGGCAAGCTCGATCTGACGCTCGAACGCGCCGCAGATTATCTAGAGCGCGAATTCGACGGTTTCACCACGGCGGCGCTGTCGCTGCTCGAACCGCTGATCATTGTCGTGATGGGTGGTATCGTGGCGCTTATCGTATTGTCGATCCTGCTTCCCATCCTCCAGCTCCAATCGCTTGCCGGTATTTGAGGTTCCAAATGATTACAGACATTTTCATCCAAGAAACGCCTGAAAAGGCGCCCGAGGGGGCAAGGCGCGGACGCAAGCGCGAACACGGCTTCACGCTGGTCGAGCTCATGGTGGTGATCGTGATCATCGGCCTGCTCACCACCATCGTCGTCATCAACGTATTGCCGAGCCAGGACAAGGCGATGGGCAAGAAGGCCGAGGCCGACATCGCGCTGCTCGAACAGGCGATCGAGATGTACCGGCTCGACAACCTGACCTATCCGACCGCATCGGACGGTCTGCGCGCGCTCGTCCAGCCACCGGCGTCGCTGGCGCAGCCCGATCGCTATCGTCGCGGCGGCTACGTCAAGCGCTTGCCCGACGATCCCTGGGGACGTCCGTATCTCTATACGGTTCCCGGACGAAACGGCACGTTCGACGTCTTTTCTCTGGGTGCCGACGGCGCCGAGGGCGGCGAGGGAGAGAATGCGGATCTCGGCAACTGGCGATAAGGCCGAACACGGCTTCAGGCTTGTGAGGCGTTCCGCCGAACACGGCTTCACGCCCGTGAGACGTTCCGCCGAACACGGCTTCACGCTGGTCGAACTGATGATCGTGCTCGCGATCGTCGGTCTGATGTCGGCTGTCGTGATCCTGACCATGCCCGATCCACGCGGCCGCCTGATGGATGAGGCCGAGCGTTTCGCTGCGCGTGTTCAGGTGGCGCGCGACGGCGCTGTGATTGACGGGCGCGAGATGAGCCTGACCGTCGATCCCCTGGGTTACGGCTTTCAGGAACGGCGCCGCGGCGAATGGCGACCGATGCAGCAACGCGCACTCGCGCGCGCAGACTGGCCGCAGGGCACGCGCGTCACGATCGGTCGCGATTCGCGCAAGACGATCATCTTCGACACCACGGGGCTGGCGAGCGAGCCAGCGACGGTAACCTTGCGTCGCGAGGGCGAGGAGATCGCAATCGCGATCGGGCAGGACGGAACGATCAATGTCGGATCGTAAAGGCTTCGTGCCGGTTGTCGCCGAACACGGCTTCGGGCCCGCGAGGCGTTCCGCCGAACATGGTTTCATGGCCCCAAGGCGTTCCGCCGAACACGGCTTCACGCTGATAGAGATGATTGTTGCATTGGCGGTGTTCAGCCTTGCGGCACTTGCGCTGTTGCGGCTTGAGGGTGCGACGCTTTCGAGCACCGCTGACCTCGACCAGAAACTCATCGCGCAGATCGTCGCGCGGAATGTTGCGGTGGAAACGCTCACTGACCCGATGGCGCCCGCGCTCGGCGAGACGAGTGGCGAGGAGGCAAATGCCGGCCACCGCTGGCGCTGGCAGCGGCGCACCACGCGTCCCGGCGACCAGCGGATCGTCCGCATCGATATCGCGGTGCTGGATATGGCCGGGCGGAACCAGGCCGGTCTCACGATAGTGAGGCAGGTGAAATGAGGCGTTCCGCCGAACACGGCTTCATGGTCCCAAAGCGTTCCGCCGAACACGGCTTCACGCCCGTGAGGCGTTCCGCCGAACACGGCTTCGGGCTCGTGAGGCGTTCCGCCGAACACGGCTTCACGCTTGTCGAACTGATGGTTTCGCTGCTTATCTTCGGCATATTGTCGGCAGCGGGCGTGGCGTTGCTGACCTTCAGCGTGCGGGCGCAGGACGCCGCGAAGGAGCGTCTGGCCGATATGGCCGAGATACGCCGGTTTGGCGCGGTCCTGACCGGCGATCTCGCCCAGGCAGCTCCGCGTATGCCGCGCGATGCACGTGGCGATCGCACTCCAGCCTTTCAGGCATCCCCGCCGGGCACCGAGGCGCCCTTGCTGACTTTCGTCCGCTCGGGCTGGAGCAACGGTGCGGGCGCGGCACGCGCCTCGCTGCAGCGCGTCGAATACCGGTTCGAGAACGGCAATCTGCTTCGCATCGGCTATGCGATGCTTGATGGCGGTGAAGAACTGCCCGCGGCCGTGATCTTCAGCGATGTCGAGGCGGTGCGCGTGCGCTTTCGTGTCGACAACGAATGGCGCGATGCATGGGACGCAACGCAGCCAGAGGCGATGCCCGATGCCGTTGAACTGGTGGTGAAGCCCGTCGATGGAGCCGAGATCCGTCAACTTTTCCTCGTGGGCTCGAGCTACTGATGCCGCGTCGGGGCGAGGAGGGTGCGGCGCTGCTGAGCGTTTTGCTGCTGGTGGCGGTCATGGCGGTTCTGGCGGCGGCCGCGCTCGAAAAGCTGCGCCTTTCAACGCATCTGGCGGCCAATGGTGCGGCAATGGATCAGGCGCGCGCGTTCAGCCATGCCGCCGAAACGCTGGCGTTGATGCGGATTACCGATCTTGTCGAGCGCGATGCCGCCAAGACGACGCTTGCGGGCGGCTGGAATGGGCAGCGCACCAACCTGCCCATTCCCGGAGGGATCGCCGAGGCGCGGGTGCGCGATGGCGGCAATTGTTTCAACCTCAACAGCGTCTCGCGTGGGCAGTCCGCAACCGAACTCGCCGCCAGCCCCACGGGCATCGGGCAGTTCGTCGCGCTGATGGAGGCGATCGAGATACGGCCCGATGTTGCCCGCCGCGTTGCGGCTTCGCTCGCCGACTGGGTCGACAGCGACGATGTGCCAGGTAGCGATGGCGCCGAGGATGCCTATTATCAGGGGCTCGCCAGCCCGTATCTCGCGGCCAATACGCGGCTATATGACGTCAGCGAGCTGCGCGCGGTGGCCGGGGTTACGCCCGAGCTTTATGCGCGGCTGCGGCCTTGGGTGTGCGCGCTGCCCAACAGCGAGCTTTCGCCCATCAATGTGAACACGCTGCTCCCCGAACAGGCACCGTTGTTCGCGATGCTGATACCCGGACAGCTCAACGTTCAGACCGCACGCAAAATGCTCGCCGAAAGGCCCGCCGATGGCTATGGCAGCCTCGTGGATTTCTGGAGGCGACCGGCGCTCCAGGCGCTTACCCCGGGGCAGGAAGTGCAAAGTCAGACCAAACTCACGACGCGCTGGTTCGCGCTCGACATCACGATCGAGTTGGGCAGCGCAGAATTGCAGGAGACTGCCCTGATTGATGGTGCGTTGAAGCCGGCGCGACTGGTGAGCCGGCAATGGGGCGATCCTTCATGAGCGAAGATCGCTTCCTGATCCTGCGATTCTTGCCCGATGCCGATGCGCCGGTCCACTGGTTGCGCGTGGCTGATGGCGCGATCGTCGAACAAGGCGATGATCTTGTCGCGATTCGGCCCGCTGACGACAAGCAACTCGCCGAGGAGCGCGTCATCGCGATTGCGCCCGCCGCAGACGTCACGGTCAACTGGGCCGAACTGCCGGGTCTGGCCGATGCGCAAGCACGCGCGGCGGCGCGGCTCCTCGCATCGGAGAACAGCATCTCGCCGCTCGATTCGCTGCACGTCGCGGTGGGTGAGGAGCGTGAAGGCGGCGACCGTCTCGTCGTCACCGTCGATCATGCGCGTATCGCCCACTGGCTCGGCGCGGCGCAGGCATCGGGTTTCGATCCCGATGCGCTGGTGCCCGCGTCGCTGTTACTTTCGCGGCCCGAAAATGGCTTCGTAAAGGCCGACATATTGGGCGAAACGATCGTCGCGGGGCCAGGCAGCGTCTTCGCCGACGACGAAGCGCTGACTTCGCTGATCGTGGGTGATGCGCCGATTGAAACGCTGTCCAATGGGGCTGCCCGATCCGAATGGATCGCTGCGCTTTCGGCGCTGCCGATCAATTTGCGTCAGGCAAACTACGCCCGCAGGCGCCGCTGGGCGCTCGATTGGGGACTGATCCGACGGCTGGCCGCGATCGGCATCGGGATCGTCGGAGTGCTGCTCGCGATCAACGTCGCGCTCATTCTCAAATATCACTACGCGGCCGATGCGCTCGAGCTGCGGACAACAAACCTCGCACGTACCGTCGTTCCCGATGCGACGAGCGACGAGGGTGCTATCCAGGCGCTCGATGACCGGCTTGCCGGTTATCGCGGCGGTGGCGCGGGTTTCTCGGCGACAACGGCTGCGATTTTCTCGGCAGTGCGCGCGGTGCCCAATGTCGAGCTGACCAGCTTTGATTTCGGCATTGATGGAACGCTGCGGATCGGCATCGCCGCCGCGACGCCCGGCGACATCCCGGCGTTCCAGGCCCAACTCGAGCGCTATGGCTTCGATGGCACGGCGAGCGCACCGCAACAGGCGGCAGGGCGCCAGATCGTGGAGATGACGGTGAAGCTGCCATGACCGAGAAGTTCAAGGCCTGGTGGACGCTGCGCACGACGCGCGAGCAGCGGATGTTGCTCGTGATGTTCGCGCTGATGGGCGTCGTCCTTGCGTGGATGCTGATCCTCTGGGTGGGCAATGGCGTGTCGTCGGCGCGAGAACACCATGGTCTGGCGGTGGTCGACCATGCGCGGGTCGCGGCCAAGGTGGAGGCGTTGCGCGACTATCAGAAGCGCGCGCCGCCGCCGCTGCCGGCGCAGATCGATACGGTGGTGGGGCAGGCGGCCGCCGAGATTGGCTTCGTGCTGACCCGCGGCGAACCGGAAGGACGCGACCGCGTGACGATTGCCATTGGTTCCGCGCGCCCCAACGCCTTTTTTGGATGGCTGACCGATCTCGAGCGGCGCGGCATCGTGCCCGAAAAGCTCGTTGCGCGCGCCAATAGCGACCGGACGCTGAGCATCGAGGCGACGTTGAGGGGCCGCGGGCAATGAAGCGCATCCGGATGCCGTTGGGACGAGGCCTTTATTTTCTGTGCGCGTTCCTGATCGCGTTGATCGCGCTGCTGCCGTTGAGACTCGCACTCGACTGGTTCACGCTCGATGAGCAGGGGCTTTCAGCGCGCAAGGCCGAAGGCAGCGTCTGGCTGGGCCGGCTTACCGAAGCCCGGTTCGGCGATGCGCCACTGGGCGATCTGGGGGCACGGCTTTCTCCGATCCAGCTTCTGGTCGGCCGCGCGCGCGTCGATCTTGAAGGCACCGACGAAAGCGCTCCACCGATGAAGGGAGCGTTCGGCGTGAGCCGCAACACCATCGGGATCGACGATATGACCGCGGCGATTCCCGTGGCCGCAGTGTTCGCGCCGCTTCCTGTCGACACGCTCGATCTGTCCGACGTCAGCGTGCGCTTCAAGGATGGCCAGTGCGACCATGCCGAAGGTCGGGTTCGCGCGACTGTCGCCGGCGACATTGCTGGAATCAACCTCGGTCAGGGGCTGGGCGGCAATGCGCGCTGCGACGGCGGGGCGCTGCTGCTGCCTCTCCAGGGCCAATCGGGAATGGAGCGGCTGGCGATCAAACTGTTCGAGGACGGGCGCTATGAGTTCGACCTTGCGGTGCGGACCGCCGACCCTGCACTGGGGCCCAAGCTTCTGCTTTCGGGATTCCGCCAGACGCAGGACGGATATGTATTTTCGCTGCAGGGCCGTTTCTGATAGACGTCGCTTGACGCTGGAGGAGCGCGCACTTATGAGCGCGCGGCCCGAGCGGCACATATGGCGATCGTAGCTCAGTTGGTTAGAGCACTGGTTTGTGGTACCAGGGGTCGGGGGTTCAAGTCCCCTCGGTCGCCCCATTTTCTCCCCGCAGCACTTCGGACTCGCAATCAGAGTTTGATAATATTATTACGGTCACCGGTAATTTAATTTTCAGGTGAGCGGCAATGGACTCGGTGTGGGAATATCCCGATTTTGACGATCATGAGGGCATTCACCTCTTTCGGGACCCGGCTTCGGGCCTGACCGCGGTCGTTGCAGTCCACAGCACGCATCTTGGTCCGGGCATGGGCGGCGTGCGCTACTGGTCCTATACCGACAAGAGCAAGGCGATCACCGATGCTCTGCGCCTGTCGCGCGGCATGAGCTTCAAGAACGCGATGGCTGACCTGCCGCTCGGCGGCGGCAAGGGCGTGATTCTGGCGGGCCCGGGCGCTGAAAAAACCCCTGAATTGCTGGCTGCATTCGGGCGCGCGGTCGAATCGCTCGGCGGCAAATATGTGACGGCGGAGGATGTGGGTATCACCGACGTCGACATGGTTCAGATCTCCGCGAGCACGCGCCACGTTTCGGGCCTGCCCGTCGAACATGGCAATGCTGGAGGCGATCCGGGGCCGTTCACTGCGCTCGGCGTCTTCCTGGGCGTCAAGGCCGCGGCCGAGCGTGGCCTCGGCAAAACCGACATGGCCGGCGTCCATGTAGCGATCCAGGGCGTGGGCAGCGTCGGCGGCGGTCTGGCCCGCCTGCTCGCCAAAGAGGGCGCGAAACTGACGCTTGCCGACGTGAACGCAGACCGCGCGAAAGCCCTGGCCGACGAACTCGGCGCCACGGCCACCGCGGCGGACGAGATTCTCGGAATCGAGGCCGATATCATCAGCCCCAATGCGCTTGGCGCGATCCTGACCGAGGCGTCGATCGCGGCGCTGCGGACCACGATCATTGCAGGCGGCGCTAACAACCAGCTCGCGACGCATGCAGACGGCGAGCGCCTCAAGGCGCGCGGTATCCTCTATGCGCCCGATTACGTCATCAATGCGGGCGGCATCATCAATGTGGGCCTCGAATATCTGGGGCATGGCGACCGCGCTGAGGTCGAGGAGCGCATTCATCGTATCCCCGATCGCCTTCGCCAGGTTTGGGACGAGAGCGAGGCAACGGGCGACCCGGCCTCTGACGTCGCAGACCGGATCGCGAAAAGGCTGATCGGGCGCGGCTGACCCTCTTTCCTTTGGGGAACGAAAGTGGCACAAGGCCGCGCGAAAGCTGCGCGGGTCGCATCGCTGCACCAATTTTTTGAGGTTTCATCGCTTCACCGATGCACGGTTACGCCAATCCGGCACGTTTCCTGAAAGTCGCACGACCGCTGACCGCCTGGTTTGGCTGGGGCGGAGCGCTGCTCATCGCCGTCGGCATGATTGCGGGACTGTTCCTGACGCCCCCCGACTATCTGCAGGGTGAGAGCGTCCGCATCATGTACGTTCATGTGCCCGCCGCGTGGCTGGGCATGGGCGGCTGGACCGGTATCGCGATCGCCAGCCTGATGCAGCTCGTATGGCGGCATCCTCTGAGCGGCGTGGCGGCGCGCGCGATCGCCGTGCCGGGTGCGTTGTTTACCGCGTTATGCCTGATCACAGGGTCGATCTGGGGACGTCCCACCTGGGGTACCTGGTGGGAATGGGACGGGCGCATGACCTCCATGCTCGTACTCCTCTTCCTCTATTTCGGCTATGTCGCGCTCGCCAATGCGAGCGAGGAAAAGGGCAGCGTCAGCCGCGTGACCGCGATCTTCGGACTGGTCGGTGCGATCAACATTCCCATCATCAACCGTTCGGTGGTCTGGTGGAATTCGCTCCACCAGGGGCCGAGCATCACGCTCAAGGGCTCGACCATCGACAGCTCGATTCTGTGGCCGCTCGGCCTGACGACACTCGGTTTTTCGCTGCTGTTCGGCGCGATCGTCCTCATGCGGATGCGTGCGAGCCTTGCCGAGATCCGCGTCGAGGCAAGACTGAAGCGGATGGCGGAAGCATGAATCACTGGCCGTTTATCGTCGCCGCCTACGCGCTGACCATCGCCGGCACGCTTGGCGTAACCGGCTGGGCATGGGCGTCCATGCGCCGGGCCGAGAGACTGGCCGATCAATTGAGGCGCGACAGGTGAAGGCAAAGCATCAGCGCCTGACGCTCGGCATTATCGCGCTTATTGCGATCATCGGCGCCGGGTTGCTCGCCATGTCCGCGCTCAAGGATCAGGCGGCTTATTTCTACTCGCCGAGCGACGCCAAAAAGGCGGGCGTGCCGACGGGGCAGGCGATCCGGCTGGGCGGCATGGTGACGGGCGGCTCTATCGTGCACGAGCCTGACGGCGTGACCATCCGTTTCGTCGTCCACGACAACAGCGAGAGTGTGCCCGTGCGGTTCAAGGGGATCGTGCCCGATCTCTTCAAGGAAAATTCGGGCGTCGTGGCTGAAGGAAGCTTCGCAGCCGACGGCACCTTCGTCGCCGACAATATCCTCGCCAAGCATGACGAGCGCTACATGCCGCCCCAACTCGAAGGCGAAATGCACAAGACTGGCAAGGTAGAATGATCGCTACCACCTACCCCGTCACCCTGAACTTGTCTCAGGGTCAATCTTGCAGCCGCGCTGTTGTTCGGGTGTGTGCATGGATGCTGAAACAAGTTCAGCATGACGCTGTGGGTGATTCCGATCTCGCTGGGATCTTCCGGCAATGATCGCCGAAGCCGGTCTGGCCGCCTTGTGGCTCGCCTTCGCACTCGCCGCCTTGCAACTTGCGCTTGGCGTGATCGGGCTTTGGGGGCGCGACACGCTGCTCCAGGCCGTCCGGCCCGTGGCGGCGGTGCAGGGGCTGCTGACGGTCACCGCCTTCGCTCTGCTGATCTGGCTGTTTCTCAGGTCGGACATGTCGGTGGCGCTGGTTGCGGCCAACAGTCATTCGGCAAAACCCTGGCTCTACAAGTTCGCAGGCACCTGGGGAAACCATGAGGGCTCGATGCTGCTCTGGGTCACGATCCTCGCGCTTGCCGGCGCGCTCGTGGCGCTGTTCGAGCGGCGGCTGAACGAACGGACGCTGATGGCGACGCTGGCCGCGCAGGCGTTCATCGGGCTTGGTTTCTATGCGTTTCTGCTCTTCGCCTCCAATCCCTTTGCGCGGCTGATTCCTGCGGCGCAGGAGGGGCAGGGGCTTAACCCGCTGCTGCAGGATCCGGGCCTCGCCTTCCATCCGCCGACGCTCTATTTCGGCTATGTCGGTATATCGATTGCCTTTTCCTTCGCGGTTGGCGCGCTTGTAACCCGCGATGTCGGTCCCGATTTCGCGCGCGCGATGCGGCCCTGGGTGCTGATAAGCTGGGTATTCCTGACGCTCGGTATCACCGCGGGCAGCTATTGGGCCTATTATGAGCTGGGCTGGGGCGGCTGGTGGTTCTGGGACCCCGTGGAAAACGCCTCGCTCATGCCCTGGCTCGCCGCGACCGCGCTGCTGCATTCGGTGACCGTGCTCGCAACGCGCGACGGGCTGCGCGCCTGGACCGTGATGCTCGCGGTCGTCGCCTTCTCTATGTCGATGGTAGGGACCTTTCTTGTCCGCTCGGGCATTTTGACCAGCGTCCACGCCTTTGCGGTGGATCCGACGCGCGGCAGCTTCATTCTCGCGCTGCTCGTTATCTATATCGGCGGCGCGCTCGCGCTCTATGCCTTGCGCGTCGGAACGGTGCGCGAAGGATCGCAGTTCGATCTTGTCAGCCGCGAAGGCGCGCTCGTCGCCAACAACCTGCTGCTCTCGGCGATTCTTGGCGTCGTGCTTGTAGGGACGCTCTACCCGCTCGCCGCTGAGGCGGTGTCCGGCGACAAGCTTTCGGTCGGGCCGCCCTATTTCAACACCGCGGCGGGGCCGATTGCGCTGCTGCTTGTTACGATGATGGCAGCAGGACCGCTGCTGCGCTGGCGTCGCGACGACGCAAAGGCGCTGCTCCACCGTATCGCGGGGCCGATCCTGATCAGCGCCGTCGCGCTGCTCGCGCTGGTGGTGCTTGCGCCGGGAACCGGAATCTTTCCGCTGCTCGGGCTCATGCTCGCGGGCGGCGTTGCTGCGGCGAGTGTCGCGCCGTTGTGGAAGCGCAACCTGCGTCGCACCCCGCTCTTCACCTGGGGCATGGTGATCGCGCATTTCGGGATTGCGGTTTGTCTGGCGGGCATGGCTTGCGAAAGCGCCTTCACCAAGGAAACGCTCGTCGCTGCGCGTGTAGGCGAAACGCAGAGCGTTGGTCCCTTCACGGTGCGGCTCGACAGCGTAGAGCCCGTCGCGGGCCCCAACTGGACTGCGCTCGAGGCAACGCTCACTGCGCGGCGCGGTGACGGCAAAACCTTCATCCTGAAACCGCAAGCGCGCATGTTCCCGTCGCCGCCGACCGAAACGAGCGAGGCGGCGATCGCGACGCGGCTCGACGGCCAGCTCTACACCGTGCTCGGCAAGGAAGACACGCAGGGTCGCTGGCAGCTCCGGCTGTGGTGGAAGCCTTGGGTAACGCTGATCTGGCTTGGTGGCGGATTGATCGCGCTTGGCGGTTTGCTTTCGTTGATCGGTCGTGCGCGTCGCGAGCGCAAGGCCTATGATCGCAAGGCATATGCGTGAGGATATGAGGACATGAAGCGTACCATTTTATGGGTGCCGCTGGCCCTTTTCGGCCTCTTCTTCGGCATCGTTGCCTATGGCCTGATCAATCCGGCCGACCGGACGATCGAATCAAAGATGATCGGCAAGCCGCTGCCGCAATTCGCACTGCCCGCCGCCTATGATGGCCGACCCGCGCTCGCCAGCGCCGATTTCGGCAAAGGTGAACCGCGGCTGCTCAACGTCTTCGCGAGCTGGTGTCTGCCGTGCATCGCGGAAGCACCCGTGCTTGAGGGCATGGCGAAGCAGGGCGTGCCGATCGACGCCATTGCGATCAGGGACAAGCCCGAGGACGTCGCCGCCTTTCTCAGGCGCAACGGCAATCCTTATCAGCGCATTGGATCGGACGTGAAAAGCTCGGTCCAGCTCGCCATGGGCTCCTCGGGCGTGCCCGAAACCTTCGTGATCGATGGCAAGGGCGTGATTCGCTACCAGCATGTCGGCGATATCCGGCCCGAGCATGTGCCGACGATCCTCGAAGAGTTGCGGAAAGCGCGGTGAGAGCGCTTCTCGCCCTTTTGCTGATGACCGCGTCCGTGGCGGCGTGGGCGGATTCGACCATGCCCGCCGCCGAACTCGCCGATACACAGCTTCGCGATCCGAAGCAGGAGGCAAAGGCCGTCGCCCTCATGGAGACGCTGCGTTGCGTCGTGTGTCAGGGGCAGTCGATCGCCGACAGCGATGCGGAGATTGCCGGAGACATGCGTGCGATGGTGCGCGAGCGCATCCAGAAGGGTGAGAGCCCCGAGCAGATCCGTGCCTGGATGGTCGAGCGCTATGGCGAGTGGGTGAGCTACAAGCCCGGATTTTCGGCAGGCACCGCGCCGCTCTGGATCGCGCCGCTGCTGTTGCTGGCCGGCGGAATCTGGCTCGCGCGCGGGCGGCTCCGTACGAGAAAGAAGAACTGATGGGCTGGATCATCGTCGTGGCGCTGGCGCTCGCCATCTGGCTGCTGCTCTGGCGCTTCGGCCGCGTGCCGCGCTTGAGCTATGAGCTGATCGGCGCGGCGCTGCTGCTGGGGCTCGCGGGCTATGCATGGCAGGGTCACCCCGGCCAGATCGGCAGCCCCGTCCAGGCGCGCGCGGATACCGCCAATATCGACCCCAAGCTGATCGAGCAGCGCAAGGCGATGATGGGCCAGTTCGGCACTGAGGCCCAGTGGCTCGACACCGCGGACACCTATGGCCGGTTAGGCTCGACGCGGGCGGCGGTCACGGTGATGCGCGGCGCGGTTCACGCCTATCCGAAGAGCGCTGATCTCTGGGTCGGTCTCGGCAATGCGCTGGTTGCGCATGGCGACGGAATGATTTCGCCTGCCGCCCAATATGCCTTCCAGAAGGCGGCGCAGCTTTCACCCGAGCATCCGGGCCCGCCCTTCTTCATGGGTCTTGCGCTGGCGCAGTCGGGTCAACTCGACAAAGCCGAAACGCTGTGGTCCGAATTGCTTGCGCAGACGCCCGCCGACGCGCCGTGGCGTGCCGATCTTGAAGCCAAGCTCGGCATGCTCAGGGCGCAGATGGGCGTGGTTTCCCCGACGTTGGCTCAGCCCCAGGGCGAATAGGGCAGGTCAAGCGCTTCGGCGACGGCCTGATGCCGGATCTTGCCGTCGGACACGTTGAGCCCGGCGGCCAGATGCGGGTCAGCCTTCATCGCGGCTTCCGCGCCCATATTTGCCAGCTTCAGCGCAAAGGGCAGCGTCGCGTTGTTGAGCGCAAAGGCTGAAGTGCGCGCGACCGCGCCGGGCATGTTCGCGACGCAATAGTGGATCACGCCCTCAACCTCGAATACCGGGTTGGCGTGGGTGGTGGCGTGCGACGTCTCGAAGCAGCCGCCCTGATCGATCGCGATGTCGACGATCACCGAGCCGCGCTTCATCGTCTTGAGCATGTCGCGCGTGACGAGCTTGGGTGCAGCGGCGCCGGGCACGAGAACCGCACCGATGACAAGGTGGGCATTCTTCACTGCCGCGGCGATCGCGGACTTGGAGGCGTAGGCCGTTTTGATCTGGCTGCCGAAGAACATGTCGAGCTCGGCGAGGCGTTCGTTGGAGATGTCGTAGATCGTGACATCGGCGCGCTGGCCGACCGCCATCTGCGCGGCGTTGACGCCGGCGACGCCGCCGCCAAGGATCGCGACACGCGCAGGCGCAACGCCCGGAACGCCGCCGAGGAGCACGCCGCGGCCGCCCTGTTCCTTTTCGAGATAATGCGCGCCGACCTGGATCGACATGCGGCCTGCCACTTCGGACATGGGCTTCAACAGCGGCAGCGAGCCGGTGCGTGAGGTGACGGTCTCATAGGCGATGCAGGTCGCGCCCGACTTCATCAATCCTTCTGCCTGCGGCTTGTCCGCGGCGAGGTGGAGATAGGTGAAGAGCAGATGTCGCGGCTCGAGCAGCGCGATCTCCTGCGGCTGCGGCTCCTTGACCTTCACGATCATGTCGGCGGCCGCGAACACCTCGGCAGCAGTACCGAGGATCTTTGCACCTGCCTCGACATAATCGGCATCGTCGAAATCAATGCCGCTGCCTGCCTGTGTCTCGACGAAAACCTCATGCCCTGCGGCCGTTAGTTCGGCGACCGACGGCGGGGTCAGGCCGACCCGATATTCGTGATTCTTGATTTCCTTGGGAACGCCGACTTTCATGATCCGTCTCCTGAAACGCTTGCTTTCGCGCAGAATATCTCCAGATCGGCTGGAAGTGTTTGCAAAATTATCCTTCACGCGCGCGTGAATTGAGAAAATTTTGCGATTCAGGGGATGTTATTCGAAAATGATCAGGCTGGATGCAACTGACCGCAAGATCCTTGAGATACTGGCGCATGATTCGGGCAGCACCAGCGAAAGACTGGGCGCGCGCATCGGGCTTTCGCCATCGGCCGCGCATCGCCGGGTGAAGCTGCTCGAGGAAAACGGCATGATCCTCGGCTATCGCGCCCGGCTATCGCCTGCGGCGCGGGGCAATCCCTCGACCGTCTTCGTGTCGGTCACGCTGGTGGATCAGCGTCAGGTCACGCTCGCCGCCTTCGAGGACGCGCTGCTGAGGACATCGGTCATTCGCGAAGCGCACCTCATGAGTGGCGAATCGGATTATCTGCTCAAAGTGCTGATTCGTGCGGAGGACAGCTATGAACGCGTGCACCGCGAAGTTCTCGCGACGTTGCCGGGCGTGCAGCGATTGGTGACGCAATTCACGATCCGCACGCTCGCCGTCGACGAGTGATGAAGCCGCAGTTGATAGTGCAGATGCGAAATGCTAGGGCCCGCGACGCCCTTTGTCCGGCGAAGAGAGACGGCTTTTTTATGGCCTTTGTCAGTATGACGCGAGCTAACTGAACGCTCGATGAGCACCACAGCAACGGCAGCGGAGGCGCACGCCTCGCAGGCCCAAAGCGACCAGCCTCTTGCGAAGCTGGCCGTGGCGGCCATCGGCATCGTGTTCGGCGATATCGGCACGAGTCCCATTTACGCGTTTCGCGAAACCTTTGCGGGGCACCACCCGCTGACGCCCGATGTCCTGCACATCTATGGCGTGCTGAGCCTGATCTTCTGGTCGATGATGATCGTGGTGACGATCAAATATGTCTCGATCATCATGCGCGCCGACAACAAGGGAGAGGGCGGTAGCCTTGCCCTGCTCGCGCTGATCAACCGCCAGTCCGAAGGCAAGCGCTGGAGCGCGCCGATCGTGATGCTCGGCGTGTTCGCAACTGCGCTGTTCTACGGCGACAGCATGATCACGCCCGCAATGTCGGTCTTGTCTGCCGCCGAGGGGCTTGTGACGGTCGATTCCCATTTTGGTCCCTGGGTCTTGCCGATCGCGGTGGCCATTCTCATCGGGCTGTTCTCCATCCAGGGGCACGGCACGGCCAAGGTCGGTCAACTCTTCGGGCCGATCATGATGGTCTATTTCGTCGTGCTTGCGGTGCTCGGAGTGATGCAGATCGTCCATTCGCCCTCGATCCTGATCGCGCTAAATCCGTGGTATGCGGTCCAGTTCTTCATGACCGACGGCACGCTGGCATTCCTGGCGCTGGGTTCGGTGGTGCTCGCGGTCACGGGCGCCGAGGCGCTGTACGCCGACATGGGGCATTTCGGGCGCAATCCCATCCGCGTCTCGTGGCTCTTTTTCGTACTGCCGGGGCTGATGCTCAATTATCTGGGGCAGGGGGCGATGATCCTTTCACTCGATCCCGCCGGGGCTGCGGAGGCGATCAAGAACCCGTTCTTCCTGCTTGCGCCCGAGCCGGTGCGACTGCCGCTCGTCATCCTCGCGCTGCTCGCGACGGTGATCGCCAGCCAGGCCGTCATATCGGGCGCCTTTTCTCTCACCCAGCAGGCGATCCAGCTCGGCTTCATCCCGCGCCTGCGCATCCAGCACACCAGCGCCAGCGCGGCCGGGCAGATCTATATCCCCGTGATCAACTGGGCGTTGATGGTGATGGTGATCCTGCTCGTGCTGTTCTTTGGTTCGTCGAGCAATCTGGCGGCGGCTTACGGCATCGCGGTGACGGGGGCGATGTTCATCGACACCTGCCTGCTCGCGGTCGTGCTGTTCAGCCTGTGGCGCTGGAACAAGGCGATCGCTGTGGTTGTGCTCGCCGTCTTCTTCATCGTCGACACCGCCTATTTCGCAGCCAACCTGACCAAGGTGCCCGATGGCGGCTGGTTCCCGCTGCTCGTCGGCCTGTTCGCCTTCACGCTGCTCACGACCTGGGCAAAGGGGCGCAAGCTGATGATGGACCGGATGCGCGAAGCGGCGATGCCGATCGCGGTGTTCGTCAACTCGGCCGCGAACTCGGCGACGCGCGTGCCCGGCACGGCGGTATTCATGACCTCTACCGCCGACGGCGTACCCCATGCGCTGCTCCACAATCTGAAGCACAACAAGGTGCTGCACGAGCGCGTCATCCTGTTGACCGTGAAGATCGAGGACGTGCCCTATGTCGCGATGGAGCAGCGTTGCGGGCTGAAGGACCTCGGTCACGGCTTCCACCGCCTCGTCATCCGCTACGGCTTCATGCAGGAGCCTGACGTTCCCGAGGCGCTCAGGTTGACCACGGGCTGCGGGCCCGAGTTCAAGATGATGGACACCAGCTTCTTCCTCGCGCGGCAGACGCTGCTGCCCTCGGCCCGGCCCGGCATGGCGCTGTGGCGTGAAAGGCTGTTCGCCTGGATGATGCGCAACGCCGAAAGCGCGATGGACTTCTTCAAGCTGCCGACGAATCGCGTCGTCGAACTCGGCAGCCAGGTCGAGATATAGGCGCCCCGATCATCGTCTCCGCGTTGTTCGGCGACGCGGATTTTGCATGGCTCGATGGGCTGCGGCGCGCGCATTACCCGGCGGAGCACAACCGCGTGCCCGCGCACCTGACACTGTTCCAGCACCTGCCGCCTGCTATCGAGCCCGAACTTCGCGATCAGCTTTCGGCTGCGACGCGCGGCATGCCGTCGCCGGCCGCACGCGTCACGGGCGTGATGCGGCTCGACCGGGGCGTCGCACTGCGCGTGGGCAGCCCCGCGCTCGACGAGATTCGCGCGCAGCTTGCCGAACATTTTCATGGGCTCTTGATCGTGCAGGATCAGGCGGGCTGGCGGCCGCATATCACGATCCAGAACAAGGTCGAGCCAAGTGCGGCGAGGGCGCTCGCGGATACTCTGGAGCAGGCGTTCAGGCCGCGTCCGCTCGCAATCGCGGGGCTCGCCGCGTGGCGTTATCGCGGTGGGCTATGGGAGCCGCTATCGCGACATCGCTTTGGATAGCAATGGCCTGTTGACCACCCCGACGGCGCTGACTATAGCGCCCGTCCGCGCACCAAGCGCGAGGCCCATGGGGCGGAGTAGCTCAGCTGGTTAGAGCAGCGGAATCATAATCCGCGTGTCGGGGGTTCAAGTCCCTCCTCCGCTACCACCTTTCTCGCATATCGAAGGCACGCCACCTGTCGTGAAGGGCAAGGGCAGCGCCAAGGGCAAAAAAATGCCCCGGTCCTTGCGGACCAGGGCAGCATCTGCGCGGCTTGCCGCGTCAGAACTTGAAGCCGGCGGCGAGGCCGTAGCGACGCGGTTCCAGCGTGAACACGTTGGTGAACAGACCCGATGACTGGTCGGTGACGTACTGGCCGGTGATCGCGTTGTTCTTAGTAAGGTTCTGAACGAAGGCGCGGACGAACCAGCGATTGTCCTCTCCGTTCAACTGAACCTGCGCGTTGATCACCTCATAGCCCGGCATGCGATCGATATTGCCGTTGAAGATGCTCGCATAGCTTTCGCCGGTGTAGGTCATGTCGATGCGCGGGACGAGCGACATGCCGTTCTCGAAATCGAGCGTGTACTGCAGGCCGGCGGAGAATTTGAAGTTTGGCGCCTGCGGCAGCTCGTTGCCCTTGATGTTGACCTCTACACCGCTGCCAAGGACCTGGAAGGGCAGAGCGCCCGTCGGTACACCGAACAGCGCTCGCAGTGCAGCGGGTGGGTTGGCGGCCGTCGCTGCCAGAGCGCTACAGATCGAGAAGGCGCCCGTGGTGTTGGTGCCCGGCACCTGCACCGGGGCACGCAGGCCGAGACCGGTATTGACGGCCGCGACATAGGTGTTCACGCCGACGACGTTGCCTGCGGTGGTTGGGACCACGGCGCAGTTCGACGCGTTCTGGATGTCCTTGATGATCACCGCGTCCGAGCGGCCGCCAGAGGCGTCGCGCGGATTGCCGAGGAACTTGTCGTTCGACACCTTGCTATGCAGATAGCTGAAGCCGAGATTGGCGATGAGCGCCCGCACGGGGCTGACGATCGCCTCGGCCTCGAGACCGTAAATCTCGGCGCTGACATTGTCATTGACCGAGGTGCGCGCGACGATGCGGCTGAGCTGAAGATCCTTGTACTTGTAGTAGAAGCCTGTGAGATTCAGGCGCAGCGTGCCGTCGAGGAAGGTGTTCTTCGAACCGATCTCGAACGAGTCGACGCTTTCGGGACCGAAGGTGACCGGCACCGCGAAGATCGGCGACAGCGGCGGGTTGACGCCGCCCGATTTGTAGCCGCGTGAATAGGACGCATAGAGCAGGTTGTCGTCGGTGATCTTGAAGTCGAGCACCGCGCGTCCGGTGAACTTGTCGAAGCTGACGCGGTTCTCGGCATATTCCTGCAGGCCAGGGGTGTTGGCATCGAAATCCAGCAACGCGTAGTTGAGCGCGTCGGAGAAGCTGTCGGAGCCGAAGGGAACCGCCGGAAACTGGCTCCGCGAATCGGTGAGCAGCGTCGTGCGCGCCCTGACGAATTTTTTGTCGTTGTTGTAGCGCAGGCCAAGGGTCAGCTTGAGGCGGTCGTTGAACTCGGCATAGGCTTCGCCGAAAATGCCGTAGGATTTCAGGCGGAAAAGAGCAGATTCGTTGCGAAAGAAGGGCGTGCCGAAAAAGGCGGCGCCCCCGGTGTTCGCCGCGCCGAGAATGCCCGTGCCATAGTCGAGGCCGAAGGCGTTGACGTAGTAGCTGTTGTCCTTGGTCTCGCTGTCCAGATAGTTCGCGCCGAGCAGGAAGTTGAACATGCCGTCGAACTGGCTGTCGATATGGCCCTCGATCGCATATTGGCGCGTCGTGAGTTTTGACCGATCGAAATCGAGGCTTTGGCCGAAACAGCCGATCGCGTTGCCACCATAGACGCCCACGCCGTTGGGATCCGCGTCGGACTGGCAGACGCCGCCCGCGGGCCCGTTGGGGATCAGCGCCCGGCGGACCGGGTCGAGGAACGCGAAGGGCGACCCGATACCGGTGCGGCCAAGCGCATTGAGCTGGAGAAGGCCGGGATTGTTCGCGAGCGGCGCCTCCACCGCAAGGTTGTAGTCGGTGCGCGAGTCGACCGTATTGTGCGTGTAACCGCCGGTCATGGTCAGCGAGAGCGTGTCGCCGAGCTGCTGCTGCAACCGGCCCATGATGTGATACTCTTCGGCGAAATAGGTCGGCGCAAAATCGATATTCACGTTGCGAAGACCATCGGGCTTGGCGAAGTTCGCATAGACGTCGGGGCCGTAGATGCTCCCCAGACCGAAGCGTCCCAGCGCGCCGCCGGAAGCGGCCGATGCGACGCGGAGAAACTCGGTGGAGGAGAGCAGCGCCGCGAGCGTCGAGTTGCCGTTTGTCGTCTCGTTCTCGAGCTTATCGGGCGAACAGCCCAGAATGCCGGTCGGGTCGCGATTACAAAGCTGGTTCTGAATGCGCGACCGATCGTCCTTTTCGCGGAAATAATAGCCGATCAGGTCGAGCGTCGTCGAGGACGAGGGCTCCCAGCGTACCGAGCCGCGGATCGCGTAGAGGTCGCGGCCATCAATGCGGCTGTTGTCGTAGAAGTTCTTCGTATAGCCGTCGCGGTTCAGATAATAGCCCGCCAGCCGGACGCCGAATGTGTCGCCGATCGGCAAGTTCACCATGCCGTTGATCTTGTACGACTCGAAATTGCCGTATTCGAAGCTGCCCGATGCCTGGAATTCGGTCAGGTCGGGCTTGGCGGTGATGAAGTTGACCACGCCGGACGTTGCGTTGCGCCCGAACAGCGTCCCCTGCGGACCGCGCAGGACCTCAACGCGTTCAAGATCGAAATATTCGGTCTCAAAAAGTCGGGTCGACAGCAGCGGCATGTCGTTGACGTGGATCGCGGTCGCCTGGTCGCAAGTGATGCCGACACACAGGTCGCCGATGCCGCGGATTGTGAAGCTCGACGAGGTGAAGTTGGTCTTGGTGAAGGTGACGTTGGGCAGAGAGAGCTGGAGATCAGTCGCATTTTCGATTTGCTGCGACTCAAGCGCCTCGGCGGAGAAGGCGGACACCGCGATGGGAACATCCTGAAGCCGTTCGGCTTGGCGCTGCGCGGTAACGACGATGTCGGCAATGCCCTGGCTTTCAGTCGGGGCGCTTGTGTCCTGCGCCAGCGCGGGATTTGCGATCACCAGCGCCAACGCGGACGCCGCAAGCAATTCGAGCTTCGTCATGGTTTTTCCCCTCTCTGTTGGCCCGTCTTGGTGGGCCAGCCGCTTGGTGCGGTTTTCCGCACGAATGTTGCATAAATATTTTCGCCGTCAACCGCGGATAACTTTGGATTCAGGCGCGTTTGGGTGCTGGTGCAGCAATGAATCGGTTGCAAATAAAGACGAGACTTGAATATGGCCAAGCTACCGTAGCGTCATTTTTTCGCTGCAGCGCCAAAATGTCAGGTGCAGGTGCAGGATCATTGGGGCGATTTGGCCTCCTGCGTTCCGCGTGCTAGCGGCGATACGGTAACCCAAGGGGAGTTTCATGACCGATTCCGCGTCACCCGCAGATGGCGACCTTGTCCGTTCGCCCGCGAAGGTCGAGGTGCCCGAGCATGTTGAGCAAGCGATCCGTACGCTGATCCGCTGGGCCGGGGACGATCCGTCGCGTGAAGGGCTGCTCGACACGCCCAAGCGCGTCGCGCGTGCATGGCGGGAATATTGCCAGGGTTATGGCGAGGATCCGTCGCTGCATCTGTCGCGTACCTTCGAGGAGGTGGGCGGTTATGACGAGGTGGTGCTGCTGAAGGACATCCCTTTCCAGTCGCATTGCGAGCATCACATGGCGCCGATCATCGGCACGGCGTCGATCGCTTATCTGCCCAGGGACCGCGTCGTCGGAATCTCCAAGCTCGCGCGTGTGCTCCACGGTTTCGCGCGCCGGCTGCAGGTGCAGGAGCGCCTGACCGCGGAGGTTGCCGACTGCATCTGGGAAAACCTCCAGCCGCACGGCGTCGCGGTCGTCATCGAGGCGACCCATGCCTGTATGACCGCGCGCGGCGTCCGCACGCCAGGCGTTGGTATGACGACCAGCCGGATGATGGGCGTTTTTCGCGACGACGAGCGCAGCCGCAAGGAAGTCCTCAGCCTGATGGGTTATTGATCTCGCTGGCGCCGCACGCGCTATTGAAGATCCAGCGCTGGCCTTGGCGGGCGCTCGGCGATTGTCAGGTGCGGCAGGAAGACCTGCACCAGCCAGCCGATCGATACCGCATATAATATCGTGCCAAGCCCCACGGTGCCGCCGAGCAGCCATCCGATCGCAAGCACCAGCAACTCGATTCCTGTACGCACGAGACGGATCGACCATCCCGAGCGCCGCACGAAACCCGTCATCAGGCCGTCGCGTGGCCCAGGGCCGAGCCCTGCGCCGATATAGGCGCCACCGGCAAGGCCGCTAAGCACGATCCCGAGCGCCAGAAGCGCCGCACGCACGGGCAATGTCTCGGCTGTGGGAAGAAGGTAAAGGCTGGCGTCGACGGCGAGGCCGATCACGACGATATTGCTTATCGTACCAATGCCGGGGCGCTGGCGCAGCGGCAGCCAGAGCAGCAGCACGAATGCGCCCACGACGTTGACGACGGTGCCGAAGCTCCAGCCTGTACGCATCGCGATGCCTTGATGAAATACGTCCCAAGGGTCGAGCCCCAGATTGGCGCGCAGCATGAGCGCCATTGAGAAGCCATATAGGATGAGGCCAGCGTAAAGCTGGATAAGGCGACGGGTCATCATTACTTGCCACTGGCTCAAATTGGCATTGTTATAAATATCCACTTGTCCGATAATGGCCGTATGTTGGTTCGAAGCATCGGAATCGCATCGTTGGTGCGGCAACTCGGCGCGTGGCGCGGCGCGGGCAGGGGGAGCTCGGGATACCGGCAATTGGCGGATGCCTTGCGCCTGTTGATTCTCGACGGCCGTCTGCCACTCGGCATCCGCATCCCCGGAGAACGCGATCTCGCCGCGGCGCTCGATGTCAGCCGGACGATGGTAAGCGCTGCCTTCGCGATCCTGCGTGACGAAGGCTATCTGGTGAGCGTCCAGGGTTCGGGCAGCCGAACCAGCGTCCCGACCGGCGCGGCGGGACGGCCTCCAGCGGTTCCTGACTATGCGTCAGGCGATGTCATCGACCTTGCTGTCGCGGCGCTGCCCGCGGGCGCGGGCGTGCACCGCGCCTATGCCGGCGCGCTGGCCGGGTTGCCGGCGCATCTGCCGGGGCATGGCTATGAGCCCGTTGGCCTTGACGTGCTGCGCGAAGCGGTTGCCGCGCGATATACGGCACGGGCCTGCCCGACCGAGCCCGGGCAGATCATGGTAACGCATGGGGCGCAGCACGGCCTCGCGCTGATATTGCGGTTGCTCGCGGGGCCCGGCGATCGCGTGGTGATCGACCATCCGACCTATCCTCATGCGATAGACGCGATCCAGCGCGTGTCGTGCAGGGCCGTGCCCGTCGGGCTGCCTGCACAGGGCTGGGATATCGAGGCAATGGTTGCGGCATTCCGTCAGGCGAGCCCGCGTCTCGCCTATCTGCTGCCCGATTTCCACAATCCCACCGGGCGCTGCATGGACGCCGCGCCGCGCGCCGAACTCGTTGCGGCGGCGGCGCGAACGCAGACGGTGCTCGTGATTGACGAGACGCTGGCAGATCTATGGCTCGACACGCCGTCGCCCGCGCCCGTCGCGACGCATGACAGCGGCGACTGGGTGATAACGCTCGGATCAACGGGCAAAAGCTATTGGGGCGGGCTTCGTATCGGATGGATTCGCGCGAGCGCGCGGACCATTGCGGCGCTTGGACGCGTCCGCGCTTCGCTCGATCTGGGAACGCCCGTTCTCGAGCAAATAGCCGCCGCGACACTGCTAACCGAGGGCGACGCCGATCTCGCTGAGCGCCGTGCCGAGCTGAGATTGCGCCGCGCAAAGCTGCAGGATCTGCTTGGCGCACATCTGCCCGATTGGCGCATACAACTGGCTCCGGGCGGGCTTTCGCTCTGGGCCGAAATGCCCGCACGCGTCAGCACCGCGCTCGCGGCGGTTGCGGAGGGGCATGGGGTGCGCGTGACGGCCGGACCGCGCTTTGGCGTTGATGGGTCGTTCGAGCGTTTCGTTCGGATACCCTATACCCAGCCCGAGGCGATGCTGGAAAAGGGCATCGCAAGGCTGGCCGCGGCCTATCGCGGCGTCACCGAACCGCGCCATCGCAGCACGGTCATCGGGCTCTCAAAGGAAACGAGCGCCGTGTTCTAAGTGGAGCCGTCATGTGCGCCGGCGCACAGCGGGCGCGTCAGAATTCGTGCATCAGCAATACATGCTGAAACAGATCATCCCGCTTTTCGCTTCCTTCTCGACGCTCGGCGTTACGCTGTTTCTCTACGTCAGCGGGATCTGAAACCAGACGCGCAAAAAGAAACCGCCCGTGCTCTGTCGAGCGCGGGCGGTTCGCTTTTCGTTGGCGTTGCGAAGGCCGATCAGCCCTGCGCTTCTTCCTCGGTGACCTCGATGGTCTCGACGACGATTTCGCCGGGCTCGGCGTTGGGATCGAAGTCCTCGGTGAAGCCAGCCTCGTCCTTTTCGAACATGGCCGCCATCACGTCGACGCCCTGCGCCTGAAGCTCGGCTTCCTCGGGCGAACGCGCAACGTTCACCTTGACGGTCACCACGACTTCGGGGTGCAGCGCAACCTTAACGGTTTCGACGCCGATCGCCTTGATCGGACGGTCGAGGACGACCATCGACTTGGTGACCTTGGCTCCCTCGGCTTCCAGAGCCTCGACGATGTCGCGGACCGAAACCGAACCATAAAGCTGGCCGGCGTTCGAAGCCTGACGGATGAGCGTGACGCTCTTGCCGTCGACGTCCTTCGAAGCGACTTCGGCATCGCCGCGGCGGGCGGCGTTGTCGGACTCGATCTGGGCGCGGTTGGCTTCGAAGACCTTGCGGTTCGCTTCGTTGGCGCGGAGCGCCTTCTTGCGGGGCAGCAGGAAATTGCGGGCAAAGCCGTCCTTGACGGTGACGACGTCACCGATGTGGCCGAGCTTCTCAACGCGTTCGAGCAGAATCACTTGCATGTGCCTGCGCTCCTTACTTCACGATATAGGGCAGAAGGCCGAGATGGCGGGCGCGCTTGATCGCCTTGGCCAGCTCGCGCTGCTTCTTTGCGGAAACCGCGGTGATGCGGCTCGGGACGATCTTGCCACGCTCGGACACGAAGCCCTGGAGCAGACGAACGTCCTTATAATCGATCTTCGGCGCATCCTTGGCGGCGAAGGGGCAGCTCTTGCGGCGGCGGAAAAATGGGCGTGCCATGGTTCAGAGCTCCTTATTCGCTGTCTGCGTCACGACGGGGACGGTCTTCGCGGCCGCCTTCACGGCCACCCTCGCGCCCACTTTCACGGTCGCCACGACCACGACGGCCATCGCGCTCACCCTTGCGCATCATGACCGAGGGGCCCTGCTCATGCGCGTCGACCTTGACGGTCATGTAGCGGATCACGTCTTCGTTGATCGCGGTCTGGCGCTCGAGCTCGGCGACCACGCCTGCAGGGGCGTCGATGTCGAGCAGCACATAGTGCGCCTTGCGGTTCTTCGCGATCTTGTACGCGAGCGAACGGAGACCCCAGGTCTCGGTCTTCACGACCTTGCCGTTATTCTCTTCGATGATCTTGGTGGCGGTTTCCGCCAGCGCGTCAACCTGGGCTTGTGCCAGATCCTGACGCGCGAGAAACACGTGCTCATACAGAGCCATGCGCGCTGTTCCTTGTCCTTGGCCGATCGCTGACGCCGCCCCATGCGGACGCCCCTCCGGCTGTCTTCTCAAAACAAACCGGGGGCGGAGAGACTGGCTCTCCACCCCGGTTGCAGCGGCCCATGGCGGAAATCGGTGCGAAAGGCAAGACCCGCGCTATAAATAGACGCGGTTGCGGCCGTCCTTTTTGGCGCGATAGAGCGCACGGTCGGCGCGGTGGAGCAGGTCGCTGCCGTCACCGCCGGGCTCGAGCACCGCCACGCCGGCGGAAAAACTGACCTTACCAATCAGCTTTTCGGTGTCCTTGGCGGTCAGGTTGCGCGATGCGAGATCGGCGCGCGCCTTGTCCACTATGTCGCGCGCTTCCTCGACGGTGCGGCCCTTCAACAGGATCACGAACTCCTCGCCGCCATGGCGTGCGACATGGCAATTGCCATTCGACACCTTGCTCAGCAGGTTGGCGACATATTTGAGAACGCGATCGCCCGTCGCATGACCGTGGGTATCGTTGATCTTCTTGAAATGATCGATGTCGCAAAAGGCGACAGCAAGTGGCTGTTTGCTCTGGCCGCAGCTTTCGATCGTGCGCTTCAGGGTTTTTTCAAACGCGCGGCGATTGGCAAGGCCGGTCAGCGCGTCGCTTTCGGCGAGCTTTTCGGCGGCCGCAAGCCGCGCCTGCATATCGCCCATCTGGCGGACCGCCGTGCGAAGCTGTTTTTCAGCCTCGGCGGTCTTCTGAATCATGGACTGGGTGAGTTCGGTCAACGCCGTCACCGTCGACGACATGTCGGTACTACCCGCCATACCGTTCATTTCAGACTTCAACGCTGTCCCGTAAGCTTTTGCGTGAGCTCGTGTTTGTTCGACAAGTTGGCTGCCATCGGCGATATGGTTGCGCGCTTCGCCGATCATGTCGGTCAGTTTTTCGGCCGAGAGCTTGGCGCGGTGCTGCTCGAGCAGAACCGCCGCAGTGCCTGCGCTCAATCCCCCTTCGGTTTCGATCGAGCGATCGACGGCCCAGCCGAGGGCACTGTGCGGCGCGACAAAATACTCCCAGGCAAGCGCATAGTGGTCGGGCGTCGGTTCAAGTCCGTTACGTTCGAGAAACGCGCCGATCCGCTCATAGTCGGTCGAACGCCGATCGCCTCCCGGACGCGGCGTGGTTGGTGATGGAGATGCCGCTACGGGTTCGGCTTCATCCTCTTCGCTCTTTCGGCCCAGCAACTTGCCCACCAGCGAAGACAGTGGCGACGCATCGGGGCGCAACACCTTTGCTTCCGTACGAAAGCGCCGGTCGGCGTTGCTCGCGCGTGGCGCGGGCTTGTCAGTGAGGGATTCAGGATCGCTGCTCATGGCCATAAGAACGGCATGCACCGCGAGTGGTTTAGGTCCCGTTACTCATGGCGAAGCGCGTCGATCGGATTGAGCGAAGCTGCGCGCCGCGCCGGAAAGTAACCGAAGATAACCCCGATCGCTGCAGAGAAGACAACGGCGAGCAGGTTGATCTGCCAGTCAAAGATGAAGGGCACCTGCATCAGGGGTGCGATTGCGATCGACGCAATGAGCGCGAGGAACATGCCGATCAGGCCGCCGAGACATGAGAGCACGACCGCCTCGACGAGGAACTGGAGCAACACCTCGTTTGCGACGGCACCGATGGCAAGGCGAATGCCGATTTCGCGCGTCCGCTCGGTGACCGACACCAGCATGATGTTCATGATGCCGATTCCGCCGACGAGCAGCGATATCGCGGCGACAGCGCCGACAATCTGGGTCAGGATGGTCGTGGTACCCGTCAAGGTGTCGGAGATCTGCTTGGTGTCGAACACGTTGAAATTGTCGGCGTCACCAGGCTTTATCCGCCGCCGTTCGCGCATCAGATCCTCAAGCGAGGCCTGAACCGTGGCCGTCTCATAGGCGTCATCCACGGCCACCATGATCAGTCCGATGTCGCGATTGCCCGTGAAACGGCGCTGGACGAATTTGATCGGCATCACGACCACATCGTCCTGATCCTGTCCAAAACCGCCCTGACCGCGCGTCGCGAGCAAGCCGATCACCTGGCAGCTCACGCCCTTGATCCGGAAGCGCTTGCCGACGGGGTCTTCCTGCCTGAACAGGTTGCGCCTGAGCGTTCCGCCGATGATGCAAACGGGCTTACCCGCTTCCTCTTCCTCGGGCATGAACAGCCGCCCCGATTCCAGCGCCCATTGCTGCGCTTCAAAATAGGATGCGGTGGTGCCGTTGACCGTCGTGTTCCAGTTGTTGCCCTCATAGATCGCCTGGCCCGAGCTCTGGGCCTGTGGAGCGACCGCGCGGACGCCTGTGATCTGCTGCGCGATCGCTGTAACGTCCTCGGGTTTGAAGTCGGGCGGGCGTGGTCCGCCGCCTCCGCGACCGAAACCCTGGCCAGGGCGGAGCTGGAGAATATTTGCGCCAAGGCTGGAGATCTGCTCGCGCACTGCGGCGGTGGCGCCGTTGCCGAGCGTTGTCATCGTGATGACCGCGGCCACGCCGATGATAATGCCAAGCGTCGTCAGGAACGAGCGCAGCTTGTGGCGCATGATAGCGCGGAAGGCGAGGGTGACCGTGGTACCTAGCATGATGTGTAGTCCCGTAGCCCATCGTCATGCCGAACTCGTTTCAGCATCCATAGGGACACGCTGGAGCGAATGGAGAGATCGTATGGACCCTGAAACAAGTTCAGGGTGACGGGCAGGGGGGCAGGCCAGGCGCTCACGACCGCGCTCCCTTTTCGATCGATTCGACGAGGCCGTCCTTGAAGTGGACGATGGTGCGCGCAAAGGCGGCCATGTCTGCCTCGTGCGTCACCATCAGCACGGTGATGCCGCTGTTGCGGTTGAGATCGGTCAACAGTTCCATAATCTCTATTGACCGTTCGCTGTCGAGATTGCCAGTCGGTTCGTCGGCGAGCAGCACGTCCGGGTTGGTGACGATCGCGCGCGCGATCGCCACGCGCTGCTGCTGGCCGCCCGAAAGCTCGGCGGGGGTGTGATCCCACCAGGGTTTGAGCCCGACCTTGTCGAGCGCGGCGAGCCCCGATGCGTGGCGCGTCTGCCGATCTTCGCCGCGATAGAGAAGTGGCAGCTCCACATTCTCGAGCGCCGTCGTGCGCGACAGCAGGTTGAATCCCTGGAAGACGAAGCCAAGATATTTGCGGCGGAGCAGCGCGCGCTGGTCGCGGTCGAGCCGCTCGACATGATGGCCGTGGAAGCGAAATTCGCCGCTTGTGGGCACGTCGAGGCAGCCGAGGATGTTCATCGTCGTCGACTTTCCCGAGCCCGAGGGCCCCATGACCGCGACGAAATCCCCGCGCTCGATCTCCAAATCAACGCCTTTCAGCGCCTGGAAGGCCGTGGGGCCGCTGCCATAGGTCTTGGTGACTCCGCGCAGCCGGATGATCGGATCATTCGCCATCGGCCGCCGCCGCTTGCGCTCGTCGTTCTTCGCGGCGCTTGCGGAATTCTTCTCGCTGCTCGGGCGTGAGGCTGTCGAGGAATGCGCGTCGCTGTTCGGGTGTCATGTCGCGGAGCCGCGGGCGTTCGCTCGTGGGGCCCACGCTGTTGCCCGCAGCGGCGGACGCCGCGGAGACCTTCGCCGCGGCCTGCGGAGCGATTGCGGGCGCCGCCGATGTCGCGTTGCTCGCGGGCGTCGCTGGGCGTGCAGGCGCGGTCGCGTTGCCGGGCTGCTGGCTGTCGCGTGAGCGCTGGCGGCTGACGCCGTTCCCGTTGGCGCGATCGGCCTCGGGCGCTTGCTGACCCTCTGCGAGTTGGCCGGTAATGACCTTCATGCCTTCCTTCAGCTCGCCGCCGGTGATGACGGTGCGCGAACCATCGCTGTCGCCGATGACGACGTTGACGGCCTTGGGCTTTCCGTCCGCGCCGACGACATAGACGGTTTGTCGGCTGCCGGGGCCGAAGCTGACCGATTGCGTCGCGCGGTTGCCGAAGCGGCGGGGGCCGGGGACGATCTGGCTGGTAATTCCGCCGCGCTGGTTGCCGCTTCCCGCCTGCTGAGGATTGAAACGGAGCGCGGAATTGGGGACCAGCAGCACGTCTTGCAACTGCTTTGTGACGATGTCCGCGGTCGCGGTCATGCCCGGGCGCAGCGTTTCGTCGGCATTCTGGACCGATAGCACTGCGGTATAGGCGACGACCGTGCCGGAACTCGATGATGAGGACGTGGAAGACGATGAAGACGACGAACTGCTGGCTGCGTTGGAACCGACATTCACGCGCGTGATCTGTGCCGGGAAATTGCGTCCCGGAAAGGCATCGACGGTGAAGGTCGCCGCTTGGCCGTTCTGGACCTGGCCGACATCGGCTTCGTCGACCGAAACTTCGACCTCCATCTGCTTGAGGTCTTCAGCGATGGTGAACAGCACGGGCGCATTGAATGACGCGGCGACGGTCTGTCCGGGTTCGATGGCGCGCGAGAGCACGACCCCGGTTACGGGCGACACGATCTGCGCGATATCCAGGTTGGTCTGCGCCGTCGAAAGCTGCGACTGGGCGACGCCGACCTGCGCCCTTGCCGAACGCAGCGATGCGACTGCCTGCCGGTAGTTCGCGCGCGCGCTGTCCATCTCGGTCTTCGATGGCACCTTGCCGCCTGAAATCCGGTAGACTTCCTCCTGACGGTCAAGCGTTGCCTTGGCGAGCGCGAGGCTCGCTTCCTGTTGCGCCGCCCCGGCCTGCGCGGAGGCGACCTGCGAACGATTCTGCGCCACATTGTCGATCAGTCGTCGGGTATCGAGCTCGGCGAGCCTTTGTCCCTTCACCACACGGTCGTTCACATCGACGAAGACCTGCGTGATCTTGCCCGACTGTTCCGAACCGACATCGACCTGGTTGATGGGCTTGAGATTGCCCGTTGCAGATACGGTAACCGTCAGGTCGCCGCGACGCACCTCGCGGGTCGTGTAGTTGGGCGTGGCATCGCCCGCAAAGCAGCGTGACAACAGGAAAAGGATCGCGAGCAGCGTGACGCCGATGACACCGCGGATCACCCATTTGCGCCATGGCGCCTCGGGCTTTGCGCCGAGGAAGTCGCCGAGTTCGCTCTGCGGCACCGATACCGAATCGTTCATTGGGTCATTCCATCCATGGTCTGCCAGCCGCCGCCGAGCGCGCGATAGAGTTGCACGATCGACAGCGCCGTATCGGCCTGTATCGCGGCATAGCTTTCGCGTGCGATGAGCAGTGATTGCTCGGTCTGGAGCAGCGTCTGGAAATCGGTGAGCCCCGCGCGATACTGGCTGCGCGCAAGGATCGCGGAGTTGTTGGCCGCATCGAGCGCGATCGCGAGCTGTTCAGCGCGCGCGCGGGAGGAGTCGAGCGCGACCAGCGCATTCTCGACATCTTCGAGGCCGGTGAGGACGCTCTGGCGATAGGCCGCGAACGCGCCTTCAGCGGCCGCCTGCTGCGATCGGACCTGCGAGCGCCGGCGGCCGCCGTCGAAGATTGTCTGGCTGAGGCCCGAGAACAGTCCGCCGGTGATCGTATCCGCGAGGCCGCCCAGCGAAAAAGCGCTCGTGCCAATGTTGCCGGTGATTCGCAGCGCGGGGTAAAGTTCAGCCTCGGCAACGCCGATGCGAGCGGTAGCGGCCGCCAGCGTGCGTTCTGCGCCGCGAATGTCGGGGCGCTGGCGCAGCGTATCTGCGGGAACGCCGGTGGCGATGTCGGTGGGCGCGATAGGGATCGGTTCGCTCTTTTCGAGCGCCTGCGTGGCAGCGCCTGGCGCCTGGCCGGTCAGGACCGCGATGCGGTTGAGCGCACCCGAAAAGCTCGTCTCGATCCGCGGAATCGATGCAGCGGTTCGCGCGAGCTGCGCACGTGCCTGCTCCTCGTCGAGCGATGAGACGAGGCCGGCCTGAACGCGCCACCGGGCGATGTCGTAGTTCTCGCGATCGTTGGTCAGCGTTTCGCGTGCGATGCGGATCTGTTCCTGCGCCAGACGGAGCTGGACATAGTTGGTCACAACCTCCGAAACGATCGCAACGCGAACGGCGGCAAGATCGTATTCGGCCCCCTCGGCATCGGCGCGTGCCGCTTCGATCCCGCGACTGATGCCGCCGAACAGGTCGATCTCCCACGCCGCGTCGCCACCGATCGAAAAGCTGCTGCGATCGGCGGAGCTGTTGCTGAAATTGCGCCCCGCTCCGGCGGAGCCATCGACGCTGGGCAACTGACCCGCGCGTGCCTGAACGAGCGATTCGCGTGCCTGCTTCAGCCGCGCTGTACTTTGCGCCAGATCGAGATTTTCTGTCATCGCGCGATCGATCAGCGCATTGAGCGCGGGATCGTTGAACCGCTTCCACCAGATCGAGAGAACCAGCGGCGACAAACGCTCCCCGCCGCCGCGCGTATAGGTGTCAGGAACGCCAAGATCGATCGCCGGCGTAGGGCGATAGTCGGGGCCGACCGCGCAGGCTGCGGTCAACGCCGCGAGGCTCAGGGTAAGGAAAGGTCTGATACGCACCCTTGCATTAACTCCCCGCCACTGATGAACCTCAAATTAAATCTGGGCCGCTTGCGCTACGCCCATTGGCTATCTAGTCCCTGCCGCAACCGGTTTTCAGCGCCAATCGAAATTGTGTCGCGATTTGTAACAGGAGCGAAAAGGATCATGCGTGCTTTCATTTTTCCCGGCCAGGGCAGCCAGGCCGTCGGGATGGGCAGGGCATTAGCGGATGCGAGCGTTATCGCGCGCGAGGTGTTCCAGGAAGTGGACGACGCGCTTGGACAGAACCTCTTCAAGCTGATGACCGATGGTCCCGAAGACCAGCTCACCCTCACCGAGAATGCCCAGCCCGCGATCATGGCGAATGCGATTGCGACCCTGCGCGTACTCGAGAAGGAAGGCGGTGTCCGCCTTGCCGACAAGGCATCATTCGTCGCCGGGCACAGCCTTGGCGAATATAGCGCGTTGTGCGCAGCCGATGCGTTTGACCTGGCGACAACGGCAAAGCTGCTCAAGCTGCGCGGTCAGGCGATGCAGGCTGCGGTGCCTGTCGGCGTGGGTGCGATGGCCGCACTTTTGGGCGCCGATATCGAAAAGGCGCAGGCGCTGGCCGATGCGGCGGCGGAAGGTGAGGTCTGTACCGTCGCCAATGACAACGATCCGGGCCAGGTCGTGATCTCGGGGCACAAGGGCGCAATCGAGCGTGCGATCGCGCTGGTCAAGGATCACGGGATCAAGCGCGGCGTACTGCTGCCCGTTTCTGCGCCTTTCCATTGCCCGCTGATGCAACCCGCTGCCGATGCGATGGCAGAGGCGCTGGGCAAGGCTGCGCTGCGGGCGCCGCTGGTGCCGGTCTATGCCAATGTCACCGCCGCCCCCGTCGCCGATCCCGACACGATCCGCACGTTGCTCGTCGAGCAGGTGACGGGGCGCGTGCGCTGGCACGAGTCGGTCATCGCAATGGAGGCGGCTGGCGTGGCGCATTTCGTCGAGTTCGGCGGCAAGGTGCTCGGGCCGATGGTGAAGCGCAGCGCTACCGGTGAAGTGGAAGCGACAAGCGTGATAACGATGGATGATATCGAGGCGCTGTTGAAGACGCTGTAATTGAATGCGCGCGGAGGCGCGGAGGCGCGGAGGGGGAGCGGATGAAGGACATCGAGGAGATCAGCGGAGACGTGCTCCATGTGGCGCTTCGGCTGCACCGCGAACTTGGGCCCGGCCTGCTTGAATCCGTTTATGAGACCGTCTTAGCGGCTAAGCTGGTGGAGATGGGCTATCTTGTTTCGCGTCAGAAGCCCATCGATATAGAATTTGAAGGCTTGCGCTTCGACGCGGCGTTTCGGGTCGACTTACTGGTCGACGAGCGGTTGCTTGTGGAAATCAAATCGGTTGATCAGTTGCATGCTTCGCATGCGAAACAGTTGCTGACCTATTTGAGGCTGACGAAACAGCCCGTAGGGCTGCTTATCAATTTCGGCGGCGCAACGTTGAAGGAAGGTGTTCGGCGGCTGGTCAACGGCTACAAGCCCTCCGCGTCTCCGCGCCTCCGCGCGAACCAAATATAGGGAAGAAGAAATGTTCGATTTGACAGGGATGAGCGCGTTGGTGACCGGCGCTTCGGGGGGCATTGGTTCGGCGGTGGCGAGGGCCTTGGCGGCGCAGGGGGCGCGTCTTGCTATCTCGGGATCGAATGTCGAAAAGCTGGAGGCATTTCGAGCCGAACTGGGTGATGATCATGTGGCGCTGCCATGCAACCTGTCCGATGGGGCCGCGGTTGATGCGCTTGTTCCGCAGGCAGTCGAGGCGCTGGGCCAGCTCGACATCCTCGTCAACAATGCGGGTGTCACGCGTGACAATCTGGCCATGCGCATGAAGGACGAGGAATGGGATCAGGTGATCCGCGTCAATCTCGAGGCCGCATTCCGGCTCTGCCGCGCCGCCGCCAAGCCGATGATGAAGGCGCGTTTCGGGCGCATCATCTCGATCACGTCGGTCGTCGGCGCGACGGGCAATCCTGGTCAGGCCAACTATGCCGCCTCCAAGGCGGGGCTGGTGGGGATGTCCAAAGCGCTGGCGCAGGAGCTTGCCAGCAGGGGCATCACCGTCAATTGCGTTGCGCCCGGCTTCATCCGCTCGGCGATGACAGATGTGCTGCCAGACGCGCAGAAGGAAGCGCTGACCGCGCGAATCCCCGCCGGCAAGCTGGGCGAGGGCGATGACATCGGCGCCGCGGTCGTCTATCTCGCAAGCCGAGAAGCGACTTATGTCACGGGCCAGACTCTGCATGTAAACGGCGGAATGGCGATGATTTGAGCGAGCGGGCGCGTGGCGGGGCTTGCAAGGTTTCCGCCGCCCGACTAGTGCAGCCCATGAACAACCGTTAAGAGAAGGAGCTCTACATGAGCGAGACTGCCGACCGCGTAAAGAAGATCGTCGTCGAACATCTCGGCGTCGAGGCCGAGAAGGTCACCGAAGACGCGAGCTTCATCGATGATCTGGGCGCGGACAGCCTCGACATCGTTGAGCTGGTTATGGCGTTCGAGGAAGAGTTCGGCGTCGAAATTCCCGACGATGCTGCGGAAAAGATCTCGACGGTGAAGGACGCAATCTCCTTCATCGACGCCAACAAGGGCTGATAAGGCCTCTTCTTAAGAGCCGAAACAGTTTTGAGCGGCTCCCCGACCCGGGACTAGAGGGCCGGGGAGCCGTTTTGTTTCTGAGCAACTGCATTGTTGATATATCGCGAGGGGCGGGCAATGGCCTGCGCGCGATCGCCTTGATGGAGTGAATTTATGCGCCGCGTAGTGGTAACCGGACTGGGACTCGTCACACCGCTTGGAGCGGACGTCGAAACCGCCTGGAAAAACATCATCGCGTCGAAATCGGGCGCGGGCACGATCACGCGCTTCGATGCGACCGATTACCAGTGCCGTATCGCGTGCGAAGTGAAGCCCGCCGACCATGAATATGGTTTCGATGCGGGAAAGCGCGTCGATCACAAGGTGCAGCGCCAGGTCGATCCCTTCATCGTCTATGGCATCGATGCGGCCGGACAGGCGCTCGAGGATGCGGGCCTCACCGACATGAGCGAGGAAGAGCGTTTTCGCGCGGGCTGCTCGATCGGCTCGGGCATCGGTGGTCTGCCGGGGATCGAGGCCGAATCGATCGTGCTCTATGAAAAGGGTCCGCGCCGCGTTTCGCCGCATTTCGTCCACGGCCGCCTGATCAATCTCATCTCGGGTCAGGTCAGCATCAAATACGGGCTGATGGGCCCCAATCATGCGGTTGTCACTGCCTGTTCGACGGGCGCGCACTCGATCGGCGATGCCGCGCGCATGATCGCGATGGACGATGCCGACGTCATGCTCGCGGGCGGTGCCGAAAGCACGATCTGCCCGATCGGCATCGCCGGCTTCGCACAGGCTCGCGCGCTTTCGACCAACTTCAATGACACGCCCGAAAAGGCATCGCGCCCCTATGACGTCGATCGCGACGGTTTCGTGATGGGCGAGGGCGCGGGCGTTGTCGTGCTTGAAGAATATGAGCGCGCCAAGAAGCGTGGTGCCAAGATCTATGGCGAAGTGATCGGTTATGGGCTGTCGGGCGACGCCTATCACGTGACCGCACCGCACCCCGAGGGTTCGGGCGCGTTCCGTTCGATGGAAATGGCGATGAAGAAGTCGGGGCTCGCGCTCAGCGACATCGACTATATCAACGCGCACGGCACATCGACTCCGTTGGGCGACGAGCTTGAGCTGGGTGCAGTCCGCCGTCTGTTTGGCAATGCGATCGGCGATCTTTCGATGAGCTCGACCAAATCGGCTATCGGTCACCTTCTCGGTGGCGCCGGCGCGGTCGAATCGATCTTCTGTCTGCTCGCGATGCGCGATCAGATCGCCCCGCCGACGCTCAACCTCGACAACCCGTCCGAAGGCTGCAACGGCGTCGACCTCGTGCCGCACGTCGCCAAGGAGCGTCCGATCAAGGCCGTGCTCAACAACAGCTTCGGCTTCGGCGGCACTAATGCCAGCCTGGTGATGCGGGCGCTCTGATTCCATGCGCAAGCTCGGCTGCTTCGGCTTCATCGTTGCGGCCGCGCTTGCGATCGGGGCATTCACCCTGTTCCGTTGGTATGGTCCGGGACCGGCGGAAAGGGAAATCACCGTCCTGATCAAGGACGGGTCGTCGCTGACCTCGGCTGCGCGTCAGCTCGAGGAGGCGGGGGCGATCGGCTCCGCTGGCAGTTTCCTGACCTTTGCGAAGTTTCTCGGAGACGACGCGCCGATCCATTCGGGCGAATACCGGATCCCCGCGGGTCTCAGCGCATCCGAAATTCTCGAGATGCTGCAGAGCGGCAGGACGCTTCAGCGTTTCGTGACGGTTCCCGAGGGCATGCCGTCGATACTCGTGCATGAAAAGCTGATGAAGGAACCTCTGCTTACGGGCACCGTCGCGGTGCCGCGTGAGGGCTCGGTTCTGCCCGACAGCTACAGCTTCGAACGCGGTGAGCGCCGCGCGGCGGTGGTCAAGCGCATGCAGGCTGCGATGGACAAGACGCTTGCCGAGCTTTGGGCGAAGCGCAAGCCGGGCATCGCGGTTTCGACGCCGGCGCAGGCGGTGACGCTTGCCTCGATCGTAGAGAAGGAAACCGGCGTGCCGTCCGAACGGCGCACAGTGGCGTCAGTCTATACCAACCGCCTGAAACAGGGCATGAAATTGCAGGCCGATCCCACAACGATCTATCCGGTGACCAAGGGCAAGCCACTGGGGCGCCGCATCCTGCGTTCAGAGCTGACGGCCGTAAACGGCTACAATACCTATGCGATCGTGGGCTTGCCGGTCGGGCCCATCGCCAATCCGGGACGAGAATCGATCGCCGCGGTGCTCGATCCGGCGCAGACCAACTATCTATACTTCGTCGCGGACGGGAAGGGCGGGCACGTGTTCGCCGAGACTCTTGGCCAGCACAACGCCAATGTGCAGAAATGGTATGCAATCCGCCGCGAACGCGGGGAAATGTAGCGGCTGAGCGTCAGGGTGTGACGATCGCGAAGCCGGGGTCGGGGGCCTGCAATGCAGCCTGCAGCGCAGTGATAGCGGCCTTGTCGCCGGTGACCTTCAGCCCCGCGCTTTCGAGCTGTGCGACCGGCGTCTTCTGGAAGAACAGGCCAAGGAACAGCGCGCGCGGTCCCGTCAGCGTCGCGGTCGGGCTAGCCTCTGCCTGATCCATTTCGGGCACGAGCACCGCATTGCGGACGCTTATCAGCGCGCGCTCCTTGCGGTCGGTGAAGACAAGATTCAGCGTCATCGCGCGATCGCCGATCACGGCAGGGTTCAGCCGGGTTGCGATCGCATCCAACAGCATTGGCGTCGGCGTTGCGCGAAGCAGGTCGAGACCCTGCAGTCGGCTGGGCGCATCGGGTTTTCCGCGCAGTTCGAGTGCCCCCATCAGATACATGTTGCGCCAGATCGCAGATTCCGCCTGGTAGCCCAGTTGTTCATAGGCGTCCGCGAGCAGAGCGCGCGCGTCGCCATTGGCGGGTTCCGCCGATACGAGGTGATTGAGCAATTCGCCCGCCCAGCGATAATCGCCAGCCCGGATAGCAGCCCTGCCAAGCGTGAGCACCTGCGCCTGCCCGCCGATCGCCGCGACATAGCGCTTCCCGACTTCGACGGGCGGAAGCGGATCGAGATGCGCAGGAACGCCGTCATACCAGCCCATATAGCGATGATAGACCGCTTTCGAATTGTGGCTGTACGTCCCGTAATAGCCGCGATTGAACCATTGCCGGGCGATGACGGGTGGGGGTGTGATCGTTTCCGCGATTTCTTCGGCGGTGAGCCCTGCATTCATCAGGCGCACGCTCTGGTCGTGCAGGAATTTGTAGTTGTCGCGCTGAAGTGTCAGATATTGCTTTACCTCGTTCTGGCCGAAGCGTGGCCAGCCATGGCTCGCGGCGACAACATCGCTCCGATCGCCGTAAAGCCGGACCGCCTGGGTCAGATAGCCCGCCCACTTCAACGCATCGCGGACCAGCGCACCACGCGGCGTCTGGATATTATGCAGCGTCGGCACTGCGATCTCGCCAATGATCAAGGCCTTTTGCGCCGGGAGATACAGGTTGAATTCCGAAGGCGCTTCGGATTCGGGCACCATCTGAAATTCGAACGTCACGCCGTCGATCGTGCGCGTGTCGCCCGTCGCCTTGACCAGATCGGTGGGAGCGAGGAGGGTGATCCCTCCCGCCGAGGTGCCCGGCCCAATGCCCGAACCCATCTGGCCGCGTTCGCCCGGCGTGAGCGCCGAACCGAACTGATAGGTCGCGCGCCGCCCCATTGCATTGCCCGCAATGACATTCTCGGCGATCGCCTCCTCGATCAGCCGGTCGGGCGCGACGATCGCGACTTTGCCCGCTGTGACGTCGGCTTCGTCGACGACACCACGCACCCCGCCAAAATGGTCGCCATGGCTGTGGGTGTAGATGACGGCGGTCACCGGGCGATTGCCGAGATTGGCGTTGACGAGATCAAGCGCCGCGCGTGCGGTCTCCTGCCCGAGCAATGGGTCGATCAGGATCCATCCGGTTCGGCCCTTGATCACGGTCATGTTGGAAATATCGAAGCCGCGGACCTGCCAGACGCCCTCGGTCAGCTTGTAGAGACCGTGCGCCTTGAGCAGCTTCATCTGGCGCCACAGGCTCGCGTTGACCGTGTCGGGCGCGTCACCCTTCACCCAGTCATAGCGGCTGAGATCCCATGCCACGCCACCGTCGGCCGCGCGGATAACCGGGTCGGTTCGCGTGGCGACAAAACCGCGGGTACTGAACGTCTCGTCACGTCGGTCGCCCATGTCGAGCCCGTCGATGATTTGCCGGTTTGCTGCCTTGGTTGAAGCGCTCGCTGGTTTGGACGACACGTCCTGCGCCAGCACGGCGGTGCCGGCCCCGCCCAGCAGCAGTGCGATGCAGATCTTCTTCATCGCTAGCCCCTACCGCAGCCAGCCGCGCCTGGTGGACATGCCGGAGAACCACACGAGCGCGATCGCGATCAGGACGATAAGCGCGGGGAAGAGCAGCGCATTGGCGCCGACGATCTCGTGCGCCCTGGCGATGCCGAAAGACCAGCCGAACTGGCAGATCACGGCGATCATCGAGATGATGAAGAGCATCCGCGCCCAGTTGCGGCGCATCAGAAGCGCCATCGCGCCCAACGCGCCGCCGAACACCGCTATCGCATAGGCCGCGGTTACCCACGGTGGCATTGTGGCATAGAGCTGGCGTTGCCCCTCGGGCAGCGCGGCGAGATCGGCCTGCGTCATGGTGACGTCGCTGACATAGGCGGCGACGCCCATCAGTTCCCAAAGCAGCGCCAGCACCGCGACGACCCAGAACCAGGTCGGTACCTTGACTTGCACAGCATCAGCCATTTGAGCCCCCCTCTCTCATTGTCGTGGCGGAGGGTGCGCTCAAATCGGGCGAATGACAATCTGCCTATAGTTCAGAGTTTGAGACCAGCCAGTTCGTCGAGGCCGGCGGCGATATTGAGGTTCTGGACTGCTGCGCCCGCAGCGCCCTTGCCCAGATTGTCGAGGATCGCGATGAGCCGCGCCTGACCCGTAGCCTCGTTGCCGTAAACGTACAGGTCGAGTCGATCGGTATCAGCCGTCTGTTCAAGCGTCAGCAGCGAGGTATCGTCGGTTGCTTTGACCGTGACGAGCTTGCTGCCGTCATAGGCGGCCGCGAGCGCGTCGTGGATCTGGGTCAGGCTGGGCGCGGACGCCATGGCGCGGAGCTGGAGCGGCACCTCGACGATCATGCCGCGGTAGGTGCGTACCACTGCCGGCGCGAAAATCGGGGGATGCGACAGGCCGCCATGCGTCTGCATCTCGGGCACGTGCTTGTGCGCGAGGTCCAGGCCATAGATGCGGAAGGCAGTATCGGTGGCGTCGGGCGCTTCGGCATCCTCGAATGCCGCGATCATCGACTTTCCGCCGCCCGAATAGCCCGAGGTCGCGTTGAGCGTGAGTGGCCAGTCCGCGGGGATCAGGCCTTCGCGTACGAGCGGACGGACCAGCGCCAGAAAGCCCGTCGGATAACAGCCGGGATTAGAGATGCGTGTCGCGCCCGAAAGCCGTTGGCGCTGATCGGGCTCGAGCTCGGCGAAACCATAGGTCCAGCCCGTAGCGACGCGGTGTGCGGTCGAGGCGTCGATCACCTTGACCGCGGGGTTTTCGATCAGCGCGACCGCTTCGCGCGCGGCGTCGTCGGGAAGGCACAATATGACGATATCTGCGCCATTGAGCGCGTCCCGTCGTGCGTTCGCGTCCTTGCGCAACGCATCTGGCAATGTCGCGACCGAAAGATCGCCACGGCCTTCCAGCCGCTCGCGGATTTCGAGCCCTGTGGTGCCGACAGCGCCGTCAATGAAGACCTTGACGCTCATGGCCGGCGCACCGTCATGGCGGCGGCATCATCGGCAGGCAGCCGGGCGAGCAGATCGGCAAGCGGCTCGATGCTGACCGCGCCGGCACGGCCGTTGGCGTGGATGATCCGTTCGGCGTCGAGCATAATTGCAACATGTCCCGGGAAGAAGGCGAGGTCGCCGCGCTGGAGCGGGGACCCCGCGGCAAGGGGTTGGCCGAGGCTTTCAGCCTGCTGATCGCTGTCGCGCGGTGTTGCCACGCCCGCAAAGGAAAGTGTGATCTGGACAAGCGCCGAACAATCGATGCCATGTTCGCTCCGGCCACCCATCAAATAGGGGGCGCCGAGGAGCTTTTCCGCCTGATCGACGGGGTCGAGCCGCGTATTAGCCTCGACGAGTTCGGCACGATCGATGGCGCCCTCGTCGGTGAGCAGCCAGCCGTCACCGACACTGCCGTCGACGATCGCACCCATAGACAATGTGCCAATCGCCTTTGCGTCTGCGGCCGGTGCATCGCGCAGCGTCGCGCTACGCGCGCTGACGCGCCACATACCCGGTCGCGCTATGCCGAGCGCCTCTTCACGGACATAGCCGATATAGTGATCGTGCGCCGAATAGCCCCACGCCCAGCCGCCGCTGAGGTCGATCACTTCAAAGGCCTCGCCGTGGAGAAGTTCCGAGACCAGTTCGGCATCGTCATTCGCCTTCGCGCGCACTGCCGCGGTCGCGACGACGCAGCGGCGCTCCATCGGACGGGCATAATGCGGGGCGAACAGCGTACCCGCGAGCGCGATGTCGGCAATGTCGCCGCGCACCGCGTTGACGCGGCGATCGAGGACGACCGAAGGGCCGGTCAGCCCGAAATGCTTACGCGCGCCGGCGCTGCCGGGTGTCCGTGTCGTGCCCTCTGCGGGCGATGAGTCCACCGAAGCCTTCAAGAAAATCTGCCCCTTCACGCGTCTGTGCGACGAAGATATTGCGGCGGTCCGCATCGTCGCGCTGGCGGCGCAGATAGCCGAGCGCACCCAGCTTGTTCAAGGCGCGTGTTACAACGGGCTTTGACACGTTGAGAACCTGGGCGAGTCCACGGACGGTGTGAGGGCCTGGCTTGAGATAGACGACAAGGAGCAGTGCCATTTGCCGGTTGGTGAGATCCGGTTCACCCGACCGCACATAGTCGGTCAGCGTTTCCATCCATCCGTTCAACGCCCTGTTCACTGCCATGCCACCTCTGACGCCGTTTTTCCGCCATTCGGAACGGCTACGTCATGGCATAACGCGCTATTGCCCCTGCGGTTTCCCGCTTTGGGGTTATTTTATCTCCGTTACGGGTTTTGCGGCATTTTCGCGCGCGCTGGCGAGAAGGCCATCGAGCGTGGCGCGATCGTACACGGCGCCCGCACGCACCACGGCGCGGATGTCGCGCGTTGCCGCGATATCGGCGAGGGGATTGGCGCCGAGCAACAGGATATCCGCGGCCTTGCCCGGGGCGATCGCGCCGTAGCGCGCTTGCTTGCCGAGGAATTTGGGTCCGTTGATCACCGAGGTGTGCAGCGCTTCCGTTGGCGTAAGTCCCGATTCGACGAAGCGGGCGAGCTCGTCGTGCAATCCCTGGCCGGGATAATTGAACGAGTTGAGATAGCCCGCATCGGTGCCCGCAAGGATGGAGATGCCCGCGTCGCGCATCAGCGGGAGCAGCGTAGCGCTCAGCTCATATTTGCGGTGGCGGCGCTCTATCGCGGCTGCATCGGCCTTGGCGGCGCGCTCGACACGCCAGTTATAGGTTTCGCGCAAGCCCGGGCCAATCAGCGAAAGCGCGGCATCCTTGCTGTGATCCTCACGGTCTAGATAAGCGAGGATGCGCCCCATGTTCTGCGTCGGCGTCACATAGAGGCCCAGGCTGCCCAGCTTGCGGAACTCCTTGCGCGCCAGTGCTGGATCGAAAGTGTCGACCAGCTTGTCCGACGCCTGGGCATAAGTAAGCTTCTTTTCGGCATAGTCTTTCGAGATTTGCACTTCCTCGGTTGATCCCGCTTTGATGAGATAGTCGCCATGTTCGACGGAGGAGAGGCCGCCGGCGACCGCCTGCTCGACGGTGAGCGCATAGGGAATATGCGCCGACGTCTTGAGCCCGCGCGCTTTGGCGGCCTTCAGTGCGTAGAGGAAGATTTCGGGGCGCAGCGTGTTGTCGGTGATCTTGACGAAATCGACGCGCATGGCCTGCAGCCGGTCGAGCGCGGCGTCGACCTCGGCCGGACTGTCGACCTCGATCGTGCCCTTCCAGAGCGGTTTGGGCCCTTCGAGCTTGGGACCCGAAGTGTAGATATTGGGACCGACCAGTTCGCCTGCCGCCACCTGCGCGCGCCAGCGCAAGACGGCGTTGCTGATGTCGGCGGCGCAATCGCGCACGCTGGTGATCCCGTAAGCGAGGTAAAGCGGCAGCAGCGCCTTGTTTTCCTCGATCAGCGCTTCGCCACCGCCGAAATGGACATGCATGTCCCAAAGGCCGGGCATGACATATTGTCCGGCGGCGTCGATGGTCCGCGACGGCTGATAACGGCGATCGATCACCTTTTCGCTGTCGACTGCGATGATGTCGCCGCCGCGCACGGCAATAGCGTGCCCTTCGATCAGTTTGCCCGCAGCGACATCGACGATGGTCGCGCCGCGAATGACGAGATCGGCATTTTCGCGCGCGGACGCACCATTGATCGCTCCGGCGACCAGCAGAACAGCGGCAATCCATTTCTTGAGCATTGAGATCATCCGAATCGGGATTTGAGGACGGCCCAGGCCGCGCGAAGCCCGAGTGCGTCGCCGCCCTTCGGACGGCCGGGTTTGGCGGCGGGGCGCCAGGCGAAGGTATCGAAATGCGCCCAAGGCGTGTCCTTGGGCACGAATTTCTCGAGGAAGAGCGCGGCGGTTACCGATCCGGCAAAGCCGCCATCGGGGGAGTTGTTGAGGTCGGCGATGTCCGATTTGAGCATTTCACCATAACCCTGCCAGAGCGGCAGTCGCCAGAGCGGGTCGTCCTCCGCGGTCCCGCCGCCCAGCAGGTCTTCGGCCAGCGCGTCGTCATTGGCGAACATCGCCGGGAGATCGGGACCGAGCGCGACGCGCGCCGCCCCCGTCAGCGTTGCGAAGTCGATGATGAGCTCGGGCTCGTCCTCGACCGCCTTCGCAAGTGCATCGGCAAGGATCAGCCTGCCTTCGGCGTCGGTATTGGTGATCTCGACGGTCAGACCCTTGCGGCTTTTCAGCACGTCGCCCGGACGCATGGCATTGCCCGCGATCGCGTTTTCAACAGCGGGGATTAGCATGTGGAGCCGGATGGGCAGACGGTGCTCCATAATGAGCCTGGCCAACGCCAGCGCGTGCGCTGCACCGCCCATGTCCTTCTTCATCAGCCGCATGCCTGCGCCGGGCTTGATGTCGAGCCCGCCGCTGTCGAAGCAGACGCCCTTGCCTATGATCGCCACGCGCGGATGCTTGGGATTGCCCCAGACCAGCTCGATCAGGCGCGGCGCGTGCTTCTTGTCGGCCGCCATGCCGACGGCGTGGATCATCGGATAGCCGGCTTCGAGCTCGTGCCCCTTGGTGACGGTCAGCGCGGCGTCGTGCTTCTTCGCCAGTTTTTCGGCTTTGGCCTCGAGCTCGCCGGGCCCGAGATCGAGCGCGGGCGTGTTGACGAGATCACGCACCAGCGCAGTGGCCTCGGCGAGCCTGACGGTTTCGGCGATCTTCGCGATCTCTCCGGTCAGCAGCACGCGCGGGCCCTGCGCCTTGTCGGCCTTCCTATACTTCTCGAAGCGGTATTGCGCCGTGAGCCAGCCGAACGTCGCGGGGCCGGGCTCGGCGCCCTCGACTCTGTATGTGCCTTCAGGCAGCGTTTCCGCCAGCCTGGCGAGACACCAGCTCGACAGCTTGTCGACATCGGCGACGACGCTGACCACCGACCAGTCATCGGCATTGTCGCCGGGCAGAATGGCACTGGCGAACGCGGTTGGTGTCAGCTTCTGCGCAGTGATGGCGGTGCGGTGACGCACTGGCTGGGTTTTCAGCCAGGCGTCATAGCCATCGGCATCGACGAGATGGATGGCACGGGCTGGCTGGCCCTTGTCGGGCTGGAGGAGGGCGGAGAGGTCGGTCATCGGCAGCCCCGGAACGGTGCAATGGTCATTCCAGCGGGATAGGCGCTGGAGCGTGATCAGGGCAAGGGGAGCGGGAGCGTCGGTTGCTATGAACACCCTTTGCCCTCTCCCGGAATATCGGGAGAGGGCGGGCAGAGGCCGATTACTGGGACGCGAGCAACGTGGGGGCGGTTTGCAGGCTCGCGATCGCCTGATCGCGCTGGGCCGCGACATGCGCCAGGGTGTCGGCCTTGCAACGCCGCACCTCGCGCTTCCCTTCGGGGTCGACGCTCGAGGCGGTGCCGCATGCGGCCGAGACGGCAACACGGATCCGACGGTCGAGCGCGTCGCGCCCCTTTTCGGTGCCAAGATCAAGGTCGGCATAGCGCACGACGCGCGTGTTCGTGCCATCAGCCGGGGACTGGGCGGTTGCCGGCGCAACATACAGCGCTCCGGCAAGCGCGGTGAGCGCAAGCATCGTCTTCATCACTGTCTCCTGGGGATTCTGGTCAATTCGCGCCGGTGGCGCTGACGCCTTAATACCTGTTCCGGCGAGTCGAGACGAACAACGATGTTGCGCACCCGTTCTGCAAAAGTGCAGAATAGGCCATGCTCGACTGGAACGACCTTCGCTATTTTCTCGCGGTTGCGCGGACAGGCAGCACGCTTGCGGCGGGGCGTGCGCTGCGCGTGAGCCAGACCACAGCGGCCAGGCGCGTCGCCGCGCTGGAGCAGACGGTCGGCTTGCCGCTCTTCGAGCGCCGACAGACCGGTTATTTTCTGACCCCCGCGGGCGAAGCCCTGGTCGAGCGGGCAGAGGCCGTCGAGGCGGCCGCGAACGCCTTTACCGATTCGGCTGGCTCACAGGGACGCGAAGTCACTGGAACGGTGCGCCTGACCGCGCAGGAAATCCACGCGGTTACAGTGCTCGCGCCGATACTGCGCGATCTGCACGAGGCGAATCCGGCGATCCGGATCGAGCTTGATACGTCAGATGCGATGCTCGATCTTGCCGCAGGCGCTGCCGATGTTGCGTTGCGCAGCGTCGAGCGGCCGGAGGGGGGCGGTCTTGTCGGTCGACGGATTACCATCGACGACTGGGCCATTTATTGCAGCCGCGACTATGCGGCCGCGCATGGCAGGCCGCGGCGGCGAAGGGAACTGGCCGGCCACCCCTTTATCGGCGGGGGTGGAGCGGGCGTCTGGAAGATTTATCGCGCCTGGCTTGAGGAAAACGGCCTTGTAGACGCAATTGCGATGCATCACGATTCGCCGACCGGCCTGCTTTCGGCGGTTCGCTCGGGCATTGGCCTCGCGGTGCTCCCCTGCTTTGTCGCCGATACCGACCCCGATCTTGTCCGATGCCTTCCGCCGACGCATGGCAAGGAACGCGGCATTTGGCTGCTCACACACGAAAGGGTGCGCCACACGCCGCGCGTGCGTGTAGTCATCGACTTTCTTGCCGAACGTCTTGCAGGGCTGGCGCAGGCGCAGCAACGGGGTGTCATCATGCCGCCAGGCGCCGAGTAAGGCGCGGACCACCAGATCCAGCATCAGCTTGGGGCGCAGAGCAATTCGCGCTATACTCGGCAGGCGCCGGCAATGTCGGCCGGTCGCGGCTGGAGAGGCGACATGGCCGCATTCAAGCGGCTTCCCATTGGGGCGATTATCGGTGCCGGGCTGCTATTGCTTGCGCCAATCGCGCCCGCCCGTCCGGATGAAGCCAACACGCCACCGGTTGCCCCGGGAGCCGCAGAGATGCTCGAACCAGCGTCGAGCATCATCGATATGGGAATCAACGACACCGACCGGATGACGGTGGCGATCCATATCGCAGAGCGGGGTCCTTATGCCTTCATACTCGATACCGCGGCGACGCGCACCGTGATCTCACGCGAGCTGGCGAACACGCTTGCGCTCAAGCCTGCGGGAAACGTGCGGCTCATCACGCTGACCGGCGGTGGCAATGCCTCGATGGTCCATATCCAGGGTCTGCGATTCAGGCCCGGCAAGACGCATGACATACAGGCGCTTGCGTTGGGCGGTACGCACATCGGCGCACACGGCATCCTGGGCATAGATACCTTGCAAAATCAGCGCGTTGTGCTGGACTTTCGCGCACGCACGCTTGCCGTCAGCGAGGCGAAGCGCGGCCAATCGGTTCGGCCCGGTCCCGACGAAATCGTTGTGACCGCACGCCGCAAGCTGGGCCAATTGATCCTCGCGGATTCGACGATCGACGGTGAGAAGATTGACGTCATCGTCGATACGGGCACGCAGATTAGCCTGGGCAACGAAGCCTTGCGTCGCCGCCTGCTGAAGTCGGGCAGCCGTTATGCCGTGACCCCCATATCGCTGATCGGCGTGACCGGCGATGTACTCAATGCGGACTATACACGGGTCGACCAGCTCCGCATCGGGCGCGTGGCGCTGCACGGCATGCCGATCGCCTTTGGTGATGCCTATGCGTTTCGCAAGCTCAAGCTACGCAAGCCCGCGCTGTTGCTCGGGATGGATGCGCTGCGGATGTTCACGCGCGTGACTGTCGATTTCCCCAATCGCAGAGCCAGCTTCGTGCTGCCGGAGGAAGCGGCCAGCGCGCCGCCCCGTATCGGACGCTGAGTTAGGAGGCGACGGGGGCGCCGAACAGATCATGCTCGTCGGCGTCCTCGATCTCGACGTGCACGATGTTGCCGGGTACGAGCCCTTCGGCGTCACGGAGATGGACCTGACCGTCGATCTCGGGCGCATCGGCCTTCGACCGGCCCGAGGCGCCGCCTTCCTCGTCGACCTCGTCGATGATGACGTCGAGCGTGCGGCCGACCTTTGCGGCGAGCTTATCGGCGGAGATGCGCGCGGTCAGTTCCATCAGCCGAGCGTAGCGCTCTTCCTTGACCTCTTCGGGAACGGGGTCGGGAAGATCGTTGGCGGCGGCACCCTGCACGGGCTCGAAGCGGAAGGCGCCGACGCGGTCGAGCCGCGCTTCCTCAAGCCAGTCCATCAGATATTGGAAATCCTTCTCGGTCTCGCCGGGGAAGCCCACGACGAAGGTCGAGCGGATCGCAATGTCCGGCGCGATCTCGCGCCAGTTCTTGATGCGCTGGAGCACCTTGGCTTCGTTGGCGGGGCGCTTCATCGCCTTCAGAACATTGGGTGCCGCGTGCTGGAAGGGGATATCGAGATAGGGGAGCACGAGCCCCTCGGCCATCAGCGGGATTACGTGATCGACATGAGGATAGGGGTAGACATAGTGCAGCCGCACCCATGCGCCGAGCTTGCCGAGCTCGCGCGACAGATCGGTCATGTGGGCGCGCACCTCGCGGCCGTGGAATTCGCGCGGCTGGTGCTTGATGTCGACGCCGTAGGCCGAGGTGTCCTGGCTGATGACGAGCAGTTCCCTGGTGCCCGCGGCGATCAGTTTCTCGGCCTCGCGCAAAATCGCGTCGGGACGGCGGCTGACAAGGTCACCGCGCAGCGACGGGATGATGCAGAAGCTGCAACGGTGGTTGCAACCCTCGGAAATCTTCAGATAACTGTAGTGGCGCGGCGTGAGTTTGAGGCCGCTTTCCGGCACGAGATTGAGGAAGGCGTTGGGCGGCATCGGTGCCGCGTCGTAAACCGCGCCGACCACATCCTCATATTGATGCGCACCGGTGATCGCGAGCACATCGGGGAAGCGGTTGCGGATCGCCTCGGCCTCATTGCCCATACAACCGGTCACGATGACACGGCCATTCTCCGCGATCGCCTCGCCGATCGCCTCGAGGCTTTCTTCCTTCGCGCTGTCCAGAAAGCCGCAGGTGTTGACCAGCACGACGTCGGCGCCCGCATAGTCGGGGGACATTGCATAGCCATCCGAGCGGAGCTTGGTCAGGATGCGTTCGCTGTCGACGAGGTTCTTCGGACAGCCGAGCGAAACCATGCCGATCTTGGGCGGAGTGGGGAGTTCAATTGCCATGGGTGCGGGCGCACATAGGGATTTTGCGCGCAAATGTCATCAGGGCGCTGCAAATGCTTCATTCTGCCCCCGTTCCGATGTAGCTTCGCACCACAAAAGAGGAGGGGCATATGTGGGATTTCAACTGGATCGCGATCGTTCTCGCCGCGCTGTCGGGATTTCTGGTGGGCGGAATCTGGTATGGGCCGCTTTTCCTGAAGCCCTGGCTGGTAGCCGAGGGAAAGACGATGGAGGATGCCAAGACGCATGCGCCGACGGTCTTCGGATTGTCGTTCCTTCTGAACCTTTTCTCGGCCTTCGTCCTGGCGCATGTGTTCAGAACCTATGGCGACCCGGGCCTGGGGCTTTCGGTGATGATCGCGGTCGGGCTGGCGCTCGGCTTCGTGGTGCCGGCTTACGGCGTCAACTATCTCTTCGCGGGGCGTCGATTGGCGCTGTTCCTCATCGACGGCGGCTACTGGATCGTCGTCTATGCGCTGATGGGCGCGGTCTTCGGACTGTTCGCGGGCTAGGCGCTGGCAGTGTCGCCGGGGATGATCTCGACGATCATGTCGCCGGCCTGCAGCGCGGCAGCCTCGGGCTCCCAGAAGCCGATCGGCTGATTGGCGCGGTAGAGCCGGACCGCGAGGCCCGTCTCGACGGCTGACAAGGGCTTGCCGATCTCGGCGGGGGCGACGATGCGTTCGGCGAGCTTCACGCGGCCGTGCGTGCCGGCAAGATCGGCAAGATAGTCGGCAAGATGTGGACCGTGCGTCGAGCCAGCGAGCAGCAGGCCTGAAAAGCTGACCGGATTGATGACCGTGGTGGCGCCCGCTTGCCGCGCCAGAACCTCATTGTCCTCCGCGCGAACGAGCACGCTGATTGGCACGGTCGCCGCAAGGTGCCGCACGGTGAGCACGATCAGGATCGAGGTGTCGTCGCGCCCTGCGGAGACGATCACCGAACGCGCGCGACCGATCTTGACGTTCTCAAGTGTCTTGTCACGTGTCGCATCCGCCTCGATTACTGAGCAGCCGACCGCCTCGGCGCGTTCGAGCGCTGCGGGCGACGTGTCGATCACCACGATCTCCTGGGGCTGCGTACCGCGCGCGACAAGCTCGTCGACTGCCTCCGACCCGCTGATGCCGAATCCGCAGACGACGATGTGATCGTGCAGGTTTCTCTGGATCACTCTCATGCGCCACCTGTCCCATGTTCGCTTGAAGACAAAGTTGTAGGCCGTGCCAAGGAAGATCAGCACGACGAAGATCCGAATCGGCGTAACGATCAGCGCGTCGAACAGCCGCGCGCGTTCGGTAACGGGGGCAATGTCGCCATAGCCCGTCGTCGTGATCGAGATCGCGGTGAAATAGACGACGTCGGTGAAGCTGATCTCGCCGTCATAATTGTCGCGCAGACCCTCGCGGTCGAACCAGTGGACACTGACCGCGATCGCGAGCAGGCCGAGAACGAAAAGCACACGCCATCCGATCGACAGCCACACGGGCATTTGGGAACGCCGCTGGAGCGTCTCGTACCGCAGATCGCGGGCGGATTTTCGCCAAGGCATCCGCGGCTTACCCTGTCATCGCCATGCCGCGAGACTAGCAGCATCGCGCGTTTGCGCCAGTGGGATCAGGAATAGACGGCTTCGAGCGCTGCGAGCGAGGGATCGTGCGTCAGATCGAGCTGAAGCGGGGTGACGGTGATATAACCGTCGGCCACGGCTTCGACGTCGGTAGTGTGGCCGGCCGTTTGGACGCTGCCGCCCAGCCCGAACCAGTAATAGGGAAAACCGCGCGGATCGGTTCCCTCCACGATCTTCATGCGCCCGTAGTCACGAAAGCCCTGCCGGACGATTTTCACGCCCTTGACGACCTCTGCCGCAATGGGCGGGAAGTTGATGTTGATGAGTGTGCGATGGGGCATTTCCCAGTCGAGCAGGGGAGCCAGCACCTTTTCGCCCCAGCTTTCCGCCGCGTCGAAAGGCACCTGCTCACCCGTGCCGTCGCGTGCATAAACCTGGCTCAGCGCGACCGAGCGCAGGCCGGCGAGCGCGCCTTCCATCGCGGCCGAAACGGTCCCCGAATAGGTCACGTCCTCGGCAAGATTCGCGCCGCGATTGACGCCCGAGAGGACGAGGTCGGGCTTGGGACCTTCGATGATCTGCCCCAGCGCCATCAGCACCGCATCAGTCGGCGTGCCGCTTACGGAGAAGCGGCGCTCGTCGTGACGGCGGATGCGCAAGGGACGGGTGAGGGTGAGCGAATGGCCTGCCCCCGATTGCTCCTCCATTGGCGCGACGATCCAGATGTCGTCGGAAAGCGTACGCGCGATCTTTTCCAGCACCTTGAGCCCGGTTGCGTTGATGCCGTCGTCATTGGTGAGGAGAATACGCATCAGGCGGGTCTCAGCTCGGTGACGCCGCCCATATACGGGACGAGGATTTCGGGAATGCGAACCGAACCATCGGCCTGCTGATAATTTTCGAGCACCGCGACCAGCGTGCGCCCGACCGCGAGGCCCGAACCGTTCAAGGTGTGGACGAAGCGCGTGCCCTTGGTCTCGCCCGCTGGGCGGTAGCGCGCGGCCATGCGTCGCGCCTGGAAATCGCCGCAGTTGGAGATGCTGCTGATCTCGCGATAGGTGTTCTGGCCTGGCAGCCAGACTTCAAGATCGTAGGTCTTGCGCGCGCTGAAACCCATGTCGCCGCTGCAGAGCAGCATCTTGCGATAGGGGAGGCCGAGCGCGCGGAGCACGCCTTCGGCCGCAGCGCACATGTGTTCATGTTCGGCGTCCGACTGCTCGGGCGTGGTGACGGCGACGAGTTCGACCTTCTCGAACTGGTGCTGGCGGATCAGGCCGCGCGTATCGCGACCAGCGGCGCCCGCCTCGAGGCGGAAGCAGGGCGTGAGTGCAGTGACTCGGATCGGCAGCGTTTCTTCGTCGAGGATCGATTCGCGGACAAGGTTGGTGAGGCTGACCTCGGCGGTGGGGATGAGCCAGCGTCCGTCGAGCGTACCGAACTGATCGTCGCGGAATTTAGGAAGCTGGCCGGTGCCAAACATCGCCTCGTCGCGCACGAGCAGCGGCGGCGCGATCTCGGCAAAACCCTCGCGCGCCTGATGATCGAGCATGAACTGACCGAGGGCGCGGTTGAGGCGGGCAACGCCGCCGCGCAAGACCGCGAAGCGCGCGCCCGAGATTTTGGCTGCGCTTTCAAAGTCGAGCCCGAGCGCAGGCGCGAAATCGGCATGCTCCTTTGGTTCAAAGTCGAATTCGCGGGGCTCGCCCCAGCGTGCGACCTCGACATTGGCCGCCTCGTCCTCGCCTTCGGGAACTTCGCTCGCAGGAAGGTTGGGAATCGCGGCGAGCAGGCCGTCGAGTTCGTCTCCCAGCGCACGTTCTTCGGTTTCAAGCGCGGGAAGGCGTTCCTTCAACACAGCCACCTCGGCCATCAGCGCCTGCGCTTCGTCTTCCTTCTTCTGCGCCTTGGCTGCGCCGATCGCCTTCGATGCCTCGTTTCGGCGCGCCTGCGCGGTCTGCGCCTCGGTCGTCAGCGCACGGCGCTTTTCGTCGAGCGCGAGCAGTTGGGCCGCGTGCGACGCGATCCCGCGGCGGGCAAGGGCGGCGTCGAAAGCTTTGGGATCGTCCCGGATCAGGCGGATATCGTGCATGTCGCGGCTATGGCGGGCGGCGGCGCGCCATGCAAGAGCGCAACCGCGAAGGCTTCCGTGCGTTCGGTGTCTGGCTTCACTTGCCAGTTCAGCGAAAAGGAGAGCGGATATGCGGATCGCGCATGATGGCCTTGTCGTCGTCGCCGATGGCAACAAAATGATGCTGTTCAAGAACAAGGGCAGCCCGACGGACCTGAACCTCGAACTCGTAAAGCTGCGCGAGCAGGACAACCCGCCCAATCGCGAACAGAAATCGGATGCGCCCGGGCGCGCCTTCTCCAGCGTGGGTCAGGGCCGCAGCGCATATGAGGAGGCCGATTTTCACGCGATCGAGGAAGCGCGCTTCGCCGTGGAGACCGCGGACATGCTGCGGAAGGGTGCGCTCGGCAACGAATTCGACTCGCTCTGGGTCGTGGCGCCTCCGTCCACGCTGGGCGCGCTGCGCAAGCACTATCACAAGGAGGTCGAGAGCCGGCTCAAGGGCGAGATCGCGAAGAACCTGACCGGGCATCCCGTGCCCGAGATCGAGAAGATCCTGATCGAGGCCTGAGCCGAACGTAAAGGAAGGGCGCCGCCCCGGGTCGCATGGGACGGCGCCCCTCAATGGGCCGAGTGTTGGATCAGCCGGCCGTTTTCATGCTCCTGCGACGCATCGCGAGTATCGCGGCGCCTGCGCCGAAGAGGAGGATTGCTGGCGGTGCCGGAACCTCGGTTCCGCTGGATGTGCCGTGCGAGGAACTGCCGTTGGAGCTGCTGCTCGTCGAGGAGCTCGTGCTCGACGAAGTGCTCGAACTCGAGCTGGTTGAGGAACTCGTGCTCGATGAGGTCGAGACGTTGCCACTGCTCGACGTAGACGTGGAAACGTTCCCCGACGACGAAGTGCTGGTCGACGATCCGCCAGTCGAAGTGCTGGTCGACGATCCTCCGCTGGACGTGCTTGTGCTTGATCCGCCCGATCCGCCGGACGACGTGCTCGTGCTGGAGCCGCCCGAACCGCCCGAAGACGTGCTGGTTGATCCGCCCGAGCTGGTCGACGACACGACGATGCTGCCTCCGCTGCTGCTGCCGCCGAAGAATCCGCCTCCGAAGAACCCGCCGCCCCCAAAGCCGCTGCTGCCGCCGATTACTACGGGCGTGCCACCGCTGCCGCCCTGAATGGCGTTGCCCGTCGGCATCGGAATCGGCACCGCGGCAGTCTGGATCTGCGGCGGAGCCGCTGCGAGTTCCGTTGTTGTCGCGCGCATGACGCGCTGAACGGGCTTTTTGGCGTAACGCGGAGCGCGGGTTACCGGCTTCACAGCCGCCCTTTTGACGCTTTTGACGCTCTTGACCACCGCCGGTCGAGGTTTCTCCGCGACATGTACGGCGCCACCACCGATGATCGCCCCGCCGCAAGCGCAGGCACACAGTTTCGCCAAAGCCATCCGTACCGACATGTCGTTCTCTTTTTCTGCCCCAGCCGGGTCAACCGTCCGAACGGATCGGACAGGCGCCAGGCCCATGCCGTTGGTAGAAGCGCCGGTGCGGCGCAGAACAAGGTGATTAACCTTCTTTTCGACAGGCGCGGGGGCCACGAGGCAAGCTCATGGGAAGCAGTTATGGTTACTGTCCCGTTTGAGGGCAGTTCTGACCTTGAAGATTAACAAATTATGCAACGACCATGGTTAACTGTGCACTGTCCCTGGGGCCGGATGTGCAGCCGATTCGGCGGCCAGTGAGCCGCCAGCATTCATCAAACTGCAACATCATGTCGGCTATGGGCAGCGCAGGTTTGCGCCGTGCGGCGGATCTCGGGGGATATACTGATACCGCAAGACGATTCTGCGGCTTGTATGTCTGGGCGCGAGGCGTCTATAGGCGCGGCCGGGGAGATGCGCTTGCGCGGGCAAAAGCCCGGTAAGCCTGTCAGTAAAGTTACGGAGACGGGTAAATGGCGACAGCGTTAACCAAGAATGAGGCGCAAGCCGATCCGGCTCTCCGCGCCCCGACGCTGGATACCGATTATCGACCCTCGGCGGACGAGCCGTTCATGAACGAGCGCCAGCTCGAATATTTCCGGGCGAAGCTGTTAGCCTGGAAGGAGAATATCCTTCGCGAGTCGCGCGACACGCTCAATCAGCTTCAGAATGACTCGCTTCGCGAACCCGACGTGACAGACCGTGCGTCGAGCGAAACCGACTGGTCGATCGAACTCAGGACACGCGATCGGCAGCGCAAACTGATCTCCAAGATAGATGCCGCACTGCGCCGAATCGCCGAGGGCGAATATGGCTATTGCGAGGTGACGGGCGAACCGATCTCGCTTGCGCGGCTCGAGGCGCGCCCCATCGCAACAATGACCGTCGAGGCGCAGGAGCGCCACGAACGCCAGGAAAAAATCTCGCGCGACGAATAGCTTGAAAGAGCACCGATCGAAACAGGCTAGCGCCTTGAGGCATCACGCCTTTTAACGCTTTTCACACCAATGCCCGGTTAAACCGGCGGTACGCGGCGCAGCGTCCGGCTGCGGCGAGATCTGGGGTTTAAAAGACGTGGAGCATGTCGCCAAATTCAACGCCGCCGGCTTGGCGTCGCAGGGGCGTGAAGTCGTGCGCGACAGCCTGTTTCTGGCAGGAATCGTGCATTGTAGCGGTGGCGAGGAACACAAGGTGCGTGTCCGCAACCTTTCGGCAGGCGGGATGATGGCCGAATGTCACGCTGCATTTGCCAAGGGCGATGCGGTCGAGGTGATACTGCGCGGCGTCGGTCGGGTCACGGGTAAGGTGGCATGGAAGACTGAGGACCGTATCGGCGTGGCCTTCGACATGGAGATCGAGCCTGCGGCCGCGCGCCGACCCGTTGGCAGGGGCGCCGCCGCTCCCGATCATGCGAAACCCGCGGGGGATGGACGCCGGCCCGGGTTGCGGACCGGCTGATCCGCGACGCCGGGCGCAGCGCGGCTGCCCGATCGCCTAAATTGCGGCGAGTTCTTCCTTTATCTTGAGCTTTTGCTTCTTGAGTTGCGCCAATATGCCTGAGTCAGGAGAAGGACGGCGACTCTCTTCGGCGATCCGGTGCTCAAGACCGGCGTGCTTTGCTTCCAATGCCGAAAAATGTGCCTGTTCCATCCTTCTGTCTCCTTCTGGCTGGATGTTGCGACACGGGGATTGAAACATGGATTGGCCCCGCTGTCTTCCCCTGATTCGCGGCAATCGGCGGGACGCATCCGGCTTGCGACGATTCGTTGACCAGTAGCGTGGGAACGGCGAGTGTGGCGTAGAACTGCCGGTTCGCACGTGGGAGAGAATGGATGGGCATCGATGACGTCAGGGCAAGGCTGGAGTTGCTCCGGATCGAGCACCGTGACCTCGACAGCGCCATCGGCTCGCTTGCGGACGTCTCTGCTGCCGACCAGCTCCAGCTTGCGCGGCTCAAGAAGCGCAAACTGCGCCTGCGCGACGAGATCGCGGTACTGGAGGACCAGCTTATTCCCGACATTATCGCCTGAACTGATTCAGCCTGAAACGTGCATCAAGGTTTCAAGCATCGGCCGATTTCACGCTTCGACGGAAACACGCGTTGCTCCACCGCAATGATGCGACTCTAGCGCCAATTCGGGACAGGATTGCCATCGTCCGATAACTAACCAGTTTTCCGCGTTCCGTCTGGCCGCCGATTATGTCAGACTCGGCGCATGGAAACGCAAAAGGCAGAATCACGTCTGACACCTCGGCTCGTAGACGCCTTGTACGTCGAGGCGATGCTGCTTGCCGATGAGGCGCGCGCATATTTTGACGAGCACGGCAAGGATGACCGGGAGCAGCTAGCGCCTATGCTGCGCGTCGGATTTTCCTGTGAATCGCTGAAAGTCACTACGCGGTTGATGCATGTCATCGCCTGGCTGCTGACGCGGCGCGCAGTCGAGTCCGGCGAACTGAACGAAACGCAGGGGCGCCATCCCTCGCGTCGACTGGGCCATGCCGTGGAAAGCGACACGACGCTCGTTTCGCAACTGCCTGAAGATGCTCAAGCCCTGATCGTCTCAAGCATCGATCTCTATGACCGCGTCAAGCGGATCGACAGCGGTATGGAGCCGACCGAAAGTCCAGCGCACAGTCTGATGCGACGCTTGCGGGCATCGCTCTGACGCTGAGGATCTATCGGGTTTTTTGTGCGAGTTCGGCCTTGGCGGCCTGATACTCGGCGGCCATCCGATCAACGCGCTCCGCCACGGTTTCGACCCCCTGGACAGCGCCTATGCCCTGACCCGAGCCCCAGATGTCGCGCCATGCCTTCTTGTTCTGATTGTCGCCCGAGCCGAAATTCATCGTCGAGAGATCTCCCTCGGGCAGGTTATCGGGATCGAGCCCGGCGGCGGTTATAGAGCCGCGCAGATAGTTGCCGTGGACACCGGTAAACAGGCTCGAATAAACGATGTCGGCCGCGCGGCCTTCGACGATGCCCTGTTTGTAGGCTGGATCGGCGTTGGCTTCGACCGTCGCGATGAAGGGCGAGCCGATATAGGCAAGATCTGCACCCATTGCCTGCGCGGCAAGGATCGAACGGCCGCTGGCAATCGCACCTGACAGCGCAACCGGGCCATCGAACCATTGGCGGATTTCCTGCACCAGCGCGAACGGCGACAAGCGCCCCGCATGGCCGCCCGCACCTGCGGCTACCGGGATCAGCCCATCGGCGCCCTTCTCGATTGCCTTTCGCGCGAAGCGATCGTCGATAACGTCGTGGAACGTGATTCCGCCCCAGCCATGCACCGCTTGATTAAGGTCTTCGCGCGCGCCGAGCGAGGTGATCACGATCGGCACCTGCCATTTTGCGCAGGTGACGAGATCCTGTTCGAGCCGGTCATTGGATCTGTGAACGATCTGGTTGACCGCAAAGGGCGCGGCCGGACAATCGGGATTGTCGCGGTTCCAGGCAGCAAGCTCCTCGGTGATCCGGTGCAGCCATTCATCGAGCAGCGATTGTGGACGCGCGTTGAGCGCGGGGAACGAGCCGACGATTCCTGCCTTGCACTGCGCGATCACAAGATCGGGGCCGGAAACGATGAACATCGGCGAGGCCATCACGGGCAGCCGCAGGCGATCAAAGAGCGGAGAAGGCAGGGTCATATGCGTTTCATACCGCAACCAAAAGGCCTGTCCAGCGGCAGCGCGCCGCCGCTACGGCACGGGACAAGGATGAGACGCGCGCGGACGCAGGGCGATACCGAATCGCCTGCAGGCGGCCGCCGTGCGGCCGGTCGAGGTCAGGTCTCGGGCGTTGCTGGTGCGATCAGGCTTTCATGGACAAAGCCGATGAACCGGTCCCCGTCGCCTTCATAGCTGGAGGCATAGGGCGCCGCGATCTTCTGCGCCTGGATTTCGGCGAGGGGCAGTCCGGCATCGATCCCCGCCTGCACTTTTTTCGCGACGTCGCGCAGCATCGCGCCATAGGCGGCGAGCACGGAGCGATCGGCAATCGGACCGTGCGCTGGTACGATCTGGGTTTCTGCGTCGGTCATCGCAAGCACCTTGTCCACCGCCGCGATCACGCCTTGCACACTGCCGCCGCTCCCGGTGTCGATGAAGGGGAACATGCCATTGAAGAAAATGTCGCCCATATGCACAGCATTGGCGTTCCTGAAGAACACGACGGCATCCCCGTCGGTATGGGCGTGCGGGATGTGGATCACGTCAACGGTTTCGCCGTTGATCCGAAGCGTGAGGGCCGCGTCGAAGGTGATCGACGGAAGCGCGACGGGCGGAGCGGGCGGTATTCTAGCATTATAGGCCTTCAGGACCTGCTCGGTGGCCATTCGCGCGCGGACGTTCTCGTGCGCCACAAGGCTGGCGCCGGCTCGACCGAAATAGGCATTCCCGCCGCTATGATCGACATGCCAATGCGTGTTGATCACATACCGAACCGGCGCCGGTGACAGGGCCTTGGCCGCCGCCTGAATCGCGTTGGCGGTGTTGGGATATTGATCGTCGACGAGCAGCACGCCATCCGGCCCTGCCGAAGCGAGGACATTGCCGACATCACCTACCAACACATGAGCGCCCGCGCGCATCGCTTCGAAAACCGGAGGTGAAGCCGGTGCCGTTGCCTGTGCGGCAGCTACGGAAGTGGTGGCATGAAGCACGATGAGCGTGGCGATCCGGACGATCACGGGCATGTCTCCTCATTGAGCATGTCCGGAATCGTAGCGGCGTGGCGCGATATCAGCCACAATTCTAGCTGCACGCTTTCGTGTAGCGCAGACAGGGACGATCGCTGTCTATCGCGTCGACAGGCCCCGGCGCAGTCGTCGCGCACCTGCTATGCTGGCACTGGCACGCGCCAGGTAGCGATTTGCCATATCGAGATGGACGCTGCGCGCAGCAGGGTGCGTCGCGCATGCGGCGGCGATCCGCTCCTCGCGTTCGCGGCGCAGAAAATAGTCACTGTCGTCCGACGGTACCATTAGCGTTCCCCCGGTTGGCAGTCATTGCGATAGCGCAATCGTCGTTTCAGGACGCTGACATTCGTCAATCGGCACACGCCGAACTGCCAAGCCCGGATGGTTCTGATAGGAAAGGGTGGTGGACGCACTAGGGCTCGAACCTAGGACCCGCTGATTAAGAGTCAGCTGCTCTACCAACTGAGCTATGCGTCCACACTGGCCTTGAGAACCGGCCGCCCGATGGGCTGCGCGATCAAGAGGTGAGCCCCCTAGCAGCGGATTCGCGGCCTTGCAAACCCTATTTAATCAAAATTCGACCGGCGCTGCGAACTGCGTTCGATCGACATCATGATGCCGATGCAGATCATCACCGTCATCATTGCCGAACCGCCGAACGAAAAGAGCGGCAATGGGATGCCAACGACCGGGGCAAGGCCCATCACCATCATCAGGTTGATCGCCACATAGAAGAAGATCGTCGTCGCGAGCGCCGCTGCGGTGAGGCGCGCGAAGCGCGACTGCGCGCGCTGTCCGACGCGAAGCCCCCAGCGCACGAGCATGATGAACGCGACGATGATGAACAGGCCGCCCATCAGCCCCCATTCTTCAGCCATCGTCGCGAAGACGAAGTCGGTATGTCCCTCGGGCAAATAGTCGAGATGGCTCTGGCTGCCGTTGAGAAACCCTTTGCCGAAGATGCCGCCCGATCCGATCGCAATCTTGGACTGGCTGATGTGATATCCCGCGCCCAACGGATCGCTTTCGGGGTCGAGGAAGATCAGGACGCGATTCTGCTGATATTCGTGAAGCATCGAAAAGGCGATCGGGACCGCGGCGGCCAGCGCGAGCCCGCCGCCGATGAAGATCCACAGCGGAAGTCCGGCGAGGAACATGACGGTGAGCCCGCCGGCGGCGATCATCAGCGACGTGCCGAGATCGGGCTGAATCATCACCAGCACCAGGGGCACGCCGATCGCAAGCGCGGGCGGCCACATCGCCGACCAGCTCCGGATCTGGCCGACTGGAAGCAGATCGTAATAGCGTGCGAGCGCAAGCACGATCGCGAGTTTCATCATCTCGGACGGCTGGATCCTGATGAATCCGAGGTCGAGCCAGCGCTGGCTGCCGCCGCCGACAAAGCCGAGCATCTCGACGAGGATCAGCAGTATCAGCACGCCTATGTAGAGCGGGAAGGCGGCCGCCTTCCAGGCGCGTTCGGGCACGCGCGCGAGCACGAGCGCCATGACGAAGAACATGCAGAAGCGAAGCCCCTGCGAAAACGCCCAGGGCTTGAGATGCCCGCCCGCGGCCGAATAAAGCACGATCAGACCGAAGCCGGTTATGCCGAGGACCAGCAGCAACAGCTTCCAGGGCAACCGCGCGAGCGGGGCCGGGACGAGTGAATTGCCGGTCATTCTGCTTCCTCGGCAGGCGCGGCGGTACTGGCGGGACGCGACGCCGCAGCATTGCTCGCGTTGGACGCGTTGGCGACCACCGCCTCGGCCTGTGCCGTGGCGATCGCGGGATTGGCGGCGGCTTCGCGCGCGGCCTTGTAGCGCGTCGCATCGGCGGCCATGCGCGTCGCGATGTCTCCGCCCCATTCCTTCTCAAAGGCTTCGAGCTTGGCCATCGCCTTGGCAGGATCGAACAGATACAGCAGCGTATCGCTCGCCACGGGCGCTGCCGCGCCGGAACCCGACATGCCGTGTTCTATAACGACGGCCGTGGCGTAGCGCGGATTGTCGACCGGTGCGAAGCCCACAAACAGTCCGTGATCGCGAAACTTCCAGGGAATACCGAGGCCGCGGCGTGCGCCGCCCTTGAAGTTGCGCACCTGCGCGGTCCCCGTCTTCCCGCCCATGCGTATCCCTTCGAGCGGCAGGCGGCTCCGTCCGGCAGTGCCGGCACCGTTGACCACCTCGTCCATCCCCGAGCGGATATTGGCGACGTACTCGGGCGAATAGGGAAGTGGCGGCGCGGGCTTTCCGCTACCGCCCGCCATCAGCCGCGGCACGAGCATGCGTCCTGAAGCGACGCGCGACGCCATCACAGCGAGCTGGAGCGGACTCACCTGAAGATAGCCTTGCCCGATCGAGGTGTTGAGCGTGTCCGACACGCTCCAGTTCTGCTTGTATCGCCGCTGCTTCCAGGCAGGATCGGGCACCGTCCCATATTTCTGCGAGGGCATGGGAAGCGTATATTCGGCGCCAAGTCCCAGAGCGCGCGCCGCTTCTGCGATCCCGTCGATCCCGGCGCGGCGTCCCATGGTGTAGAAATAGGTATTGCAGCTCTTCGCGATGGCGCGGTGCAGGTTCATCGCGCCATGACGGCCAAGGCAGGCAAAGCGGCGATTGCCGAGTTGGTAGCCGCCGCCGCAATGAACGATTTCCTCCGGATCGATGCCCGCCTGCTGAAGCGCCAGCGCGGTGATCGGCTTGAAGGTCGATCCGGGAGGGTAAAGGCCCTGCATTGTCTTGTTCATCAGCGGAACGCGCTCATCCTCTGACAGCATGCCCCATTCGGCATGGCTGATGCCGTCCGAGAAACTGTTGGGATCGTAACAGGGCATCGAGGCCATCGCGAGAATGTCGCCATTTGTGCAGTCGATGACGACACACGCGCCTGATTGGGTGCCGATGCGTCGGGCGGCAAACGCCTGAAGTCCGGCATCGATCGTCAGCTTGACCGGGTGTCCGGGAACATCAGGGCGTGTTGCAAGTTCGCGCACCAGCTTGCCGCGCGCGGTAACCTCGGTACGCTTGGCGCCGGGCTGGCCGCGCATGCGCTCGTCGAGCATTTTCTCGACGCAGTCCTTGCCCACCTTGAAACCGGGGGTGATGAGCAGCGGGTCCTTCGACTTCTCATAATCCTTGGCAGACGCCGCGCCCACATAACCGACAAGATGACCAACTGCGGCACCATCCGGATAGAAACGCGAATATCCGCGCGCTGGGGCTGCGCCAGGCAGGTCGGGCAGGCGTACGCTGATCGCGGCATATTGATCATAGGTCAGCCCGGCGGCGACCTGCACCGGCTGGAAGCCTGCTGCCTTTTCGAGGTCTTCCAATATGCGTTCGCGCTGGTCCTGATCGATCGAGAGCAGATTGCCGAGCGCATTCACCACCCGCTCGGGATCAGTGACGCGATCGGGAATCAGATCGACACGAAAATCGGTGCGGTTGATCGCAATCGGCCGGCCATAGCGGTCGACGATCCAGCCGCGGCGCGGCGGGACCAGCGTCAGGTTGACGCGATTGCTTTCTGACATCAGCGCATAGCGCTCATTTTCGGCAATCGAAAGCCAGCCCATGCGCGTAGCCAGCAGCACGCCGATTCCCGCCTGCGCGCCGCCGAGGAAAAGCGTGCGTCGGGTAAAGGACAGCGATTGTTGGGCCTCAGACAGGATCGGGCGCTGGCGGCGTTTCATCAGCCTCGCTTCATCACGATAGACGCCAGCGATCAAGCAGCGCGCAGAAGCGCGCGACCGCTGGGAAAATCAGAACCGACAAAATCATTTGCGGCACGATCTGCAGCACCGTTCCATTGCCTCCGGTGGCGTTGGCGGTCACCAGCCCGCCGATGAGGCACAGGATAGTCGCGGCCGCCGCAATGAGCCAGTCCTGCCAATAATCACGCCACACCATGCGCCGATCGGCCAGGTCGATGCCCAGCAGCGCGAGCGTCCACAGCAGCATCCCGCTGCCGATTGGCTGACCGCTGAAAAGATCGTCGACCAGACCCAGTGGAAGCCCGATCCAGACCGGCCAGAGTTCGGGACGCAGCAGTCGCCAGGCGAGCAACATCAGAAACCCGAAAGGCGGGAGCAAGGGTGTGGTTGCGATAATCGGCAGGATGACGGTGGCCGATCCGAGCATTGTGCTGATCACCGGCAGCGTCGTGCCACGCAGCCGCGCTATTCTCTCCTCGCCGTCCGAGCGGATGCGCGGGCTCATTCCGTGCCTTCCTCCGGTGGAGCGACCGGGGCGTTGGCGACGATGGGCACGAATACGGGAAGGACGACGGCATAGTCGAGTTTGGCGGGGTTCGCGAGCGGGCGCGCCATCGCGCCGTCGCCCGAGGCGGTGATTGCGATCGCCACCGGAATCTTCGGAGGATAGACACCGCCGGTGCCTGAGGTGATGAACACATCTCCGGGTTTGAAGACGTTGCCCGTGGCAGTGAGCGCGCGGATGTCGATCGAGCCATCGCCATTGCCGGTTGCGATTGCGGGCAGTCCGTCGGTCACACGAATGACGGGAACGACATTGCCGGTGTCGGTGATGAGCTGCACGCGTGCGGTGCCACGCCCGATTTCTATTACGCGGCCGACAAGCCCGTCGGGGCCGCGCACGGGTTGGCCGGTGGTAACGCCATGAACGCTCCCGGCGTTCAACATTGCGAAACGCCGCGAACTCGATGCCGAGGAACTCGTCAGGCGCGCCGCGACGATCGCCGAGGAGTCCGCCTCGGCAATGCCGAGCAACCGCTTCAGACGACGGTTTTCATATTCCGTCGCGCGCGCCTCGATCAGCTTGCGGCGCGCGATCGTGAGCTCCTCGCGCAGCGCGGCGTTCTTCGATCCGGCGTCGAAATATTCCAGCACTGCGGTGCCGCTCGCCCCTGTCGCGCGCACGCTCGAGCGCAGTGCGCTCGACACCGGGCTGGTGACGTCGCTGATCAACGCCCGGATCGCATTATGGCCCGCGGGGTCGACCCAGGCGGTGACGATCAGCAACAGGCCGAGCAATGCGCCGAGCACTGCGACGACATAGCCCGCGAACAGGCCATATTGGGCACGGCGCGAAAAGCCGGGGCGCCGATTTTTGGGCGGCGCCATACGCGCTTACGCCCCGATCAGGCGGTGAGCAGCACGCCGCGGAAGATAGGATCTTCCAGCGCGCGGCCCGTCCCCAAGGCGACGCAGGTCAGCGGATCGTCGGCAACCGTGACCGGCAGCCCAGTCTCGTCGCGCAGCACTTCGTCGAGCCCATGCAGCAAGGCGCCGCCGCCGGTGAGCACGATGCCCTGATCGACGATGTCAGCGGCCAGTTCGGGCGCGGTATTTTCAAGCGCGATGCGAACGCCCTCGACGATCGTGCCGACGGGCTCCGAAAGTGCCTCGGCGATCTGGCCCTGGTTGATCGTAATCTCCTTGGGCACGCCGTTGACGAGGTCGCGGCCCTTGATGTGGATCGTCTTGCCGACGCCGTCGAGCGGCATCTTGGCGACGCCAACCTCCTGCTTGATGCGTTCGGCGGTGGCTTCGCCGATCAGCAGATTGTGGTTGCGGCGGACATAGGAGACGATCGATTCGTCCATCTTGTCGCCACCCACGCGCACCGAAGTGGTATAGGCAAGGCCGCGCAGCGAGAGCACCGCAACCTCGGTCGTGCCGCCGCCGATATCGACGACCATCGAACCGATCGGCTCGGTCACGGGCATGTCGGCGCCGATCGCGGCCGCCATTGGCTCCTCGATCAGCCACACCTGCGACGCGCCCGCATTCGATGCGGCGTCACGGATTGCGCGGCGTTCGACCGAGGTCGAACCCGAGGGGACGCAGATCACGATTTCGGGGAAGCGCCAGGGCCGGCTCTTGCCACCATGCACCTTGTGGATGAAGTGCTTGATCATCTGTTCTGCGACATCGATGTCGGCGATCACGCCGTCACGCAAGGGACGGATCGCCTCGATGCTGCCAGGCGTCTTGCCCATCATCAGCTTGGCGTCGTCGCCGACTGCCTTGACCTTCTTGACGCCATTGATCGTCTCGATCGCGACCACCGAGGGTTCGTTGAGAACGATGCCGCGCCCGCGCAGATACACGACGGTGTTGGCGGTCCCCAGATCGATTGCCATGTCGTGGGACATGAACTTCAAGAATTTCATGTGGCGCGATAAGAACATGTATTGCCCGTCCAGACTGTTCAGTGTGGCGCGCGACCGAAGCCGGGCCGGTATAAGGGTCCGCTGCGGCGCCTTCAGATGTCTGCAAGCACCAATTTTTTTGTCAACGCCGGGTCGCGGGATGCCGTCGCTTGGGCTAGACGAAGCCCCATGTCAATACGCCGCCTCCCCGAGCATCTTGTCAACAGAATTGCCGCAGGCGAAGTCGTTGAAAGGCCGGCAAGCGCGCTGAAAGAACTTGTCGAGAACGCAATCGACGCAGGCGCGACGCGAATCGCGATCAAACTGGCGGGCGGCGGGATCGATCTCATCGAGGTCAGCGACGATGGATGCGGCATGGATCGCGACGAAATGGGCCTCGCGCTCGAACGTCATGCCACGTCGAAGCTGCCCGATGACGCGCTCGAAGCGGTTTCGACGCTTGGCTTCCGCGGTGAGGCGCTTCCTTCGATCGCGAGCGTCGCGCGATTCACGCTGGAAAGCCGCGTGCGGGGTGCGGATGGGTGGCAGCGTGTCGTCGACAATGGTCGCCTTGAGAGCGAAGGGCCGGCAGCGCTGCCGCCGGGCACGCGGATCCGCGTCGAGCGGTTGTTCGAGAAGGTGCCCGCACGCCGGAAATTCCTGCGCTCGGGCCGCGCCGAATATGCCGCCTGCGTCGATGTCGTCCGCAGGCTTGCGATGGCCCGGCCCGACATCTCCTTTTCGCTAGAGCATGAAGGGCGGCGCGCGCTGGGCGTCCAGGGCGGCGAAACTGGCCCCGATCGCGTCGCAGCGCTGACCGATCGCGCGCTGGCCGAAAACAGCGTCGGCATCGATTTCGAACGTGAGGGCGTAAGGCTTGGCGGGGTGGCGGGACTGCCCACGTTCAACCGCGGCGTCGCCGATCACCAGTATCTGTTCGTCAACGGCCGGCCGGTCAAGGACCGGTTGCTCGCGGGCGCGGTGCGCGGCGCCTATGCCGATGTGCTCGCGCGCGACCGGCACCCGGTGGTCGCGCTGTTCCTTGAGGTTCCGTCCGATGCGGTCGATGTCAACGTCCATCCCGCGAAAACGGAGGTGCGCTTCCGCGATCCCGCACTGATCCGTGGCATGATCGTGAGCGGGCTCAGGCGCGCGCTCGACGAGGCGGGGCACCGAAGCGTGCAGCGCGCCGATCCTGTCGCGCTTGGCAATTGGCAAAGCGAGCCATTGGCAACCGCCGCCGAGCTTGCGCTTGGCGCGCTCGCAGACACGGGCGGGAGCGATATGCCGATGCCCGCCTCTCGGCAGTCTACGGTGTGGGATCGGAAGCCGGGCTTCACCATGCCCCCGCCGATGGCGCGCGCCGAACCCGCCTGGGCGCCGCCGCCGGAGACGGTCAGCTATCCGCTGGGCGTCGCACGCGGGCAGGTGGCCAAGACATATATCGTCGCCGAGGCGCAGGACGGGCTCGTCATCGTCGATCAGCATGCCGCGCATGAAAGGCTGGTGCTCGAGCGGATGCGCCGCGCGATGGATGGGGGCGGCGTCGCGCGTCAGGCGCTTCTGCTTCCCGAGGTGGTCGAGCTCGACGAAAGCGCGTGCGACAGACTGGAGACGCGTACCGCCGAACTGGTCGAGTTCGGGCTTGAACTCGAACGCTTTGGTCCCGCGGCGATGCTCGTCCGCGCCACCCCCGCGATGCTCGGCAATGGCGACGTCAAGGCGCTCGTCACCGATCTCGCCGACGAGCTTGCCGCCTATGATGAGACGCTGTCGCTCAAGGAACGGCTCGATCATGTGGCGGCGACGATGGCGTGTCACGGCTCGGTGCGCGCGGGACGCGTGCTGTCGGTCGCCGAGATGAACGCGCTGCTGCGCGAAATGGAGATCACCCCGCATTCGGGCCAGTGCAACCACGGCCGCCCGACCTGGGTCAAGCTGGCGCACGGCGATATCGAGAAGCTGTTCGGGCGGAAGTGAGTGTGCGAGCCTTCTCCCCTCCCTTCAAGGGAGGGGCCGGGGGTGGGTGGCGAGCGGAGCGAGCTATCTTCAGCGCCAATGTTTTGATCGCCTGGCGGCGATGCCCACCCCCTAACCCCTCCCTTGAAGGGAGGGGGAAAAGACAAAAGCGGGGCCATGGCGATATCGAGAAGTTATTGGGCGGAAGTGAGTGTCGCCAACGATCCATTGCAGATGGTCAGCGTGTGCGGCATTCAAACGGGGTATGACTAAAGCTGTTATCGGCCTTCTTTTGACACTCCTCAGTTGCTCTTCCTGTGGTGGCGAGCACGACAAGGGAACACCGCGGAAGGTCAGCATCGGAGTTACCGGCTCGCCCGAGTGCCTGGGTGGCGTCGTCGCCCGCTTGACAGAGCACGACATAGCCTTGGCCCGACATCCCGCTTGGTCCAACGGCGTTGGCACGATGGAAGTTGGTCCGATAGAAGCCCGACAATTTGAGAATGTCGCTGCAATGATCAAATCGTCGGGTTGCGCCAAAAACGTGAAGAGACGAGCTTGCGCCACTCCTTATTCAGACGTGAATGTCTGCTAACCAATGTCTGCTAACCATGGTGTTTTTTCGTGCCTCCACTCTGCTGAGGCTGGCGCACGGCGATAGCGAGAAGCTGCGCCGTCGAACGTGATCGGCGTTATACGAACGCGCCGATGAGGAGCAGCAGAGCGCCGAGCGCCATGAGCCCGAGCCCGGGAAGATCGGCCTTGATGCTCAGCCGCGATCCGCGTCCGCTCGGCTCCAGCGTGTCGGGACGTTTCGTAGCCGTCTGTGATCGGGCTTCGCTAAGGCGACCGCGCTTCATGGTTCGCGTCGCCGCAAGCACCATGCCGCCGAACACCAACAACATGCCGATCCAGATCAGAGCCATGTTAGGGTAACTGCGTGCGCAGGCCATTGTTCCGTGGCGCGCATTTGAGCCATGCCGCAGCGCGCGATGATTGCGATCCACGCTGTCGCGGCGGATAACGCGGATGTCGGCCGCTCAGGGGGTGAAGAGCAGCCTGTCCCAATTGTCGCGAACCGCCCGGCGGCCCGCGAGCGCCTCCTCGTCACCGTTGATCGCTTCGATCGCGGCTGCGGCCTGTTGCGCAAAGCCGCGCCAGTCGCGATCGACGGTGTGCTGCGTCGGAGCAAAATTGTTACGCTCGTAAAAAGCCTGCTCGCATATCGCGCGGGCAACACGCTCGACGGAGGAAACACTACAACGCATGGGCGCGGCATATCGGGCGTTAGTTTGATATGCAACGACGTTGGTCTAAGCGACAGCGTCGCTCGTCGAATTTTCTATACACTGGTGTAAGTTATTGCGAACGTGATGATTTCGCTTGCGATGCGAGAAGAGCGGGCGCAGCCTGTATGCGTCGCACAACGGACGATGAAGCCATGGCCGATTGTAGCACCGCTCGCCGCTTGAGGGTCACAGGGCGCGTTCAGGGCGTGGGTTATCGCGACTGGGCGACCGGCGCGGCGCGATCGCTGGGACTTTCTGGCTGGGTGCGCAACCGCAGCGACGGCAGCGTCGAGGCGCTGGCCTCCGGATCGCAGGAGGCTGTTGAGGCATTCATTGTCGCTTGCCATCAGGGGCCGGCGTTGGCGCGCGTCACCGACGTCGCGGTGCAGGACGCCGAGGCGCCCGCAGAGAGGGGCTTCGTGTTCTTGCCGACGGTGTAGCGCCGCCGCGTTGGGCGGCGCCGGACCGGATCATGCAGCGGACGCCGCGCTTGCCCCGCTCGCCGAAGCGGCTTCGGTGCCTAGCACGTTCGCCGCGCTCAGCACCGCGCGAACGCTTGCGGTCGCCACGTCAGCATCGACGCCCACGCCAAAGACCGTCTTTCCTTCAGCCGTGCGGCATTCAACATAGGCAGCAGCCTGCGCGTCCGAGCCATGACCGATGGCGTGCTCGCTATAGTCGGCGACCTCAAGGTCGATGCCGCATTCGTCGCGCAACGCTGCGAGCACTGAGGAGATCAGGCCGTTGCCGCGCCCGCTGATCGAGCGTTCCTCGCCCTCAAGCCGGATCTTGCCCACGAACATGCGATTGGCGCCGCCAATCCCGCCGGGAGCGTGGGTTTCCTGATAATCGATCAGGCCGAAGGGGTGCTCGCCGTCGAGCGCATAGGCCTTGGCGAAGGCGCCCCAGATGTCGGCGGCGTTGAGTTCGCGGCTCGTCTCGTCGGCCAGCGCCTGAACGTGGCGGCTGAAATCGGCCTGCATCCGCTTGGGCAGCTTCAGCCCCTTGTCCTGTTCGAGAACCCAGGCGACGCCGCCCTTGCCGCTCTGCGAGTTGACGCGGATCACCGCCTCGTAGCTGCGGCCCAGGTCGGCGGGGTCGATCGGCAGATAGGGAACCTCCCAATATTCGTCGTTGCGCGCTTCCTGCGCAACGAAACCCTTCTTGATCGCGTCCTGATGGCTGCCCGAAAAGGCTGTGAACACCAGGTCGCCCGCATAGGGGTGACGCGGATGGACGGGGATGTTGTTGCAATATTCGACGGTGCGGATCACCTCGTCGATATCCGAGAAGTCGAGGCGCGGGTCGACGCCCTGCGTGTAGAGGTTCAGCCCGACCGTCACGAGATCGCAATTGCCCGTGCGTTCGCCATTGCCGAACAGGCAACCCTCGACACGGTCGCCGCCCGCCATCAGGCCCAGTTCGGCGGCAGCCACGCCCGTGCCGCGGTCGTTATGCGGGTGGAGCGAAATGACGACCGATGAGCGATTGCGGATATTGCGGCAGAACCATTCGATCTGGTCGGCGTAGATATTGGGCGTCGCCGCCTCGACCGTCGCGGGCAGGTTGAGGATCAGCGGACGCTCGGGCGTCGGCTGGAGTATGTCCATCACCGCCTCGCAGACCTCGACCGAGAAATCGAGTTCGGCGGTCGAAAAGGTTTCTGGGCTGTATTCGAAATGCCATTGCGTGTCGGGCTGCTTCGCGGCTTCGTCGCGCAGCACCTTGGCGCCGGCCACCGCGATCGCCTTGATCTCGGGGCGCTCCATGTTGAACACGATCCGTCGCCATGCGGGCGAGACGGCGTTGTAGAGATGGACGATCGCCTGTTTCGCGCCCTTCAGGCTTTCGAAGCTCTTTTCGATCAGATCCTGACGCGATTGGGTGAGCACCTGGATGATCACGTCGTCGGGAACGCGGCCCTGCTGGACGAGGCCCGCGATGAAGTCGAACTCGGTCGCCCCCGCCGACGGGAAGCCGACCTCGATCTCCTTGACCCCGACTTTGCACAGCAGCTCGAAGAAGCGCGTCTTCTTCTCGCTGTCCATCGGATCGATCAGCGCCTGGTTTCCGTCGCGCATATCGGTTGACAGCCAGCGCGGTGCCTTGGTGATGGTGCGGCTTGGCCACTCACGGTCGGCTATATCGACCTGCGGGAAGGGGCGGTATTTTACGGACGGATCGCGCAGCATGAGTTTTCTCTTCGGCTTCACAGCGACACGTGTCCGCGCCTGCTGCTCGTTTCGCTCTGGTTTATTATAGCCCTTAGGCGGTGCCGCGGCTCTGAAAAGAGCCAAGCGGAAGCGTCGCGCCTAAGGGCGCGTAAGTCGAAGAAGGAGAAGGGCGCGGTGCGCGTTCATGGTTAAGGCCATGGCGGGAAACGCCGTGCCTGTCCAGCAAAAACCCCTATCGCTTTCGCAACAGGGGCTTTTGACGCACGATTATTTCTGAAAGGCGACGGCGATGTCGAGCTTCACCTGGTCCGAGACCATGGGGATGCCGTAGCCGATGCCGAAATCGCTGCGCTTGATCGTGGTTTCGGCCTCGAATCCGACATTTTCCTTGCCGCCCATCTGCGCGGGGGCCTTGCCCGCGCCGTAGAATTCAGCGTCGAGCGTGACGGGCTTGGTGACGCCGTTGAGCGTCAGGTTGCCCGTGATCTTGGCATCGTCGCCGTCGACAGTGACGCCGGTCGACACGAACCTGGCATCCGCGGGATTGGCGCCGAAGAAGTCGGCCGGCTTTCCGCCCTCGGCGGGCTTGAGCAGATGCTTGGTGAGCCCGGCGCTGGCGGTGGTCACCTTGGCGACGGGAATGGTGACGTCGACCTTGGCTGCGGAAGGGTTTTTGGGGTCGAGCACGAGCGTCCCTGTCACGTCACCGAAAATACCGAAATAGGGCGTGAAGCCGAGATGATCGACTTCCCAGCGGACCAGCGTGTGCGGTGCGTCTACCGTGTAGGTGCCCCCGGTGACCGCGGCAGGATTCTTGGCGCCGGGGAGTTGCGATGATTGCTGGGCGATGACCGGGAGGGCGACGACGGCGACGACTGCGACTCCGAGGGCGATGAGCTTGCGACGCATTGGAGGTCTCCTGTTGAGGGGCAGCGCGCAAGGTGGTGTCGAGGGACGCTTCTGTCAAACCTCGATCGCGTCCAGAATTCCATCATAGATCAGCGTCATGTCGGCCTCGTCGATGCAATAGGGCGGCATCACGTAGAGCGTGTTGCCGAGCGGTCGCAGCAGCAGGCCGCATTCGCGGAAGAAAGCGATGAGACGCGGCGCAAGGTCGGAGAGATAGCCCGCATCATCGGCAACAATATCGACCGCGGCGATCGTGCCAAGCTGGCGCTGGCTGGTGAGGCGAGGATGGGCTGCAAGGCGTGCGAGCTGTTGCTCCTGCATTGTGGCCAGGCTGGCGATGCGTTCAGCAACGGGCTCCTCGCGCCAGATGGCAAGATTGGCGTTGGCCGCGGCGCAGGCGATCGGGTTCGCGGTGTAGCTGCTCGAATGATAGAACGTCTTCGCGCGATCGGTGGAATAATGCGCTTCGAAGATTGCGTCAGTCGCAAGCGTGACGGCCAGCGGAATCGCGCCGCCGGTCAGCCCTTTGGAGAGACACATGATATCGGGTGCGATGCCCGCCTGATCGCAGGCAAAGCGCGTGCCGGTGCGGCCCCAGCCCGTCATGACCTCGTCGGCGATGAAGAGCACGCCGTGACGCGCGCAAATGCCGCGCATTTCGGCGAGCGTCTCAGCCGAATAGATGAGCATGCCGCCCGCGCCGAGGATCAGCGGCTCGACGATGAAGGCGGCGGGCTTTTCGCGGCAGGCGGCTTCGAGGGCGTCGAGCGTTTGCTGTTCGCGGCCCTCGGCGGGGAAGGGAATGGCGCCGACGTCGAACAGCAGCGGCTCATAAGGCTTATTGAACACGCCGCGCGCGCCGACCGACATCGCGCCGATCGTGTCGCCATGATAGCTGTGCTCCATCACGAGAATGCGGTGGCGCGGGCGCCCTATATTGGACCAATAGCCGAGCGCCATCTTGAGCGCGACCTCGACGCTGGTCGAGCCGCTGTCCGAAAAGAACACGCGCGTGAGCGGTTCGGGGGTGATGTCGACGAGTTCACGCGCAAGGCTTTCGGCGGGTTCGTGCGTCCAGCCCGCGAAGATGAGCTGGTCGAGCCGTTCGGTCTGTTCCCGGATCGCGGCCATGATGCGCGGATGGCAATGGCCGTGTGTCACCACCCACCAGGACGAGATCGCGTCAATCCAGCGCCGGCCGTCAGCGTCGTAGATTGCTGCGCCTTGAGCACGCTCGATCAGCGGAATGGGTTCGCCGAGACCGTGCTGGGTGAAGGGATGCCAGACGGGGGAAAGGCTCATGTGAAGTCGCCCGTCTTGAAATGCGCGGCGAAGGCGGCGGCGAGCGTTTTCGGGGTCAGTGGATCGAGGTGGGGGAGGCGGCCCAGGCGCCGGATTCCCGTGATTTCAGGGATGATCGCCTCGCTGTCGGGCATGGCGTCGCCGATGAAGGCCAGGCCGTGAATTGGAACGTTACGATTGCGCAACGCTTCGATCGTCATCAGGCTGTGGTTGATCGTGCCGAGCGCGGTACGCGCGCAGACGATCACGGGCAACTGCCAGCGCGCGAAGATATCGGCGAACAGCGTGGTGCGCGTGACAGGAACGAGCGCGCCGCCGGCCGCTTCGATGATGAGCGGGCCGTCGCAATCGGGTGGTGCAAGCGCGACAGGGTCGATCGTCACACCGTCGATTTCGGCGGCGAGATGCGGGGAGGCGGGTGTTGCGAGGCGCCATGCTTCGGGGATCGGCGTGACTCCCGTCAGCCGCGCCACGGTCTCGCTGTCGGTTCCGCCTTCGAGGCCCGCCTGAATGGGCTTCCAGTAGCTTGCGCCAAGCGCCTGGACGAGCGCGGCGGAGAAGATGGTCTTGCCGACATCGGTGTCGGTGGCGGTGATGACGAAGCGCTGGCTCATGCCGGAATGCGCGCGATCGCCCCCTCCATCGCGTCGACGAGCGCGTCGATATCGGCAGCGGTGACGTTGAGCGTGATTGATACGCGCAGTCGCGCGGTGCCCGCGGGCACGGTCGGCGGACGGATGCCGCGGACGTCGAACCCTGCTGACTGAAGCTCCGATGCGATCGCCATCGTGCGGCCATTGTCCCCGATAATTACGGGGATGATCTGCGAACCCGTGGGCGCGACGCCGAGCCGGTCGTGCAATCGGGCGCCCGCATGCTCGACGAGCGCATCGAGTGCGGCACGACGCTGGGGCTGCGCGGCGACCACCTCGATCGCGCGGCGAACCATATGCGCGACGAAGGGTGAGGATGCGGTCGAGAAGATGAAGGGGCGGGCGCGGTTGACGAGGAAGTCGACAAGCACGCGCGGCGCACAGAGCAGCGCGCCCTCGCAACCCAGCGCTTTGCCGCAGGTGTGCAGTGCGATGACGTTTTCTTGCCGTGCGAGCGATGCCGAAAGGCCGCGGCCTTCGGGGCCGAAAACGCCCGTTGCGTGCGCTTCGTCCACGATGAGCACCGCCTCGTTTCGCTCGGCCACTTCGGCCAGCGCCGCAAGGGGCGCGCGATCGCCGTCCATCGAATAGAGGCTTTCGACCGCGATCCACGGGCGACCGAGGCCGCCGCGCGCGCGCCAGTTCCGGATCGCGGTTTCGAAGGCGTCGGCATTGTTGTGCGCGACGGCGACACGCTCTGCACGGCCGAGCTTCATCCCGTCATGTGCGCTCGCATGAATGAGTTCGTCATGGACGACGAGGTCACCGCGCTGGGGCAGCGTCGCAAAGAGTGCGGCATTGGCAGTGAAGCCCGTCGCAAAGAACAGCGCGGCCTCGCTGCCATAATGGCGCGCAGCCTCGCTTTCGAGCGCCTCATGCTCCTCGTGATTGCCGCGCAGCAGGCGGGAACCGCCCGATCCCGCGGGCAGGCCACGCTCAATGCCGTCGAACAGGGCTGCGCGCAACTCGGGCGAGTTGGCGAGAGCCAGATAATCGTTCGAGACGAAATCGAGTCCCTGACGCGGTCGGAGCACGCGAAGCCGATCGTCGGCGGCGAGCGCATCGAGTTGGCGGGCGTGGGTTTCAAACAGGCGAGTCTCGGAGGTCATCGCCCGCCCCTTAGCGTCATGCTGAACTTGATTCAGCATCCATGAACACCGGCGGCGCAGATTCTGCACGCGCCGTGTTCATGGACCCTGAAACAAGTTCAGGGTGACGGCCTGTTGGGGCCGTCAATTCTTGTCCTTGTCCACCAGCTTGTTGGCTCCGATCCAGGGCATCATCGCGCGCAATTCCGCGCCGACCTTCTCGATCGGATGCGCTGCGGCCAGCTTGCGCGCGGCCTTGAGCTCGGGCTGGCCGGCGCGGTTGTCGAGCACGAAATTCTTGACGAAGCGGCCCGACTGGATGTCGGCGAGAACGCGCTTCATCTCGGCCTTGGTTTCGTCGGTGATGATGCGCGGGCCGGTGGTGATGTCGCCATATTCGGCGGTGTTCGAGATCGAGTAGCGCATGTTGGCGATGCCGCCTTCATAGAGCAGGTCGACGATCAGCTTGGTCTCGTGAAGGCACTCGAAATAGGCCATTTCAGGGGCATAGCCTGCCTCGACCAGCGTCTCGAAGCCTGCCTGGATCAGGTGGGTCACGCCGCCGCAGAGCACGGCCTGCTCGCCGAACAGGTCGGTTTCGCATTCCTCGCGGAAATTGGTCTCGATGATGCCCGAACGGCCGCCGCCGACCGCCGACGCATAGGCGAGCGCAAGGTCGTGCGCATTGCCGCTCGAATCCTGATGGACTGCCATCAGGCAGGGGACGCCGCCGCCCTTCACATATTCGGAGCGGACCGTGTGGCCCGGGCCCTTGGGCGCGACCATGATGACGTCGAGATCGGCGCGCGGCTCGATCAGGCCGAAATGGACGTTGAGGCCGTGCGCAAACGCTAGCGTGGCGCCCTGCTTCAGATTGGCGTGGAGATCGTCATTGTAGAGTGCTGCCTGATGCTCGTCGGGCGCGAGGACCATGACGGCGTCCGCCCATTTCGCAGCTTCGGCGTTGGAAAGCACCTTGAAGCCTGCGCCTTCGGCCTTCTTCGCGGTGGCCGAGCCGGTACGGAGCGCGATCGCGACTTCCGCCACGCCCGAATCGCGAAGGTTCTGGGCGTGGGCGTGGCCCTGGCTGCCATAGCCGACGATGGCGATCTTCTTGCCCTTGATCAGACCCAGGTCGGCGTCGCGATCGTAGTAAACGCGCATAATTTCAGTCCTTTGTCTTGCGTCCCTCGACTTCGCTCGGGACAAACGGTTTGAAGTTTCAGCCAACCCCGCTCGTGTCGAGCGAAGTCGAGACATGTGGTTCAGGCGGCGTCCTTGCCGCGGGAAATGGCGACGATTCCCGTGCGGGCGACCTCGACGAGGCCGACCTCGCGCATCAGCGAGACGAAGGTATCGATCTTGTCCGACCCGCCCGTCACTTCGAAGACGAAGCTTGTCGTGGTCGCATCGACGACACGCGCACGGTAGACATCAGCGAGGCGCAGCGCCTCGATCCGGTGATCGCCGGCGCCGGCGACCTTCACCAGCGCAAGCTCGCGCTCGACATGCGGCCCCAGCGCGGTCAGATCGACCACCTTGTGCACGGGCACCAGCCGCTCGAGCTGCGCGATGATCTGTTCCATCATCGGCGCCGAGGCCGAAGTGACGATCGTGATGCGGCTGATCAGATCGTCCTCACTGATATCGGTCACCGTGAGGCTTTCGATATTATAGCCGCGCGCGGTGAAGAGCCCGGCGATGCGCGCGAGGACGCCTGCTTCGTTGTCGACGATGACGGCAAGCGTGTGCCGTTCCTGCTGTTCCTGCTTGATATGCATTGTTTCCCCCAGCGCCTCAGACCAGCGCTTTGGCTTCGTCGTCCATTTCGCCCGAAACCTGGTCGGACTGCAGGATCATCTCGGTATGCGCGGCGCCCGACGGGATCATCGGGAAGCAGTTGGCGAGCTTTGCCACGCGGCAATCAACGATTACCGGCCCCGGCGCGTCGAGCATCGCCTGGATTCCCGCTTCGAGCTCACCGGGCTTGTCGATGCGGATGCCCGTCCAGTTGTACGCCTCAGCCAGTTTCACGAAATCGGGCAGCGCGTCGGAATAGCTTTCCGAATAGCGGCTCGAATAGGTGAGTTCCTGCCACTGGCGCACCATCCCCATATATTCGTTGTTGAGGATGAAGATCTTGACGGGCAGGCGGTACTGGGTGGCGGTGCCCAGCTCCTGGATGTTCATCTGGATCGAGGCTTCGCCCGCGATGTCGATGACAAGCGCGTTGGGATTGCCCATCTGCGCGCCGATCGCCGCAGGTAGCCCGTAACCCATCGTGCCGAGACCGCCCGAGGTCAGCCACTTGTTCGGATGCTCGAAATGGAAATGCTGCGCCGCCCACATCTGGTGCTGGCCGACCTCGGTGGTGATGATCGGATTGCGCTTGTGCGTCGCTTCCCAGAGTTTGCGGATCGCCTCCTGCGGCATGATCTCCTTGGTCGACGCGGGATATTCGAGGCACTTCTTCGCGCGCCATTCGGTAATCTGCGCCCACCAGCCGGACAGATCGTTCTTCTGGTGGCCGCGCGCCTTCCAGACGCGGACCATATCCTCCATTGCGCGGCCGACATCGGCGAGGATCGGCAGGTCGACATGGACGGTCTTGTTCATCGAAGACCGGTCGATATCGACATGAACTTTGCGCGCGTTGGGCGCGAACGCGTCGAGCCGGCCGGTGACGCGGTCGTCGAAGCGGCTGCCCAGCGCAATGATGAGGTCGGCCTTGTTCATCGCCAGATTGGCTTCGTAGGTCCCGTGCATGCCCAGCATGCCGAGCCACTGGTCCGACGAGGCCGGAAATGCGCCGAGCCCCATCAGCGTGGAGGTGACCGGCGCGCCGGTGATTCGCGCGAGCTCGCGCAGAATCTGGCTGGCCGCGGGACCCGCGTTGATGACGCCGCCGCCGGTGTAGAAGACCGGACGTTCTGCTGCTGCGAGCATTTCGACCGCCGATTCGATCAGCGACTGATCGGCCTTGATCTGCGGGCGATAGGTCTTGTGCTGGATCGCGCCGGGCTTTTTGTATTTCGCGGTCGCGACCTGGACGTCCTTGGGAATGTCGACGACCACCGGCCCCGGCCGTCCCGAGGTCGCGATATGGAACGCCTCATGGACGGTATCGCCGAGCTTCGCCGGATCCTTGATCAGATAGTTATGCTTCGAGCAGTGGCGCGTGATGCCAACGGTGTCGGCCTCCTGAAAGGCGTCGCTGCCGATCAGCGCGGTCGGAACCTGACCGGTGATGACGATCATCGGAATCGAATCCATCAGCGCATCGGTGATGCCGGTGACCGCATTGGTCGCGCCGGGGCCGGAGGTGACGAGGACGACGCCGGGCTTGCCGGTCGAGCGGGCATAGCCCTCGGCCGCGTGCGTCGCCGCCTGTTCGTGGCGGACGAGGATGTGCTTGATCCGCGTCTGCTTGAAGATCGCGTCGTAGATCGGAAGCACGGCCCCACCCGGATAGCCGAATACGACCTCGACCCCGAGATCGCTCAGGGCCTCGACCAGTATGTCCGCTCCGGACTTTTCCGCCGTCATCATGTCCTCCAACCAATAAATACGCGCCCGGCTGCCGCGGTGCAGCAAAGGCAAGGCGGGCTGAGCTACGGGCAATAAACTAAACTGTCAACACCTGTGTGTGTAATTTAATTGCAATTTGACCGGTCATAGAGTCATCAAGTTTCTCATTCGCGACAGTCCATTCCGCGGGGGGCTGGTGCGAAAACCAGGTATATTGCCGTTTGCCGTACTGGCGCGTCGCGATTGTGCCGCGTTCAAGCATGGCTTCGCGGCTGATCTCTCCCTCGAGCCATGCAGATATCTCGGGAACGCCGATGGCGCGCATGACGGGGAGCGCGGGATCGAGCTGGCGCATGCGCAAGGCCTCGACCTCGGCGACCGCGCCCTGATCGATCATCATCCGGAAGCGCCGCTCGATCCGTTCGAACAGCCAGTCGCGCGGGGGCAACAGGATCAGCGGAACGAGTTCGATGCGATCGGCGATGCCGCCAATGCGTTCGCGCTGCCACGCGGCGAGGGGGCGTCCGGTTGAGCGCACAACCTCGAGCGCACGCGCGACGCGCGTGGTGTCGGCGGGCGCGAGCCTTGCCGCGGCTTCGGGATCTTCCCGCGTGAGCGCAGCGTGGGCGTCGGCCACGCGAAGCGCGCGCACCGCCGCGCGCACGTCGGCGTCGATTTCCGGAACGGGTGCGATACCGTCTAGCAGGGTGCGGAGGTAAAGCCCGGTCCCGCCGACCAGGATGGGAACTGCGCCGGTATCGGCTGCCGCAGCGATCTCGCGGCGCGCATCCTCGGCCCAGCGCGCCGCCGAACAGGCTTCGGCACCGTCGATATAGCCGAACAGGTGGTGTGGCACGCCGGCCATTTCATCGGCATCGGGCCGCGCTGAAAGAACCCGCAGATCGCGGTAGACCTGCGCGGAATCGGCGTTGATGACGACGCACGGAAGGCGTTGGCCGAGATTTACCGCCAAAGCCGACTTGCCGCTGGCGGTCGGCCCCGCAATAAGCACCAGCTTCTGACGCCGGGGAATCTGAGTCTTGTTCATCGCCACCTTGATAGCAGCGGATCGCCTGAGCCAGGCCGATATCTTTCGTGCGCAGGAAGCGCTTCGGGCGGCGGGGATGGATTCACGCGAATTCGCCTGGATCGATGAGGAAAAGGCGGCGGACCTGTCCTTTGACGGTGACGCCGTCATCGCCAGATCGACGCTCGAGGGCCTGCTGGCTGGTGTGGACGTGATCGTGCAGGCGGCAGCGGGCCGCGAGAAGAAACTGCTTATCTCCGACATGGATTCGACGATGATCACGATCGAGTGCATCGACGAGCTTGCAGATTATGCGGGAATCAAGGCCGAGATCTCCGATGTGACCGAACGCGCGATGCGCGGCGAGCTGGATTTCGAGGCGGCGCTCGATGCGCGTGTCGCGTTGCTCAAGGGGCTGCCCGTGACGACGCTCGATGTCTGTTACCGGGAGCGCGTGAAGCTGATGCCGGGCGCAACGACGCTGGTGCGGACGATGCGCGCGCGCGGCGCATATACGATCCTCGTTTCGGGCGGGTTCACGCATTTCGCCGATCCGGTCGCGGCCGATATCGGGTTCGATCGCGCGGTTTCGAATGTGCTGGGTCTCGGCGCCGATGCGCTCGACGGAACGGTGGCGCGCCCGGTGATCGGCGCGGAGGCCAAGCGCGCGACGCTGCTGGCGGAGATGGGGCGGCTCGGGCTGTCGCGCGCGGAGACGCTGGCGGTGGGCGACGGCGCCAACGATATCCCGATGATCGAGGCGGCGGGGCTGGGGGTCGCCTATCACGCGAAGGAAAAGGCCGCCGCGGCCGCCGATGCGCGGATCGTCCATGGCGATCTGACGACGCTGCTTTACGCGCAGGGCGTCTCGCGCGCCGATTGGGTCAATTGACCGCGGCCTGCGACGTCAGGGTTTCACTGTGAGGCAGGGTTGCCCGGCAGTCTTGATGGCGTCGCACTGGCGCTCGGCATCGGCCTTACTCGCAAAGGGCCCCGCCTGCAGGCGCGTGACCGCGCCGGCCTTCACATAAAAGGATTGTACCGCTCCAAGCCCCTTCACCTTGGGCTGGAGCCCGTTCCAGAGCGTCTTTGCGCGCGTGGCGTCGCTGAAGGCGCCGAGCTGGACGCGCCAGGCGCCCGAAGCGGGGGCGGCGACGCGCGGAGCGGCTTTGGGTTCAGGTGCGGTGGCCTTGACAGGCGCAACCGCCTTGGCGACGACCGGCGCGGGCTTCGCGGCTGCGCCCGGAACCGGATAGGGCGCGCCAACCGGCTTGGTCGTCGCTGCAGCCTGTGAGGGCGGAAGATTTGTGGTCACGGGCGCCGGCACTGCGGGCCTTGCGCGGTTGGACTCTATCTGTCGCGCGAGCACGACCGCCTGCTGCCGCTGATCGAGCGGCATGAACTGATCCATCTGCGCGATCGCCTTTGAGGCCTGAGGCAGTCCCGCAGCCGAGGCGCGCGTGACCAGCGCATAGGCGCGGGTCCAGTCCTTTGCGACGAGATCGCCGTTGAACAGCGCGGTGCCAAGGATGTATTCGGCGCGCGGTTCTCCCCGCGCGACTGATTTTTCTAGCCAGGGCAGCGCTTCGGCGCGCCGCCCGTTCTGGAACAGCGCCAGCCCGTAATTGTCCTCGGCCTCTTCATGACCCTGCAGGGCGGCGCGCCGATACCACTGTTCGGCCTGAACCAGATCGGCGCGGACGCCGCGGCCGAGCTTATAGGCAGTCGCAAGATTGAACTGCGCGTCGGCATCCCCTTCGATCGCAAGCGGACGCCATTGATTGACCGCTTCGGCGAAATCACCCCTCAGCCAGGCGTCGATGCCTTGCTCGACGTCGGCGATGGCAGGAATCGAAGCTGCCAAAGCCGCGACTGCAAAGCCCGCCCCCAGGAGCCGCGCGAACGCCTTCATCGGATGTCCCCCCTGCTGCACGCCGAACCCGGCCGGGCGTAAACAGACTTTCTTAACCGGCTCTTAGCAAAAAATTATCCAAG
>NZ_QYUM01000001.1:67500-69760 GCF_003590775.1 Sphingomonas cavernae | reverse complement strand
CCGCCACAGAGGGTCCCCGCACCGGATAACGGTGCTGGGTTAGACATCAGAAAACAACAGGGTGGTATTTCACCTATGGCTCCACCAGGGCTGGCGCCCCGGCTTCAAAGCCTCCCACCTATGCTACACAATTCTTTCCTAATGCCACTCTGAAGCTGCAGTAAAGGTGCACGGGGTCTTTCCGTCTAACCGCGGGTACTCCGCATCTTCACGGAGAATTCAATTTCGCTGAGCATGTACTGGAGACAGTGGGGAAGTCGTTACGCCATTCGTGCAGGTCGGAACTTACCCGACAAGGAATTTCGCTACCTTAGGACCGTTATAGTTACGGCCGCCGTTTACCTGGGCTTCATTTCGGAGCTTGCACCCCTCCACTTAACCTTCAGGCACCGGGCAGGCGTCAGGCCCTATACGTCGTCTTGAAGCCGACTTAGCAGAGCCCTGTGTTTTTGCTAAACAGTCGCTACCCCCTGGCCTGTGCCCCCACAAAAAGTTGCCTTGATGTGGGGCCTCCTTCTTCCGAAGGTACGGAGGCAATTTGCCGAGTTCCTTCAGTACACTTCTCTCAAGCGCCTTGGTATACTCTACCAGACCACCTGTGTCGGTTTCGGGTACGGTCTATACGGTGGGGCTATTTCCTGGAACCTCTTCGAAGCACGTCCAATCCGTTAAGGACGTACAACATACGAGATCCGTCACACACCACCAGGCCCACGAATATTAACGTGGTTCCCATCGACTACCCCCTTCGGGCTCGTCTTAGGGGCCGGCTCACCCTGCTCAGATTAGCTTTAAGCAGGAACCCTTGGTCTTTCGGCGAGAGGGCATCTCACCCTCTTTATCGCTACTCATGTCTGCATTCGCACTTCCGATACCTCCACCGTCGGTTACCCTTCGGCTTCACAGGCTTACGGAACGCTCCGCTACCGCGTGGATAAATCCACACCCTAAGCTTCGGTGCACGTCTTGAGCCCCGTTACATCTTCGCCGCAGGATCTCTTATCTAGACCAGTGAGCTGTTACGCTTTCTTTAAAGGATGGCTGCTTCTAAGCCAACCTCCTGGTTGTTTTGGAGATCCCACATGCTTTCCCACTTAGACGTGACTTGGGGACCTTAGCTGTAGGTCAGGGCTGTTTCCCTTTTGACGACGGACCTTAGCACCCGCCGTCTGTCTCCTGGACAGTACTCGTTGGTATTCGGAGTTTGGTTAGAGTTGGTAGATCTCGCGACCCCCGCATCCATCCAGTGCTCTACCCCCAACGGTATTCATCCAAGGCTCTACCTCAATAGATTTCGCGGAGAACCAGCTATTTCCCGGCTTGATTGGCCTTTCACCCCTAAACACAACTCATCCGATAATTTTTCAACATTAAACGGTTCGGTCCTCCAGTGGGTGTTACCCCACCTTCAACCTGGTCATGCCTAGATCGCCGGGTTTCGGGTCTAATGCATCAAACTCTGTCGCCCTATTAAGACTCGCTTTCGCTGCGCCTACACCTATCGGCTTAAGCTTGCTTGATACACTAAGTCACAGACCCATTATGCAAGAGGTACGCTGTCACCCCATAAAGAGGCTCCAACTGCTTGTAAGCATTCGGTTTCAGGTACTGTTTCACTCCCCTCATCGGGGTGCTTTTCACCTTTCCCTCACGGTACTAGTTCGCTATCGGTCATGCACGAGTATTTAGGCTTGGAGGGTGGTCCCCCCATGTTCAGACAGGGTTTCACGTGCCCCGCCCTACTCGAATCCTGATGTCCTATTTTCGCATACGGGGCTGTCACCCGCTATGGCGCCACTTTCCAGAGGCTTCTGCTAATTAAACACCAGGCATTGGCCTGGTCCGCGTTCGCTCGCCACTACTAACGGAATCTCGGTTGATGTCTTTTCCTCCGGGTACTGAGATGTTTCAGTTCTCCGGGTTCGCTTTACCAAGGCTATTTTATTCACCAAGGTAATATCCTTTCCCATTTAACCCAGATCCCGGATCAAGTCCGGGACAAGGATTAAATGGTAAGGATGGGTTTCCCCATTCGGAAATCGTCGGGTCAAAGGTTGCTCACACCTCACCGACGCTTATCGCAGCGTGCCACGTCCTTCATCGCCTGTGCATGCCAAGGCATCCACCAAATGCTCTTACCTCACGTTTGAGAGTCCACACCACCAATGACAACGCTGGAAAACCTCTCCTTGCAAAAGAGGCCGCCATCGAATGCGCGTCACGGTAAATGCAGATAATTAAATCTCAGCCAAATGATTTA
>NZ_QYUM01000001.1:0-65000 GCF_003590775.1 Sphingomonas cavernae | reverse complement strand
GGCACTTCGATTCGCGTCAACAGCCATCGTGCAATTTGTGAGCCTCAGCGCTGCATTCATGGCGAGAGATACCGAAAGCCGCAGAAATGCGCGGCTGAGCACATCTCGCCAATCGGCGATCCGGCGCTTTGCGACTGCATAGCGGCATGATGGATAGAGGCGCCTCCGCCGAATCGCGCCGACTCGAACCGGCCGACCGCGATTCTTCGCTGAGAACGGTTCCCAAAAAAGAAGGCGGCGTCTCCCTTTGGGGTGGGAGACGCCGCCGGTCCGTATGCCTGACGACGTGGGGTGTCGGGCGCGGACGATCAGAATGCCGCCGTTGATGTTGTGGCGCTCGGCGTCGCCGAACTCGCCGGTATAGCCGATGTTGAGGCTGACCGTGCCGGAGACCTCGAGGCCCAGCCCGGCGCCAAGGCGCGCGGTCGTGCGGTCGCGATCGACGCCGGCCGCGATCAGCACGCCGCCCGCAGTGACGCCGGTGAGCACGCCGCTGGCGGTGACATTGTCGCCGTCGAACATATGGCGCACGCCCGCCTCGACCCAGGGGCGCAAGGGCAGATTGCCGAGTTTGGTGTCGGCACCGAGCGTGACACCCGCGTCGGCGAACAGCGCCTCCTTGCGTTTGCCCTCGACGCTGAGGCCAAAAGCCCCCGTGCCCTGCTCGGTCAGGCCTTCACGCCTGGTCGAGACATAGGTCAGGCCTGCCCTGGGGGTCAGCGCCATGCCGCCGAGCGCGATGTCATAGTGCGCCGAGAAGTCCACAAGCCAGCTCTTGAGCCCATAGGAGGCGGTTGCGCTGGTGCGCCCCGGAAGGCTGCGCGTCGTGGTCGCGTCCGCGCCGTCATAGGCCGCCAGAGCGTGGAGGCCGAGCGCACCGATCTCTGCATCCGCGAACACGCCACCGACAAAGCCGTCGGCCTTGGTGCTGGCGCTCAGCTCGTGCAGCGTCTGCTCGCTGTCGAGATGGCCGAGGAAGGCGCCGACGCGCACGCCGTTGCCAAAGCCGTAACCCAGCCCGCCGAGGAAGCCGCTGCTGTCCTCATTGGCTGCCGACGCGCCGGTCGCGGTATTGCCATCGAGCTCGGTGCGGGCAAACATGGTCTGGCCAAAGCCGAACAGGCCCTGCCCCTCGGCCATGGTGTAGCGCAGGCTGCGCGCGGTGTCCGCGATCATCAGGCCATTATCGATGCCGATCCGGCTCGCCGAGGCATAGGCCTCTGGGGTGAGCTGTGCAAAGGCCGCCTGCTTCGACTTGCCCTGCGCATCGACGAGATCGGGCAACGCCGCGGTGAAGGCACCGACCTTCTGCCCCGAACCCAGCACCGCGTTGGCATAGGCGATCGAGGCTTGCGCGTTGGTACCGAAGCTCGCGTCATTGGCGAACTCGCCGACGATCTGGATCTTGTTGCCGCGCTGGGCGACGAAGCCGAAGATCGATTGCGACTTGTTGATCGTGGTGAAGCCGCCGGTGATGCCGCCATTCGCCACCACAAGATCAAGCGCGCCGCCAGGGGCCGAACTCAATGCGCCCGTGATGTCGATCGTCGAACCCGAGGCGATGCTGAGCGTGCCCGAGATGTTGAGAAGGTCGCGGCCCGTGGGGGCAAGCTCGAGCAGCAGGTTCGAGCCCGAAGCGAAGGCGACATTGCCGTTAACCGTCATCGTTCCCGGCGAGGCCCCCGGCGACAACGTCCCGCGCACGTCGATACTGGCGTTGACCGTGCCTGCCGAGCCGAAGGTCGCGCCCTGGCCGACGAGGATCGAGTTGGCCGAGGCGATCGTGGTGCCCGCCTGACCGATGACGCGCCCGCCGGTGACCGCGAAGGTCTGGAAGCCGACATTGCCCGTGATCGAGAGCGTGCCCGCGCCGTTCGCGAAATTCTCGAAGCCGGTATAGCCCGTGCCGTTCCACGTGCCCGTACCCGCACCGCGGAATTCGAGCGTGTCGTTGCCAGCGCCACCCGAGCGCGTGCCTGTGCCGTTGTTGAGCGAGGCGATGATCAGGCGGTCGTCGCCTGCACCCAGATCGACGGCACCGTTGAGCGCACCCGCGATCTCGAGCGTATTGGCCGCATCCGATCCGGTGAGCTGGCCGGTGGTGAGCGTCGCGCCGTTGACGATCTTGAGGCCGCTGCCGAACATGTCGACGCTGTCGAAGCTCGCATTGCCGTCGACGATGAGCGTGCCCGCACCGCCCGTCCCGAGCTGCTCGAAATTGCTGTACCACAGCGAGTTGAGCGAACGCGTCTCGCCAGCTCCCTGCTGAAGCACGAGTCGGTCGGTGCCCGCACCGCCGTCAACCGGGCCGATGATCGAAGCGCCGCCCGCCAGCGTCAGCACATTGTTGGCGCCGTCAAAGACGGTGTTGCCCGAAGAGAGCGTCATGCCGGCTGCAAGCGTCAGATTGCCGCCATTGATCGCAACGCTCTGATAGCCCGCATTCTCATTGAGGATCAGCGTGCCCGAACCATTGGCGGCAAGATCCTCGAAGCCCGTCACGCGGCTGGTGAACAGCGCCTGCGTCACGCCGTCCGATAGGTCGAAGGCGATGCTGTCGCGGCCCGCGCCGCCATTGACGGCGCCGAGGATCGATCCACCCGCGCCGACGATCAGCGCGTTGTCGCCGCCGTCGAAGTTGAGCGCCTGGCCCTGCGCCAGCACGCCGTTCAGCGTCAGCGGTGCTGCGCCCGCAAGGTTGACAGTCTCGAAGCCAGCAAGGCCACCGATCGTCGAGGCGCCGCCAAGGTTGAGGTTGAGCATGTCATTGCCCGCACCGCCGTCGAGCGCACCCGAGAGCACGCCGTTCAGCGCCAGCGTCAGGCTGTCATCGCCGCCACCCAGCGACACGCCGCCAGTGAGCGGGGTGTTGATCGTGACATTCTGTGCGCCGTCATTGCCGATAATGGTACCGACATTATGCGCGGCAGCCCCCGGATTGAGCACGAGGTTGGAACCCGAGCCCAGCGTGATCGTGTCGAAATCCTGCTGGAGCGCGAGACTGAGCGTACCCGCCCCTGCCACGTCGAGCGATTCGAAGTTGATCCCATCGGGGATCGCGCTGACATCGCCCGCGATGTTGAAGGCGATCGTGTCGGTGCCGAGCCCGCCGTCGATCGTGCCCGTCGCGGTGCCGCCCGCGAGCACCAGACGATCGTCGCCCGCTCCCAGATTGACATTGCCCTCGACCTTGCCACCCATCGCCAGCGTGACGACATCCTTGCCGCCGCCCATGTCGACATTGCCCGCGATCGTGCCCTCGACATTGAGATTTTCATCACCGTCGGAACCCGTGAGCGCGGTCATCCCCGACGTCGCAAAACGCGTGCCCGAAGCAATGGTCACGCTCGAATTGGCGATCGTCAGCGTCGCCAGATCCGCGGTGCCCGAGATCGACAGCGTCCCCGAACCCTTCTGCTTCAGCGTCTCGAAGCCCTTGAACAGGTCGAAGTTGATCGCGCCATTGCCCGTGAGATCCACGAGCAGCGTGTCCACGCCCTCGCCGCCATGGGCGATGCCCTCGAGCACCGACGACGCCGCGAACAGCAACGTATCCGCCCCCGAACCCAGGGTCAGATCACCGACAAGGCGCCCGTAATTCTCGAACACATCATCGCCATCCGCCAGATCGACCGAACCCGAAATCACACCACCCGCCAGATTGCGGATCCTGTCGGTCGTATGAATCGTCTGGATCGCACCCGCGATCGCGCCGCCGCCGTTGACCACGTCGCCAAAGGCGATGCCGCCCGGCTCGTTGACATAGAGGCCATCGGTGATGCTGGCACCCGCGCCCCCGCGCACCGTGCCGGAATTGTCGAACTTGAAGGTCCGCCGCGTTGGATCCCTGCCGCTTTCACTGCTGTCGTTGCTCGACGCAGCGATCGCGACCGACTTGGCCCCCGTCGCCTCGATCACGCCATTGGCGCCGTTGATCACGCGAACGATCGTGTTCTCATTCTCGATCGACACGCCAAGGCCAACAGCGATCGCATGCGAGTCAACGGTGGCGGTGCCGCCGCCATTGGCGCGGATCGTGCCGTCGTTGCGGACGTTGGCGACCACCGTCGACACCGCGCCATCTTCGCAATCCTCGGCGGATGGCGCCTTGGGGTCAGGGGCGGCATAGGAGGCAACGATCAGGCCGGCGCCGCCCACGCCCTTGCCCTCGATCGTGCCGCTATTGGCGACGTCAAAACGCCCGCCCGAAATGACCGCGCCGGTCCCCATCACGCCGCCCGCTTCGATCGTTCCGCTATTGGCGATCCTGGCGAACACGTCGTCGGCGCCAGAGACCAAGAGCCCCGTCGCTTCCCCCTGATAGTCTGCCGTGCCGCCGCTGCGGATCGTGCCCGCATTCACGACGTCAATGGCAGCGCCTTCGGTTGCGCCATAGAATTCGACGCGTGCGGTATCGACCTTGGCGCCGTCGGACGCCAATGTGCCGTCGTTACGGAAGGCAAAGCCCTTGTTGCCCACATAGGATGCCATCTCGACCGCACCCTTGGTGGCACTGATGGTCCCGGAGTTGGCAAAGCTGCGCACGCCGTCATCCGCCAGGACGCCCTGCACGTCGCTGGAGATATTGCCCGTGTTGATCAGCGTCATCGCGCCGAATTCGACGTCACCGGTGCGCACATCAATCGCAGCACGCAGATCGGCGATGCCGTTGACATCGACATTGGCGCCATTCTCGATCGTGCCGTCGCCATAGAGACGGATGCCCGTGTTCAGCGTTTCGGCGGCGGTCAGCTTCACCGTCGTCGCTTCGCCTAGCGCTTCGGCTGCGTGGAGCTCGAAGTCGGCGGGCTTGGCGGATGCGCCGAGTGCATAGGTGCCGCTGCTGGTGAAGGAGCGGCCATAGGCATCGAGCCCGTCGCCTGCGTTGATCGTGCCCGAGATGCCCGCGCTCGCGCCATCGCGAACCAGGAAAAGGTCGTCGCCTCCACCAAAGTCGAGATTGCCCGAAACCGTGCCGCCCATCGCGACATAGGCATCGGCCGCAAAGCTGTCCGAAGCCTGACTGAGCAGAATATTGCCGTCGATCGTACCGGCATTTTGCACCGAGACGCCGCCATAACGGCCAGCGATCGCGGTGCCACCCGCCGCCCTGATCGTGCCACCCGCATTGTTGATGACGGCGCTGTCGTCAAATGCGTTGCGCGCGTCGACCGCGGCCACATTGAGCGCCGCACCACCACGGCTCTGGATCAGGCCGCTATTTTCAAGAACCGCATAGGCACGCAATTCCACGGCGGAGCCGATCATGTCGACCCGCCCCGATTGCGCATTCTCGAAATACCCGCTGCCGATCTCCACGCCGGTCGCTGCGTTGCCCCGCGTCGCCGTCGCGGCATCGCCTTCCTCGACGATCTCGCCGCGGTTCACGATGGTGCTGCCGCCTGCCGAAATTGCGATTGCGCGATTATTGGCATCCAGCACGCGGATCTTCGCGCCCTCGCCGATCGTCACTTGCGTGCCCGGTCCGGTGACGAGGCCGTATTCCTGATCGATCGTAATCTCACCCTTGCCGGCGGCCAGCTCGACGCTGTTCGCATGGGTCGCATCGACCGCGATGCCGCGCCCTCCCCTGATCTTGCCCGAAATAACGAGATCAAGCGTCCGGCCACTGCCCTCCATGCGATTGGGGGTCGAATATCGCTCGACAACGACACCACGCTGGATCAGGCCGCTAACGTCTATATCGGCGGTCAGATTGATCTTGCCGTCACCCGCCAGGCGCACCTCGCTCTTGCGCGTCTGCACGGCACCCGCGGCATCGACGGGCCCGCCGAGCGTCAGCACCATATCCTCCCCACCGGCCTCGTAGACGAGCCGGGTGAAGCCGGCGACCGGCGCATCGATCAGATTGGCCGATTGCGTGCTCCCCGCGCGAAGCCAGAGCTCGTTGCTGGAGCCGTTGGTCACACCGCCGGTGACGATGTCGTCGATACGCAGCGTACCCGTGCGATCGACGCGGCCGATATCGGTAACCAGCTTGTCATTGTTCCCGAGCCGGAGCTGACCGTTGAGCTTGCTGCCTTCGGCCGCCCAGAAGGTGTCGAAGTCGGAGCCGGGATCAGTCAGATCGACATGGCCGTTGATCGTGCCCTTGTTCGCGATATTGACGCCCGCCCCGAAGCCGGTTGCGCGAACGATAGCGGCCCTGCCGCCCGTGATCACACCGCCCGCTTCATTGATGATCGTGCCGCTGATGACGGCGACGCCCACATTGCCCGTGATCGTGCCGCTGTTACGCACTCTGCCGAACTGGACGGTCAGCGCGTCCTGTTGCGCCTGGATCACCGCGCCGGCGTTGTTGGTGAAGCTGCCGCCCGTCATGCGGACGCCGTGCTGGTCGCCGCCGGTGAAGATGATCTTGCCGTTGTTCTCGGCATTGGTGGAGGTCAGGTTGATGCCATAGCCGGAATCGCCGGCCCCGCCGATCTCGCCATTGTTGACGAAGCCCGGGCCGTCTGCGCCGCCAAAGGCCATGAGGTTGAGCGCGTGGGTGTAGAAGCCATTGGCCTTGATCACGCCGTCATTGACGAAGCGGCGCAGCGGCGCGTCTCCATTCATGCTGGTGATCAGGTCGAAACCGAACTCGGTGCCGGTGGCGTCGATCGTGCCCTTGTTGACGAAGACAAGGCCGAAATCGGGGTCGATGTCCTCCTCGATCGAGGAACGGAGATCAATGATCGGAGTCTTGCCGGTGGTCGTGAAACTGGCGAGATTGGTGACATCGCCTTCGCCCGATACAGTCAGGCCCGCGGTGTAGTTGCCCGCCGCGATGGTGACATCGGTGTTGCAGCCGCACAGGTCGACACCATAGCGCTCGAAGCCCGTGGGAAGCGCGCCGGCAAGCGTGACGGTGCCCGACCTGGTGACGCGGACGCCGAAAATGTCTTCGCCATCACCGCCATCGATCGCGCCCGTGACGCCGCCGGCGATCTGGTCGCCTTTTTGCTCATAGTAGAAGGCGTCGTCCCCCGCGCCCAGGCGGATGTCGCCCTCGACGGTCGCGCCGATGCGCTGCACGAAATGGTCGCTCGATGCACCGCTGGAGACGACATTGCCGACAATCTGCCCGGCATTCTCGATGCTGGTTTCGTTGAAATCCGCGCCTTCAAGCGCGATCGCGGTGCCGCCCGCACGAATGACACCGCCCGCGCGGTTGACGAGTTCGAGCTCGTCCGCGCGGATCGCTGCCGCGCCACCGGCACCCTCGATCGTGCCGCTATTGTCGATCACGGCGTTCGCGGCGATCGCCGCCCCGGTCGTTGCAGCACTGCGGATGCCGCCCCGATTTACGATCGTCTGGTCACGGCTTGCGCCGGTGCTCGCGATGCCCGACCGGCTGCCCCCATCGATCACGCCAGTGTTCTCGATGCGCTCGAACCGCCCGTCGACGCCGCCGACGACACGCCCCGTCTCTGCGTTGCGGAACTGCGTCAGCAGGCCGCTCGATCCGTCGGGAATTGCGATCGCCGCCCCGGAGGTGCCGGTGATCGTGCCGGCATTGCCGATCGCATAGCGAACGAACGCGTCGACCGCCGCGATACCGCGCTGCCCGGAGATAGCGCCGCCCTGGCCGACCGAGATGGTGACGAACTTGCCCGGCCCACCGACGATGCCATCGCCATCACCGCCCTCGATCGCGCCCGCCACGATCACGCGGCCGTTCTCGTCATACCGGATCGCCGAACCCGTGTCGGGATTGTTGCGCACCGTCGCGCCCGCGAGGATCGTGGTGACTTGCCCGTCGACGGTCGAGACAAAGCCGTTGGCGTCGAGCCCGCTGCACACGATCACGCCGCCTTCGGGCGCGCATTCGGCGCGCGCGGGCGTGGTGGAAAGGGCAAGCGCCAGCCCCCCTACGCCCAACAGAAGAGCCGCACGCGTGGAGCCGGATCGCGAAGCACGGAAAGAATGCGAAACACGAGCAGTACGAACAGACACCATGATAAATCCCCATGAAGATTTTGCGGGTTTCCGGCGCGTTCGCATTCACAGAACTCGGCGCCGATACGAAAGATTCGGTGCCAAATGGCAAGAAAATTGGTTTCTATCTAATCGTTTAGCTGCACATCACTGTGCAACAACGACGATTTTCTTTGGGAATATGCGGATCAATCTGCCGCCTGTTTCGCGGTTCTCTCCACGCGCGGAGAACACGAAGCCTTGAACGCGTCGACGGCTCTCTGCGCCCGGGCAGCATGCGACGACATGGCGAGGGCAACGCCTGCGATAGCGGCGAAACTTGACGCGTAACCCGGCGCAGGACTAACCGCTCCGCATGGACGACAGGGATTTCATCGAGCAGATGGGAGCCGCGTTTCTGGCGCACCGCTTCAAGCGCGCCTCGGAGGCTCTGGTCGACGATATCGGCGCCCTGCTCCGCCAGCGTGGATTGGCGATCCCCGGTCGCGGGGCTTCGACAGTGCTGCTGCTGCACCGCGAGGGCCCGATGGGTATCACCGAAATCGCGCAGCGACTGAGGCTGTCTCATCCGCTCATCGTCCGCATGACGGGACAACTCGTCGAGGCGGGGCTCGCCACGACCTCAAGCGACCCAAGGGATATGCGCCGAAGCATCGTGGCGCTGACCAGCAGCGGGCACGCCCAGGCAGCAAGCCTCGAGGCATGCAACGACGATATCGAGCGCGCCATGTCCGAGGTCTTTGACGAAATCGATCTCGACATGCTGACGGGGCTGACGAAGCTCGAATCCGCGCTCCTTGCGCGTCCGATCAGCCAACGCGTCCTTGACGAAAGTCGCACGGAAACAATGCCGTAAAGGCGCGCATCGCCGGGATCCATATTTGCAGCACCAGCGTCGTACTTGGTCGCACGGAACATGGCGCAGAGCAGCGCGCATGGCAGCGCGAGCGAAATTCAGGTGCGTTGAGGATCCGACAATGACTGTGCATGTGCTACCGCATTCCCTGTCTTCGCAGACCGGCAAGGCGACCGCCCGCGGTCGTGGTCAGGCGCGCGCGATCATCCTCGACGTTGTCGATCGCCTGCTGTGCGAGCGTGGCGCCGAGACGCTGTCGATGGAACTCGTCGCGCAGGAGGCCGGGATCGTCAGACGCACGGTCTACAATCACTTCGGCAGCACCGGTGAGCTGTTCAGAATATCACGCAAGCGCCTTCTCGCGGCGATCGCGCCGCTGGCGCCCAATGAGGTGCCTGTCGACATTCCGCCCGTCGCTGCGCTCACCATCTTCGCCAGACGGGCGATCCAGTTGTTTACCGACCCGCGCCAGATCGAATTGATGCTGTCCATCGTGCGCGATGGCCGCAGCCATCCCTGGCTCGCCGCGGCCTATGACCGCGAGATCCAGACGCCGATGCGGAGCGCGCTCGAGCGGTATTTCAGCATCGCGCGTCGCGCGGGCCTTTTTGATCACGATCCGCGGCGGGCGAGCTATCAGTTGCTGTGGACGCTCGACGCGGCCGCCATGTCGCTGAGCATATTCCAGGAAGCCGATGCGAGCCGCGCGCTCGACGAGCATGGCGAACGGAGGGTGCGCGCTTTCGTCATGCAGCATTACGGCCGCGAAGAAGCGCAATTTTTCGGGCCGGGCGACGCCAGGCGCGTCGGCTGAATCATCAGACCGCGGTCGATAATCACCCCCCGACCGCAGTGTTTGAGGCAATAAAAAAGCCCCTTGGCGTGTTGCCTTGGGCTGTGTGTTGTGTTGGTTGCGGGAGCGTGCACTGGACGGTGTAACGTTCCCGCGATTGTAGAAATATGAGCATTTCGCGGAGGAGCCTTGGTCGTGTGTCCTTGGGGCATTGGTTCCGCGGTGACCTCGGTGTGAAGTTGCACTACCGAGACCCACTCTGCTGCACTTCACCGCGCACCAACCTGGCGCTCTTCTGTCATTGTGGCTCAACTTCGAGAACGGCAAACCCGGCAAGTCGGTTATTCACGGACAATTTGGGCCGCTCGAAAGCGGCCCTTTGCTCATGACCGGAAGAACTTCCCCGCGACGTTCGCAACGAAAACGGGTCGGTAATTAGTTTTTCGTAGAACGGCCCGACCGCCACTTCGCTATATACTGGCGACAGAAATGACCGCGGCGATCTCAAAGCGGTCGAGCACCGCATCAAGATCGCCGCTGGCCATAGCTTCGAGTTAGGCGCGAAAAATTGCCTCGTTCATGGAGCACTTGCTCAAAAAATGCAGGCCGGCGAATGCCCCTTCAGAAGTAGTGGCACCCGCCGCTCCACAGTTATTGCGGTTCAGTATTTCCATTTGAGCGACGCGCCGTAGGTGCGCGGCGGAGCGTAGGAGACGAGGACGGATCCGATGACGTCGGACTTGCCGCTTTCATAGAGTTCGTTGGTGAGGTTCTTGGCCCAGAGCGTGAAGGTCCATTTGCCGTCTTCGGTCTGGAGCCCGAGCGAGCCGTTGAGCACGCCCACCGAATCCTGCGCGGTACGATCGCTGTTCTCGTTGTCGAAGAAGAAGCCGTCGGTCCAGCTATAGTCGGCGCGCACGAACCCCTCGAAACGGTCGGTGATCGGCACGGTCAGGTCGCCGCCGATGCTGAAGGAATTCTCGGGGCTGCGGCGCAGCACATTGCCCTTCAAATTGGTCGGCACGGGCACCGAGCAGAAGCAGCTCGTATCAAATTGCAGCGCGGTGCTGATCAGGTCGCCCGTGATCTTCGCGTCCATATAGGTGTAGTTGGCGAACAGCGTCAGCCCGTCGACGGGAACCATCTGCGTCTCGAGCTCGATGCCCTTGACGCGCGCCTTGCCCGCATTGGCGATGACATTGTCGGCGGGCAGGTTGGGATCGAAGATCACGAACTGCTGCGTCTGGAGATCCTTATACTCGGTCCAGAAGCCCGTGAGGTTGAGCCGCAGCCGGTTGTCGAGCCACATCGTCTTGGCGCCGATCTCGTAGTTCCACGCATATTCGGGATCGTAGGAAACCCGCGCCTCGCCGGGATTGGTCGCGTTCTCGCCGTTCCAGCCGCCCGACTTGTAGCCCTTGGAGACCAAGGCGTAGAGATAGACGTCCTCGGCCGGCTGCCAGTGCAGGTTGACGCTCGGCGTCCACGCATCCCAGCTCTGCTTGTCCGAGGCCGTAAAGCTGCGCGTGAAATTGCCGTTCTCGTCCTCGAACTCGGCGCCGAGAAAGTCGCCGATCGTCTCGCGGTAGACCGCAAAGCGCTTGTTGTCCCGGGTGTAGCGGATACCCGCGGTCAGCCCCAGCGTCTCGGTGAAGTCGTACGTCCCTTCCACGAACGCCGCCCAGGTGTCCGACTTCAGCCGGGTCTCGCCAATCTCCTCGCCCTGCGCGAAAAACTCGACGAAGATATAGTCCGAGTTCTCGACGCGCTTCACCTTCTCATGCTGGTAGTAGAGCCCGGCAAGAAAGTTGAACGGCCCGTCGAAATCCGAGTTGAAGCGCAGTTCCTGCGAGAAGCTCTCGACCTTCTCGTCCTTGTTGTTGACGAAATAGTCGTCGTTGAAGGCATCGCGGTCGATCGCGCCGAAATCGATCCGGCCATCGGGGCCGTAGACCAGCCTGGTGAAATCGATGAAGCTGCCCGCGTCGTTGTTGACCGCGACGAAGCTGCCCTCGCGATAGGCGGTGATCGAGGTCAGCGTGCCCGACCCCGTGTCCCAGTCGGCGGTCAGATGGACGCCGCCCAGATCGGCATCCTGCTTGCCGTCGATATTATTGGGTCCGCGCCGCCGGTCGGGGTTCACGAAGGGGATGTTGTGATCCGACGGGATGAGGATATCGACCCATTTGCCCTGCGCGCGGCGGCGCGTCAGATCGCCCGTGAGCAGGATGTCGAGGCTGTCACTGGGCTGGTAGCGCAATTGCCCCAGCACCCCGAACGCCGACAGGTCTTCCATGTCGTTGCCCGTGAAGGTGTTGAAGGCAAAGCCGTCGCGCCGGCGCGCGGTCGCGGCGATGCTGCCCGACAGCCCGTCTGCGATGCCGCCCGCGACATTGGCCTTGACGTCGAACGCGGCGTAATTGCCGATCCCTGCCTCCATGCCCGCGCGGAACTCGTCGGTCGGCTTGCGCGTGATGAAGTTGATCGCGCCGCCCACGACATTCTTGCCATAGAGCGTGCCCTGCGGCCCGCGGACGATCTCGACGCGCTCGAGGTCGAACAGCTCGATCGCGGTGCCCTGCGCGCGCGGCAGGTAGACGTCGTTCAGAAAGAAGCCGATCGCAGCGCTCGACGCCGCGCTCTCGATATCGGTCCCGATCCCGCGCAGGAAGATATTGGGCTCGGACACGTTGTCGGGGTTGAAGGTGAAGCCGGGCACGCGGCTTGCGATCTCCGAAAACTCCTCGATCCCCGCCTTGTCGAGCGCGTCGCCGCTGAACGCCGACACCGACAGCGGCGTCGTCTGCAGGCTCTCCTCGCGCTTGCGCGCCGTCACGATGATGTCCCCAACACCAACCGCCTCAGCCTCAGCCACCGACGCCGCATCCTGCGCCAAACCCGTTGCAGGCAACGCCAGCACCGCCGCCGCGCCGATCATCAGTGCCACCTTCATCTTGCCTGTTCTTTTCACCAGCTTGCCCCTTCCATGTCGCGCCTTGCCGCTGGTGGAACGCCCCTGCGCCGCTCTGTCGGGGGCATCGGGCGTCTTTTCACGCCGCCCTCGGCTTCAAGACCAAGAGGGAGCCTATGGAGCGTCGCCATAAGTGAATAATAGCAATGTTACGCCGACCTATATGATAATGACATATCGGAAGGTCGGGCGCAGCCAAGTCGCAAGATCGTGCTGTGACAACCGAACCGTTATAGCGAAACACAAAGACATTATACTGTCACATAACGGGATGGTGATATGTCGAAATCACTATCCCATTGACGGACTGCATTATAGCCGCATCGACAGCGCCCGATTTCGACACTGCCACCAGCACGCTGCAGCACCGGACATGGATCCTGCCCCGCAAGGCGCATGCCCGCGAGGCGCAAACCGACCGTGTGGACACGGCGAACAGGGTGAGGGGACGTCATGGCGCACGCCGAACAGCGGCTCAAATCGATCGAGAACCGCTTTCTCGCCAAGCTCAAGCTTCGTCAGTTGAAGCTGCTGATCGCAGTAGCCGAACATGGCAGCATTTTGCGCGCGGCCAATGCGCTCAACGTCGCGCAGCCCGCCGCCACCAAGATGATCCGCGACCTCGAAGGCGTGCTCGACATGGAACTCTTCGAACGCTCGCCTAGGGGAGTGAAGACGACGCTCTATGGCGATGTCGTCGTCCGCCACGCCAAGCTGATCCTCGCACAGGTGCGTCATGCCAGCGAGGAGCTGTTCTCGTTGAACCGCGGTGCGATCGGCAAGGTCGCGGTTGGCACGCTGCTGTCGGCTGTTCCGCCGTTCCTCCCCGGCGCGATCGTCGCGATGCGCGCGCAGCGCGCGGGCATCAAGATTTCGGTGCTCGAGGGCATGAACGACATGCTGATGGGGATGCTGCGCGTCGGCGATCTCGACATCGTCGTCGGGCGGCTTCCCGAATATCGCGAGCATGAGGATCTGGTGCGCGAGATACTCTACAACGATCCCGCCTCGATCGTGGTGCGCGAGGGGCACCCGCTGTGCGATTTGCCCGTGGTCACGCTTGCCGATCTCCAGCGCGAGGAATGGATCGCGCCGCCGCCGCACAGTGCGCTGCGTCGCGACCTCGACGAATGCTTCAACAAGGCGGGGCTGGAACCCCCGATGCGCGCGATAGAATCGGTTTCGATCGCGACCAACTATGCGGTGCTGCGCCATACCAATCTGGTCGCGGCGCTTCCCAGCCAGGTGGCGGAAGCGCAGGCCGGGCTCGTGCAGCTTCCCGTCGATTTCGCGCTCAGCTTCGGCGCGATCGGCGTAACGCTGCGCGCGAGCAACGACCGTGCGCCCGCCACCGACTATTTCCTGTCGATCGTCCGCCAGATGGCGCACGCCGCGGTCGCGCCGCCGATCAGGTGACGCGGCGCTTGACCGCGTAGAACATACAGACGACGAGCAGCCACAGCACGCCGACGATCAGCGCGGTCCGCCAGAAGCCGGTGTCGAACGCCATCGTCACGAACACGCTCAGCAGCACGAGCAGCCCCACGATCTGCAGACCGGGAAAAAGCGGTGCGCGCACCGGACGCGTCGTGTCGGCCGCCTGGTCACGAAAACGCATATGCGTCACGAGGATCGAAACCCAGGTGAACAACCCGCCGAACAGCGAGATGCCGACCAGATACTGGAAGGCGTTGGGGCTGAACATCGCGATGGCGGCGGCGATGAGGACGCCGACGCTCGACAGCACGGTCGCGCGGACGGGCACGCCGCGCGCGCTCAGCACGCCGATCGCGCCGGGCACATGCCCCGCGCGCGCCAGCGAGAACATCATCCGGCTCGCCATGTAGAGCGCGGAGTTCATCGCGGAGAGCGCGGCGCTCAACACGACGAAGTTCATGACATGTGCCGCCGCGGAGAAGCCGAAGCTTGCAAACACCTTGACGAACGGGCTCTGCTCGACCGCCTCGGCACCGCTCTGCGTCCACGGAACGATCGCGACGATGATCCCGATCGAAAGGATGTAGAACAGCACGAGCCGCACGAGCATCGTCCGCATCGCGTGCGGCACCGATTTTTGCGGATCTTCCGCCTCACCCGCCGCCACCGCGATCATCTCGATCCCGAAGAAGGAGAACAGCGCGATCAGCACCGCCATCCAGACGCCGCCGAAACCGAAGGGCAGCGGCCCGCCCTCGACGAAATAGTTGCCGAAGCCCGTGGCGGGCACGCCAACGCCGAAGATCTTGGCCAGCCCGAACAGGATGAAGGTCAGGATCGCGCCGACCTTGATCGCCGAAAGCCAGTATTCGACGCTGCCGAAATTGCCGACCGCGCGCGTGTTGACCCAAAGCACGCCCAGCCCGAACACCGCGGTCGACACCCAGACGGGCAGCCCCGGCACCCAATATTCCATATAATGCCCGATCGCGACCGCCTCGCTGCCGATCAGGATGACCATTGTCGCCCAATAGGTATAGCGCACGACGAAGCCCGCGAGCGGCGAGACATATTGCTCGGCATAGGTGCCGAACGATCCCGCGGTCGGGCTGGCGACCGCCATTTCCGAGAGGCTGAACATGACGATGAGCGCGATCGCCGCGGCGATGATGTAGCTCAGCAGCACCCCCGGCCCGGCATAGCCGACCGCGATGCCGCTGCCCATGAACAGCCCCGTGCCGATCGCGCCGCCGATGCCGATCATGGTGAGCTGGCGTTGGGTCAGCCCGCGCTTCAGCCCGCCCTCGCGCGCGGCCGCGGCGCTTTCGATAGGGCCAGACGCGACCTGCGCCGGCATGGGAGCTTCCTGAGCGGGAGTCATCATCTTCAAAGGGTCGCCAACACTGTCACGCATTCCTGCCCACCATTTCGTTATCGTTCGGGGCGATCTCGCGGCTGGCGGGCACGTGCCGGTCGACCAGGATCACGCCCAGCGCGGTCCCGACGATCGCGACGCCGATCATCCCGAAGAACAGCCCGGCGCCACCGGGAAGCCCAAGCACGATTCCCGCCCCGAATGCACTTGAAATCGCGCCCAGCCGGCCAATGCTCGCCGAATAACCGATGCCGGCCGCGCGACATTCGACCGGAAACACATGCGCGGCGAGCCCGTACAGCATCACCTGGAGCGCGAGCACGCCCGCGCCCGTCGCGCCCACGCCTGCCAGAATCCAGCCATGCGGCATGTCGGGGGCCGCGATCAGCCACGCCCAGCCGATCGTCGCCAGCAGCGCGATCGCCGCCGCGCAGATCAACGTCCGGCGCGATCCCAGCCGCGGCGTCGCCCATGCCGCGACGAAAGAGGCAAGGACACCGCACAGGTTGAAGATCATCGCGCCGCGGATCGCGCTGTCCATTGCAAAGCCCGCGCGCGACAGCAGCACCGGGATCCAGCTCAGGCACGCATAGAGCGCAAGCATCGAGGCGAAAAAGGCGACGGCAAGCCCGATCGCCGAGCGCGCGAGCGGTCCCGAATAAACGCGTCCGCCCCCTGCCTCGATCTCGGGTGCGGCAAAGGGGCCGGCCTGCTGCCCGCCCGCCTTTGCCAGCATCCGCGCGATGCGATCATTAGTGCCCTGCTTGCGCGCAAGAAAGATCGGGGATTCGGGCAGCCCCGCGAGCATCACCAGCGCCAGCAGCAACGGCAGCGCGCCGCCCAGCGCGAAGGCCGCGTGCCAGCCAAAGGTCGGGATCAGCCATGATGCAAGGCCCGCACCGATCATGCCGCCACACGGCACCGCCACGATCACCAGCGTCACCGCATAGTTGCGCAGTTTGGGCGGCATCCATTCGGCGACGAGCGCGGTGGCGTTGGGCACCGCCGCGCCCAGCCCCAGCCCGGTGATGAAGCGCAACGCCGCGAACTGCGCCACGTCCTCAGCCAGCGCGGTCAGCATCGCAACCACGCCGAACCAGACCACGCTGGCGATCAATGCGGGGCGGCGCCCGATCCGGTCGCCGAGCGCACCGCCGACCCCCGTGCCGATCGCCATCCCGACCAGCGCCGCCGCCATTGCGGGCGCCAGCGCCGAAGGCTCGAGCTTCCAGTCGGCGAGGATCGCGGGCCCCGCAAAGGCGGCGAGCTGGATATCGAAGCCGTCGAGCAGGATGATCGCACCCACGATCGCCAGCAATCGCCAGTGGAAGCCCCCTGTCCGCAGCCCGTCGACCGCGTCCTGAACCGGAATGCTCACCCCCTCCGCCCCCGGCCTAGTCGCGCGGCGGCCAGGGCTTGGCGGGCAGGCCCATTTTCGGCTCGCCGAGGAGCGGGCTCTTCAGCGCGTAGAAACCGTGATTGGTGAAGAGCCAGATGATGTTGCGGTCATATTCGACATAGATGCCGTAACCGAGATTGCCCTTCACATATTCGGGCGTTTCCTTGTCCGTGGGGAAACGCGGTACATAATAGGCGGCGATCTTGGGTTTGGCCGGATCGCTGACGTCGAAGAGCTGAACCCCCGCATTGTAGAAGGCATAGGGAATCAGCCCCTGACGCGAGGTTCCCGGCTGGGTAAAGTATCCCGGCCGCTTGGGCCCGAAGCTGCCGCGGCGTTCGCAGAAATCCTTGAAGGAGGCGCCTTCGGGCGGCGTCGGCCGCGGGAAGGTCGTTGCGATCCTGGGGTTCTTGGGATCGCGCACGTCGATCGCGAAGATATCCTTGTATGGCTCGAAACAGTCATCGTTCATCGGATAGCCGTTCATGAACACGAAGCCCGTGCGCTCATACTGGCTGACATCGATATTGTCGGCCTCGGTCCCCGCGAACTTGGGCACCATGTCGAGATGGCTGATCACCTTGATCTCGGCGGGGTTGGAAATGTCGAGCACGTAGAAGCCGAGCCCGCCCATCGCCGCGAAGCCGATCGTGCCGCCCTTTTCGACGGGCTTGGGGATGAAGATCGGCATGCGCGATCCCATCCACGATGTCCGGTTCCCCGCGCGCGGATTCTTGAGGTAGGCGTCCTCCTCCTCCTTCACGCCCGCGATCTGGCCGGGCACCGAGAATTGCTGGAGAAATTTCGGATTCTTCGGATCCGACATATCCCAGCTCTGGTAGCCGGGCGAATGGAGATAGTTGGGATATTCGGTCAGCGCGAAGCTGTCATCGGGTGCCGCCGACAGGAACATATATTTGCCGCCGTACCATGCGGGCACATCGAGCGAGCCCGATCCCTGCTGCTCTCCCGGCTTCGCGTCGGGATGCTTGTAGTCGGTCGTGCGCGTCGCGACCTTTTCCCATTGGTCGGGCAGCGGGCCGTGCATGACGTAGACGTTAAAGCCCTTGTGATAGCGCCATTTGCGCAGTTTTTCGACGCCGTCGGGTTCGTACATCTTCTCCTTGTAGATGCCGAAGCGCTGGACCTCGTTGGACTGGACCATCACATATTTGCCCAGCGCCTTGTTCCACTGGATCGACGCCGCACCGATCATCTCGCCGCCGGCAAAGGGATTGACCGGCTTGCCCCCGCCCGCGCCCGTCCAGCTCTGCCCCTTGGTGAGCAGCAGCTTCGCCCTGGCGGGATCGGTGATGTCGAACACCTTCAGATTGAGGCGGTCATAGACGTAGAGATAGCGCTTGTCGTCGAAGTCCGCGATATTCTGCCATGTGTGGAAGGGCGACGGCACATGGGGGTAGAAGGCGACGACCTCCATGTTCCTGGCGTAGGACTTTTGTTCCCAGTGATCGAGCTGACCCGCAAAGGGCGCGCGCTCCTCATGCAGCGGCGTGGCCTTGGGATGACGGAATTCGCCGGTCGCCGGGTCGACACCGTAATCGACGCCCGGCTTGGGCATGGGCGGGCGCTGATCATAGGTCAGGTCATGCCATGCCTTGACCATCGGATCGCGGATATCGGTCTTGGCCTTTTCCTCGCCTTCCGATGACCACGCCGCCGACGCCAGCCCCAGCGCGACCGCCAGCCCGACACCGCCGCCAAGCGCCCGTCGCATGAAGCGGTGAGGAAAGGCAGATTTGGCAGTTGCGCTCATGGGGTTCTCCTCGTTGATTCTGACGATCCGGGCAAATGCGCGCCGCGCGGTTTCCCATTTCCGGGACGAAGGCTAACGCGGGCGGGTATAACGATTAAAATAATGATTTGGGCAGGACCTATGCCAGAGCAGCATAGCGGAACTCATGCCGCGACCTCGGGCGAAGGCATGGCGGCGGCGCCCCTCGCCTGCCGCCTTCGTTCCCAGCGGATATAGAGCCAGGGCACGCTGATCATCAGCAATCCATAGGCGAGCGGCAGCCGCGCGATCGCGGGCATCTCGACAAGCGTCACCGACGCGAGCAGCGCGATCGCAAGATTGTGCACGCCAACCTCGATCACGATCGTCAATGTTTGGATCGCGGGCAGCCGTGCGATCGTCGCCAGCAGCCACGCCCCCATCATGGCGAGCAGCATGAGCGCCAGACAGATGCCGAAACTTTCGCCGAACACGCGCCATCCCGCCAGATGGTGCCAGTTGAACGCGGTCGTGCTGAGGCACATGAAGACTATGCCCAGCACCGATATGGGCCGCGCCGCCTCGACGCCGCGCGCCGCCATCTCCGGCCAGCGCGCACGCACGCCCATCCCCAACGCCACGGGCAGGATCGTCAGCGCGCCAAGCGTGATCGCGGTCTGCCCCAGAGGCATGCCGACCTCACGTGTCGAGCCCAGAAACTGATCGAGCGCGAAATGCGTCCACAGCGGCAAGGTGAAGGCGACGAACAGCGTCGACAGCGCGGTCAGGCTGACCGCGAGCGCAACGTCCGCCCGCGCCGCGAGCGTGATCGCATTGGAGGTGACGCCGCCCGGGCTCGCCGCAAGAATGATGAGCCCGACCGCGACCTCGGGCGCGATCGGAAGCGCGAACGCAAGTCCCAGTGCGATCAGCGGAAGCAGCAGCATCTGCGCCGACAGCCCGACGATTACGGCGCGCGGCCGCGCCAGGATTGCACGGAAGTCATCAGCGCCCAGCGCCAGCCCCATCCCGAACATGATCGCGAAGATGATTATCGGAAACACGGTTTGCGACAGAAAGGGAAAGATGCCGGCCACGCTTGTCTCCTCAGACGAACTCGATCGCGCCGGACTGGCCGCCCGCGCGCAGGATGGAACGGCAGACGGCTTCCGCCATCTCGCTGCCCGACACGCCGACCGCCGGCTGGCGCCGTTCTATGGCGAGCCGCGTTCCGTCGCGCCCGATCGCCTCGATCGCGAGTTCGAGATGCGTGATCCCCGGATCGGCGATCAGCCGCGCGTGGCACAGGTCGAGTCCCGTGGTGGCGAGCGCGCAGGCCACCATCGCGTTGACATTGTGCGGATAGCGACGCGCAATTTCTCGCACGCTGCCGTCGAACAACACCGTTTCGGCGGTCACCGCATCTGCAGCCACGCCCAGGCTGCCGGGCGGCTTGCGAAAGGTTATCGAGACCCGATCCCACATGGCGCCCCACTCGACCAAGCTGTCGAGCCCGACCAACGCGCCATGCGCCACGAACAACGATCTGCCGGACAATCTGGCGCTCCGCACCAGTCGTGCGCGAAGGGCGTCGTCGGCGAGCGCGGTGAGCGACAGCGGCATATAGTCGGCGATGCCGAGCAGCGCCTCGCCGTGCCGCGCGCTCACCTCGGGACCGGCGACCTCGACGACGAGATCGGGCGCGAACGCGCGCGCGTCGTCGAGGTCGTCAAGCACAAGCGCGTCAGGAACGCCCTTCAGCCGGTCGCGGTTGCGATTATGGACGAACGCGATTTCCGCGGTCGATACGTGGTCAGCGAAACGGCGATAGATCTCCGCGCCAATGAACCCGAAGCCGATCAGACCGACACGCATCGCACCGCCCCTTCGCCTTTTCAGTTCAGTATTTCCATTTGAGCGATGCGCCGTAGGTGCGCGGCGGAGCGTAGGAGACGAGGACGGATCCGATGACGTCGGACTTGCCGCTTTCATAGAGTTCGTTGGTGAGGTTCTTGGCCCAGAGCGTGAAGGTCCATTTGCCGTCTTCGGTCTGGAGCCCGAGCGAGCCGTTGAGCACGCCCACCGAATCCTGCGCGGTACGATCGCTGTTCTCGTTGTCGAAGAAGAAGCCGTCGGTCCAGCTATAGTCGGCGCGCACGAACCCCTCGAAACGGTCGGTGATCGGCACGGTCAGGTCGCCGCCGATGCTGAAGGAATTCTCGGGGCTGCGGCGCAGCACATTGCCCTTCAAATTGGTCGGCACGGGCACCGAGCAGAAGCAGCTCGTATCAAATTGCAGCGCGGTGCTGATCAGGTCGCCCGTGATCTTCGCGTCCATATAGGTGTAGTTGGCGAACAGCGTCAGCCCGTCGACGGGAACCATCTGCGTCTCGAGCTCGATGCCCTTGACGCGCGCCTTGCCCGCATTGGCGATGACATTGTCGGCGGGCAGGTTGGGATCGAAGATCACGAACTGCTGCGTCTGGAGATCCTTATACTCGGTCCAGAAGCCCGTGAGGTTGAGCCGCAGCCGGTTGTCGAGCCACATCGTCTTGGCGCCGATCTCGTAGTTCCACGCATATTCGGGATCGTAGGAAACCCGCGCCTCGCCGGGATTGGTCGCGTTCTCGCCGTTCCAGCCGCCCGACTTGTAGCCCTTGGAGACCAAGGCGTAGAGATAGACGTCCTCGGCCGGCTGCCAGTGCAGGTTGACGCTCGGCGTCCACGCATCCCAGCTCTGCTTGTCCGAGGCCGTAAAGCTGCGCGTGAAATTGCCGTTCTCGTCCTCGAACTCGGCGCCGAGAAAGTCGCCGATCGTCTCGCGGTAGACCGCAAAGCGCTTGTTGTCCCGGGTGTAGCGGATACCCGCGGTCAGCCCCAGCGTCTCGGTGAAGTCGTACGTCCCTTCCACGAACGCCGCCCAGGTGTCCGACTTCAGCCGGGTCTCGCCAATCTCCTCGCCCTGCGCGAAAAACTCGACGAAGATATAGTCCGAGTTCTCGACGCGCTTCACCTTCTCATGCTGGTAGTAGAGCCCGGCAAGAAAGTTGAACGGCCCGTCGAAATCCGAGTTGAAGCGCAGTTCCTGCGAGAAGCTCTCGACCTTCTCGTCCTTGTTGTTGACGAAATAGTCGTCGTTGAAGGCATCGCGGTCGATCGCGCCGAAATCGATCCGGCCATCGGGGCCGTAGACCAGCCTGGTGAAATCGATGAAGCTGCCCGCGTCGTTGTTGACCGCGACGAAGCTGCCCTCGCGATAGGCGGTGATCGAGGTCAGCGTGCCCGACCCCGTGTCCCAGTCGGCGGTCAGATGGACGCCGCCCAGATCGGCATCCTGCTTGCCGTCGATATTATTGGGTCCGCGCCGCCGGTCGGGGTTCACGAAGGGGATGTTGTGATCCGACGGGATGAGGATATCGACCCATTTGCCCTGCGCGCGGCGGCGCGTCAGATCGCCCGTGAGCAGGATGTCGAGGCTGTCACTGGGCTGGTAGCGCAATTGCCCCAGCACCCCGAACGCCGACAGGTCTTCCATGTCGTTGCCCGTGAAGGTGTTGAAGGCAAAGCCGTCGCGCCGGCGCGCGGTCGCGGCGATGCTGCCCGACAGCCCGTCTGCGATGCCGCCCGCGACATTGGCCTTGACGTCGAACGCGGCGTAATTGCCGATCCCTGCCTCCATGCCCGCGCGGAACTCGTCGGTCGGCTTGCGCGTGATGAAGTTGATCGCGCCGCCCACGACATTCTTGCCATAGAGCGTGCCCTGCGGCCCGCGGACGATCTCGACGCGCTCGAGGTCGAACAGCTCGATCGCGGTGCCCTGCGCGCGCGGCAGGTAGACGTCGTTCAGAAAGAAGCCGATCGCAGCGCTCGACGCCGCGCTCTCGATATCGGTCCCGATCCCGCGCAGGAAGATATTGGGCTCGGACACGTTGTCGGGGTTGAAGGTGAAGCCGGGCACGCGGCTTGCGATCTCCGAAAACTCCTCGATCCCCGCCTTGTCGAGCGCGTCGCCGCTGAACGCCGACACCGACAGCGGCGTCGTCTGCAGGCTCTCCTCGCGCTTGCGCGCCGTCACGATGATGTCCCCAACACCAACCGCCTCAGCCTCAGCCACCGACGCCGCATCCTGCGCCAAACCCGTTGCAGGCAACGCCAGCAGGCCTGCACAGCCGAGCAAAAGCGCACGGCGAATCCCGTCGATTTGAAATGCCACGTTCTTGATCCTCATCCCCAGCAGCGACACGCCACCGACAGAATACCGCTGCCCCTTTCTTGCGGGGTGCATCCGGTGTTCCTCACCCGTCAACCTGTCTCAATCACAGAGCCTATGGGCAGTCGCCATATGTTAAAAATAATATTATCACGCGCTCATATTCCCGTTTGGCATATAAAAATATCGACGATTCATGCCGGTTTCGCCGCGCCAGGCGCCGATTCCCAGCCATCTCGAAACCAAAAGATGCGACCGGGCGAACCGGCCGCCGCAACCGAAAGCCAACGGCTGTTTGAGTATGAGCGCGAGGTGGACCTAGCGGGCTGAAAAGCAGATGACCTTTGTCTGGGACATCTCGCGGATCGCGAAGCGGACGCCCTCGCGGCCCATATTACCGCGCCCGGCACCACCGAACGGCATCGCGTCGAGCCGATAGTCAGTCGAATCGTTGATCATCACGCCCGCCGCGTGCAGATGCCGCGCGGCATGGTGTGCGTCGCGAATGTTCTCGGTGAAGATCGCCGCATGAATCGCATGTTCGGCGCGGTTGGCCGCTGCAATCGCGGCATCCAGATCGGTAAAGGGGAAGAGGCTGACAACGGGGCCGAAAGCCTCCCGGCGCACGATCCGTGCGCTCGCGGGAACATTCTCCAGCACCGTCGGCGGGAAGATCGCGCCCTGCCGCGCCCCGCCCGCACAGCGCGCCGCGCCCGCGGCCAGCGCCTCATCGGTCCATTCCTCGAGCCGCTCGGCCTCGCACGCGGCGATCATCGGACCGATATCGGTTTCTGCCGCCATCGGATCGCCCACGATCAGCGCCGCTGTCTTCGCGGCCAAGCGGTCGCGAAAATCGGCATAGACCGATGCGTGGACGTAGATGCGCTGCACCCCGATGCAATTCTGCCCCGCCGCCCAGAAGGCGCCCGAAACGCACGCCTCGGCGGCCTTTTCCACATCGGCGTCGGCCGCCACGATCACGGGCCCGTTGGCGCCGAGTTCCATCGCCACACGCTTGATCCCCGCGGTGCGCGCGATCTCCTCTCCCACGCGCGCGCCGCCCGTGAAAGAGACCATCGCGACTTCATCCGACGCCACGAGCGCCGCGCCGAAATCGCGGCCATAACCGGTCAGAAGCTGGAGCGCCTCTGCGGGCAATCCCGCCGCCAGCAGCAACTCGACGAGCATGATCGCGGTGAGCGGCGCCTGATCGGCGGGCTTCAGGATCACCGCATTGCCCGCGGCGAGCGCAGGGCCCAGCTTGTGGCAGGCGAGATTGAGCGGATCGTTGAACGGCGTGATCGCTGCGATCACCCCCAGCGGTTCGTAGACATAGTAACCGTGCCGCCCCTCGCCACCTGCAAAGCTGTCAAAGGGGATCGTCTCGCCAGTCAGCCGCGTCGCCTCTTCGGCGGAGAGGCGTAGCGTATTGACCGCGCGGCGCACCTCCTTGGTCGAGGCCTTGATGACCTTCCCCGTCTCCGCAGTGATCATCGCGGCAAAGCGTTCCGCATCGGCCGAGAGCGCATCGCCGGCTCGGCGCAGGATCGCGGCGCGCTCACCGGTGGAGAGCGCGCGCATCGCCTCGGCCCCGCGCAGTGCGCTTGCGATCGCGTCCCCGGCATCGGCAGCGGTGGCGCAGGCGACATGCGCCAGCACCTCGCCGCTATAGGGATTGTCGACCGCCATGCCGGTATCGGCGCCGCGCCAGACGCCGCCGATCAGCAGCGACGCTTTGGGCTCGACCGCCATCAGCATCATGGCTTGTCCTTGTGCAGCACCAGCGCGTCATATTCGCGGCTGTCGAGCAGCGCCTCGACGATCACCGGTCCATCGGCGGCAAATGCATCGACCAGCGCCGCGCGCAGCGCGTCGGGGTCGGCGGCGGTGACGACGGGCACGCCGAAGAGCGACGGCCCGCCGATCGTGCCCTCGGCGCGCACGGGCGTACCATAGATCGGGTTGTGCTTCTTTTCCTGCTTGATGCGGATCAGCGCGAGATCGTTGTCGGTAAAGACCACGATCACGATGTTGAGCTTCTCGCGGACCGCGGTCGCGAGCTCGCCCACGGTCATCAGAAAGCCGCCATCACCGACGACGGTGCACACTGCGGTATCGGGGCGGCAGAGCTTGGCCGCGATCGCCGCGGGCAGGCCGAAGCCCATCGACGACCAGCCATTGGACATGATCTGCGTGCCGGGCCTGGGCGTCAGCCATTTCTGCCCGATCAGGTGCGTGTGCGCGCCGACGTCGCAGGTCATGATGCCGTCTTCGGGCAGCACGTCGCGCAGCACGTCGAGCGCGGCGCAGGGACCGAAGCGGTTGCTGTCGGGCGACAGCCGTCCGAACAGCTCGGCGGTCCGCGCCGCGATCACGTCGAGATCCCAATTCTTGGGCGGGACATCGAGCGCGAGCAACGCGTCGAGGCCAGCAGCGATATCGCCCGTCACGTCTGCGAGCACAGGGTGCTTGCCCGTGTCGATGTCGACGGGTTCGACATCGATATTGGCGATGGCGAGCCCGTCCTTCATCCAGCCTTCGAAGTTGAATTCGACGGGGTCATATCCGATCGCGACGACCAGATCGGCCTCGGCATGCGTGCGGCCGACAAGGTCGCTGAGCGCGTGGAACAGCACGCCCGCATAGCTTTTGTGGCTTTCGGGAACCATGCCCTTGGCCATCGGCGTCAGCACGATCGGCAGGCCGAAGCGCTCGGCGAGCGCGATCACCTTGTCCGCGACGCGCGCATGCGCGGCACCAAGGCCGACCGCGAGGATCGGCTTCCTGGCCGCGCCGAACGCGGCGACGAGCGCGCCGACCGCGGCCGCATCGGGCTGGCGCGGTGCCTTGGGCGTGACTCGTCCGGGCGAAGGCGAGCTGGTCTCAGCCGCGCTCAGCCCGACGGGCAGACCGACATGCACCGCGCCCGGACGCCCCGACAGCGCGACCTCTGCCGCTTCCGCCAGCGTCTCGCCAACCTTCTCCGCGGTCAGCCGCGTCGTCATCTTGGTGATCGGCGCAAACAGCGCCTGATGGTCGATCCCCATCTGCGTCACGCGGCTGCGCATCGCCTCGGGCATCTCGTCCGACAAGGCTATCATCGGCGAACGGTCGAGCGTCGCCCCGCCCACGCCCGTGGCAAGGTTGGTCGCGCCGGGGCCGAAGGTGCCGAAGCAGACACCCGGAACGCCCGTCAGCCGTCCGCAGATATCGGCCATGAAGCTTGCCCCGCCCTCATGGCTGGTCAGCACGAAATCGATGCCGTCGGTGGTGCGAAGCGCTTCCATATAATCGACCCAGCCGCCGCTCGGTACGCCAAAGACATGGCGCACTCCCATGTCGCGGAGGCTTGTGACTACGGCCTTGGCTACGGTCGTTCCGGTCATTGTCTGTCCTTTGATGCGATTATTGCGCGGGGGCGGTATAGCCCGCCGCGTTGCTGTGGGCGCTGCGCCTGACGCCGCGGATGCCGCATGCGGCGAGGAAGCTCAGCACGCTGTCGTTGAATTCGTCCCCGCGCTCGAAAAACACCGAATGACCCGCGGATATCTCGACAAGGAAGGATCCGGGCACGCGCGCCTGGACACGCCGCACCGCCTCGACGGGGAAGAGCACGTCATCCAGCCCGGCCACGAACAGCACGGGCTTTCCGCCACCCACCGCCTCGGGCGCGACCAGCATCGGCCATGTACCCGTCAGGCTGCGGCGATCGACGCGGTTGAAGCTCGCAATGGCCGCGTAGAGCGCCGCCTGCTCGGGATTGGCCGCACGGAACGTCGCATCGAGCACGCGCTCGAGCTGGCTCATATCGGCGGTCGCGGCGCGTGCGGCATCCATCAGCGGCGCGACATCATCGGGCTCGGCGATGGCGTGGAGCGAGGACGCGATGACGAGCGCACGCACGCGCTCGGGATACGCCGTGGCAAAGCTGATGCATGTTCCTCCACCCATCGACTGCCCGACCAGCACAGTCTCGCTGATATCGAGATGATCGAGCAGCGCGCGCAGATCGGACTCGAAGGCGCTCCGCCCTGCATTCTCGACATCGGTCGAACGCCCGAAACCGCGATGGTCGAAGGTGATGACGCGGTAGGAGCGCGCGAAGGCGGCTACCTGCTGGTACCAGCTCGCATGGTTTCCGCCGATCCCGTGCGCGAACACGATCGCGGGCCCCTCGCCCTGGTCTTCATAGTAGATTTCGCTCTGGCCGATCGAAAGAACGGGCATGGCAGACTCCTGACTGTCTAGACGACGCCCATGATCCGGCTCAGCTCGACGACGTGATCGCCGAACGCGGGCATGTCGCGGGTGATCGATGGATCGCGCGGGCGCGGCAGGTCGATCTTGAGATCGGCGATCAGCCGCCCCGGCCGCTCGGACAGCACGAGCACGCGGTCGGACAGCAGCACCGCTTCCGAAATGCTGTGCGTGATGAGCACCACGGTCTTGCGGTCGCGCTGCCAGAGCCTGAGCAGCTCGATGTTGAGCCGGTCGCGCGTCAGCGCGTCGAGCGCGCCGAAGGGCTCGTCCATCAGCAGCACGCGCGGGTTCTGCATCAGCGCCTGGCCGATCGCGACGCGGTGCTTCATGCCCCCCGAAAGCTCGTGCGGATATTTGTCCTCGAAGCCCTTCAAATTGAGCATCTCGACCATCGCGCCGACATCCGCGGCCTCCGCCGCCGCCTTGCCGCGACGGATCTCGAGCGCGAGCGTCAGGTTCTTGTCGACGGTAAGCCATGGCAGCAGGTTCGCGGTCTGGAAAACCACGCCGACATCGTCGCGCGGGGCGTCGACGCCCTCGTCGAACATCGCTGCGCTGCCCGTATCGAAGCCGTGCAGCCCCGCGAGGATGCGCAGCAACGTGCTCTTGCCGCAGCCCGAAGGCCCGATGATCGAGATGAACTCGCAATCCTCGATCGCGATATCGACATCCTCGAGCGCCTTGGTGCCCGTCGGTCCGCCGTAGAATTTGGTCAGGTTTTCAACCCGGATCGCAACACCCATCAGACTGCCCGCCACCACACGAATTTGGAAAGGAGCTCGACCACATAGAAGAGCACGAGCGAGAGCATGGTCACCGTCAGCAGCGCGGCAAAGGTCAGCGCGGTCTGCGACGAACCCGTCGCGAGCAGGATGACGTTGCCGAGACCGTTGTTCGATCCGACGAACTCGCCCACGATCGCGCCGATCACCGCCAGCGGCATCGCCACCTTGCAGCCATCCATGAAGTTGGGCATTGCCGCGGGAACCTGAAGCCTGGCGAACATCGTCCAGCGGCTCGCCCCCAGCGCGCGGAAATGCTCCTCCAGATTGGAGGGCACGCTTGCGAGGCCCCCAAGCGTCGAGATCACGATCGGGAAAAAGGCGAAGAGGAACGCCATCACCAGCTTCGATCCGAACCCGTATCCCAGCCACACCACCATCAGCGGCGCGAGCCCGACCTTGGGGATCGACTGGAGCGCGATCACCACCGGATAGAGCGTCGAACGCGCGACCGGCACGACATGGATCAGCGCGGCGAGCGCGACGCCCAGCACAGCCGCGAGCGCAAAGCCGCTCAACACCTCACCCAGCGTTACCAGCGAGTGATCGAGCAGCATCGCGCGCGCCTCCCAGAAGGCGACGCCGATATCGCTCAGCGCGGGAAGCAGATAGGATTTGACGCCGAAGAGGCGGACGCCGAACTCCCATGCCGCGGCGAGCGCGACGAAGAACAGCGCCGCGACGACCGGATTGGACTGCGTCCTGGGGGGCGTCGCCATTCAGCCCTCCCCGTCGCGATCGCGGAGCTTCTGAATCCGCGGCGGCGGCGGCACGACGAAATGCTCGAGTCCCCAGCGGTCGAAGGTCTCCATCTCCAGCCCGTTCCATACGCGCGGTTCGTGCGGGGGGAAATCGGGGCCGATCTGGATCATGTCCGAATAGAATTCGACATTGTTGCCGTCAGGATCGCGGAAGACGAGGAAGCTGTTGGCGCCCGGCCCGTGCTTGCCGATGCCGCGATCGATCAGCACACCGCGCTCCTGGAGCATCGCCGCGATCTTCTCGAGCTCGGCCACGTCGTCGACATGGTAGGAGAAATGCTCGAGCGGTGGGCGACCGGGTTCGTGGCCCGCAATCTCCTCGGGCGTCATCTGGAGCAGCGCGAGATCGTGATGATCCTGCCCGGCGCGCATGAACACCATGTGCTGGTCGATCCAGTCGGACACTTCGAGCCCGACAACGTCCCGGTAGAAGGCGACCGACGCGTGAATGTCGCGGACCTTCAGCACCAGATGGCCGAGCTTGTTGGGTTTGGGACGATACATCAACTAAGGCTCCTAGGGCCGCGCTGCGGGCGTCGCCGACGCGCCTTCGAAGACGTCGCCGGGCGCGATATCGCCCTTCAGCGCATAGGCCTGTTTCAAGAAATCGAGCGAGCTGGCGACGCGCGCGGGTTTGAAGGTCCCCGCGCCGTCCTTCATCAGCTCCGCGGTCTCGACCATCTGCTGTTTGGTGATCGCCGCATCGAGCATCGGGAAGCGCTTGGTCATCATGCCGACCACCTCGTCGGGATTGGCGGCGGCATATTCGTAACCGCGATAGGTTGCGGCGAGGAACTTCTTCACCGTCTCGGGCTTCTCGGCGAGCATCTTCTCGGTGGTCAGGATGCCGCTGCCGTATAGGTCGAGGTTGAAGGCGGAATAGGAAATCCGGCCGATGGTGACGCCAGCCTCCTTCGCGCGCTTGTGGTACAGCGGCAGGCTGTTGCCTTCCCAGCATTCGCCCGCGTCGATCTTGCCCTCGACCAGCGACGTCACGACCAGCGCTGGATCGAGCTGGAGCAGCTTCACGCTGTCCTTGTCGACGCCGTTGCGCGTCAGCCAAGCGGGCACCAGCGCCTGCATCGCCGAACTCTGCCCGCCGCCAACGGTCAACCCCGCAAGATCGGCGGGCTTTTCGATGGTGTGGCGTTCCTTGACGTAGCACAGCGCGGCGGGCCAGCGCGTATTGATCGTGCCGACCATCCGCGTCTTCCCGCCATTCTGCCTATTGAGGACGACCGAGACGGGGTCGCCATAGCCGAATTCGAACATGCCCTGGTCGAGCTCGTTGGCGGTGCGGATGCCGCCAAAACCGCGCACGACATTCACGTCGAGGCCGGCCTCGGCATAATAGCCCTTGTCGATCGCCGCGATCACGCCCGCCATGCTGCCCTGTGGCAGCCACGACATATTGAAGGTGACGCGCTCCTTGCCCGCATCGCCCGTACCGCCACAGCCGCCAAGCATCAGCGCCACCGCCGCGACCGCGGCCCGGATCATTCCCTTGCTCATGCTTCCGCCCTTTCCGCACGCACGGGATTGGCGAGCGTGCCGATCCCCTCGACCGTCGCGACCATCTGGTCACCATCCTTCAGGAAAATGCCGCGCCCCATGCCGACGCCCGCGGGCGTGCCCGTCGCGATCACGTCGCCGGGCTTCAGCGTCAGCAGCATCGAGAGATAGGCGATCTGCTCATAGGTGTTGAAGATCATCTCGCCCGAATTGCCGTCCTGCATCACCTCGCCATTGACGCTCAAGGTGAGCTTCAGGTCGTGGAGGTCGTCGATACATTCGGCGGGGACGAACCACGGGCCCATCGGGGTGAAGCTGTCGAAGCTCTTGCCGCGGAACCAGTCGTGCGAGAACGGGAAGTCGCTGCGCCGCGTCATGTCGCGCGCCGAGATGTCGTTGACGATCACATAGCCCGCGATGTGTGCATGCGCCTGCTCGACCGGGATGCGCCGTCCCGCCCGGCCGATCACCACGCCCAGCTCGACCTCCCAGTCGACCTTCTTGCTCTCGGGCGGCAGGAAGACGGTGTCGTCCGGGCCGATGACGCTGTCGACGGTCTTGAGGAAGATATAGGGCATGCTGTCGGCCTTGGCGGCGAGCTTGGTCGCCATCTCCTCGGCATGCTCGATATAGTTGGATGCCGCCCCGAACACGCGGTGCGGAGCAAAGGGCGCGAGCGGCGTCGCGGCGACGGGATCGAGCTGCGCCCCGCGCGCCCAGGCGGCGAGCGTCGCCAGCTCGTCCTTCACGCCCTCCCAGTCGCGCACCAGTATGTCGACCGAGCCGATCCGGCGCTTCAATGCGTCGCTGGCGCCCGCGCCATCAGCAATCGCCGCAAGGTCATAGAGCGCCTCGCCCAGCACCAGCGCGGAGCGGATCTCGTCGCCCGCCGCATAGCTTGCCAGCGCATACCAGGGTGCCGTCATCATCGTCTCCAGAAACAGCGCCGGTCAGCCAGGAGAGGCGGTGCCGGCGGATCGATCTTCTGGAATCAATAAAAGGCATAGCGGCGGGGGATAATAATACCGCTTTGGAATAGCGGGCCCATATTTTGCTATAGGGGTTTTGACGGTGGCGTGATGGTCGGAGCAACCCGCGATAATGTCGGGTCAAATGTCGCTATGGGGTGGTTAGCGGACGTCTCGAACTCCCTCTCCCTTAAGGGAGAGGGTTGCGCAGACTTGGCGGCTGTGCCGCCTAGTCGGAGCTGGGTGAGGGGGCGTAAGTCAACGGCAACGCACGACTCCCAAGCTTCCACCCCCTCATCCAACTCCGCCTAGTTGCGCTCACGCGCAGCAAGGCTCCGTATCCTTCTCCCTTGAGGGTGAAGGTCTCCTTCGGGTCGAAAGCCGACAGCACCCACAAAATCGCTGTCCCACACACCCCCCGATTTGCAAGGCTAGGCGGCGGTCAATGCACTTGCGCCGATCGCCCGCTCTTTCGCATCGTAAAGCAGTAGCGACACACCGAAAGGCAACGCGAAATGAAATTGTGCAACCGCGACATTTTACTTCACGATTCAAGGGAAAAGTGGGAACATAAGCGCGCGCCTTACACGATCTCCACCTCGAGCGGGGTCAGCCCCTCGATCCGGGCCTCTAGCTGATTGCCGCGCGTGACCGCGCCCACGCCCGCGGGGGTGCCGGTGAAGATCAAATCGCCGGGCATCAGGCGCATATAGGTCGACAGCTCGGCGATGATCGCGGGAACGTTCCACAGCATCTCCGACGTGCGCCCGCTCTGACGCGTCTCGCCATCGACGGTGAGCGTGATCGCGACATCGCTGAGGTCGCCCGCGTCCGTGGCGGGCGTGATCGCGCCGACGGGGGCTGCGCCGTCGAAGCTCTTGCCCATGTCCCAGGGGCGGCGCTTGTCCTTGGCCGCGCCCTGCAGGTCGCGGCGCGTCATGTCGAGCCCGATGGCATAGCCGAAGACGTGGCGCAGCGCGTCCTGCTCGGCGATGTCGGCGCCACCCAGTTCGAGCGCGACGACCAGTTCCACCTCGTGATGCAGGTCCTCGGTGCGCGGCGGATAGGGCAGCTTGCCCGGCACCGTCGGCAGGCAGCTCGCGGGCTTGATGAAGAAAAAGGGCGGCTCGGCCACCACATCGCCCATTTCCTTCGCATGCTCGGCATAGTTGCGCCCGACGCAGAAAATGCGTCCCACGGGGAAGCGGCCGCCGCCGACGATTGGAAGCACGGGCTGGACGGGCGGTTCGATGGTCATGCGAGTCGTGTCTCTCAGCTTGTCAGCACACGCCACGCCATACGCAGCGCGACGATCAAAAGGAAAACGCCAAATGCGACACCCAGATGACGCTTCGACAATTTGTGCGCGAGCGCGGCGCCCCAGGGCGCTGAAATCCAGGTCATCGGCGCGATCAGCAGGAAGCCGATCCAGTTGACATAGCCAAGGCTTCCCATCGGCAGCCGCGGATCGCCCCAGCCGCCGAGGATATAGCCGATCGTGCCGGGAATGCTGATCAGCAGCCCGAACAGCGAAGCGGTCCCGACCGCGCGGTGAATGGGATAGCTGCACAGCGTCAGGATCGGAACCGTCAGCGTCCCCCCGCCGATGCCCATCATCGAGGAGGTCGTGCCGATCGCCAGCGGCATCGTCTGCGCCGCGACCCCGCCTGGAACCTGCTTTGCGAAGGTGAAGTGATCGAGCGGCAGCAGCATCTTGGCCGCGACGAGGAAGGCCACCACGGCGAACACCGCGGAAAGCACGACGCTCTGGACATGCGATGCGATCAGCGTGCCCAGCACCGCGCCGAGCAGGATCGCGACGCCCCATCTGCGCGCGAGGTCGCCATCGACCGCGCCCTTCTTTGCGTGTGCGCGCGACGAGGAGATCGAGGTCGGTATGATTGTCGCAAGCGAGGTCGCGACCGCGACGTGCATGCGGATCGCAGGATCGACGCCCAATATGCCCAATGTCGTATCGAGGATCGGCACCACGACAATGCCGCCACCGACACCGAGCAACCCCGCGATCACACCGCCGACCAGCCCCGTCGCCGCCATCGCGACCGCCATCATCACCAAGGACGAAATATCCATGCCCCGCTCCCTTTTCCGATTCCGGACAGGGTGCGCGCTAGCCGCTCGACCTCCACAGGAAACCTATAAAGACGGCGCCCGGTTATTCGCTTTCGGCATAGTGACGGCGGCCGACACTATGCCATTCCGCAATAACGGGCCGCCGCAATACTATATTTCGGTGATACGCAGCCCGCTTATGCTCGACCCGATTCCAGACGGGGAGACACAAGGGCGTGACGCGTAATGTGGGTATTGCCGGCTTCGGCACGATCGGCGCCGTGGTCGCGAAAAGGCTGGCGGAGGGATTGCCGGGGCTGACGCTTGCCGCGATCAGCTCGGGCCGTCGCGAGGTCGCGGAGAAGCGCGCGCACGAGCTCGGCCTTTCAGTTCCGATCGTCTCGCCGATCGAGCTCGCGTCGCGCTGCGACATTATCGTCGAATGCGCACCGACCGCCGCCTTCCTGTCGATCGCCGAGCCCGCGCTCACCGCGGGGCGCACGCTCGTCACCGTTAGCGGCGCGGCGATCCTCGAGCACCCCGAGATCGTCGACAAGGCGCGTGCGGGCAATGGCCAGATCGTCCTCGCGACCGGCGCGCTGCTCGGCCTCGACGCGGTGCGCGCGGCGGCCGAGGGCAATATCCATTCGGTCCGCATGGTCACGCGCAAGCCGCCCAAGTCGCTGCGTACCGCCAAGCATGTCGTCGAGAATAGCATCAGCCTCGACAACCTCGCCGAACCGCTGCTGCTCTTCCGCGGCAGCGCGCGCGAAGGCGCCCGCGCCTTCCCGTCGAACGTCAATGTCGCGGCCGCGCTTGGGCTCGCGGGCATCGGGGCGGATCGCACCGAGCTCGAGATCTGGGCCGATCCCACCCGGACGCGCAATTGCCACCGCATCGACGTCGATGCCGACAGCGCGCGCTTCGGCCTCGAGATCGAGAACATCCCTACCGACGAGAACCCCGGCACCGGCCGCATCACCGCGCTCAGCATGATCGCTGCGCTGCGCGGGCTCGCAGCGCCACTGCGCGTCGGCACCTGATTTACAGAAAGGAAGACCCATGACCGTTCATCTGAAGCACGTCGCCATCGCCTCGGCGGATCCCGACAACGCCGCCAAGTTCTTCGTCGAGGTCCTCGGCTGGACGATCGCGGGCCGTGTCGATAGCCGCAATGCGCTCGGCTATTACGTCACCGACGGCACGATCAACATCGCGCTCCTCAACTTCAAGAACCGTCCCGCTGCTGGCATGGAGTTCCCCGAGGGCTATACCGGACTCCACCATCTCGGCTTTCAGTGCGAGGATATCGAGGATATCGTCGATCGCTTCGAAAACTCGGGCTTTGCGCCGCGCCACGACGTCAATATAGCGCAAGGGCTGGGCATGAACCCCGCCAAGGACAATGCCGAGTACAAGATGACCGGACCCGAGGGCGTGATGATCGACGTTTCCGAACGCGGCTGGGTGGGCACCGCCACCTACAAGGCAAAGACGGCCTGAGCACAATGATGGCAACGGCTCCCGTGCTCCCCACCGATCTGACGCGCGACGCCGCACTGGCGCTCGATGCCGCCGACCCGCTTGGCGCTTTCATCGACGAGTTCCAGCTCCCCCGGGGCGTTGTCTATCTGAACGGCAATTCGCTCGGCCCCAGCCCCAAGGCGGCGATCGCGCGCGTCACCGAGGCGGCGGCCGAGGAATGGAGCACGGGATTGGTCACGAGCTGGAACCGCGCGGGCTGGTTCCAACTTCCCTATCGGCTGGGCGACCGGATCGCGGGGTTAATCGGTGCCGAGGCGGGTGAGGTTGTGATGACCGACAGCACCAGCCTCAACCTGTTCCGCATCGTCGCAGCCGCGCTCGCGATGCGCCCCGACCGGCGCGTCATTGTGATGGAAGGATCGAATTTTCCGACCGACAATTACGTCATCCAGGGGCTGATCGAGACGCTGGGCCGCGGCCATGTCATCCGCTTCGCCGAGAAGAACGAGATCGCTTCCGCGATCGGACCCGATGTCGCCGCGGTCGTGCTGACGCAGGTGCATTACAAGAGCAGCCATATCCTCGACATGGCCGCGATCACCGCACAGGCGCACGCCGTCGGCGCGCTCGCGGTCTGGGATCTGTGCCACAGCGCTGGCGCGATCCCCGTCGATCTCAATGGCTGCAATGTCGATTTCGCGGTGGGCTGCACCTACAAGTATCTCAACGGCGGCCCGGGCAGCCCCGCCTTCCAGTTCGCCGCTAAGCGCCATCACGAGGCGATGACCCAGCCGCTCACCGGCTGGTGGGGGCATGGCGCGCCCTTCGCCTTCGAGCGCGACTATGCCCCGGCATCGGGCATCGGACGGATGCTCACGGGCACGCAGCCGATATTGAGCATGGTCGCGGCCGAAGCAGGGCTCGATATCGCCGAGCGCGCGGGCGTCGGTGCGGCACGCGAAAAGTCGCGCGCATTGGGCAAGCTCTTCCAGGATCTCGTCGAAGCACGATTGGGCGATGCCGGCTTCACGCTCGGCGGCCCCGCCCAGACCGATGATCGCGGCGGGCACATCGCGCTCGAACACGTCAATGGCTATCCGATCATGAAGGCGCTGATCAGTCGCGGCGTGATCGGCGATTTTCGCGCGCCGACCACGATGCGCTTCGGCTTCTCCCCGCTCTATCTGCGCTATGCCGATATCTGGGATGCGGTCGATATCCTGGTCGCCACGATGGAGACCGGACTGTGGCGCGATCCCGCCTTCGCCGCGGTCGAGGCGGTCACCTGATCGCTATTTCGCCGCCTCAAGATCGGCGACGCTCTCCGCCGCCACGCGCCTGAGCATGGCAAGGAAATAGTTGGTCGCGGGCGAGGTATCCCCGCCCGAGCGCAGCGTAACGCCGATCGGGCCATAGCCGATGTCGAAATTGACGGGCAGCCGCACCAGGTCGGGTTGCGCATCCGCCACCTGATAAGGGACAGCGGCGACCATGTCGGTCTCGCGCAGGATCGTGTAGTTGGCGAGGATCGAGACCGATTCCACCGCGCGCACGGGCAGTTCCAGCTTCGCCTTGCGAAAGCTCTGTTCGAGCTGGCGTCTGAGCGAAGTCTCGGGCGGCGGCATGATCCATTCCTGCGCCTGAAGATCCGCGAGCTTCACCACCGACAGTTCGGCGAGCGGATGCCCCTTGCGCACCACGATCGAGACGGGCTCCTCATAGAGCACCTCCTGGACCAGCCCCTCGCGCTCGCGGAATTCGGGGAGTCGCCCGACCACCAGATCGAGATCGCCGACGCGCAGCATCGGCATCAGCTTGTCATTGGTCCCCTCGACCAATGAGACTGTGATCCCCGGCCGCTCGCGCTTCAGTGCGACGATACTGCGCGGAAGCAGGCTTGGCGCGGCCGCGAGCAGCGTGCCCACCGCGATCTTCCCCGTCGTCCCCTCGCGCAGTGACAACAGTTCCTCGCTGGCGTGGCGCACCTGCGACAGGATCAGCTTGGCGTGGCGGATGATGACGTCGCCATAGAGCGTCGGCGTCACCCCGCGCGACGAGCGCTCGAAGAGCTGCATGTCGAGCGTCGCCTCGAGATCGCGGATCATCTTGGTCGCCGCGGGCTGCGCGACGTTGAGCAACGTCGCTGCGCGCAGGATGTTGCGCTGCTCGCCCACCGCGATCAGCAATTTGAGCTGCCTGAGCTTCAATCGGGCGAGCAGCCGGTTCTCCACCACCTGTGTCGATCGCTCGCTCGCCGCCATCCTCACCCTATCACATTTGCGTTATACGAAGGCCTCAAAATATTATTTTCGCATTATAAACACAATCCATAGTTTCGGCCGCATCAAACGAGAATTGCCGCTGGAAACCGCATGACCGCCCCCCATCCCTACCCTTTCGCCGGACGCATTCTCCCCAACTATGTCGACGGCGCTTTCGTGGAGGCTGGAGAACGTTTTCCGGTCATCAATCCCGTCACGGGGGCCACGATCGGCGAAGTCGCGCTCGCCGACAAAGCCACCGTCGATGCTGCGGTGCATGCCGCGCGGCGCGCGCTGAAGGGGCCATGGGCGCGGATGACGCTCGCCGAGCGCACCGCGATGCTGGTGAAGATTGCCGACGCGATCGAGGCGCGCTTCGACGATTTCGTCGCTGCCGAGATCGCCGACACGGGCAAGTCGATCCTGCAGGCGACCAGGATCGATATTCCGCGCGGTGCCGCCAATTTCCGCAGCTTTGCCGCGCTTGCTCAGGCGCGCTCGACGCAATGCTTCGAAAGCGACACGCCTGATGGGCTCGGTGCGATCAACTACAGCATCGCACGCCCGCTAGGCGTTGTCGCGGTGGTGTCTCCGTGGAACCTGCCGCTGCTGCTCCTCACCTGGAAGGTGGCGCCAGCGCTCGCCTGCGGCAACACCGTGGTCGCCAAGCCGTCGGAGGAAACCCCCTCGACCGCGACGCTGCTGGCAGAAGTGATGGATCAGGTCGGACTGCCCAAGGGCGTGTTCAACCTCGTCCACGGCTTTGGCGGCAATTCGACAGGCGAATGGCTGGTCAGCCACCCCGACATAGACGCGATCACCTTCACCGGCGAGTCCGCGACGGGCTCTGCGATCATGCGCGGCGCCGCCGCTGACGTGAAGCCGATCTCCTTCGAGCTTGGCGGCAAGAACGCTGCGATCGTGTTCGAGGACGCCGATTTCGAAGCCGCGATCGCGGGCACGATGCGATCGGTCTTCTCCAATTGCGGGCAGGTCTGCCTGTGTTCGGAGCGCGTCTATGTCCAGCGTCCGATCTTCGATCGCTTCGTCCACGAACTCGCCGCGCGCGCCAGGGCGCTCAGGATCGGCAATCCGTTCGACGGCGCCGATATGGGCCCGCTGATCTCGGCACAGCACCGCGACAAGGTGCTCGGCTATTACAAGCTCGCGGTCGAAGAAGGCGCCACGGTCGTCACCGGCGGCGGTGTGCCGCAATTCGGCAACGATCTCGATCAGGGCAGCTTTGTCGAGCCGACCATCTTTACCGGTCTATCGGACGACGCCCGCTGCGTGCGCGAGGAGATTTTCGGGCCCGTCTGCCATATCGCCCCCTTCGACACTGAAGAGGAGGTGATCGAACGCGCCAATGACTCGCGCTACGGCCTCGCTTCGGCGGTGTGGACGAGCGACGTCAAGCGCGCGCACCGCGTCGCACGCCAGCTCGAGGTCGGCGTCGTCTGGGTCAATGACTGGTTCCTGCGCGATCTCCGCACGCCCTTTGGCGGGGTGAAGCTCTCGGGCATCGGCCGCGAGGGCGGCGAGCATTCGCTCGCCTTTTATTCCGAACCCATGAACATCTGCATCAAGCTGTGAGCGCGTCCATGTCTCCAATCGAACAGGTCGCCGAAGCGCTTCGCACCGCGGAAAGCAGCGGCACCCCCTGCGCGCCGATCGCGTCGCTGCTGCCGGCAGGCAACCTCGCCGCCGCCTATCAGGCGCAGGAGATCAACACGCGCGCCGCGCTCGCCGCGGGCCGCCGGCTCGTCGGTCGCAAGATCGGGCTCACCTCCAGCTCGGTCCAAACGCAGCTCGGCGTCGACCAGCCCGATTACGGGATGCTCTTTGCGGACATGGCATGGGACGACTGCGCCGAAGTGCCGATCGACGCGGTGCTCCAGCCCAAGGTTGAGGCCGAGGTCGCGCTGGTGCTTGACCGCGACCTTCCGCATGAACGCCACACGATCGCGGACATCATCTGCGCGACGGCCTATGCGCTCCCGTGCATCGAGATTGTCGGCAGCCGCATCGCCGACTGGAAGATCGGCATCCTCGACACCATCGCCGACAACGCTTCTTCTGGCGCGTTCGTGCTCGGCACCTCGCCGCGCAAGCTTTCCGATTTCGATCTCAGGCTCTGCGGCATGGTGCTCGAAGCCAATGGCCAGACCGTATCCTCGGGCGCGGGCCGCGCGTGTCTCGGCAATCCGCTGAACGCTGCGCGCTGGCTGGCCGACGTGATGGTGGCTTCGGGCCGTCCCTTGGGCGCAGGCGACATCATCCTGACCGGTGCGCTCGGCCCCATGACTGCGGTGCAGGCAAGCGATACGATCGACGTGCGCATCAACGGACTTGGCAGCGTCTCCGTACGCTTCGGCAAGGGAACGCGCGCATGACCGGCAAGACGAAAGTCGCGATCATCGGATCGGGCAATATCGGCACCGACCTGATGATCAAGATCATGCGCCTTTCCGACACGCTCGAAATGGGCGCGTTCGTCGGCATCGATCCCGAATCCGAAGGCCTGAAGCGCGCCGAACGCATGGGTGTGCCCGTGACTGCCGGCGGCATTGAGGGCCTGATCGCGCTGCCCGGCTTCGATGATATCGGGATCGTGTTCGACGCGACCTCGGCGGGCGCGCACGCGAGGCACGACGCAGTGCTGAAGGCGCATGGCAAGACCGTGATCGACCTGACGCCCGCCGCGATCGGCCCGTATGTCATCCCGCCCGTCAATGGCGACGCGCATCTGGGTGCGGCGAACGTCAACATGGTGACGTGCGGCGGACAGGCGACGATTCCGATCGTCGCCGCGATCAACCGCGTCGCCAAGGTGCATTATGGCGAGATCGTCGCCTCGATCGCGTCGAAGAGCGCCGGCCCCGGCACGCGCGCCAATATCGACGAGTTCACCGAAACAACGTCGAAAGCGATCGAGGTGATCGGCGGCGCCACGCGCGGCAAGGCGATCATCGTGCTCAATCCCGCCGAACCGCCGCTCATCATGCGCGACACCGTTTTCTGCCTGACCGAGGATGGCAACCGCGACGCGATCACCGCTTCGGTCGAGGCGATGGTTGCCGAGGTGCAATCCTATGCCCCCGGCTATCGGCTGAAACAGGCGGTACAGTTCGAGCATATCGGTTCCAACGCACCGCTGCATATTCCAGAGATGGACGGCAATTTTACAGGGCTGAAGGTCAGCGTCTTCCTCGAGGTCGAGGGGGCGGCACATTATCTCCCCGCCTATGCAGGCAATCTCGACATCATGACCTCCGCCGCGCTCAGGACCGCCGAGAAGATCGCGGCGCGCAAGAAGGAAAGGATCGCAGCATGAGTTTCGATCCGACCACGACCAAGCTCTACATCCAGGACGTCACGCTGCGCGATGGCATGCACGCGATCCGGCACCAGTACGGTCTCGATCATGTCGTGAAGATCGCAAAGGCGCTCGATACAGCGAAAGTCGACGCGATCGAGGTGGCGCATGGCGACGGACTTGCGGGTTCGAGCTTCAACTATGGCTTTGGCGCGCATACCGATTGGGACTGGATCGGCGCGGTTGCCGAGGTGCTTGAGCACAGCGTGCTCACCACGCTGCTGCTCCCCGGGATCGGCACCGTCCACGATCTGAAGCGCGCGTATGACATGGGTGTGCGTTCGGTGCGTATCGCAACGCACTGCACCGAGGCCGATGTCGCCAAACAGCATATCGAGGCCGCGCGCAATCTCGGCATGGATGTGTCCGGCTTCCTGATGATGAGCCACATGGTTGCGCCCGATGTGCTCGCCGGTCAGGCGCTCCTCATGGAGAGCTATGGTGCACACTGCGTCTACGTCACCGACAGCGGCGGCGCGCTCGATATGGACGGGGTTCGCGCGCGGTTCGAAGCCTATGACCGCGTGCTCAAGCCCGAAACCCAGCGCGGCATCCACGCGCATCACAATCTCTCGCTGGGCGTCGCCAACTCGGTGATTGCGGTGCAGCAGGGCGCGATCCGCATCGACGCGAGTCTCGCGGGCATGGGCGCGGGCGCGGGCAACGCACCGCTGGAGGTCTTCATAGCCGCCGCCGACCGCAAGGGCTGGAACCATGGCTGCGATTTGATGATGCTGATGGATGCCGCGGAGGATCTCGTGCGCCCGCTCCAGGATCGCCCCGTCCGCGTCGATCGCGAGACGCTCTCGCTGGGTTATGCGGGCGTCTATTCCTCCTTCCTGCGCCACGCGGAAAAGGCGGCCGCCGACCACGGCCTCGATACCCGCGCCATCCTCGTCGAACTCGGCAAACGCCGCATGGTCGGCGGGCAGGAAGACATGATCACCGATGTCGCGCTAGACATGGTCAAGCAAAGGGAAAGTGCGTGATGCCGGACCTCGACCTTATCGCCGAACGGCTCGACACCGCAGCCGTCACCGCGCGCGCGACCGCGCAGATCACCGCCGAGCATCCCGGTTTCGCGCTTGAGGACGCCTATGCGGTCCAGCACCGCCTGATCGAGCGCCGCCTTGCGCGCGGCGAGCGGATCGTAGGCGTGAAGATGGGCTTCACCAGCCGCGCCAAGATGGTGCAGATGGGTGTCTCCGATCTCATCTGGGGCCGCCTCACCGACGCGATGCAGATCGCCGATGACGGCGTGCTCGACATCGGTCGCTTCGTCCATCCGCGCATCGAGCCCGAGATCGCCTTCCGCCTCAAGTCGCGCCTCGCGGGCCCAATCAGCTCGGCCGAGGCCTTCGCCGCGATCGCGGCGGTCGCCCCCGCGATGGAGGTGATCGACAGCCGCTATGCCGATTTCCGCTTCGCGCTCTCCGACGTAGTGGCGGACAATTCCTCGTCCTCGGCCTTCGTCATCGGCACCTGGCAGGAGCCCTTTGGCGACCTCTCCAATCTCGGCATGACGATGAGCCTCGATGGCCGCGCGGTGCAGTTTGGCTCGACCGGCGCGATCCTCGGCAATCCCGTGCGCTCGCTGGTCGAGGCAGCTCGCCTCGCCGCGCAATCGGGGCTCGCGCTTGAAGCGGGCTGGACCGTGCTCTGCGGTGCCGCCACGCCTGCTGAGGCACTGCGCCCCGGCATCCATGTTCGCCTCGAAGCCGAACGGCTCGGCCGCGTCGACCTCCATGTCGCGGGGGAGCGAGCATGAGCAACGGATGCGTCATCCCCGGCAAGGCGACGCCGCGCGGCGCCTTCCCGCATTATCGCCGCGCGGGCGATTTCATCTTCGTCTCGGGCACCAGTTCGCGCCGCGCGGACAACAGCATCGCAGGCGCGGAGGCCGACGGCTTCGGCGCAACAACGCTCGACATCCGCGAACAGACGCGCGCGGTGATCGGGAATATCCGCGACATCCTGGCCGACGCAGGGGCGTCGCTCGCCGACGTCGTCGACGTGGGCGTGTTCCTCGTCAACATGAACGACTTCAAGGGTTTCAACGAAACCTATGCCGAATATTTCGGCACGGATGGGCCAACGCGAACGACGGTCGCGGTTCACCAGCTCCCCCATCCCCATCTCCTGATCGAGATCAAGGCAACCGCTTACGCGCCCGTTGCGCGCGGGCAGAACGGCAAGGCAGACTGAGATGCTGACATACGGCCTCCCCTTCAATTTTCAGGCGTGGATCGAGCAACATCGCGATCTGCTGAAGCCCCCCGTCGGCAACGCGCAGATCTGGCAGAATGCCGACTTCATCGTAACGATCGTCGGCGGGCCCAATGCGCGCACCGACTATCATGTCGATCCGTGCGAGGAGTTCTTCTACCAGATGCAGGGCGACATGAACCTGCGCCTCTGGGAGAATGGGAGCCCACGCGACCTGCCGATCCGCGAGGGCGACATCTTCCTGCTGCCCCCGGGCGTGCCGCACTCGCCACAGCGCCCGGTGCCGGGCAGCATCGGCCTCGTCATTGAGCGCCAGCGCCCCGAAGGCATGCTCGATGCCTTTCAATGGTATTGCGACGATTGCGGCGAAATCGTCCACCGCGTCGAGGTCCAGCTCAAGAGCATCGTCGCCGACCTGCCGCCGCTCTTCCAGCGCTTCTACGATAGCGAGGAACTGCGCACTTGCGGCGCCTGCGGCACCGTCCATCCCGGCAAGGCCTGAGACAAGACCATGACCTTCGCAGTCGATATTCACAGCCATTTTCTGCCTGAAAAATGGCCCGACCTCGCCGAGCGTTTCGGCACGCCCGACTGGCCCTGGATGAAGCAGTTGGGCGGCGGCAAGGCGATGCTGATGCTGGGCGACAAGGAATTCCGCCCCGTGCTTAACGATTGCTGGGACGGCGCGCGCCGAATCGAGGCGATGGACGCGCACGGCATCGACGTTCAGGTGATGTCGGCCACGCCGCTGCTTTTCGCCTATGGCCGCCCGCCCGAGCAGGCTGCAGAGGTGGCACGGCTGTTCAACAGCGCCGCGCGCGAGATCTGCGCGCACGATCCGAAGCGTCTCAAGTCGCTATGCCAGGTGCCGCTGCAGGACACCGACCGCGCCTGCGCCGAGCTCGATCGTGCGATGACGGAGGGTCATATCGGCGTTCAGATCGGTAATCATGTCGATGACCGCAATCTCGATGATGCAGGGATCATCACTTTCCTGCATCACTGCGCCGATGTCGGCGCCGCAGTGCTCGTCCACCCATGGGACATGATGGCGCAGCAGCGCATGCCCAGATACATGATGTCCTGGCTCGTCGGCATGCCCGCCGAAACGCAGCTCTCGATCCTGTCGCTCATATTGTCGGGCGCGTTCGAGAAGCTGCCCCGCAACCTGCGGATCTGCTTCGCGCATGGCGGCGGCAGCTTCGCCTTCCTGCTCGGCCGTGTCGACAATGCGTGGCGGCACCGCGACATCGTTCGCGTCGATTGCCCCAACCCGCCCTCGAGCTACACCGATCGCTTCTACGTCGATTCCGCGGTGTTCAACGAGGATGCGCTCGCCATGCTCGTCAAGGTGATGGGCGAGGACCGCGTGGTGCTCGGCTCCGACTACCCCTTCCCGCTCGGCGAGCAGATCGTCGGTCAGATGATCCGCGAAGATCAGGCGATCAGTCCCAGCCTGCGCGCCAAGCTGATGGGCACCAACGCCGCGCGCCTGTTCAATCTGAACGGCACAGGCCCGACATCTCCCGAAACGCTCTGAGCACGATGTAAAAAAGAACCAGCCGGCGCGTTCCCGTCCATCTCTTTTTGCTTGGTTCGAACTACTTCCAGCGGCGCGTGCCCGAGGTCGCCGATCCTGATCTTCAAGATGTGACAGCCGCGAAGCTTTCTGTCGATCGCAAGGTCGAACAATGCGCGATCGCGCAGTCTGCGATGGCCATCGAGAAAGAAGCGGATCGCCAGACGTCTCGCGGTTTCAGCGGGCACCTCGTTCCGATGATCTGGCCTGCATTCCACGGGCGCCTCTTGCGCAACGGGATCGAAATCTGAAAGTCCCATTGTCGATCTCCTTCATTCGGGACAGGGCCAACTGCGATCGTGTCGCAAAATTCCGCAGCGAACGGTCGACTTTCCTGCACCTGCAATCATCGATTTTCAGAAAGTCAGGCTGAGACAATGGAACCGGCATTCGCCGTGACCAATTTTCCAAAAGCAAATCCATGGCCTGTCGCGATCGTACTGGCGCAGAAATGCAGCCAGTTCTAGCGCCAGCGGTCAAAGGTCCCCGGCGGCTGCTTTCGAAGCGCATCCCGCAACTCGATCATCGGGCCCTGTGCCTCGGTGATGCCGCCCAGCGCTGGCCGGTCGATATCCATGATCAGCAGTAGCGACATGACCATGAGTATGAAGAGGAATCCCGCGACGACGATGCCGCGCGACCCGATCAGCACATAGCCGAGGACACCTGCGGTCACCACGACATAGATCACAAGAACGACGAACACCTCGGCCGGTACGCGCACCTGTCGCGCGGCTTTGCGCGATGCGTCGAGATCGATGACCTCGTTGACGGTATCGAGCAGCGAGCTCGAGAAATGCTTGTTGCTTACGCTGTCGAACGCGGCGGCAGTCGCCGACCACAGGTCGGTCAGCAGCCGGTCATTTCTTTCGAGAAGCGACTTCGTGTTGGCCGGTTTCGCTGTCCCGAGCGCAACGCGATTCTCGGTATAGGCCAGCAATATGCCGGACATGCGCGACCGGTGTGGATCTTCAAGCAACTGCGAACGCAGATAGCTTGTGCCGATTGCATTGGCTTCCTGCAGCACAAGCGAACGCCGCGTTTCGAATCGATCGACCGCCAGCGCGAAGGTGAAGCCAAGCAGCAAGGCAAGCAGCCCGAGCACCGCGGAGACGACATAGCCTTCCTGGCTGCCCTCGTCCTTGTCGCCGGTCCTCCGCCTTTCGCGGTATCTGCGGCCGAAATATCCGATGAATGCGGCCAGGCACATCGCCAGCAGCAGCAACACGCCCAACATCAGGGTTGGTGTATTCTCCATCCACTGCCCGAATGCGATCATGCACGCCTCCGTCGTTTGCGGGAACGGTGCGGCCATCGGGTGGTGTGCACAATCAGGAAAATCCCGGGCTGTCACAGGAATTACCCCGAAGCCGCGCAGATAAGGCCAGGGCTAGAAACTTATCGTCGCGACGATTGCTGCCTGTGTGTCCTTGTCACGTGCGAACGAGGGGCGGTTGAGCTGGGTGCCGACCTCCACCTGCAGGTCAAGATAGTGATCGACTGTGTAGTGCAGGTTCACGCCGACGCTGGCCAGTTCCTCAGAGCGCCGAAGGTCGGGAATCCGATTGCGCTGGCGCAGCCAGGCATAGTCGATGAACACGCCCACCTGCATCTGGTCGCTGATCGCCTGCCCCTTGCCGAAATTGCCGATCAGGCTGAACGCGGGCGAGCGCAGCTCGGTCGTCAGTACCAGGCCCTCGCTACCGAGCGCGGTGTTGGTGTCATAACCACGCACGCTGCCGATGCCGCCGCCGCCGATCTGCTCGCTATAGGGCAGATTGTCGCTCGCGACCTGTACCAGGCCGCGCGCGATCCAGCTCATCCCGTGGGGCAGCGTCGTGGTCCGCGTCAGCGAGATCCGGTCATAGACATAGGTCGCATCGGACCCGGGAACGAGCAGCCGGAACGCCGCGTCGTTGTTGTTGTGGGTGATATTCCCGGGCGAGATCACGAGCAGGTTCTCTGCCACGGTCTCGCCGTGGCTATCGGGGAGGCTCGCGGTGTAGATGACGGGAAACTGGAATATCCCCACCGCATTGTCGAGAATGCGGAATCTCGCGAACTCGAGATTGCTGTCGGTCCGCTTGAAATCGAAGCCGGCCTGCAGGCGCTGCTTCAACCCGCCCCAGAGAGGCAGATCGGATGACCAGCGCATGCTGACCTGCCCCGAATGGCCCCTGCTCCTGAAGATCGGGGCAAGTCGGGGCGTCTGCGTCGCGTAGGCTCCGAAGAAGAGCACGCGGTTGTAGGCGTCGATCGGGACCACATAGCTCGCAGAATGCGATTCATAGCGACCATTGAAGGCGCGCGTGAACTGGTAGGAAAGGATCTGGCCCGTGCCAGCGACGTTGCCCCAGTTGAAGCCGACATACCATTCGTCACGATCAAGCGTCGGCACACCCTGATTGTCATAGCCTGCATAGACACGCCAGGGAGCGCGGTCCTGCGCCTGAAGCTCGATATCCGTCAGTCCCGTCTCGCGTCCAGGCTTGGCGATCGCGCTGACGGTGAGGAAGGGGTTCTGGTTATAGTCCTCGAGCGCTTCGCGAAGCCGCGGTGTCGTCAGCACCTCGCCGCTCTTCAGGTCGCCGAAGTCCCGGATCAGCTCGGTAGAGAAATGCCGGTTCCCGGTGACCGTGACCTCACCGACGCGATATTCGGTGATGACGACCTGGACGATGCCATTCTCCACATTCTGCGGCGGCACCGAGACGTGGACGAAAGGATGCTCCTTCGCGCGATAGGTTTCGCGGACCAGATGCCCGATCGCATCGAGGTCAGCCTGGGTCAGGGGGGGGCCGATATAGGGGCGAAGCTTTGCCGCAAAGTCGGGATCCGAAAGGAGCGGCGCCTCACGCACCCCAATGCCGTCTGAAACTGTCTCCGGCGCGACGCCGCCCGCCTGAAGCCTGCCCATACCGTCCACGAAGACAAGGCCCCTCAACTCGGGAACAAGCACTCGCGTATCTCCCTCGACGGGAGCCGCTTCCGGCGGAACCTCGACCGGGGGAGTAGCGGGTTGCGGCGGCAACTTGGGCTGGACGCGCTCGAAATCCTGGGCATTGGCGGCGACGGGGAGCAGCACACCGAGCATAATGAGCACGGCGCAGCGCATGCTGCGCGGCATCGGGTGCGCGCGCTTCACTGTGGGCCCTCAAGGAAGTTGACGGTCAGCGGAAGCGTCGATTGCACCTGCCAGTTTTTCGCGCGCCTTCCCTGTATCAGGACCTGTTCGGTCGAATTGATCGTAGGTGCACCGCTCTGAACGACGACACTCGTGTCGGACGGTGTCGTGCTGCGCGCCGCGACGATGCTCGGCAAACCGCTAAAGGCGTTGGTCCGGCCAAGATAGATCGGATCCACCACGGGATAGGGTATGTAGAAATGGGGATTACCGACGGTCCGGCCGAAGCGCAGGAACAGATCTGGGAAGTCGGGGAAGCAGTCACTTGTCGGCACGCGGACGCAGATATCTCGATCGGGGATGATCGTGCCGGGCCCCGAGGCAGTGGTCGGCAGGATGTAGTTGGAAAACAGCGTGCCCGTGTTTGCCGTGAAGTCGTCGGGCTCGAGCGCGACCGTAACCGTCCGGTCGCCTGGCTCACGAGCATCATAGGTGCCGAAGGTTTCGGTGACGAGCGCGCCTTCGCCAGGAGCAAAGCCCGAAAGCGCGAAATTGTCGGACGTCAGGATCGCATCGGTATTGCCGTCATAGGTCTTAGTGGGGTTGCCGATGATCGCAGCGGTGATCGTCGCGCGGTCGATCTGGCCCGGCCCGCTCGCGCTGGTCGGGAGGATATAGTTGGAGAGCAAGGTGCTGCCATTGGCCGTGAAATTGCCGCTGCCAAGCGTCGCGGTCACGATGCGTGAGCCGGCGTTCTTGTCGTCGTAGCTGCCGACCGTCTGCGTAACCGTGGCGCCGTCGCTCCCGAGGAACCCGGTGAGCGCAAAGTTGGAGGGCGCCAGGGTTGCCGCGGTCGTACCGTTATAGATCCTGGTCGGGTTGTTGATGATCGCGGCGGCAAGGGCTCTTGGATCGATCTGCCCCGGTCCGGTGGCGGTCATAGGCAGGACATAGTTGGAGAGCAACGTCCCCGAGTTCGCCACGAGGTCCGTGCCGTCCAGCGTCGCGGTCACGGTGCGCGCGCCGGCGTTGGCGCTGTCATAGACCCCCACCGTCTCGGTCACGGTCGCCCCCTGTCCCGCAACGAAGCCCGTCAGCGCATAGTTGGCCGAGGCAAGCGTCGCGGCGGTCGTCGCATCATAGCCCTTTGTCGGGTTGCCGATGATCGCGGCGAGCAACTGCCTCGTGTCGATCCGCCCAAGTCCCGCCGCGTCGGTCGGCAGGACATAGTTGGACAGCAGCGTGCTCCCATTCGCGGCGAAGTCCGTCGGGTCAAGCATAGCGGTCACAGCGCGCGTTCCTGCGTCTGACGATGCGAACAGGCCCGCGGTCTCGGTGACGGTCATGCTGTCGGAGCCGACGAGTCCGCCAAGCGTGAAATTGGACGGGTTCAGTATTGCGGCGGTCGTGCCGTCATAGATCTTGGTGACGCCCGTCAATGTCGCGATCAGCCGCGCGGGATCGATCTGGCCCGGGCCCGAAGCTGTCGTCGGGAGCACATAGTTTGAGAGCAGCGTGCCGGCATCCGCGGTGAAGTCGGCGGTTTCGAGCGTTGCCGTCACCATGCGCGCGCCGGCGTTGATGCTGTCATAGCTTCCCGCCGTCTCTGTCACTGTCGCGCCCTGGCCGGTGATAAAGCCAGTGAGCTGATAGTTGGCCGAGCCGAGCAGGGCAGCGAGCGTGCCATCATAGGTCTTGGTCGGATTGCCGACGATAACGGCGCCGAGTTGCGCCGGATTGATCAGGCCGGTTCCCGTGGCGGCGGTCGGGAGGTTGTAATTTGAAAGCAGCGTGCCGCTGTTCGCGACGAAATCTCCGCTGTCGAGCGTGGCGCTGATAGCGCGGAGCCCGGCATCCGGGGTGGCGAAGATGCCGACCGTTTCAGTAACGCTCGCGCCTTCACCCGCGACGAAGCCGTTCAGCATGAAATTGGGCGGCGTCAGCACAGCAGAGGTCGTGCCGTCATAGGTCTTGACGACATCCACGAGCGTCGCGGTGAGCGGCGCTGGCGTGATCCGGCCGATGCCGACGGCCTGCGACCTCAGCGCATAATTGGCGAGATCCGTGCCCGGGAGCGCAATAAACTTGGCGGTTGATGCGTCGATCAGCACTGCGTGAAGCCCGACATTCTTGTCGGCGTAGGTTCCAGTCGCCGTACTTTCGACGGAGAGGCCGTCGCTGCCCAGGAAGCCCACCGCCCGGAATTGGATCGATGGCACGACAGCGCTCAGCGTGCCATCATAGACCTTGGTCGGATCGGCGAGAAGGATCAGCGTGATCTCCTTCGGATCGATCGTGCCGGGCCCGGTTGCGGTCAGCGGCAGCGCGTAGTTCCGCAGGTCGGTGCCGCCGTTCGCGACGAAATCGGCGCTCCCGAGCATGGCGGTCACGAGCCGCGCACCGGCATTGGGCGAACCATATTCGCCTGCCGTCTCGGTGATCGTCGCGCCCTGGCCGGCAACGAAACCCGTCAATGCGTAGTTGGCCGAGGTCAGCGTTGCTGCGGTCGTCTGATCATAGATCTTGGTCGGGTTGCCTATGATGAGAGCCGCAAGCTGCGCCTTGGAGATGATGCCGGAGCCGATGGCGCTTGTCGGCAATATGTAGTTCGACAGCAGCGTGCCGCTGTTCGCGACAAAATCGCCCGAATCGAGCGACGACGTGATCAGCTTTATTCCGGCGTCCGCGGTGCCATACACGCCTACGGTCTCAGTGACAGCCGCACCTTCGCCACTGACAAAGCCCGCCAGTGCAAAATTGCCGGGCGTCAGCAACGCCGCCGTGGTGCCGTCATAGGTTTTGGTTGGCAGGCCGATGATAGAGGCCCTCAGCACCCGTGGATCGATCTGTCCGGCGCCGCTGGCGGTGAGCGGCAATATGTAATTGTCGAGGAGCGTGCCACTGTTGGGACTGAAATTGGCAGCGCCAAGCGTCGCTGTGACGATATGCGCGCCCGCATTGGGCCCGTCATAGAGTCCGGCGGTCTGGTTCACCGTCGCCCCCTCACCCGCGATGAATCCCGTCAAATCATAGTTGGCTGCCGTCAGCGTGGCGGCGAGCGTGCCGTCATAGGTCTTGGTCGGGTTGCCGATGATCGCGGCGCTGAGCGCTAGTCGGTCGATCTGACCAGGGCCGGTTGCTTGTGTTGGGAGCACATAGTTTGAAAGCAGCGTGCTGCCGCCTGCTGTGAAGTCGCCGCTGTCGAGCTGTGCGGTGACCGTCCGAATGCCGGCGTTCGCCGAATCATATGCGCCGACGGTCTCGGTAACGATCGCGCTATCGGCCCCGACAAATCCGGTCAGTTGATAATTGGCCGGCCCGAGCGTCGCGGCAACCGTTCCGTCATAGGGCTTGGTCGGATTCCCAATGATCAGCGCAAGCAGCGCCCTGGGATCGATCTGGCCGGGGCCTGTGGCGCTCGTCGGCAGATTGTAATTGTCGAGCAGCGTTCCCGTGTTCGCGCTGAAATCGGTTGCACCGAGCGCAGCCGTCACGGTGCGTGCGCCGGCATTGGCGCTGTCGTAGGTGCCCAGAGTTTGGGTGACGGTTGCGCCTTCGCCAGCCACGAAGCCCGTGAGCTGATAGTTGGCCGCGCCGAGCGTCGCGACGGCGTTGCCGTCAAAGATCTTGGTCGGATTGCCGATGATGGCGGCGACCAGGTCGGCGCGATTGATGGTGCCCAGTCCTTCGGCGCTCGTCGGCAGCACATAGTTGGCGAGCAGCGTGCCGGCGCCGGCGGTGAAATCGGTGCCCGCCAGTGCTGCCGTCACCAGATGCGGGCCGGCATTGGGCGAGGCATAGGCGCCGACGGTCTGATTGATCGTCATCGACTCCGATCCGACCAGCCCGACGAGATTATAGTTCGCAGGGATCAGCGTGGCGGTCGCGTTGCCGTCATAGGTTTTTGTCGGATTGCCGATGATCGCGGCGAGAAGCGCCTTGGGATCGATCGTGCCCGCGCCTGTAGCGTCCGTCGGCAGGATATAGTTGGAAAGCAGCGTCCCTGCATCGGCGGTGAAATCCCCACTCGCCAGTGTGGCGGTTACTATGCGCCCACCCGCATTGGCGGAATCGTACAGGCCGGCTGTCTGCGTGACGGTCGCGCCTTCGCTGAGGACAAAGCCGGTGAGCTGATAGTTGGCGCTTGTCAGCGTCGCGGCATTGCTGCCGTCATAGGTCTTGGTCGGGTTGTTGATGATCGTGGCAGTCAGCGTCGCGGGCGTAATCTCGCCGATCAATGCGTCGTCAATGACGTTGACGATCGAATAGTTGCCCGCCGCCGTGCCCGTCAGCGACAGGCCCGTGACATCGACGGCAATGCCCGTCGCGACGTCCTTGGTGGCGTAACCGCCGCCGGTGATGGCGGCGGCATTGACGGACACGTCATCGCCCGCAACGACGCCGCCCAACGTATAGGCGGCGTTGACCGTCGGCAGCGCGAAGCCGCCATCGTACACCTTGGTCACGCGGATCAGTTGCAGCAGCGCCTGCGTGATATCAGCGGCGAGGCCCTGCGGCTGCTGCAGGACGTAGTTGCCGAACGGATTATTATCGAGCGTGTAGCCCGACGCGGTAACCGGGATCGCCGTACCGACATTGGGCGAGGCGAACACGCCCGTCGCAGCGGCGCTGTTGAGCGCGACCGTGTCTCCCGACACGACATTGTTCAGTATCGCGCCGACGCTGTTCAGCGTGGCTGCGGTGCTCCCGTCATACACTTTGTTGTTGGCGATGACCCCAGAGATCGTCAGCAGCCTCGCATCGATGGTCCCGGCACCACTCGCACTGACGGGCACGATATAGTTGTTGAGGTCGGTGCCCGCGTCGGGCGTGATGAATCCGGCGAGCGAAGCGGTGACCGTGGTCGCATCGACATTCTGCGAATTATAGGCACCTGCAGTCTGGGTGACGCTGGCCCCTTCGCTGAGCACGAAGCCGGTGAACTGGAAATTGGCCGGCGTCAGTATCGCGTTGGCATTGCCGTCATAGGTCTTGGTGGGGTTGCCGATGATCGCAGCGGTGAGCGTCGCCTGCGTGATCGTACCGATGGTGTCGGTGATGCTGGAACTGATGAAATAGTTGCCGCCGCTCGTGCCCGTGAGTGTCAGCCCGTTGACCGTTACGGGCTTGGCGGTGCCGACGTCCTTGCTGTCATTATACTGGCCTGTGACACCCGAGGTCTGCGCTTCGACCGTGTCGCCGCTGAGCACGCCCGTGAAGCCATAGCCGCTCGATGCGGTCGGCAATGCGATCGTGCCGTCATAGACCTTGGTGACCGAGGCGAGGAAAATCTCGAGCGGATTGATATCCGCGGTCAATCCTTGCGGCTGGACCAGTGTGTAGTTTGGCGCATCGGTCCCCGAAATACCGTAGGCGGTCGTGGTGACCGGCTTGTTCGTACCGGCATTGGGATTGTCGAAATTGCCCGTGGCTGCCATCGACAGATTGACCACGTCCCCGGCAAACACGCCACTGAGCGCGGTGCTGGTGTTGTCGAGCTGGGCGATCGTGTTTTGGTCGTAGGTCTTGTCGAGCGCGATCGCGCCGATCACGTTGAGTGTCGCCGGGGTGATGATCCCTATAGGCTCGCTGGTCGTCGTCGGGCTGATGATATAGTTGGGCGCATCCGCGCCGGTCAGCGCCACGCCCGCCAAAGTGACCGGCTTGCCGGTGCCGACATTCTTGTCGTTATAGTCACCGGTAATGCCACTGGCGTTCACCGAAACATCGTCGCTGCCGAACGCGCCCGCGAGCGTATAGGCGCTGTTGGCCGTGGGGGCGGTCGTCGTTGCGTCATAAACCTTGGTGACAGAGGCGAGTGCGATCGTCGCCTGCGTAATGTCGGCGAAGAGTCCGACAGGTTGCAGCACGAGGTAGTTGGCGGCGTCGGTGCCCGCGATGGCGTAGCCCGTCGCTGTGACCGGCTTGTTGGTGCCGACATTCTTGTTGTCGAACGTGCCGGTGGCGCCGGTGGAAACGACATTCACGGTGTCGCCCGCGAACACACCGGTCAGGTCGGCATTGCTGCTGTCCAGCGACGCGGCGATGGTGCCGTCATAGATCTTGTCGAGCGCGAGCACGTCGATCACCTGCACCTGCGCCTGCGTGATTGTCCCTGCGCCGCTTGCGCTGACTGGCAGGACGTAGTTGGTGAGAATGGTCCCGCCCGTCGGGGCATAGTCGCCCGCGGCGAGCGACGCCGTCACCACGCGGCTTCCGGCATTTTTGCTGTCATAGATACCCGCGGTCTGCGTGACGGTCGCGCCTTCGCCCGCAACGAAACCCTGCACGCTGAAATTGCTGCTGGTCAGAATGGCGGCAGTGGTCGCGTCATAGACCTTGGTCGGGTTGTTGATGATCGAGGCGATGAGCTGCGCCGGGTTGATCGTTCCGGGACCCGAAATGACCGTCGGCAGCAGGTAGTTGGAAAGCAGCGTTCCCGCATTGGGCACGATATCCGACACGACGATCGTGGCATTGACCGTGCGTGCGCCGGCATTCGGGCTGTCATAGGCAGCGCCGGCCGACTGTGTGATCGCCCCGCCTTCTCCGGTGATGAATCCGGTCAGCGAATAATTGGAGGCGCCCAGCGAGACCTGGGTCGTGCCGTCATATGTCTTGGTCGGGTTGCCGAGGATCGCGCCCGAGAGCGGCCGGGGGTTGATGTCCGCGGTCAGCCCCGAAGGCTGGCTCAGCGAATAATTGCCTGCCTGCGGACCGGCGATCGAATAGCCACCGATATTGACACGCAGATCGGTGCCGACATTCGACTGCAGGAACGAAGCCGTCGAGCCCGATGCGTTCAGCAACACCGTATCGCCACTCAGCACCCCGATCAGCGACGCCGATCCATCCAGCGTGGCGGCTGTCGTGCCGTCATAGATCTTGTCCAGCGCAGTGACGTTGGCGATGGTTAGGCCCCGCGGCGTGATGTTCGCCGCAAGCCCGCCGGGCTGGAAGAGCTGGTAGTTGCCGATATCCGCACCGGCAATCGTGTAGCCGGCAACGGTGACCGCGATGCCGGTGCCGACGTTGGGCGTGGCGAAGGTTCCAGTGGACGCAGAAGGATCAAGCGTCACGTCATCGCCCGCGATAACCCCGAAAAGCGTCACCGCACCCGCGAGTTGCGCAACGGTCGTCTGGTCATAGACCTTGTTCTGCGCGCTGACGTTCAGAATGTTGAGGGGTGCGGGGGTGATCGTGCCCGGCCCCGACGCATCGAGCGGCAGCACATAGTTCGCGAGCAAGGTCCCCGGCCCCGCGATGAAGCTGGCCTGCGACGGGAAGAATGCGGACACTATGCGGCTGCCGGCGTCGGCCGTGTCATAGTCGCCGATATTGCCGGGCGTGACACTGATGCTCTCGCTGCCGATCAGGCCGGAGATCAGGAAGCTCGAGGGATTGAGGCCGATGCGCGTCGCCCCGTCATAGACGCGAGTCGGGTTGCCGATGATCGACGCGGTCAGAAGCGCTTTGAGGATCGTGCCGACACCGGTGGCTTCTGTGGGCAGCGTGTAATTGTTGAGGTTGGTGTTCGGGAAGGGCAGGAAATCGGTCGGGTCGAGCTGCACGAATACGGGCTTCTGCCCGGCATTGGGATCGGCATACTCCCCGACCGTTTCCGTGACGATGGCGCCTTCGCCGGGGATGAATCCGCTGAGCGTGTAGTCCGAGGGTGAGAGCGTTGCGACGATCGTCCCGTCATAGACCTTGGTGGGATTGCCGGTGATGTCGACGATGACGACGCCCGGGCCCAGCGGGATGCGCGTGATCGTGCCCGGCCCGGTCACCGGCGACGGGACGATGTAGTTGGACATCAGGGTGCCGGGATCGGGATTGAAATTGCTCGCGTCGAGTGACGCGGTGACGGTCCAGACCCCCGCATCGGACGAAGCGTATTGCCCCGATGTCTGTGTGACGGTTGCGCCTTCTCCGACCACGAAGCCGTCGACCTCGAAATTGGACGGCCCAAGCGAGGCATTGGCATTGCCGTCATAGCCCTTGGTGGGATTGTTGATGATGATGATCGTCAACGGTGCGGCCGTGATCTCGCCCTGGATCGTTCCCAGCGTCGGCAGGAGATAGTTGGAAAGCAACGTTCCCGGTGCTGCCTGGAAGTCGGACGGTGAGAGCGAAATCGCGATGTCCCAGACACCGACATTCTTCGAGGCGTAATTGAGCCCGGAAGCCTGGGTCAGCGAAATCGTTTCCCCGGGCGCGAAATTGCCAAGCGCGACCTGGGACTGGTCCACGAAGGCATTGGTCGTCCCATCGTAGATCTTGGTGGGCAGGCCATTGGCCGCGAGAGTGAGCGGGCGCGGCGTGATGTCCGCCGCCAGCCCCGCTGCGAAGCTGAAATTATAGTTGCCGGCGTCGACGCCGCTCAGCGTCACGCCGCTGATCGTGACCGGGATATCCTGTGCGACGTCCTTGCTCGCAAATTCGATCTGTGCGCCGGTTCCGGCAACAGGCACGACGTCATCACCCGGGATGAGCCCGCTGACGATAAGACCGCCGGTATTGACGGTGGCAAAGCGCGTTCCGTCATAGATCTTGTCATTTGCCGTCAGCCCCGACACCAAGAGCGCCGCCGGCGTGATGTTGGCCGCAAGCCCCGTCGGTTGGGAAACGACGTAGTTGGCCGCGGCAGCCCCACTCAGCGTGAATCCGGTTCCCGTAACCGCTATCGCGTTCCCGACATTCTTTGTCGCGAAAATCCCTGTCGCACCTCCCGCGTCGAGAGACACGACATCGCTTCCGACGATTCCGAACAGCGATGCAGCGCCGGTATTGAGCACCGCGGCAGTCGTCCCGTCATAGACCTTGTCGTTCGCCGTCAGTCCGCTGATCAGAAGCTGCGCGGGATTGATCAGGCCGGGTCCAGTAGCAACCGTCGGCAGCACATAGTTGGTGAGGCTGGTCCCGCTGCCCGCGCTGAAATTGGGGGTGGAGAAGGTCGCGTTGACCGTGCGGTTTCCCGCATTGGCGGCGTCATAGGCGGCGGTGGCCGCCGCGCTGACCGTGATCGTCTCGCCGGCAGCAACGCCGGCAAGTGCAAAGTTGGCCGATGTCAGCGCAACCGCCGCCGACGCATTGTAGGTCTTGGTCGGATTGCCGATGATGCTCGCCGTGAGGACGGCCGGATTGATCGTGCCTGTACTGGCGGTGACCGGCGCGTTGGACGCGTAGCCGAACACCGGAATGCCGTCGTGCGTCGCCTGAAAATTGTTGGCGGTCACCGCAATGCCAGTGGCCGAATCCTTGCTGGCGTACACGCCATCGAGCGTCCAGTCGTCATTGTTGATTAGGCCGGTGACGGTCGTGTTCGTGTCGTCGAGAAATGCCGTCGTCGTGCCGTCATAGCTCTTGGTGACGGCGCCGAGGCTGATCGCCACGCTGGGCGCGATACTGTAGAGCAGGCCATTGCCCGCCGCCGCGGGGGCGGTGCCGAACGGCGCCGCATATTGATAGAAGCCGGGGGTCAATCCGCCCGTGGTGTCGTTCGCGGGATCGCCCGAATAGACGAGCCACTGCCCGCCCGCCGTCAGTGCCGCGGCGCCGGCCTGGTTGATGAAGCTTCCCGTCTCGACCAGCACGTTGCCCGTGCTTGCCACGCTGGCGGCAAGCGTCGTGCTTCCCGCTGCACGCAAGGTCACCGAGCCGCCACCCGAAATCTGCTGGTTCACCGCAAGGTTGCGAAAGGCGTCGAGGGTGAGGTCGCCACTCCCCGTCCATATCACCGGCGCCGCAACGGTGATGTCGCCCGCACCGCCGCTGCCACTGGCGGTTTCCTGCGTGACGTCGGTGCCGCCATCGAGCGACGCGGTGATCGTCGCGGCCAGCGCGGTGTCGATGGTGATGTCGCTGGGATCGAGCAGCCACAGTCCGCCCTTCCCAGCATCGATCCGCGCGGTTCCGATATCTACCGCCTTGCCCGATGTCTCGATCCGCCCGCCGCCGAGCGCCCCGCCCGCGAGCAGCGTCGTGCTCGACTCGATCGTCAGGCTTTCGGCGAGTTCCGAGCCCGTCCCGAAATGCGATGCGCCGACCAGCACCTCACCGCCTTTGCTGCCCGCGGCGGTCACATAAGCCGACGAGGCGAGACGCACATCCTTGCCGTTGACGCCGATCGTGCCGCCGCTGCCGTCGACATTGGTCGCGGCGAGCGTGCCCGAAACCTCGACCTTGCCCTTGGGTGCGGCGAGCCAGAGTTCGCCGTTGATCGTCTCGGTGCCCGTCGCCTGGACAAGGCCGTCGCGATTGCCCGCAAGCGCGAAGATATTGCCGCCCGCGGTCTTGAGCGCCGCCGCAGCAGCCTCGATGCGGCCGGTCTGGGTGACGTCACCGTCGCCGCCATTGGCGAAGGATACGAAGATATTCTCGGCCTTGCCATCGGTCGTCGCCAGCAGCACGTCATTCGCGGCCGCCAGCGAGACGCGGCCCTTCGATGCCTGGATAGTCCCGGAATTGGTGACCGCACGCGCGATCATCACGACGCTGCCCGACTGCGAGACGATCGAACCCTGGTTGACGATCGCGCCCGCAGACGTGCCCGAAATTGCGAGCGGCCCGCCCGCCATGAAGGCGCCCGGATCGATCTGCCGCGTCGAGGCGACGAAGCTGCCACCCGTCAGCACGCGACCGCCCGGCCCAACGATGACGCCATGCGGGTTCATCAGATAGACCGAACCCGTCGCCGAAAGCTTGCCGTCGATCTGCGAGATCTGCCCGCCAAGCACGCGATTGAGCGTCGCGCCACTTGCATTGTCGATATGAACCTGGTGCTGGGTGGCGATAGAAAATGCGCCCCAGTCAATCACGCCGCGTTGCGAGGACTGGGTGATGCTGAGCGCGGTGGGGGAAGGCTGGCTGATCTGGCCCGCGCCAGCGACGAAAACCCCGCCCGTCGGAAGCCCTGCGGGGACGGTCTGGGCAGCGACGGGCCCGGCGGCCAGGCCCAGAGCGACGATGGCACCGCATAACAGGTCGGGGGCCCGGCAATGTCCGCCCAGTCGCCGCCAGACCTGCCACCCCGCAGCTCGAGCTTCGCCCGTAGAGAGTGCCGTTCCCCTCAGCAGCGCGTATAAATGGCGCCTCAGCATGATGACGTCCCCTCTTGCAGGACTTGCTCACCTGGTAAGGGATCATCTTATGGTCGATCGGATAGCAAGCCTATCGGGAAAAACCCCTAGAGCATTGAGTTCGGGCGCTATTTGATTCGAATGCGATATGAATTTCCGGCGTGTCGCCTGAAAAACACTTCTCGGTCATTCGGACGGCAGTTGGCGGCCGAAAATGCGGAAAGCGGTCTTGAGCGCTTTCGGGACGTGGTTGGCGCGCCAAAGGCAGGAACCGCCTGAATCCCACACCTACATCCCTCAAAATTCACGCCCAAGAGCAAACGCTCATTCAACTCGACCGGAGTGGCTCCAAATGGCCGTGTCCGGAACGGCAGCTATGCGTGGCGATGGCCAGCACACTGCCATTGGTCCAGCATCGTTCGCAGCGATTGCCATGCATCCAAGCCAAGAAAGCGCAGGCCATGGTCATCGCTCCGACGGGGCGTCGGATGCGCCCACCGCCCTAACCCGGAAAGGCATCACCTGAGCAAGTTCCCGAACAATGTCAGGGTAAATCCCGATACTGCGTCCATGCGCCACACGCCAAAATCAAAGCTCCATGTGGTCAAGCGAGGAGAGATTCGATGGCAAAGGCAAAGCCCAATATTCTCGTCATGTGGGGAGACGACATCGGTCAGTCGAACCTCAGCATCTTCACCAAAGGAATGATGGGCTACACGACGCCCAACATCGATCGCGTTGCCCAGGAAGGCATGCTGTTCACCGACTATTATGCCGAGCAGAGCTGCACTGCCGGCCGCGCCAGTTTCATCACTGGCCAGGGCGGGCTTCGTACGGGCCTCACCAAGGTCGGCATGCCGGGCGCCAAAGAAGGCATGAAGGATTCGATCCCGACAATCGCCACCGTGCTCAAGGCGCAGGGCTATGCGACAGGACAGTTCGGCAAGAACCATCTCGGCGACCGTGACGAGCAACTGCCGACGATGCATGGCTTCGACGAATTCTTCGGCAATCTCTACCACCTCAATGCCGAGGAGGAGCCGGAGAACCCTGACTATCCCGACCCAAAGGAATTCCCCAACTTCAAGAAGCGCTTCGGCCCGCGCGGCGTGCTTCACTGCAAGTCGGACGGCAAGGGAGGCCAATCGATCGAGGACACCGGCCCGCTGACCAAGAAGCGGATGGAGACGATCGACGACGAGGTGACTGAAAGGGCTGTCGCGTTCATCCGCGACCAGGTGAAGGCAGGCGTTCCGTTCTTCGTCTGGTTCAATACCACGCACATGCACTTCCGGACCCATGTGAAGCCGGAGAGCAGAGGCCAAGCCGGGCGCTGGCAGAGCGAGTATCACGACGTCATGATCGATCACGACAAGGCGATCGGCGTGCTGCTCGACCTCGTCGACGAGCTCGGCATCGCCGACGACACCTTCGTCATGTACTCGACCGACAACGGCCCGCACTGCAACTCTTGGCCGGATGCGGGCACCACCCCGTTCCGCTCGGAAAAGAACACAAGCTGGGAAGGCGCCTATCGCGTGCCCGCGCTGGTCCGCTGGCCGGGCAAAATTCCGGCGGGCTCGATCTCGACCGACATCGTATCGCACCTCGACTGGCTGCCGACCTTCGCCGAAATGGCCGGCGCGGGAAGCATCAAGGAGGACTTGCTGAAGGGCGCCACGCTCAACGGCAAGAAATTCAAGTCCCACCTCGACGGCTTCAGCCTGGTCGGCCACCTGACCAAGGGCGAGAAGAGCCCGCGCAAGGGCTTCATCTACTTCACCGACGAGGGCGAAGTCGCAGCCCTGCGCATGGACAACTGGAAGGTGGTGTTCATGGAGCAGAAGTGCCAGGGCACGCTGGAGATCTGGGGCCGCCCCTTCGTCACCGGTCGCATCCCCAAGCTCTTCAACCTGCGGACCGACCCGTACGAGTTCGCCGACATCACCTCGAACAGCTATTGGGACTGGTATATCGACCGGGCGTTCATCCTGGTCCCCTGCCAGGACATTATCGGCGAGTATCTCGGGACGCTGAAGGACTTCCCGCCGGCTCAGAAGGCAGGCAGCTTCAATCTCGAGAAGGTGATGGACACGTTGCAGTTCGGCGCCACCGGCTCCGCCTGAAGATTGGATGCCCGCACTGTCCTCGCTGCGCCAAGGCGTAGCGGCGATAGTGGATCGGGAGTGCCCGTCGGCAACAAACTGCGGCGCCCACCCTGACCTTGAGCAAGGCGGCAACGCTGTTGCCGCCTTGCCTGACTTCGTCGCCGGGAAGAGGCGCAATCTTCAGGGCCGGACGATGCCGGGCGCGTCGGCTGAATCACCAGACCGCGGTCGATAATCACCCCCCGACCGCAGTGTTTGAGGCAATAAAAAAGCCCCTTGGCGTGTTGCCGAGGGGCTGGGTGTTGTGTTGGTTGCGGGAGCAGGATTTGAACCTGCGACCTTCAGGTTATGAGCCTGACGAGCTACCGGGCTGCTCCATCCCGCGTCACCAATGTGGGCCGGAAGGGAGACGGAAGCGTTAGCTTCCGCAAGGCCGACCGGCCGCCGCGCCTTATTGGCGCGTATCTCGTCGCGGATGCGACGAAACAACAAACAAAGTGAATGGGTTCTTGTGTAAGGACATTTCCGCTTATGCGCCGGCTTCAAAGCCTGGCGACGACCTACTCTTCCAGTGCTTAAGCAATAGTACCATCGGCGCAGTCTGGTTTCACGGCCGAGTTCGGGATGGGATCGGGTGGGTCACAGACGCTATGGTCACCAAGCTATGGAGCCGGCGCATGAGCGGAGGTTTGTTCTTAAAAATCGATACCGTGCACATTGAAGTGTTCGAGACCAAATTATTGGGCTGCTTTAATTATCCAACCGCAACGGCAACCAGAGTTGTCATTGATGGTGGGACTATCAAGCGTGAATAGAGCAATTAGTACTGGTTAGCTCCACGCATTACTGCGCTTCCACATCCAGTCTATCAACGTCGTGGTCTCCGACGGCTCTATGAAATCTTATCTTGAGGGAGGCTTCCCGCTTAGATGCTTTCAGCGGTTATCCCGTCCATACATAGCTACCCTGCTGCACCGTTGGCACGATGACAGGTCCACCAGAGGTATGTTCAACCCGGTCCTCTCGTACTAGGGTCAACTCCTCTCAAATTTCGACGCCCACGGCAGATAGGGACCAAACTGTCTCGCGACGTTCTGAACCCAGCTCACGTACCACTTTAATTGGCGAACAGCCAAACCCTTGGGACCTGCTCCAGCCCCAGGATGTGATGAGCCGACATCGAGGTGCCAAACAACCCCGTCGATATGAGCTCTTGGGGGTTATCAGCCTGTTATCCCCGGCGTACCTTTTATCCGTTGAGCGATGGCCCTTCCACGAGGGACCACCGGATCACTATGACCGACTTTCGTCTCTGCTCGACTCGTCAGTCTCGCAGTCAGGCTGGCTTATGCCATTGCACTCTAACAGACGGTTTCCAACCGTCCTGAGCCAACCATCGCGCGCCTCCGTTACTCTTTAGGAGGCGACCGCCCCAGTCAAACTACCCGCCACAGAGGGTCCCCGCACCGGATAACGGTGCTGGGTTAGACATCAGAAAACAACAGGGTGGTATTTCACCTATGGCTCCACCAGGGCTGGCGCCCCGGCTTCAAAGCCTCCCACCTATGCTACACAATTCTTTCCTAATGCCACTCTGAAGCTGCAGTAAAGGTGCACGGGGTCTTTCCGTCTAACCGCGGGTACTCCGCATCTTCACGGAGAATTCAATTTCGCTGAGCATGTACTGGAGACAGTGGGGAAGTCGTTACGCCATTCGTGCAGGTCGGAACTTACCCGACAAGGAATTTCGCTACCTTAGGACCGTTATAGTTACGGCCGCCGTTTACCTGGGCTTCATTTCGGAGCTTGCACCCCTCCACTTAACCTTCAGGCACCGGGCAGGCGTCAGGCCCTATACGTCGTCTTGAAGCCGACTTAGCAGAGCCCTGTGTTTTTGCTAAACAGTCGCTACCCCCTGGCCTGTGCCCCCCACAAAAAGTTGCCTTGATGTGGGGCCTCCTTCTTCCGAAGGTACGGAGGCAATTTGCCGAGTTCCTTCAGTACACTTCTCTCAAGCGCCTTGGTATACTCTACCAGACCACCTGTGTCGGTTTCGGGTACGGTCTATACGGTGGGGCTATTTCCTGGAACCTCTTCGAAGCACGTCCAATCCGTTAAGGACGTACAACATACGAGATCCGTCACACACCACCAGGCCCACGAATATTAACGTGGTTCCCATCGACTACCCCCTTCGGGCTCGTCTTAGGGGCCGGCTCACCCTGCTCAGATTAGCTTTAAGCAGGAACCCTTGGTCTTTCGGCGAGAGGGCATCTCACCCTCTTTATCGCTACTCATGTCTGCATTCGCACTTCCGATACCTCCACCGTCGGTTACCCTTCGGCTTCACAGGCTTACGGAACGCTCCGCTACCGCGTGGATAAATCCACACCCTAAGCTTCGGTGCACGTCTTGAGCCCCGTTACATCTTCGCCGCAGGATCTCTTATCTAGACCAGTGAGCTGTTACGCTTTCTTTAAAGGATGGCTGCTTCTAAGCCAACCTCCTGGTTGTTTTGGAGATCCCACATGCTTTCCCACTTAGACGTGACTTGGGGACCTTAGCTGTAGGTCAGGGCTGTTTCCCTTTTGACGACGGACCTTAGCACCCGCCGTCTGTCTCCTGGACAGTACTCGTTGGTATTCGGAGTTTGGTTAGAGTTGGTAGATCTCGCGACCCCCGCATCCATCCAGTGCTCTACCCCCAACGGTATTCATCCAAGGCTCTACCTCAATAGATTTCGCGGAGAACCAGCTATTTCCCGGCTTGATTGGCCTTTCACCCCTAAACACAACTCATCCGATAATTTTTCAACATTAAACGGTTCGGTCCTCCAGTGGGTGTTACCCCACCTTCAACCTGGTCATGCCTAGATCGCCGGGTTTCGGGTCTAATGCATCAAACTCTGTCGCCCTATTAAGACTCGCTTTCGCTGCGCCTACACCTATCGGCTTAAGCTTGCTTGATACACTAAGTCACAGACCCATTATGCAAGAGGTACGCTGTCACCCCATAAAGAGGCTCCAACTGCTTGTAAGCATTCGGTTTCAGGTACTGTTTCACTCCCCTCATCGGGGTGCTTTTCACCTTTCCCTCACGGTACTAGTTCGCTATCGGTCATGCACGAGTATTTAGGCTTGGAGGGTGGTCCCCCCATGTTCAGACAGGGTTTCACGTGCCCCGCCCTACTCGAATCCTGATGTCCTATTTTCGCATACGGGGCTGTCACCCGCTATGGCGCCACTTTCCAGAGGCTTCTGCTAATTAAACACCAGGCATTGGCCTGGTCCGCGTTCGCTCGCCACTACTAACGGAATCTCGGTTGATGTCTTTTCCTCCGGGTACTGAGATGTTTCAGTTCTCCGGGTTCGCTTTACCAAGGCTATTTTATTCACCAAGGTAATATCCTTTCCCATTTAACCCAGATCCCGGATCAAGTCCGGGACAAGGATTAAATGGTAAGGATGGGTTTCCCCATTCGGAAATCGTCGGGTCAAAGGTTGCTCACACCTCACCGACGCTTATCGCAGCGTGCCACGTCCTTCATCGCCTGTGCATGCCAAGGCATCCACCAAATGCTCTTACCTCACGTTTGAGAGTCCACACCACCAATGACAACGCTGGAAAACCTCTCCTTGCAAAAGAGGCCGCCATCGAATGCGCGTCACGGTAAATGCAGATAATTAAATCTCAGCCAAATGATTTAGTAACAATATAAATCACGCCCGTAAGCGCGATCGATACTGCCACGGCATCGATTTTAAGAACCCATTCACAATGTCAAATATTGGGGAGCAGATCTCCCCATATTGCCGGCAAAAGCCGGCAAACTCATGTCTTCATCTCTGGAAATATCTTGGTGTGCGCGTCAGCGGCTTCGCTTCGCTGCGCCGATCCTTGTCCTCGTCGATCCCCCGGATCGACTGTGGGCAAGGATGGTGGAGCCTATCGGGATCGAACCGATGACCTGATGCTTGCAAAGCAACCGCTCTCCCAGCTGAGCTAAGGCCCCATAACCCTGCACGGCCCCTCCGCGGACAAGCCGCTTCGGGATCATCGTGCTCGCCGATCTCCCAGATCGGCTGTGCGCGATGATGGTGGGCCGAGTAGGAGTTGAACCTACGACCTCACGCTTATCAGGCGTGCGCTCTAACCACCTGAGCTACCGGCCCCCAAATCGGGAACTCATCAAAGCGATGCTTTGATGAAACCCACCGCACCAAAGCCGGCCATAAAGGCCGCGGGCGGCGTGAGCCAGCTCAGGCTTTCGCGCCAATCGTCTCGATCGGCGCGATTTCCAGTGATGAAGGGACATGAGGACGGCGGCTATGTTCTTTGGAAAAGGAGGAAGCTCTTTCCTGAAACAAGTTCAGGACGCTTTCCGCCGATATCCTTAGAAAGGAGGTGATCCAGCCGCAGGTTCCCCTACGGCTACCTTGTTACGACTTCACCCCAGTCGCTAAACCCACCGTGGTCGCCTGCCTCCCTTGCGGGTTAGCGCAGCGCCTTCGGGTGAATCCAACTCCCATGGTGTGACGGGCGGTGTGTACAAGGCCTGGGAACGTATTCACCGCGGCATGCTGATCCGCGATTACTAGCGATTCCGCCTTCATGCTCTCGAGTTGCAGAGAACAATCCGAACTGAGACAACTTTTGGAGATTAGCTCACCCTCGCGAGTTTGCTGCCCAC